>NZ_JAAIKO010000058.1 GCF_016107395.1 Streptomyces fildesensis
TCCCGCACCCGACGCGACGCCGGTGCCGGACCTGCTCCAGCGGGACTTCACCGCCACCGCACCGAACCAGAAGTACGTCGGCGACATCACCTACCTCCCCATCGGCGACGGACAATTCCTTTACCTGGCAACGGTGCTGGACCTGCTGTCGGCGTACTACCTAACCTCCCCAACCGCGTACGGATGAACGTCCCCAGCTATGTCGTGTGCGGGAGCACGGCTGCGTCAGCCCCTGACGATGCAGAAGGGATGCCCGGCCGGATCAGTGAGGACCCGCCACCTGTCCTCATGCGGCTGGTGATGAGCCTTGCCTGCTCCCAGCTCCAGCAACCGAGCCTCCGCCTCGTCCAGGTCCGCGACGTCGAAGCAAAGGTGAAATTGTTGGGGAACGGCCTGATCAGGCCAGCTCGGCGCCCGGTAGTCGTCGACCCGTTGAAAGCCTATGAGGAGTCCATCCTCACGGTTGAGACCGGCAAAGTCAGCGTCCGACTTCGGGTGCGGCTCAAGGCCGGTGGCCTGTTGATAGAACACCGCCAGAGCCAGTGGATCAGGGCAATCTAGTGTTATCGCGCTCAACTTCATCTTCAAGGGCATGGCATCTCCGAGCTGATCAGCAGACTTTCCTGATGCCACCCTAAAAGGGGCCGCCCCGCCGGCCGGTTCGCGACGTGGCCTGTCAGGCCACGTCTGTGTCCCGCTCGATGGCCTTGAGTCGGTTCTTGAGCCGGTAGCTGGGGCCGTTGATGGAGATCACGTCGCAATGGTGCAGGAGGCGGTCGAGGATGGCGGTGGCCAGGACCTCGTCACCGAACACCTGTCCCCATTCGCTGAAGGTCTTGTTCGAGGTCAGGATGATCGAGCCCTTTTCATACCGCTTGGAGATGACCTGGAAGACCAGGTTGGCTTCTCCGCGTTCGAGGATCTCGTAGCCCACCTCGTCGACTACGAGGACACCCGGCCGTAGGTAGGTGCCGAGCTTGTTGGCCAGGCGGCCGGCGGCTTCGGCGGCTTTGAGGTTGCGGACCATGTCGTCGAGGCTGGTGAAGTAGACCGAGTAGCCGGCCCGGCAAGCCGCGACCGCGAGAGCGACGGCGATGTGTGTTTTACCCACCCCCGGCGGGCCCAGGAGAGCCGCGTTGGCCTTGGCCTCGACGAACGAGAGCGTGGCGAGGTCCTTGACCTTGCGCGGGTCGAGGTCGGGCTGGAACGAGAAGTCGTACTCATCGAGCGTCTTGTGGTGCGGCAGCCGGGAGAGTCGCAGACCCTGCCGGAACCGGCGGTCGTCGCGGACAGCCAGCTCCTCGGAGAGGACCAGGTCGAGGAAGTCGAGATAGCCCATCTTCGCCTCGTCCGCCCGGCGGGTGAACTCGTTGATGGTTTCCGCGAGGTGGGGCAGGCCGAGCTTGCCGGCCGTGGTGCGGATACGGTTGCCGGTCAGCTCGCTCAAGAGGATTCCTTCGTCGCTCGATGGGTGGTGAAGGGACGGGTGCCAGTCAGCTCGTCATAGACCGACAACGGTCGGCGCCCGACCTCGATCCGGGTGGCCGCGGCCCGGTTCAGCAGGGCCTGCAGCGGGCCGGTCTCCTCGCCCCGCGGCCGCTCTTGCCGAGGCTGGATGGGGATGTCGCCGGTGGTGGTCCGACGGTTCTTACCGGTGGGCAGACCGTCCCAGTGCGACTCATCGACGACACGGGCACCGCGGCCGATCGCCCGGGGGTGGGCGGCAAGCAGCGTGCTGCCATGGATGTCAGCAAGGGTGCCATGCAGCATGACCTGGGACTTCGTGGCTCGGACCTCGACCAGCTGACGAGCACGGACTCGCCGGGCCGGCACGGAGTAGAGGTTCCCGTCGAAGGCGACCAGGCAGTCCTTGCCGACGTGCCGCAGCTGCCGCTCGGCCACCAAGTACGGAACCGACGGCAGCGGCTTGAGCGCCGCGTGATCTCTCGCCGCCCGCTCCGCGATGACCTCCCGGTGCGTCTTGTGGATCTGGGCCCGCCGCAGCGGCACCCACGCGGTGAACGCGGCGTCCATCTCCTCGACGGAGGAGAACGACCGGCCGGACAGAACGTGATCGCGGACGATCAGAACTTGCCGCTCGACCCGGCCCTTGCCCTGCGGCCGGTAGGCGGCCAGCACGTCGATGTCGAAGTCGTAGTGGCCGGCGAAGCCGACCGCTTCCGGATGCAGCGGGACCGCCTCACCAGGAGCAACGTGGCGGCGGACGACGGTCTTGGTCCGGTCGTAGACGATCGTCATCGGAGCCCCGCCGAAGTGGGCGAAGGCCCGGCGGTGGCAGTCGAAGAAGGTCTGCAGGTCCTGGCTCGTGGTGAAGCAGCAGAACGGGTCCCGCGAATACGACAACGTCATATGGAAGGAGTAGACCTTCGCGATGCCCATGTGAGCGAGGATCTTGCCCTCATCACCCCAGTCAACCTGGGCCTGGGCCCCCGGAATCACCTCGAACCGGCGGTGCATCCCCGCCAGTTCCTTGGGCGTGATGCCGAGTTCCTCGGCGATTCTGGGCCGGGAGGTCTGGACGTAGAGCTTGACTCGCTGGTAGTTGCCAGTGAAGCCGTACTCCTGGGCCAACCGCTCATGAATGACCGCGGCCTTCATCAGGACCTCGGCCCGAAGCATCGAGTCGATCAATGGCCCGAACTCGTCGATCACCCTCGCCCGCGACCGCCCACTCGGCGACCGCCGCGGAGGCGTCGCCGGACCCGGCGCCGACAGGTACTTACGGACCGTTTTGCGGTCCAGCCCGGTCTCCCTGGCGATCTCCGACAGGCTCATCGCCCCGGACTCCAGCAGGCCCCGAAAGCGCCGGAGCTCCAGCCAACGCTGCGGATCCAAGACCACTGCCAGCCCCCTCCGCCGCCCGAATCGACCAAGCATCAGAGTGCCGAGCAGCATGTCTCACCGCATCAGCAACTGTCCCTTTTCATCCGTACGAGGCTGGGGACGTTCACGTGTACCCCGACAGCGGGCCGGTTCCGGCCTCCAAGTGGTGGAAGTAGAAGCCGCGCAGGACCGTCTCGCTGTGGGCGATAGTGGACGACGCATACGTTCGCCCGACCGGTCGTTTGCCGGTCACCGCGTTGGGCGCCTTGGCAGGGACCGGCAGCGAAATTACTGCGTCGGCCGGATCAGATCGCCAGTGCGGCCGCGTCGGCTTGGCGGTGATCTGGATCCATCGGGAAAAATCGCGTGCCTCGATGCGAGTCGCCTCGTTCCACGGGATGCCGATCGCCCACAACAGGAAGCGAAACCACCGAAGCAGGTCCATGCCATAAGAACGCTGGGTCAGTGACGACCGGCCTGCCGCTTGCAAGTCCTTCAAGTACTCGCGCACCGAGCCGACGGCCAACCCGCAGGGATCCAGCAGCCGATAAGGCTCCCAAGGGTCGTCGGTCGCCACCAGTGACCCCGCTCCCGGCACGACCAATGAGCCCAAGTCCAACGCGTCGTCCTCGTGCTCTGTCATGGGCAGCGTCCCTAGCCATTCGTCGTCTGACCTGTCTCACGAACGACGAGGGCCCACCGGGTAGTTCAGTCAACACACCCAGGGGCGATACGTCCTGCGGTGGCCGGCATTCCAGCGGGCCCGGGCGACCGCGACCGCGCGGCGGGTGGTGCGCTCGTCGCCGGTGAAGCCCAGCAGGACCAGGCGCTCGTGGAGCTTGTCCGCGCGGACCTTGCCCTGCGAGCGGTCCACCCACTCCTCGATCTTGGGCAGGAACGGGTCGATCAGCTTCGGGCGCTTCGCCGGTGCGCCGACCGGCTGGCCCAGGTCCCTCATCCGTGCGTATCTCCGCACGGTCTTCGGGTCGACTCCTGCCAGCTGAGCGGCCGAGTGAGCGCACTCGGTGGCGTCCAGCGACTCGAAGATTTCCATGATCTCCCTGTCAGACTTCTTCATGATCCCTCCGGAGGGACGGACTCGGTGTTCGGCAACAGCGAGCCAACCGCCGGGGGGATCACTTGTTCGGAATCGACACGAAACGGACGACCTGGGACAGGGAGATCAGCTGTCCGTGGAGCAGGATCCGAGGTGTCCGCCTACAAGGATCTTGCGCTGTCCGCTCTCAACCTCCTGGAAGCTGTCGAACTCGGCCGCCCCTCCCAGCAGTCCGATGTCGTTCTCTTCCGCGGCATCGACGTGTTCGGACTGCCAGCCCGGGACGTCGCGAGCCGCATAGCCGAAGTCACCACGATCGTCGCCGCGGAGGACGATCCCGCGTCGTTCATCGCGCCGGACCTACTGCTCAGCTTCTGGCGCCCGTTCCAGGGAGACGACGACCCGGAGGACGAACAAGGCTACTTCTTCAACTCCGTCCTGCTGGCGTGTCCGGGCTACTACGACGGGCCCAGCCGACCCTGAAGCCCGACCCTCGGCCACCGCTACGATCTGCGGATGACTCGCAGCGGAAAGAGGACACGCCGCCTCACGATCGGCGACAGGACCTACCTGTGGTCGCTGCGGCACACTCACCACTCGCTCGCTGACGGCACCCGCGAGGGCTGCTGCGAAACGATGTCCATCCGCTCGCTGGAAGGTCGCGGCGGCCTGCGAATCCAGTTCTCACACGGCCCTGACCGGCTCGTCCCGGACGGCTATCCGCAGCCGTCCGGGACCGTCGGAACCTCCGACGGCAGAACCCTGAACCTTCACGAGCCCGGCACCGTCAGGGCTCTGCTCGACGAAGCCGTCCGACGCGGCCGGAACCCGGAACGGCCCATCGCCGAGGAGCTCGACGGCTGGACGCTGTTCGACGCCGTCCACAAGGCAATCTCCCTGATCGCCGCTGACGAGACCGAAGTGCCACCGGTTTGCCCCAGCTCTGGAGCGCCTTCCTGAAGCCTGTCCCGCACTGCGGAGCTACGCGGGGCGAAGAACGGGGTCGATGTCGGCCAAGGCTTCGTGGAGCTGACGGGCACCCAGGACAACGCGGTCGTCGGGCTCCTGCAGCATCTCCTCGCACAGCTGCATCGCGCTGTCCCGCTCTTCGGAGAAGATGCCGAACACATCGCGGACCGCCGTGTGGATCCACTCGCTGTGACTCCAGTCGGCGACCGCCAGCGCGGAGGCGACGATCGTCAGCCCGATCCTGTCCCTTCTCCGGAGCACGGCTTCCGCAGTCACCCGGGTGACGAAGGTGTCGCCCGGGTCGAGCACAAGCTCCAGCAGTGGCCCGATGGCCTCCTGCATGTCGGCGAAGGCCGCAAGGCCACGACCGGCGTCTGCCCGGTCACGGTAGTCCTGGCTTCGCCCGAGCTCGCGGAGCGCCACGAAAGCGGCATGCCGCCGGTCGCTATCCCCCCGCAGCAGCGCGCGCAGTCGCCTCACCTCAGCGACCAGGCGGGGCATGTCCTGTCGCGCAGAAGCGATGAAATCTAGATCGGCATCCAGTTGCAGGTCCGGACTGACCTGGACCTGCTCTCCATTGGTGAATCGGCTGAGATAGATCTCATCGTCCTCCACGGCAGTGGCTGGGGCGATCTGGATGCAGCTCGCCCCGCCGGTCGCACCACGAGTCTCCAGCACGGGAACCCACGCACCCACGGATGCGGCCGCGATCCGCACCTCCATGGACCCGAGCTCTTCTTCAGTCGGCATGACCAGATCATGCACCCCGACCGGGCAGGCCGTCCACGGGATGCCAAGCAAGCTGACCGGCTTCGGGCTATCCCCCCAGTCCAAAATCTGGTTGCCGAGGTCAGCGACGATAGGGCCATGACGCGATGGATCCGAACGCATGACGGTGAGAGCGCCACCTGGTCCTATTTCGAGCTCGACGATGAGCAGTGGGCGAGCCGGCAAGTGGATCTGCAGGGGCCCAAGCGCACTCCGGTCACCGCAGCCGCGCTCGGCGAGGTCCTGCAGTGCAGAGACCATGGCGACGCCGCTGCGACGGCCGCCTACGAGCGGCAGTACGGCGTTCTTGCGGAAGGCGCCCTCACCGGCTGGGAAGATGCCGACGCTGCTGCAGAAGTCACCGAAGACGTCTTCGAGCGGATCTGGGCCGTCGCTCGACTTCGACTCGCCTCGACCGGATCATCGACGGAGCACGAGGAGACACCGTGATCTCGGACTATCAGCAACAGCTTCGCGAACGGTTCCTCGCAGCCCCGGTGATCACACCGCCAGCTCCCTGGCGCCCGGTCCTGGACCGGCGCACCCCGGTCGGCGGCCTGCTCGGCATCGGCTTCGCGCTGGCACCCGACACCGGGCATGACCTGGTCATGGTGGTCTCCTACGACGGTCACGGGCTCTTCGACGCCACCACTGGCGAGAAGATCGCCCGAGATCGCGATCCGGACCCCGACACGAGTACCCCGGACGCGGTTCCTGACCTCTCCTGCCCAGGGCTGGGACCGATCACCGGAACCCGAGTGCCCATCGCCGGACTCTTCGGAGGCGGGTTGCACAGCACCACCGCTGACGGCTGGACACTGGAAGTGATCAGCCCGGAGTGGCCCAACGACCGGGTCCTGCTCTCCGCAGACGGCGGCATGCCTCACAACGGGCCGCACGCAGAGAAGTGGTGGCACATCTTCCACTCCGACTACTCGACGCTCCGAGCCGCGGGCTTCTCTCCCTCCGGACGAACCCTCGCAGTCGCCACCAGCAGTGACCTCACACTCTGGACCCGACCGGGAACCGAGACGGAACCCCGCGACGGGAAACACGCATGACCCGCGATGAGCTGATCGTGATGCTCAGCGGCGACACGACAGTCCATGCCATGGCCCGAGCCGCCCTGGCAGAGGGCGACTTCATCATCTGGGACGGCCTGGTCCCCGCAGCCGAGCTTGCCGGCATCTACAAGGCGCGACTTCACCACACCCTCAGGCGCGGCCAGAAGACGCTCGCTCTCAGCGAAGCCGTCGACACCCTGAAAGGCGCTGAAGACGCCCTCATCCGGATTGGCCGCATCGACACACCCGACCAGACCTGGGCCTTCATGCTGTTCCTCGACGCTACGGCGACCACCCTGCTGGCATGCACAGGCGTCCTCCGCACTGCACCCCAAAAGCCTGACATCTCCGCATGTTGACGGCGTCGGCGAGTGCGCTTGCCGACAAAGCCGCCTTCTCCATGCTAACTACGTTGCGTTGTCACACCGCGACTCCACCGCCGCCGGGCTCTACCGCGGCACCACTCAGACGAGCTACAGAGAAGTGCATCGGTCACCGTGACGGACATGTAGTCTATGGATCATCGCAGTTCAGAGCCGGTATCCGAGCTCCTGCGGTCGGTAAGATCGATGAAATCCACCGCCTCAACCCCCGCACCACCACCGGCGCGGAAACCGCCGACCTGCTAAAGGACCTCACCGAACGCATCGGCGCGACTTTCGTCTACGCCGGGATCGACGTCACCACCACACCCCTGTTCAGTGGAATCCGCGGCGCCCAACTCGCCGCCAGAGCCACCCTCATCCACGCCGGGCCCCTCCCCGCCCGCCACGGCCAGAGCTACCCCTTCCGCGACCTGGTCACCGGCATCGAATCCGCCCTCGACCTACAAGCCCACCGCCCCGGCACCCTCCCCCGCATGACCAGCTACCTCCACCTGCGCACCGCAGGCCGCATCGGCGCCCTCACACGACTCATCCGCCAAGCAGCGATCACCGCCATCAGCGACGGCACCGAGAAGATCACCAAGAACTCGCTCGAGGCCATCACCCTCGACCACCACACCGAACAACAACGACGCCCCACCCGCTAACCCACCCCAACCCCCTCCCGCCGCACCCTGACCAGGCAAAACGCCTCTGAGCAGCAAAAAACGCCCGAGCCATTAGACCCAGACGCCCCGTACAACACCCACCAAACCACGCACAAAAGCTGACACAACCCCAGACCAGACCCCCAAAGCCCGCCCCATCACCTGTTCTCACCCAACCACCAACACCCCAGCCCACAAGACACCCACCACACCAACTAACCACCCGCTCAATGTCAGGAGATCCTCGCCAATCGGCTCGCGGCCGAGGGTCCGGCCGCCGCGGCCGGACCCTCCGGTGGACAGGAGAGCGACCGTGAGCGGTGACCGGGCGGAGAAGCAGCGCGTGCAGGAGGCCGTACGGCGGCACGCATGCACCCGTGCCTTCGCGGAGGCGGAGGACGTCATTTCGGCTCTCTGCTGGCCGACCCCGGGGTACAGGAGGCGCGGGCGCGCATCCCGCACGCGTCCCAGCACAACAGGTGGACTCCTCACCAGTGACTGGATTGCGCGACCGGTCGTGAACTCCGGCACGGGTGCGGACAGTATCCCGGCTGTCGGCCGGGACAGACAGGACACTGTCCGGCAACCAATAGATCACCTGGCCGCCGGCCGCGCACGCCGCAGCGCCGTACGGCACCAGCCCGGCAACCCGATCAGCCGGACCCGGCAGCCGCACCACCCGCTGGTGGCAAAGAAAGTCATTCGCCCACCCGCTCAGCTCGACGGCGCCCGTGACCTGCGGCCTCGGCGATGTAGCAGGCGTTCGGCCACTTGGCGGACGGGTGCGCCCCGTGCGGCGTGTCCGGAGTGCGGCACCAGCCGGTGCTGATGAAGTCACCGTTGTCCCAGTCCTCCACCTTCTGGAGAATGATCATGATGGGTTTCCGTAAGGCCGTTGCGGCCACCGCCTTTGCCGCCGCCGCCGTGATGGCAGGCGCCGGCACGGCTTCGGCCAGCGACTACTCCCCGTACGGCGAGCACGATGTGATGGTCCGGCACGTGCTCAGCGCGCAGTGCAACGACGCGAGCACCCAGTTCGGGAAGGTCAACTACAACCAGGGACCGGTGTGCATCGACTTCGGCTCCGAGGACGGCCGGGGCCAGGAGATGGGCCGGGGAACCGAGTCCGACCAGGACACGATGAACGCCGCATGCAACTCAGCCGTCACCCAGTTCGGGAAGGTCAACTACAACCAGGGACCGGTGTGTATCCGCTTCTGAACCGCCGCTGACCGACCAGAACCCGCGCACAGCAACGCCCTTCCGTGCTCGCGCGGCCCCGGGGCCCTAGGCACGGCGTGGCTGCAGCGCTGAATCGTCGTCGACACTCACCTACGGCGTCAACGGCGATCCAGCGCCTGCAGGCTCCGGACGCGGTGGCGCGGCTATACGAAAACAGGGCACAGTACGCCGCCCACATCGTCAACGAGTACGCAGAACACGCGCCCGCCGCAGACCGAAGGAACGATCTTCCTCGGACGGCCGTCGGCAGCGTTCCGCAGAAACACCGCGAACTCCCCAGAGACACCCTCGCCAACCTGATCATCAGCATGCACAGGCACATGGTTCCAGACGCCCGAACCAGCACCCATCCACCTTGACCAAAAGTTAGGGGCACCCCCCAGCCCGGACTGCCGGGCGGTGCGGATTTGCCGGAGGCCTGGCCAAGGGCTGTACTGGAAGAGACCGGGAGCGAGGCGCCCATGGGAACAGTGTCCAACATGGTCACCCTCATCTTGCCCTGGACCCGGATGGCCAAGCGCGTCGCCCGGATCACCCAACAGCGCCGCCGCGGGCACGACGCGAAACAGGCTCGGCGGGGACGCCATCGGCGCTCGCCAGACCGGCGCCAGCGATAGCGGCCACCGCCCCGCTCTACCGGCTACGGACACCCAGAAAGGCCCCTGGTAGCCACCGTGCGGCCCCCGAGGGCCCAACGCTCTGCTCGTTCGAGTGCCGTAAAGATGTCGCCGACCAGGCGCTCTGCCATGCGGGGTGCTCTGGGTCTCAGCAGTGTGACCAGCCGGCGGCGACCGGCTCTCCTGAGCTGGGCGGGAGAGCCGAAGCGCTCGAGCAGGGCCAGGACGGCGGGGTGGTCCAGGCGCGGGCCGAGAATCTTCTCCAGTGAGGGATGGATCTGTGTGAGCAGGCCGCGGAGCCGGTTCTTGGTCCGGGTCGACTCGGTTGCCAGGTCGTCGTCGAAGCCGACGAGCATCTCCATTTCGGCGATCGTCTCGTCGGCGAACTCGATGGCCCGAAGGGTGTGGGACATGGTGCGGGCGGCATCGGCGATGACGAACGCGTCGCACCCACCCCGTCATCTCCCACCCGGGTCCGGGGAAAGGGCAGACAGAGGGGGAAGTCCGCGCCCAGGACGCTGCCGCCGAACATCACTAGTGCCTGCCCGCGTTGATCCTGCGGGGGGGCCGATGAGCGGACGAAAGCGTGTATTTCAACCGCCGAGGGTCACTTGCTGTCCAGTCGCCCCAGCGCGTGGGCGTCAGCGAGGACGGATCGGGCCATCTGCCAGTCGGTGTGGTCGATGCCGGTGATGTGGCGTAGGTAGGCGAGGGTGACCTGCTGGACGAGGGCGACGCGGCTGGAGTCCTCGTCGGTGGTCTCTGCTGCCCGGTAGCCGGAGGTGCCGCCGAGGAAGTGCTCGCCGCCGAAGACGGTGAGCAGGCTCTTGTCGCCGCGGCTGAGGGTGTAGGGGTCGCTTGTCCAGGCGGGTCCTCGGGTGGTGAGCGGGAGATCGTCCTTGTCGCCGGCGACCACCAGTCCGGGGGCGGTGATGTGGGAGAAGTACTGGTCGCGGAGCCAGGGAAGGTTCTCGTGGGCGAAAGGGGTCAGTTCGTCGCCGCCCTCGCCGGCCGTGGCCAGCTGGATGCTGGCCATGACCCGGGAGTCGGACAGGTCGTCGGCGGTGCCGGTCTGGGGGTCGGTGACGCGCAGACCTACCACTCGATCCTGGCCCGCCGACTCCTACGCCGAGGCGAGTTCGACTCCCGCCAGGACCTCGTCGAGCAAATCCGCGAATTCACCTCGCTTACGACGACCAGGCGCGACCATTCCGCTGGTCCTACGACAGCACCCCGCTCAAGGCAGCCTGACCCCCGCAGGATCAGCGCGGCGAAGCACTAGTGCAGGTCACAGCCCTAAAACGCGGGGAGCGGCGGCGGAGCAGTGAACGCATGGTTGAACGGGTGGTTGACCGCCGCCGTTGGCGTTGACCCTGTAGTAGCACTGGGTGGCGAGCGCACCGGCCGGCGCGAGTTCCACGGCCGCGCCCGTTGTGCGGGCGGGTGCGGCGGCGGTTGGGACTGCATCGGGACCTGCGGAAGATCCGCCAGGACTTCAGGCGGGCGACGCCGCATTCGACGGGTGCCCGTGTGGCGGCCAGGGCACGGTTGTGGGTCTTCTCAGTGGGGGTCAGTTCCTGCGGGGGCCTGCGTTTGATGCCCGTGGTCAGCCACGGACCGGCGCCCTGGTAGGCGAGATCGGCCACGATGGGAACGCCCTGGCGCTCGCAGATGCGCCCTGCGACACAACGCCCGCAACGCGGACCGCCCCCTCGCCCTGCTCGGGCTCAAGTGATCACGAAACGGACGCCCGCCGACTACGCCGAAGCCCTGCCAACCTCGCAGCCGCCAGGCAGTTGATTGCTCCAGTGGCGACGTCCCCGTGCGGCGGCCCGAACACCGCACGTGAACACGATTGCGGCAACCGGCCAGGCAGAGCGCGGAACACTGCGCACGCGGCGCCGCCAGGCGGGCATCGGCGAGGCGACCGGGCCGGGCTGCACCAGGTCGGCCCACACCTGTTTACCGACACCCCGCAAGGTCACACCCCAGCCCCCGGCCAGTTCCGCCACGATCCGCACCCCATGACCGCCGATCCTGCCGGACTCCGCAGGTCGCTGAACCGGCAGACGCAGCGAACCGTCACTCACCGCGATCCGCAACCGGCCCGCATCCAGACCCAGGGACAACCCGATCCGGCCACCGCCATGCCGCTGCGCGTTCGTCACCAGCTCCGAGACCACCAACGCCACCACCCCCGGATCGGGGCGCCAAGCGGGACCCCAGCCGAAGTTCTCCACCTGCTCCAACGCCCAACGACGCGCCCCACCCACATCGCCGGCGACCCTCATGGCCCGGTACCGCTCACCCATCACTCATCACCGATCACTGCCTCAGCCGTTCCTCGAAGCCCCGTGGTCACCACACCGGGTCGCCATAGCCCACATACGCCCTACCGGGCGCCTGCCCCCTCCCCCCACATCCACCAACACATCATCCGAACACAAGCGGGCACGGCGGAGCGCGTAGTCGGTTCCACCTGCCGCAGCAGGTCAGCGCCCGGTCAGGGTTCCAGGTCCAGGGAGCGCAGCACCGCGCACCCGTCCTCGATCTGCTGGCGGGCGGCCTGGACCTGCCTGCGGGCGGCGCGCAGCGCATCGCGCACAGTGTGCAGTTGCTCGCGGGAGGACAGGTCCGGGGGCGGGTTGCTTGTGGACAGCAGTGCTTGGGCGGCGTCCAGGAGGTGGTTGATCGCGGGCGCCACGGATGCGAGCGCGGTTTTTGAGAGGCTTCTCCTCATGTGCGGAACATCAGGGGTATCCGGGCGGCCGACGCCCCCGGCCGACGCGTCGTGCCGTCCTGGACCCGCGGAGGGGTTGCTGGTCGCTGTCGGCCGTGGTGACCGGGAGGCGTTTGGGGAGCTTTATCCGCTGATCGCGGGCCCGGTGCTGGGGCTGGCGCGGCGGGTGGTGGGTCATGAGGGGCACGCTGAGGAGGTCTGCCAGGAAGCCATGATCGCGGTGTGGCGTCATGCCGCCCGGTTCGATCCGGCCCGCGGCAGCGCGTTGGCGTGGGTCATGACGCTGACGCACCGCCGCGCGGTGGAGCGGGTCCGCTCCGCACAGGCGGCGGCCGACCGGGACCGCAGCTTCGCGGCAGGCAACCACCACACCCTGTTCGACGAGGTCAGCGAGAGTGTCGAACACCGCCTGGAGCACGAGCGGGTACGCCGCTGTGTGCACGCACTGACACCGTTGCAACGGGAATCGGTCCAGCTCGCGTACTACGACGGGCACACCTACCGGGAGACCGCGGAGCGGCTGGGCGTCCCCCTGGGCACGGTCAAGACCCGGCTGCGCGACGGCATGATCCGCCTGCGCGACTGCCTCGCCAGCACCTGACCCCCTGCCCCACGCCGGCCGCCCGTCACGACCTGGAACCACAGGACGCCATCGCTGAGGCCGCCAAAACGTGGCCCGGCGCCCATCCGGTCAACCTCGGGCGGCCCAGCCTCAGGCACCCCCGGCCGGGGACACCTCACCCACACCACCCTGCACCAGTCCTGGATCTGCCGCCGGGCGGCCTGGATCTCCCGGCCCGCGGGCCGCAGCACTCCCCTATGGCCAGGGTCTTGGTCGGCGCCCGTGCCCGCAGGAACCCCCGCCCCGCCCGAGTAGTCGGATGAATGAAACCGGCAGAGTGGGAAAAATACCCACAGAGAGGTGTGATTCGTTCACTGTCCGTGGTTGCTCCACGGGGTGCTCGCCGGTCGGTGCGTGAGGCCCGCACCTCTCCCACCATCCCCGCCGCGAACCGCCCGAATATCCGCCCAGCGCAGTCCCGCAGCTGCAATCCGGCGAGACGACAGGGGAAGCACCGCACGGCTGCGGACCCACGCGAGAAGAGGCACCCATGAGCAGCAGAACCATCGGGTTCGTGCAGTGGTTCAACCGGGACGCCGGCTACGGATTCGTCATCCCCATCGGCGGCAACGACCCCGTCTACTTCGAAGAACAAGACATCGAAGGCCCCTGCTCCGGCCTGTCGGAAGACCAGCAGATCTCCTTCGTCCTGGAACTCACCGCAACCCGCTTCGTCGCCCGCCAGATCCGAACATAACTAACCCCAAGACCCGCACACGCGCACACGTGATGGCGCATACGCCGTAGCCGTTGCGCACCCAAGGGGGCTGCACACACACCGCAGCATCACCCGCCCCAGCCACGGTCAGTTCCAACGCAGCCCGTGGTCAGTCTCAGCGGAGCGCGTGGTCGGTTCCACCTGACCGGCGGCAGGTCAACGCCCGGTCAGGGTTCCAGGCCCCAGGAGCGCAGCACCGCGCGCCCGCCCTCGACCTACTGCCCGGCGGCCTGGACCTGTCTGCGGGCGGCCCGCAGCACAGCACGGTTTCCCTGGCGGGGCGTGACAGGCCACCGGGAAACGGGCAGGATCAGGCCTATGAGCAGCGCAGAGATATCCGAGCATCCACCAATCTATGACGGGCTGGTCCAGGAGCTGGGTGACGTACTGGCCGAGACGCGGCAGGTGGCCGAGCAGACACGGGACCAGGTACGCCAGGCACTGGACTGGAGCACCGTCCGGGATGCTCAGGAGGAAAGGGAGCAGCGGGCTTTCTCCGCGTTCGGCTGAACAACCCGGGGGCCGGGCGGCCTCCTGTGCTCACCCGCTGCATTCGCAGCCCGCTCACGGCGCTCCCACCCTGCGGTGCACGCCCCGCCACACGCAAGATCGACGCCGCGGGCCTGCAGACCCCGCACCCGTCGACTTCGCCGCACCCGCCACCCGGTGCGAGCCGCTCGGAGGCCAGGCGTACGACACGGTGCCTACCCAGCGGAACGGCGCCACCCCGGCCTGGCAAGTCGAGGAACCGGTCTACTTCGTGCTTGAGCGTGGGCCGGCGCGCATCGTGCACCGCGGCGACTGCCACGCCACCCGCGACCTCACCCGCCTCGCCACCACGAAGCAGGCCCACGCCGCACTGGCGCAGCCTGAGGCCGCACCGTGCAGCGCTGCAGGCCCGAACGCCGGGGCGCATAAGCCCGCGGCTTCTCGCGGCTCCGTCACGGGATCAGCGCGCGCACCACACGGGGCAGTCCGGCTCATGGGTGTGGGTCATCGGTGTCGTTCCGCCCAGCATGATGCGCGTGCTGCCAGCCGTCGCGCAGCAGTCCGTCTCATGGGGCACCGCGATCTGAGGGCGCTCCAGCGAATCTTCTTGATCCCGTGGTCGGTCCAGGAGCTCCGGGGTGGGGACTGCTTCTCACACCGGTGCTCCTGTCGGACACGGGAGGCGCGCAAGCGGCGGCGTTCTCGTCTCGTGACCGGCGTCCCGGCCGCTATGCCGGAGATGTGACAGCAGATCCCTTTACTCGGCGTCGGCACTCGCGGTGGGATCGGCGCTGGTGGGGCCGTACCAGTCCAGGCACAGGACCGTGGCGTCGTCCTTCGGGGGGAATCCGGCGTAGGCCTCCGCGACCGCGGCGACGAGTGTGCGCACGACTTCACGCGGGTGCTCGGCGGCGGTCTTGCGCAGCAGGCCCGAAAGGTCGACGCCTGCCGCTTCGCGGTCCTGCATGCCGTCGGTGAACATCACCAAGCGGTCACCGGGGCGCAGGTCGAGTTCCTGGATCTTGTAGGGGCCCTGCCCGGCGACGCCGAAGGGCAGGTTCACCCGCAGGGTGAGCTCGTCGACCACGCCATCGCGCAGACGAAGTGGTCCGGGATGGCCGGCGTTGATGAGCTGGGCGCTGCTGCCGTCCAGGGCGATACGCACCAACTGGCCGGTGACGAAGGTGCGGCGGCCGTGGTCGAGGAGCGCCTGGTGGGTCTGGCGGGCCTGCTCGACTAGGTCCGCGCCGGCGCGGCGCGCGCCGCGGGAGGCGTTGACCACCAGGGTCGCCATCAGGGCGGCGTCGACATCGTGGCCCATCGCGTCGGTGATCGACAGGTGCAGGGTGTCGTTGTCGAGGCTGTAGTCGTAGGTGTCGCCGGCGATGTCGGAGGCCGGGACCAGACCGCCGGCGAGGGCGAACTGGGCCGCCTCGCAGGATGATGCCGAGGGTAGGAGCTGGCGCTGGATCTCCGCGGCCAAGCTGACGGTGGTGGTGCGGTTGCCCCAGTGGTAAAGGTCGGTGAAGCGGCGATCGGTGACGATGATGTACGCCAACGCATGCGCCGCCGCCTCCACCTGCTCCAACACCTGCGGCGTGGCGTGGTCGAGGAACAGCTCCAGAACACCGATGGTGTCGCCCCGGTTGGTCACCGGAACGAGCACCCGCTGCCCCTCCTCCCCCTTCACCGGCAAGTGCATCAGCTTCTGGGAGCGCAGAACCTCGTCATAGACACTGCTGCCGGCCAGAGGCACCTGCTCAGCCCGACCCCCCAACGACGAGGACGCCTGATCACTCACGCGCAACAACCGCCGACCCACCACATCGACGAACAGGAACGACACGGACCGCGCGGCAAACCGATCACGCAGATTACGCGCCACGACATCAAGAGAGCCCGTCGGCGCGGCGCCCTCCGCTGCTACCAGAACATCGGCCAACCCCATCCGATCCCGCACCACAACCGCCTCCTCCAATTGCTGACCCAAATTCGCCTTCCCGCACCGCGCCAGCCCTCACCCCTGGGACCCGAACCCGCAAGCATCGATGCGCTGACCAGCAGTTTCGACGCACCGGGCAGCACGCGGCAGGTCCGATACACGCCTCTAATAACCACAATCAGCTGCAAGAGGGGGCGTTCTGAGGAGCTTCAGGATCTTTCTCGCAGCGGCGACGACACGGCCCGACCACGCCTGTGCGGCATACCCGGCGGATGCCCTGGGCGGCCCCGCGCCTGGCAGCCCGCAGCGGCAGTTCCCCCGGCGCCTGGGCTCGAACCGACGCGCACTCCCCCTGAGCGCGGGCATGTATGGGCTGCATAAACCGGTGTGCATGATCAGTGCGGGGCGGGGAATGCGCTGGTCAGGAGGTTGATAACCATGGGTCCACTGCTTTTGGTTCTACTGCTCGCGCTCATCTTGTTCGGTGCCGGCTTCGCCCTGAAGATCCTCTGGTGGGTCGCCGTCATCGTCCTGATCGTGTGGCTGCTCGGCTTCGTCATGCGCGGCACCCACTCCGGCGGACGTCACCGCTGGTACCGCTGGTAGACACGGACAGCACGCTCAACGCACCACCGATGGGCCCGACGGATAACGCTATCCGCCGGGCCCATCGCCATGCCCCGCCCACGCCTCACCCGAGCCGACCAGCGTCACGTGGCCCTGACCGGGGTAGGCGCAGCCCGTGGGGGCGGAGCGGGAAGCGTCACCCATGGACGCCCACCTCCAGTGCCCCGCTCCGCCCCCGGCGTGTCACAGTGCCGGGCCGACTTGGTCGGCGGGCGCAAGGGTCGTGCACGCTTGGTCGACGGTGTCGGCGAGCTGGAAGACCTCAACGGCTTCGGTGAGTTCCAGCAGGTGCCGCAGTGGGGTGCTGATCGCGGCCAGGACCAGATCAACACCGCGGCGCTGCGCCGCCAGGCGTAGCCGCAGGAAGCGGTTGAGGCCCTGGGAGTCGCAGAACGTCAGCCCGGCGCACTCCAGGACCAGCTGCCGGCATCCGGCCTTCATAGCGTCACCTGCGGCGGCGGCGAGGGTTGGCTCGGTGTTGTAGTCGAGCTCCCCGGACAGCGCGAGTACCGTCACCCCTTCGCGGGGCGGGCCGATCGGGCACACCTGTAACGGCTCCATCTGCCTCACCCCTGGATCCTCGTGCCCGGCGCCGCCGGCGGAAGGCTCAGCACTATCAGGCACCGCTCAACAAGTAGGTGCCCAACCCCCGGCCCGATGACGCACCCAATATACAAACGCGTGTTCCTTCAGGAGAAATACCACCCCGCTCAGGCCCGAGGTCGAACTCAGTCGGACGCCGAGGCGAGTGTGGGGTGCTGCGGGAGCAGGTCGGCCCAGACCTCCTTGCCGGTGCCGTGAGGTCGCACGCCCCACCTCGCGGCCACGCTCGCCACGATGCGCAGACCATGGCCGCCGACCCTGCCGGGCCCCGGGGGCTGTATCACCGGCTCGTGGCGGGACTCGTCGCTCACCGCGATCCGCAGCCGGCCCACCTCCAGCACCAGGCACACCCCGACCCGGCCGCCGCCCGCATGCCGCAGCGCGTTGGTCACCAGTTCCGACACCACCAACGCCACCGTCCCCGAGTCCGGACGCCAGCCCGCGCCCCAACCAAAGTGCTCCACCTGCTCCAGCGTCCAACAGCGTGCCGCACCGATCTCACCACCGGACAGCCCCAAAGCCAAAGACCGCTCAACTACCACTCGTCACCGCCGTACCCCGCTCCATCACCGCCCGCCTCGTCACCACGCCAAACCGGTGTAGCGGAAACGTTCTTCACCGGACGCCTGCCCGCTTCGGCGCGCCTCCACCAACCCCTCCCCATCGCACCTGAACCGAACACCGCACGGGCGGGGCGGGACAACACCCGGAGCGGGGACCGGCGGCGGTCGTGCGGCCTGCGGTGATGAAGGCGAAAGCGGACAGGTCCGGATCGGCGCGGGCCGGGTCGGATTTCCGACCCGGTGGGTCATTCGAGGTCGGTAGTGCCGGTGGCAGCGCGGGGCCGGTTGCGGGCCCACGTCTTGAGGTCGCCGACGCGGTGGAGGAGTTCGGCGCCGCGCTTGTCGACCGAGGGCGGGAAGTCCGGGTCGTTGGCGCGCGCCCAGCGCAGGGCGGCCAGGGTGAGTTCCGGCAGGAGGTCCTGCTGGGCTTTGCGTGTCCGGCCACGGCGTCGTCCGGGCCGGTGTCCGCCGCTAGGGCGGGCACGGTGTTCCCCGTGTCGGCGACATCGACGTCGGCGGCCGGGGTCGGCACGGGTACTGCGGCGAGCCGGACGGGCGGCTTCCACTTTCGGAGCCGAAGGAATCGGCAGGTGGTGTGTCGGGGACGGGCGGCGTGTGGAACTCCGGACCCGCTTTGTCGTGGGCGTGGACGCCGGACATCGCCCACTCGCGGGCTTCTGCGTTCGACAGGTTGAGCACTTGCGTCTCGTGGGCGCGGCCGCGGGTGACGACCTGGGCGCGGCCGTGGTGCTTGGTGGACTTTGGCGCGGGGTGGATTTTTGGGGCGAGCATACGTCAGGCCTTGACGCTGTAGCGGGCCAGGATGCGGGTGGAGAACTGCTCGCGGACCTCCGGGTTTCCCAGGGCGCGGGCGGTGGCAGACTGGGCGACCAGGAGGACGTGCATGCGCAACTGGCGGCCCATGTAGAGGACTCCGTTGAGCGCGTCGAGAGCCGGGGAGACCTTCGGGTCGCCGGACTCGCGGATTTTCTCCCAGTAGCGGGCCAGCTGCTTCATCATGGCGTTGACCCCTTCGAGAAGGATCAGCAGCCGCGGGCCGATGTCCTTGGGGGGCGGCGTCGATGCCCAGATCGTCAGCGACGCGGGTACGGCGCCGGCCTTCCCTGCCGAAGGCGACGAGCTGGTCGTGGATGTATGTCGCGGCAGTACGTGACGCCGGGCAGCCCGGAGGCCCACGGGTGGGAGATCCGCTTGGTGTCGAGGACGAACACGAGCGACCCATTGTGGAGCATCTGGCAGGCGATGCGCCGCAGAGTCACTGACTTCCCCCCGCCCGGGGCGCCGTTGACCAGGATGTGCGGGGACGTTGCGTCGAGGTCCACGGCGATGATCCGCCCGGCGGAGCCGATCCCTATGACGGGCGCGGACTCCTTGGCGCCGACCACGATCTCGCGGACCTTGGGGTCCCTGGCCGGGGGCTTGCGGGTCTTCTTCACCCGCACGTACGGCGTGCGGCCCCCCGGGTGCCAGGAGAACGTCACGGCCTCCAAGGCGAGCTTTGCGTGATGAGGTCGGCGACGACCTCGCGGGAGAAGCCTCCGGTGCGCCGAGGCTGCCGTGCTGGTGAGGTTATTGGCCGGAGCGCGCATTTCGCGAGGAACGGTGCCAAGGTGACGGAGCTGGACGGCGGAGTGACAGCCGGGGGTACTCACCGTCTCCTCGGCCGCACGCCCCACCAGCTTGACCGATGCTTCTTGGGAGCCCGACGACGTCCTCCCCGCCTGGCACCCGCGCACTTCTCTGCGGAGGTACCACTGAGGTCGAACGGATCCTGTGCGACAGCGCGAAAATCCTGACCGATCTCAAAGCCAAAGGAAGCGCCGCGTTCCGCCTACAGGCACCCAACCCAAGCAACGTGACATCGACCGTCACAGTTGCAGATCGCCCGACGCTTTCCGCATCCGAACGCCGCAGAGTGTGACAAGATCCACGGGTTCCGATGGGTGGGCGGTTCAAGAGCGCTCTGAGGATCGCCCACCACCGGCACAACCCGAACCCAGGGGCGTTGATAGCTAGCGGCGCCGCCGCCACTCAGTAGCGGCCGCTCTCTCGGCTAAGGCGCCCCTACTGAGTCGAACTGCGCCTCAGAGGGCCGGTCTCTTGGTCCCCCTCAGCCGCACAGCGCCCTGGCGCCTTTTGCCGACGCGGCGGCCACCAGCCAACTCCCACCCCAGCCACACCATGACCCAACCGCCAGCTGCCAGCCACACCACCCACCTCCTGCCGTGTTGGCGGTCCGATACAGGGTGACGTCGGTGCCAACCTGGCGGGCATCCGACATAGCGGCGGCTGCCGCGTGGTGTCGCGTTCCCGACACACCGGATGTGATCAGACTCGACACGGGATGTCGGCGGCAGTTGCTGTCCGGGTGATGCTCAGCGAATTTCTCGCTGCTTCGGCGCCCTTCGTTGCCCTGGTCCCCGCCGCACCGGTGCGTGCGGCCGCTTTGTGGTACGCGCCGACGGATCTGCAGACGCTGCACGAGGGCGGCGGAGATGCGGACTCGCCCGAGGGCCGGCTGCTGGGCGCACCGCCTGCTCAGGTGATCGACCTTGCGCGCGCTGCGAGTCCTGTGTGGCAAGTGTCTGGCCCCGCGGTACCGTTTCTGATCATGCACGGTGCGGCCGACGAGTCAGTGCCCGCCTCCCAGGGTGAGCGCCTGCATGCACGGCTGCTGGATGCCGGTGCGGACTCCACTTTGGTGCGGGTGGAGGGGGCGGGACACTGCTTCGTGGGTCACCCCGACCCTCGCCAACTCATCGCGCAACCTGTGGCGTTCCTCGCCGCACGGCTCGGCGCCTCCTGATCCGGTGCATCCCAGCCTGGGCGCGGGGAACACTTCAGGGCCATTGGCGGAAGGCCTGGTAGCCCGGTCCGGCCGTGTGGGTTGGCACAGCGCCGGACCGGGACTGGATCAGAGCGATCTTCCGGGTCGTGAGGTGTTACTGCTGGACGAAGACCGCGACGGTATGGGCCGGGACGGTGAAGGTGCCGGTGGCCTGGTTGTACTGGGACTGCTTGACGGTGGGGTCTGCGCCCTTGTTCTGCACCGGGTGGAGTGCCTGGCTGCTGCCGGCCAGGTTGGTAAGGGTCTGGGTCTGGGTGGTGGCGGTGGCGTTGTAGAGGACGGTGACGGACTTGTAGGTGTCCAGTCCGCGTCCGTCGAGGTGTTCGGTGATGACACCGGGGATCTCGCCGGGGGTGCCGGAGAGGGGGAAGGTCAGGCGCTGTTGGACGGCGTTGGCGGTGGGGAGGGAGAAGAGGGGGGTGGAGTGCTTGATTTGGAGGAACTGCTGGTACTGGGCGCTGGTGTTCGTCGTGTTGGTGCAGTTCGGGACGAGGGCGGGGTTGGCGAGCAGCGGCTTGGCGTAGCTCCACTGGCTTTGGCCGCCGAGCGGGAGGCCGTGGCCGAAGCCGTTGCCCTGGGTGCAGTCCCAGTGGATGGCGTTGAACCAGTCCCCGCTGTCGTAGGAGTTGCCGTCCAGGGATTTGGAGCGGAGCAGGTCGGTGCCTGCTTGGGCCATGCCCGGGCCCTGGGAGAGGGTACTGGTGGCGAGGGCGAGAGCCTGGATGCGGGCGCGTTCGGCGGGGCTGGTGCCGGTGGGCAGCTTGTAGGCGAGGCTGTCGTAGAGCGCCAGGTTGTCGTGGGCGTCGACGTAGGTGATGGCCTCGCCGGGGGCTGCGGTGTAGCCGGCGGGGGTCCCGTTGTAGTCGATCTGGGCGCCCTTGCGGGTGGTGCCGGTGCTGGTGGTGAAGGTGTAGTCGGCGAGGTTGCCGGTGAGGCCAAGTTTGACGAGGTCCATGTCGTGCAGCAGGTCGGTCTTCTGCTGCTCGGTGGTGCCGTTGAGGGGCGCGCCGTTGGGGTTGGTGTACTGACCGGTGGCGAAGCCCTGCTCACGGGGGTCGGTGTCAGAGGGGCCGCCGCCGCGGACAGCGTCGCGTAGGCGGTCGTTGAAGGTGCCGATGCCGGTGCCGGCCATGTTGGCCTGGGTGGCCTGGACGAAGCGGGAGTCGTTGGCGACCACGCCGTAGTTCCAGCCCTCGCCGTAGAGGGTGGTGGACTTGCCGTCGATGCCGTCGCGGTGCTGCGTCAGGTTTCCGAGGGAGGTCTTGACATCGAGCATGGTCCGTTTCGGGTCCAGGCCCATCAGGTCGAAGCGGAACCCGTCGACGTGGTACTGCTGGGCCCAGGTGGTTACGGAGTCGACGACGAGCTTGTTCATCATCGCGTTCTCGGGGGCGGTGTCGGCGCAGCAGCTGTCGCGGGTGACGGTGCCGTTGGTGTCGAGGCGCTGGTAGTAGCCGGGGACGATCTGGTCCAGGACGGAGTTCGGGTCCTGGCCGGCGGCGGCGGTGTGGTTGTAGACGACGTCCATCACCACGCGTAGTCCGGCCTGGTGGAGTGCTTGGACCATCTGGCGGAACTGGATGGTGCGGGCGGCGCCGTCGGGGGCGGTGGCGTAGGAGCCCTCAGGGACGGTGAAGTGCAGCGGGTTGTAGCCCCAGTTGTAGGCATCATCGGCTTGGGTTCCCGCGACGCAGGCTTGCTGCTGGTCGGAGTCGGGTGCCATGGCGGGCAGGTCGCAACCGGGAGTGGCCTGGTCGGCCCGCCTCTCGGCGGTGCCGGCGAAGTCGAAGCTCGGCAGGATCTGGACGGTCGTGAGGCCGGCGGCGGCCAGGTCCTTGAGGTGCTTCACTCCGGCGGACTTGGCGTCGGTGAAGGCGAGGTAGGTGCCGCGCTCGTCGGCAGGAAGCGCGGTGTCCGCGGAGGAGAAGTCGCGGACGTGCAGTTCTTGGATCTGCTGCTGGGTGCTGCTGATCGTCTTCGGGGACGCGGTGTCGTCCCACCCATGCGGCATCAGCAAGTCCTCGTCGAGGTTGACGATCTGGCTGCGTTGGGAGTCGGCGGACAGGGCGAGGGAGTACGGGTCGGTGACGTGATTGGTGACGGTCTTGAGAACGGTGGGTGCCCAGACCTTGACCTGGTAGCGGTAGTAGAGGCCGTTCCAGGTCTTGTCGCCTTTCACCGCCCAGGTGCCGGTGGCGGGGTCGAGGGTCATGGCGACGATGCGGGCTTGGGTGGAGGTGGAGGTGTCGTAAAGCTCGATGCTGACGGACTGTGCGGTGGGTGCCCACAGGGAAAGAGTGGGCTTGTTCCCGTTGAAGACGGGGCCGTATTCGGCGTCGGCGGCCTTGGCGGCGTAGAGGGTGTCCAGGAGGCCGGCGGTCTGCAGGCCGGTGGCGGTGGTGAGGTTGCCGTTGCTGTCGAGGGCGGCGACCGCGCTCTGGCCCTTGGCTAGTTGCTTGGCCTGGGCGGACCATTTTTTGGGCACGCGCAGAGTGGTGAGTTTGGCGAGGTGCGGGTACTTGGCCGCAAGGGCGGCGGACAGGCCCTTGGGGTCGCGGACCAGCGGGATGCTGGTGCCGCCGGTGATGCCGGTGCCCGCCGCTGTGAGGCCGCCGTCGGGGGCGGTGGCCAGCTGGTAAGTCGTCGCGGCGGGGTTGTCACCGAGGTTCCAGGCGATGGTGTCGGCGGTAAGCCAGTAGGCGCTGCGGGGGGCGAGGCTGGGCTTGGGCTGCCCGGCGTAGATGCTGAGAACGCGGGAGGAGGCGGTGTAGCTGAACGTGGTGGCGTCGCCGGCCTGCGCGACGGTGAAGGTGGTATCGGTGCCGTCGAGGGGGGTGGCGGGCAGGTGGAGGGCGGCCTTCGCGTGGTAGGTGCCGGCGGGTAGGGCGGTGGTGGTAAAGGTGGAGTTGCCGTCGCCGTCGGGGTCGGTGAGCCAGGCCGACAGGCAGTCCGTGGCGTCGGCGGTGCAGCCGAGCTCGTCGAGGAAGTCGCCGGTGGCGGTGACGACCGCGGTGTTGAGGGTGTCGGTGATCCAGTGCGTGGCGGGGTCGTAGAGGAAGGTGACGTCGGCGCCCGCGGCGGGGATCGCGAGAGGGATGTTCGCGCCGCCGGGGGCGGCGTTCAGCCCGTAGTTGACGTCCCAGCTCTTGTTCAGGGCGGCCTTGTAGGAGTAGGCACCGGGGAGGAGGTGGGCGTTGAGGGCCCAGATGCCGTCGGGGCGGCGCGTCATCTGGGCCTGGGCACAGTCCGGGGCCCAGTCGCCGGGACAGCCGAAGAGGTGGTCGAGGTCTCCGGCGATGGCGACGGCGGACGGCGGGGCGATGGGGTCGGCTGCGTGGGCAGGGGCGGGTGCCAGGGCGGCGGCGAGCAGGGCTGCGGTGGCGGCGGCCTGGCGGGCGCGGTGGGATCTGTGCGTGGGGGCGGGGCGGGGGGTCATGGCACCTCTTCGTGTCGCGACGTGTGTGGGACGGCGGCGGTGCCCCCGGGGGGACAGGCGCCGCGGAAGGGGCATCAGCGGGTGGTCCACCAGGCGGTGGTGTCTGCGGGCAGGATGCTTTCGCTGCCTTCGTGGGTCAGGGCCTGGCTGGCGAGGACGAGTTCGCCAGGGGTGGGGATGGTGACCGCAGGGGCGGTGAGATTGACGGTGCAGCGCAGGAACGCGCCATCCTGGGCGGTTCGCTCGAAGCTCAAGGTCCCTTCGGGTGACTCCAGCCATCGGAGGTTGTCCGCGCCGCCGAGGGCGGGGTGCTGTCGTCGAAAGGCGAGGGCGGCGCGGTACAGCTCCAAGGTGGAGGCGGGGTCGCCGGTCTGGGCCTGGACGGACAGCTGCGCCCACTCGGTGGGCTGTGGCAGCCAGCTGGGGCCGCCGGCATCGGGGCCGAAGCCGTACGGGGCCTCGGTGCCCGACCACGGGATGGGCACCCGGCAGCCGTCGCGGAAGCCGTCCTGGCCGGCGGCTCGGAAGTAGGAGGGGTCCTGGCGGACCTCGTCGGGCAGGTCGGTGACGTCGGGCAGGCCGAGCTCCTCGCCCTGGTAGACGTATGCCGAGCCGGGCAGGGCGAGCATCAGCAGGCTGGCGGCGCGGGCCCGGCGCAGGCCGAGTTCGCGATCTCCGGGGGTGCGGATCTGGGTGCCCAGGCCGGGGGGGTTGGCGAAGCGGGTGGCGTGGCGGGTGACGTCGTGGTTGGAGAGCACCCACGTGGTGGGCGCGCCAACGGGCCGCATCGCTTCCAGGGATTCGTCGATGACCGCACGAAGCGCTTGGGCCTGCCAGGAGCTGGCCAGGTACTGGAAGTTGAATGCTTGGTGCAGCTCGTCGGGGCGGACGTAGTTGGCGGTGCGCCGGGCGGTGGGTGTCCAAGCCTCCGCGACACCGATCCGCTCCCCCGGGTACTCATCGAGGATGGTGCGCCAGTCGCGGTAGATTTCGTGGACGCCGTCCTGGTCGAAGCAAGGGGTGGCGCCGGTACCGAGCAGCTTGAGCTGCTCATGGGAGCCGAGGTCGGGCAGGCCGGGAGCCTTGACGAGGCCGTGGGCGACGTCGATGCGGAAGCCGTCCACTCCCCGGTCGAGCCAGAACCGCAGGATGGACCGGAATTCCTCGCGGACGGCGGGGTGGTCCCAGTTGAAGTCGGGCTGCTCGGGCGCGAACAGGTGCAGGTACCAGTCGCCGGGGGTGCTGTCAGGGTTGGTGGTACGGGTCCAGGCCGGACCACCGAAGACGGACTCCCAGTCGTTGGGAGGCAGTCCGCCGTCCTCGCCCTTGCCGGGGCGGAAGTGGTAGCGCTCGCGCAACGCCGAGCCCGGGCCTTCGCGCAGGGCGCGCTGAAACCACTCGTGCTGATCGGAGGAGTGGTTCGGCACCAGGTCGACGATGATGCGCAGGCCCAGGTCGTGGGCGTCGGCTATCAGACGGGACGCGTCGGCGAGGGTGCCGAAGACCGGATCCACCGTCCGGTAGTCGGCCACGTCGTAGCCGGCGTCAGCCTGCGGGGAAGCGTAGAACGGGGACAGCCAGACGGCGTCGACGCCGAGGTCGCGCAGGTAGGGCAGGCGGCTACGGATGCCGGGCAGGTCGCCCATGCCGTCGCCGTCGGAGTCGGCGAAGCTGCGCGGGTACACCTGGTAGATCACCGCGTCGCGCCACCAGTCGGCTCTGCGCTCAGCCTCGACGGGGGCGTCAGCGGGCCGATCGGTTATGGCGAGATGCTGAGTCATAGGGTCCTCACAACAGCGGTACGTAGTACCGCTATAACGTTTAGTGACGGCGATCAGGTAGGTCGGCTCTTTGCGTCGGAACGGTGGAGCGCGGCGCGGGCGGGTATCCGGCGGGCCTCGGGATGCCCGGTGCCGGGGTCAGCCCTTGGTGCCGCCGGAGGTGAGGCCGGCTACCAGGTGCTTTTGGACGACGTAGAAGACCAGGGCGGCGGGGATAGCGATGAGCACCGAGGTGGCCGCCATGTAGTTCCACTGGGAGTTGAACTGGCTCACGTAGGTCTGCAGGCCGACGGCCAGGGTGTACTGGTCCTCGGAGAGCATGAAGTGTGAGGCGTAGGCGACTTCGCCCCAGGCGGTGATGAAGGTGTAGAACGCGGCCACCGAAAGGCCCGGACGGGCGAGGGGGGCGATCAGGCGCCAGAAGGTGCCGAACGGCGACAGTCCGTCGATGCGTCCGGCTTCGTCGATGTCGACGGGGATGGTGTCGAAGTAGCCCTTGAGGAGCCAGGCGCAGTACGGGACGGCGGTGGAGCAGTAGATCAGGATCAGGCCGCTGTAGGTGTCGAGCAGGCCCAGGTTCGCCATGATCTTGTAGAGGGGCACCATCAGGACGGCGACGGGGAACATCTGGGTGAGCAGGAAGGTGTACATCAAGGTGCCGCGGCCCAGGAAGCGCATCCGGGAGACCGCGTAGCCGGCGCTGGCGGCGATCAGGACGCCGATGACGGTGGTGCCGAGGGCGACGATGACCGAGTTCAGCATCCAGGTGGCGAAGTTGGTGTCCTGGATGACGTGGCCGTAGTTGGCGAGCGTGGGGTGGTTGAGGATGCGGGCGGGGTGCTGGTAGTCGAACTTGTCGCCGCCCAGCGAGATGTAGGCGATCCACACGATGGGGAACACCGCGATGAACGCCATGACGGTGAGTGCGCCATGCAAGGTCAGGGATGATGACGTCCGGCGCCGGGTGCCCGGCCGGGGTGCTGCCGCACGGGTACGGGTGGTGGCGTGTGCGGTGGTCATGCGAGGGCCCCCTCGTCGTTGCGCTTGAGCCAGCGGCGGTAGACGCTCGTGAAGACCACGAGCAGGGACAGGCACAGGATGCCGACGGCGGCCGAGGAGGCGTAGTCCTGGGGCTGCTGGCCGAAGAACAGCTTGTAGGCGTACGTCACCAGGATTTGGACGCTGTCACTGTTGGTCCCGAACAGCAGGAAGATGACGTTGAACTGGTTGAACGTCCAGATCACGCCGAGCAGGATCACGGTGCTGCTGACGGGGCGCAGGCCTGGCAGGGTGACGTTGACGAACCGCTGCCAGGCGGTGGCGCCGTCCATCTCGGCCGCTTCGTGGAGTTCGCGGGGGATGGCCTGCAGGCCGCCGAGCAGGGAGACCATCATGAACGGCACGCCGCACCAGATGTTGACACCGACAGCGGCGACCTTCTGCGCGAGCGGGTCGCTGAGCCAGGAGGGGCCGGTGATGTGGAGCAGCGCGAGGAGCTGGTTGACGGCCCCGTCGTCGGCGAGGATGAGCCGCCAGGCGAAGATGGTGACGAAGGTCGGCACGGCCCAGGGAAGGATCAGCAGCATCCGGTAGAGGCCGCGGGCGCGTATGTCGCGGTTGAGCACGACGGCCAGGGCCAGGCCGATGGCGTAGGTCAGGACGACGCAGGCGACGGTCCACGCGATCGTCCAGAATAGGTGGGGCCAGAACTGGTTGTTGGCACCTGTGAGGATGCCGACGTAGTTCGTGAGCCCGACCCAGCTGTACGTGTCGGGGATGTGGTTGGCACCGATGGTCCGTCCGACGTTCTGGCTGGTGGCGTCGGTGAAGCTCAGGTAGATCCCCTGGATCAGGGGATAGCCGACGATGGCACCCAGGACCAGGACCACCGGCAGGCACATCGCCCAGGCGTACCAGTACCGGTCGTAGGAGTACTTGATGCGGTGGAGCGGGCTCTTGCGGGGCGTGGTGCGGGCGGTCTCGCCCTGGACGGCGACGGTCATCTGACACCTCAGGGGGCAGGGGGTGCTCTGCCACGCCCCGCCGGCCTATACGCACAGGGTGCGCGGCCTGCGGAGCGGGCGGCTTCGGGAAGGGTGATGCCGGTGCCGGGCGGGCGCCCCGGGCGCGGGGGCGGCCGCCCGGAGTCCGGTCACTGGGTGGCGTAGTCCGGGAGGAGCTTCTTGGCGGCGGTCGCGACGTTGTCCAGGCCGGCCTGGGTGCTTTCCCGGCCCGAGAGGATCTTGATGAGGTCGGTGCCCAGCGGGTCGTACAGGGAGCTGTACTGGGCAACCTCGAGGCGCGCTCGCCCGGAGGGAAGGACGCTCTGGTAGCCGGCGATGGCCGGGTTGGCCTTGACCGCGGGGGTGTAGGCGTCCGCTCGGGTCGGCAGCGTGGCGTTCTTAGCCGCAGTGGTGGCCTGGGTCTGGGCGGAGGTCATGAAGGCAATGAACTTCTGCGCCGCGGCCTGGTGGGCGGCGTCGGAGCCGGCGTAGGCGACGAGGTTGTGGCCACCGAGCGGGGCACCTGCCTTGCCCGCGGATCCCGCCGGGAGCGTGGCGATGCCGAGGTTGGCCTTGTCGGTGAACGCGGAGCCCTTGAAGACGTTGGCGCTCTCCCATGGGCCCTGGACGATGGCGGCGGTCTTGCCGTTGTCGAAGGCGTCCATGACGTTGGCGTAACCGTTGCTGGTGGTGTCGAGCTTGGCGACGCCGGGGGCAGTGACCAGAGCCTTGAGGGTGTCGATGCCCTTGACGGCGGCCGGAGAGTTGACGGTGATCTTCTTGGCGGCGACATCGAGCATGTCGGCGCCCTCGCCGTAGAGGAACGGCATCGCGTAGTAGCCCTGCGGGTTGAAGGCGAAACCGTCGACGCCGGCCTTCTCCTTCACAGCGGCGGCATCGGCCTTCAGCTCATCCCACGTGGTGGGGGCGGCGGTGATGCCGGCCTTGGCGAACAGACCCTTGTTGTACATCAGCGCCAGGGTGTCGGTGACCTGGGGGATGCCGTAGAGCTTGCCCTGGTACTTGGCCTGCTGGACGAGGCTGGGCTCGAAGGCGCCGATGTCTTTGGCGGCGTCCGTACTGTCCAGCGGCGCGAGGTAGCCCGCCTGGGCGAAGGCCGGAGTCCACCCGACGTCAGCGCGCAGGACGTCGGGGGCGCCCTTGCTTCCGGCGGCGGTCTGGAACTTGCTCTGAGCGTCGGCGAAGGGCACGTTGACGTAGGTGACCTTGACGTTCGGATTGGCCTTCTCGAAGTCGGCGACCAGGGCCTTGAAGGTCGGCGCTTCGTTGGTGGCGTCCGAGGTGTCCCACCAGGTGATGGTGACGGGGCCGGAACCGGAGGAGCCGGAGCTGTTGCCCGAGCTGCAGGCACTCAGGGAGACGGTGATCGCCATTGCCAGCGCGAGGGCCGCGATACCACGTCGCATGGTGACTCCTTGAAGAGGTGGGTTGTCGGATTCGAGGCCCGGGGTGGTCGCACCGGATCACCAATGGTCCGGCGGGGTAGGCGACGCGTCCCTCGGTGCGCAAGGCGTGCGATGCACCAAAGGCCCGGCCCGCGGCGGGATCCGCTGGTCACGACGGGCAGGTGCTGCCTGGAAACCCGTGAGGAGTGGGCCACGCCGACGTTCTGATGTCGACGACGTTAGCAGGCCACTAACAGGAGTTAGCTAACATTTATGTAACGCGCTGGACGCAGCGCGGACACGGTCGGAGGGAGTGAGAGGCGGCGCCGACCGCAGGCTTAAGGTGTCGCGTGCGATCAAAGTCGGCGACGATGCCGAGCCTGGCTACGGAACGCAGGCGAGGTTAGCCACAGCGGTGCGCAGACATGGCGGCGGTGGCCCACCGGGTGCCGACGGCCCCTGCGCCAGGTGCGGGGTGCGGGGCGGAGCCTGCCGCGCATGTGGGTGCAGAGAAAGGCAGGGCCGCTCCGGATCAGGCGTTGGGCAGGCCTGTGCTCTGTGCGGCGGGCACGCGCGCGCTGGAGTCGCGCACGATCAAGCTGGTACCGAGCAGTTGATGCGGGTGCTGGTCCTCACCGCGGATGGCGGAGATGAGGAAGTCCGCGGCGGTCCGTCCTTTGGCGGCGATGGCCTGCCGGACACTGGTCAGACGCGGCCGGAGCCACGCCGATTCCGGCAGGTCGTCGAAACCGGTGACCGAGACGTCTTCGGGTACGCGCAGGCCGAGGTCGTGCAGGGCGTCGACCGCCCCGAAGGCCAGGATGTCGGACAGAGCGATGATGGCGGTGGGCGCCGCCTCAGCAGTAGCCATCAGGGCTTTCGCCGCTCGGTAGCCATCCATCCGGGTGGCGGGAACCTCGACGAGGTTGATGTCCTTCAGGTCCATGCCCACCTGGGAAAGCGCGTCGGCGACTCCGGCCATCCGGCGGGCCAGCGGGCCCCGATAGCCGCGCTCCGCCCGCTCCGGGCCGGGGTCGATCGAGAGCAGCGCCATCCGGCGGTGGCCGAGTTCCAGGATGTGCCGGGTGACTTCGCGCGCCCCGCTCTCGTCGTCGACGTCGACGCTCGGCACATCGGCCCAGGGGCTACTGTCCACCAAGACGAACGGGATGCCGCGCCGTTGGAGTTCGGCGACCTCACCGCGGTCGTGCTCCAGTCCGCACACCACGAATCCGTCGACCGCCGCGTACGGAATCGCCTTCAGCATGGAATCGCGCAGCGGCGGGGTGAGCAGCAGCGTGAAACCCTGTTCATCGCAGACTTGACCTACTCCGGTGAGGAACCGGGCGTAGTACGGGTTCTCCATGATCTTGGCGAGGTTCTGGGGCAACAGGACACCCAGCGACTGCGTCTGCCCTGCCTGCAGCATCCGCGCCAGGGTGTTCGGAGAGTATCCGAGCTCCTTGGCGGCGGCGAAAATCCGGTCGCGGGTGGCCACCGAGAGCCGTTCGGGACTGTTGAAGGCGAAAGAGACCGCCGAACGGGACACTCCCACCATCTTCGCCACATCCGTGGAGGTGGGACGCGACCGCCCGCCGGCCGAGGCAGCTCCTGACGCGCTCGCCGACATCATGTTCCCCGCATCCGTAGGCACCTTCGCTGCTACCAAAACGATAACGCACGTTACTAACACCCATACGTCATAGGCGCAGAAACCTGCTTCCGCCCGCCCGAGGGACCTGAGGGACCTGGTGGCCCGGCCGGACATGGCGCTGAGCGGCACAAGTTTCGGCCGGTACCTTGACCCCCTCGTCGTTTACCCATTATTAACATGTGTTAGCAACGTACCAATGGCTCTGTGGCCTCCACCGGCTGCCGCGCAAGCCCTCCAGGGACCTGCCGGTTGCGGTCGGCGCGACACCACCCGGACAAGTGCCTGACTCCTCCTGCTCACCCGCTGTCCCGCCCGCGTGCTCCCCGCCGCCGGAGCCCTACTGGAGGTTCCATCACATGCATCGCGTCTCCCACCCCGCAAGACCCCGAAGAGCCGCCACCCTCCTTGCCGCCGCAGCACTCGGCCTCACCCTCGCTCCCCTCCTCCAACACACAGCCAGTGCAGCCGTGCCCGGTGCCGTCTCGGTGCCCGGCACGTTCAACAGCGAGATCGGCTGTGCCGGCGACTGGGCCACGGACTGCGCGCAGGACCAGCTCACCCAGCGCGCCGACGGCATGTGGTCCGTCACCCTCAGCCTTCCCGCCGGCAGTTACACCTACAAGGTCGCCATCAACAAGAGCTGGACCGAGAACTACGGCCAGAACGGCGCGGCCGGAGGGGCGGACATCCCGCTTGTTGTACCCACCGGTGGCAAGGCCGTGACCTTCCTCTACGACCCCGTCACTCATGAAATCGCCGACAACGCGACCAGCAGGACGGTCACCGCCGCCGGCACCTTCCAGTCCGAGATCGGCTGCGCCACTGACTGGGCTGCCGACTGTCTTGTCCCCAGGCTCCAGGACTCCGACGGCGACGGCATCTACACCTGGACCGCCAGCACGATCCCCGCCGGAACCTGGGAGGTCAAAGCCGCCATCAATCAGGGCTGGACCGAGAACTACGGCCAGAACGGCGCGGCAGGCGGAGCCAACATTCCCTTCACCGTACCGGCGGGCGCCGCCACCACCTTCAGCTTCAACTCCGCCAACCACCAGCTGACCGTCCAAAGCGGCACCGGCTCCACCCCGAGCCCCAGCCCGACCCCCACCACCCCGCCCGCTGGAACCGGAAGCACCCTCGGCGCGACCTACACCCCCACCGGCACCACCTTTAGGATCTGGTCACCGGACAACTCCACCGTCACGGTGAATGTGGCCGGCAAGAGCTACCAGCTCAGCCCCGCCACCCTCACCGGCTACAGCAGCGTCTACCAGACCGTCGTCGCCGGTGACCTCAAGAACCAGCCCTACCAGTTCTCCGTCGGCGGCAACGCCGTCCGCGACCCGTACGCCCAGATGGTCAACCCCGGCACCACCCAGGGCATCGTCATCGACTCCGGCGCGGTGGCGCCCACCGGTGGCAGCTGGGCCACCCGGCCTGCCCGCACCAACCGCGAGGACTCCGTTGTCTACGAGCTGAACGTCCGCGACTTCACCATCGACGCCAGCTCCGGCGTCGCGCCGGCCAAGCGCGGCAAGTTCCTCGGCCTCGTCCAGGGCGGCACGACCATCAACGGCGTGAAGACCGGCATCGACCACCTCAAGGAATTGGGTGTCACCGACGTCCAGATCCTCCCCTCCTTCGACTTCAACAGCACCGTGCCCAACTGGGGCTACGACCCGCTGAACTACAACGTGCCCGAGGAACAGTTCTCCCAGTACACCGCGGCCGAGGACCGAATCCGCGAGTACAAGGACATGGTCAACGAGTTCCACAAGGCCGGCATCCGCGTGATCATGGATGTCGTCTACAACCACACGGCCAGCAAGGACGTGTTCGGCGCGATCACCGGCAAGTACTACAACGCCACCGACCTTTCCGGCACCGGCAACTCCATCGACGACGGCAACCCGATGGTCAGCCGGATGATCCGCGACTCCCTGGAGCACTGGGTCCGCGACTACAACGTCGACGGCTTCCGCTTCGACCTCCTCGGCGTGAACTACGCCACCAACGTCGCCGACTGGGGAAGCTACCTCAACACCACCTACCCGGACCGCCAACTCCAGATCTACGGCGAGCCCTGGAGCGGAGGCGTCACCGACTCCGCCGAGGCGCAGAAGGTCCGCTACGCGAGCGTCCCCACCTTGGCCAACGCCCACGTTGGCGTCTTCAACGGCGCCTACCGCGACGCCATCAAGGGCGGCACCCAGGACACCGTCATGAACTACATGAACGGCGCCGGCAGCGCCTCCTCGATCGCCCTCGGCATGCGCGGCTCACCACTCACCATCAAGGCCACGAGCCAGCTCACCGACACCTGGAACCCGGCGTTCGCCTACGACCCTGAGCAGAGCGTCAACTATGTCTCCGTCCACGACGACCTCAACCTCTGGGACAAGATCACGTACTCCGGGGCCACCGGCGGAGCCGCCGGCCGGGCGGGACAGATCGACCGCTTCGCCACCGGCATGATCCTCACCTCCCAAGGCATCGCGTTCCTCTCCGAGGGTGACGAGTTCCTCCGTTCCAAGGTCGTCGGCGGCAACTACGACACTGCCAAAAACTCCTACAACGCCGGGGACAACGTCAACGCGATCCACTGGGGAGACAAGACGGCCAACGCCCCGACCTACAAGTTTCACAAGGACGCCATCGCCCTGCGCAAGTCCACCCCGGCCTTGCGCCTCACCACCTGGGACGCCGTCAAGAACCAGATGTCCACCCAGGTGAACGGCTCCGTCGTGATCTCCGCCATCAGCTCCAGTGCGAGCGCCCCCACCAGCTACGACACCGTCGTGGTTTACAACCCCACCAACAGCGACTACATCACCACCCTGGCCGCCGGCTCCTGGATCAAGGTCCTCGACACCGCCGGAGCCGTCTCCACGACCGGAAACACCGCCGGCCCGCTCGCCGTGACCGTCTTCAAGAAGAACTGACACGCCGCACCAGGACACGTCGGCGCCGCCACATACCTATGTGGCGGCGCGGACCCACTGGGCCAGACCCGTACATCGGGACCACCACCATTGACCTCGAACGAACGGCCAAACTTGATCACTCGCGCGGCAACCGCCGCACACGCAGGCGGCCTTCGGCTGATGGTGTGCTCCGAGCAAGGAACACGCGATCAGCACGAGGCTGTGGAGTTGAATCTGCTGCGCGACGGAGTCCGTGCGGGATGCTTCCGCTGGAATTGCCACGACCAGCAGGCGGAGTTGGCCTCCTGCTTAGCCCCGGCCCCGGGATGCGTTGTTCGCGAATTCGCCGACGCGATGCTGTGCGTCGACGGGCCCGTCAGGTCGCTGATGGACTCCCCGACCGACGCATCGCACAAAGTCATCAAACCTGGCGAATACCGCAAGGTCGACGCTGTCGACCGTGGTGCCGACGGTTGTCGATGCGGGCGGTGGCTTCCTACTCCTCGACTGTCTGGATGGCGCAGCGCCACGGCGCAGACATGCTGGCCTGACTGTTTCAGGCGTCACGCGGTCCGCTCCCCTGCTGTGGCGCGACCCGCCGGGGAGTCGGCCTTGTCGGCACGTGCTGGCGCAGCGCGGCGTTTCGGTGGCCGCGGCGTTGGACGCGGGTTTGGCCGTTCGGAGCCGGTGCGTCGTCCGGGACTAACTGATCATTTCAGAATGAGATCGGTGTGTTGACTTGGCAGTTGGGCCTTGGGTCGGCAGGATCTGCGGGGTGTCTGTTGATCTTGTGCCTGATGACTTGTGGGAGCGGATAGCTCCGTTGCTCCCTGCCCGGCCACCGCGGAGACATCGGTTCCCCGGCCGGAAGCCGGTGGACGATCGCGTCGCCCTGCGGGGCATCGTCTACGTCCTATGCAAAGGCGTCAGCTGGAGCGACGTACCCACGGAGCGGATCGGATGCAGCGGGGTTACCTGCTGGCGGCGCCTGCGGGACTGGACCGAGGCGGGAGTCTGGCCTCGCCTGCACGAAGCACTTCTGGCCGAACTGCGGTCGACCGACCTGCTCGAGATGGACGATGCCGCGATCGGCGGCTCTCACGTCAGGGCCCTCAAAGACATCTCAGGGGGCTATGAAGTCAAGCTGCCTGCTCGGTCGGGAGTGACAGGAGCGGTGCGAAGGCATGCTGTTCGTCTAAATGCTGCCGGGTCTTGAGACAGTGGTGGAGCTGGCCGAGGAAGCGGTTTAGCAAGTGCCGTTGTGCGGCGGCGTGCCAGTCTCCGTGCTCGCGTCGGCGTCGGTAGTGCGAGTTCGCTCCTGGTGAGGCGGTGAGGGCGGCGAAGGCCCAGAGGAAGCCGGCGTTGATGAGGCGATTGTTCTTGACGAAGCGTCGGCCGACGAACCGTTTCTTGCCGGAGGCCCGGGTGATGGGGGCGGATCCGGCGTATGACTTCAGCGCCCGGGCGTCGGCGAATCGTGCCCGGTCGTCGCCCAGCTCTGCGAGCACGCGGGTGCCGAGCATGGGCCCCAGGCCCGGGAAGCTGAGCAGGATCTCGCTGTCGGCGTGCTGGTGAAAGGCGGCTGTGGCCGCCTCCGCGAGGTCGTCCGCGGCCTGGCAGGTGGCGTCCAGCTGCTTGAGCAGGGCCAGGAGCTGGTGGCCGAAGGCGTCCTCGACGCCGGGCAGCTGGTGGGCGTACTCGGCGCGGAAGACGTCCCGAAGCCGCTCGGCTTCCGCGTCGCAGCCGCGGAGGCGGCCACTGCGTTTGAGGGCGGCCCGCAACTGGGCGAGGGTGAGCTTCGCGGCCTTGGCCGGAGTCGGGGCCAGAGTGAGGATGACGCGGGCATCAGCCCTGGTCAGACCGCCTTGCTTGCTCTGGGAGGCCAGCAGAGCGGCAGGGTAGTACTCGCGCAGGAGCGAGCGGACCTGATTCGCGACCTGCTGCCGAGCCCAGACGGCGTCCTGCTGTGCTCGGGCCAGGACCGTGATGGCCTGGGCGAGTTCGGAGTCGGCCGGCAGGGGCCGGTGGGCGTGCATGTCGGTGCGCAGGACGTTCGCCAGGACCAGGGCGTCGCCCGGGTCGGACTTCTTTCGGCTCACGCCGTGGCGGTCGCGGTAGCGCGCGGCGGCGAGCGGGTTAATCGCGAAGACCTGACGGCTTCCGGTGCGCAGGCTCGCGACCAGGAGGCCGTGGCTGGTCTCGATGGCCACCGGTATTGGATCGTCCGGGCTGTCACCGTGCTCGGCCAAGAGGGCCAAGAGCTTGTGGTAGCCGGCCACGTCGTCGGTGATACGGGCTTTGGCGAGCAGAGTGCCGGCTTCGTCGACGAGGGCGACGTCGTGGTGGCGCTCCGCCCAGTCGATGCCGCAGAACACGGTCAAGCTGTCCTCCCAGATCCGTCCGTTTATGCAGTTCACGAGCACATGCGGGTCGCGTGGCGCCCTAATCCAAGGACTCGTTGGTCCGCCATCTCAGTAGCCGTTCGCGACACCAGCGAACTCCAGGGGCTCGATCTTTCGGCAGAGCTCACGGGCTCGCGGATGAACAAGAGGTCGACCCTGGAGAGGGCTCGCGCCGTGACAATTAACGCTCGACCTGGCCCCGCGAGTTTCGCGGTGACCACGGGGGCGCCGGGCTGCGCCGCTCTTGACAGAGGCCTCAAGGGCCCGGGGAAACGGAGGCATCAGCCCGGCGCCCGCGTCATCACCGCGGACCCCGCAGCGGACAGCGATGCCGCTCTTTGAGGAGGCCTTGACGGCCAGGGGGGATCTAGGCATTCGCTGTCCTATGCGAGCAGCTACCCCGGGGCGTTGCATGGGCCCGGGCCGGCTGCTTACACCCTGGATTAGGGGGGCTCACACCGGCCCTTCACCGGTCGACCGGGGGCGGCCGGGCAGCAAGCACCATGTGATCGTCGACCGGCACGGCACACCACTCGCCGTAACACTGACCGGTGGAAACCGGCACGATGTCACCCAGCTGATGCCCCTGCTGGACGCGATACCCCACATCCGGGGCCGGCGCGGCCGGCCCCGGAACCGCCCCAAGCGATTGTTCGCCGACCGCGGCTACGACTACGACAAGTACCGCCGCCTGGTCCGCGCCCGCGGGATCACCCCGAAGATCGCCCGCCGCGGCGCACCACACGGCTCTGGACTGGGTAAAACACGCTGGGTTGTGGAACGAACCTTCGCGTGGCTGCACCAGTTCAAACGACTCCGGATCCGCTACGAGATACGAGCCGATCTCCACCTCGCTCTGCTCCAACTCGCATGCAGCCTCATCTGCTTGAGGCGACTCAGTAGCTGTTGTCGTTCCGATCTTGAGGGGTGTGCGTCGAACGGGAGTCTCGATCGGGTGATCGCAGCTGGTCCCGGGCATGAAGGCAGGGCCTCTTGGTAGCTCGGGGTTGCGAAGCCAACCGAGATCCAGGAGACCCTGTTGCCGCAGTTCTACGTGCTCACGCCGGTGGAGTTCAACTCGGCTGCACCGACGTGTGATTGTGTCGCTCATCGGTTCGGAAACGCGGCCGATCACCCGGAACGTGTTCGGCGGTATCCCTCGGACATGACGGACGTGGAGTGGGACCTGGTCCGGCCGCTGCTGCCGGTGCCCGGCTGGCTGCGCGGCCGGGGCGGACAGCCGGAGGCGTACTGCCACCGGGCAATACTCGATGCGATCCGCTACCTCGTCGACAACGGCATCAAGTGGCGGGCGATGCCCGCCGACTTCCCGCCGTGGGACCGCGTCTACGCGTTCTTCCGCCGTTGGCGCGACCACGCCCTGGTCAAGGAGTTCCACGACCGGCTGCGATCGAGGATCCGCGAGAGGGAGGGGCGGACTGCGGAGCCGACAGCCGGGGTGATCGACTCGCAGTCCGTCAAGGCGGACTCGGTCGTCGGCTTGGACAGCCGTGGCTTCGACGGCGGAAAGCTGGTCAACGGGCGCAAGCGGCACGTCGTGGTCGACACCCTCGGCCTGCTGCTGGGCGTGATGGTCACCGCCGCGGATGTCGGCGATCGCACCGCCGCACAGGTCCTGCTGCGGCAGGTCGCCGATGCCCACCACCGGTTGGAGCTGGTCTGGGCCGACGGCGGCTACACCGGCCCCCTCGTCGAGCACTGCCTCACCGTGCTCGCCCTGGTCTTGTCGATCGTCAAACGCAGCGACGACATGCGTGGCTTCGTGGTCCTGCCCAAACGGTGGATGGTCGAGCGCCTCTTCGCCCACCTGATGCGCACCCGCCGCCTGGCACGCGACTACGAACGCCGCACCACCAGCGCCGAAGCGATGATCTACTGGTCGATGATCCTGCTCATGACCCGTCGCCTCGCCCGGCCACACCCTGCGCGAGCGTGAACCGGCCCGGCTGCCGCTCTGCCAGCCAGCCCCGCGCGACCAGGCGTTTCGCCTTCGACCGCAGCGCCTCCACCCGTGCCGGCACCGCGTCCAGACCGAACAGCACGGCCAACTCCTGGCAGGTCAGCGGACCTTGATGGAGCCGGTCCCGGTCCGCTAGCGCGGTGAGGATGCGCTGATAGTCCACCGACAGCACCGACCCCGCCAGTCCCTCACGCCATACCGGGACCTGCGACCTCGCCCTCGGCGCCTGCCGGGACGTCGAGCCCGCGACCGGGCCGGAGACGGCCTCCTCGACAACGGTGCTCTCGCCGTCCGGAGCCAGGACCGTGCCCACTCGCCTGCGGGCGATCACCCACTCCTGCCAATCCTCTTCGGCCGCGGCCAGCTCGGCCTGGATGCGATCGGCTTCCTCACGCAACCCCTCGACACGACGACGAGCAGCGAGCTCGTGCTGTTCCAGCAGTCCGACCACCGACGGCATCCGTGACCTCCCGGGGAGTGACGACACGACATGCCACCACTCCCACCGAATCGCCGACCCTATGCCGACCAGCGAAAACATCGCCCTCAGATTCGGAACGACAACAACTTCTCAGAACTTCATTCTGAAATGATCAGTAAGGCTGGTACTGGTGACGGCGTCCAAGGCCAGGTTGTTGTCACGACCTTCACGACCAGCTGGCAGAGTGTCAACATGGAGCAGCAGAAACAGCGCATGTCAGTTCGGCTTGTCGTTGTGGACCCACACCTCAAGACGCAGTTGCGCACAAGTAGAAGAACACTTGCTGACGCTCTTGGCCGAAGCCAGCTGCGGCCCGCGTGATCACACGCTATTCGTGGACGGACTCGCGGCCCTCCGTAACATCCAGACGATGCTGGCCGAGGCTGTAACACGAGGACCGCGAGTGTGGACGCCGAACGGCAAGTGGGAACACGAAGGTCTGCGCATCGCCAGCCTCTTCACAACGGACACCGACTTGCTCTACGCCCTGTCGCGTAAACTGTCGGGAGTCCTTGTGGCGCCGCCGGAGCTTTCCGATCAGTCAGACGTAGTCGCCGCCCTTCACAACATCAATTCTTCGCCACAGGAGAGCGTGGTTGGCCTCGTTGGTGCGCTGGCGCGCGTACTCTCCATGGCGGATCTCACCCCCGACGCCGATACCGCCATCCTATCCGCGGCGCTCAAGGCAGCCGGTGGCGATGACGTACGGCTCACCTACACCCAGGAGGACGCATGGCAGCGTCTCGCCCACCGGGTCACCGTGCTGCTAACGGAGTCCGCTCCACTGCACCGGTTCCTCTAGTGCTGAATTCCTCAACTTATGGGTATACACGGTGTGTTGAGGAGTGCGCTG
>NZ_JAAIKO010000059.1 GCF_016107395.1 Streptomyces fildesensis
CCACCTCCCTCGGCTGGGGCCTATGGGCACCCGAAACCGGCGGAATGGGCGCAGGGCTGTCCTCGACGGATCTGGAGCGGATGGCCCGTGCGGGCGTGCTCGCGCTCGACGCGACGGAGGGCCTGGCGCTCTTCGACGCGGCGCAGCGCAGCGAGCACGCGCACCTGGTGCCGATCCGGCTCGACCTCAGGGCCCTGGCCGCCGCTCCCGGCGAGGTGCCGGCGATCCTGCGCGGACTCGTCAAGGCTCCCGCCCGCCGGGCCGTTCAGGCGGGCGCCGGTGCGGGCACCGGGCCCGTGTCGCTGGAGGAGCGCCTGACGGCGCTGGCTCCGGCCGCGCGGCACGAGCTGCTGCTCGGGCTCGTGCGTGGGCAGATCGCGACCGTGCTGGGCTTCGGCGGGCCGGAGGACGTCGCGGCCGACAGCCTGTTCAGCGAGCTGGGCGTCGACTCCCTCACCGGAGTCGAGTTCCGCAACCAGCTGGGCGCGGAGGCCGGGGTGCGGCTGCCCGCGACGCTCGTCTTCGACTACCCGACGCCGACCGCCGTGGCCGAGTTCCTGCTGGTGGAGCTGCTGGGCGAGGACGCGGCAGGGGAAGCGGCGGCCGGCTCGACCGAGTTGGTGACCGGTTCCGGCTCGATGGCCGACGAACCGATCGCGATCGTCGGCATGGCGTGCCGGTTCCCCGGCGGGGTCTCCTCGCCCGAGGAGCTGTGGACGCTGCTCGCCGCCGGTGGCGACGCCGTGACGCCGTTCCCGGACGACCGGGGCTGGGACGTGGCCGGTCTGTACGACCCGGACCCGGACGCGATCGGCAAGACGTACTCCCGGCACGGCGGATTCCTGGAACAGGCCGCGGACTTCGACCCGGCGTTCTTCGGCATCAGCCCGCGTGAGGCCCTGGCCACCGACCCCCAGCACCGGCTCCTGTTGGAGTCCGCCTGGGAGGCGTTCGAGCGCGCGGGCATCGACCCGGCGACGGTACGCGGCAGCTCCACCGGGGTGTTCGCCGGCGTCATGTACAACGACTACGGCATCCGGCTCAACAGCTATCCCGCCGACCTGGAGGGCTATCTCGGGACCGGCAGCTCCGGCAGCGTCGCCTCGGGTCGCGTCGCGTACGCCTTCGGGCTGGAGGGCCCGGCCGTCACGGTCGACACCGCCTGCTCGTCGTCCCTGGTCACGGTGCACCTGGCCGGTCAGGCCCTGCGCTCCGGCGAGTGCTCGCTGGCGCTCGCGGGTGGTGTGACGGTCATGGCCACCCCGGAGACCTTCGTCGGCTTCAGCCGGCAGCGGGGCCTCGCCCCCGACGGCCGCTGCAAGCCGTTCGCGGAGGCCGCCGACGGTACGGGCTGGGGCGAGGGCGTCGGCATGCTGCTCCTGGAGCGGCTGTCCGACGCGCGGCGCAACGGCCACCGCGTGCTGGCCCTGGTCCGGGGCAGCGCCGTCAACCAGGACGGCGCGAGCAACGGACTGACGGCCCCCAACGGCCCGTCCCAGCAGCGCGTCATCCGCCAGGCCCTGGCCGGCGCCAACCTCTCGGCCGACCAGGTCGACGCGGTGGAGGCGCACGGAACGGGCACGACCCTCGGCGACCCGATCGAGGCACAGGCGCTCATCGCCACCTACGGACAGGAGCGGGAGGCCGGCCGGCCACTGTGGCTGGGTTCGGTGAAGTCGAACCTCGGGCACACGCAGGCTGCCGCCGGTGTCGCGGGCATCATCAAGATGGTGCTGGCGATGCGGCACGAGGAGCTGCCGCGCACACTGGGCGTCGATGCTCCCAGTTCGCACGTGGACTGGTCGGCGGGTTCCGTCGAGCTGTTGACGGAGGCGCAGCCGTGGCCGGTGCGGGAGCGTCCGCGCCGTGCGGGTGTCTCCTCCTTCGGCATCAGCGGGACGAACGCCCACGTGATCGTGGAGGAGGCCCCCGCAGAGGTCGTGACAGAGGTTGTCACTTCGGCCGAGCTGCCGGTGGTGCCATGGGTGCTGTCCGGCAAGACGCCGGACGCCGTCCAGGCCCAGGCCGCCCGCCTGCACGAACTCGTCCTGGCCGATGCCGGCCTGGACCCGGCGGCGGTCGGATCCGCACTGACGACGACCCGTGCGGTGTTCGCGCACCGGGGTGGCCTCGTGGCCGCCGACCGCGACGGGCTGCTGTCCGCGCTGTCGGCCCTCGCGGAAGGACGGAACGCACCAGGCGTGGTGCGCGGCTTCGCAGGACCGAACCGGACGGCGTTCCTGTTCACGGGACAGGGCAGTCAGCGGGCGGGGATGGGGCGTGAGCTGTACGCGGCGTTCCCGGTGTTCGCGGAGGCGCTGGACGCGGTGTGTGCGGCGCTCGATGCGCACCTTGAACGGCCGCTGAAGGATGTTCTCTTCGCGGAGGCGGACAGCCGGTTGAACGAGACGGCCTTTACGCAGCCGGCTCTCTTCGCCCTGGAGGTCGCACTCTTCCGGCTGCTGGAGTCCTTCGGGGTCCGGCCGCAGGTTCTCGCGGGTCACTCCATCGGCGAGCTCGCGGCAGCCCATGTGGCAGGGGTCTGGTCGCTGGAGGATGCGGCGCTGTTGGTCGCGGCTCGTGGCCGGCTGATGCAACAACTTCCCACCGGTGGTGCGATGGCGGCGATCCAGGCCACCGAGGCCGAAGTCCTGCCGACACTCACCGAGAAGGTGGGGATCGCGGCCGTCAACGGCCCGACATCCGTCGTCGTCTCCGGTGACGAAGACGCTGTGGCAGCCGTGATCGCGCACTTCGATGGCATCGGACGGAAGACCAAGCGCCTCACCGTCAGCCATGCCTTCCACTCCCTCCACATGGAGCCGATGCTCGAAGAGTTCGGCACCATCGCCGCAGGGCTCACCTACACCGCACCGTCCATCCCCATCGTCTCCACCCTCACCGCCCAGGCCGCCACCACCGAGGAGCTGACCGACCCCGCCTACTGGGTCCGCCACGTCCGCGAAGCCGTCCGCTTCGCCGATGCCGTCACCACCCTCCAGGACCAGGGCGTCAGCACCTTCCTGGAGCTCGGCCCGGACGCCGTTCTCACCGCGATGGCCGCCGAATCCGCCACCGACACCACCACCCTCATCCCCGCCCTCCGCCGCGACCACGACGAAGCCCAGCTGTTCACCGAGGCGCTGGTGCGGCTGCACACCCGGGGCGTCACGGTCGACTGGCCGGCCCTCTTCGGCACCGGTCGCACCCCCGTCGATCTCCCCACCTACGCCTTCCAGCACCAGCACTACTGGCTCGCCGACACCGTCGCACCCAGTGGGAAAGCCTCGGGCTTCGGCCAGAGCGAGACCACGCACCCGCTCCTCAGCGCGGCGATAGCGCTGCCGGACTCGGAAGGAATGCTGTTCACCGGGCGGCTCGCGCTCCACACCCACCCGTGGCTCGTGGATCACGCCGTCAACGGCACGATCATCGTCCCCGGTGCCGCGCTCGCCGACCTCGTCATCCACACCGGCGACCACACGGACACCAGCACGTTGGAGGAGCTGACGCTCTACGCGCCCCTCGTCGTCCTTCCCACTTCGGCGACCCAACTGCGGGTCAGAACACATGCGGACGACGGTTCCGGCCGACGGCGGGTGAGCGTGTTCTCGCGCGTCGAGGGCTCGGACGAGGAGCAGTGGGTGCAGCACGCGGAAGGCGTGCTCTCCTCGACGGCCACGGATGCGGGCTTCGATCTGGTGCAGTGGCCGCCGGCCGGGGCCGATGCCGTGGCGGTCGAAAGCCTTTACGACGAACTGGCCCTGCTGGGCCTGGAGTACGGGCCGCTCTTCCAGGGGCTGGAGGCCGCCTGGAAGCGCGGGGACGAGGTCTTCACGGAGGTCTCGCTGGCCGAGGGCGCCGAGACGAGCGGGTTCGGGCTCCACCCGGCACTGCTCGACTCGGCACTGCACGGCATCGGTCTCGGCGGGTTCTTCGAGGACGACGGGCGCGCCCAACTTCCCTTCTCCTGGAACGATGTGGCCCTCTTCGCCACCGGTGCCACGGCGCTGCGCGTCCGGATCGCCCCAGCGGACCGGCCGGGCGATGTGACGCTGCAACTGGCGGACGCCGCCGGTTCACCGGTCGCGTCGGTCGGTTCGCTGACGCTGCGGCCGCTCGCCGAGCAGGTGCCGGTCACGCGGCACGGCGACGCGCTGTTCGGGCTGGACTGGGTGCAGGTCGCGGACCCGGCCGGTGCCGGTGCGTCCACCGAGGTGATCCCCGAGGAGGGTCTGCTGCGCGCGCCGTCCGGGATCGGAGCAGCCGAGACACTCTCCACTGTCCTGGCCGGACTGCAGCAGTGGCTGGCCGACGAGGCCAACGTCGACTCCGACGCCAGGCTCGTCGTCGTCACCCGGGGCGCGGTCGCCGCGCTTCCGGGGGAGGACGTCACCGACCTCGCACAGGCCGCCGTTCAGGGTCTCGTCAGGGCGGCACAGGCCGAGAACCCGGATCGTCTGGTTCTCGTCGACACCGACGTCGAGGAGATACCGGCCACCGCCCTCACCTCCTCCGGCGAATCGGAACTGGCACTGCGCGCCGGGGCCTTTCTGGCCCCCCGCCTGGTGCGTACGGCGCCGTCCGCCGAGGTGACCCCTTGGCGTACGGACGGCACCGTCCTGATCACCGGCGGCACGAGCGGTCTGGGCGCGCTCACCGCCCGCCACCTGGTCGCCGAACACGGCGTCCGCGACCTCCTGCTCACCAGCAGGCGCGGACAGAACGCCCCCGGCGCAGCCGAACTCGCGGCCGAACTCACCCAAGCCGGCGCCACCGTCACCATCGCCGCCTGCGACGTCTCCGACCGGGACGCCCTCGCGGAACTGCTGCACGAGGTCCCGTTGACCGCCGTGATCCACGCGGCCGGCATCGTGGACGACGGTGTCCTCGGGTCGCTCACTCCCGAGCGGCTGGCCGCCGTACTCGCCCCGAAGGCCGAGGCGGCGCGCCACCTGCACGAGCTGACGGCCGGGACGGACCTGGACGCGTTCGTCCTGTTCTCGTCGGCGGCCGGGGTACTGGGCGGTGCGGGGCAGGGTGCTTACGCCGCCGCCAACGCCTATCTCGACGCGCTGGCCACCCACCGCCGGGCCAACGGTCTTCCTGCGGTCTCCCTCGCCTGGGGTCTGTGGGCGCCGGAAGCCGGCGGGATGGGTTCGCAGCTCACCGGGGCCGAGGTGGAACGGATGGCGCGTGGGGGCGTCCTGGCCCTGGGCGAGGAGCAGGGCCTGGCCCTGCTGGATGCCTCGCTGGTCTCGGACCGGGCGGTGCTGGTCCCCGCGGGGCTCGATGTGCCCGCGCTGGTGCGCTCCGCGGGCGGCGAGGTACCGGGTCTCTTCCGCGGCCTGGTCCGCGGCAAGGTCCGGCGCACGGCCGCCGCGGGGGACTCCGGCGCCGGGGCGTCCGGTCTGGCCCAGCGGCTGGCGGCGCTGCCGTCCGACGAGCGCCTCCCGGTGGTCGTCGAGCTGGTCCGCAGCCAGGTCGTCGCGGTTCTCGGCTTCACCGCGGCACAGGAGGTGGAGCTGGGCAAGCCGTTCAAGGAGTTCGGCTTCGACTCGCTCACCGCGGTGGAGTTCCGCAACCAGCTGAGCGCGGCGGCCGGAGTGCGGCTCCCGGCGACGCTCGTCTTCGACTATCCGACCCCGCGGGAGCTGGCCGACTTCCTGCTCGGCGAAGCGGCCCCCGACACCACCACGGATCCGGGGACCGCCGCGTACGAGGAGACCGTCCGCGCCTCGCTGCTCGCCATCCCACTGGCCCGGCTCCGGGAGACCGGACTGCTGGACACACTGCTGCACCTCGCGGGCCTCCAGATGGAGGACGACGGCCCGACGGCCGAGGACGCGAGCGAATCGATCGACGATATGGATGCCGAGAGCCTCATCTCGAAGGCGCTCGAAGGGTCCGACTTCTGATGACGCGAATGGGTGAGGTTCAGGTGTCTGCAACGTCTGCATCGAACGAGAGAATCGTTGAGGCTCTGCGCGCGTCGCTGAAGGAGACGGAGCGACTGCGCGAGCAGAACCGCCAGCTCTCCGGCGCGGGCCACGAGCCGATCGCGATTGTGGGGATGGCCTGCCGGTATCCGGGCGGGGTCACGTCGCCCGAGGAGCTGTGGGCGCTGCTCGCGGCGGGCGGCGACGGGGTGTCGTCGTTCCCCCTGGACCGTGGCTGGGACGTCGAGGGGATCTACGACCCCGACCCGGACGCGGTCGGCAAGACGTACTCCCGGCATGGCGGTTTCCTGGACCGTGCCGCGGACTTCGACCCCGGCTTCTTCGGGATCAGCCCGCGTGAAGCGGTGGCCATGGACCCGCAGCACCGGCTGCTGCTGGAGTCGTCGTGGGAGGCGTTCGAGCGCGCGGGCATCGACCCGGCCTCGGTGCGCGGCAGCGCGACCGGTGTTTTCGCGGGGGTCATGTACGGCGACTACAGCGATGTCCTCGAACACGCCGCCGATGACGTCGAAGGCTTCCTGGGCGTCGGCGGCAGCCTCGCCTCCGGGCGGGTCTCGTACGCCTTCGGGCTGGAGGGCCCGGCCGTCACCGTCGACACCGCTTGCTCGTCGTCCCTGGTCACCGTGCACCTGGCGGCTCAGGCGCTGCGCACCGGCGAGTGCTCGCTCGCGCTCGCCGGCGGCGTCACCGTCATGGCCACCCCCGACACCTTTGTCGACTTCAGCCGCCAGCGCGGCCTCGCCCCCGACGGCCGCTGCAAGCCCTTCGCCGAGGCCGCGGACGGCACCGGCTGGGGCGAGGGCGTCGGCATGCTGCTCCTGGAGAAGCTCAGCGACGCCAAGCGCAACGGCCACCGCGTACTCGCGCTCGTGCGCGGCAGCGCCGTCAACCAGGACGGCGCGAGCAACGGACTCACGGCCCCCAACGGCCCCTCGCAGCAGCGCGTCATCCGGCAGGCCCTGGCCGGCGCCCGTCTCTCGGCCGACCAGGTCGACGCCGTCGAGGCGCACGGCACCGGCACCAAGCTCGGCGACCCGATCGAGGCCCAGGCGCTGCTGGCGACGTACGGGCAGGACCGCCCGGAGGGCCGGCCGCTGTGGCTGGGTTCGGTGAAGTCGAACCTCGGTCACACGCAGGCCGCCGCCGGTGTTGCTGGCATCATCAAGATGGTGCTGGCGATGCGGCACGAGGAACTGCCGCGCACGCTGGGCGTTGACGCTCCCAGTTCGCATGTCGACTGGAGTGCCGGTGACGTCGAGCTGCTGACGGAGGCGCAGCCGTGGCCGGCCGGGGAGCGGACCCGCCGCGCGGGCATCTCGTCCTTCGGCATCAGCGGAACGAACGCCCACGTCATCGTGGAAGAAGCCCCCGCAGAGGCCCTCGCGGCCGAAGGTGCCGCTGTCGACCTGCCGGTGGTGCCGTGGGTGCTGTCCGGCAAGACCCCCGACGCCGTCCAGGCCCAGGCCGCCCGCCTGCGGGATCACCTGCTCGCCGACGCCGAGCACGGATTCGACCCGGCCGCTGTCGGATACTCCCTGGCCACGACCCGTGCGGTGTTCTCCCACCGGGCGGGCGTCGTCGCCGCCGACCGCGACGGTCTGATCGCCGGACTGACGGCGCTGGCCGAGGGCGGCAATGCCCCCGGCCTCGTACAGGGCTCCGCTCACGGAGGCCGCACGGCGTTCCTCTTCACCGGGCAGGGCAGTCAGCGGGCGGGGATGGGGCGTCAGCTGTACGCCACCTTCCCGGTGTTCGCGGAGGCGCTGGACGCGGTGTGTGCGGCGCTCGACGCGCACCTTGAACTGCCGCTCAAGGACGTTCTGTTTGCCGAGGCGGACGGCCGGTTGAACGAGACGGGCTTTACGCAGCCGGCTCTGTTCGCCCTGGAGGTCGCACTCTTCCGGCTGCTGGAGTCCTTCGGGGTCCGGCCGCAGGTGCTGGCGGGTCACTCCATCGGTGAGCTGGCCGCCGCACACGTCGCAGGGGTCTGGTCGCTGGAGGACGCGGCGCTGCTCGTTGCGGCTCGTGGCCGTCTGATGCAGCAACTGCCCGCCGGTGGTGCGATGGCGGCGATCCAGGCCACCGAGGCCGAAGTCCTGCCGCAGCTCACCGACAGGGTGGGGATCGCGGCCGTCAACGGGCCCACCTCCATCGTCGTCTCGGGTGACGAAGACGCCGTCGCTGCCGTCATCGCGCACTTCGACGCGACGGGTCGCAAGACCAAGCGCCTCACCGTCAGCCACGCCTTCCACTCCCTCCACGTGGAGCCGATGCTCGAAGAGTTCGGCACCATCGCAGCCGGGCTCACCTACACCGCACCGTCCATCCCGATCGTCTCGACGCTCACCGGCCAGGCCGCCACCACCGAAGAACTCACCGACCCCGCCTACTGGGTCCGCCACGTCCGCGAAGCCGTCCGCTTCGCCGACGCCGTCACCACCCTCCAGGACCAAGGCGTCACCAAGTTCCTGGAGCTCGGCCCGGACGCCGTTCTCACCGCGATGGCCACCGAATCCGCCACCGACACCACCACCCTCATCCCCGCCCTCCGCCGCGACCACAACGAAGCCCAGCTCCTCACCGAGGCACTCGTCCGCCTCCATGCCCACGGCGGCACCGTCTCCTGGCCGGCCTTCTTCGGCGCCGGGCACACTCCCGTCGACCTCCCCACCTACGCCTTCGAGCACCGGCAGTACTGGCCGCGCACGGTGGCGTCGACCGGTGACGCGACCGGGCTGGGGCTGCGTTCCGGCGGTCACCCGTTCCTCAGCGGTGCGATCACGCTGCCGGACACGGACAGCGTGCTGTTCACCGGGCGGCTCTCGCTCAACACCCACCCCTGGCTGGCCGATCACGCCGTCTCCGGCACGGTCATCGTCCCGGGAGCCGCTCTCGTCGAGATCGCCGTGCGGGCGGGCGACGAGGTGGGGTGCGGCACCGTCGAGGAGCTGACGCTCCAGGCGCCGCTGGTGCTGGGCGAGCAGGGTGCCGTTCAGCTGCGCGTGCAGGCGGGGGAGGCCGACGCGGGCGGGCTGCGGCCCGTCACGGTCTTCTCGCGGCCCGAGGACGCGCCCGACGACGCTCCCTGGACCTGCCACGCCGACGGCCTGCTGACGGCGTCGGTGCTGGCTCCCGACCCGGAGTTCGACTTCGCGCAGTGGCCGCCGGCCGGCGCGAGCGCGATCGACACCGGTCACCTCTACGACGACCTGGCGGCGTCGGGCCTGGAGTACGGCCCGCTCTTCCAGGGTCTGCGGGCCGCCTGGCGGCACGGGGACGACGTCTTCGCCGAGGTGTCGCTGCCCGAGGACGCCGGCGCGGACACCGAGGCGTTCGGACTGCACCCGGCGCTGCTGGACGCGACGCTGCACGCGATCAGCCTCGGCGACTTCGTCGAGGACGGCAGCGCGCCGCAGCTCCCCTTCGCCTGGTCGGACGTCGCCCTGTACGCGGCCGGTGCGAGTGTGCTGCGGATCAGGGTGTCGCCCGCGGCCTCCGGCAGCGGTGTGGCAATCCAGCTGGCCGACGCCGCCGGAGCACCGGTCGCGTCCGTGGGCTCGCTCGTGCTGCGCGCCCTCGCGGTGGATCAGCTGACGGCGACCGCCGGCGGCTCCGCCCACCACGAGTCGCTGTTCCGGATCGACTGGACTCCGCTCCAGGTCGCCGACGAGGCCAGCCCCGGCGGCAGTTGGACGCTGATCGGCGCCGACACGTTCGGCCTGGCCGACGCGCTCACCGCGGCGGGGGAGACCCTGACGGAAGCGACGGCCGAGGCCGAACTGACCCTCGCGCAGTTCACCACCGCCGGTTCCGCTTCCATCAGCACCACCGTGCACCGTGCTCTGGCGCTGCTCCAGGAGTGGCTGGACGCCGATCAGCTGCCCGGCGCGCGGCTGGTGCTCGTCACCAGCGGTGCTCTGGCCGCCGCTCCCGGCGACGCCGTCGCCGACCCCGGTGCGGCCGCGGTGTGGGGCCTGGCGCGGTCCGCACAGTCCGAGTACCCGGACCGGATCGTGCTCGTGGACCTCGACGGCACTCCGGCGTCGGCCGCGGCCCTGGTCCCGGCGATTGCCGCCGCGATCGCCGCGGACGAGCCCCAGCTGGCGCTGCGCGGCGGGCAGGCGCACACCGCGCGCCTGCTCCGCAGCTCGCCGGCCGACACTCTGACGACTCCTCCGGCCCATCCCGACACGGCCCCCTGGCGGCTGGACTTCACCGCCAGCGGGACCCTCGACAGCATCTACGTCGCCGACTTCCCCGAGGCGGCCGAGCCGCTCGCCGAAGGCCAGATCCGGGTCGCGATCCGCGCCGCGGGCCTGAACTTCCGCGATGTGATGAACGTGCTCGGCATGTACCCGGGCGACGCGGGCCGGCTCGGTCTCGAGGCGGCCGGTGTGGTCGTGGAGACCGGCCCCGGCGTCAGCGGGTTCGCGCCCGGCGACCGCGTGATGGGTCTGTTCTCGGGTGCGTTCGGGCCGCTCGCGGTCGTCGACCACCGGCTCGTCGCGCCGATGCCGATCGGCTGGACCTTCGCCGAGGCGGCCGCCGCACCGGTGGTCTACCTGACGGCGTACTACGCGCTCAACGATCTGGCCGGGCTGAAGTCCGGCGAGAGGATCCTCATCCACGCCGCCGCCGGCGGTGTCGGTATCGCCGCGGTGCAGCTCGCCCGCCACCTGGGCGCCGAGGTGTACGGCACGGCCGGCACCGGCAAGTGGGGGACGCTGCGCGGCCTCGGTCTGACCGACGACCGGATCGCGTCCTCCCGCACCCTGGACTTCGAGCCGAGCTTCCTCGGCGCGACCGGCGGCCGCGGCATGGACGTCGTCCTGGACTCCCTCGCCCGCGAGTTCGTGGACGCGTCGCTGCGGCTGCTGCCGCGTGGCGGGCGGTTCGTCGAGATGGGCAAGACGGACATCCGGGACGCGGACACGGTCGCCGCCGACCACCCGGGCGTCGCGTACCAGGCGTTCGACGTCATGGACGCGGGTCCCGAGCGGATCCAGGAGATGTACGCCGCTCTCCTGGAACTCTTCAACAGCGGCGCGCTGCTCCCTCTGCCCGTCACCGCCTGGGACGTACGGCAGGCGCCCGAGGCGTTCCGCCACATCGGGCAGGCCCGCCACACCGGCAAGCTGGTCCTGACGGTGCCCGCGCCGCTCGCCCCCGAGGGCACGGTGCTGATCACCGGCGCCACCGGCGCGCTCGGCGGGCTGCTGGCCCGCCACCTGGTCACCGAGTACGGCGTACGCCACCTGCTGCTCACCAGTCGGCGCGGTCTCAAGGCGCCCGGGGCCACCGAACTCTCCGCTGAACTCCAAGAGTTGGGCGCGAGCGTCACGTTCGCCGCCTGCGACGCCGCGGACCGTGAGGCGCTGGCCGCCACGCTCGCCGCGATACCGGCGGCGCACCCCCTGACGGCCGTGCTGCACGCGGCGGGCCTGCTCGACGACGGCATCCTCGCGTCGCTGACCCCCGAGCGCGTCGACCGGGTCTTCGGCCCGAAGGCCGACGCCGCCCGTCACCTGCACGAGCTGACCCGCGGCCTGGACCTTGCCGCGTTCGTGCTGTTCTCCTCGGCGGCCGGCACGTTCGGCAACCCCGGCCAGGGCAACTACGCGGCCGCCAACGCCTACCTGGACGCGCTCGCCGCGCACCGGCGCGGCGCGGGCCTGCCCGCGCTGTCGCTGGGCTGGGGCGCCTGGGCATCCGAGGGCGGCGGCATGGCCGACGTCCTGGAGGCGGCCGACCGCGAGCGGCTGGCGCGCTCCGGGGCGGCGGCGCTCAGCAGCGCCGAGGGACTGGCGCTGTACGACACGGCCGTCGGCCTCGCCGCCCACGCCCTCGTCCCGATGCACCTGGAACTGCCGGCGACCGCGGCGCCCGACGAAGTGCCGCCGCTGCTGCGGGCGTTGGTGCGGGCTCCGGCCCGCCGTACCGCCCGTGCCGCCACCGCCGGGGCCGCGCTGGAGCTCGGTCCGCGGCTGGCCGCGATGACCCTCGCCGAGCAGGAGGAGTTCCTGCTCGACCTGGTGCGCAGCAACGTCGCGGCCGTTCTCGGCCACTCCGGCGCCGAGGCCATCGACCCGTCCCGGGCGTTCAAGGACCTCGGGTTCGACTCGCTGACCGGTGTGGAGTTCCGCAACCGGCTCGGTTCCGCGGCCGGTCTGCGGCTGCCCGCCACCCTCGTCTTCGACTACCCGGCGCCGGACGTGCTGGCCACGTTCCTGCGCACCGAGCTCGTCGGCGAGCTGGCGGCGAGCGGTGCGGGACCGGTGGCGAGCACGACGGTCTCCGGTGACGAGCCCATCGCGATCGTCGGCATGGGCTGCCGGTTCCCCGGCGGGGTGCGCTCCCCGGAGGACCTGTGGCAGCTGCTCGCCACCCGCACCGACGCGATGGCCGGGCTGCCCGACGACCGCGGCTGGGACATCGAGTCGCTCTACGACCCCACGGGCGAACGCCCCGGCACCACGTACACCGACCAGGGCGCGTTCCTGTACGACGCCACCGACTTCGACGCCCCCTTCTTCGGCATCAGCCCGCGTGAGGCCCTCGCCATGGACCCGCAGCAGCGGCTGCTGCTGGAGACCTCGTGGGAGGCGCTGGAGCGGGCCGGGATCGACCCGGCCACGCTGCGCGGCAGCTCGACCGGTGTCTTCGCCGGTGTGATCTACCACGACTACGGCACCCGGCTCGGCGAACTGCCCGAGGGCGTCGACGGCTTCCTCGGGACCGGGACGTCCGCCGGGGTGCTGTCGGGGCGTGTCTCGTACGTGCTCGGTCTGGAGGGGCCGGCGATCACCGTCGACACGGCCTGCTCCTCGTCCCTGGTCGCCCTGCACCTGGCGATCCAGGCCCTGCAGCGCGGCGAGTGCACGCTGGCGCTGGCCGGCGGTGTCACCGTCATGGCCACCCCGGACACGTTCGTCGACTTCAGCCGCCAGCGGGGACTGGCCGCCGACGGCCGCTGCAAGGCGTTCGCGTCCACGGCGGACGGCACCGGCTGGGCCGAGGGCGTCGGCATGATCCTCGTCGAGCGGCTCTCCGACGCGCAGCGCAACGGGCACGAGATCCTCGCCGTGGTCCGCGCCAGCGCCCTGAACCAGGACGGCGCCAGCAACGGGCTCACCGCACCCAACGGCCCCTCCCAGCAGCGGGTCATCCGGCAGGCGCTGGCGAGCGCGGGACTGGCCGCCGCCGACATCGACGCGGTCGAGGCGCACGGCACCGGCACCCGGCTCGGCGACCCGATCGAGGCGCAGGCGCTCATCGCGACCTACGGCCAGGACCGGCCCGCCGACCAGCCGCTGTGGCTCGGCTCCGTCAAGTCCAACCTCGGGCACACCCAGGCCGCCGCGGGTATCGCGGGCGTCATCAAGATGGTCACCGCGCTCGGTCACGAGGAACTGCCGGCGACGCTGCACGTCGGCGAGCCCAGCCCGCACATCGACTGGTCCGCGGGGAACGTGGAGCTGCTCACCGAGGCGCGGCCGTGGCCGCGCGGCGGGTCCGGCGCCCGCCGGGCGGGCGTCTCCGCCTTCGGGTTCAGCGGCACCAACGCGCACGTCATCCTGGAGGAGGCGCCGGCGGTCGAGCCGGCCGCCGCCATCGAGGAGCCGGACGCCCTCGCGCCGTTCACCGCCACCGACACCGCGCCCGTGCCGTGGCTGCTCACCGGCCGCAGCGAGATCGCGCTGCGCGCCCAGGCCCGCAAGCTGCACGCCCACCTGGCGGGCACGCCCGAGCTCGGTGCCACCGCGCTCGGCAGCATCGGGCACGCGCTGGCCACCACCCGCACGCCCTTCGAGCACCGCGCGGTGCTCGTGGGCGCGGACGGTCCGACGCTGATCCAGACCCTCAAGGACATCGCCGACGGCGTTCCCGCCGCCGGGGTCGAGGAGGGCCTCGCGGGCGCCCCCGGCAAGACGGTCTTCGTCTTCCCCGGCCAGGGCTCGCAGTGGATCGGCATGGCCGCCGAACTCCTGGAGACCTCCCCGGTGTTCAAGGCCCGCCTGGAGGCCTGCGCGGCCGCTGCCGACGAGTTCACCGACTGGTCGCTGCTGGACGTGCTGCGCGGTGTCGAGGGCGCCGCGTCCCTGGAGCGCGTCGACGTGGTCCAGCCCGCCCTGTGGGCGGTCATGGTCTCGCTCGCCGCAGTCTGGGAGTCGCTCGGCATCCGGCCGTCCGCCGTCGTCGGGCACTCGCAGGGCGAGATCGCCGCCGCGTGCGTCGCGGGGGCGCTCACCCTCCAGGACGCCGCCCGCGTCGTCACCCTGCGCAGCCTCGCGCTCGTCGGTCTCGCCGGCACCGGCGGCATGGTCTCCCTGCCGCTGCCCGCCGCCGAGGTCGAGGAGCTGCTGACCGCCTGGCCCGGCCAGATCTCGGTGGCCGCGAACAACGGCCCCTCCTCCACCGTCGTCTCCGGCGACCCCGGCGCGCTCGACGAACTGCTCGCCACCTGCGAGCGGCGCACCATCAGGGCCCGCCGCATCGACGTCGACTACGCCTCGCACTCCTCCCACGTGGAGTCGCTGCGCGAGGAGCTGGAGGACGTGCTCGCCCCCGTCCGGCCGCAGGTGGGACGTGTCCCGCTGTACTCCACGCTGGAGGACCGGCTGATCGACGGCAGCGAGATGGACGCCACGTACTGGCACCGCAACCTGCGACACACCGTCAAGTTCGAGCCGGCCGTACGGGCGCTCGCGCTCACCGGCCACACGGTGTTCGTCGAGTGCAGCCCGCACCCGGTGCTCACCGTCGGCGTCCAGGACACCGTGGCCGCCGCCGGGGCCGACGACGTCGTCGTCACCGGCACGCTGCGCCGCGACGACGGCGGCGCCGGCCGCGTCCTGACCTCCCTCGGGCGGCTGGTCGCGCACGGCGGACGCCCCGACTGGTCGGCGGTCTTCGCCGGCCGTACGCTGGAGCGCACCGGCCTGCCGACGTACGCCTTCCAGGGCGAGCGCTACTGGCTGGAGGCCGTCTCCGGGGCCGTGGACCCGGCCGGGCTCGGCCAGACGCCCGCAGGACACCCGCTGCTCGGCGCGGCCGTGGCGCTGCCCGACCGCGACGGCTATCTGCTCACCGGCCGGCTCTCCCTCAAGTCCCAGCCCTGGCTGGGCGATCACGCGGTCGGCGGGGTGGTCTTCGTCCCCGGGACGGCGCTGCTGGAGCTCGCCGTACGGGCCGGTGACGAGGCCGACTGCGGCACGCTGGCGGAACTGACCCTGGAGGCGCCGCTCGTCCTGCCGGAGCGCGGCGAGACGCAGCTGCGGGTCCTGGTCGACGAGCCCGCCGCCGACGGGCACCGCCCGGTCGCGGTTTTCTCCCGGCCCGAGGACAGCGACGAGGACACCCCGTGGACCCGGCACGCGAGCGGACTGCTGACCGCGGACACCCCGGCCCCGGGACCCGACCTCACCCAGTGGCCGCCGGCCGGCGCCGAGGCGCTGACGACGGAGAGCCTGTACGCGGACCTGGGCGCCGTCGGCCTGGACTACGGGCCGGTCTTCCGCGGACTGCGGGCGGCCTGGCGGCGCGACGGCGAACTCTTCGCCGAGGTCGAGCTGCCCACCGAGGCGGTCTCCGCGGCCGCCGACTACGCCCTGCACCCGGCGCTGCTGGACGCCGCCCTGCACGCCATCGCGCTCGGCGGATTCTTGGACAGCGATGAAGGGGAGGGGCCCTGGCTGCCGTTCGCCTGGTCGGGTGTCGCGCTGCACAGCGTCGGCGCCTCCGCCCTCCGGGTCCGGATCGCGGCGGCGCCCGGCAGCGGCGCCGTCACCCTGAACGTCGCCGACGCCACCGGCGCACCGGTCGCCGCCGTCGACTCCCTGCTGCTGCGCCGCCTCCCCCTGGAGGCGCTCGCCCAGCTCAGCTCGGCCGGCTCCGACCCGCACCGCGACTCGCTGTTCCGCGTCGAGTGGACCGCCGTCACGGCCCCGGGCGACCAGCCGCCGGCGCCCACGGACTGGGCGGTGTTCGGCGACGACCCGCTCTTCCCCGGCCTGCCGGAGATCTTCAGCACCGATGAGCTGGACGGTTCCATCGGTACCGTCCTGACGCCCGTGCACTGGCAGAGCGGCACCGAGGACACCGTCATGCAGGCGCTCGGCGATCTGCAGGTGTGGCTCGCCGACCCGCGCACCGACGGCACCACGCTGGTCGTCGTCACCCGTGGCGCGGTCGCCGCCGAGGCCGGCGAGGACATCGCCGACCTCGCGCAGTCCGCCGTCCACGGCCTGGTCCGCTCCGCGCAGTCCGAGAGCCCCGGCCGGATCGTCCTCGCGGACATCGGTACCGGCATCCCCTCGCGGACGCTGCTCGCGGCGGCGCTGGCCACCGGTGAGCCGGAGTTCGCGCTGCGCGACGGGAAGATCCTCGCCCCGCGGCTGGTCCGGGCCGAGGCCCGGGCCGACGCCCTGGCGCCGTGGCAGTCCGACGGCACCGTCCTGATCACCGGCGGTACCGGCGGTCTGGGCGCGCTCGTCGCCCGGCACCTGGTCGGCGAGCACGGCGTACGGCACCTGCTGCTCACCAGCAGGCGGGGCCTGGGCGCTCCGGGAGCGTCCGAACTCGTGGCCGAACTCTCCGAAGCGGGCGCCACCGTCACCGTCGCCGCCTGCGACGTCGCCGACCGCGACGCGGTCGCCGCGCTCCTCGCGTCCGTTCCGGAGGCGCGGCCGCTGCGCGGGGTGGTCCACGCGGCCGGTGTGCTCGACGACGCGACACTCGGCAAGCTCACCCCCGAGAAGCTGTTCGCGGTCCTCGCCCCCAAGGCCGAGGCGGCCCGCCACCTGCACGAGCTGACGGTCGCGGCCGGGACGGAACTGGACGCGTTCGTCCTGTTCTCCTCCTCCGCCGGGGTCTTCGGCAACGCGGGCCAGGCCAACTACGCGGCGGCCAACGCCTACCTCGACGCCCTCGCCGCCCACCGCAGGGCCGCGGCGCTGCCCGCCGTGTCCCTCGCCTGGGGCCTGTGGGCCGAGCCGAGCGGTATGACCGGACACCTGGCGAGCACGGACCTGGCGCGGCTGGCCCGCTCCGGCATCCGGCCGCTCAGCCCCGAGCAGGGCCTGGCCCTGTTCGACGCCGGAGTCGGCGGGACGGAGCCCGCTCTCGTCCCGATCGGCCTCAGCACCGCGGGCCTGCGGTCGCAGGCCGGCGACAGCCCGGTGGCGCCGCTGATGCGCTCCCTGGTCCGCGGCCCGTCCCGGCGCACCGCGCAGGGCGCGTCGGCGGCGGAGGACGGCGCCCAGGGCGACGCGCTGCGCAAGCGGCTCGCCGCACTGCCCACCGACGAGTGGGAGACCGTGCTGCTCGACCTGGTGCAGTCCTACGCGGCGGCGGTGCTCGGCTTCGCCGGCACCTCGGCGGTCGGCGCCACCCGCTCCTTCAAGGAGCTGGGCTTCGACTCGCTGACCGCCGTGGAATTCCGCAACCGGCTCGGCGCCGCCACCGGTGTCCGGCTGCCCGCCACCGCCGTCTTCGACCACCCGACCCCGCTGGCGCTCGCCCGGCTGCTCTACGGCGAGTTCGCCCCCGAGCAGACCGACCCGGCCGACGCCGTACTCGCCGAACTCGACCGCCTCGACGGCTATCTGCCGGAGGTGTCCCTCGACGACAGTGTCCACGCCGCCGTCACCGCCCGCCTGGAGGAACTGCTCTCCCGGTTCAGGAACCTGCGCGCCGGCGCGGGCGGCGACACCGGCGAGAACGTCAACGAACGACTGCAGGACGCCACGACCGACGAGGTCCTGGCCTTCATCACGGACGAACTCGGCATCGCCTGACGGCGCCCTGCACACCTTTGAGGAGAACTGATGGCGGACGAGAAGCAGCTGGTCGACACACTCAAGCGGGTCGCCGCTGACCTGCACGACGCCCGTCGGCGGCTGCGGGAGGCGGAGGACAAGGACCGCGAGCCGATCGCGATCATCGGTATGGCCTGCCGCTTCCCGGGCGGCGTCACCTCGCCCGAGGAGCTGTGGGAGCTGCTCGCGGCCGGCGAGGACGGTCTGACGCCGTTCCCCACCGACCGCGGCTGGAACCTCACCCAGTTCCAGGACAGCGAACGGGAGAAGGGCGGCGCGGCGGGCGACGGCGCGCCCGAGGGCGGCTTCCTCGCCGACGCCGCCGAGTTCGACGCCGAGTTCTTCGGGATCAGCCCCCGCGAGGCCCTCGCGATGGACCCGCAGCAGCGGGTGCTGCTGGAGACGTCGTGGGAGGCGCTGGAACGCGCGGGGATCGACCCGGTGGCACTGTCCGGCACCCGCACGGCGGTCTTCACCGGTGTCAGCAGCTCCGACTACCTGCGCGGGCTGCAGAAGATGCCCGCCGAGGTCGCCGGCCACATGATGACCGGTGTCGCGGGCAGCGTCCTGTCCGGCCGGGTCTCGTACGCGCTGGGCCTGGAGGGCCCGGCCGTCACCATCGACACCGCCTGCTCGTCCGCCCTGGTCGCCCTGCACCTCGCGGGCCAGGCGCTGCGGGCGGGGGAGTGCACGCTGGCACTGGCCGGCGGGGTGACGGTGATGGGCTCCGCCGGAACGTTCCTGGAGTTCAGCCGGGCGGACGGGCTGGCCGGCGACGGCCGCTGCAAGCCGTTCGCGGAGGCCGCCGACGGCACCGGCCTGTCGGAGGGCGTCGGCGTCCTGCTGCTGGAGAAGCTCAGCGACGCCCGGCGCAACGGGCACCGCGTGCTGGCCGTGGTCCGCGGCAGCGCCGTCAACCAGGACGGCGCCAGCAACGGGCTCACCGCGCCCAACGGGCCGTCCCAGCAGCGCGTCATCCGGCAGGCGCTGGCGAGCGCCCGGCTGTCCGCCGACCAGGTCGACGCGGTCGAGGCGCACGGCACCGGCACCAAGCTGGGCGATCCCATCGAGGCGCAGGCGCTCATCGCCGCCTACGGCCAGGAGCGCCCGCAGGACCAGCCGCTGTGGCTGGGCTCGATCAAGTCCAACCTCGGGCACACCCAGGGCGCGGCGGGTGTCGCCGGGATCATCAAGATGGTGCTCGCCCTGCACCACGAGGAGCTGCCGCGCACCCTGCACGTGGACGCGCCCAGCTCGCACGTCGACTGGTCGGCAGGCACCGTCGAGCTACTGACCGAGGCCCGGCCGTGGCCGGCGGGGGAGCGGACCCGCCGTGCGGGTGTCTCGTCCTTCGGCATCAGCGGCACGAACGCCCACGTCATCGTGGAGGAGACCCCGGCCGAGGAGACGGCGGAGGAGCCCGCCGTCGCCGAACTGCCGGTGGTGCCGTGGCTGCTGTCCGCCCGGACCTCGGAGGCGCTGACCGCCCAGGCCGGGCGGTTGCACGCGTACCTGCGGGACGGCTCCGTGGCCGCCGACCCGTCCACGGTCGGCTCGGCCCTCGCCACGACGCGCTCCGCCTTCCCGTACCGGGCGGGCGTGGTGGCCGGTGGCCGGGAGGAACTGCTCACCGCGCTCGCGGCCCTTGCCGACGGCGGGAGCGCGCCGGGCGTCCTGCGCGACGGCCCCGGATCCGGCCGGCTCGGCTTCCTGTTCACCGGCCAGGGCAGCCAGCGGGCCGGCATGGGGCGGGAGCTCTACGCCGCGTTCCCGGTGTTCGCGGCGGCGCTCGACGAGGTGGCGGCGGCGTTCGACGCGCACCTGGACCGTCCGCTCAAGGACGTGCTGTTCGGGGACGACGGATCGCTGGACGCTACCGGCTACACCCAGCCCGCGCTGTTCGCCCTGGAGGTGGCGCTGTTCCGGCAGGTCGCCGCGTGGGGCATCAAGCCGCAGGTGCTGGCCGGTCACTCCATCGGTGAGCTGGCCGCAGCGCATGTGGCGGGGGTCTGGTCCCTGGAGGACGCGGCGCTGCTGGTCGCGGCTCGCGGCCGGCTGATGCAGCAACTGCCGTCCGGCGGTGCGATGGCGGCGATCCAGGCCACCGAGGCCGAGGTCCTGCCGCGCCTTACCGACCGGGTCGGGATCGCGGCCGTCAACGGGCCCACCTCCATCGTCGTCTCGGGCGACGAGGACGCGGTCCGGCAGGTCGTCACGTACTTCGACGAGCAGGGCCGCAAGACCAAGCGCCTCACCGTCAGCCACGCCTTCCACTCCGTCCACATGGAGCCGATGCTCGAGGAGTTCCGCGCCGTCGCGGCCGGGCTCACGTACCACGCGCCCTCGATCCCGATCGTGTCGACGCTCACCGGGCAGACCGCCACCACCGAAGAACTGACCGACCCCGCCTACTGGGTCCGGCACGTCCGTGAGGCCGTGCGCTTCGCCGACGCCGTGACGGCGCTGGAGGAGCGGGGCGTCAGCGCGTTCCTGGAACTGGGGCCCGACGCCGTGCTGAGCGCGATGGGCGCCGAGAGCGTGACAGACCCCGTTGCGTCGGTCCTGGTCCCCGCGCTGCGCCGGGACCGCGACGAGGCACAGACCCTGGTGGAGGCCGTCACCCGCCTGTACCTGCGCGGTATCGGCGTCGACTGGCGGGCGTTCTTCGCGGGCCGCGCCGCCGCCGGACTCGTGGACCTGCCGACGTACGCCTTCCAGCACCGCGGCTACTGGTTCACGTCCAACGCCCTGCCCAGTGGCGACGCCGCCGACTTCGGCCAGGACACGGCGGGACATCCGCTGCTCGGCGCGGCCGTGAGCATCCCCGAGTCGGACGGGCTGCTGTTCACCGGGCGGCTGTCCTTGGCCACCCACCCGTGGCTGGCCGACCACGCCGTCAACGGCACCGTGATCGTCCCCGGCACCGCGCTCGTCGAGATCGCCGTGCACGCCGGTGACCTGGCGGGCTGCGGCACGCTGGAGGAACTGACGCTCCACGCGCCGCTGGTCGTCCCCGCCGTGGGCGCCGTCCAGGTGCGGTTGCGGCTGGACGGCGGCGAGCAGCGTGCCGTGACGATCTTCTCCCGGCCGGAGGGCGCGCCGGAGGGCACGGCCTGGACGCGGCACGCCGACGGCACGCTCACCGAGCAGGCCCCCGCCGCCGGGTTCGACCTGGCGCAGTGGCCCCCGGCCGGCGCCGAGCCGGTCGCGGTGGACGACCTCTACGACGAGCTGGCCGGCCGCGGCCTGGAGTACGGCCCGGCCTTCCAGGGCCTGCGGGCCGCCTGGCTGCTCGGCGACGAGGTCTTCGCCGAGGTCGCGCTGCCCGAGCGGGAGGAGTCGCAGGCCGGGCTGTTCGGTCTGCACCCGGCCCTGCTGGACGCCGCGCTGCACGCGGTCGCGCTGGGCGGCCCCGGCCTGATGAGCGGCCCGGCCGACGCGGACGCGGGCGCCATGTGGCTGCCCTTCGCCTGGTCGGACGTCACCCTGCACGCCTCGGGCGCCACGGCGCTGCGGGTACGGCTCGCCCCGGCGGCCACCCCCGGCGGGGTCTCGGTGCGGGTCGCGGACGCCGAGGGCGGCGCGGTCGCGTCGATCGGCACGCTCACCCTGCGACCGGTGTCCGCAGCCCAGTTGGGCACCCCGGACACCTCGGACGACGCGCTGTTCACCGTCGAGTGGAAGCAGATCACCTCCGCTGCCACGGACTCCGGACCCGCGCCGACCGTTCTGACGGCACCGGCCGGGCGCTCTGCCGCCGACGCGGTCGCCTCCGTACTGACGGATCTTCAGGAGTGGCTGGCCGATGAGGCGAACGAGGACGGGCGGCTGCTCGTCCTGACCCGTGGCGCGGCGGCGGTGACCCCCGGCGAGGGGGTGACGGATCTGGGCCAGGCGGCGGTGACCGGTCTCGTCCGGGCCGCCCAGGCCGAGAACCCGGGCCGCATCGTCCTGCTGGACACCGACGCGGACGGAGTTCCGGAGGGCGTGCTCTCCGCCGCCGAATCCGAACTGGCACTCCGTGACGGTGTGTTGTGGGCGCCGCGGCTCGTCCGCGTCGGCACGTCGGAGGCGGAAGCCGAAGGTGCCCCCTGGCGCTCCGACGGCACCGTACTGATCACCGGTGGCACCGGCGGTCTGGGCGCGCTCGTCGCCCGGCACCTGGTCACCGCCCGGGGCGTACGGAACCTGCTGCTCGTCAGCCGGCGCGGCCCGGAGGCGCCCGGAGCGGACACCCTGGTCGCCGAACTGGAGGCGGCCGGCGCCGCGGTGACCGTCGCGGCCTGCGACGTCTCGAACCGCGACAGCCTCGCCGGACTGCTGGCGGGTGTCGTCCGGCTCAGCGCGGTCGTGCACACGGCCGGCATCGTGGACGACGGTGTCATCGGCAAGCTGACCCCGGCCCGCGTCGCGTCCGTCCTCGGCCCGAAGGCCGACGCCGCCCGTCACCTGCACGAGCTGACGGCGGACCTGGAGCTGGACGCGTTCGTCCTGTTCTCCTCCGCGGCCGGCGTCTTCGGCGGCGCGGGACAGGGCAACTACGCGGCCGCCAACACCTATCTGGACGGCCTCGCCGCGCAGCGCCGGGCAGCGGGCCTGCCCGGCACGGCGCTCGCCTGGGGCCTGTGGGACCCGGCGACGGGCGGCATGGGGTCGGCCCTGACCGGGGCCGACGTCGAACGGATGGCGCGCGGCGGCATCCTCGCCCTCGGCCAGGAGCAGGGCCTCGCGCTGTTCGACACGGCGGTGGCCGCGGACCGGGCGCTCCTGGTGCCGGTCGGTCTGGACACCCGGGCCCTGGGCCGCGCCATGAGCGGTGAGGTGCCCGGCATGTTCCGGTCGCTGGTGCGCGGGCCGGTACGGCGCGCGGCGGCGGCCGGCGGAGCGGGCGCGGCCGACGGCGGTCTCACCGCGCGGCTGGCGGCGCTGCCGGCCGGCGAACGGCCGCAGCTGGTGCTGGGGCTGGTCCGCAAGCAGGTCGCGGCCGTGCTCGGCTTCGCCGCCGACCAGCCCGTCGAGGCGGAGAAGCCGTTCAAGGACTTCGGCTTCGACTCGCTGACGGCCGTGGAGTTCCGCAACCGCCTCGTCGTCGAGACCGGGGTGCGGCTGCCGGCCACGCTCGTCTTCGACTACCCGACACCGCTGGAGCTGGCCGACCACCTCCTCCAGGCGCTGGCCCCCGCCGACGACGACCCCGCGCAGGCGCTGCTCGCGAGCCTGGAACAGCTCGAACCGCTGCTGAACACCGACGGGTTGGACAAGCTGACCCGCTCCAAGGTCACCGTGCGCCTCCAAGCGCTGATGTCCCGCTGGCACGACGCGGCAGCGCCCGCGCCGGCCGCCCAGGACGCGGCGGCGACCGTCGACGAGGCCTCGGACGACGAGCTGTTCGCGCTGCTGGACGGCGAGATCGGCTCCGACTGACCCGTCCCACCTGATCGCCCGCTCGCCCGATACAAGGAGCTGAAGCACGCATGACCACGGACACCGAACAGAAGCTCCGCGACTATCTGAAGCGGGCAACCACCGATCTCCTCCAGGCCCGCCGCCGTATCCAGGACCTGGAGGACAGGACCCGCGAACCCGTCGCCATCGTCGGCATGAGCTGCCGCTACCCGGGCGGGATCACCTCGCCCGAGGAGCTGTGGGAGCTGCTGGTCGCCGGTGGCGACGGCGCCGGCGGCTTCCCCACCGACCGGGGCTGGGACGTCGAGAACCTCTACGACCCCGACCCGAACGCCCTGGGCAAGAGCTACGCCAAGGAGGGCGGATTCCTCGCCGGGGCCGGGGACTTCGACGCCGCGTTCTTCGGCATCAGCCCGCGTGAGGCGCTGGCCATGGACCCGCAGCAGCGGCTGCTGCTCGAGGCGTCCTGGGAGGCGTTCGAACACGCCGGGATCGACCCGGCGACCGTCCGCGGCACCCGGACCGGCGTCTACGCGGGCGTCATGTACCACGACTACGGCTCGGACCGGGCGTCGATCCCGGACGGCGTCGAGGGCTTCCTCGGCACCGGTACGGCCGGCAGCGTGCTGTCCGGGCGGGTCTCGTACGCCTTGGGGCTGCAGGGCCCGGCCGTCACCGTCGACACCGCCTGCTCGTCGTCGCTGGTGACCCTGCACCTGGCGATGCAGGCGCTGCGCAACGGCGAATGCGGTCTCGCGCTGGCCGGCGGTGTCACCGTCATGGCCACCCCCGACACGTTCATCGACTTCAGCAGGCAGCGCGGGCTGGCCCCGGACGGCCGGTGCAAGCCGTTCGCGAAGGCCGCCGACGGCACCGGCTGGGGCGAGGGCGTCGGTGTGCTGCTCCTGGAGCGGCTCTCCGACGCGCGCCGCAACGGGCACCCCGTCCTCGCCCTGGTGCGGGGCAGCTCCATCAACCAGGACGGCGCCAGCAACGGCCTCACCGCCCCCAGCGGCCCGTCCCAGCAGCAGGTGATCCTGGAGGCGCTGGCCGCCGCCGGGCTGAGCACCGGTGACATCGACGCCGTCGAGGCGCACGGCACCGGCACCGTCCTGGGCGACCCGATCGAGGCGCAGGCGCTCATCGCGACCTACGGCCAGGACCGGCCCGCGGACCAGCCGCTGTGGCTCGGCTCGGTGAAGTCCAACCTCGGCCACACCCAGGCCGCCGCGGGCGCCGCCGGCGTCATCAAGATGGTGATGGCGCTGCGGCACGCGGTGCTCCCCAAGTCGCTGCACATCGACGAGGCCAGCCCGCACGTCGACTGGTCGGCGGGCGCCGTCGAACTGCTCGCCGAGGCCCGCGCCTGGCCCGACAGCGGCCGGCCGCGCCGCGCCGCGGTGTCCGCGTTCGGCATCAGCGGCACCAACGCCCACGTCGTCCTGGAGCAGGCACCGCAGGAGGAGCCGGCCGAGGCCGCCGCGGCCCCGGAGATCCGTCCGGTGCCCTGGCTGCTGTCCGCGAAGGGCGCCGCGGGACTGCGCGCCCAGGCCGCCCGGCTGCACGCGCACGTCACGGACCGTCCGGACCTGTCGGCCGCCGACATCGGACTGTCCCTGGCCACCTCCCGCAGCCAGCTCAGCCACCGGGCGGCGCTCGTCGCCGACAGCCGGGCGGACCTGCTGGCCGCGCTGGAGGGGCTCGCGGCGGGCAGCCAGGGCCCGGCCGTGGTCCAGGAGACGCAGGGGAGCGGACGTATCGCCTTCCTCTTCACCGGGCAGGGCAGCCAGAAGCCCGGCATGGGCCGTGAACTGCATGCCTCGCAGCCGGCGTTCGCGCGGGCGCTGGACGCCGCGTGCGCCGCGCTCGACCCGCACCTCGAACACCCCCTCCAGCAGGTGCTGTTCGCCGAGCCGGGCATCGCGGAGGCGGCGCTGCTGGACACGACCGGCTACGCGCAGCCCGCGCTCTTCGCCCTCGAAGTGGCCCTGTACCGGCTGCTGGAGTCCTGGGGCGTGCGGCCCGACCTGCTCGCCGGGCACTCGATCGGCGAACTGGCCGCCGCGCACGTCGCCGGGCTCTGGTCGCTGGAGGACGCGGCGGCGCTCGTCGCCGCCCGCGGCCGGCTGATGCAGGCGCTGCCGGCCGGCGGCGCGATGGCGGCCCTCCAGGCCACCGAGGCGGAGGTGCTGCCGCGGCTGGCCGAAGGAGTCGGGATCGCGGCGGTCAACGGCCCGGAGGCCGTCGTGGTCTCCGGCGACGAGGCGGCGGTCGAGGCGGTCGCCGGGTACTTCCGTGACCTGGGCCGCAAGACCAAGCGCCTCACCGTCAGCCACGCCTTCCACTCCGCGCTGATGGAGCCGATGCTCGACGGGTTCGGGCGGGTGGCCGCAGGGCTGACGTACCTCGAGCCGACCATCGCGATCGTGTCGTCCCTCACCGGCAAGCCCGTCACCGCGCAGGAGCTGCGCAGCCCCGACTACTGGGTGCGGCACGTCCGCGAGACGGTGCGCTTCGCCGACGCCGTGGGCAGCCTGGCGGCCGAGGGCGCCGCCACGTTCGTCGAACTGGGCCCGGACGCCGTCCTGTCCTCGCTGGTCCGCGACTGCCTGACCGCACCGGCGCCCGCCGCCGTGCTCCCCGTGCTGCGCAGGGACCGCACCGAGCCGCACGCGGTCACCGAGGCCGCCGCCCGGCTGCGGATGCGCGGCGCCGCCGTGGACTGGACCGCGCTCTTCGACGGCACCGGCGCACGCCGGACCCCGCTGCCCACGTACGCCTTCCAGCACCAGCACTACTGGCTGGCGGCAGCCGGCCGCGCCTCGGCCGGACCCGCCGCTCCCGGTGCCGCCGGCAGCGTCCTGGACCTGCCGGACGCCGTCGGGGGGCACCTCCCAGCGGTAGCTGGGGGAGAGCCGGCCGACGATCCGCTGGAGTTCCAGCGGCGGCTGCACGCGGCCGACGGCCCGGCCCGCGCCGAGCTCCTGCTGGAGCTGGTGCGTTCGGTCACCGCGTCCGTCCTCGGCCACGCGTCCGCCGAGGAGATCGAGGACGACAGCGAGTTCATCGACCTCGGGTTCTCCTCGCTGCTCGCCGTCGAGTTCCGCGACCGGATCGGCGCGGCCGTCGGCGCACGCCTGTCCGCCGCCGTGATCTACGAGTACGAGACGCCCGAGGAGCTGGCCGAGCACCTGCTGGAGACCGTGGAAGCGGCACCGGCCCCGGCCGCGGCGAGTACTCCCGACGAGTAGGGGGCGCTAGGGGGTCCGCTAGGGGATCTCAGTGCAATTGCCCGCTTCTAGCATCGGAAGCACTCCCCATGCGGGTGCACGGGACAGCAGGGAACGGAAGGGGCTGTTGGTGGAGAAATCCGATGCATGGTGGGAAATCGGCGGCAAGGGCCCAGGAGATCTGGTCCTCGCTGTCGACTTCACGGCCACCGGGCGACCCGATGCGCGATTCGCCGACATCGTCGGCCTCACCGCCACCAGCCATCCGGTCTGGGAGACGATGCCGCAGGCCATCGCCACCGACATCGGGCCGTCGGGCGAGGAGTACCTCGACCGCTGGTTCGAGGACGTCCGCGCGAGCGGGCAGCAGGTCGGTGCCGTACTCGGCTTCTGCGCCGGAGCGGTGTACGCCGCCGCCCTGGCCGGCCGCATAGCGCAGTGGCAGGAACGAGCCCCCCAGCTCATCCTGTTCGACCCCGAGCAGGCCAACGCCTTCGGTCTGCTCTGGCAGTTCCACAAGTCCGTCGAGCTGTTCGCGGGAATCATCGGTGCCGAACCGGTCGCCGAGGCCCAGGAGACCGCCCGGCAGGCGCTGGAGGCCGACCCCGAGAACCTCGGGTACATCGGCCCGGTGCTCGTCGGACTCTTCCGGGAGATCAGCGAAGCCGCCTTCGACGAGATCGAGCTGGAACCCGAGAGCCGGACCGAGTTCACCGAGTCCTTCACCTCCTTCGTCGCCTATGTCGTCGCGGCCGGCCAGCTCAACTCCTCGGCCGCCACCGCGTGGACGGACGCCGTCGCCTTCAGCTCCGGAAGCCCGCTCAGCGGACTCAATCGGCTGCGTTCCACCGACCCGGACGGCGCGGCCGGAGCAGTGGCCCGTGAACTCCGGTTCGACTGCGATCACACCGACCTGCTGCGTGACGAAGGCGCCGCCACGGCGCTGGCCGAGCTGCTGACCGCACAGGACCTCTCCCGACAGATCCGGATGTGACATGAAGACCACAGAGAAGACCACCGCCAGGGCAGAGGGGACCGTTCCGGTAGCGGCACCGCCGGAGCCCGCGCCGGCTCCCGCAGCCGCTGAGGCCAAGGGGAAGTCCGGGCCCGCGTCCCAGGCCGAGCCGGCCATCCGCGTCACCGGACTGCGCAAGGTCTACGGCGAGGTCCAGGCGGTCAAGGGCATCGACCTGACCATCGCCCCCGGCGAGGTCGTGGCGCTCCTCGGCCCCAACGGCGCGGGCAAGTCCACCACCATCGACATGATCCTCGGCCTGTCCCACCCCACCTCCGGTGAGATCAGCATCTTCGGCCGGGCCCCCTACCTCGCGGTACGGGAAGGGCTGGTCAGCGCCGTCCTCCAGGAGGGCTCGCTGATCGACGACATCTCCGTCCGCGAGACGCTGGAGATGATCTCCTCTCTCTACAAGAAGCCGCTGCCCCTCGACGAGGTGCTGCGCCGCGCCAACATCGAGGACATCGTCGACCGCCGCGGCACCAAGCTCTCCGGCGGCCAGCGCCAGCGCGCCCGCTTCGCCTGCGCGCTCATCGGCAACCCGCAGCTCCTGGTGCTCGACGAGCCGACCTCCGCCATGGACGTCGGCAGTCGCCGCAAGTTCTGGGAGTCCATGCGGAAGTTCACCGACACCGGCCGCACCGTGGTCTTCGCGACCCACTACCTGGACGAGGCCGAGGAGTTCGCCGACCGCGTCGTCCTCATGCGCGGTGGCGAGATCGCCGCCGACGGCACCGTCGCCAAGATCCGTGCCCTCACCGCGGGCCGCGTGCTGCGCGCCTCGGTCCCCGACGCGAAGGAGGCGGACCTGCGCGCACTGCCCGGCGTGACCGCCGCCGCGCTGCGCCTGGGCCGTGTCGAACTGCACTGCGAGGACTCCGACAAGAGCCTGCGCGCCCTGCTCACCACCTACCCCGACGCGTACGACATCGAGATCAGCGCCAGCGGGCTGGAAGAGGCGTTCCTCTCGCTGACCGCCGCCGACGAGACGGACGTGCAGGAGGACGCCGCATGACCGGCTACCTGTCCATCGAGATCAAGCGGATGCTCCGCGGCCCGCGCTTCATCATCTTCGCGATCGTGCTGCCCGTGGGCCTCTACCTCATGGAGTGCATGCTCTACAAGAACCAGGTGATCCCGCACTCCAACGGCATCACGTACAGCGCCTGGCTGATGTGCAGCCTCGCCGCGTACAGCGCCTTCACCTCCTCCATGCACACCAGCGCCCGGGTCGCCCACGAGCGTTCCATCGGCTGGCACCGCCAGCTGCGGCTCACCCCGCTGCTGCCGCGCAACTACCTGCTCTCGAAGATCGTCGTCAGCATGATCGTGGCGCTGCCCGGCCCGCTCTTCGTGGCGCTCGCGGGCGCCACCCTCCAGGACGTGCACCTCTCCGTCGCCGGCTGGCTGCAGATCACCCTGGGCATCTGGATCGCCGCCCTGCCGTGCGCGGTGCTCGGCCTGGTCATCGGCCTGTACGTGGCCGTCGAGCAGCAGCAGATGTACCTCCAGGGCCTGGTGCTGCTGTTCGGGTTCCTCGGCGGGCTGCTCCTGCCCACCACGGGATTCCCGGGCTGGCTGACCGCGGTCGTCAAGACCCTGCCGAGCTACTGGCTCGCCGACATCGGCCACGGTGCCCTGCTGCACGGCACCCGCACCCTCGTCGCCGCCCTGGTGCTCGCCGGCTGGACGGTCGTCCTGTCCGGGGCCGTCATCCTCAACTCCCGCCGTGAGGCCGCCAGGGCCTGATCGTCGCCCGGCCGCCGGCACCGGCGCCGTCAGCGGGGAAGCCTCCCGCCGACGGCGCCGGTGTCGTTTCCCGGCCGTTCCCTTCTCCCCACCCGAGCCACCGCCGAGCCGAGACATGAGGTACTCCACGATGTTCCCCGCCCCCACCCAGAAGGGCACCGCCCCCTTCCGCGGCCACCGCACCTGGTACCGGGTCACCGGCGATCTGCACACCGGGCGCACCCCGCTCGTCATCGCCCACGGCGGCCCCGGTTCCACCCACGACTACCTGCTGCGGATGACCGAACTCGCCGCGTCCACCGGCCGCCCGGTGATCCACTACGACCAGATCGGCAACGGCGGCTCCACCCGGCTGCCCGACCGCGGCGCCGACTTCTGGACCGTCGACCTCTTCCTCGACGAGCTGGACAACCTCCTCGCCCACCTCGGCATCGCCGACGACTACCTGCTGTTCGGCCAGTCCTGGGGCGGCATGCTGGGCGCCGAGCACGCCGTCCGCCGTCCCGCCGGGCTGCGCGGCCTCGTCATCGCCAACTCCCCGGCCTCCATGCCGCTGTGGCGCGCGGCGTGCGAGGGCCTCAAGGACGCGATGCCGCCGGTGCACCGCGACACCCTGCGCCGCCACGAGGCCACCGAGGACTTCGACCACCCGGACTACCAGCGCTCCGTGTACGCTTTCTACCAGCGCCATGTCTGCCGGGCGAACCCGCTGCCGCGCGAGGTCGCCGCCACCCTCCTGGAGCTGCAGAGCGACCCGACGGTCTACGGCACCATGAACGGCCCCAACGACTTCCACGTCATCGGCACCCTGAAGGACTGGACGGTCATCGACCGGCTGCCGGCCGTCGCCGTCCCGACCCTGATCATCTCGGGCGCGTACGACGAGGCCACACCCGCCACCATCCAGCCGTTCCTCGACCACATCCCCGGCGCCCGCTGGGAGCTCTTCGAGCAGTCCAGCCACATGCCGCACGTCGAGGAGCCCGAGCGCTTCGACACCGTCATGAAGGCCTGGCTGGCCGAGGTCGGCTGACGAGCGGGGCGGCGCGGTCGGACCGGCCGCTGTCAGTCCCTCCGGGCACGATCGAGGGATGACCACTCTGCAGATCAGCATCGACTGTGCCGAACCCGCCGTGCTGGTCCCCTTCTGGGCGACCGCCCTGGGGTACCGCGAGGAGGAACCGCCCGCCGGGTTCGCGACCTGGCGGGCGTACTGGATCAGCATCGGGGTGCCCGAGGACGAGCTCGGCGACCCGTCCAACAGCTGCGCCGACTCGCTCGTCGACCCGACGGGCGCCGGGCCCCGCATCTTCTTCCAGGTCGTGCCGGAAGCCAAGACGATCAAGAACCGGCTGCATCTGGACCTGAAGGTCGGCGGCGGCCGGGACGTACCGCTGGAGACCCGTACCGCCCGTGTGAACGCCGAGGCCGAACGGCTGGTGGCCGCCGGCGCCACGAAGGTCCGCGTCCTGTCGCAGGACGGCCTGGACCACTACGGGGTCACCCTCCAGGACCCCGAGGGCAACGAGTTCTGCGTCGCGTAGGCAAGAAAGAGGGGCTCGTACCGGATGGATCAGCCGGTACGAGCCCCTCCGTCGTGCTTCCTGCGGCCCGCTACGCCTTCTTGCCCGAGATGTACGCGCTGAGCTTCTCCGGGGTCGGGTGAGCGAACAGGTCGGCCAGCCGGATCTTCACCTGGATACCGGTGGTGCGCTTGACGCGCTGCAGCAGCTGGACGGCGAGCAGCGAGTGGCCGCCGCTGGTGAAGAAGCCGGAATCCGCGTCCAGGTCCTCGCGCTTGAGGAACTGCTTCCACAGCGCGATCAGCGCACGGGTCAGCTCGGTGGTGTCCACCGGCTCCGGCGCGGCCTCGGTGCGCAGCAGCTCCTCGGCACGCAGCCGCAGGCCTTGCAGGTCAGGGGCGCCGTTCACGGTCGGAAGCCCCTCGGTGACGATGATGCGGGCCGGCTCCGCCGGGCCGGGAAGGTCGGTGCGCACCTGCTTCCAGAGCTGGTCCAGCAGGCCGGGACCGGCCTCGATGCCGGCGGTGGCGACGAAGGAAACGAGGACCCCGCCCGCGGCGACGGTCACGGCGGCGTCGATGGCGGGGTGCGCGAGCAGTGCGGCGTCGACGTCCTCCAGGCCGAACGCGAGCCCTTGCACGGTCACCCGGCGGTCCAGCCGGCCGAGGATCTCGATCCGGCCGTCGGGAAGCCAGCGGGCCACGTCACCGGTGCGGGTGACCGCCTCGTCGGCGAGGCAGAGCTCGCCGCGGACGCCCACCGGCAGCTCCGTCCCGTCGGGGGCGGCCACGAAGGCCCGGGTCAGGGCCGAACTGTCGGACTTGGCGGCGAGCTTCGCGTAGCCGGAGAACGGTGCGACGGACGGGCCGAGCAGGGCCTCGGGCAGGCCGTCCCGGTGGCCGGCCAGGACCGCGGCGTGGTCGGCCGCGCTCCAGCCGGAGATCTCCCCGATCGGCCGGTCCAGCTGGTCGCCGAGGGTGCACAGCAGGGCGTCGTAGCGGGCGAGCAGCAGCTCCACGTCGGCCGGGGTGAAGACCTGGGTACGGAACACGGCGCGGATCGTGGTCTTCGCCGACTCGGGCTCCGGCATGAAGAAGAACTCCAGGTCGAACTTGCTGAAGCCGTTCTCCACCCCACGGATCCTGGCCGGGTGCCCGGCCACCTCGAACGTTCCCGAGGTGCCGCCCGGCACGTAGTTGAACAGGTGGTTGAAGAGCGAGTTCCGCCAGGAGGAGGAGCCGCCGTCCCGCACCTCGTCCAGTACGGACTCGGCGGTCACGCCCGGCTCGCCCAGGCTCTCCAGGAACACCGCGCGGGCCCGGTTCACCAGCCGCTTGAACGGCTTGGCCGGGTCCATCCGCACCCGCAGCGGCAGCACGTTGACGTGATAGCCGATGGCGCCCTCGTGGCCGGGCGGCCGCACGCTGACGGGTGAGCCGACGACGATGTCCGAGCCCGCGCCGTGCTGGGCGAGCAGCAGGTAGTACGCGGCCAGCAGGATCACGGCCTCCGGCGCGCGCAGCTCGCGCTGCAGGCGGCCGACCACGGCGAGGGCGTCGTCCGACAGCAGGTACTGCAGGGTGTCGCCCGCCAGGTTCGGGGTGGCCGAGGCCGGATTCCCGTACCAGAGGCCGTCGTCCGCGCCGCGGAAACCGCGGAGCTGGTCGCGCCAGAAGTCGACGCTCTCCTCGGACGGCTCCGCCTCGACGACCGCGGCGACCGGGTCGGTCGCGTACGTGTCGGGCGCCTGATAGGCGCTGATCAGCTCACCGAGCAGCGTGACGGTCGACATCGCGTCGAAGACGAGGTGGTGGAGCGCGACGCTCACCACATCGCCGGCGCCGCCCGCCCGCCGGAAGCGCGCCGCCCTGACGAGCGGGCTCCCGTCCAGGGCGAACGGCTCCGCGACGAACGCCTCGACGGCGGCCTGGAGAGCGTCCTCGGCGGCTTCCGTCTCGGTGACGTCGATCGAGGTGACGTCGACCGAGGTGATCGCGTCGGCCGCCAGCACCTCCTTGGTGAGGTCGGTCTCGGAGGTGCGGAAGACGGTGCGCAGGATGTCGTACTTGCGCACCACCAGGGTCAGCGCCCGGGACAGCGCCGCGGAGTCGATCTCACCCTCCACGTCGAAGGTCAGGGACAGGTTGTTGACGCCCGATCCCGGTACCAGCCGCTCCAGCAGCCAAAGGTCCGTCTCCTTACGGGTGGCCGCTGTCGGCGCGGGGTCCTGAACAACCATGTCGGATCTCTCCTCATACGAGTCATACGGGGGTGCGCCGGCATCGGCGCCGGGCGGGTCAGTCGAGAGGTTCGAACTCGCTGTCGAGAATGTCGAAGAGCTGGTCCGCGTCGGCCGAGGCCAGTTCGGCCTCGTCCGCCGCGGCGGACGCCGCCGCCTCCGCGGCTCCGGCGCGCAGTGCGGTCCAGCGGGCCACCAGGGCCCGCAGGCTGTCGGTGACCCGGGTGTGGTCCTGCTCGTCCACGTCGCCGTTGTCGGTCGTGGTGACCAGCCGGTCCTCCAGGTCCGCCAGTTCGGCCTCCAGGGCCCGCAGCGCCGCCGGGCCCGAGGGCGCCGGTGCCAGCTGCTCGCGGATGTACTCGGCGAGGGCCTCGGAGGTCGGGTAGTCGAAGATCAGCGTCGCGGGAAGGCGCAGCCCGGTCGCCGGCGTGAGCCGGTTGCGGAACTCGACGGCGGCGAGCGAGTCGAAGCCCAGCCCGCCGAAGCCGCGTGCCGGATCGACGGCGTCCACTCCCGAGTGCCCGAGCACGGCGGCCACCTGGGACCGCACGAGGTCCAGCACCACCGGCGTACGTTCCGCCGGCGGCAGCTTGAGCAGCCGGTCCTTCAGGCTTTCCGCGGCCGCGGCACCCGCTGCGGCCGCTACGGTGCCGCGCCGTGCCGCGGGTGCCCTGACGAGCCCCCGCAGGATGGCCGGCAGGCCCTGGCTCCCGGCCCGCGCCTCCAGCGCCGCCGTGGAGAAGGGCACCGGCAGCAGATGGGCCTTCCCGCCGATCAGCGCCGCGTCGAGCAGCGCGAGACCCGCCTCGCGCCCCAGCGCCAACGCACCGCCGCGCGCCACCCTGTCGACATCCGCCTGCGTCAGATCCGCCCCCATGCCGCCCGATTCGGGAGCCCACAGGCCCCAGGCGAGCGAGGTCGCGGCCAGGTTGTGCGTACGGCGGTGGGTGGCGAGGGCGTCGAGATAGGCGTTGGCGGCGGCGTAGTTGGCCTGGCCGGTGCCGTCGAAGGTGGCGGCCGTCGACGAGAAGAGCACGAACGCGTCGAGGGTGAGGTGCGCGGTCAGCTCGTGCAGATGACGCGCGGCCTCGGCCTTCGGGCCGAACACCGTGCCCACCTGGCCGGGAGTGAGGGACTCGACGGTCCCGTCGTCCACGACACCCGCGGTGTGGATCACCGCACTCAACGGCACATCGGCGAGGAGTTCCGCGAGGGCGTCCCGGTCGGAGACGTCGCAGGCGGCGATGGTGACGGTGGCGCCGGCTTGGGTGAGTTCGGCCGCGAGTTCGGCTGCGCCCGGTGCGTTCTGTCCGCGCCTGCTGGTGAGCAGGAGGTCGCGGACGCCGTGTTCAGTGACCAGGTGGCGGGCGGTGAGCGCGCCCAGACCGCCGGTGCCGCCGGTGATCAGGACGGTGCCGTCCGTGCGCCAAGGGGTCGCCTCGGCGGACGGTGCCGTACGGGCCAGCCGCGGTGCGTACAACTGGGAGTTGCGGACGGCCAGTTCCGGCTCGTCGGACACGAGGACGGTGGCGGGTATCTGACCGGTACCGGCCTCCGTGTCGGTGTCGACGAGGACGATCCGGTCCGGGTGCTCCGCCTGCGCGGCCCTGACCAGCCCATGCACGGCGGCCTGCGCGAGATCGGTGACGTCCTCCCCGGGAAGCGCGGGGACCGCGCCCCGGGTGACGACGACGAGCCTGGCGTCCGAACCGGCGGGGGACTCGTCGGCCAGCCATGCCTGCACCTGCGCGAGAACGTCGACGACCGTGGACCGGGCATCGGCCCGTGACACGACGCGCAGCAGCGCGCTCTCGTCGAGGGCGGTCGTGTTCTCCGCTGCCGTAGCCGCCGGATCCGCGTCCACCGCGGACCACTGGATCTCGTACAGATCCCGGGCCTGGGCGGCTTGGGCCGCCGCCAACTCGCCCGTGTTCACCGGACGCAGGGCGAGCATCCCGACGGAGGCGACCGGAGCACCCTGCGCGTCGGCCAGATGCAGGGCATAGCCCGATCCCGCCGGGGAGATCCGTACCCGCAGCGCGGTGGCGCCGGTCGCGTACAGGGCAACGTCGGACCAGGCGAACGGCAGTTCGGCCACTCCGCTGTCGGCCCCGGAGAACCCGATGCCGTGCAGCGCCGCGTCGAGCAGCGCCGGATGCAGCCCGAACCCGTTGGTGTCGATGCCCTCCGGCAACGCGACCTCGGCGAAGACCTCGTCACCGAGCTTCCAGGCGGCGCGCAGCCCCTGGAACACGGGCCCGTACTCCAGGCCGCTCGCGGCCATCGTCCCGTACAGCCCGTCGACCGCCACTGCCTCCGCCCCGGCCGGCGGCCACTGCACCAGGTCGAAACCGGGCTCGGCGGCGTGCGAGGTGAGCAGCCCGTCCGCGTGCCGCGTCCAGGGCTCGTCCTCCGCCGCGCCTTCGGGGCGCGAGAACACCGACAGCGTCCGCTCCTCCACCCCGCCGATCCTGACCCGCAGATGGATGGCACCGGTCTGCGGAACGACGACGGGTGCGGAGAGGGTGAGCTCCTGCAGCGTGCTGGTGTGGGTGTGGTCGCCGGTGTGGATGGCGAGGTCGGCGAGCGCGGCGCCGGGGACGATGACGGTGCCGTTGACGGCGTGGTCCGCGAGCCACGGGTGGGTGGCCAGCGAGAGCCGCCCGGTGAAGAGCAGCCCGTCGGTGTCGGGGAGGGTGATCGCCGCCGTGAGGAGCGGGTGGGTGGTGGTGCCCTGGCCGAGCCCGGAGGGGTCGCCGGTGGAGACCGTGCTGTCGGCGAGCCAGTAGTGCTGGTGCTGGAAGGCGTAGGTGGGGAGGTCGACGGGGGTATGGCCGGTGCCGAAGAGGGCCGGCCAGTCGACGGGGACGCCCCGGGTGTGGAGGGTCGCGAGGGAGGTGACGAAGACCTGGGCTTCGTTGTGGTCGCGGCGGAGGGCGGGGATGAGGATGGTGGTGTCGGTGGCGGATTCGGCGGCCATCGCGGTGAGAACGGCGTCGGGGCCGAGCTCCAGGAACTTGGTGACGCCTTGGTCCTGGAGGGTGGTGACGGCGTCGGCGAAGCGGACGGCTTCGCGGACGTGGCGGACCCAGTAGGCGGGGTCGGTGAGTTCTTCGGTGGTGGCGGCCTGGCCGGTGAGCGTCGAGACGATCGGGATGGACGGTGCGGTGTAGGTGAGCCCTGCTGCGATGGTGCCGAATTCGGCGAGCATCGGCTCCATGTGGAGGGAGTGGAAGGCGTGGCTGACGGTGAGGCGCTTGGTCTTCCGTCCGATGCCATCGAAGTGCGCGATCACGGCAGCGACGGCGTCTTCGTCACCCGAGACGACGATGGAGGTGGGCCCGTTGACGGCCGCGATCCCCACCCTGTCGGTGAGCTGCGGCAGGACTTCGGCCTCGGTGGCCTGGATCGCCGCCATCGCACCACCGGCGGGAAGTTGCTGCATCAGCCGGCCACGAGCCGCAACGAGCAGCGCCGCGTCCTCCAGCGACCAGACCCCTGCGACGTGTGCGGCGGCCAGCTCACCGATGGAGTGACCCGCCAGCACCTGCGGCCGGACCCCGAAGGACTCCAGCAGCCGGAAGAGCGCGACCTCCAGCGCGAACAGAGCAGGCTGCGTAAAGCCCGTCTCGTTCAACCGGCCGTCGTCCCCGAACAGCACATCCAGCAGCGGTAGTTCCAGTCGGTCGCCGAACGCGGCCACCACGTCGTCCAGCGCTGAGGCGAAGACGGGGAAGGCGGCGTAGAGCTCGCGTCCCATCCCCGCGCGCTGGCTGCCCTGCCCGGTGAAGAGGAATCCCACCTGTCCGGAACCGGCAGTTCCGAACACCGTTCCAGCCGCGGTGCCGCCTTCGGCGAGGGTGGTCAGTCCGGCCAGCAGGCCGTCGCGGTCGGCGGCGACGACGCCCGCGCGGTGGGTGAAGGCCGCGCGCGTGGTGGCCAAGGCGGATCCGATCGCCGCCGGGTCCAGTTCCGGATCGGCGAGGACGAAGTCACGGAGCCGGGCGGCCTGGGCCTGGACGGCGTCGGGCGTCTTGCCGGACAGCACCCACGGCACCACCGGCAGGTCGACAGCGGCACCTTCGGCCGCGAGGGCCTCTGCGGGGGCTTCTTCCACGATGACGTGGGCGTTCGTTCCGCTGATGCCGAAGGACGAGATGCCCGCGCGGCGGGTCCGCTCCCCGGCCGGCCACGGCTGGGCCTCGGTCAGCAGCTCGACGTCACCGGCGCTCCAGTCGACATGCGAGCTGGGAGCGTCGACGCCCAGCGTGCGCGGCAGTTCCTGGTGCCGCATCGCCAGCACCATCTTGATGATGCCCGCGACACCGGCGGCAGCCTGCGTGTGACCGAGGTTCGACTTCACCGAACCCAGCCACAGCGGCTGACCGTCCGCCCGCTCCTGCCCGTACGTCGCCAGCAGCGCCTGCGCCTCGATCGGGTCGCCCAGCCGGGTGCCCGTGCCGTGGCCCTCGACCACGTCGACGTCACCCGTGGTGAGCGAACCGGCGGCGAGGGCCTGCCGGATGACGCGCTGCTGGGCGGGGCCGTTGGGGGCGGTCAGCTGGCTGCTGGCGCCGTCCTGGTTGATCGCGCTGCCGCGGACGACGGCCAGGACGCGATGGCCGTTGCGCCGCGCGTCGCTGAGCTTCTCCAGGACGAGGACGCCGACCCCTTCGCCCCAGCCGGTACCGTCCGCCGCCTCCGCGAACGGCTTGCAGCGGCCGTCGGCGGCGAGGCCGCGCTGGCGGCTGAAGTCGACAAAGGTGTCCGGGGTGGTCATCACGGTGACGCCGCCGGCCAGCGCGAGCGAGCACTCGCCGGCGCGCAGCGCCTGGCCGGCCAGGTGGACGGCGACGAGGGAGGACGAGCAGGCGGTGTCGACTGTCAGCGCGGGGCCTTCCAGGCCCAGGGCGTACGAGACCCGGCCGGAGACGACGCTGCCGAGGCCGCCGTTGCCGAGGTAGCCCGCGAGCTCCTCGGGTACGTCACGGAGGCGGGGCGCGAAGTCGTGGTACATGACGCCCGCGAACACCCCTGTTGAAGTGCCCTGCAGGCTCTCCGGGTCGATCCCGGCGCGCTCGAACGCCTCCCACGACGCCTCCAGCAGCAGGCGCTGCTGGGGGTCGGTGGCCAGGGCCTCGCGCGGGCTGATGCCGAAGAAGTCCGCGTCGAACCGGCCCGCGTCGTCGAGGAACGCGCCTTCCTTGGAGTACGTCTTGCCGATGGCGTCCGGGTCGGGGTCATAGGCGTCGTACCAGCTCGGGCCGCGGTCCTCGGGGAAGTCCGCGACGGCGTCCCGGCCCGCGGCGAGCAGGTCCCACAGCCCTTCGGGACTGCGCACCCCGCCCGGGAAGCGGCAGGACATGCCGACGATCGCGATCGGGTCGTCGCCCGTGGACTGCCGGGCCGCGACGACAGCGGCGGCAGCGGAGGACGTGGCCCCGGCGGTCTCGTCGCCGACGAGCTTCTCCCGCAGGTAGCGGGCGAGCGTGGTGGCGTTCGGGTAGTCGAAGGTGAGGGTCGCGGGCAGCCGCAGGCCGGTGGCGGTGCCGAGCCGGTTGCGGAGTTCAACGGCCGCGAGGGAGTCGAAGCCCAGGGTGCCGAAACCGCGGGCCGGATCGACCGCGTCCGGGCCGGAGTGACCGAGAGCGGCCGCTATCTGCGTACGGACGAGGGAGAGCAGGAAGCGCTCCTGCTCCGCCGCCGGCAGCCGGCCGAGCTGCTCCTCCAATGAGTCGCCGCCCGCGGATCCCGAGGCGGCGGCGAGCCGGGCCGGGGTACGGACCAGACCGCGCAGCAGCGCGGGTACACCGTCGGCAGCCGCCCGGCGCCCGAGCGCGCCGGACTCCAGCCGCAGCGCCAGGACGTGGGCGTACTCCCCGCCCCAGGCCGCGTCGAACATCGCCAGACCTGAGGCGGCACTGTGCGCCGGGGTCCCGGCCCGGGCGGCCCGCTCCACGTCCTTGGCCGAGAGTCCTGCGCCCATTCCGCCGGTTTCGGGTGCCCATAGGCCCCAGCCGAGGGAGGTGG
>NZ_JAAIKO010000005.1 GCF_016107395.1 Streptomyces fildesensis
TCGCCGCGGGCACTCCTTCGAGGGACCGGCGGGCAGAATCCGTCCGTGACGCAACCCTGCCCGCTACACTCCCACCGCTCGACGTTTCCCCAGGTCAAGCCACAAAGTACTGCTGGAGTACTAGCCGATGACGGGCGAGCAGGCGACCAGGAAGGGAATCAGCGGCACAGTCACGGCCACGGCGGCCAGCGACCCCCACAGGGCAGGGTGAGGTGTGGCCTGTGGCGTCAGGACACGCCGAAGTCGCAGAAGGGCGCTGGCGCCGCCGGCCGCGAAGGCGCCCTCAGGTGCTTTTCCAGCTGCCATCTCATACATGGCCGTGGCGAGCACCTCCGGTGCGTGGCGGCGCAGAGCACGGTCGTCCGCGATCATCTCCAGAAGGAGAGTCGTCTGCTCCTTGGCGTGCCGGGCCAAAGGAAGCCGACGGAAGACCTTGAAGAATGCCTCTGCGGCGGCCATTGCCACGTGGTGGCGCCCCGCGATGTGGGCGCGCTCATGCTCCAGCACCGCGTCGAGCTGTTGCGCGGACAGCAGGTCCAGCGCCCCTTGACTGACTACCACGCGAGGACAGCGCCCCGGAAGACAATAGGCGGCAGGCAGAGAGTGTTCCACCACCGTGGCGCGCAATCGCTCCGAGCGCCGGCCCACGATGTCCAACACTCGCCGGTGCTTCGAGCGAGCCCCGCGCGCGCGGCCCAACTCGAACGTGAATGCTCCGAGGAGCAATACCAGGAGTCCAAGGGGCGCGGCCAGGCTAAGTCCATCGGTGGAGTCCAGGCTGCTGGAGTCCGTCGTCGAGGCGAGGCCGCAGGAGTGCAGGAGGCCGACGAGTCCCGCGTGAAAATGCTCGTCAGGCGCGACAAGGTGGTAGATGGCCAGTGCGACAGAAAGTGCAAACGACACGGTCAACGCATGCCATGCGGCAACGGCAAGAGCAGGGGCCCGGTGCGGCCACGAACTGCGCACCAGGACCTGGGGGACGAGAAATCCCGTGAGGGCCCCGTAGCCGATGAGCACGACGGCAGGGTTCACGCGTTGGTCCGCCGCCCGGCGGCCCGCAGCGCCTTGCGCAACGCACTGACCTCATCGGTGGACATGTGCTCGACGAAGTGCGCCAGGGCGGCAGGCCGATCCTCGCTGGTCCCCAATGCGTCCTCCATCAGGGCGGCGGAGTACGCCTCGCGGCTGCGGACCGGCGCGTAGGTCCACGCCCGACCCTGCTTCTCGCGAAGCAGCCAACCCTTGCTGTAGAGGATGTTCGCCACCGTCATCACCGTGGTGTATGCGACGTCCCGCTGGAGGTTGATGTCATCGACGATCTCGCGGACCGTCGCGGAACGCTTCCATGTCCACAAGCGGTCCATGATCTCCGCCTCGAGGTCCCCCAGCCGCCGCATACCCGCGCTCCTTCCAACGTAGTACTTAGGAACATAGTAGACGGCGGCGCCATCAGCAGGGCCACATCCGCCGAAGCGGGAACTATCGCCCGCTCAGCCGCTCTCGTGGCACGGGTGTATGTCCCGCAGGGCTCGGGCCCATCCGGGCCATTCACCGCAGTGGCTGGCGTCCGCAGGCCCGCCGGTCGGCCATCGTGCGCCCGTCCCATCCGCAGGGCTTCCCGTCCGCGGCGGACGGCGTATGCCTACTATGGGCCGGTGATCGGTCAGGCGAGGAGCGTACGACCCCAGCTGAGGCTGCGGCTGCCCGTGCTGCTCTTTTTTGCAGTGATCACTGGCTTGCTGGGGATGCATGCCCTGGGGGCGTCAGGCGCGCAGATGCCCGGACATCGGATGGCCGCCGTTACGGCACACACCGTCGCTGCGCCCCCCATGGGCGACTGCCCTGACGGCAGTCACGGGTGTGACGGTCCAGTGCACCACGCTGATGTGACCTGCGCGTCCGGTGCCGTGGGCGACGCCTTGGCACTAGCCGATCCCGGCCTGGCCCTGGCATGCCTGACCTTTGCGTCGCAGGCCGCTGTTCCCTGGTTGTACGGGACAGCCGAGGGCGGGCGCGCGCCACCGACATTGGCCGAATTGCAGCTCCTGAGGATTTAGAGCAAGCCCCACGACGCCGGCTGCGCCCGCAGACCCCGCGTCCAAGACGGCATGCCCTGCTACCTCACTCCCAGGAGTACACCTCATGACCGCACGTCGTTCCCTGATCCGTCGTACCGTCCTTGTCGCAGGTACGGCAGCAGCCGCATTGGCGTTGGCCGCCTGCGGCGGCAGCGGCCACGACATGGGATCCATGGATTCCAGCTCGTCGCCGTCCACGACAGCTCCTACCTCGGCCCCCGCTTCCGCCGATGAGCACAACGCCGCTGACGTCGACTTCGCGAAGCAAATGATCCCGCACCACCGACAGGCGGTGGAAATGGCCGACCTGGCCGCCACCCGCGCCGCCTCCGCCGACGTCAAGGCCCTGGCCACGAAGATCAAGGGCGCGCAGGACCCCGAGATCATGACCATGTCCACATGGCTCACCTCATGGGGTGAGCAGGTCCCCGCGACGATGCAGGGGATGGACATGTCCGCCGGGATGCCCGGAATGATGAGCATGGACGACATGGACAAGCTCAAGAAGGCGTCCGGGCCGGAGTTCGACACCATGTTCCTGCAGATGATGGTCAACCATCACGAGGGCGCGATCACCATGGCCAACGCCGAGAAGGCAAAGGGCCAATACGCTCCGACCAAGGAACTCGCCAGCGCGGTCGTCTCCGCGCAGACGTCCGAGATCACGCAGATGAACAAGCTGATCGGCAAGAGCTGACCGCACGAATCACAGAGCGGGAGCCGGCTCACACAGTCGGCCCCCGCCCCGGTCGAAGACAGCGGTGCGCGGGCAGTACTCACACCCGCTGCGGATATCCGGCACAGGCGCTGCTGGAGCCCAACTCTCGGCGTCGGGGGCGTGTCATCTGCGCTTGGGCAGAGGTGGACTGGGCGCGGTGGATTGCAGCGCCGTCAGGGCCTGCTGGTACTGCTGCTCGCCGATGTCGCCGCGGGCGAACCGCTCGGCAAGCAGTTGTTTCGGTGACAGCGCTGAGGCGGTGTGGTGGCCGGGTCGAAGAGGATGCTGCTCACCGCCGTCACCGCGGCGTCTGCATACGCCACACGCCGCCTAGACCTTATGAGAACTTTAAGTGACTGATCGCTTACACTCAGCGATATGCAGGCTCTTCGGGCACGCGGCTGCCCGTCATGGATCGCGGCGGTACTCGTCGTGGTGCTGACGGGGATGCTGCACGTGCTCGGCTGCGCACACGGGCCGGAGGCCACAGCGCAGGGACGCATGGATTCGCGGCCGGTTGTTTCCGCAGTGTCGGCAGCCGTACCCGTCGTCGGATTCACGTCGGGCCGCGATTCGTCCCCGCGTGAGTCTGGGCATTGCCAGGGAGCGGATGCCCCCGTCGTGACGCAGCAGGGACCGATTGCCCCTGCACAGCCGGGAACACAGGGCTCCGTCCAAAGTGTCGCGGCAGTGCAGCTGGTCCCTGGCGGAACCGGACCGCCGGCGGCTGCCGCATCCAGGCCAGGGGCGGGCGGTCTCGCTCACGGGCAGGTGCGGGCGGCGTTGGGGGTATGGCGGACCTGATCTGGACGGACCGTCCGGCTCAGCGGGTGCGGCAGTATCGCGCCCGTGCGGCCGAGGCGGGCTTCCCCGCGTCCTGATCGACCGTCACGAACACAGCGGCCCAGTCCATCCGAGGGGCCGGCCGCGGGAGAGGTGCGCGATGCGCCCCCTTGGATCGACTTCCCTTGCCTTCTCGCCGGCGCAGCCCTTGATCAGGGCCGCCCTTCCCGTGCTGTCCCCGGCCGGCTTGGTTGGCGACACTCCGCTGCTGTGGGTCGGTGAGCCGTTCACGGCCGCCGACCGCGGGTTCTGGGCCAAGCTGGAGGGCCACAATCCCGGCGGGATCAAAGACCGTACGGCGCTCTACATGGTCCGGGCCGCCCGCGAACGCGGCGAGCTCCTTCCTGGGGCGCGGATCGTGGAGTCCACCTCCGGAACCCTGGGTCTGGGGCTGGCGCTGGCCGGAGTCACCTTCGGCCATCCGGTCACGGTGGTCACCGATCCGGGCATGGAGCCCCTCATGACCGGATTGCTCACCGCCTACGGCGCCGACGTGCAGGTGGTGCAGCGCCCGCATCCGGAGGGTGGTTGGCAGCAGGCCCGCCGGCAGAGGGTGGAGGAACTCCTCACGGTCCATCCGGATTCCTGGTGCCCGGACCAGTACCACAACCCGGACAACGCGGCGGCCTACCAGCCGCTGGCGCACGAGCTGGTCGCCCAACTCGGCCGGATCGACGCCCTGGTGGTGAGCGTGGGCACCGGCGGACACTCGGCCGGTATCGGCTCCGTGCTGCGCGGCCTCTTCCCCGCCCTCCGCGTGGTGGGGGTGGACACCACCGGATCGACGATCTTCGGGCAGCCCGCGGCGCCACGCCTGATGCGCGGGCTTGGCAGCAGCATCTACCCCCGCAACGTCGACTACGGCCTGTTCGACGAGATCCACTGGGTCGCGGCACCCGAAGCGGTCTGGGCTGCTCGCTCGCTGGCCCGCAGCCGGTACGCCACCGGCGGATGGAGCGTGGGCGCAGTCGCCCTGGTCGCCCGCCACCTCGCCAGCACGCTCCCGGCTGAGGCCCGGATCGTCGCGGTCTTCCCCGACGGCCCGCAACGCTACGTCGGTACCGTCTTCGACGACGCCTACTGCCGTGAACACCGTCTGCTGGGACACATCCCCGCAGACGCTCCCGACGAGATCACCCATCCGTCGCAGCACACCGTTACCCGATGGACCCGGTGCACCACGGTCCTCGACCCGCTGGCCGGCATCGGCGTGCTTGGACTGGCGGGGGCCGCCCGATGACATCACTCTGGCGCCAGAGCCGCTCCTTCCCGCCCGTCGTACAACTGCTGATGGCCAACCAGTTCGCCATCAACCTCGCCTTCTACATGCTCATGCCCTACCTGGCCGCGCACCTGGCCGGCGACCTCGGCCTGGCCGCCTGGGCGGTCGGCCTCGTGCTGGGGGTGCGCAACCTGTCCCAGCAGGGCATGTTCCTCATCGGCGGCACCATCGCCGACCGCTACGGGTACAAAGCCCCGATCCTGGCCGGCTGTCTTCTGCGTACCGCAGGGTTCGCACTGTTGGGGTGGGTCGACGCGCTCCCCGCATTGATCCTCGCGTCGGCGGCCACCGGCTTCGCCGGAGCGCTGTTCAATCCGGCCGTACGCGCTTACCTGGCCGCCGAAGCAGGGGACCGGCGGGTGGACGCCTTCGCCACGTTCAACGTGTACTACCAGGCCGGGATGCTGATGGGCCCGCTGGTCGGGCTGGGACTTCTTGTCGCGGACTTCCGTCTGGTGTGCACTGTCGCAGCAGGAATCTTCGCGGCCCTGACCGTGCTGCAGTGGCGGGCACTGCCCGACCGCGGCGGCCGGTACCCGGCCGGTGAACAGCGCACCGGGGTGCTGACCCAGTGGCGGCAGGTAGCTACCAACCGGCCGTTCCTGCTCTTCTCGGTCGCGATGATCGGCTCCTACGTACTCGCCTTCCAGGTCTACCTCGCGCTCCCCCTGGCCGCAGGTCAAGCCCTTGGGCCAGTTGGAACCGAGGCGACCAGCGGCTTGTTCGTACTTTCGGCGTTGGTCGCCGTCGCCGGCCAACTGCGACTGACCAGATGGGCCAAGGCCCGCTGGACTTCCTCCCAAGCACTGGTCCGTGGCCTGTCCACCATGGGAACAGCCTTTCTGCCCCTGGCCTTGGCCTCCGCTTCCGGCGGATCCGGCCGGGTTACAACGCTGGGAATGCTGGCCGCCCTGGCCTCGGCCGTCATCCTGTTGGCCGCAGGAAGCGCCGTGGTCTACCCGTTCGAGATGGACACGATCGTCTCCCTGTCAGGCGACCGACTGGTCGCCACGCACTACGGCCTGTACAACACCATCTCCGGCCTCGGCATTACCCTCGGCAACCTCGCCACCGGCTCGCTGTGGGACCTCGCCCAACAGCACCACGCCCTATGGCTGGTCTGGCTCGCCCTGACCGCCACCGGCCTGGCCTGCGCCGGAGCCGTCCTCACGCTCTCCCACACCGGACGACTCGCCGCACTTACGCCCCAACCCGTGTAGCGCTGCGAATGGGTGGCGCAGCCTCGCAGCTGATCGAGAAACCCGCTTCTGAATATGCTCGATACGTGGACCTTGGGCTCCGGCGCGCAAGACGACTGACGCTTTGCGCCGACTGACGAAAACTTCGACGCATTTCGAACTTCCGGACAGTCCCGCACCCTGGCCCGCGGCCGACCGTCACCCCGCGGCATCGCCCTGACCTGATGCGCCTATGCTGCTTAGGAGCTTTGGGACGGGGTTGGTGCCGCCCGCGTGGCACGGTGATGCTGGAGGGCGTTCTGAACGGCGAGGTGCGTGGTCGGTGGCAGGTCGCTGGGCGTCTGCGGCAGCGGGTGGGCCTGGTGTTGTCGGGGGTGGCGGCGCTGCTGGCGCTGGGGGTGGGGTGGGCGCCTGCCGCTTCGGCGCATGCGTCGCTGCTTTTCACAACGCCCACGGTGGGCAGCAGTGTCGCGGAGTCTCCGACGTCCCTGATGTTGATCTTTGATCAGCGGGTTACGCCGTCGGGCCGTGCGGTACGGGTGGCCGGGTCGGACGGGGCGGAACAGCAGGTCGATTCCGCGGTCCTCGGTAGCGGTGGGAGCGTGATGACCGCTGCGGTGCGGGGTGCGCTTCGGTCCGGGGTGTACACGGTGACCTGGCAGGTCATTGCCCAGGATGGCGACGCGGTGACTGGGAGCTATCAGTTCGCGGTCGGGCCCTCTGCCCAAGGCGCGCTTTCCCAGGGTGGTCTGGGATCTGCGGCCACGTCCGGCCAGGTCGTGACGACGGCGTTGCGGTGGATCCTGTTCGCCGCGCTGGCGATGGTCATCGGAGAGGCGGTCGCGGTCCGGTGGGGGCGTCGCCATCGGCCCGACGCGGGTCGGCTGCCCCGCCAGTGGACACTGCCTGCGGTTTTGGCCGGGCTTGTGGCTGCCCTGGGCTTGGTGGCGGTCATCGTCGGGGACGGCAGCGTGCTCTCGGCAGTGACGGATCCGGCGTTGGGCCAGCTGGACAGTCGGCCCGGGGTCCTGGCGCTGGTCGAGGCGGGGGTGTTCGCCGCAGCCGGGGTGGTCGGGTGGCGTTTGCCGCGCTGGGATTGGGTGCCGGTTTCGGGCGTGGTGGTCGCCGAGGGGTTGCGGGCGCATCCGCAGGCGTTTCTCGCGGGTTGGGGCGCGCTGACGACCGTGGCGCATCTGGGTGCGGCGATGGTGTGGGTGGGCGGTTTGGTGTACGTCGTGCGGTGTGCGGTGCGGTGGCGATCGGCACCGGCTGCGAGCTGGGCGGTGCTGGGTTCGTACGCGCGGCTGGCGGCCTGGCTGTTCGCCGTAGTGGTGGCCACCGGGGTGGTGTCGGCGCTGGTGGTCGTTCCGCTGTCGGCGGTGACGTCGACCGGGTACGGGCGTTGGCTGCTGGTGAAACTCGGCTTGGTGGTGGCGGTATCAGGGTGCGCGCTGGCAGCGCGGTGGCGTCTGCGGAGGCGGCAGAACTCGGTGCCGGTGCGCCTGCTGCGAGCCGAGGCCGGGGTGCTGGTGGCGGTGTTGGGCGTGACCGCGGTCCTGGGCGCGTCGGCGCCGCCCCGGCAGGGCGGGGGCGCGTTGCGGTTAGCGCCGCCAGCGACCGGGCCGGTGGTTCAAGTCGGTGCGCGTACGGGGGAGATCGGCGTGAGCGTGACGGCGAGCGACGGCCAGGTGGTGCTGCAGCTGACCGCTCCGGGTTCCGACGCACCGGGGGCCGACGCCGGGTACCGGCTCTCGGCGGCCCTGGCCGATCCGGCCGGTGCCACACGCACCCTGCGGGTGCGCGGGTGTGGAGTGGGGTGTTTCGTGGCGCCGATTGCCTGGGAGAAGGGCGCAAGCCACCTGACGGTGCGGGTGGCGGCGGACGGCTGGCAGGGGGGTACGGCGTCGGTGGCGGTGCCCTGGCCGGCCCATCCCGATCCCGGCGCGCTGGAACGCGTCGCGAGCGTCCTGCGCGGCACCGGGGCGTTCACCGTCTACGAGCGGGTCACCAGCGACACCACTCGCGGCCTGGGCACTCCTCACTCCCTCACGCCGACAGGACAGCGGTTCCTGACCAGCGAGCCCTACAGCGGCGGCCGCGCGGCCAACGTGAACACCGTGCCCGGCCCGGACGGGACCACCACTCTGCTCCTCGGTTACCCGGCCGAGAAGACCCAGATCGAACTCATTGTGGACGCCGACGGTCGCCCTCAGCGCGAGACGCTGACCGCTCCCAACCATCTGGTGACCCGTACTTTCATCTATCCGGAGAGCGACGAGAAGTCATGACGCGCCCGCGTATCCGCACGCTGGTAGTCCTGCTGGTGGCCGCCGCGGCGGCGGTGCTCGGGGTGTTCGCGCTCCAGGGCCTGCGGACCGCCGAGGCAGGCAGCACGACAGTGAGCCAGACCCGCACGGTCCTTCCGGCGGCCGAGCGCCCTGCGGCGCCCGTCCTGGACGGCACCACTTTGACCGGGGAGCACCTGTCCACGGCGGACTGGCGCGGCAGTGTCATCGTGGTCAACTTCTGGGGCTCATGGTGCACTCCGTGCCGCAAGGAGGCCCCGGGGCTGCGCCGCGTGGCCGACGAGACCTCCCGGCAGGGGGTGCGGTTCGTCGGTGTGGACGTCCGTGACACCCCCGTCGCGGGACTGGGTTTCGAGCACGATTTCGGGATCACCTATCCCAGCTTCAACGACCCCGCCACGAAGCTGTCGCTGCGGTTCGGTTCGCTCGCCCCGCAGGCCACGCCGTCCACCTACGTTTTTGACCGGAAGGGCCGGATCGCGGCGGTGTTCTTCGGCGCCACCACCTATGACGAGCTGTACTCCGCCGTGGAGTTGGTCGTCGAGAAGGGCTGACCGGGCGGTACGGCGGGCGCGCCCGGTCCGGTGCTACAGCGGCAGTTGGAAGCCGGTGATCCAGCCCCGCATGTCACTGATGAGCCACGCCCACACGCCGGTGATCTGGGCCAGGCCGACCAGGATGAGCAGCGCCCCGCCGACGCGCATCACCGCGCGGGCGTTGCGGCAGGCGAACCCGAAGGCCCGCAGCGCGCGGCGGAAGGCCAGGGAAGCCAGCAGGAACGGGATGCCGAGTCCGAGGCTGTAGACGAAGGCGAGCAGCGCGCCGCGTCCGGCGCTGCCGGTGGTGACCGACAGACTGAGCACGGCGGCGAGCGTGGGGCCGATGCACGGTGTCCAGCCGAGCCCGAACATCACACCCAGCAACGGCGCCCCGGCCAGGCCCAGACGCGGACGGTACGTCAGTTTGAAGGTCTTCCCCGCGAGGGGCAGGTGCTCGAACGCGCCGAGGAACATCAATCCTAGGAGCACTGTCAGGGCGCCGAGGATCTGGGCCAGGCCACGCTGATGGGCCAGCAGCAACGTGCCGACGGCGCCCAGTGCGGCGCCGTAGCTGGCGAACAACGCGGAGAAGCCCAGCACGAACAGCAGCGTCCCGGTCACCATCCGGCCCCGGCCGGTCCGCTCCGCCCCCGCTCCCGGGTACGTGCCCTCGGCCGTGGACGCGGCGTGCACGTCGTCGGCGGACATGCCGGTCGCGTACGACAGATAGCCGGGCACCAGAGGCAGGCAGCAGGGCGAGAAGAACGACACCGCACCGGCGGCGAGCGCCAGTGGCGCCGCCAGGAGGAGCGGCCCGCTCGCGACGAGTTCGGAAATGCCCTGACTCATGCACAGCCTCCAGGTCGGATCGATGGGTGAATGGTGAATGCCGCGCGGACGGCCGGTCGCCTTGCCGCACCCCGAGCCACCTCCTAATCTACTTAGGTGGATGTACGTGTTGGGCGGCGGGGTCCACTGCCACCGCGCAGCGCCCATTGCGCGCCTGCGGCGGGAGATGGGTCCGGGCCGTGCCAGTTGGCCGAGTGGTGCAGGAGATCGATGACGGTGGCGGGTGGGCCTACCTTCCCGACGCCGCAAGGAGGAAGCGTGCCGACCGAGGTGTCCCATCCGCTGTTCGCGCGGATCTATCCGAGAATCAACGCCTTCACCGAGGCCCATGGCGCGGTCGAGCACCGCCAGGAGCTGCTCGTCGGCATCCGGGGCCGGGTGCTGGAGATCGGCGCCGGGACCGGTGCGAACTTCCGGCACTACCCGCCTGAGGTGGAGCACGTCGTCGCGGTCGAGCCCGAACCCCGGCTGCGCGCGCAGGCCGAACGGGCCGCCGCCGAGGCTTCCGTGCCCATCGAGGTCCGCGCCGGCCTGGCCGAGGACCTGCCGGCCCCCGACAGCTCGGTGGACGTGGTCGTGGCCTCGCTGGTGCTGTGCACGGTCGGCGACGTCCCCCGGGTGCTCGCCGAGGCCGCGCGGGTGCTGCGCCCGGCCGGGGAACTGCGGTTCTACGAGCACGTCAAGGCCGACCGGACCCGCCGGGCACGGCTGCAGAGGATGCTGGACCCGCTGTGGACCCGGGTGGGAGGCGGCTGCCATCTCACCCGCGACACCGAACGCGCCATCACCGACGCCGGATTCGCCGTAGCGCATGTGCGGCGCTTCGACTTCCTCGTCAACGGCCGCACCGCGCCGTCCTCACCCACCATCATCGGCGTCGCACACAAGCGGCTGCCAGACACCCGGTGAGCCGCATCGCGGAGCGCCCCCTGCTCTCGACGCGGTGGGAGTCGCGCGACCGTCACCGCTACCTCACGATCCCGGCCGTGAGCGGAATGGCGATCGCGGCGGCGCTGGCCGTCTTCGGGCTGCCGCCCCTGGACCTGCACGGCCCCCTCCACTTCCTGGGGGTGATGGATCCCGCCTGCGGGATGACCCGCGGTGTACGTCTGGTCCTGCGCGGGGATCTCGTCGCCGCGTTCCGCTACAACCCGGCCAGCCCGCTGGTGGTGGCCGTCATGTCCCTCGCCGTGCTGCGGGCCGCCTACGGCCGGCTCACCGGGCGGTGGCTGACAGTGCGGCTGCGCTGGAGCCCGGGACTGCTGACGGCGCTCGCGATCGCGGTGATCGCCCTGGAGGTGAATCAGCAGCTGCACGCGAGTCTGCTGCTGGCCCGGCATTGACTGCCGCGATGACCGCACGGGCAGTCATCGCGGCAGGGCGGTCATCGGCCGCCGCAGACCGGCTACTCGCCGTTCGGGAAGTCGTATGAGGACGGCACCTTCACCGAAGCGTTGGCGGCCCCGTAGACGAGGGTGATCTCCCGGTGCGCGGTCAGCTCGATCGACGCGGGGTCACCGGCCACCTTCTTGCCGTCCACATACGCCGTCAGCTCCTTGCCCGCACCGGCCTTCAGACCGCCGACCTGCTGCGCGTCCAAGTGCACCGCCCACTCATTGAACAGCTGGCCGAGAATGTAGCGGCGGTGTGCTGGCGCCTCGATGTGCAGCACCCCGGACGCGTCGTGGGTGTGCAGCTCCGACATCGCCTGCGCGGCCTGGTCGATCCCCAGATTCGCCGGGACCGGAACCGGCTTGCCGTCGACGATCACGTCCAGGTGGGCGTGGAAGTGGTTCACAGTGCCTTCCATGGCCGACACCTTCATCCCCGCCGCCTTCGCGCCCGCCGAAGCATCCGCCGGAGCCGCCCATGGCGGCAGCGCCGTCGCACTCCCGAACGCCACCGGAGCCGGCAGCGGCCCGCTCGCCTTTCCGCCGCTCCCGCCGGAGCCGCCGTTCGCCACCACGGCCCAAGCCACGCCTCCGATCAGGGCGGCACCGATCACGCCCACGGTGGATATGAACGCCACCCGGCGCCGCCGCTCCTTGCGAGCCTCGACGGCACGCGCGGCAGCCACCCGCTCCCGGGCACTCTGCTTCGCGGACTTCCCGCCGCTGCCGGCTTTGGGCCTCGGGTTCTTGCCGGCCATGGCACCTCTCCTCGTCCGTGGTGTTCCGGATCTTCGCTACGCCGATCTTACTAAGGATATTAGGCGAGTGGCGAGGGGTGGCTACCTTTCGCTCATTGGGCGGTCCCACATCGGGCCGGTCCGCCCCGCAGCATGTCAACGCGCCTCGATGGGGCGCGGCGGCCAGGGGCTGAAGTGCGGCGGCCACGCCGTCCTTCCGCCTTCCCCCCTTCCGTCATCCGCAGGCGAAGCGCCGAGCGGATAGACCTCGCGCAACACTCCCCAGTGGCCTAAGTTACTTAGTACATATGGAAACCTTATTTGCACGGCCGGGCCTTCGCGCCGGCCGCGAGGGAGGAGTCCAGATGTCTCAGCTGCTCTACGCCTTGCCGCTGCTGGCCTGCCCCGTCGGCATGGGCGCAATGATGTGGTTCATGATGCGCGGCGGGAAGAAGCCCGCGTCAGAACAGCCCAGTGACCAGGCTGCCACTTTGACCCGGCTCCAGGCAGAGATCGACCAACTGCGTGCCACCCAGCGCGATGCCGACGCCCAGGAGGCGCGGCCATCAGAGCCCAAGCACCTCTGACCGGGGCGCGACCCGCGCGGGAACGAGCCCGCGGACATGACCTTCCCGCGGCGGCTTGTCGCCGTGCGGCCCGGCGTGCGCTCGCGCTCGTCATCACCTCGGGCTCGCCCTGGCGGCGTGTACCAGCGCCAGCCGGTCCAGGCGGAATCCGGCGGGCGGCCGCCCGCTACGGCCGCCGCCCACCGTTCCCCTATGCCGTCGCTTGGGCGCCCCTGGGGCAGCAGTCGTCGTGCCCCGGAGCGGAGGGCGAATCGTTCGGCGTCCGGGCGCCGGAGTCCTGCGTGCAGCAGTCGCAGCACTCCCCGCCATCGCAGCAGTCCGCGCCCGGAAGGCAGCACGGGCAGGGGGCCGCGTCGCAGCAGGTACACGCCTGGTCCCGGACACTGACGGCCATGCCCGCCATCGGCATGCCCGGCATGCTAACTGTGGGTGCGGAAGCGGTGGGCGACGACGAGGTTGTTGTCGTTGCGGCCGCCCCGGGCATGGTGGCGGCATGCGCCTGGCCCAGACCGAGGAAGCCTGCGGCAGCAGCCACAGCCGTCGCGGCGACCACGCCACCGCGGGCGATCAATGCAGAGTTCATGCGGGAGATCCTTCCCTGTCCGCACGTCGCGACAGACGTCACGGAGTGCTCTTTCGCGATCACCCTAAGTGTCTCCTTAGGAGATTAGGGAATGCCGCGCGATGATCGCCCAGACGTGTGAACGCCGTCCGGGGAGCGCCTTCGGGCCCGCCGGCTCCTAGACGGCTTAGGATGGGTGCGGGCGTTCACGCGATACGGGAGGTGCCATGCCGCATTTCGGCGATCTGGAGGCCGCGATCATGGACGCGGTCTGGAGCACCGGCGAACCGGTCTGCGTGCGCGACGTCCTCGAACGGCTCGACCGCGAGCCCGAACCCGCCTACACCACGGTCCAGACGGTGATGGACATCCTCTACCGCAAGGGCTGGATGACCCGCGTCAAGCGCGGCAGGGTCAACGTCTACGAGGCCGCCGCCAGTCGCGAGGATTACGTGGCCGGGCTGATGAACGAAGCACTGGCGGTCGCCGACGACCGCGCGGCGATGCTGGTGAAGTTCGTCGAAGGCATGGAACCCGGCGAGAGTGCGGCGCTGCGCGAGCTGCTCAACGCCGCCAAGACCCAGGGGTCCGCACGGTGAGCGCGGCGCTCATCCTTCTCGCATACGCCGCGTTGCTCGCCTTCGCGGCCCCCAGGCTGCTCGCCCGCGGCGGCTGGACCGCACGCGCTCCCCGGCTGGGCATCATCGCCTGGCAGGCGGCAGCCGTCTCCCTGCTGGTGTCCGCCGTCTTGGCCGGGCTCGCCCTGGTCGTACCCACGGTGCAAGTCAGCGCGGACCTCGCGAATCTGTTCCGCGCCTGCGTGATGGCGCTGCGCGATCAGTACGCCACCCCCGGCGGGGCTGCCGCAGCCGCGGTTGGAGCCGTGCTGGCGCTGGCCGTCCTTGCCCGCGCGGCCTGGTGCGTGGCCGCCTCCCTGGCCGGGGCGCTACGTAGCCGCGCCCGCCACCACGGTGTGCTGACCATGGTCGGCACCCCCTCCGTCCACCTGGGCGCGGTGGTTGTCGACTCCGACGAACCCGCCGTGTACTGCCTGCCCGGCCGGCGCCGCCGGATCGTGGTCACCACCGCCGCCCTGCGACTGCTCGACGACCAGCAGCTCGCGGCGGCCCTCGCCCATGAGCGCGCCCACCTTGACCAGCGGCACGACCTGGTGCTCGCCTGGTCCGGTGGCCTGGCCCGTGCCTTCCCGCGCATTCGGCTCTTCACCCGCGCCCACGCCGAGACCCTCCGGCTCGTAGAGCTGCTCGCCGACGACGTCGCGGCCCGCAGCGCCGACCGCATCACGCTGGCCGAAGCACTGCTCAACCTGGCCGGGGCCCGCACACCCGCCGCCGCGCTCGGCGCGGGAGGCAGCACTGCCGCCGAACGCGTACGACGTCTGATCGTCCCGCACCACCCGCTCGGACGCCTGCGCACCGCGCTCACCTTCACTGGCGTCGCCGCCCTGCTGGCCCTCCCCATCATCGGCCTGGCCACACCGATCGCCACCGCCGCTCACCTGCACTACTGCCCCCCGAGCGCCGTGAGCGCGGCAGCCGCCACGCGCTGACCGGGCATACCCCCGAACGCGCCTGACCTGTCCCCTCGTTGCCTTTTCCGCAGGCGAGTTGCACAAGCCTCCCCCCGAGCCACATCGGTAGATGACCGTCGCGGACTCGCATGTGCGGTCCCGCCAGCATTCTTCTCCTATACTCCTTAGGTGATTGGTATTAGAGTGACGTTCTGACGTCGCCGATTCCGGAGCCTGGAGAGCACATGCAAGGACTGCTGTTCGGCACGACGCTGCTCGCGTCGTTCCTCGGCGGCATCGTGGCGTTGCTGGCACCGTGCTGCGTGTCGGTGATGCTGCCCGCCTATCTGGCCACCGGGTTCCACCGCAGACGCGGCATCCTCGCCGCCACACTGATCTTCGCCGCCGGAGTGGCCACCGTCATCATCCCGATCGGGCTCGGCGCCACCGCCATCACCGCGCTGGTCTCCGGGCACCACTTCGCGGTCTTCTCCATCGGCGGCCTGGCCATGGCCGCCGGCGGCATCGCCGTACTGGCCGGCTGGAAGCCGCGCCTGCCCATGCCGACGGGTGGCACGCCGGGCACCGGAACGGGCATCGGATCCGTCTACGGGCTCGGGCTCTTCTCCGGCGCGGCCAGCTCCTGCTGCGCCCCAGTGCTCGCCGGCGTCGCCGTCCTGTCCGGGGCAACCGCCTCCTTCCCTGCCGCCCTCGTGGTCTCCGCGACCTACGTGGCCGGGATGGTCGCCCCTCTGGCGGCGCTCGCTCTGGTGTGGGACCGCCGCGACTGGGGCTCCTCCCGCCTGCTGCAGGGCCGCGAAATCACCCTCACCCTCGGGCCGCTCAAGCGCCGCATATCTCCGGGCACGCTGGCCTCCGGGCTGCTGCTGATCGGCATGGGCGCGCTCACCGTCGTCATCGCCTTCACCGGGCCCGGCATGGGAGACGGCGGGTGGCGCCTGCGCCTGGCCGCCGACCTCCAGCACTGGGCAGCGCAGGCGACCGGGTGGCTGTCATGGCTCCCGGGCTGGGCCTTCGCGCTCCTGCTCGCCTCGGCCGCCGTCCTCCTCGTCCGACAGGCCCGCCGGCACCGCAGCGAAGCCCCGCCGCCCCATGACAAGACCGCGCCCGCAGGTTCCGCCACGCCGTCCGACGCGGAGCACCCCGCCTGCTGCGCGACCCCCGTCCCCACACTTGAGACCACCGGGATCACCGCCGATGACTAACACCCGCCACCCGTCCAAAGCCGCCGCCCGCACGGCCAAAGCGGCCGCCACCCAAGCCGAAGCGCAGCGCGCGGAAAACCGCCGCCGCCTCACCTTCTGGACCGTCGGCATCGTGCTCGCCGCCGTGCTCACCGGCGCGCTGTACGCGGTCTTCACCCGCTCCACGTCCGCCTCCGGAGGGCCGGGCGGGTACGAGATCGGCAAGCCCGGCCCGGGCACGGCCGCCCCCGCCTTCACCCTCGACGCCAGCACCGGCAAGAAGATCAGCCTCGCCGACTACCAGGGCAAGACCGTCCTGCTGTACTTCCAGGAGGGCCTGACCTGCCAGCCGTGCTGGGACCAGATGAAAGACCTGGAGAAGCAGGCAGCCAAGGTCAAGGCCGCCGGCATCGACCAGGTGCTGTCCATCACCACCGACCCCGCCGACCTGATCACCCGCAAGACCCGCGACATGAAGCTGTCCACGCCGGTGCTCGCCGACCCGGACCTGGCCGTGTCCAAGACCTTCGACGCCAACTCCTACGGGATGATGGGCAGTTCCCGCGACGGCCACACCTTCGTCCTGGTTGGACCTGACGGAACCATCAAGTGGCGCGGCGACTACGGCGGTGCCCCGAAGTACACGATGTACGTCGCCCCCGACAAACTACTGGCCGACCTTCAGGGGAAGGCGAAATAGTCATGCCCGACGCCACCGCCCGCACCGCCGTACAGGTGACCCTGCTCACCCAGGCCGACTGCGCCCTGTGCGACCACGCCAAACAGGTCCTCGCCCGCATCGGCGCCGACCACCTTCTGCACATCACCGAGATCGGCCTCGCCACCGACGAGGGCCGCCGACTCGCCCTCGACATGGGCGTGCTGTTCGCCCCCGGCATCCTCCTCGACGGCAAACCCTTCGCCCACGGACGCCTGTCCGAACGCAAACTCCGCCGCACCCTCACCACCCGCTAAGGAGACGAAAACCATGCAGCAAATCCTCTACATCCTCCCCGCCCTGATGTGCCCGCTCGGCATGGGCGTCATGATGTGGTTCCTGATGCGCCCCAGCAACAAACAACAGGCCGGCCACGGCACCAGCGCCGTACAGGAACGCGAACTCGCCGCACTGCGCGCCGAGATAGACGCGCTGCGCGCCGCGCAGCAGGCTCCCATCGGCGACCCGACGGACACTCCGGTCTCGTTCGGCAAGCCTGCAGGCGCGTCCCGATGACCAGCTGGCTGCTCCCCATCGGAGCGACCGCATTGGCGGCCGTGGTCACCTACTGGTGCTGCGTGCGCCCCATGCGCAAAGACCATCACGGCACCGCACCGCTGGCCGCCCGCGGCTGCTGCCCGCCCTCGCAAGCGGCAGAAGACCTCGGCGAACAGATCAAGCAGACCACGGCAGAGCGCGACCGGCTCCGCGCCGAGTCCCCGTCCCAGGGGGAGCCGGGTCAACGCTCAACCACAGAAGGGACTGGCGCGGTTGGGCGCTGAGATCCTGGCCAACGACCCGCAGCGGCGCGGGTTGCACGGACGCCTTGCGGTGACTTCCCGCGCGTTATCCCCTCGTAGGTGCCGGGACGTCAGCGACGGCCAGCGCCAGGGCGCGCTGCGGGTAGCCGCGGATGTCGGTGACCGGTCCACCCGAGAGACGGAAGACCTGGAAGATCTGGTTCGGGCGCTCGCCGTCGGGGCCGCGTTCGGGTCCCGCCAGGTCAAAGCCCAGCACCACCGCCTCGTCACGCACGATGGTCTCGGTGATCCGGGAGCGCACCCCTTCGGCGCTCAGTCGGCCATACCAAACCAGCACATCGGAGCACGAGTGGCAGGTCTGAGGGGTGTCCTCCTTGCCGCCCCACCGAACGCCCGGATCCAACAGCGTTCCCAGCTGCGCCAGGTCCCCGGCTTCGAACGCCTCCTGCAGCCGGGCGGCGATGGTTTGTGCGGTCTCGCCCATCTGTCGGTCTTCTCTCTTCGCTGAATAGAGGGATGCGCCCAGGCCAGGTGGTCGCGAGCGGCGATGTACGCCGCTTCCCGCGCTATCCGCGATGGGGCGAATCCGCCGGCATGGCGAGGATTTCACCGCACAGGGTGACGCAGTCGGGGCATACACAAAGAAAAAAGACACTCCCACGGGTGGCTGTACCGAGGACGACAGTGGCCGTCGGAACAAGGACTCCTGCAATACCGGCGCCAGCTTCACCAACCCGGGCATCGTCTATCTACCCAGGCACACCCAAGCCGGCGAATGTGTTCCCCGAGACCTTCGACGCCGGCGTGGTGTTCCGCTTCCTCGACCGCCTCGCGGGCCACTTAACCCACAAGCTCCATGTCGTCCCATACGGCCACTCCGCGCACGACCGGATCCAACTGCGCTACCTGCCGTCGTATCTCACCGGAATTGAACCCCGACGAACTGGTCAACGCCGACCTCAAACGCAGCCTGCCCATACCCAGCCAGGCCCGCGACCAGGCCCAATGCCCGGCCGAAACCCGCAGGTTCTTCCACCGCTGCCAACACCAGCCACACATAATCCGCGGATACTTCGGCGGTCCCTACATCCGCTACACCCTCGAATAGAACCAATTGAGTTTCGGATCCATATTGGTGGACCGGCCTGTGCTTCACCGCCCGCCCCGACGTTCTGGTCCGTAGGGACTCCACCCCTTCAGGTATGACTTGAGCTCCTCTGGCGTTGGCTCCCCAGGAGCCGGCATCTCTGGAAGCCGGGTCAAGGGGTCGATCGACCTGGCGAATTCACGTGCCCACTTCAACCAGCGTCTGGCCGATTCCGGAGCTAGCTCGTCCACGCCGCTGCCCGGTTCGGCAAGACGGCGTTCCAGAGCATCGCAGTACGCACCGAGGACGGCGGCCTCCTGCCAGCGTCTTGCCTCTTCGCGCAGTACCTCAGCGAGTTGATCGCGAACGGCCCGACTCCTCGCCTCTTCCATGGCCGCCCGCCAGCGGATCTCGCGCTCCGCCCCAGCCCGCTCTTCGCACTCTCTGCGCTGAGCGGCCTCCAGCGCTCGCGCCTCGATCTCCCCAAGGATCACCCCCAAGGCGTCCTCAAGCACCCTGCTCTTGCGATCTCGCCAGCGCCCCGGCCGACCGGACCGGCCATGGTCAAGCTCGACGACAAGCCGCGCGGAGCGCTCTGGATTCGTCGACTGCGGAAACTCCTGCCTCACGGCGACGGCGCACGCGAAGCCGTCGACCACCACGTCCATTCCGCCCTCGCGCTGTGAACGGTACGACTGGCTCTGCCTGACCTCGTACCCTCGCCGCACCGCCTCGGCAGCCAGCGACTGCAGCATCAGGAGTGACCGGCGACGAAGCACATCGCGAATGACCAGTTGTCCGTCATCGTCCTTGAGTGCGGCCACAGCCGGATGGAGAGAACTCAGTCGTGTGGGGACCGGCACCACCGAAGCATCGGCCTTCGGCCGCTGACTCCGCGAGTTGGGGTGAGGGCCCTCGGCGAGCCGCATCACCAGCCCGTGTGCGCCGAAGCGCGCCTTCTCGATGCGTCTGCCCTGCGGTTCCAGGCCATGCCGCTTGGCGTAATCGACTACTCGCCGCCACTCCGCAACCTCGTCGTCATCGGGATCGGCGAGACAGACACGCCCCTCTGCGACTAGACGCTCGATCAACTCCAGTGCCTTCGCGCGTCGAGCGCGCGCGATGGGCCGCTCACCATACGGCGCCGGAATACGCTTTCGACTGGTCACTTCGCGCCATGCTCCGTCGTTCGTCGACGCCAAGGGTCCGACGGACCCTACCTGAACACCGTCGTCCGTAGACGCCGGATCGCCGTGATGACGACCATGCCGCCGTTAGAACGGCTGGCCTCATTGACCTCCGCGCGGGCATGGCCACACTCTTGCTGACCGGCAGCCTCGATCTCTGCGCAGAGCCGTAAGAATGGCCACCACCCCTGGGATCCCCCTGGGACTTTTCTGGGACTTCCGGCCGCATCAACGGGCATGACCGCGAAACAGCCGAAAGACCATCTTCGCTGTTCAGCGCCCCGCCGCCGACTATCCCGGCAGGTCACGGACCCGCCCGGTCCCTTCCGCGACATCTGATCAGCCGGAACCAGCGGCTCTGCGCTCAGCGTGACCCGCCTTCGGGCCCCTAAACACTCGCCACCTCAACAGGGCTCGATCTGCCCAACAGGAAGCCTGCCGCCCCATCAGAACGAGCGTCGGGCGAGCACTACGAGCGTCATTTCAGCGTCAAGCTATCGTCCGTAACGCCCACACCACACATAATGCGCACGTGCAAAGACGCAGTTCAGGAGCCCCTTGTGACCGGCTCAAGGATGGCCACGCGCTCCACAAGGTGCGTCATCGGTAAGTGGTCGAGATGCCCCATGGCACCCCGATGAGGCGATGTGGCGGCGAGCCAGCACGCGCCCAAGAGCTGCACCCGCAAGCCATACAGATAGAGCGTCGACTTCCCAACGATGCGGCTGGGCATGCCGAGCGCCGGAAGGGCCCCGCAGCCCCCAAGAGAACAAAAGCCGTCAGCGGACCAAAATCCGGACCATACGCGGACCAACATCCCTCAGCTCAAACCCACTGCGGCCGCTATAGCGGTCAGGAAGGGCGCGATCCGAGTACCACCAGTAGACGAAGAACTTGCATTTGCGCATCCCCCAACGCGCCAGGGCCAGGGCAAACCGAATGCAGCTGACAGACAGGCGAGGAGTCTGCCTTGGGCAGTCGCGCTCGGTACACGGAGGGCCGGACCAAAACCGGAGGCGCAGCGAAAATCAACTGTGCCCGACTGCAGCACCCACTCGGACCGGACTCACGGCTTCAACGCTCCGTAGTCAGCACCAAACCAGCACGGGAGAGGTGATCAGGGGTGCTGACAGGGGATTTTAGTCAGCACCGAACCAGCACGGGAGCCAGCACCGCACGTCGAAGTGTGCCAAAAGCCGCATCCCCGCAGCGGGGCGTATGGCGCCACCGGAGGGCGCCGGCCTGGCTTCCGATGCCGCGCATAGCTGCCGCGCGGACACCCGACCCCGAAAGTGTGGTGTCCCACCACATGTGCGCCTGACCAGTGGCTTCCTACGGTGTGGCGACATCGAATCGTCCCCGTCCCCGCTCGGAAGTGGTGACCATGGCTGCCTCGGCATCCGCTCCACCCGCACCTTCGTCCCTCAAGCGCATCGTCGCCGCGAGCCTGATCGGCACCACCATCGAGTGGTACGACTTCTTCCTCTACGGCTCCGCCGCCGCCCTGGTGTTCAACAAGCTGTTCTTCCCGGGCTCCGATCCGCTGGTCGGCACGTTGCTGTCGTTCCTGACCTACGCGATCGGCTTCGCCGCCCGGCCGGTCGGCGCCCTGGTGTTCGGGCACTTCGGTGACCGGCTCGGGCGTAAGAAGCTGCTGGTCATCAGCCTGTTGATGATGGGCGGCGCGACGTTCTGCATCGGTCTGCTGCCGACCCACGCCACGGTCGGCTCGGCCGCGCCGGTGCTGCTGACCGTGCTGCGGCTGGTGCAGGGCTTCGCGCTCGGGGGTGAGTGGGGCGGGGCCGTGCTGCTGGTGTCGGAGCACGGGGACGCCAAGCGCCGCGGGTTCTGGGCGTCGTGGCCGCAGACCGGGGCGCCCGCCGGGCAGTTGCTGGCGACGGGGGTGCTCTCCGCGCTGACCGCGCTCATGTCGGACTCGGCGTTCCTCGCCTGGGGCTGGCGGATACCGTTCCTGCTCTCCGGTCTGCTGGTGATGGTGGGCCTGTGGGTGCGGCTGTCGGTCGACGAGTCGCCGGTCTTCAAGGCGGCGCTGGCCAAGGCCGCGGCGCGGACGTCCGAGGATCCCGTCGAACGCATGCCGCTGGTGGCCGTGTTCCGGGACCACTGGCGCGATGTGCTGGTCGCGATGGGCGCCCGGATGGCCGAGAACATCAGCTACTACGTCATCACCGCGTTCGTCCTGGTCTACGCGACCACCCACGCGGGGCTCGGCAAACAGACCGCGCTCAACGCCGTACTCATCGGCTCCGCCGTGCACTTCGCGGTGATCCCGGCCTGGGGCGCGCTGTCCGACCGGATCGGCCGCAAACCCGTGTACCTGCTGGGCGCGGCCGGGGTGGGGCTGTGGGCGTTCCCGTTCTTCATGCTCATCGACCGCGAGAACTTCGGCTCGCTGGTGCTCGCGATCACCGTCGGACTGATCTTCCACGGCGCGATGTACGCGCCGCAGGCGGCCTTCTTCTCGGAGATGTTCTCGACCCGCATGCGGTACTCCGGAGCCTCGATCGGCGCCCAGTTCGCCTCGGTCGCGGCCGGCGCGCCCGCACCGCTCATCGCGACCGCGCTGCTGAAGGACTACGGGACGTCCACCCCGATCTCCCTGTACGTGGTCCTCGCCGCCGTCATCACCCTGGTCGCCGTCGCGGTCGCCAAGGAGACCCGTGGCCGGGACCTCACCGCGGTGGAACCGGAACGGGCCGCGGACCCGGCGCCCGCGGCTACCGCCGCGACCGCGCCGCGCTGACCGCGGAAGGATCAGCCGGTCCGCGACCAGGAGGGTGGTCGCGGACCGGCGGCGGTTCAGCCCGTGCCGCCCAGCCGGTGCAGGCGCAGGGCCAGTTGGAGTTCGAGGGCGCGTTCCGGTTGCTGCCAGTCGGGGCCGAGCAGCTGGGCGACGCGCTCCAGGCGCTGGGCGACGGTGTTGACGTGGACGTGCAGCGCGTCCTTGGTGCGGGCCGGGCTCATCCCGCTCGCGAAGTACGCGTCGAGGGTACGGACGAGGTCGGTGCCGCGCCGGGTGTCGTAGTCGGTGACCGCGCCGATGGTCCGCCGGACGAAGCCCCCGACATCGCGGGAGTCGGCCAGCAGCAGGCCCAGGAAGCCGAAGTCCTCGGCCGCGGCACCCTCTCCGCCCCGGCCGAGCACCCGCAGCGCGTCGACGCAGCGCTGCGCCTCGGCGTATCCCGCGGCGACCGCCTCGGGGTGCGCGGCCGGGGCGGGGACGCGGGTGGACGCGCCCACGGTGACTTCGGCGTGGACGGCCGCGCCCAGTTGCGCGGCCAGCCGGCGGGCGGTCGTCGACGCGTTGACGCCGTCCTCCAGGGGCAGCAGCAGTACGGTGCCGCCGTCCCGGGCGGCGGCCAGGCCGTGCCGGGTGGCGGCGACGTGCGAGGCGGCGGACCACAGGCGCTGGCGGTCGGCGGTGGCGCCGTCGGCCGGCCGGGCTGCGAGCACGACATGCGGTACGTCGAGGTCGGCGCGGAGCCGGCCGGCCCGTTCGCGCAGCAGCCGGGGATCGCGGTGCGGCGCGTCGAGCAGGTCGTCGAGCAGCTCGCCCCGGAAGCGCTGCTCGGCCTCGCCCGCGGTGCGCCGGGCGAGCAGCAGCAGCGCGGTGACCATGGCGGCGCGTTCCAGGGTGCGCTGGTCGACGGGGTCGAGTCCGGGGTGGCCGCGCAGCACGAGGGCGCCGAGGAGCTCGCCGCCCGCGGTGACGGCGGCGGTCCAGGTGTCGCCCTCGCGCACCGCGTGGCCGTCGGCCCGGGAGCGGGCGACGGCGGCCGCGAGGGCGGCGGGCACCGGCTCGCCGCCGGTACCGGTTCCGGTGACCTGGACCGTGCCGGAGAGCACTTCGGCGACGGCGGCGGCCACGTCGTCGACCCCGCCGCCGCGCAGCACCAGCTCGGTGAGCCGGTCGTGGACCTCGGAGGCCCGTTCCAGGACGGCGCTGTGCGTGCGGATGGTGTCGTTGGCGGCGCCGAGGCCGTCGAGCGCCGAGCGGGTCTCCTCCAGCAGGTTGGCGGTGTCGATGGCGACGGCCGCGAGGGAGGCGAGCGAGGCGAGCAGGGCGATCTGCTCGCGTTCGAAGACCCTGATCCGCCGGTCGGCGGCGAAGAGCACGCCGATGACCCCGCTGCCCAGGGCGAGCGGCACGCCGAGGATGGCGACCAGGCCCTCGTCGCGGACCCCGGAGTCGATGGTGTGGGTGTGCCGGAACCGCTCGTCGTCGAAGTAGCTCTCGGTGACGTACGGCATGGCGGTCTGCGCGACGAGCCCGCCGAGCCCGGCGCCCATCGCGAGCCGCAGGCTCTGGAAGCGGGCGGACACCGAGCCCTCGGTGACCCGCATGTAGGTGTCCCCGGCGCGGGGGTCGTTGAGGGTGAGGTAGGCGACGTCGGTGCCCAGCAGCGAGCGGGCCCGCTGCACGATGGCCTGCAGTACGGCGTCCAGATCACGCAGCCCCGCCAGATCGCCCGCGGTCGCGAAGAGCGCCGACAGCTCCGCCTCGCGCCGCCGCCGCCCCTCCAGCTCGTCCCGGACCCTTAGGGCCAGCCGCTTGGCGCGTTCGAGCTCCGCGAGCCGGGTGACGGGCGCGCCGTCGGCGCGGGCCCGCAGCACCGGGCGCTCGTACTCCTCGGCCGGTGCGCCCCGAGCGAGGAGCCGCAGGTAGGGGGCCTCGGCCGGTTCGTCGGCTGCCGGGTGATCGTCATTCATGGGCACAGGCATACCGGCCCGCCCGGCCCCGGCGCCAGCGGCGTTCAGTGGGCGGTCCATCCACCGTCCATCGTGAGGGAGGCGCCGGTGATGAAGGAGGCCTGTTCCGTGCAGAGATACGCGGCCAGTTCCGCGACCTCGGCCGGCTCCACCAGCCGTTTGACGGCCGAGTCCGCCAGCAGGATCTCGGTCACGACGCGCTCGGGCGCGATGCCGTGCGCGGCGGCCTGGTCGGCGATCTGCCGCTCCACGAGCGGGGTGCGGACATAGCCGGGGCACAGGCAGTTGGAGGTCACCCCGTGCCGGGCGCCTTCCAGGGCGGCGGTCTTGGAGAGCCCTTCGAGACCGTGCTTGGCGGAGACGTACGCGGACTTGTACGGGGAGGCCCGCAGCCCGTGCACGGAGGAGATGTTGACGATGCGGCCCCAGCCCTGCCCGTACATGTGCGGCAGCGCCCCGCGGATCAGCCGGAAGGGCGCCTCCAGCATGACGCGCAGAACGGTGGAGAAGACATCGGGCGGGAAGTCCTCAATGGGGCGGACGAGTTGCAGCCCGGCGTTGTTGACCAGGATGTCGGTACCGGCCGCGGCCTGCTCGGCGGCGTCGAGATCGGTGAGGTCCAGCAGCAGGGTCTCCACGGAGCCGGGCCGGCCCGCGGCCTCCTCGTGCAGCGCGGCGAGCCCGTCGGCGTCACGGTCGACGGCCCGCACCTTGGCCCCGGCGGCGGCCAGCCGCAGGGCGCAGGCGCGGCCGATGCCCCCGGCGGCCCCGGTGACGAGTGCGGTGCGGCCGCCGAGGTCCACGGCGGAAGGCGAGATCAGCGTCATGCTGGGCAGGTTAGGCAGCGATCGCCCGCCGACCGATGGCGGCCGCACCCACACTTCGGCGCCACCGGGTGTGGCGTGCCGCCATGGGTGCTCAGCGCTCGTGGAGCCCGGGGTCCGGGGCCGGGACGAACCAGGCCGCCGGTTCGTTCTTGAGGGCGAGCGCGATGCGCTCGCGGTGCAGTGGCGCGAGTTCCGGCAGCGCGTCGGGGGCGAACCAGCCGACGTCGAGCGACTCGTCGTCGTTGACCTTCGCCGTGCCACCGACGGCGCGGCACAGCAGCACCACGTCCATGTACTGCGCGAGGTGCCCGTTGGGGTACTCGATCACCTGGTTGGTGAAGACACCGAGGATCCGCTCGACGACGGCGACCACCGCGGTCTCCTCCTGGATCTCCCGCACCGCGGCCGCGGCGGGCTGCTCCCCCGGCTCGGGGATACCGGCGATCAGCGCCCAGTTCCCGGTGTCGGAGCGGCGGTTCAGCAGCACTCTGCCGCGGTCGTCGAAGACCACCATGACGACGCCGGGCATGAACAGCAGCGTGTTGCCCGCCTTGGCACGGATAGCGCGGATGAACTCGGGAATCGGCATCCTCCGAGCCTAGCGAGAGCCCCTGATCGTCACACCAGCACCAGGGCCACCAAGTGGTGGATCGTTCCTGCACTACATATCCACAACTCACCACCTGAGCCGTTACGGTGACCGGGACAGCGCCTACGCGGGGACCGGACGGCGACGGCACCCCGTCGCGTCCAGGTGGCGTCAGGGGGTACCGGGGGATGAGAACGGCGACCGGCGGGGCGTCAGGAGCGATGCGTGCGGACGGCCGGGACGGCCCGGAGGAACGAGTTCAGGGCAGCAGGACCGACGCGCTCGGCGTCGCCGTGCTCGTCTGCTGGGCCACCTGGTCGCTGATCGCCGCGGCGGGCCGTCCGGCCCGCCCCGAGGGTCTGCTGCTGGCACTTCTCGCGGTGACCGCCGGATACGCGACGGGCCGGATCGCGGGCGCCCTGCTGCCCGTCGCGGCCCCGGCGGGCATGGCGCTCGCGATCGTCGTCGCGACCCTGGTGATGCCCGGCCGGCTCTCCGGCGCCGCCGATACGCCGCCGCTGGGCTACCCGAACGCCGACGCCGCGCTGCTGGTCCTGGCCACCGGCGCCGCCTGCTGCGCCGCCTGGAGCGCGCCCTCCCCGCCCCTGCGGCTGGTGCTGCGCACACTCGGAGCCGGCGCCGGGGCGCTGGCGCTGGCCCTCGGCTCCACGGCCGGGTTCGCCGCGTCCGTCGGAGTGCTGCTGTGCTCCCTGGCCGCCTCGCACATGCGCCGTCGGCTGCTGGCCCTGGTGGGGTTCGCGCTGGCGACCGCGATAGCGGTCGGCGGAACGTACGCGGTGGCCACCGACACCCTGCCGTCCGGCCTCTCCGCCTCCCTCGCCGGACAGCTGACCGCGCCCCGGGTCGAGCTGTGGCGCGACGCGGTGGGAATGGCCGAGGACCACCCGGTGCGCGGCGTCGGCCCCGACCGCTTCCGCGTGGAGAGCGCCGGCGCACTGGCGGCCACCGAAGGACCGCCCACTCCCCAGTCCGCCGTCTTCCAGGTCGCCGCGGAACAGGGCTTTCCCGGCCTCGCCCTCCTCGGGGCGGCGTTCGCCTGGGTCCTGTGCACGCTGTGGCGCTCCCCGCGCTCCACCCCGGTCGTCCTGACCGCCGGAGCCGCCCTGACGGGGCTCTCCATGCTCGCCACCGTCGACCACGTGCTCAGCTACGCCGTGGTGACCGCCGCGGCAGGCATCCTGGCGGGCCTGGCGGCGGCGCGTCCGTTGCCGGACTAGGGCGTGTTGCGAAAGTCCCGCCTGGCCCACGACGCCTGGCACGCGCCCTAGCCGAGGGCCGGGCCGGATCAGGGACGAACGTGAGGGGGACGGGGCCGGAGGGGGAGGGGTCCGAAATGCTGCCGTGGATTTGTGGGCCGCCAGGCCCGTAAATATGCGATTTCGGACCCCTCCCCCGGAGGGCCCGGCCCACGACCCGTGTCAGGAAACCGGCGGCAGGCCGTTGCGCGGCCGCAGGCCGACCCACTGCCGGATCGCCGCCACGGCACCCTCGGCGTCGTCCACCGTCACTGTGAAGACATGCCCGCTGCCCAGCACCAGCACCACACCCGGCCCGCGGCGTACGACGACCGCGGTCCCCATCTCGGGCCGCCAGCGATAGCCCCAGCCGCCCCACGTGCGCGGGCTGACGAGGGGGGCGAGGTCCGCGGAGCTGACCTGGTCCAGGGGGATGCGGCGGCGCGGTACGCCGATGTGGCCGCAGCGCACGTAGAGGCCTTCGCGGTCCACCGTCACCCGCACATGGGTGAACGCGACCGTGCCGAAGAGCACCAGCAGCCCGACGGCCACACAGCCCACCACCGACATGACCAGCGGCGCCAGACCCGAGGTGTAGGGGCCTTCCACGGCCAGCTCGATCCCGAGCGCCATACAGGCGGCGCCGGCGGCCGCGGGCAGCCACTGCATGCGGTTGTGGGCGCGTCCTGTCCAGACCGGGGGCCAGATCTGGGGCGCGGGCGCGTCTCCCTGAGGAGCTTCCGTCATGGTCCGCAGCCTACTCAGCTACCGGCGAGTCGGCAGCCTCATGAAGCGGGCGGATGAACGCCGGCCGGACGGACCCGGGCGGGACGGGTTCAAGCCGACGGGCTGAGGCGGATGCGGCCCGCTCCGAGCGCCGCGCCCTCCGGGTAGGCCAGCGCGGACGCGGGAAGCTCGGACCGGCGGCCGCTGAGGATCACCGTCAGGCTGCCGGACGGCTCCGCCGCCGGCTCGGGAAGCGCGCCGAGCCTGCGCAGCGCCTGGGCGGCGACCGCCTCCGCCGACCCGAGCGGGGTGACGGCAGGACCGCCGGCCCGCTGGACGGCGGCGCGGATCCGCTCGGTCACCAGCTCGTAGTGCGTACAGCCCAGGACCACGGCGCGCACATCGTGCGGCGTACGGGCCGCCGCGACGGCGATGGCCGCGTCGATCGCCGCGTCGTCGGCGTGCTGGACGGCGTCCGCAAGCCCCGGGCACGCCACTTCCGTCACGGCCGCCCCGTTGCCGAACTCGTCGATCAGCCGGCGCTGGTAGGCGCTGCCGGTCGTCGCGGGCGTGGCCCAGATGGCCACCGCCCCGCCGCCCGCGGCGGCGGGCTTGATCGCGGGCACCGTACCGATCACCGGCACGGCCGGTTCCAGCTCCGCCCGCAGCGCGGCCAGCGCGTGCACGGAGGCGGTGTTGCACGCGACGATCAGCGCGTCGGGGCGGGTTTCCGCGGCCGCCCGCGCGCAGTCCAGCGCATGCGCCGTGACGTCCTCGGCGGTGCGCGGGCCCCACGGCATCCCGTCGGGATCCGAGGACAGTACGAGGTCGGCGTCGGGCCGCAGCCGGTGCAGTGCGGCGGCCGCCGCCAGGAGGCCGATTCCGGAGTCCAGCAGCGCGATCTTCACCCGGTCACCTTATGCGACGACCGCCCGCGGCCCTCAGGGCACGGGGGGTCCGGGCGCGTCCGGACCCGCCGTGGCGCGGTTGCGGCAGACTGCGGCAGGTGACGGTGCTGACGTGGGTCGCTGGGGTGTCGCTGCTGGCGTGGGTGTGGCTGCTGCTGGCACAGGGGTTCTTCTGGCGGACGGATGTCCGGCTGCCGGGACCGGAGGAGGGACCGGGCGGTGGGGCCGACGCGTGGCCGACGGTGGCCGTCGTCGTGCCCGCCCGGGACGAGGCGGCCGTGCTGCCGCTGAGCCTGCCCTCGCTGCTGGCGCAGGACTATCCGGGCCGGGCCGAGGTCTTCCTCATCGACGACGGAAGCACGGACGGGACCGGCGAGACCGCCCGGTCGCTCGGCGCGCTGCACGGCGGGCTGCCGCTGACGGTGGACTCGCCCGGTGAGCTCCCGGCGGGCTGGACCGGGAAACTGTGGGGCGTACGGCACGGCATCGCGCTGGCCACCGAGCGCACCGGCGCGGAGTACCTGCTGCTCACGGACGCGGACATCGCGCACGAACCGGATTCGCTGCGTGCGCTGGTGGCGGCGGCGCGGGCGGCGGACCTCGACATGGTGTCGCTGATGGCCCGGCTGCGCGTGGAGACGGTCTGGGAACGGCTGATCGTCCCGGCGTTCGTCTACTTCTTCGCCCAGCTGTACCCGTTCCGCTGGATCAACCGTCCGGGCGGCAGGACGGCCGCCGCGGCCGGCGGCTGTGTGCTGATCCGCCGCTCGGCCGTCGAGGCGGCCCGGGTGCCGGAGTCGATCCGGCACGCGGTGATCGACGATGTCGCGCTGGCCCGCGCGGTCAAGGGCGGCGGCGGCCGGATCTGGCTGGGGCTCGCGGACCGGGTGGACAGCGTGCGCCCGTACCCGGACCTGGGCGAGCTGTGGCGGATGGTCTCGCGCAGCGCCTACGCGCAGCTGCGGCACAATCCGGCGGTCCTGGCGGCGACCGTCGCCGGGCTCGTCCTCGTCTATCTGGTGCCACCGCTGGCGGCGCTGGGCGGTGCGGCGGCGGGGGCCTGGCCGCTGTGCGCTCTGGGCGCGGCCGCGTGGGCGGTGATGGCGGGGACCTATCTGCCGATGCTGCGCTACTACCGGCAGCCGCTGTGGCCGGCGCCGCTGCTCCCCTTCACCGCGGCGCTGTATCTGCTGATGACCGTCGATTCCGCGGTGCAGCACTACCGCGGCCGGGGCGCGGCGTGGAAGGGCAGGACCTACGCGCGTCCCGACGCCTCGGTGTAGACGGCGGCCAGCCGCGCGCCGACGGCGTCCGGCCCGAAGTGCCGCCGGGTCCGGTCCGCGAGCGCCGCGGGCTGTCGCCGCGTCAGTTCCGCGGCGGCCTCGACCAGCGCGAGGGCCAGGGCGTGCGGATCGGCGGGCGGTACGAGGATGCCGCCGTCGCCACCGACGAGTTCGGGCAACGCGCCGGTGCGGCTGCCGACGACCGGGGTGCCGCAGCACAGCGCGTCGAGTGCCGTGGTGCCGAAGCCGCTGACGTGCCGCGGGTCCACGAAGAGGTCGGCGTGCGCGAGGGCGTGCAGGGTCTCCTTCCGGCCGAGGTCACCGGTGAGGACGGCGGCGCCGCCGGTCCCGGCGCGCCGGAGGTGTTCCCGGACGGCGCCGAGCCCGGGCCCGTCACCGATGATCCGCAGCCGTAACCGCGCATCCTTGCCGAGCGCTTCGGCGAAGGCGTCGGCCAGTACGTCCCAGCCCTCGTTCCCGACGAGCGGGCCGGCGGCCACGATGCGCACCGGGTCCTGGCGGATCCGCGCCCGGGCGGGAACGTCCAGCAGCGCCTCGGTGTCCACGGGGTGCGGCACCAGCAGATGGCGGCCGGGGAGCCCGAGTTCACCGAGCCGGGCGAGCAGTAGGTCGCTGACGGGCAGGATCGCGGCCGCCTCCCGGTACAGCCGGGCCGCGCGCCGCCGGTCGAGCAGTCCGGGGAGCGGCCGCGTCGGGTGGCCGAGCCAGCGGCGGTCGTGCTCGGACAGGACGTACGGGATACCGGTGACCTTGGACAGCCACGGCAGCTGGCCTGCCGCACCCGGGGCATGGCCGTGCAGGACGTCGATCGCGCCGCACTCCGAGGTCTCGACCCGGAGGACCGCCTCCATGCGGCCCGCGGTGACCCGCTGCCCGACGGCAGCGGTGGCCGGACGGTTCCGTCCCCCGTGCGCGGCCTCGATCTCGTAGCGGTGCGGGCTCCGCTCGTCGCGCCCGGCGAACGGCAGTCCCGGCAGCGGCGGAGTGCTCAACGAGCCGACGGTGACCAGCTCGACGACATCGGCGACCGTGGCCGCGGCCCGGTGCCAGGCGTCCGGCCGTCGTGGCCCGTCCGGTCCGGACAGCATGGCGACCCGCACGGCCTCACCCCTTGTGACTCCTCACGGAGCGCGGCGGAAACCTCCCGGAATCCACCGCTCCGGGGCGCCACTGTGGCACAGCGGCGCCTCCGTCAGGGCCGGTTCCGCGCGCTCCGGGTCACTTACGGCCGGGCGTCCAGTTCATGCCCCATCCGTAGGCGTAGTCGACCGTGCGCTGCGGGCTCACCCCGCGCTGCGGCACCAGGTAGCGCGCCTCGCGCTGCACCACCAGGTCACCGCCCTGGTTGGTGATGAGCGCGAGGGCGCAGACGTTCGACGGCACGGTGCACTCGTCGAGCGAGAAGTCGATCGGGGCGCCGTTCAGCGGCTGGAGGGTGACGGTCGCGTGCAGTCCGGCGAAACTGCGCGCGCCTTCGTAGATCGTCACGAAGATGAGGATCCTGCGGAACGCCTGCTTGTGGTCCAGGTTGATGGTGAGGTTCTCACCGGACTCGGAGCCGCCGGTCCTGTCGTCACCGTCCAGGTGCAGGTACGGGGGCTGGTGGAGGGATCCGAACGCGTTGCCGAGCGCCTGGATCACGCCCTTGCTGCCGTCGGCGAGTTCGAACAGCGCGCACAGGTCGAGGTCGAGGTCGGAGTGGAACGCCGACGGCTTCCCGCTCTTGCGCCCCCAGCCCTTGAACTGCTTGTGCATCTGCCAGCTCAGGTTCACCCGCATCGCGCCGGAGACGCCGCCTTGCTTGGTGAGGGAGACCGACGGCGCCTCCTTGGTCAGCGTCACCTTCGTGAGCCGCACGGGCTGCGGCGCGGCCGGCGGAGCGGGCGGTGGCTGCACCGGCGGGGGCGGTGCCTGGTACTGCTGCGGCGGGGGCGGCGGCGCCTGGTACTGCTGCGGCGGCGGGGGCGGCGGCTGGTACGCCGGGTGCGGCTGCGGCGGGGCCTGGTAGGTCTGCGGCGCCGGCGCCACCGGAGCGGGAGCGGTCACCGGCGCGGGCGCGGCGGGCTCGTCGACCGAGATCCCGAAGTCCGTGGCGAGCCCGCCGAGTCCGCTGTCATAGCCCTGGCCCACCGCGCGGAACTTCCAGGCGCCCTGGCGGCGGTAGAGCTCGCCGAGCACGAACGCCGTCTCCACGGACGCGTCGGTGCTGTCGAAGCGGGCCAGTTCCGCGCCGTTGGCCGGGTCGCTGAGGCGGATGTGCAGACCGGGGACCCGCCCGAAGGTCCCGCCGTCGCTGGAGGCGGCGAGCACGATGGTCTCGATGGCCGGTTCCACACCGCTGAGATCGACCGACAGGGTGTCCGTCACCGCGTCCCCCGCGGTGCGCTTGCCCTCGTGCCGTACGGCACCGGACGCGTGCGCGGGCTGGTTGTAGAAGACGAAGTCGGCGTCGGACCTGACCTTGCCGCCCACCAGCAGCAGAGCGGAGGCGTCCACGTCCGGGACACCGGGACCGGTACGCCATCCCAGCTCCACGCGGACCGCCGGCACGGACACCGGCACATTCGTGCCCTTGCGCATCGTCATGCTCTCCCCTTTTGCACGGTGCCGTCCACCGTAGCCCGGACCCATGGCCGTCGGACATATGCTGCCGCTCCGCGGTCGGGGGCGACCGCCGGTAACGCCCCGCGGACACGGCTTTTACGCGATCTCAACGCCTAATGGTGACCGATTTTCGTTGATTCGCTCGTATTGGGGATCGACCGTCACTCACAGCACACAAAACAACCTACTAATCGGTCTCCCCAACCAGCACATCGTGGGCTTAACTTAAGTGCCATGAGCTCCCCCCGCGGCACCTATGGTGGCGGCTACTACGCAGCGCCGTCCTTCCCGGACACGCCGATCTACGACAGCCTCGTCGCTGAGCGTGGCACCCCCCAGATCGCCCCGATCAGAGTTCCGTCGGAGTACTCGTACCCGTCGTACGAGACCGGCAGGAACCTCCCGGCACTGCCGGCCGCCCTCCCCGCGCTGCCGTCCGGTTCGTCGCAGTACGCCCAGTACCCGGCCGCCCAGGGCGGGTACAACGGCTACCCGTCGAACGGCTACCAGCCGCAGCCCGCGCCGGTGCAGCACACTCCCGCGCCGTACATCCCGCAGCAGGCCGGCGGGGGGCGCGCGAGCGGCTCGTACAACGGCTTCAACGGTGCGAACGGCTTCACCGGGGCCAATGGGTACAACCCGGGCTCCACCGGCAGCTATCCGGTGCAGCAGCCGCAGCCGCAGGCCCCCGCGCAGGGTCTGGGCCACGACTCCGCGCGCCAGGCGCCGCAGCGCCCGGTGCAGCCCCGTCAGGTGCCTAACGGCTATGTCGAGGACCCGTATCAGCAGCGGCGTCCGCTCGGCCAGGGGAACCAGGGCTACTACCAGGGCTGAGCAGCGTGCGGCATACAGCCGGGCGGGCCGCGGCCGGTCCTGGCAGGATGCCGGTATGCCGACGCACGCCCTGCTCAGCGCCCTGTACATCTACCCGGTCAAATCGCTTCGCGGCCTTGCCCGCGAAGCGGCGGACGTGGAGCCGTGGGGGCTCGCCGGAGACCGCAGGTGGATGCTGGTGGACGCTGACGGGCGCGTCATCACGCAACGGCAGCAGGCGAGTACGGCGCTGGTGACCGCGCAGCCGTCGGGGGGCGGCTCGCTGCGGTTCACCGCGCCCGGCCAGGAGGCACTGGAGGTGGCCCCGCCGGAACAGGGAACGCCGGAACCGGTGCTGATCTTCCACGACAAGGTCGACGCCGTCGCGGCGGGTGACGCGGCCGACACCTGGTTCAGCGACTACCTCGGGGTGCCGGCACGCCTGGTGCACATGACCGACCCGGCGGTCTGCCGCCCCGTCCATCCGGAGTTCTCCCGCCCCGGCGACACGGTGTCGTTCGCCGACGGCTTCCCGCTGCTCCTCACCGCCACCGCCTCGCTCGACACCCTCAACGCCCATATCGCACGCGGCGCCCACGCGTCCGAGGGACCGCTGCCCATGAACCGCTTCCGGCCCAACGCGGTCGTGGACGGCACCGAGGGGTGGGCCGAGGACGACTGGCGGCGGATCAGGATCGGCGAGGTCACCTTCCGGGTCGCCAAGCGCTGCGCGCGCTGCGTCGTACCGACCACGAACCAGGAGACGGCAGAACGCGGCCGGGAACCGATGCGCAGCCTGGCGAAGCACCACCGGATCGACGGCGCGACGATCTTCGGCCAGAATCTGATCCCCGAACACCCCGGAACCCTGCGGGTCGGCGACCCGTTGACCATCCTGGAGTGACGCGTCGAGGCATCGCTCCTGCGACCACCGCGCGGACGGCTCCGCTCACCCCGCGCGGTCGCCGCGCCGTTTGAGGTATTCGAACGGTCGAAGGGGGTGCTGCTCCTTGGGCTCCAAGGTGCGTTGGTGGCGGTGGCGGCGCAATCCGCTGCGCCGCGCGTCGGATCTCGCCGAGGCGTGGATCGGCCTGGTCACCGTGGTCCTCGTGCTCTGTGCCGTGCCCGCGGCCGGCTGGTTCACCGGCCAGGCCGCCAACCGCGCCCTGCAGCGCACCGTGCGCCACCAACTGGCGGAGCGCGCGCTGGTACCCGCCGCCCTGGTCACCGCCGCGCCCCGGTCGGCGGCGGGGACGGACGCCGAGGCCGGCCAGGCGCGGCAGACCCGGCGGCCGGCCGTACTGACGTGGGCGGCACCGGACGGCTCGGCGCGCAGCGGTACCGTCCGCGTCGAGAACCAGGAACAGGTGGACGGCCGGCTGCACATCTGGACCGATCGCGGCGGCCGGCCGGTCGATCCGCCGCTGGACCGCGCCACCGCCAGGGCCCACGCGGCCCTGGCAGGGCTCGGCGGGGCGGCCCTGGCGGGCGCGTTGCTGCTGGGCATACGGCAGTTGCTGCTGTGGCGGCTGATGCGCCGCCGGCTGCTCGAATGGGAGCGCGAATGGACCCGCGCGGGCCAGGATTGGGGACGGGCGGGCGCCGGCGGCTGACCGCGACTCGTCATGGAGGGCGTCCCACTCACGCTACGGTGGATCCCCCGGTCGGCTATACGCAAGAGGTGGGGGCAGGGCAGCCCGATGGCACATGGCGTGGTGCAGGTGACCAGCACGAGCAGCTCGCGGTGGCGCCGCCGTTCGGGAGAGTACGAGACCCTGGCCGCCGCCCTGGAAGCGGCCGGTGACGGCGACGTCCTGTCGATCGCCCCGGGCACCTACCGGGAGAACCTCGTCGTTACCCGGGCCGTCACCCTGCGTGCCGCGGAGGGCCTGGGCTCGGTGCGGATCGCGCCCGCCGGCGGCGTGGCGCTGACGTTGCGCGCGGCGGCCCTCGTACAGGACCTGACCGTCGAGGGGCAGGACACCTCGGCGGCCGCGCTGCTCATCGAGGGCTGCGCCCCGGAGCTGACCGGCCTGCGGGTCGCGACCAGGTCGGCCGTCGGGATAGAGGTGCGCGACAGCGCCCGTCCCACCGTCCGGCAGTGCACCGTGGACAATCCGGCGGGCCTGGGGATCAGCGTCCTGGAGTCGGCCGGCGGGCTGTTCGAGGACTGCGAGGTGGTCTGCGCGGGCCAGACGGGCGTCTCGGTGCGCGGCGGCGCCTCGCCCCGGCTGGAGCGCTGCCGCATCCACCACACCAACGGCGCGGGCCTGTCCGTCACCGGTGAGGGCACCTCCGCCGAGGCCGTCGGCTGCGAGGTCTACGAGATCAAGGGCACCGGTGTGCAGGTCGCCTCGCGCGCCACCGGGCACTTCACGGACTGCCAGGTGCACCGCACCACGGGCGACGGGATCACCCTCGACACCGACGCGGTGCTCACCCTGTCCGACTGCGACATCCACGACATCCCCGAGAACGCGATCGACCTGCGGGCCCGTTCGGTCCTCACCCTCACCCGGTCCGCCGTCCGCCGCTTCGGCCGCAACGGCCTGTCGGTGTGGGACCCGGGCACCCGGGTGGACGCCAACCGGTGCGAGATCCACGACAGTACGGGCGACTACCCGGCGGTCTGGGTGAGCGACGGGGCCGCGGCCGTGCTGGACTCCTGCCGGGTGCACGACGTGCCCGACGCCCTGTTCGTCCTCGACCGGGGCTCCCGGGCCGAGGTCGTGGACAGCGACTTCTCCCAGGTGCGCAACACGGCGGTGTCGGTGAGCGACGGCGCGACCGTCCAGCTCGACGACTGCCGGATCCGCGAGGCCGCCACCGGCGCCTGGTTCCGCGACCACGGCAGCGGCGGCACGCTGGCGCAGGTCACCATCGACGACACGGCGACCGGAGTCATCGTCACCAAGGGCGCCGACCCGGTGCTGGACCGCTGCACGGTCACCAACCCGGCGGAGGCCGGCTTCTACGTGTCGGCCGAGGGCCGCGGCACCTTCACCGGCTGCCGGGTCACCGGCAGCCGCGGCTACGGCTTCCACGTCATCGACGGCTGCCGCAGCACCCTGACCCGCTGCCGCACCGAGCGCTGCGAGCGCGGTGGCTACGAGTTCGCCGAGCCGGGCCCGGTCACCGAGGACTGCACCAGCGACCGGGCGGCCGAGCAGACCCCGGACGCCGGGCAGCCGGTGACCGCGGTGGCCGCCGTCCAGTCGTTCGGGCTGCTCGGCGGCGTGCCCCAGCAGGGTTCCGCCGAGCCGGCGGCACCGGAGCCCGTGATCCGGGCCTCGGACGACGTACTCGGCGAACTCGACGCGCTGGTCGGTCTGGACAGCGTCAAGCGCGAGGTGCGCACCCTCATCGATCTGATCGCCGTCGGCCGCCGCCGCCAGGAGGCCGGCCTCAAGGCGCCGTCGCTGCGCAGGCATCTGGTCTTCACCGGCTCCCCCGGCACCGGCAAGACCACGGTGGCGCGGCTGTACGGCGAGATCCTGGCCGCGCTGGGTGTGCTGCAGCGCGGGCATCTGGTCGAGGTGGCCCGGGTGGACCTGGTCGGCGAGCACATCGGCTCGACCGCCATCCGCACCCAGGAGGCGTTCGACCGGGCGCGCGGCGGTGTGCTGTTCATCGACGAGGCGTACGCGCTGTCGCCGGAGGACTCCGGGCGGGACTTCGGCCGCGAGGCCATCGACACCCTGGTGAAGCTCATGGAGGACCACCGCGACGCGGTGGTGGTCATCGTCGCCGGGTACACCGCCGAGATGGAGCGCTTCCTCGCCTCCAACCCCGGTGTGGCGTCCCGGTTCTCCCGCACCATCACCTTCGGCGACTACACCGCCGACGAACTGCTGCGGATCGTCCAGGCACAGGCGATCGAGCACGAGTACCAGCTCGGCGACGACGCGGGCGACGCGATCCTCAAGTACTTCAACGCCCTGCCCCGGGGACCGGGTTTCGGCAACGGCCGCACCGCGCGGCAGACCTTCGAGGCGATGGTCGAGCGGCATGCGGGACGCCTCGCGCACGTCACCGAACCGAGCCATGACGAGCTGCAGCTGCTCTACCCGGAGGACCTGCCGGAACTGCCCTGAACGGGAAGGCCGGGCGGCTCCGGATCGGGCGGCTCCGGTGTTCCCGCGGCGGGCAACCGGCGCAGCAGCGCGGCCCGTTCGGCGGCGAAGACCGGATCGCACGGGAAGCCGGAGTGGCCCAGCACCGGTTCCGGCAGCGGATGCTGCGGTGTACGGCCGTACGCCACCGGGTCCTTGAGCGGTCCGCGGTCCACCACCGTGCCCTCCCCGACCCGCACCGGGCCGCCGATCGGGTCCGTACGCCGCCACAGGTTGCGCCACGCGCTCAGCTCCCGGTGCAGCGAACACAGCTGCGGCGGGCCGAAGTACGCGGGGAACCACCGGCCGTAGAGCCGCTCCAGCGGGCAGCCGTAGGTGAGCAGGGCGACCCGGCGCCGGGTCGCCGGGTCCAGCTGCCAGACGGCCGCCGCCGCGAGCACGCTGCCCTGCGAGTGGCCCGACAGGATGATTCGGCCGCCGGTGCGGGCGGTCCAGGTCGCCATCCGCCAGGTCAGGTCGGGCACGGCCCGTTCGGCGTAGCAGGGCGGCGCGAACGGGTGGGCGGCGCGCGGCCAGAACGTGCCCACGTCCCAGAGGATGCCGATCGTGCGGCGCGCGGACGCGTCCCGGTAGGCGCGGCGCCCGAGCGCCAGCAGGGCGACGACGCCCGCGCCGACCAGCCAGGAGCCCAGCGACTGGGCGGCCCGCGCCACGTCCGGCAGCGGTCCGGGAGCGCCCTCCGCCGCCTCTCCGGGACCGGCCCCGCCGGTCCACGCCCCGACGACGGCGCCCGCGCCGAGCAGGAACGAGACCCCGCAGACCAGCGCGACCAGCGACGCGACGGAGTCGGTCAGCCCGGCGCGGGCGATCGCCCCGGCGATCTGCCGGGTCCTGGCCGGCTGCCGGGCCTCCCCCGGATAGAGCCCGGCCATCTCCTCGCCGACGGCCAGCCGCTCCCGCCACAGCCGCCATGCTGCACCGGCCACCACGCCCACCAGCACGACCAGCAGAACCGGGATGATCGACGCCTGCCACGTCAGCAGCGCCGGCGGTCCCCACAGCGGACCGCCGTCCTGACCCGGCGTCGCGCCCCGGTCCAACCAGTCCGCTATCCGCTGGGACACCCCGCCCGTGAGCACACCGCCCAGGGCGCACGCGAGCATCGCCACCGCGGGCCCGCCGAGGCCGTGCAGCACCGCCTGCCCGGCGTGGCCGCCGAAGTGCGGCGCCTCCACGGCGGGCTCCGATACCTGCGGCGGGATCCTGGGCGACGGATCGTCGGCCTCATGGTGCATCAGGGCTGCCGTCACGGCCAGCGCGGCGATCAGGGCGCCCTGGACGAGGGTGAGGGCGGTGAAGGTGACATCGGCCGGTAACCGCCCGGCGGAGGCCCAGCCGGGACGGTGCCAGCCGGCGTGGACGGCGACGGCGGCCAGGACAGCCGGGCCGCCGCACAGCAGCAGCCGGGCGGTGCGGTGGTCCGTGCCGTCGTCCGGTTCCGTCTCGCTGCGCCCCGCACGGCAGGTCTCGGTGACCGCCGCGGCGGCGAGGACGGCGATCAGCCCGCCGAGTGCCCAGCCGGTGGCGCCGAGCGCGCCGTGGTCGCGACGGAGCGCCGGCACCAGCAGCGCCGTCGCGACCGTGAGGGCGCCGGCGGCGGTGTGCGCGGAGCGCAGCCGGGCGACCAGCCGGCGGCCGTACCAGAAGCCGGGCAGCGCCAGCGCGGGCCCGCCCGCGCCGGGGCGGCTGTCGGTGGCCGGACGCTGGGACTCGTACGCGTACCAGGTCCGGTGCGAGAGCCACCACAGCAGCGCGGTGAGCCCGCCGGGCACCAGGGCCGCGAGGGCCAGCCGCCGACCGGGCTCGGACCACCAGCCGCCCCGGTGCGCGGCGGCGAAGCCGAGCCAGTACTTGCCGCGGACACACGAGGCACTGCCCGCGCACTGCCAGCCGACCAGGTCCATGGAGACCTCGCAGACGGCGGCGACCAGCAGCAGCGTCAAGGTGAGCGCGATGAGCCGCACCAGCACGTCATAGGCCCGGTTCAGGCCGTCCCTGGCGGTCGGCGGGCGCATCCAGTGGGCGAGGTTGGCGACCATGAACGGCAACAGCAGCAGCCACATGGCCCGGCTGCCGTTCCCCGAGGTCAGATTGCACCAGGTGTACGCCTCGGGCACCGGGGCGTCCCGGTCCGCGCCGGGGTGGAGTTCGGCGTCGGCGTCCACCGTCCGCCGGTACAGCCCGGCCGTGTCGTCGCCCGCCACCCGCACGGTGCGCGGATCACCGAGCATCCCCTGGGGTGTGGCGCCGCCGACGCCGTGGACGAGCAGTTCGAGTGCCGGTTCCCACGCCTCCGCGGTACCGGGTCCAGGATGCCGGCTCACGTGTCCCCCGTCCTGTCGTGCAGTCCCAGGATCGGCGCCCCCGCGGGCGGGCGCAGCACTCCGTACGGAATGTGACCCGAAATCGTGACAAGGACGCGCCGCGGAGCCCCGATCACCCCCCGCACGCCCTGATGCCTCCCGCATGGAAGGATGACCGTGGTTCGATGGCGGTCGACGGGACGCATGAGACGAGAGACAGGGCCACGGGTGAGCGACAACCAGAATCTCCTCGCCGAGCAGCGGCGTGCCCTCATCCTCGACGAGGTCAGGCGGCGTGGCGGGGTACGGGTCAACGAACTCACCCGCAAGCTCAACGTCTCGGACATGACCGTCCGCCGGGATCTGGACGCGCTGGCCCGGCAGGGTGTCGTGGAGAAGGTGCACGGCGGCGCGGTGCCGGTGGTCGAGGCGAGCAGCCACGAACCGGGCTTCGAGGCGAAGTCGGGCCTGGAGCTCGGCGCGAAGGAAGCCATCGCGCGGGCCGCCGCCAAGCTCGTGACACCGGGCAGCGCGATCGCCCTGTCGGGCGGCACGACGACCTACTCCCTGGCCCACCACCTGCTGGACGTACCCGACCTGACCGTGGTGACGAACTCGGTGCGGGTCGCCGACGTCTTCCACACCGCCCAGCGCCGGCCGGGAGCACAGAGCCGGGACGGCGCCGCGACGGTGGTGCTCACCGGCGGAGTACGGACCCCGTCGGACTCCCTGGTGGGCCCGGTCGCGGACCGGGCGATCGGCTCGCTCCACTTCGACATGCTGTTCCTGGGCGTGCACGGGATCTCGGTCGAGGCCGGCCTGTCCACGCCGAACCTGGCGGAGGCGGAGACCAACCGGCAGTTCGTGCGCTCGGCACGCCGGGTCGTGGTGATCGCCGACCACACCAAGTGGGGGACGGTGGGCCTCAGTTCCTTCGCCTCCCTCGAGGACGTCGACACCCTCGTCACGGACGCCGGCATCCCCGAGGTGCTGCGCGCGGAGATCGCCGAGTACCTCTCGGACCTGGTCGTCGCGGGTGAGACGGACACCGACGCAGACAGCTGACGGCTCGTCACGTAAGGTGCGCCCATGGCCCGCCGATCGCGCTCACCGCGCCCCCTGCGCCGCGTCGAACTGGACTTCCTCGACACCGCGCCCGTACGTCTGGTCTTCACCCTCGCCATCACGTCGTCCCCGGAGGCGGTCTACCGCGCCATCGCCGTGGACACCGAGAGCACCCCGGAGTGGTTCACCGCGGTGAAATCCGCGCGGCGCACCGAGGTGGGCCGCGATGTTGCCCTGGCCGGCGGCGTCCGCTTCGAGGAGACGGTACTGGTCGACGAGGCGCCGAAGCGCTACGTCTACCGGGCGGACACGTGCAACGCCCCAGGACTGCGGGCCCTGTTGGAGGAGTGGCGGGTGGAGCCGGTCGGACCCGGCAGCCTGGTGCAGTGGACCTTCGCGATGGACGGCCCGGCGCCACTGCGCCTTTTGATGCGGGTGCTGCGGCCGGGGCTGGGTCGGGCGTTCCGTGGCGCGGTGCTGGCGCTGGACCGGCGGCTTGCGGGGGCGGAGTAGGTGGGGGTGCGGGGCTACCGGACTCAGCGGACGGTGGACGCGCGCAACCGGCGGCTGACCTCGCCCAGGCCCTCCGCGATGGCGGTGAGCTGCTCGCGGGTGAGGACGTCGATCAGTAGCTCGCGGACCAGGGCGACGTGTCCTGGGGCGGTCTCGCGGACCTTGGCCCAGCCCTCGTCCGTGAGGCAGGCGACAACGCCGCGCACATCACCGGGGAAGGACCGCCGGCGGACCATGCCGCTCTTCTCCAGCTGGGTGACCTGGTAGGTCAGCCCGCTCTTGGAGGTGAGGAGGGCGTCGGCGAGCTCGGTCATGCGCAGCTCGCCGCAGGGGGCCGCGGAGAGCCGGGTGAGGATCTCGTACTGGGGATGCGAGAGGTCGGCGTCGTCCTTCAGTTGCTGTTCCACCCGGCGGCCCAGCAGGTTGCTCGCCGCCAGGAAGCCCGTCCAGGCCGCCATCTCCTGCTCGTCGAGCCACCTCGTGTTGTCCATGGGGCCATCGTAGCGCTGTTGTTCAAATTCGAATTAGCCGATACGGTCGGACCAGTGGTTCGAATTTGAACCACGCCACGTCCCCCACCCCAGGAGAACCGCCCTATGCCCTCCCCCACCACCCAGCTGACTCCGCCCGTCCTCCGTGCGCCCGCTCCGGCGACCGCGGCGGCCACCCCGCACGCCTATGACGCCGGGCTGCTCCTGCTCCGGCTCGCGGTCGGCCTCACCATGGCCGCGCACGGCGCCCAGAAGCTGTTCGGCTGGTTCGGCGGGGGCGGCCTCGACGGGACCGGCCAGTTCTTCACCATGAGCGGCTACCCGTCCGGCAAGGCGATGGCCGTCGTGGCGGGTCTCAGTGAGACCTTCGGCGGGCTCGGCCTCGCCGTCGGTCTGCTCACCCCGCTGGCGGGCGCCGCGGTGGTCGGCACCATGGTCAACGCGCTGGCCGTGAAGTGGGGCGGCGGCTTCTTCGCGCCCCAGGGCGTCGAGTACGAACTGCTGCTGACCGCGGCCGCCGCCGCCCTCGCCCTGACCGGCCCCGGCCGCCTGGCCGCCGACCGCTACCTCCCCATCCTCCGCTCCCACCGACTGGCCTACGGTGCATCGGCTGTGGTGTTGGGCGTCGCAGTGGCGGGCGTCATCCTCCTGCTGCGCAAGTAGGCCCACACCCCGCTCCGGCCGGCTGTGACGTGAGGGGGCCGGGGCCGCAGGTGGGGGGTTCGAAATGCTGCCGAGCTATTTGTGGGCCGCCAGGCCCTAAATAGTCGATTTCGAACCCCCCACCGGAGGACCCGGCCCCCGACCGCACCACCAACGGTCAGACGTCGCCCCGAGCCAGCCGCAGGGTACGAATCTCGAACGGCCGCAACGACAGCTCGACACCCGAACCACCGCCCACGACCCCACCCGTCGGACGTTCCAACAAGTCGCACACCGTGGCCGACGCCAGCTCGAACCCCGCCGTCAGTCGCGCCCTCGCCCGGCCGCCGGCCGACTCGTACAGCCGCACCACAACGTCACCGCTCCCGTCGTCCGCCAGCTTCACGGCCGTCACGACCACCGCGTCCTGGTCCACCGAGACCAGCGGCACCACCGCCGCGCTGCCCGGCACCCGCCGCTCGGGCAGGTTGATCCGGTATCCCTCGCGCACCGCGTCGCCGATCGCGGCGCCGGGGACCAGCGCGTACCGGAACCGGTGCGTGCCCTGGTCGGTGTGCGGGTCGGGGAAGCGCGGGGCGCGCAGCAGGGAGAGCCGGACGGTGGTCGTCGTGCCGCTGCTGAGTGCGGCCTCGGTACCGCCGGTGCGTGCGGTTTCGGCGTCCGGCCGTACGGTGCGGGTCACGTCGTAGCCGTACGTCGAGTCGTTGACGACGGCGACACCCCAGCCCGGCTCCTCCAGATGCACGAACCGGTGGGCGCACGCCTCGAACTTCGCGGCGTCCCAACTGGTGTTGGTGTGCGTGGCCCGGTAGAGGTGGCCGAACTGGGTCTCGGCCGCCGTGCGGTCGGCGTGCAGGTCGAGAGGGAAGGCCGCCTTGAGGAACTTCTCGGTCTCGTGCCAGTCCACCTCGGTGGCGATGTCGAGGCGGCGCTCCCCCGCGGTCAGCGTGAGCACCTCTTCCACCCGGGAGGAACCGAAGTTCCGGGTCACCCGGACCGCCGCCACTCCGCCGCCGACGGCGTCCAGTTCCAGGGTGTCGACGTCGGTGAGGTCGGTGACCGTGTTGCGGTAGAACGTGTCGACGTCCCAGGCGTCCCAGCGGTTGGGGAAGTCGGGGTGCAGTTGCAGCAGGTTGGCGGCGGCGCCCGGGGCGATCGTCTCGCGGCCGGCTTCGAGGTCGTAGACCGAGACGACGAGTCCGCGCGCGTCGACCGCCACCCTCAGCAGCCCGTTGGCCAGGACGAATCCGCCGCCCTCGCGCGGTACGGCGGTGACCGCCGCGCCGGTGTACGGCGCCGTGACGACGGCGCCGCCCGCGGGGGCGCCGGAGCGGGCGTGCGGCGCAGCGTTGAACAGCACGGAGGTTCCGTCGGCGGGGCTGCCCGCGAGGGCAGCCTGTGCGTCGGCGATGATCCGGTCCAGTTCGGCGCCGACGGCCGCGTACTTCGCCTCCGCCTCGCGGTGCACCCAGGCGATGGACGAGCCGGGGAGGATGTCGTGGAACTGCAGCAGCAGGACGGTCTTCCAGATCCGGTCGAGGTCCTCGTACGGGTAGGGGAAGCCGGCCCGTACGGCCGCGGTGGCGGCCCACAGTTCGGCCTCGCGCAGCAGGTGTTCGCTGCGGCGGTTGCCCTGCTTGGTGCGGGCCTGGCTGGTGAGCGTGGCCCGGTGCAGTTCGAGGTAGAGCTCCCCCACCCAGACCGGGGCGTCCGGGTATTCGGCGTGGGCCTTCTCGAAGAAGGCGGACGGCTTCTCGAAGACGACCTTCGCCGAGCCCTCCAGGTCCGCCAGCCGCTTGCCGTGCGCGAGCATCTCGCGGGTGGTGCCGCCTCCGCCGTCGCCCCAGCCGGTCGGGGCCAGCGACCGGGTCGCGGAGCCCTTCTCCTGGAAGTTGCGGACGGCGTGGGCGACCTCCTTGCCCGACAGCTGGGCGTTGTAGGTGTCGATCGGGGGAAAGTGGGTGAAGACCCGGGTGCCGTCCAGTCCCTCCCACCAGAAGGTGTGGTGCGGGAACTTGTTGGTCTCGCTCCAGGAGATCTTCTGGGTCAGGAACCACTTGGCGCCGGCCTGCTTGACGATCTGCGGGAGGGCGGCCGAGTAGCCGAACGTGTCCGGCAGCCACACCTCCTCGGTGTCGATGCCGAACTCCTCCAGGAAGAACCGCTTGCCGTGCACGAACTGCCGTGCCAGCGCCTCGGATCCCGGCATGTTGGTGTCGGACTCGACCCACATGCCGCCGACCGGCACGAACCGCCCGTCCGCGACGGCCTTCTTGACCCGTGCGTAGACCTCGGGCCGGTGCTCCTTGATCCAGGCGTACTGCTGCGCCTGCGACATGGCGTAGACGAACTCCGGGTTCTCCTCCAGCAGCGCCGTCATGTTGGAGGTGGTGCGCGCGACCTTGCGGACGGTCTCGCGCAGCGGCCACAGCCAGGCCGAGTCGATGTGGGCGTGGCCCACCGCGCTGATGCGGTGCGCGGAGCGGTGCGCGGGTGCGGCGAGCACCTCGGCCAGCTGCTCGCGGGCCGCGGCCGCCGAGCCGCCGACGTCCTGCAGGTCCACGGCGTCCAGGGAGCGTTCCACCGCGCGCAGGATCTCCCAGCGGCGGGGTGAGTCGGTGGACAGCTCCGCCATCAGCCCGCCGAGCACCTCCAGGTCCTGGACCAGTTCCCACACCGTCTCGTCGAAGACCGCGAGATCCATCCGGGCGAGCTTGTACTGCGGCTCGCTGCCGGCGGTCTCCTTGTCGCCGAGGTCGGTGGGCAGGAAGGGGTGGTAGTCGAGCAGCACCGGGTTGGACGAGGCCTCGATGTGCAGTTCCACCCGCTCGCCGCCGGTGACGGGCGCGCCGATCCGGATCCACTGGTTGCGCGGGTTGAGTCCCTTCACCGGCGAGCCGTCCGCCCGGTAGACCAGGCCCTCGCACTGGAAGCCGGGCATGTTCTCGTCGAAGCCGAGGTCCAGCAGCGCCTCGACGGTCCGGCCGGCCCATTCGTCGGGTACGACGCCCGTCACGGTGATCCAGCTGGTGCCCCACGGCGGGCCCCAGGGCTCACCGGTCTCGATCGGCGTACGAGGCGCCGCCAGGCCCTCGGCCACCGGGACGGGCTCGCCGGGGGCGTTCCAGATCCCGATGTCCAGCGGCACCGACTGCGGATAGACGGCGGGGCGGATGCGTTCGTCGAGGACCCGCTTGAGCCGGTCCTCGGTGACGGTTCGGTTGCTGTGCATGAGGGTGGGTTTCCTTAGATCCAGGTGAACGCGGCGGACGACGGGGCGGATGAGGTGAACAGCTCGCCGACGGCGCGGACTTCGAGCCGGGTGACGGCCTCACCGGCGGTACGCCGCAGGGCGGGCAGGTAGTAGGCGGTGCCGGGTGTCCCGCCGAGGAAGCGCCGGCCGCCCCCGGGCAGCACCTGGTGCACCTCGTAGTGCCGGACCGGACCGGCCGAGCGGCGCCAGCCGATGCGCAGGGCGGCCGAGATGCCATCCGCGGCGGTGGCCGAGGAGGTGACGGCCGGCAGGCCGGGCCGGGCGGGGGGTTTCGGAGCGGCATCGCGCACCGCGATGCCGCCGAGCCGCCAGCGGACCGCCGTGCCGCCGGATCCGGTGAGCCGGACGCCGAGGACGTGCAGGACGTTTCCGTGCGGCTGTCCCAGCCGTACGGTCGCCGTGGTCCAGCCGCGGCCGCCGGCGGGCAGGGACCCGGCGGGGACGTACCGGAAGCGCGGCGGCGTGCCGGGCGTGCCCGGGCCGTCGAGGGCGACGGCCACCTCCACCCGGACCGGGCCGGAACCGGGGTCGGTGCGGTGGGTCAGTTCCACCACCGCGCCACCCGTCAGCGGCAGTCGGGCGGCGTACAGCTCCAGCGTGGCCGGGGCGTCGAGCGCTCCGTCCACCAGCAGGCTGCTGCCGCCGCGCCAGGCGTCGGCGAAGTCGAAGGCCACCGCCGGCCGGGCGCCGGCGGTGTGCACCACCCAGCGGCGGCCGGGCAGCCGGTCCTGCAGACCGAGGTGGTTCCAGGCGGTGTCGGAGGACGCGGTGCCGTGCTCGTACCAGCGCAGGCCGTGCCCGGTGTTGAAGGTGGTCGCGAACGGCAGCGCGGTGAGCGTGGAGCGGTCGGCGACGGATTCGGCCGGCGCCCGCCAGCCTCCCGTGCCGCTGCGCGGTGCCGAGGGATCAAGTGAGGGGCCGGTCCAGAAGCGGTCGTCGCGGGCGTGGAAGTCGCCGGGCGCGCGCCGGTCCGCCGGCAGGCTCGTCCAGGTCCACTCGGGGCGGTAGAAGCCGTACGAGGTGACATGCCGCGCGTCGGCGGGGACGATCGCGTCCCAGTCGACCGGGGTGTCCCAGCCGCGGGACTCGACATCGATGCCGGCCCACAGCGCGTAGCGGCTGCGGTCCAGTTCCCCGGCGAGGGTGCCGGAGGCGGCGAGGCCGGACCTGCTCCAGTCGAAGTTGACGAACATCGTGTCGGCGGCGGTGAAGAACTCCTGGTTGCGCGGGTTGAGTTCGTTCTGCCAGTCGACGGCTCCGGTGTCGGTCATCGCGTCGTACCAGGTGACGCGCAGGCCGTGGCCGTGGGCGCGCAGGTACTGGACGAAGTCCCGCATGGCGGTGGCGAGCGCCGCGTCCCCGCCGCCGGTCTCGGCGTTGATGAACCAGCCGTCGAAGCCGTACGCCCGCGCGACCAGGATCAGCTGGTCCGCGATCGGGAACCGGCCGTCGGCACCGCGCTGGACGAGGTCGCGGGTCCACCGCAGATCGCCGCCGTAGGCGACCGGTGGCAGGAAGACGGTGCCCAGCACGGGCACGCCGTTGCGGTGCGCGGCGTCCACCACCGGCGCGTTGGGGGCGAGGATCAGGCCCTCGCCGGACGAGCCGCCCCAGAACACCAGCTCGTCCAGGTACGCCCAGTGCGTCAGCGCGTAGTAGTCGGCGGTGGCGGAGCCCTGGGAGGGGTTGCCCGCGGTGTGGTCGAACGCGGCCAGGCCGGAGATCCGCGCCTGGCCGGTGCGGGCCGTGGTGTTGGCGGGCGGCGGCGCGAAGCGGGCCGCGAGCGGGACGCTCGCGGTGTTGAACGCCAGGTCCGGGTCGGTCTCCGGCGTCCACGCCTTGAGGCTGCGCCACTGGATGCCGTCACCAGGTGTCCCGGCGGGGAGGCTGTCGGGAAACCAGTACGAGGCGTGGGGCTGCAGGTTCCGTGCGGTTCCTGCTGCCGCGCTGGCAGCCGGCAGGCCGGGCGCCAGGAGGAGGCCCGCGGTGCCGGCCCCGGCGATCAGGACCCGGCGGCGGGAGGGCCGGGACCGGTCCGCGGCGGGGAGGGCGGAGGCGGGGTCGGCAGAGCTGCGGTGCTCGGTCATCGGTGCGCTCCCTAGGGGTGTTCGACCTGATCGACGGTGAGGACCTCGGTGATGCCACGGGCCGCCAGATGACCGGCGTCGCCCGCGAGTTCGGCGAGTACGGCGGTGGGCCGGGCACCAGTGGCGGCCAGTCGCATCCACGCCTCGAAGAAGGCCCCGCCGGGCGCGCACACGGAGCGGGCGGGCGCGCTCACCCGGTCGCCCGCGTCGACCACCAGCGCGGTGGTGCGCGGCGCCGGGCGGTGCTCGCGCCCGCGCCACTGTTCGACGGCGCGGGCGACGGCCGCGCCCGCCGGCTTGACCGTGCGGTCGGTGGTGAGCAGTCCCAGGCTGTACTCCAGCTCGGGGAAGTCCGCGAGCGCGCGGTCCACGTCGTGCGAGCACCACCAGGTGACGCCCCACACGTCCGGGCAGTCCAGCGCCGCGGCGATGGTGGCCTCGGTGAACTCGGCGGCGTGCCCGGCCGGGATGTGCGGGGCGGGCGCGCCCACCTCCTGCAGCCACACCGGCCGGTGCGGGTCGGTGGCCCAGGCCTTCGACAGTTCGATCAGATAGGCGGCGTGCTGCTCGGTGGCGGTGCCGGTACGGCCGTGGCGCTGCGCGGTGCCGTTGAACACCCAGGAGTGGACGGCGGTCGCGGCACCCAGCTGGGCGGAGTGGCCGGGGGTGAAGGGGTGGTCGTCCTGGTACCAGGCCGCGTCGTAGGACGCGTGCAGATGGAACTTGCCGGGCGCGCCCTCCTCGCATGCGGCCAACACCCGCCGCAGCCAGGACTCGGCCTGGGCGGGGGTGATCCGGTCGGGGTCGGGGTGCGGTCCTGAGGAGAACTGGTTGATCTCGTTGCCGATGGTCATGCCCAGGAAGCCGGGCCGGCCGGCGAGCGCCGCCGCGAGCGTGCGCAGATAGCTGACCTCGCCGTCGATGACGTCGGGGTCGGTGAAGAGGTTGCGGCGGTGCCAGGTGGTGGTCCAGGAGGGGATGAAGTCGAAGCTGGACAAGTGGCCCTGCAGCCCGTCGACCGCGGTGTCGAGGCCGCGCTCGGCGGCCGCGTCGACCAGCTGGACGAGCTGTTCGACGGCGCGCGGCCTGATCAGAGTGCGGTTCGGCTGGAAGACCGGCCAGAGCGGGAAGACCCGGATGTGGTCGAGGCCGAGGGCGGCGATGGAGTCCAGGTCGGCGCGGACTTCGTCGAGGTCGAAGTCGAGCCAGTGGTGGAACCAGCCGCGCGTGGGCGTGTAGTTGACGCCGAAGCGCATTGCGTTCATCCGGTGCGGTGTCCTCAGTGCGGGGAGAAGGGGAGCGGAGGCTCAGCCCTTGACGGCGCCTTCGCCCACGCCGCGGAAGAAGTACCGCTGCAGGCAGGCGAACATGACGATGAGCGGGGCTACAGCGATGATGGTCCCGGCGGCGACGAGCCTGGGGTTGTTGGCGAACGTGCCGTGCAGGAAGTTCAGCCCGACGGTCAGCGTGTACTTGTCCGGGTCGGACAGCACGATCAGCGGCCAGAGGAAGTCGTCCCAGGCGCCCATGAACGAGAAGATCGCCACGACCGCCAGCGTGCCCTTGACCGAGGGCAGCGCGATCCGTACGAAGCGCTGCCAGACGTTGGCGCCGTCGATGACGGCGGCCTCCTCGATCTCGTACGGGAGGTGGCTGAACGCGTTCCGCATCAGCAGCACGTTCATCGCGCCGATGCAGCCGGGCAGCACGACGGCGATGAGGGTGTTGTTCAGCTGCAGATCGCGCATGGTGGTGAACTGCGCGATGAAGATGGACTCGAACGGCACCAGCAGCGCCATGACGAAGGCGGTGGTCGCGAGCTTGCGGCCGCGGAAGCGCAGCCGGGCGAGCGCGTAACCGGCCAGGGCGGAGCCCACGCAGTTGGTGACGACGCTGGCCGCCGCGACCTTGAGCGAGTTCAGGGCGTACTCCCAGACCGGGATGATGTCCGCGACGCCCGAGTAGTTGTCCAGCGTCGGATGCTCGGGGAGCAGCTTCGGCGGGTAGCTGTACATGTCCTCGGTCGGGCCCTTGAGCGAGGTGCTCAGCTGCCACAGGAACGGGCCGATGGTGACGGCCAGGACGGCGAGCAGCAGGACGTAGCGGAGGACGAGCTGCCAGCGGGGCATACGGCCGCCCATGTCACTCACCGTCCTTGCGGTCGGCACGCAGCACCAGCAGCATCAGGACCAGCGTGACCACGAAGATCACCACGGAGAGCGCGGAGGCGTATCCGGTGCGCCCCGACAGTCCGGTGCCGACGCGCTGGACGAGCATGACGATGGTGGTGTCCTCGCCGGCCGGCCCGCCGGTCGGGCCCGCCATCAGATAGACCTCGGTGAAGACCTTGAAGGCCGCCACCGACGACAGCGCGCCGACCAGCACCATGGTGGAGCGGACCGCCGGGACGGTGATGCTGATGAAGCGGCGGACCGCTCCGGCACCGTCCACGGCGGCCGCCTCGTGCAGTTCCTTCGGCACGTTGGCCAGCGCCGCCAAGTAAATGATCATGTAGTAGCCGAGGCCTTTCCACACCGTCAGCGCCATCGCGCTGAACAGCAGCAGCCACTGGTCGCTGAGGAACTCCACCGGGCCGGTCCCGAAGTACCCGAGGATCCCGTTGACCAGCCCGCGGTCGTCCAGCATCCACACCCAGATGAGCGCGACCACGACGACCGACGCGACGACCGGGGTGTAGAAGGAGGAGCGGAAGAAAGCGATGCCGGGGACCTGCTTCTGGACGAGCAGGGCCAGCAGGAGCGGCAGCAGCACGGTGCACGGCACCACGAGCAGCACGTACAGCGTGCTGTTGCGCAGCCCGGTCCAGAACTGCTCGTCGTCCAGCATGTCCTGGAAGTTCCGCAGCCCCACCCAGTGGCCCGGGGTCAGGGTGCGGGCGTCGGTGAAGGCCGTGCCGACGGTGCTGATGAACGGGTAGAGGCTGAACGCGGCGATGATCACCAGGCCGGGCAGCAGGAACAGCCAGGGGCTGGCGGCCCGGTGGGTCCGTGCACTCATGTCGGGTCCGCCCGCTCAGCTCTGCTTGAGCAGCTTGTCGCTCTGGCTGACCGCGTCGTCCAGAGCCTGCTGCGGCGACTTCTTGCCCTGCAGCGCCTTCGCCACCTCGTTCTTGAGGATGGTCTTCATCTCGTCGGTCATCACGACCGGCGTGTAGTTCACCGCGCCCTTGAGCAGCCGCGCGGAGGCGACCCGGATGCGGCCCTCGTCGGTGCCGTCGTCCTGGGTCCAGTACGGCTGGTCCAGCGAGCCGGCGGTGCTCGGGAAGATCGCGACCTTGTGCGCGAACGACTCCTGGTTCTGCTTGTCGGTGATGAAGTGCGCGAAGGCGATGGCCGCGGCCTTGTGCTTGCTCTTGCTGTTCACCGCCATGCCCATCACGTACATGTTGGGGTGGCCGGTGTTGTTGGGCGCGTCGGTGATGCCGAGGTTCTTGTACAGGTCGGGCGCGTTCTGCTTGAAGGTGCCCAGGTCGTGCGCGCTGCCCGGGTTCATCGCGACCTTCTGCTGCAGGAACTTCTGGCCGACGGCGTCCGGGCCGCTGGTCAGTGCCTGGGAATCGAGGCCGCCGTTCTTGAACAGCTCCAGGTACTTGGTGAGCAGCTCGGTGCCCTTGGCGTCGTTGTACGTGAACTTGGTCGCGTCGGCGTTCATCAGCGGGACGCCGTAGCGGCCGAAGTCCTCGATGGACGGGGTGCCCGCGAGGGTGGCGGTCTTCCCGCCGGACTTCACCGCGATGGTGTTGGCGTCCGCGAAGAGCTCGTCGTAGGTCTTCGGCGGCTTGGCCGGGTCGAGGCCGGCCTTCTGGAACAGCGTCTTGTTGTAGAAGAGCGGGCCGGTGTTGAGGTACCAGGGGAAGGCGTACGAGCCCTCCAGACCCGGCAGTTCATTGCCCTTCCACGCCTCGGGCGTGTAGTCGCCCTTGAACTTGGCAGCGGCGGGCTCCTTGTCCAGGCTCATGATCACGCCGGCCTTGGCCAGCGGGTACGACAGGTCGGGCGAGACGTTGACGACGTCGGGGAGCGTGCCGCCTGCCGCGTCCGCGCTGAGCTTGTCCGCGTAGTTCTCGGCGGGCTGGTCGAGCCACTTCACATGGACGCCGGGGTTCTGCTTCTCGAAGTCCTTGGCCAGGCCCTCGAAGTAGTCCTTGTAGTTCGCCCGCAGGTTCCAGGTCTGGAAGCTGATGTCGCCCTCGATCTTGCCGTCGGCACTGCTGCCGGCATCGTCCCCGCCGGATCCGCAGGCGGTCAGCGTCAGCGCCGACAGCAGCAGGGGGACGACGACAACGGCTGTTCTACGGGTGGCGCCGCGGCTGCTGCCGCGCTCTCCACGGGTTCTTCCACTGGATACGGACATGGCTGACAAGCTCCTTCGCTCGGGCCAGGAGGGGGGCGACGTAAGGCTGCACCCGCGTTGCGAGCAACGTCAACGGTTAACCGGAGATGAATTCGCGCCATCTCACATATGTGCAGGTGAGAGCAGTTCAGGCCACAAAACTAATGCGCTTTAGTAGTCATTAGCTCAAGCGCATTAGTAGCCGGTCGCACTCCGGCCCCGGAGTAGGACATAATCCAGCCATGGATCCCGTGCGCCGCACTCCGGCCCGCCGACCGACGATGAAGGACATCGCGCAGCGCGCGGGTGTCTCCGAGAGCGCCGTGTCCTTCGCGCTCAACGACCGGCCCGGCGTCTCCCCCGCCACCCGCGACCGGGTCCGCCGGGTCGCGGAACAGCTGGGCTGGCGCCCCAGCACCGCGGCGCGGGCGCTGTCCGGGGAGGGCGCCGCCACCGTCGGCCTGGTCCTGGCCCGGCCGGCGCACACGCTCGGCGTCGAGTCGTTCTTCCTGCAACTCGTCTCGGGCATCCAGGAGGTGCTGGCGCGGCGTCATCTCGGGCTGCTCTTCCAGGTCGTCGAGGATCTCGGCGAGGAGTGCGCGATCTACCGCCGCTGGTGGGCCGAACGCCGGGTCGACGGGCTGCTCGTCGTCGACCCCCGGCTCGACGACCCGCGGCCGGCGCTGCTCGACGAACTCGGCCTGCCCGCCGTCGTGATCGGCGCGCTCGCCCCGGGCACACCCGCGCACTCCGGCATCTCCACCGTGTGGGCCGACGACGCGGGCGCCATGGCCTCGATCGTCGACCATCTGTACGGGCTGGGGCACCGCAGGATCCTGCACATCGCCGGCCTGCCGCACCTCGCGCACACCCAGCGCCGGATCCGGTCGCTGCACGCCGAGGCCGCCCGCCGCGGGCTGCCCGACGTCCACTCCATCAGCACCGACTACTCGGACACCGAAGGCGCCGAGGCCACCCGCCGGGCCCTCGCCCGACCCCGGCCGCCGACCGCGATCGTCTACGACAACGACGTCCTGGCCATGGCCGGTCTCGCCGTCGCCAACGAGCGCGGCCTCGCGGTCCCCGGCGATCTGTCCCTCGTGGCCTGGGACGACTCCGTGCTCTGCCGCAGCGCGCACCCCGCGCTGACCGCGCTCGTCCGCGACACCAGCAGCTTCGGCCGCCATGCCGCCGAGCAGTTGCTCAGCCTCCTGGACGGGAACCCCGCCCGCGAGATCCAGGACGACCTGCCGCGCCTCATGGCCCGCGCGAGCACGGCGCCGCCGCCCGGTAGCTAGGGCGTGTTGCGCAAGTCCCGGCTGGCCCACGACGCCTGGCACGCACCCTCGCTGCGTTGTCGGGCTCGCCCACGTACGTCCAGTACGAGAACGACCCTCCGCCATGCGAGCGCACCCACCGGACGCCGTGGGCCACGCCCTCCGGGCGAACAGCGCTCCTTTCGACGCACGCCCTAGCTTCCGTTCGTCAGCGGTACTCGGCCAGCCGGGGGCGGATTCCCAGCAGGACGAGGACCGCCGCGGCGGCCAGCGCGCCGGCGGGGACCGCGGGCCAGCCGGCGAGGGCCGAGCGGGCGCGGCCGGTGTGCAGGTCGAAGTCGGACCGCTGGTGGTCCGCGAGCGCGTCCAGGGTGGTGGCGAAGTCCCAGAAGTCGAACGCGACCTGGCCGCGGCCGACTTCGGTGAGCACCGTGACCGCCTCGTCGAGCCGGCCGGCGGCGCGCAGGTCGCGCAGCTTCCGGTCGTCGGCGCGGAAGTGGCCGTAGCGGGTGAGGACCTCCTGGTAGGCGGGGCGCTCCGCGGCCGTGGCGTACGACTCGGGGGCGAGGAGCACGTCGAGCCGGCGGGTGAGCGTGTCGAACCGCTCGCGCTGGTAGCCGGCCGAGTCGGTGTCGTGGACCAGCCAGCGGCTCTGGGTGGCGGCGGCATCGGCGGCCACCGCGCGGGCCTCGGCCAGCCGGGACCAGGGACGCAGTCCCTCCCGGCCCGCGGCGCCGACCTCGGACGCCGCCGAGGCGAAGGAGAGCGCGCCCGCCAGGGTGACGACCAGCGCGGCGACGGTGGCGGCCACCAGCGCCGGGTTGAAGACCCGCCGGTAGCGGCGGGCGAGGTCCCGCTGCCACCACAGGAGGAAGCCGAGGGTGAGAACACCGAGCACCCCGACGAGGCCCGCCGACCATTTCGCGCTGTCCTGTGTCTCCGACTCCAGGTGCGCGGCCTGCTGGGCGTAGGTCTCCGACAGCGCCGCCGCGACGGGCAGCAGCTCGTTGCGCAGTACGTCGGCGGCCTCGGAGGACAGGGCGACGGCGGCGTGCGGCGGAGTTCCCGCCGGGCGGTTGGGCTGGGTCTCGTCCACGTAGGAGGAGCGGGCGCTGGCGTCGTCGTAGCGGCCGAGCGCGTCGAGCAGGGAGCGGACCCGGTCGCCCTGGGCGGTGTCGGCACCGAGCTGCCGCAGCAGTCCACTGACCTCGGTGCGGCGCTGCTGCGCGGTGATCAGTGCGAGCAGCCGGTTGCCGACCTCCACGTCCGGCTGGAGCGCCGAGTGGCCCGGCACCAGGGAGTTGGCCCGCTGGGCGTCGAGGTCGGCGAGCGCGAACCGCAGTTCGGCGGCGACGGCCGCCCGCTGGGAGACGGTCGTGCCCAGGTCGGAGGCGTTGCCCCGGACGTCGACCGCGCCGAGGACGGCGGCAGCGCAGAGCGCGGCGAGCGCGGCCAGGGCGATCACGGCCGACACGACGAGCCGTACGGGACCGGTGAGCGGCAGCCGCGGACGCGGCGCCCGGGAGCGCCGGGCGCGCGGCGGCGGGGTGGGCGGCGCGGCCGGTCCGCCGGCCGGCGCGGCCCGCGGCTCCTCGGTCGCGGACACCCGCTGGACCGGCGGCGCCTGAGAGGTCGTCATATCGCGACGCTAGGCGCGTGCCCGGAAAGGAGGATGTCCCACCGGCGGACTCCAGGTGACCGGCCCGTAACAGCTAGGAACGGAGGCCGCCCCTCCGCAGAGCCGGCCCGCGGCCGGCCCCGCCGCCCACCCCGTCAGTCCGTCAACTCCGTCAGGCCGTCAACTCTGTCAGCCCGCTCAGTCCTTGTCGTCCGGCTTCCACAGCGAGTGTTCGCGCCGCGCCCACCACGAGGCCACGCTTCCGGTCCGCATGCCCAGCCGCGCCTCCGGGTCCTTACTGGCCATCCAGACGTGTCCGGTGATGCCGGCGGCGAGCAGCAGTGCCAGCCAGTCGTGGACGAAGGTGGCGCCGGTCCGCCAGAGCACCGGGGCGAGGTGGGTGAACCACATCAGCAGCCCGGTGCCGATCATCACCAGCACCGCTCCCGCGATGAAGGCCGAGTAGAGCTTCTGGCCCGCGTTGAACTTGCCCGCGGGCACTCCCTCCTTGCTGCGCTTGCGCAGTACGGTGCGCAGCCAGTGCCAGTCGTGCCGGCCGAAGCGGTTGAGCCGGCTCAGGTCGGCTCGCAGCGCGCGGAAGAACATCCCCGCGATCAGCGGCGCCGGGAGCATCAGGCCGGACCACTCATGGACGGTCACCACCAGCCGCCGTCTGCCGACGAGTTCGGAGAGCGGGGGCAGATAGAGACAGGCGGCGGTGAAGACACAGATGCCCATCAGCCAGGCGGTGCCGCGGTGCACCCAGCGTTCGGCGCGGCTGAAGCGGCGCAGCCGCCGTGCCGGCTGCCGTGGGGCGGTCGGTGCGGCCGGGGCGTCAGGAAGTGGGGTCATCGGACCGTCCGTTCGACTTTCCGACCCAGGCGTCGACGTCGTAGCCGAGCTTCTCCCAGTAACCGGGTTCGACGCTCTTGGTGAGGGTGATCCCCGAGAGCCACTTCGCGGACTTGTAGAAGTACATGGGCGCCGCGTAGAGCCGGACCGGGCCGCCGTGGGCGTGGGTGACCGGCTTGTCCTGCATCGTGAGCGCCACCATGACGTCGCTGCGGCGGGCCTGCTGCAGCGTGAGGCTCTCGGTGTAGGCGCCGTCGAAGCAGTCGAACCGGATGGCGGTCGCCTCCGGCCGCACCCCTGAGGCGGCCAGCAGCGCGGAGAGCCGCACACCGGAGAAGGCGGTCTTCGGCACCCGCCAGCCGGTCACGCACTGGACGTCGTGCACCAGCCGCTGCTGCGGCATGGCCTGCAGGTCGGCGAGCCGGTAGGTCATGGGGCGGTCGACCAGCCCGCCGACCGTGAGCCGGTAGTTCTCGGCGTTGCGCTTGGGCACCGACGAGGTGACCGAGTAGTAGCGGAATCCCCCGCCGCCGGGCAGCAGTCCCGTCACCCCGGTGGGGTCCTTGGCGCTCACCTCGGCGAGCACCGCGTCGATACGGTCCTGCACATGGCTGCCCAGCGCGACCCCCGCGGCGCCCAGCCCCAGCATTCCCAGCACGACGCGCCGCCCGACCGGCGCACCGTGCCGTTCGTTCTCTTCCCCCGGGTCGTCGGGGGCATCGTCCACGCGGGGTTCTTCCATAGGTCGATTCGAGCACGTCGAACAGCCGCTGGCCAGGGGCGGCGCCCTGACGTCAGGCTTTCGTCATAACTCGGGTCAGGAAGCGGTCCAGCGCCGCGTTGAATTCGTCCGGGCGTTCGAGATTCGGCAGATGAGCGGCACCCTCGATGACGACCAGCTCGGATCCGGCGATCCGCCGGTGCATGGCCTCCGCGTCGGTGACCGGGGTGTACTCGTCGTCCCGGCCGACCACGACGAGGGCGGGCACGGCGATCCGGCCCAGCAGGTCCACGTAGTCGGGTCGTTCGGCGCGCCCCCGCAGGGCCGCCGCCGCCCCCTCGGGCGGAGCGCCGTACATCATCCCGCGCACATGGTCGGCGACGGCGGGCAGCGCCTCGATGTTGTGGGGCGCGACCATCTGGGACAGCACCTCGTCGGTGTACCCCTTCAGCCCCTCGCGCACCAGCCGTTCCGCCATGGCACGCCGTACCCGCTTGCCGTCCTCGGTCTCGGCCTCCGGGAAGGTGTCGGCGAGCAGCAGGCCGCGGACCCGGTCGGGGAAGAGCCGGCAGAACTCCATGACGATCTGGCCGCCCATCGACAGACCGCCGATGACGACCCGGTCCAGGCCGAGGTGGTCGAGCAGGGCCGCGATGTCCCGGGCGAAGGTCTCCAGCGGGGTCGTGCCGGGGACGACGGTGGTGGCGCCGTAGCCGCGGAGGTCGGGGGCGACGACCCGCCGTTCCCCGGCGAATGCACCGACCTGGGGTGCCCACATCGAGCGGTCGAAGGGATGGCCGTGGACCAGGACCAGCGGGTCGCCCGCACCCGCGTCCTCGTATCCGACGGTGATGCCGTTGACCTGTGCCGTTGCCGCCGTCATCGCGCTCTCCACCGGTACTTTCTCTTTCGTCCGGCCGCGTTGTCCGTCGCGGCCGGTCCCCGTACCGCCCTGGTGGCCGGTCCCCCGCCCGATGTTAGGACTGGCCATGAGGGAGTGCAATGTTTATCTTGTTCTCGGTGCAATGTGGAACGGGACGGAGCGCGTGATGGAGGACTACCGGGCGGTCGCCGACGCGGTCGCGGCGGACATCGGTGCCGGCCGGCTGCGGCCGGGCGACCGGCTCGCCACGCAGCGCGCGTTCGCCCGCCGGCACGGCATCGCGAACTCGACGGCGAACCGGGTCTACCGCGAACTGGCCCGGCGCGGTCTGGTGGTCGGCGAGGTCGGGCGCGGCACGTTCGTCCGGGCCGCCCCGCGGACGCCGGGGCCGGCACTGGCCGAGCCGGCCGCCGCGCCGGTCGACCTGGAGCTGAACTACCCGGTGGTGGCGGGGCAGACCGCCCTGCTGGGCGAGGGGCTCGGCCGGCTGCTGCGGACCGATGTACTGGCGGACGCCCTGCGGCCGGTGGGCCCGGCCGGCACTCCTCCGGCGCGCGAGGCGGCTGCCGCGCTGCTCACCGGGGCCGGCTGGGCACCGGATCCGGCGCGGGTGCTCTTCGCCGGCAACGGCCGGCAGGCGATCGCCGCCGCCGTCGCCGCACTGGTGCCCACCGGCGGCCGCCTCGGCGTGGAAGCGCTCACCTATCCGGTGGTGAAGGCCATCGCCGCCCGGCTCGGCGTCACCCTCGTCCCGCTCGCCCAGGACGAGAACGGACTGCTGCCCGACGCCCTGCTGGCCGCCCATCGCAGCGCCCCGCTGGCCGCCGTCTACCTCCAGCCGACCCTGCACAATCCGCTGGCGACGACGATGCCGGAGCGGCGCCGCGCCGAACTCGCCGACGTGCTGCGCCGTACCGGTGTGCACGCGGTGGAGGACACCATCTGGGCCTTCCTGTCCGACGGCCCGCCCCCGCTGGCCGCCTGGGCCCCCGAGCACACCGTGGTCGTCGACAGCCTGTCCAAACGGCTCGCCCCGGGCCTCACCGTCGGCTTCGCCGTGACGCCCCCTGGCCTCACCGACCGGATCGCGACCGCGCTGCGCTCCGGTGCCTGGACATCGGCCGGCTTCGCGCTCGACGCGGCGACCGGCTGGATGACGGACGGCACGGTGGCGGCCGTCGGGCGTGCCAAGCGCGAGGACGTGACGCTGCGCCAGGAGATCGCGGCCCGGCGGCTCGCAGGCTTCCGGGTACGCACCGCCCCGTCCTGCTACTTCGTCTGGTGGGACCTGCCCGAGCCCTGGCGGGCCGAGACGTTCGTCGCCGCGGCGGCCCGGCGCGGTATCGCGGTGACCCCGGCCGCGGCGTTCGCCGTGGCTCCGCACAGCGCACCGAACGCGGTCCGGGTCGCCCTCGCCTCGCCGCCGCCCGACACGCTCTCCACGGCGCTCGGCACCCTCGCGGCGATCGCCGCCGGCTCCCCGGACGACGCGATGGTCGGCTGAAGCACCCGCTCGGAGAGATCGCCTGGAGGGACCGCCCGGAGGGGACGGGAGCTCAGCTCGGCCAGGCGCCCGTGGCGAGGAAGTGCTCGATGGCGGACGTGTACGGGGCGATGTCCAGGTGCTGCTCGGCGACCCAGTCGTCGGAGTAGTACTTGTCGAGGTAGCGGTCGCCGGGGTCGCAGATCAGGGTGACGACGCTGCCGGTCTCCCCCGCCGCGACCATCTCCGCGATGATCTTGAAGGCGCTCCACAGCCCGGTCCCCGTCGAGCCGCCGGCCTTGCGGCCGATCGCGGCGTCCAGCGCCCGCACCGCCGCGACCGACGCCGCGTCCGGCACCTTCATCATCCGGTCGATGGCGCCCGGCACGAAGCTCGGCTCCATGCGCGGCCGTCCGATGCCCTCGATCCGGGAGGAGGCGTCGCTGGTCACGCCCTGGTCGCCGGTGACCCAGCCGTCGAAGAAGCAGGAGTTCTCCGGGTCGGGGACACAGATCCGGGTGTCGCGCTGGGTGTAGTGGACGTAGCGGGCGATGGTGGCGGAGGTGCCGCCGGTCCCCGCGGTGGCGACGATCCAGGCCGGCTCGGGATACCGCTCCAGCTTCAGCTGCTCGAACATGGACTCGGCGATGTTGTTGTTGCCGCGCCAGTCGGTGGCTCGCTCGGCGTAGGTGAACTGGTCCATGTAGTGGCCGCCGGAGTCGGCGGCGAGCCGGGCGGACACCGCGTAGACGGTGTGCGGATCGTCCACCAAGTGGCACTGCCCGCCGTGGAATTCGATCAGCCGCTGCTTCTCCTGGCTCATCGTCCGCGGGATCACCGCGATGAACGGGACCCCGATGAGCGTCGCGAAGTACGCCTCGGAGACCGCCGTCGAACCGCTGGACGCCTCGATCACCGGTTTGCCCGGCCGGATCCAGCCATTGCAGAGGCCGTACAGGAAGAGCGAACGGGCCAGCCGGTGCTTGAGGGAACCCGTCGGATGCGTCGACTCGTCCTTCAGATACAGGTCGATGCCCCATTCCAGGGGCAGCGGGAAGCGCAGCAGATGGGTGTCGGCCGAACGGTTGGAGTCCGCCTGGACCTTGCGGACGGCCTCCTTGAGCCACTCCCGGTACCCGTGGTCCGTCCGGTCCACGTCCACCGTGCGCGTACAGCCGCTGTCGTCCGCCCGCTCGATCGTGCCCACCGCGCCAGCCTCCGCTCGTGCCGGTCCCCGGCGGCACGCCGGGCCATTTCGGATCATAACGACCTGATCCGCCCCCTGTCGCGCACCAGGCAGCCGGTCGCCCCTCGCCGCCGGACCCGCTCGAAGGCACCCTGGCGCGCCCTTCGCGGGCGGAACGGAGCCGGCCTCCGCCGGGCCGCCGGAGCCGGAGTTCTGGCCGACGGACAGCGGGTCGGAGGGCCCCGCGGGAGGCGCGCGGCACCATGCGGGTTGCGGATCCCGCCACGGGGGGTGACTCTGAAGTCACATCACGGAGTACTGCAGCAGTCACTCTACGCATTTTCGCTCAGGTGTTCTCATTCCGAGCGGTTCAGGACACGGCTTCCGACACGGCGGCCGGCCCTCGCCGCGGAGGGAGTCGCAGCCGTGATCATGCAAGCCGACCGACAGTGCACGCTGGAACTCGAAGCACTGCCGTCCCGCATCCAGCAGATACGCCGAATCGTTGCAGCGCAGCTGCGTTACTGGCATCTCGACCCGCTGCTCGACACCGCCCTGCTGGGTATCACCGAACTGCTGGCGAACGTCTACCGGCACGCCGGATCCGACAAGCACTGTTCGGTCCAACTGACCCTGGTCTCGGGCCGGCTGACCGTATCCGTCCTGGACAGCGATCCCCAGCTGCCCCAGGTCAGCTCCCCCGAGCCGCTCGCCACCGGCGGCCGCGGGCTCGCCATGGTGGCGGCGCTCAGCGACAGTTGGGGAGCCGATCCGGTACCGGACGGCGGCAAGGTGGTCTGGTTCAGCCTGCATGTCGAGGCTCCGGCACCGGCGCCGCGCAGGCGCCCGGCAGCCCGGCGGGTTCCCGCCGTCGCCGCCGCGGCCTGACCTCCCGACGGCCCCGGCCGCCGTGTCCCCCTGTGCGGGACGCGGCGGCCGGGGCCGTGCCCGGTCCGGGACCATGCCCGGGCCGGGACCATGCCCGGGCCGGGCCCGTTCGGAGCCGACCTGTTTTCGTCGGATCCGTTCTCCCCCGGATGCCCTGACGGCTCATTCCGTGGCGATGGCCCGCAGGACGTCCAGCCGGGCCGCCCGGCGTGCCGGGCGCCATCCCGCGAGGACCCCCGCGACCAGGCCGACCAGCAGCACCACCGCGAGCTGGGCCGGCGGCACCGCGAAGGCGCTCGTCCCCGAGCTGTCGGTGGCCTTCACCAGCGCCCAGCCGAGGAAGGCGCCGAGGCCGAGACCGCCGACGGTGCCGAACGCGGCGACCAGCACCGACTCCCAGCGCACCATCGCCCGCAGCTGCGACCGGGTCTGGCCGACCGCGCGCAGCAGCCCCAGTTCCCGGGTGCGCTCGTGCACCGCCAGGGTGAGGGTGTTGGCGATGCCCAGCAGCGCGATGAGCACGGCGAGCGCCAGCAGTGCGTAGACCAGCGTCAGCATCATGTCGATGGCCGACGCGGAGGACTTGGCGTACTCGGCGCGGGTCTGCACCGTGGGACCGCCGTACTCTGCCGCCACCTTCTCGACCGCTCCCTTGCCGTCGCCCGTGGACACCCCGTCCTTGAAGGCGACCGCGACGAGGGTGTCGGAGTCCTGCACCCGGTGCGGGGCCCAGGCCTCGCGGGTGATGACGTAGTCGCCCGCCAGGTCCGCCCGCTCGTAGACCGCCGCCACGGTGAAGGGCAGCCGCTTCCCGTCGGTGAAGACCAGCGAGGCCGTACTGCCGGTCGTCCAGCCGTGCTTGTCCGCCTCGTCCCTGGCGACCGCGATGCCGTCGGCGCCGAGGCCGGTGAGCGAACCGTCGACCGTACCGAGGTCGAGGACGGTAGCGAGCGCCGCCGGATCCGTGACGGTCAGCGCGCGGCCGCCGCCGTCGACCTTCGCGACGCCCCTGCCGAGCCCGACCGCGGTCCGCACCTGTGGCAGCGCGGCCACGGCGGGGGCCAGTTTCGGGCTGAGTCCGCTGCCGCCCGCCCCGAACACCGGGGCGCTGATGGCGACATCACCCGCGAAGGACCGCGACACCGTCCGGTCCATCGTCGCCTTGAGCGAGGCGCCGAAGACCGTGAACAGGGAGACGACCGCCACCCCGATCATCAGCGCGGTCGCGGTGGCGGCCGTGCGCTTCGGGCTGCGCAGCGCGTTGCGCCGGGCCAGTCCGCCGGTCACCCCGCGCAGCCGGGCCAGCGGGGCGCCCAGCAGCCGTACCGCGTACGAGGACGCGACCGGTCCGAGGACCACGAACGCGGCCAGGGTGAGCACCGAGCCGCCGCCGGTGAGCCAGACGTCGGACGTGCCCGCCGCGCCCGTCACGGTCAGCGCGATGCCCGTCACCGCGGCGAGCGTGCCCAGCACGGCACGATTGCGCGAGGCACCGGAGGTGTCCACGGCGGTCTCCCGCAGTGCGGCCAGCGGCGCGGTGCGCCCGGCCCGTACGGCGGGCAGCAGCGCCGAGCCGGTGCACACCAGCAGCCCGACCAGGAACGGCAGGACCAGGGCGGTCACGCCGATCACCAGGTCACCGTCGGGGAACGGGAAGCCGACCACCGGGAACAGCGCCTGGAGTCCGGCCGCGACCCCGATGCCGCCGAGGAGTCCGGCGGTCGAGGCGACGACCGCGACGACCGCGGACTCGACGAGCGTCGAGCCGAGCACCTGGCGGCGGGACGCGCCCAGCGCCCGCAGCAGCGCGTTCTCCCGGGTCCGCTGGGCCACCACGATCGCGAAGGTGTTGTGGATGCTGAAGGTCGCCACCAGCAGGGCGATGCCCGCGAAGACCAGCAGCAGTGAGGTGAAGATCTTCAGGAATGTGCCGGAGATCATGGTGAGGCTCTCGTCCGTGGCCTGCTGCCCGGTGATCGCCTCGACGTTCGCGGGCAGCACGGGCGCGAGCCGCTCGGCGAGCTCCCGCTGGCCGACGCCGGGTCCCGCGCGCACCTGGATGGTCGACGCCAGGCCCGGCTTCGGGGTGAGGTAGCGCTCCGCGTCGGCCCGGGTGAGGCCGGTGAACGTGGTCTGCCCCATGCCGTCCTCGCCGCCGAAGGCGGCCACGCCGACGATCGTCACCCGGACCGGATCGGGCGTGCGCAGCACCGTCGTGTCACCGATCCGCAGCTTGCCGGACCTGGCCGCGCCGCGGTTGATCACGACCTCGCCGGGCACCTTCGGGGCCCGGCCCCCGGTGAGGGTGTACGGGTTGAGCTGCGCGTCCTCGATCCAGTTGCCGGCGAGGGTGGGCGGGCCCTTCCCGCCGACGGCCTTGCCGTCGGCCCCGACGAGCTGGCCGGCGCCCGTGATGTTCGGGGCGGCCGCGGCCACTCCCGGCACCGCCTCGATCCGCTGGACGAGCGCGGTGTCGACGGGCTCGCGGGTGCCCTGGCCGCCGCCGGGGACGGTGATGACGTCGGAGCTGCGGACGACCGCGTCCGTACCCCGGTTGGCGTCCGTGAACAGGGTGTCGAAGCTGGCCTTGAGGGTGTCGCCCATGACCATCGTGCCGGCCAGGAACGACACCCCGAGGAAGACCGCCAGGAACGTGCCGGCGAAGCGCCGCTTGTGGGCGCGCAGCGAGGCGAGGCTGATCCGCAGTGAGGTGCGTGCGCCGCTCATGACACCGTCCCCCGGCCCGCGCCCGCACCGGCGAGGCCGTCGAAGGCCTTCATCCGGTCGAGCACCTTCTCGGCGGTGGGGTCCGTCATCCGGTCCACCAGCCGGCCGTCGGCGAGGAAGACGACCTCGTCGGCGTGGGCGGCGGCGACCGGGTCGTGGGTGACCATGACGACGGTGCGGCCCATCTCGTGCACCGCGCGCCCCAGCAGGTTCAGCACCTCGGCGCCCGAGCGCGAGTCGAGGTTGCCGGTCGGCTCGTCGGCGAAGACCACGTCCGGGCGGCCGGCCAGCGCGCGGGCCACCGCCACCCGCTGCTGCTGGCCGCCGGACAGTTCCCTCGGGCGGTGCAGCAGCCGGTCGCCGAGGCCGACGACGTCGATGAGCGCGTCCACCCAGCCGGTGTCCGGCCGGGTGCCCGCCAGATCGAGGGGCAGGGTGATGTTCTCGGCGACGGTCAGCGTCCCCACCAGGTTGAACGACTGGAAGACGAAGCCGATCCGCTCGCGGCGCAGCAGCGTCAGATCCCGGTCCCCGAGCGTGCCCAGGTCCGTGCTGCCGATGAACGCGGAGCCGGAACTGAGCGTGTCCAGGCCTGCGGCGCAGTGCATCAGGGTGGATTTTCCGGAGCCGGACGGTCCCATGATCGCGGTGAAGCGCGCCGCCGGGAACCCGACGGTGACGCCGTCCAGCGCGCGGACCTCGGCGTCCCCCGCGCCGTAGACCTTGAAAGCGTCCACGACGCGGGCGGCGAAGGTGCCGACAGGGGTGAGGGTGGTCATCGGGGGCCGTCCTCGGTGCCGGACTTGTCGAACGTCCCGCGCGGTCCGTGCTCTTCGTACGGTCCGTGCTGCTCGTTCAGTACGGCGAGCCGGCTGCGGTACTCGTCCTCGTCGATCTCGCCCGACGCGTAGCGGCGGCCGAGCAGCGCCACCGGCGAGTGCTCGCCGCTCACCGCCCGCCACTGCCACGGTCCGCGGCCGCAGCCCCGGCCGCGCCACACGGTGCGGCGCAGCACCAGGACGATGCCGACCACGACGAGCGCCCAGACGAGCGGGAAGAACAGGATCCACGGGCCGGGCCCGCCGTCGTTCCATGCCATGACGTTCATCTGCATCGTCTCCTCGGTGATGGTGGGATGCGATGCATCCCGACACCACCGAGCCTGGTCCGGAACGGCCGCCGGGTCGTCGTACGGCCAGCGGCACTCCGCGTACCACGTGGGGAGTACGCACGCCGGCCGCGGCTACGTCCGGCGGCCGGTCAGAAGGTGACGGCGATCCCCACGTGCGGCCGCTTGCCACGCCGGAGCAGCGCGCCGCCCACGTCCAGGACCCTGAAGCGCAGGCCGTACTTGCCGGCCATGGCCTTGCGGACCCGGTCGAGCTGCGACGCGTCCAGCAGCCGCGCGGTCCCCTCGGCGGTCGGCGCTCCGGCCGCGATCCTGCCCCGGGCGTCGCACGGGGCGACGGTCACCCGGCCGCTGTTGCGAATCCGCTTGACCTTGCCGGTGTCGTCCTTGGTCCAGACGAGCAGCTCGTCCCCGTCGCGGACCGACCACACCGGGGTGGCCACCGCGTCGCCGCTGCGGCGGTAGGTGGTCAGGCTGACGTAGGGGCTGCGGGCGAGCTCGTCGGACACCATGGAACCGGAGGGTACTCCGCGGGAACGGGGACCACCACGCTCCGCCTACCATCGGGCTGGTGGAGACGTGGCGATGCACCGGACTGCGCTGGAAGGGCGGCCCGGGCTCCTGGGAGCCGTGCTGGCAGTGGTCGCACCCCCGGCACGGCGAGCGGAGCAGCCCGGTCCCAGTCGGCCGCCCGCTGGCCCTGGCCGTGGGCCCGGACGCGGTGCGGCGCTGTACCGGCGTACAGCGGCAAGGCCGTCACCTGGTGTGCCCGCGCGCGGCGGAGCTGGGCCCGACGGCCCGCCGGGACCTGTGCGACGACTGCGCGGCGCTCGACCGGCTCTCGTCCGTCGCCGCCGACACCATGGCCGACGACCCCCGGCCGTACTCGGTGTACCTGGCCTACTTCGGTCCCGGTCTGACCAAGGTCGGCATCACCGCGGCCGAGCGCGGCGAGACCCGGCTGGTGGAGCAGGCGGCGGTCTGTTTCAGCTTCCTCGGACGCGGTCCGCTGATGGCGGCCCGTCGTACAGAGGCCTCGCTCGGCGCCGCGCTGGGCATTCCCGACCGCGTGACGGCCGGTGCCAAGCGGGCGGCGCGGTGGGCGCTGCCGCCCGCCGCCGAGCGGGCCGCCGAACTCCGAGCCCTGTACGAGGCGGTGACCGGACTGCCGGAAACCCTGGACCGGCTGCCCTACGCCCTGGTCGACCACGCGGCGCTGTTCGGGCTGGAGCCGGAGCCGCCGCGGCCGGCGGCCCGGATCACCGCGCTGGCGCCGGGAACCTCGGTCACCGGCACGGTGCGGGCGGCGGCCGGGAGCGATCTGTACCTCGATACGCCGGACGGCGGGCTGCTGCTCGATTCCCGGCTGGTCTCCGGCTGGCCGCTCACCACGCCCGCCCCCGGACCGCGCTCGACGGCCCCCACCGCTCCCGTGCCCCGGCCGGAGGACGTTCCGGAGCCGCTCTTCTGAACTCCCGTTCCGAACTCCCGCGATCCCGGGGCCCGTCCGCCCGTCCGGGTCAGCCGCGGCTGGGTTCCTGCTCCCGGACGGCATGGTTCTCCGCCGACGGCCCGGCGGACGCGCGCGGCGCGGTCCCGGCCGGATCCGCGGCCATCGGCCGCCCCGCCCTGATCGCCAGCAGCACCAGCAGGAAGCCCGACAGCGCCGGCAGGACGAGCGCGGCGGACCAGCCCACGACGGGCGGCGACCACTGCAGCGGGCCGCCGGAGAACTGGTTCGCCCGGCCGAACGCGTAGCGCAGCGCGGCCCAGACGAACGCGCCGCCCTGTGCCAGCGCCCAGCAGCCGATCAGCAGCAGGGGCAGCCGGGTCCGCAGCCGTTCGGGAAGGTCGCTCCAGCGCCGGCCGGCGACCACCGCCGCCAGCACCGGGATCCCGACGGCGACGGCCAGCAGATAGCGGCCCTGCCAGATGAGTCCCAGGTGGGCGGCCTGCGGGGCCATCAGCACCAGCGGGCCGAAGGCGGTGCCCGCCATCAGCGCCGCCAGGACGAGGATCTCGCGCGCCCGTCCCGTCGCCAGGGCGAGCATCACGAGGCAGCCGGCCATCACCCACCACAGCACGTAGGTGAGTTCGGGGGCCGCGACGTTCAACGAACCGAAGATCGCCACCATTTGGTGCAGGTAGTTCGGGAGAAGGTCGAAGACCGCCTTGAGGGCGGAGGTCAGCGGTGTGTACTGCTCCAGGGTCTGGGTGGGCAGCGCGAGCGTGTCGGCCGTCATCGTCCAGGCGACAGCGGCCAGCCCCGCGGCGGCCGCCACCCCCAGGCACACCCACACCGGGCGCAGCCGCGCCAGCTGCCGCAGCCGTCCCGGGCGCGCCAGGACCAGGCCTCCGGCCAGCACCAGCGCGATCCACAGCGGGCCCAGCGCCCGCATCGAGGCGAGCAGGACGCAGGCGGCGCCGAGCCGCACCAGCCGTCGGCGCAGCAGCGGCAGACCGTCCTCGTCGGTCACCAGGCGGACGACGACCGCCCAGGCCAGGACGGCCGCCGTGACCTCAGGACCGTTGGGATTGACGACGCCGCCGAGGTAGACGGCCGTCGGAGTGGCGGCGGTCAGCACGCCGATCAGCGCGACCCGTCCGCTGTATCCCTTGGCCGCGCCCTCCAGAACCGTCACCACGGCGCTCGCCAGCAGCGCGGCGCACAGCAGCGCGCTCAGCAGCCGCATCGCGTACAGGCCCGCCTCACCGGTGAGCAGCAGACTCGGCCAGCCGACCAGCAGGTAGTAGCCGGGGCCGTAGGTGCCGGCGCTGGTGATGACCGTCGCGGTGTCGCCGGAGGGGGCGACGGTGCCCCGGCAGGAGACGGAGAGCTTGTCGTCGTTGCGGAAACACCGGTAGACGCCGTCGGTGACATCCAGGTCGCGGTATCCGGCGGGCACGCGGACCGCCGTGAATCCGACCTCGACGTCGACCCCGACGTGATGCGCTTCGATGACCCGCTGCTCGCCGCCGAACTCACCGCGGACGACGGCGGCGGCCTTGACCATGTGGGCTGCCTCGTCCGGAGGCGCGGTGATGGGTGTGGCCAGCGACCACGCGGTCATGAGCGTGAGGAACGTGGCGAAGGCCAGCGTCCAGACCGTACCGGCGGCGGCCCACGCCGACACCCGCTTCCGCAGCCAACCGGCCACCGTATGGCTCCACTTCTTCCGCCGCCGACACCGCCGGCACCGCGCGGGGCGCGCCGCTGACGGGCGCACCTCGCTGACGGCCGCGCCGTCGATTGAGGCGCACCATATACGCGCGACCTGACGGCAGGGTTCCGCTCGCCCGGCACCCCGGATGCCCCCGGACGCACCCCTCGGCGGCGCCCCTCAGCAGGGGATATTCCCTGGTCACACGGGTAGTTCGGCGGCTCCGTGCGGTGCCGCGGGCGTCCACCGGGCGGCCTGGCGGGACGGTCGCGGGGCCCGACCGGACGGTGGCGCGGCGTCGGGAATTCCCCCGCCCGCCCCGCACTGTTCAGCGCCGGGTCACCGTTTCGCGGGTTGCCGCTCATCGGCGGCGGACCCGCGGTCAGCACGGGCAACCGCGCGCCGGCCCCGGGTGTCCGGCCCGCCGTGGCTCAGCCGCCGAGCGCCGTCAACGGGTCGTCGAGCACCGGCTGCCAGGCGAGCTCCGCGGCGCCGACCAGACTGTTGTGGTCCAGGGCGCAGGCGAGCAGCGGAACGCTGCCGCTGCGCCCCCACAGGCTGCGGTCGGCGACGACCGCGCGCAGCCGCTCCGGGTCGGCGTCAAGGAGGTGGCGGTGCAGGCCACCGAGCAGGATGCGGTCGGGGTTGAGGACGTTGACGAGGCCGGCGAGCCCGAGGCCGAGCCGGTCGATGAGGGTGTGCGCGGCGGCGCGGACGGCGGGGTCCTCGTACTCGTCCCGGAGCAGGTCGCGGGCCTGTTCGAGGAGGGAGACCGCCGGTCCCGGCGGGCGTCCCGCCGCTTCGAGGAAGGCGAGCGGGTCGACCTCGACGTCGAGGCAGCCGCGGCTGCCGCAGTGGCAGGGCCGGCCCGCCGGATTGACGGTCAGATGGCCGACCTCGAGGGCCAGACCCGAACTCCCGGTGTGCAGCCGCCCGCCGAGCACCAGCGCTCCGCCGACGCCGCGGTGGCCGGTGGCGACGACCAGCAGCTGGCCGGCGCCGCGCCCGGCGCCGTGCCGGTGCTCGGCGAGGGCGGCGACGTTGACGTCGTTGCCCAGGAAGGAGGCCATCGGGGCGCCGCCGGGTCCGGTGATGCCGGCCCGGGCGATCTGCTCGGCGAAGACCTGGCGCACCGGGGAGCCCGCGGGCCAGGCGACGTGCAGCGGGTTCAGAGCGGTGCCCTCGGGCTCCGCGACGGCGGACGGTACGGCCAGCCCCGCGCCCAGGCAGGTGCGCCCGGAGGCCCGCAGCAGCTCCGCGCCGGCTTCGACGACCGCGCCCAGGACGTGCGCCGGATCGGCGGGCACGGTCATACAGCCGGGAGCGGTGGCGACGATCCGCCCGCCGAGCCCGACCAGTGCCGCGCGGAAGCCGTCGGAGTGCACCTGGGCGGCGAGGACCACCGGTCCCGCCGGATCGAGGTCCAGTCCGTGCGAGGGCCTGCCCTGCGCCCCGGAGGCACCGCCCGGCCGGGTGTCCACCCGGATGAACCCCAGTGCCTCCAGTTCCGCGGCGACCGCGCCCGCCGTGGCGCGGGTCACGCCGAGTTCCGAGGTGAGCAGGGCGCGGGTCGGCGCGCGGCCGGTGTGCACGAGTGCGAGCGCCGGGCCGAGTGCGCTCCGGCCTCGCTCGAGCCTTGTCCGAATCTGGGTCACGCCCCTATTCTGACTTTGTGCCGACGCTAAACAAAATAGGGATGGCCCTTACGGCCTCCCGCCGCCCCCCGACCGACCCCTCTCTCACCCGGCTCCGCGTCGCCCTCACCACGTTCTTCGCCCTCGACGGCTTCATCTTCGCGGGCTGGGTGGTCCGCATTCCGGCCATCAAAGCGCAAGTGGGCGCCTCCTCCAGTGAGCTGGGCCTCGCCCTGCTCGGTGTCTCGGCGGGAGCCGTGGCCACGATGGTGCTGACCGGCGGGCTCTGCCGCCGCTTCGGCAGCCGCCGGATCACGGTCGTGACCGGCGTGCTGATGGCCCTGAGCATCGCGCTTCCCCCGCTCACCCATTCGGCGCTCGCCCTCGGCCTGGTGCTGCTGGCCTTCGGCGCCGCCTACGGCGGGATGAACGTCGCCATCAACAGCGTCGCCGTCGACCTGGTGGCGGCGCTGCGCCGTCCGGTGATATCCGGATTCCATGCCGCGTACAGCCTTGGCGGGCTGCTCGGCGCCGCCCTCGGCGGACTGCTGGCCCCGCATCTGTCGCCCACCACCCATCTGCTGCTGCTCACCCCGGTCGGTCTGCTGGTCGCCGCCGTCGCCGGCCGGACGCTCCTCACCCAGCGGATCACCCCGCCGGCTGACGACCGGCAGGACCGCAGCGGATCCGCGGGCTCCCCCGCTGAAGGGACGGCCGGCGCCGCGCCGGCCGTGCACCGGACCGGCCTGCTGGTGGCCGTGTTCGGCCTGATCGCGCTTTGCACCGCCTACGGCGAGGGCGCTCTCGCGGAGTGGGGGCCGCTGCACATCCAGGAGGACCTCGGCGGCGGCCAGGGCATCGCCGCGGCCGGATACGCGGCCGTCGCGCTCGCGATGGCGCTCGGCCGGCTGTCCGGGACGGCGCTGCTGGAACGGCTCGGCCAGACCCGGGCGCTGGTACTCGGCGGGCTGACCGCCGCCGCGGGCATGCTGCTCGGCGCGCTCGCCCCGTCCATCTGGCTCGCGCTCGCCGGCTTCGCCGTGACCGGCCTCGGCCTGGCCAATCTGTTCCCGGTCGCCATCGCCCGCGCGGGCGAGCTCGCCGGACCCAGCGGTGTCGCGGCGGCCTCCACCCTCGGCTACGGCGGGATGCTCCTCGGCCCGCCCTCCATCGGCTTCCTGGCCGACGCCTTCGGGCTGCCGACCGCGCTGACCACGGTGGCGCTGCTGGCCGCGACCGCGTCCGCCATCGCCTACGCCGTACGGAACCTGGGCACCCGTCCGGGCCCCTGACGGCCCGGCGTCCCGGCCCGGGGCCGGACCCGGTGCCGGGTATACGATCCGCGCCGCGGTGGCACCGGTTCCGGCGCAGGTCAGCGCGGTACCGCCGGGCACCGCGAGGCCGGTGCCGTACGGGCGTACCACGCGCCGTGACGGGATGTCACAATCCCGCCATGGAGACGGTTGAGTTCATCGAGATCCTGCGCCACAACGGAACGCTGCTCGCCGATGCCGCCGAACAGGCCGGCCTGGACGCACCGGTGCCGCCCTGCCCCGACTGGCGGGTTCGCGACCTCGTACAGCACACCGGAATCGTCCACCGCTGGGCGACCGGATTCATCGTCGAAGGCCGGAAGGAACCCGCGCCGATAGAGGGCAAGGTGCCCGACGACGGCGCGCTGCTCGACTGGTACCGCGAGGCGCACGCCGACCTCGTGGCCGCGCTCACCGCCGCCCCGGCGGATCTGCGGTGCTGGCACTTCCTCACCGCCCCCTCGTCGCTGGAGTTCTGGGCGCGGCGCCAGGCGCACGAGACGGCCGTCCACCGGGTGGACGCCGAGGCCGCGCTCGGCGTTGCCCCTTCCCCCGTGACCACGGCCTTCGCCACCGACGGCGTGGACGAACTGCTGGCCGGATTCCACACCCGCCCCCGCAGCAGGGTGCGCAGCGAACTGCCGCGCACCCTGCGCGTCCGGGCGGTGGACGCGCCCGCCGGCACGGGCGACTGGCTGGTCCAGCTCTCCCAGGAGGCCCCGCGGGTCGAGCGCGGGGCGCCGGGCGCGCCCGACTGCACGGTGAGCGGACCCGCCGCCGACCTCTACCTCGCGCTGTGGAACCGCGGACCGTACGACGGGCTCGACGTCTCCGGGGACAGGACACTCGTGGAGCTGTGGCAGCAGGCCTCCCCCATCATGTGAGGCGCTCCGGTGCGCGGGGCCCGGTGGTTCAGTCGTCGAGCCCCCGGGCCCGGCGGAAGCGCGCGGCGGCGACGTCGAGGTCGACGATCGGTTCCGGATACTCCAGGGCGGCGCGTTCGGCCGCGGGCAGCCGCCAGGGCCGGTGGACCGCACCGCCGGGGATGCCCGCCAGCTCCGGAACGTAGCGGCGTACGTAGCTGCCGTCCGGGTCGAAGCGCTGGGCCTGGGTGAGCGGGTTCAGCACACGGTTGGGGCGGGTGTCGGTGCCGGTGCCCGCCGCCCACTGCCAGTTGAGCTGGTTGTTCGCCATATCCGCGTCGACCAGCAGCTCCTGGAAGTGGCGGGCGCCGGTCCGCCAGTCGGCGTAGAGCGTCTTGGTGAGGAAGCTCGCGGCCAGCAGCCGTGCCCGGTTGTGCATCCAGCCCTCCTGCCGGAGCTGGCGCATCGCGGCGTCGACGATGGGATAGCCGGTGCGGCCCGCACGCCAGGCTTCGATCTCGTCCGCGTCGGCGCGCCAGTGGTCGCCCCGGCTCCGGTAGTCGCGGTGCGCGGCGGCGGGACGGGCGGCCAGCACCTGGTGGTGGAAGTCCCGCCAGGCCAGCTGCCGTACGAAGGCGTCCGCGCCCGCGCCGCCGCGGGCCGTCGCCCGGTGCACCAGCTCGGCGGCCGACAGACAGCCGAAGTGCAGATAGGGCGAGAGCCGCGAGGTGAGGTCCCCCGGCAGGTCGTCGTGGCCGTCGGCGTACCCCTCCAGCGGCCCGTCCAGCCAGCGGCCGAGCCGCCGGCGGGCCGCCGTCTCCCCGCCCTCGGGCAGCGTGGGAGACGGTGTACCGCCGGCCAGCGACGAGGGGGACGGCAGCGATCCGTACCGGACCCGCGCGCCGGGAATCCGGCGCGGCGCGGGCAGCGGTTCGCGGACGCCCTGCTCCGCCCAGCGTCTGAAGTACGGGGTGAAGACGGCGTAGTGGTCCTTGCCCTGCGGTGTCACGGCGCCCGGGGCGACGGCGGTCACCACCGCCTCGTGCACCACCAGGAGGCGGCCGTCGAGTTCCAGGGCGCGGCGCAGCCGCTCCTCGCGGCGCTGAGCGTAGCCGCTGACGCCGGCCGCGAGGTGCACCTGCTCCGCGCCGGCCTCGGCGGCCACCGCGCGGACCTGTTCGGTGACGTCGCCGGTGCGCAGGGCCAGCCGGGCTCCGGTGCGGCGCAGCCGGGTGTCGAGATCGGCGAGGCAGCCGGCCAGGAAGGCGGCGCGGTTGGGGGAGGGAAAGCCGGCGTCGCGGATCGCGTGGTCCACGACGAAGAGCGGGACGACCTGGTCGGCCGAGCCCAACGCGCCGCGGAGCGAGGGGTTGTCGTGCAGCCGGAGGTCGCCGGTGAACAGCGCGATGGAGACGGACATACCGCCAACAGCTACCGACTCCGGCGGCCCGCGGCCGGGCGACACGCGGAGGGCACGGTCACGCCTACTCGAAGGAGCACGCGCTGCTCGAAGAAAGCGGTCACACCGTGCCGAGCATGCGCTCCAGTACGGCCCGCTGCCCTGGCCGGGCCACCTCGTACCGGGTGCGCCCCAGGTCGGTGATCCCGACCCGTACGCCGCGCCGGTCCTCGTCGCAGATCCCGCGGCTCACCAGGCCGTCCTTCTCCAGCCGGGCCACCAGCCGGGACAGCGCGCTCTGGCTCAGATGGACCCGGTCGGCCAGTTCCTGGACGCGGAAGGTGCAGCCGCCGTCCGCCGGATCCCCGCCGGCGAGTACGTCGAGGACCTCGAAATCGCTGGCCCCGAGACCGTGCTGATGCAGCTCACGGTCGAGTTCGCACGCCGTACGCGCGTGGACGGCGAGGATCGCCCGCCATTCCTCCACGAGCGCCCGCTCACCTTTGTCACCGGTCATCTCTGCACGGTAGCAGAAAAACGACGCTCCATGCGCAAGCATTAAATGCACTTGCATTGGATGCATGCGCATGTAGTCTGCTCCGCATGACCTCTCCGTCCTCCACCGTCCGCGCTACCGAAGCGAGTTGGAACGCCCGCCAGTGGGGCACCCTGCTGGTGCTCTGCGCGGCGCTGTTCCTCGACGCGCTCGATGTATCGATGGTGGGCGTAGCCCTCCCCTCGATCGCCCACGACCTCGACCTCACCACCGCCTCGCTCCAGTGGATCGTCAGCGGCTACATCCTCGGCTACGGCGGTCTGCTGCTGCTCGGCGGCCGCGCCGCCGACCTGCTCGGACGCCGCCGCGTCTTCCTGATCGCGCTCGGCGTCTTCGCCGCCGCCTCGCTGCTCGCCGGCGTCGTCGACTCCGGTGAGCTGCTCATCGCCACCCGCTTCATCAAGGGTCTGAGCGCCGCGTTCACCGCACCCGCCGGACTGTCGATCATCACCACCTCGTTCGCCGAGGGCCCGGTCCGCAACCGGGCGCTCACCATCTACGCCTCCTGCGGCGCGACCGGCTTCTCGATGGGCCTGGTGCTCTCCGGGCTGCTCACCGAGGTGGGCTGGCGCTGGACCATGCTGCTGCCCGCACCGGTCGCCCTGATCGCCCTCGTCGTCGGCCTCAAGCTCATCCCCAGGAGCCCCCGCGAGAGCGGCGCGGGACGCGGCTACGACCTGCCCGGCGCGCTGACCGGTACCGCCGCGATGCTGCTGCTCGTCTACACCGTCGTCGAAGCCGGACAGACCGGCTGGGGCTCGGCCCGCACCCTGGTGTCGTTCGGCGTCGTCGCCGTACTGCTGGCCGGCTTCATCGCCATCGAACGGCGCTCCGCGCACCCGCTGATCCGGCTCGGCATCCTGCGCTCCCCCAACCAGATCCGCGCCAACCTGGGCGGCGCCACCTTCATGGGGTCGTACATCGGCTTCCAGTTCCTCGTCACCCAGTACATGCAGTCCCTGCTCGGCTGGTCGGCACTGCACACCGCGCTCGCCTTCCTGCCGGCCGGCGCGCTGGTGGCCATCGCCTCGCCCCGGATGGGGCCGGTGGTCGACCGGTTCGGCACCCCGCGGGTGATCACGGCGGGCTTCGCCTCGCTCGTCCTCGGCTATGTGCTCTTCCTGCGGGTCGACCTGTCGCCCGCCTACGCCCTCGACATCCTGCCGTCGATGCTGCTGCTCGGCACCGCCTTCACCCTCGCCTACTCGTCGCTCAACATCCAGGCCACCAACGGCGTCAGCGACCATGAGCAGGGCATGGTCTCCGGCCTGCTCAACAGCTCGTTCCAGGTGGGCGGGGCGATCTTCCTGGCCATCGTGACCGCGGTGGTGACGTCGAGCGGCACCGGGTCGCCCAGCACGCCGCAGGCGGTCCTGGACACCTACCGGCCGGGGCTCGTGGTCGTCACCCTCATCGGGGTGGCGGGGCTGCTGATCACCGTCACCGGGCTGCGCAAGCGCCGTCCGGCCCACGAGATCGTCGTCGCGACCTCCGTACCGTCGGCCTCGTCCGCCGGTGTGGTGGCGGCGGAGGCCGAGGCGCAGCCGGTGGCGGTGCGCGACTGACCGACCGGTCCGCCGTACCACCCGGGAACCGACCGTCGTCCGGTCCCGCGCCACGAGGGAGGGCGCGGGGCCGGACGTCTCCCGTGGCGCGGGGCCGGGTGCCGGACCGGCGGATTGTGCCGCCGGTCCCAGGGGAAGGGTGTTCCTATGCGTGGGACTCGTACACAGGCCGAGCGGGACGCCACCACGGTCGAGATGATGTACGCGGCGGCGGCCGGAACGGTCTTCGCCGCGATCGCCTTCGCCCTGGTGGTGAGCCCGGTGCTAGCCGGGCGGGTGCACGGCGACGCCCGGCACAGCTGGGTGACGGCGGCCGTCGCCGTGGCGGTGGTGACCTTCTGCGGCACGGTGGCCGGCGTCCTGCAGCGCCATGAGAACCGGACGCGCGAAGCGCGGGACGTACCGGGCCGCAGAGAATCCCGCTGAGCCGGATCGATTCAACCCCGGTCGGGTGCCGGCCCCTTCGGTCAGCCGAGCCACCCAGGGCGTACCAGCCCGGACTCATAGGCCAGGACGACGAGTTGGGCCCGGTCGCGGGCACCGAGCTTGATCATGGCGCGGCTGACATGGGTCTTGGCGGTGAGCGGGCTGACAACGAGTCTGCGGGCGATCTCCTCGTTCGACAGGCCGATGCCCACCAGCGCCATCACCTCGCGCTCGCGGTCGGTGAGGTGCTCAAGGCCCGCGACGGTCGTCGGCTCCTTCGACCGGGCCGCGAACTCCGCGATCAGCCGGCGGGTCACCCCCGGCGAGAGGAGGGCGTCGCCCTCCACCACCGCCCGGACCGCCCGCAGCAGTTCCGCCGGCTCGGTGTCCTTGACCAGGAAGCCGGAGGCACCGGCGCGGATCGCCTCGAAGACGTACTCGTCCAGCTCGAACGTGGTCAGGATGACCACCTTGACGCCGGTCAGCGCCGGATCCGCGGTGATGTGCCGTGTGGCCACCAGACCGTCCATACGCGGCATGCGGATGTCCATCAGGACGGCGTCCGGGGTGAGTTCGCGCACCAGCCGCAGCGCCGCCTCCCCGTCGTCGGCCTCGCCGACCACCTCGATATCGCTCTGGACGTCGAGCAGCGCCCGGAAGCCGGCCCTCACCAGGACCTGGTCGTCGGCAAGCAGTACGCGGATCATCGGCCCTCTTCCTCGGTGGCGCCCGCCACGGTACCGGCCGCGCCGGACGGCAGCCGTGCCAGCACGCGGAAGCCGCCGCCGGGGCGCGGTCCTGCCTCGACCGTGCCGCCCAGCGCCGCGGCCCGTTCGCGCATACCGATCAGGCCGTTGCCGCCGCCCCCGTCGCCCTCCTGCCGCTGCGCCGAGGGTCCGTCGTCGTCCACGCTCAGCTCGACCCCCTCCGGCCCGTATCCGAGGCGGACGCGCGCGGTGCGGGAGCCGGAGTGCCGGACGATGTTGGTCAGCGCCTCCTGGATGATGCGGAACGCCGCGAGGTCCGCGCCGGGCGGCAGCGGGAAGCGCGCTCCGGCGGTGGTGATGTCCACCGTCAGACCGGCGCCGGCCGCCTGTTCGGCGAGTTCGGGCAGCCGGTCCAGGCCGGGGGCGGGCGACCGCGGCGCGTCACCCGGTGCCCGCAGGGTGCTGAGCACCTGTCGGACCTCGCCGAGCGCCTCCTTGCTGGCGGCTTTGATGGTGGTCAGCGCCGTACGGGCCTGCTCGGGGTGGTCGTCCATGAGCGCGAGGGCGACACCCGCCTGCACATTGATCACCGAGATGCTGTGCGCGAGGACGTCGTGCAGCTCCCGGGCGATCCGCAGCCGCTCCTCGTCGGCGCGCCGGTTCTCCGCCTCCTCGCGCTCGCGCCGCTCGCGCGCGATCCGCTCACGGCGGGCCCGGAACAGCTCGGCGCCGGCCAGGACCGCCAGCAGCCAGGCGGCGATGCCGGACGCGGCCATCCAGGACGAGGGGCCGTCGCCCTCCGGCGGCAGCCAGCGGTACAGCCACTGGCCGACCAGCAGCTCCCCTGCGTAGACCACCCCCGCGATGATCAGCACGGCGCGGCGGCGGCCCGCTCCGATGGCGGCGAAGAAGGCCACGACCACGCTGAGGAAGACCGGCCCGTACGGGTAGCCGAGCGCGAGATAGCCGCCGGCCACGGCGGCGGTGCCGGCGGCGACGAACACCGGCAGGCGGTGGCGCAGCGGCAGCATCGCCGGTCCTGCCAGCAGCAGTACGTAGGCCAGCGAGTCCAGGGGCACGCGGCCCGTCTGGTTGCGCGCCGCTCCGTTGGAGCCGACGAGCTGCGCGACCGCCACGGCGATCGAGGAGATCCAGGGGTAGCGGGTGGCGATGCCACGGAACCGGGGTGCCCGGGGCGACTCCTGGTCTGTCATGCCGCAACGCTAGACCGGCGGACCGATGGCCGTCGTCCGCTGCCGGTGGTCATCGTGACTACTCCGCTGGGAGTACGGCGGCGGGCGACAGCCCGACCTGGCCGGCCAGCGCGCCCACGGCCTGGTCGAAGAACGCACCGCGGGCCTCCACCACGCGGTTGAACTGGCCGAAGAGCTCGAAGCTCAGCAGTCCGAAGAGCTGGGCCCAGCTGCCGACCAGCGCGGCGACGACCGGGATGGGGAGCTCCGGGCCCAGCTCCGCCGCCAGCCGGGCGGCGTCCGCCCTGACCGGCGCGGCCAACGGCGATCCGGGGGGCGGGCCCAGGGTGCCGGCCGCATGCGCCTCCCGCACCACGGCGACCAGCGTGAGCGGTACGCGGGAGGCGGGGCCCACGGTGTCCATCGGCGCGATGTAGCCGGGCACCGGCGAGCCGTAGATGAGGGCGTACTCGTGCGGGCGTGCCAGGGCCCAGTCGCGCACCGAGCGGCAGACCGCCACCCAGCGCGCGTGCGGGGCGTCGCCGGCCGTGCGGGCGAGGGCGGCCTCGGCCTCCGCTCCCATGGCGTCGTACGCGTCGATGATGAGCGCGGTCAGCAGCTCGTCCCGGCTCGGGAAGTAGCGGTAGAGGGCCGAGGAGACCATGCCCAGCTCGCGCGCCACCGCACGCAGGGAGAGGCGGGACGCGCCCTCGGCGGCCAGCTGCCGTCTCGCTTCTTCCTTTATGGCGGCGGTTACTTCGATTCGGGCCCGTTCCCTGGCTCCGCGGATCACACTCATGTCGTCCAGTCTGCCATCTTCCGGAGCATCGGCCAACAATGAGAGCACCGCTCTTGTTTTTTCCGGACGACGGTGACAGGCTGAACTCAAGCGAGAGCACCGCTCTCCATTTCGCCTCAGGGAGCACCGATCATGGCCGACCGCGACCACGTCAAGAAGCCCGGCTGGTTCACCGTCAACGTCTTCAACCGCACGGTCGCGTGGCTGACCCGGCGCGGGCTGAGCATCTGGGGATCGCGGGTGCTGGCCGTGAAGGGCCGCAAGAGCGGCGAATGGCGGCGCACCCCGGTCAACCTGCTGACGGTCGGCGAGGAGCGCTACCTGGTGGCCCCGCGCGGGCACGTCCAGTGGACGCACAACATGCGGGCGGCCGGCGGCGGGCAGCTCATCCTCGGCCGGAGGACCGAGGAGTTCACCGCGACCGAGATCGCCGATGACGACAAGCCGGTGCTGCTGCGCGCCTACCTCAAACGCTGGAAGGCCGAGGTCGGCGTGTTCTTCGGCGGCGTCGGACCCGATTCGACCGACGAGGAGCTGCGCGCGATAGCGCACAAGCACCCCGTCTTCCTGGTCACCACCTCGGGCTGACGGCGAACCGCCCGCGAACGGCCTGCGGGCGGACCGCCAGGAACAGGGGCCGACGGGCCACGGGACCACGGAGCCGTCGGACTACGGGGCGAAGGTCACCTCGACCTTGGTGAACCCGAGCGAGGTGAGCAGCCGCTGCAGCATCGACTGGGTGTTGGCCTCCGCGCGCCGGCCCAGCTCGGTCGCCTTGGCCGCGTCCTGGATCTTCTGCGCGGCCAGTTCGTTCAGCTGCTTCTCGTTCCCGGGGTTGTTGCCCAGGAAGTCGCCGAGCCGGTCGAAGAAGCCCCGCTGCTGGGAGACCACATAGGAGTTCTTCGGGTCGAGGGCGGTGCGCTCCAGCTCCGCGTGGGGCAGCCGGATGGTCGCGGCGGTGCGGTCGGCGGAGACCGTGACCGCGTCCTTGCCGACCTTGCCCAGGTCCACATAGGAGTCGACGCTGCCCGCGCCGACGTACAGCGTCCGCTTGCCCTTCACGGAGTCGGGAAGGAAGGTCGCGTCCTTCTGCAGATCGACGACGACCTGGAAGTTCCCGCTCGCGCCCTGGAAGCGGCTCATGTCCTGGATCGACTTCAGCACCACGGGACCGCTGCGGTCCTTGGTCTTCTCGCCGAACGGATTGGGGATTCCGGGAAGCAGGTCTGCCTTGGCGAAGAGAAAGAAAAGCCCGGCCAGGACCACCACCGTGGCGGTCAGCCTGGCCCACCACGGCATTCGGCCCGCACTGTCGCGCAACACCATGTTGACGGCACCTCCTGGGAAGTCGCCTTCCCCTCAAGTGCCGTTCCATGGGCCGCCGTTACGAACGGTCCAGCGCCCACAGCGCCCGGCGGGCGAGCGGATGGTTACGGACCAGGTCCGCGAGGGTGCCCTTGCCGCGGGTGATCCCCGCGAAAGCGTTCCAGGCCGGCGGGAAGGTGGTGAGAACGGCGTGCAGCAGACCGGGGCGCTTCTCGAACAGGGCCAGCATCCGCCGCCCCACCCCCATCTCCACACCGAGCCCGGCCTTCACGGCGAAGGCGTAGTTCAGCGCCTGCCGGCGGGCGTCGACCGCGTCGTGCGCCTCGGAGATCCGGACCGCCCACTCCCCCGCCAGCCGTCCGGAGCGCAGCGCGAACGAGATGCCCTCACGGGTCCACGGCTCCAGCAGCCCCGCCGCGTCACCGCACACCAGGACCCGGCCACGGGACAGCGGGGAGTCGTCGGAGCGGCAGCGGGTGAGGTGCCCGGAGGAGATGCTCGGTTCGAAGCCGGCCAGCCCGAGGCGGGCGATGAAGTCCTCCAGGTAGCGCTTGGTCGCGCTGCCGTCACCGCGCGCGGAGATCACGCCGACGGTGAGCGAGTCGCCCTTGGGGAACACCCAGCCGTAACTGCCGGGCAGCGGGCCCCAGTCGATGAGGACGCGGCCGGCCCAGTCCTCGGCCACCGACACCGGTACCGGGATCTCGGCCTCCAGGCCGAGGTCGACCTGGTCCAGCTTGACCCCGACGTGAGCTCCTATCCGGCTGGCGCTGCCGTCGGCGCCGACCACGGCGCGGGCCAGGACGGTCGCCCCGTCGTTGAGCACGACGGCGACCGTCCGCCGGTCGGGCACGGCCGGGCCGTGCTGCTCCACGCGGGAGACGGTCACCCCGGTCCGCAGCACGGCCCCGGCCTCCTGCGCCGTCCGGACCAGGGCCTCGTCGAACTCGGGGCGGTTGATCAGGCCGAACAGCATGTGCCGCGAGCGCTTGGTGCGGGTCAGCTTGCCGTTGAGACTGAAGGTGACCGCGTGCACACGGTCCCGCAGCGGAAGCTCGAAGCCGGGCGGCAGCGAGTCGCGGGAGGGGCCGATGATGCCGCCGCCGCATGTCTTGTAGCGCGGGAGTTCGGATTTCTCCAGCAGCAGCACCCTGCGGCCGGCGGCGGCCGCCGCATGGGCTGCCGAGGCACCACCGGGGCCGGCACCGACCACCACGACATCCCAGACCGTGTCGTCCGCTCCGTCGTCCGCCGAACCGCTGCCCTGCGCCGCTTGCTCGCTGCTCACGTGTGATTCCGCTCCCGCTCGACCCGCCGACTCTCGTCGCCCCTGCTCAGCCGCATCCTATGGCGAGAACCCGGCTCCGACCGCTGTGGCACCATCGGCAACGTCCACTTGTGCGCACGAACACACCATCACACCCGCAAGGAGCGCCCATGCAGGCCGTCCCGCTCTCCGAAACCGTCGCCTCCCTCATGCCGCGCGCCCGCGCGGAACTCGCCGAGCTCGTGTCGTTCGCGTCGGTCGCCGACGAACGCCAGTTCCCGAGGAGCGGCTGCGAGAAGGCCGCCGGCTGGGTCGCCGACGCACTGCGGGCCGACGGCTTCCAGGACGTGGCACTGCTGGACACCCCGGACGGCACCCAGTCGGTCTACGGATACCTCCCAGGACCGCAGGGCGCGCCGACCGTGCTGCTGTACGCGCACTACGACGTGCAGCCGCCGCTGGACGAAGCCGCCTGGATCTCCCCGCCGTTCGAGCTGACCGAGCGGGACGGCCGCTGGTACGGGCGCGGCGCCGCCGACTGCAAGGGCGGCATCCTGATGCACCTCACGGCGCTGCGCGCGCTGCGCGAGCACGGCGGGTCCCCGGTGAGCATCAAGGTCATCGTCGAGGGTTCCGAGGAGCAGGGCACCGGCGGCCTGGAACGTTATGTCGAGGCGCACCCCGAGCTGCTGACGGCCGACGCGATCGTGATCGGTGACACGGGCAACTTCCGGGTCGGGCTGCCGACGGTCACCGCGACGCTGCGCGGCATGGCGATGGTCGAGGTGAAGGTCGAGACCCTCGGCGGCAATCTGCACTCGGGCCAGTTCGGCGGTGCGGCCCCGGACGCGCTCGCCGCGCTCATCCACATGCTCGGCACCCTGCGCGACGAGAACGGCGCCACCACCGTCGACGGGCTGGCCGCGGACGGCCGGTGGAACGGGCTGCAGTACCCGGAGGACGACTTCCGCAAGGACGCCAAGGTGCTGGACGGTGTCGGCCTCGTCGGCACCGGCACGGTCTCGGACCGGGTCTGGGCCCGGCCGTCGGTGACCGTGCTGGGCATCGACTGCCCGCCGATGGTGGGCGCGACCCCGTCCGTCCAGGCGAGCGCGGGAGCGTTGGTCAGCCTCCGGGTGCCGCCGGGCATGGACGCGCAGGAGGCCGCCGACGCGCTCATCGCGCATCTGCGGGCGGCCGCCCCCTGGGGTGCCCGGGTCGAGGTCACCCAGCGCGGCAGCGGCCAGCCGTTCCGCGCCGACACCACCAGCCCGGCGTACACCGCGATGGCCGACGCCATGCGCACCGCGTACGGCCAGGAGCTGGAGATCGCCGGTCAGGGCGGGTCGATCCCGCTGTGCAACACCCTGGCCACGCTGTACCCCGAGGCGGAGATCCTGCTGATCGGCCTGAGCGAGCCGGACGCCCAGATCCACGCGGTGAACGAGAGCGTCTCCCCGCAGGAGCTGGAACGCCTGTCGCTGGCCGAGGCGCTGTTCCTGGGCCAGTTCGCCGCGTCCAAGTCCGTATGAGCTGACGGGGTCCCGCCGCTGAGCGGCGGGACCCCGTCAGGCCGGTTCACTCGACGGGCCGGCCGGCCTCCAGGTTCAGCGGGACGCCGCGCTCGCGGGCCCGCAGCGCCCAGTGCAGCCGGTCCAGCCGTACCGGGGGCAGCAGCCCCGCGGCCTCGTCCTCGGTGACGAACCGCCAGCCGCGCAGTTCGGCGCCGGGGAGCAGCAGCCGTTCGGCGTCGGCCGCGGGTATGCGTCCGCCGTCGAAGAGCAGCCGCATTCCGCCGAAGCCGGGTGGCGCCGGCGGTTCCCAGTCGACGACCAGCAGCCTCGGCACCACGGCGAGTTCGATGCCCAGTTCCTCGGAGACCTCGCGCAGTCCCGCCTGCGCCGGTGCCTCGCCCCGCTCGACGACCCCGCCGGGGAACTCCCAGCCCGGTTTGTAGGTCGGATCGACGAGCAGTACCCGGTCGTGCTCGTCGAAGAGCAGCACCCCGGAGGCGACGGTCTCCGCCGTGGGTTCCGGGGTCTGCACGATGTCGCAGCGCCCCACACCCTGGCGCAGCGCCTCGGCGATCCGCTCCGCGGTCTGGCGGGGTGTCAGCTTCGCCGTCCTGATGACATACGCGTCGGTGCTGAGCCAGGACAGCGCGTCCAGGTACTCCGGAAGGTGGTTCCCGGACCAGCGGCGCGCCGGCGCGCCGGCTCCGGGCGGCAGCGGCAGCCCGCCGACCGGTCCGCCGTCCAGTCCCTCGCCGGGGTCCGCCCGCAGCTCCTCCTCCGCCTCCTCCCGGCGGGCGAGACGCTCCCGCAGGATCGTTTCCCCTGGGTCGAGCAGCACATGTCGCACCACGATTCCGCGCGAGGCCAGACCGCCGAACAACTCGTCGCGGTACTCCTGCCGCAGCAGAGTGGCCGGGACGACCAGCACTCCCCCGACCTCCTGGAGCAGCGCGGCGGCGGTGTCGACCACCAGCCGCCGCCAGATCTGCAGGTCCTGGAGGTCGGTCACCTCCTGGAGCCGCTTCTCGGACAACAGCTGGCCGAGTCCCGTACCGATGACCTCCGGATCGTAGAGAGTGCTGCCCGGCAGTAGGTCCAGCAGTTCGCGTGCGGCGCTGGTCTTGCCAGCGCCGACCGCCCCGTTCACCCAGACGATCACGGTGCCCCCTTCTCCGTAGCCCCCTACGAATTGCCCGGATCATCGCTATCGGCAAACGCGCAGTACCGGCCATCGGCTCGTACCGGCCCCCACCGACGGCCTCCCGACGGCCTCCCCACGCCCCTCTCGGCGCCCAGCCTGCACCCGCCCGTCACCCGGCCCGGAAGAAAGTTCTCCCGCCGTGTCGATCCGGGGCGACCCCGTTCGACGCATGAGTAGAAGCCGTGAGCAGAAGCACGGTCCGGCCGGCGCGCAGCGCCGGAGCACCCGGCCCGGACGCCGTCCCTCCCCACCTCAGGAGCAGCATCATGACCACGACCCACTCCGCGTCCCCGTCCGTGAACCGCCCCTCCGCGGCCCGCCAGCTGTCCGCCGCCGCATCGGGCCGGCGGCGGCGCGTCCGGGCCGCCGCCGTGGCCGGCGCCGTCGTGGCCACCTGCGCGGTCCGGGCCGTGGGCCACGCCGCGGGTGCGGACTTCGCGCTCGCCGACTCCATGGGCAGGACCGTCATCAGCCTGCCGGTCGTGGCCGTCTTCAGCCTGCTGTTCGCACTCCTCGGCTGGGGCGGCCTGGCGCTGCTGGAGCACTTCACCCGGCACGCCCGCACCGCGTGGACCACGCTCGCCACGGCGGTGCTGCTGCTGTCGCTGCTGCCGGTCCTCGCCGAGGAGGCCACGACGGCGACCAAGGTCGCGCTGTGCCTGGTGCACGCCGCCGTGGCCGCGGTCCTCGTCCCGGCGCTGCGCCGGACCACCCGCTGACCGCCGGGCACTCTCCCGCTTCACCCCTTGTTCGCGCCGAGGGTGAGGCCCGCGATGAACTGCCGCTGCAGGATCATGAAGACCAGGATCGTGGGCAGCGCGACCATGACCGACCCGGCCGCCAGCAGGTTGTAGTCGGTGAAGAACTGTCCGCGCAGGTTGTTCAGCGCCGAGGTGATCGGCAGTTTGTCGCCGGAGGACATGAAGACCAGCGCCCACAGGAAGTCGTTGTACATCCAGGTGAACTGCAGCGTGGCGAGCGCGGCGACAGCCGGCCGGCACAGCGGCAGCGTGATGCGCCAGTACTGGGTCCACACGCCCGCGCCGTCGACGATCGCCGCCTCGATGATCTCCATCGGCAGGGTGCGCATGAAATTGGCGAGAACGAATACGCAGAAGCCGGTCTGGAAGGCCACCTGGACGGCGATCACGGCCCAGTAGGAGTCGTACATCGTCATCGAGTCGGACATCCAGTACGGCAGCGGAATCCGGTTGAAGAGGGCGTACAGCGGGGTCACGATCACCTGCTGCGGCAGCAGGTTGCCCGCGGTGAACATGACCAGCAGGAAGACCCGGCCCCTGAGCTGGATCCGGGACACCGAGAAGGCGACGAAGGAGGCGAAGAACAGCGTGAGCAGCAGCGCGGGCACCGCGATGATCAGGGAGTTGACGAAGTACTTGCTCATCTCCCCCTCGGTGAACGCCTGCCGGTAGTAGTCGAACGACAGATGCCGCGGCAGGGAGAAGTACCCGTACTTCGCGGTCTCCTGGTAGGGCCGCAACGAGGCGTAGACCGCGAGCAGCAGCGGGGCGAGGAACGCCAGCGACACGGCCATCAGGAACGTGTGGAGTCCCAGACGCGCGGGCCGGACCCGGCGCCGGTCCCGCGAACCGCCGGTGGCGGCCTTCGCGTGCTGGTGGGAGGGCCGGGCGGCAACGGCGGATGTCATGGCTTCCTCTCCTCGCGCATCTCCTGGACCAGGTACGTCACGATGAATCCCAGCGAGATGGTGAGCAGCACCACCGCGATCGCCGATCCGAAACCGATCCGGCTCGCTTCGCCGATGATGTTGTCCGTGACGAGCACGCTGAGAAGTTCCAGACCGTTGCGCCCGTGGTTGACGGCGTAGACGATGTCGAACGCCCGGAGTGCCTCGATGACGGTGATCACCACGACGATGACGTTCACCGGCCGCAGCGCCGGCAGCACGACCCGGAAGAACGCCTGCACCTCGCTGGCCCCGTCGATCGCCGCGGCCTCCTCGAGGGCCGGGTCCACCGACTTCAGCCCGGCCAGGAAGAGGATCATCACGTAGCCGGTGTGCCGCCAGGCCGCGGCGAGCAGGATCGCCCAGATGTTCAGCGAGGGATCGCCCAGCCAGTCGGTCGGGTTGTCGGTGTTCGCCAGGACGGCGTTGAGGGCGCCCTGGTCACGGGAGAAGACCAGCTGCGTGATGAAGCCGACGACCGCCAGTGAGAGCACGACCGGCATGTACAGGGTGCTCTGGTAGAAGCGGCTGAAGCGGATGTTCTTGTCCAGGAGCACCGCGAGCAGCAGCCCGAAGGGGGTGGCGATCAGGCCCAGGAACCCCAGCCAGAGCAGGTTGTTGCGGGCCGCCCGCCAGAACGGCGGATAGTTCGTGAACAGGTCGTGGTAGTTGCGGGTGCCGACCCAGTGGATGCTGCCGACGCCGTCCCAGCTGGTGAACGACAGCCCGATGGAGGCGAACGTGGGGCCCCAGACGAGGCCGATCTCCAGCAGGACGGGTATCCCGAGCAGCACACCGAGGACGGCGAGGTCGCGGGGGGAGAACCTCCGCGGACCCCGCCGTCCGGCGCGCCGCGTGATGATCTGCGGCACAGCCTGTACTCCTAGTCCGCGGCGGCGAAGATGGACTTCTTCTGCCTCTCGATGCTGTTGACCAGCCCGTCGATGTCGTCCGGCTTGTTGATGAACGTCTGCAGCGCGGGGATCATGACGGTCGAGGCGAAGTCCGGACGGGTGTCGCGGTCCAGGTACTGGGATATGTGTTGGGCGCCGGCGACCAGTACCGCGGACTTCTTCTGCAGTTCGGTGTACTTGGCGGTGGAGGCACCGGAGTTGACACCGACGTTGTTCGGGTCGCTCGCGAGATAGGAGTCCTCGGCCGCCGGGGTGGCCAGGTACGTGAGGAAGTTCCGTGCCGCGTCCTTGTTCTTGGCCTTCTTCGACATCAGGAAGCCGTCGATGGGTGCTTCGACCGAGTCCTGCCCGTGCGCCGGATCGATCTCCGGGAAGGGGAAGAAGTCCAGGTCCGCGTGCTCGGCCTCGGGGAACTGGGTGCCGGGGTGCGGCAGTCCGAAGACCGCCATGCCGGTCTTGCGCTGCTGCAGGCTCTGCCCCGCCTCCTCCCAGGTCCGGCCGTTGGCGCCCTTCTGGTGGTAGGGCATCAGGCTGCGCCAGAGGTCGAAGACGTGCTTGACCTTGGGGTCGGTCCAGGACTCCTTGCCGGCCATGAGCGAGGCGTGGAAGTCGTAGCCGTTGGCCCGCAGGTTGATGTAGTCGAACGTGCCCATCGCGGGCCAGCCGTCCTTGTCGCCGAAGGCGATCGGCGTGAGCCCGTCCTTCTGCATCTGCCGGGCGAGCGCGGTGTACTGGTCGAACGTCTTCGGCGGCTGGTAACCGTGCTGCTGGAAGAGGCTTTTGCGGTGGAAGACGGCCCACGGGTAGTAGTAGTACGGCACGAAGTACTGCTTGCCGTCATGCCCGGTGGACTGCGCCTTGAGCGCGTCGGAGAAGCCCTTGAATCCCGACCACACATCGCTGATGTCGGACAGCAGGCCCTTTTCCGCGAAGAACTGCATCCGGTTGCCGGCGAACCACATGAAGACGTCGTCCGGGCTGCCCTGCAGATAGCGGTTGATGTTCTCCTGGAACGTGTTGTGGTCGACGGTGTTGACCTTCACCGTCCTGCCCGACTGCTGCTGATAGGCGTCAAAGGCCGACTGGAACGCCGTCTTCGGCACGGCGTCCGACGCGTTGGAACCGAGAGTGACCGTCTTGCCGTCCCCGGAGGGACCGCTGCCGCAGGCGGCGAGCAGCGAGGGAAGGGTGACCGCTCCCGCGCTGATCGCCGCGCCCCGTAACAGACTTCGGCGGGAGATCCGATGTCCGGACGCTTCCCCGACTGTGGGCCGACCACTGAACGATGACTGCGCCATGTCCCCCTCCTCGTGGGTGGAACTGAACACAACCGAACGCGAGCGGTGCGATCCCATCGCCAAGAGGAGGCGGTGTCAAGGTTTCTGACCGGATGACCGGCAACAGCTAGGGGATCTCGCCTCACCAATTTCCACCATTGTTCAACGCAAACAATCGCCATTTCCCGTGGAATGACGCTGCGTCACTCCGGGCGGAGCCGAATCCGGGACGATATGTCCCTACTCCGCAGGCGCCGCGTACCGCCAGTCATCGGAGCGCTGGTCACCCTTCCAGGGCGAACTCCGGTGAGAACTCGGCCAGTCCGAGCACCTGGGCGGCGGCCGCCGCGGCGCCGACCAGACCCGCGTCGGTGCCCAGCAGCGCCGGAACCACCTCGATCCCGGCGGCGAACGACAGAGTCGCGTAGCGCGCCAGATACGCGCGCAGCGGGCCGAAGAGCACGTCTCCCGCGCCGGCCACCCCGCCGCCGATCACCACGACCCGCACCTCGACGAGCGTCGCGGTGGCGGCGATCCCGGCCGCGAGCGCCTGCGCGGCCCGGTCGAAGGAGGCCAGCGCGACCGGGTCGCCGGCGCGCGCGGACTGCGCCACGGCGGCGGCCGTCGGCTCGGCGCCGCCGGCCGGCACCCAGCCGTTCTCCAGGGCCCGGCGGACGATGTTCGGTCCACTGGCCAGCCGCTCCACACAGCCGCGCGATCCGCACGGGCAGGAGTCGCCGTCGAGGTCGACGCTGATGTGGCCGATGTGGCCCGCGTTCCCCGTGGGGCCGGGCAGCAGGGCGCCGCCGAGCACCAGCCCGCCCCCGACGCCGGTGGAGACGACCATGCAGAGCGCGTTGTCGTAGCCGCGGGCGGCGCCCAGCCAGTGCTCGGCCGCAGTCATCGCGACGCCGTCGCCCGTCAGGACGACCGGAAGCGCGTCGGCCGCCCGCGCCACCCGCTCGACCAGCGGGAAGTCACGCCAGCCGGGGACGTTGACCGGGCTGACGGTGCCCCGCGAGGCGTCCACCGGGCCCGCGCTGCCGATGCCGACGGCCACCACCCGCCGCCATCCTCCGTCCAGGCGCAGCTCACCGAGGACCTCCCCGACGGCGCGCATCACCGTCTCCCCGTCCTGCTTGGCGGGGGTCGGCCGCAGCGCGCGCACGAGCAGCCGGCCGCTCGCGTCGACCAGAGCGCCGGCGATCTTCGTTCCGCCGATGTCCAGTGCGGCAATCAGCGAGCCTGCGGCGCGGTCGGAGTGCATCGGGTTCCGTTCTCCCTCTCATTGGCCGGATACCCGCACGTGACGCGGGGTTAGGAGTAGTGTTTCCTTTCGCTGACAACGTTGTCCATTCATTGCGGCAAGGAATATCGCGACAGTGACCCATACCCCGGGGCATACCCCCCGCCCCACCATGAAGGACGTCGCGGCGCGGGCCGGAGTCGGGCTCAAGACGGTCTCCCGGGTGGTCAACGAGGAACCGGGGGTCACCCCGGACACCATCCAGCGGGTACGGGAGGCGATCGACGCCCTCGGCTTCCGGCGTAACGACAGCGCACGGCTGCTCCGCACCGGACGCACGGCCAGCATAGGGCTGGTGCTGGAGGATCTCGCCGACCCCTTCTACTCGCCGCTGAGCCGGGCCGTCGAAGAGGTGGCCCGCGCGCACTCGACCCTGCTGTTCACCGGTTCCAGCGCCGAGAACGCCGAACGCGAGCAGGAACTGGTCCTCGCGTTCTGCGCCCGCCGGGTGGACGGGCTGGTCGTGGTGCCCGCCAGCGACGACCACCGCTATCTGGAACCGGAGATCGACGCCGGTGTCTCCACCGTCTTCGTGGACCGGCCGGCCGGCGGCATCGACGCCGATGTCGTCCTCAGCGACAGCGCGGGCGGCACCCGTGAGGGCGTCGCCCATCTGATCGCACACGGCCACCGCAGGATCGGCTTCATCGGCGACGAGCTGCGGATCCACACCGCGAACGAGCGGCTGCGCGGATACCGCGAGGCGATGGCCGCCGCGGGGCTGCCGGTGAGCGAGGAGTGGATCTCGATGGGCCCCACCGCGCCCGAGCGGGTACGCGCCGCGCTGACGGCGATGCTGGCCGCTCCGGAACCGGTCACCGCGCTGTTCGCCGGCAACAACCGGGTCACCGTCACCGCGGTGCGGGTGCTCCTCGGCGAGGTGCGTCCGGTCGCCCTGGTGGGGTTCGACGACTTCGAGCTCGCCGACCTGCTGCGCCCCGCGGTCACCGTGATCGCGCAGGACGCCGTCGGACTGGGACGGGCGGCGGCCAAGCTGCTCTTCCGCCGGCTGGACGGCGGATCGGACAAGCCGCGCCGGATCGAGCTGCCCACCCGGCTGATCGTGCGCGGCTCGGGCGAGATCCCGCCGGCGCCGTAGCCGGCGGCCCCGGTGCCCGGCCCGGCGCCGTCAGGGCGCGCCGGCCGGGCACGGTCGGTGGGAGGCTCCCCCGGGGCTCAGCGGCCGGCCAGGGCGTCCAGTTCCGCACGGCCGAGCCCGGTGCGGGCGGTGACCTCTTCGAGGTCGACGGCGCCGCAGTCCAGGCCGCGCAGCAGGTAGCCGCTGAGCGCCTTGGCGGTGGCGGGCTCGTCCATCACATCGCCGCCCGCCTTGGCCACGTACGCCGCAAGCCGGGCCGCGGCGGTGTCGAGGCCCTCGCGGTAGAAGGCGTAGACGGCGGCGTAGCGGGTGGGCAGGTGGCCGGGGTGCATGTCCCAGCCCTGGTAGTAGGCGCGGGCGAGCGAGCGGCGGACGAGGCCGTGGTGGAGCCGCCAGGCGTCGTGCACCTGGGCGGTCGGACCGACCGGCAACACGTTCGTGGAGCCGTCGGAGAGCCGGACGCCGGTGCCCGCCGCGGCGACCTGCATGACCGCCTTGGCGTAGTCGGCGACCGGGTGGTCCATCGACTGGTAGGCGGCGCTGACCCCGCAGGAGGCGCTGTAGTCGAAGGTGCCGTAGTGCAGTCCGGTGGCGCGGCCCTCGGCGGCGTCGATGAGGCGCGGCACGGTGGCGGTGCCGTCGGGGCCCAGGATCGACTGGGTCGTCTCGATCTGGATCTCGAAGCCGATGCGGCCGGGCGTCAGGCCGTGCGCCTTCTCGAACTCCTCGCAGAGCCGGACCATCGCGCTGACCTGCTGCGGGAAGGTCACCTTCGGCAGCGTCAGCACCAGCCCGTCCGGCAGGCCGCCGGACCGCATCAGGGTGCTGAGGAAGATGTCCAGGGTGCGGATCCCGCGGTCGCGGACCGCCGCCTCCATGCACTTCATCCGGATGCCGATGTACGGGGGCGCGGTCCCGTCCTCAACCGCGGCCGAGACGATCCGGGCGGCGGCCACGGCCGCGGCGTCCTCCTCGGCGTCCGGGCGCTGGCCGTAGCCGTCCTCGAAGTCGATCCGCAGGTCCTCGACGGGCTCGCGCTCCAGCTTGGCGCGCACCCGGTCGTGGACCGGCCCGGCGAGCTCGTCGCTCAGGCCCAGCACCCGAGCGAGGGCCGCCGCGTCCGGGGCGTGCTCGTCGAGCGCGGCCAGCGCCTGCCGGCCCCAGCTGCGGACGGTGTCGGCGGTGAAGGCGTCGGCGGGGACGTAGACGGTGTGCACCGGCTGCCGGGTGCCCGGGTCCCCGGGGTAGCGGCGGGCCAGCTCCGCGTCGGTCGCGGCGAGAGAGGCACCGATGCCCTCTCGTACCGCGTCCGCCAACGTCGTGCCGACCGTCTCACCCTGCGTCATGTGCCAGCCTCCCGAACTTCAACAAACCGTTGAAGGGAAGCTATCCGCGCCGCAGGACCGGGTCAACACCCGGACCGGCCCGATGTCGGGGTAAAACGCGATTTCCTATTCTTTCCCGGCCCTGCGGACCTGGCGGAACGCACGACGGCCCCCGCACGCGCCAGGCGTGCGGGGGCCGTCGGAGGCGTTCCTCGGGATCAGCCCTTACGGGCGGTGATCTCCTCGGTCAGCTGCGGGACGACCTGGAACAGGTCGCCGACCACGCCGTAGTCGACCAGGTCGAAGATCGGCGCCTCGGCGTCCTTGTTGACCGCCACGATCGTCTTCGAGGTCTGCATGCCGGCCCGGTGCTGGATGGCGCCGGAGATGCCGTTGGCGATGTAGAGCTGCGGCGAGACCGACTTGCCGGTCTGGCCCACCTGGTTGGTGTGCGGGTACCAGCCGGCGTCCACCGCGGCACGGGACGCGCCGACGGCCGCACCGAGCGAGTCGGCGAGCGCCTCGATGACGTGGAAGTTCTCGGCGCCGTTCACACCGCGTCCACCCGAGACCACGATCGCGGCCTCGGTCAGCTCCGGGCGGCCGGTGGACTCACGCGGGGTGCGCGTGAGGACCTTGGTGCCCGTGGCCAGCTCACCGAAGGAGACGGCGAGCTGCTCGACCGTGCCGGCGGCCGGGGCGGCCTCCGGCGCGGCGGAGTTCGGCTTGACGGTGATGACCGGCACGCCGGTGGTGATGCGCGACTTGGTGGTGAACGACGCGGCGAACACCGCCTGCGTGGCGACCGGGCCACCCTCGCCCGGCTCGACGTCGGTGGCGTCGGTGATGATGCCGGAGCCGAGGCGCAGCGCGAGGCGGGCCGCGATCTCCTTGCCCTCCGCGGAGGACGGCACCAGGACGGCCACCGGCTCCACGGCCTGGGCGGCGGCCTGCAGCGCGTCCACCTTCGGTACGACGAGGTAGTCGGCGAACTCGGCCGCGTCGGCGGCCAGCACCTTGACCGCGCCGTACTCGGCGAGCACGGGGGCGGCGGTGTCGACACCGGCGCCGAGGAAGACGGCGACGGGCTCGCCGATCCGGCGGGCCAGGGTCAGCAGTTCGAGAGTCGGCTTGCGGACGGCACCGTCCACGTGGTCGACGAGGACGAGGACTTCACCCATGGGTACGGTCTCCTGCGAAATCTGTAGGGGCGGGGGCGGATGGGTCGCGGATCAGATGAACTTCAGCCTCGCGAGGCTGCTCTAGATGAACTTCTGCTCCGCAAGGAAGGCGGCAAGCTGCTTGCCGCCCTCGCCCTCGTCCTTGACGATCGTGCCGGCGGTGCGCGCCGGGCGCTGCGTGGCCTCGTCCACCGTGGACCAGGAGCCGGAGAGGCCGACCGTGGCCTCGTCGATGTCCAGGTCGGACAGGTCCAGGGACTCCACCGGCTTCTTCTTGGCGGCCATGATGCCCTTGAACGACGGGTAGCGGGCCTCGCCCGACTGGTCGGTCACGGAGATCACGGCGGGGAGGGACGCCTCGAGCTGCTCGCTCGCCGCGTCGCCGTCACGGCGGCCGGTCACCTTGCCGTCGGCGACGGACACCTCGGACAGCTGGGTCACCTGCGGGACGCCGAGGCGCTCCGCGAGGATCGCCGGCAGCACGCCCATGGTGCCGTCGGTGGAGGCCATACCGCACACGACCAGGTCGAACCCGGCGTGCTCCACGGCCTTGGCGAGCACCAGCGAGGTACCGAACACGTCGGTGCCGTGCAGTGCGTCGTCCTCGACGTGGATGGCCTTGTGGGCGCCCATCGACAGCGCCTTGCGCAGCGCGTCCTTGGCGTCCTCGGGACCGACGGTCAGTACCGTGATCTCGGCATCGTCGGCGGCGTCGGCGATCTGCAGCGCCTGCTCGACCGCGTACTCGTCGAGCTCGGACAGCAGACCGTCAACGGCGTCGCGGTCAGTGGTCAGGTCCTCGGCGAAGTGACGGTCGCCCGTGGCGTCGGGCACGTACTTCACACAGACAACGATCCTCAAGCTCACGCCTGCTCTCCTACTGCTTAGTCTCGTCAACTGCCCTTGCAGGCAGCATAGGCGCCTTAGCGGGGTGGCCCCCCACCGGCACGCACCAGCGTTCCAACAGAAGGTTACTCGCCAGTACACCCAGCTCCTCACCCGTAAGCAAGGGTGATGAACTGTGACGTTGCCGACGCCACGGCCCGGAACGGGTCAGTGGCGCAGCCCGTTGAAGCCGCCCTGGTGGTAGAGGAGCGGGCTGCCGGGGCCCGTCGGGTCGCCCGCGACGGCCTGTGCCACCACGATCCGGTGATCGCCCGCCGGGATACGGGCCAGCACGCGGCAGACCAGCCAGGCCGAGACCTCGCCGAGCACCGGCACACCGTGCGGCCCCTCGCGCCAGTCGGTGGCCGGGCCGAACCGGTCGGCGCCGCTGCGCGCGAAGGTCGCGGCCAGCGCTTCCTGGTGGTCGCCGAGCACATGGACGCCGACGAACGGGACCTCGGACAGCGTGGGCCAGCTGGAGGAACCGGTACTGATGCCGAACGAGAGCAGCGGGGGTTCGGCCGATACGGAGGTGAGCGAGGTGGCCGTGAAACCCACCGGCCGGTCGCCGGCCGCGGTGATGACGGCGACCCCGGCCGCGTGGCGGCGGAACACCGAGCGGAAGACGGCCGGGTCGAAGCCGGCGGCGGTGCCGGGAAGGGTGCCGAGGTCGGTCAGGGCAGTCATGGAGTTGTCCTTCTGGAGCGGTCGGGCCGGAGGCGAATGGTCGTCTGGGGCGCTCAACAACTCGGACAGCGCGCACTCGAATGGCGACCGAGATCGACATCCGCGCGCGTGTGAAGAAGGGGGTCTCGCGACATAACGTCAGAGTGACGATGGCAGGCGGGCTCCGTCAAGAGCGGCCCGGGATTTGGGATCCCCATCACAAGATCACCGGTCCGGATGCGCCGGTCCGCGGGCCGGCCGTCACACCGCGGCGCCGAGCGCCGCGATCACGTCCACCTTGCGCGGCTGGCCCGCCGCCCGGCGCACCACCGCTCCGCTCGCGTCGAGCACGAGGACGGTCGGGGTCTTCAGGATCGCCAGCCTGCGGACGAGTTCCAGATGGGCCTCCGCGTCGATCTCGACGTGGGTCACCCCTTCCACCATGGTGGCGATCTCGTCGAGCGTCCGCCGGGTGGCCCGGCACGGGGCGCAGAAGGAGCTGGAGAACTGCACCAGCGTGGCGCGCGCACCGAGCGGCCCGCCGATCTCGGCAGCCGTCAGCCGCTCCTGGCCGTCCTTCGTCCGCACCCGAATCCTCCCGTTCCGGCGCTGGTGCACCAGGCCGAACGCGCTCGCCGCCGCAAGGACAGCGAGGCACACCACCAATCCCGTCATCTTTTCCTCCCGCAGCGGTGCAGCGTTCACGGGACCGCAATGATTCCCGTGGGGCCGGGTGCGCCCCGGTCCGGGATCATCGGCTCCATGAACGCGATGAATGCCGCGAACGCCGCCCCCGCCTCGAGCCTCGATGTCCGCGGGCCCCGCTTCGGCGCCGTCCTCACCACCGTCGTCCTGGCCGCCGTCCTGGTCACCGGGAGTGGCTGGCTGCTGGCCGTACAGGCGGTGGTCTTCGCGACCGGCGCCGCGGCCGGCGTGCGGCGCTCCCCCTACGGCTGGCTGTTCGCCACCGTCGTACGGCCCCGGCTCGGGCCGACGCAGGAGACCGAGGACCCCGCGCCGCCGCGCTTCGCGCAGGCCGTGGGGCTCGTCTTCGCGCTCATCGGTCTGGTCGGCTACTTCGCCGGACCGCTGTGGCTGGGTATGGCCGCGACCGGCTGCGCGCTGGCCGCGGCGTTTCTCAACGCTGCCTTCGGGTACTGCTTGGGGTGCGAGATGTATCTCTTGTTCCGGCGTGCGACGGGGTGACGTGACGAGAATCTCGCGGGATCGTGGGCACGCAAGGTGACACGGGGCACGTTGTCGGTGCACGATCCATCAGCGACCGGAACCTACGGGCGCGTAACTTCCGCCGGGAGAGCCGCCCCCGGAGAGAGCAGGTACCCGGACATGGCTGAACTCGTCTATCCCCCGGTCATCGGCGTTGCCCGCACCATGTTCCGTGTGCAGGGGCTGCGCTTCGACATCGGCGGCACGGAGAACGTACCGCGCAAGGGCGGAGCGCTGCTGGTCTCCAACCACATCGGCTACCTGGACTTCGTCTTCGCCGGTCTGACGGCGCTGCCGAACAAGCGGCTGGTCCGCTTCATGGCGAAGGACTCGGTCTTCCGGCACAAGGTGTCGGGTCCGCTGATGCGGGCGATGAAGCACATTCCGGTGGACCGCTCGGAAGGTATGCACGCGTACGCGCACGCGCTGGACGCGCTGCGGGCCGGCGAGATCATCGGGGTCTTCCCCGAGGCCACCATCTCGCAGTCGTTCACCCTGAAGTCGTTCAAGTCCGGCGCGGCGCGGCTCGCCGAGGAAGCCGGCGTACCGCTGCTCCCGATGGCCCTGTGGGGCACCCAGCGGCTGTGGACCAAGGGGCACCCGCGCCATCTCGGCCGCAACAAGTTCCCCATCACCATGCGGGTGGGCGAGCCGATGCGGGCGAACGAGGGCGAGAAGCCGGGCGCGCTCACCCGGCGGCTGCGGATGCGCGTCCAGGAGCTGCTGGAGGACGCGCAGCGCGCCTACCCGGGCAAGCCGAGCGGCCCCGACGACCGGTGGTGGCTGCCCAGCCACCTCGGCGGCACCGCGCCCACCCCGGAAGAGGCCGCCGAGCTGGACCGTGCGGACCGCGACGAGCGGGCGGCCAGGCGCTGACCCACCGCGCCACGGCGCCCGGCCGGGCTCAGTCCGCCTCGCGGACCGTCACCTCGGCCGCGGGGCTCAGCAGACGCAGTCCCTCGGCGAGCTCGCCCGCGGCGGTGTGCAGCTCGTCGAGCGGCATCGGCGTGAGGCGTTCGAGCAGGAAGACGGCGTTGACGGAGTCCTCCGTCAGCCGGGTGCGGACGCCCTGACGCCAGTTCCAGCGGCGGCAGGTGACCCCGGTGTCGTCCTGCCAGACGACCTCGCCGGGCTCGGGGTGCTCCACGACCGGCTCGCCACCGGCCGCGGTCTCGAACTTCTCGTCGCCGCCGGCCCGCACCAGCCGCATCCCGCCGAGGATGTGGTCGGTGTCCTCGCCGCCGACCGGCACCAGATGGGCCACGCTGACGGCGTTGTAGAGGTCGACGAGGAGATTGATCCTCGGCAGCCCGCCGTCGGCGAGTGCGCGTCTGGCCAGCGCCTCGGCGGAGTTGCGGGTGCGGGACGGCTTGGCGCCGAAGGCGGTGTACGCGTCGCGCCAGGCCGCGATGTGCGGGTCCTCGTGCGGGGCGCGGCCGGCCAGCCGCGCGGTGAGCCGGCGCACGGCGTCGTCGAGCAGCGCGGAGCTCCGCTCGTCGCTCGGCCCGTTGGTCAGGCCCCGGGCCTCGACGATGAGCGGGACGAATCCGGGTACGAGCTCGTGCACCTCGGGGGCCACGGTGATGTTCAGGGGCTGAGCGGGGTTCGTCGGGGGCATCGCAGACCTTGGTTCCTTGACGGGGACGGCGTTCACAGCGCGGTGGGCAGCAGCTGCCACAGGTGCGGCCGGTCGGTGGCGCGCTGAAGAGATTCCAGCACGGCCGGCGGCGGAGCCGCGTACAGCACCGGGTAGTCGGCCTCGCCGAACTCGGGGCGGACCCGCCAGGCGAGCTGTTCCCGCTCCGCCGAGAACTGCGCGTCCACACCCGGCTTGTTCCCCCGCGCGTCCTGCCGCGCCCACTGCGTCCGCCCGGGCAGCAGGACGGCGACGAGGCCGTGCACCAGCGGATTGCCACCGGCTTCGTCGGTGAGGCGCTGGTAACAGAGCCCGGTGGGAATCCCCTCGGCCCGCAGCAGCGCGGCGAGGGCGTGCGACTTGGCGTGGCAGATACCGGTGCGCAGCCGCAGGACGTCCGAGGCGCGCCAGGTCACCCGGGGGTCGTCGGCGTCGCCGGAGTGCGGAACGGTGTCGCGGACGAACTCGAAGGCCGCCCGGGCGTAGTCGTACGCGCCGTCACTACCCGCGCGCAGCCGTTCCGCGGTCTCGCGCACCAGCGGATGGTCATGGTCGATGACGTCGGCGGCGGCGAGATACGCCGCGGGACCGGGTACGTCCTGGAGGAGTTCCATATTCGGAACCCTAGGCAGGATCACACGTCCGATCAATCGAAATACGAATCAGTGCATACTTATTCAGGAGCGGGCTAGGCGATCGCACCGTTCGTGGCGCCCGGTCCGGCGTCGTCCGCGTGCCGGGCCAGCGCGGACGCCAGATCGGGATGGATCTCGAAGACCCGCCCCAGCCGGGTGAGCCGCAGCAGCCTCGTGAAGGACGGATCGGCGCTGACGATCCGGATGCGGCCCCCGTTCTCGAGGGCGTGCATCCGGAACCGGCAGAGCAGCGAAAGACCGCTGCAGTCGATGAACGTCACGGGCCGCAGATCGATGATGAAGTCCGAGTCGGCCACCCGGGCGAGTGCGTCGAGGAAAGGGGACAGCCCCGCCGCGGCGAGGACGTCCAGTTCTCCCCACAGCTCGACCACGGTGGTCCCGGCCACCGATCGCCGACTGGCGCCGAAGGCGGGCTGATCGTCGTACATGGCAGGCCCCCCACTCCTGGTGATGGGCGTGCGCCGATGCGCATGTGTACGTGTCATACCCGCCGGTCGGCGATGAAGTCAACGGTTGGGACAGCAGCGGAAGTTGGCTTGTTCCGGGCCGTGGCCGGGCCGTGGGACAGCGGTGGCGGGACTAGTGTCCGGCCAGTTCCGCGGCGATGGCAGCCGCGAACGAGTCGACGTCGTCCTCCGTGGTGTCGAAGGAGCACATCCAGCGGACCTCACCGGTGTTCTCGTTCCAGAAATAGAAGCGGTAGCGCTTCTGCAGCCGCTCACTGACCTCGCGCGGCAGGATCGCGAAGACGGCGTTGGACTGCACCGGACGGACGATCGTCACACCGTCGACCCCCCGGACGGCCGCTTCCAGCCGCTGCGCCATCGCGTTGGCGTGCCGCGCGCCGCGCAGCCAGAGGTCGCCGGCGAGCAGCGCCTCGAACTGCACCGACACGAAGCGCATCTTGGAGGCGAGCTGCATCGACAGCTTGCGCAGATGCTTCATGGCGCGCACCCGCTCGGGGGTGAGCACGACGATGCACTCCCCCATCAGCAGGCCGTTCTTGGTGCCGCCGAAGGAGAGGATGTCGACCCCGGCGTCGGTGGTGAACGCCGCGAGCGGCACACCGAGCGTGGCGGCGGCGTTGGAGATCCGCGCCCCGTCCAGATGGACGGCCATGCCGTGCTGGTGGGCGTGGTCGCAGATCGCCCGGATCTCGTCGGGGGTGTAGCAGGTGCCCAGTTCGGTGGTCTGGGTGATCGAGACGACCTGCGGCTGCGCCCGGTGCTCGTCCTCGAAGCCGAACGCCTGGAGGTCGATCAGCTCGGGGGTGAGCTTGCCGTCCGGCGTCGGGACGGTCAGCAGCTTGAGCCCGCCGACGCGCTCCGGAGCGCCGCACTCGTCCACGTTGATGTGCGCGGACTCCGCGCAGATCACCGCGCCCCAGCGCTCGGTGACAGACTGCAGCGCCGTGACGTTGGCGCCGGTGCCGTTGAAGACCGGGAAGACCTCCGCGCGCGGGCCGAAGTGGCCGCGGAAGATGTCCTGCAGATGGGCGGTGTAGTCGTCCTCGCCGTACGCGACCTGGTGGCCGCCGTTGGCGAGGGCGAGGGCGGTGAGCACCTCGGGGTGCACGCCGGCGTAGTTGTCGCTGGCGAAGCCCCGGACCTCGGGGTCGTGGCGCCGGACGGCGTCGGTGGCGAGCTGCTCGCTCACGGTTGGGGCGTCAGCCACAGTCGGGTTCCGTTCACTTCCTCGGCGGGCCGGTTCCAGATGTCCGTGACGGCCTCGGCGAGGTCCGTCACATCGGTGAAGCCGGCGAATTTGGCGTTCGGGCGCTGCGCCCGCATCTCATCGTGCACCAGCGCCTTGATGACGACGACGCTGGCCGCCGCGGTGAGCGGGTCGGTGCCCGCCAGCTTGCGGAACGAGTCCCCCATGGCGAGCGTCCAGGCCTCGGCGGCGGCCTTCGACGCGGCGTAGGCGGCGTTGCCGGCCGTCGGGCTGCTGGCACCGGCGGCGCTGATCAGCACATAGCGGCCGCGCGTGCTGCGCAGCAGCGGGTCGTGGAACGCCAGCGAGGTGTGCTGGACGGTGCGGATCAGCAGCTTGTGCAGGAAGTCCCAGTCGGCGAGGTCGGTCTCGGTGAACGACGCGGAGCCGCGCCAGCCGCCGACCAGATGGACCAGACCGTCGACCGGACCGTGGTCCTTCTCGATCCGCTCGGCCCATTCACGGGTCGCGTCGGGGTCGAGCAGGTCCACGATCTCACCGGTGATGTCCGCACCGCCGGCGTCGAAACGGGCCTGGTCGACGGCTTGCGCGAGCCGTTCGGGGTTCGCGTCTGCGGCGACCACATGAGCGCCCGCCTTGGCGAGCCGCTGGAGCATCGCGCGGCCGGCCGGACCGCCGGCTCCCGCCACCGCGATGACCGCTCCCTGGAGCGGTCCCTGGCTTTCGGTCCCGTTCGCCATCTTCGCCTCCTCGGCCGCGTCGCTCACGCCGCCGTCCGTACGACGCCGCTCGCGGTGATCCCCTTGGTCGAGGCGATCACGTCGCGCAGCTTCTTCGCGAGTGCCTCATAGAACATGCTCAGCGGGAACTCGTCGACGAGCACCTCGTCCACGAGCTTGCGCGGCGGCAGCGACAGGTCGAGGGCGTCCGGGCCCTTGGCCCACACCGATCCCGGGTGGGGCGAGAGGTACGTCGCGACCAGGTCGTACGCGGCGAACCAGTGCACGAGCTTCGGGCGGTCGATGCCGTCGCGGTACAGCTTCTCGATGTCGGCGCAGAGCTGGTTGGTGACCTTGGGAGCCAGCTCCCAGTCGATGTGCAGGGTGTTGTCCGTCCAGCGTACGGCGTCGTGCTTGTGCAGGTAGGAGAAGAGCAGCTGGCCGCCCAGGCCGTCGTAGTTGCGGACCCGCTCGCCGGTGACGGGGAAGCGGAAGAGGCGGTCGAAGAGGATCGCGTACTGCACGCCCAGGCCCATCGGGTGGCCCTCGGCCTGCAGCTTCACGGCCTCCTTGAAGGTCGTGAGGTCACAGCGCAGCTCTTCGAGGCCGTACATCCAGAACGGCGCCCGCTGCTTGATCATGAAGGGGTCGAACGGCAGGTCGCCGTGGCTGTGGGTGCGGTCGTGGATCATGTCCCACAGCACGAACGTCTGCTGGGAGAGCTCCTGGTCCTCGATGAGCCGCGCGGCCTCACCGGGCAGTTCCAGGCCGAGGGTGTCCACGGCGGCGGCGGTCACGGCCCGGAAGCGGGCGGCCTCGCGGTCGCAGAAGATGCCGCCCCAGGTCCAGCGCTCGGGCGCCTGGCGGACGGCCACGGTCTCCGGGAAGAGCACCGCGGAGTTGGTGTCGTAGCCGGGCGTGAAGTCCTGGAACGTGATCGGCACGAACAGCGGGTTGTCGTAGCGGGTCCGCTCCAGCTCGGCGAGCCAGTCGGGCCACACGACGCGCAGGGCGACGGCTTCCAGGTTGCGGTCCGGGTTGCCGTTCTGCGTGTACATCGGGAAGACGACCAGGTGCTGCAGGCCGTCGCGCCGGTCGGCGGCGGGCTGGAAGGCCAGCAGCGAGTCCAGGAAGTCCGGGACGCCGAAGCCGCCGTCGGCCCAGCGGCGCAGGTCGGTGACGAGCGCCTGGTGGTACGCCGTGTCGTGCGGCACCAGCGGGGAGAGCTGCTCGATCGCGTCGATGACGCGCTCCAAGGTGCGCTCCACATCGGCCAGCGACGGGACGACCTCGGCGGAGAAGTCGATCGAGCCGTCCTTCTGCTGCCAGGGCCTGATGGCTTCCACGGCTTGCTTCAGTACGGCCCACGCCGGATGCGAGGCGATGCCCTCGCCGGATATCCCGGCCCCGTCAGCCACTACAGCCGAAAGATTTTCACTCATGACCCCTCCTTCACAGAAGAAACGCGCTTGATCCGCCAAGGAAGCGTATCTATACGAGCTTCCTCCGTTCAAGGGGGGTCGGAGCAGATTATCCTGTGCGACCCCCCACAAGACCGGTCATTTTCCTGTCATGCGCCGTTCTCGCGATGAGTTCTGTTAGTTGCGTCATGATGGGGCGGCCGACCTTCGGAACATTGCTCCCTTATGACCGTAAAGCGACTTCGTTCCAGTCTCGCCCAGCTTCCCGGCGCGCGCGATCCCCGCGCCGGATCCCGGCGGCCCGGTGGCAGCCCGGCGGGCGGCACGCCCTCACACGAGTGACGGAACCGGCAGGCCGGGGTCCGGCGGCGGTAGGAGAGGGGTCATGAGTACCCGCGCTGTCCTCGTCGCCGCCCTGATCACCGGATTCGTCCTCGGCACGGCGGGTGTCCGCTCCTCGCACTCCGCGCCGTCACACCACGTTCCACCTGCCGTCACCGCCCGTCCCTAGGATGTCGGCCATGAACTTCCTCACCGTCGGTCACCGGGGTGTCATGGGCGTGGAGCCCGAGAACACCCTGCGTTCCTTCGCCCGCGCCGAGCGCGAGGGGCTGGACCAGATCGAGCTCGATCTGCACCTGAGCAAGGACGGCGCGCTCGTCGTCATGCATGACGCGGAGGTGGACCGCACCACGGACGGCACCGGCCGGATCGGCGACCTCACCCTCGACGAGCTGCGCGAGCTGGACGCGGGGCAGGGCGAACGGGTGCCCGTCCTCGAAGAGGTGCTGGACGCGGTCACCGGACCGATCCAGGCCGAGATCAAGGACGTGGCCGCCGCCCGGGTGCTCGCGAAGGTGCTGCGCGACCGCGACGAGGTGGGCCGGGTGAGCGTGCTGTCCTTCCACGACGAGGCGCTGCGCGAGATCCACGAACTGCTGCCGGAGTCGCACCGCGTGCTGGTCGCCAGCGAGCTCGGCCGGGACCTGGTGGCACGCGCGCGGGCCGTGGGTGCCCGGATGGTCAGTCTGGAACTGCCGCAGCTCAGCCTCGACGTGGTCCGCCGCTGCCGGGACGCCGGGCTCGCCGTGATCGCGTGGACGGTGAACACTCCGCAGGAGCTGGACCTGGCGCACGCACTCGGGCTGGACGGCATCGTGACCGACCTGCCGTCCATCGACGGTCGGGCGATGCCGCAGATCGCCGGACGGGCCTGACAGGTAGGCCTCCTGGCGAGGCGCGGGGCAACACCCCGGACACAAACGTCCGGCATTCGGACGTATGCTCCCGCGGCCTGGACAGATTCCCCCGGCCGATGTCAATGTCCGGCCATGCGTTCCGCGAACCTGCTGTCCCCGCGCCTCGCCGCCATCGCCGCGGCCGCCCTGCTCACCCTCGCCGCCACCGGCTGCGCGCCCCAGGAGGACGACTCCGCGGGCAGCACCGCCGCGCCCTCGGGAACGTCCGCCGCGAGCTGTGCCCCGGCCGGTCTGTCCACCCGCACCGCGGGCAAGCTGACCGTGGGCACGGACACGCCCGCGTACAACCCGTGGTTCACCGACGACAAGCCCGCCAACGGCAAGGGCTTCGAGTCGGCCGTCACCTACGCCGTCGCCAAGCAGCTCGGCTATGCCCAGGCCGATGTCGTCTGGCAGACCGTCGCCTTCAACAACGCCTTCGCGCCCGGCGCGAAGACCTTCGACTTCGACATCAACCAGGTCTCGATCAGCGACGACCGCAAGAAGGCCGTCGACTTCTCGTCCGGCTACTACGACGTGCGCCAGGCCGTCATCGCGCTCAAGACCTCGAAGATCGCGAACGCGAGGTCGATCGCCGACCTCAAGGGCGCCAAGCTCGGCGCCCAGGTCGGCACCACCAGCCTGGACGTGCTCAACGACGTCATCAAGCCGACCCAGGCACCCGCCGTCTACCAGAAGAACGACCTCGCCAAGAGCGCGCTGAAGAACGGTCAGGTGGACGGCATCGTCGTCGATCTGCCCACCGCGTTCTACATCACCGGCGCCGAGGTGCCGGAGGCCAAGGTCGTCGGGCAGTTCGAGACCGGCGGCGCCCAGAAGGAGCAGTTCGGCCTCGTCCTGGACAAGGGCAGCAAGCTCACGGCGTGCGTCAGCAAGGCTGTCGACGCGCTGCGCAAGGACGGCACGCTGGCCGGGCTGGAGAAGCAGTGGCTGTCCGAGGCCGTCGACGCGCCGGTGCTGAAGTGACGCTGGAGGACGTCCGGCCGGACACCTACCGGCCGTCCGAGCGGCGGATCGAACGGGAGCGCTTCCGGCGCGCCCGCACCCGCCGCGCGGTGATCATCGGTGCCGTCAGCACGCTCGCCACCGCCGGGTTGCTCATCGGGCTCGTCGTCAGCTCCCCCGGCTGGCAGCGCACCCGCGAGACCTTCTTCAACGCGCACGACGCGCGCGCGTCACTGCCGAAGATCCTCGACGGGCTCTGGCTCAACCTCCAGCTGATGGTGGTGTGCGGAGCTGTCGTCCTGGTCCTCGGGCTGCTGCTCGCCGTCACCCGCACCCTGCGCGGGCCGGTGTTCTTCCCGCTGCGGGCGCTCGCCACCGCCTATGTCGACTTCTTCCGCGGTCTGCCGCTGATCATCTGCCTGCTCGGCGTGGTCTTCGGCGTCCCCGCGCTGCGGCTGCAGGGCGTCACCACCGACCCGGTGGTGCTGGGCGGCACGGCCCTGGTCCTCACCTACTCGGCGTACGTCGCCGAGGTCTTCCGGGCCGGGATCGACACCGTCCACCCCAGCCAGCGCGCCGCCGCCCGCTCGCTGGGGCTGAGCAGCGCGCAGACCATGCGCCACGTGGTGCTGCCGCAGGCCGTCCGGCGGGTCGTGCCCCCGCTGCTGAACGACCTGGTCTCGCTGCAGAAGGACACCGGTCTGGTGTCGATCGCCGGCGCGGTCGACGCGGTGTACGCCGCGCAGATCTACGCGGGCAAGACCTTCAACTACACCTCGTACGTCGTCGCCGGCCTGATCTTCGTCGCGCTCACCATCCCGATGACGCGCTTCACCGACTGGATCACCGCCCGGATGAACCGCCGCCAGTCGCAGGGAGGAACCGTATGAGTGACGGCACGAGCACGACACCCGTGCTGCGGCTGGAGTCCGTACGCAAGACGTTCGGCTCCACGGTGGTGCTCCGCGACATCGATCTCAGCGTGCCCCCGCACACCGTCACCGCGCTGATCGGCGCCTCCGGCTCCGGCAAGTCGACGCTGCTGCGCTGCGCCAACCTGCTGGAGGACATCGACGACGGGGCGATCTTCCTGGACGGCGAGGACATCACCGACCCGCGGGTCGACCCGGACACGGTGCGCCGCCGGATCGGGGTCGTCTTCCAGGCGTACAACCTGTTCCCGCACATGACCGTGCTCGACAACATCACCCTCGCGCCGCGCCGGGTGCACAAGGTCGCGCGCGCCGAGGCGGCCGAGCGGGCCCGTGAACTGCTCGCCCGGCTCGGCCTCGGCGACAAGGCCGGCGAGTACCCGGACCGGCTCAGCGGCGGCCAGCAGCAGCGCGTCGCGATCGTCCGGGCGCTGGCCGGGCAGCCGCGGCTGCTGCTCCTCGACGAGATCACCGCGGCGCTCGACCCGGAGCTGGTCGGCGAGGTGCTGGGCGTCGTCCGCGATCTCAAGGACCAGGGCATGACGATGGTGATCGCCACGCACGAGATGGGCTTCGCCCGCGAGGTCGCCGACCAGGTCTGCTTCCTCGACGCCGGGGTGGTGCTGGAGCGCGGCACCCCGAAGCAGGTGTTCGGGGCACCGGAGCAGGAGCGCACTCAGCGCTTCCTGCGGCGCTTCGCGGAGGCCGGGCGGCTGTAACGGGTCAGCCGGTGGCCGCGGCCTTGAGGTCCTTGAGGTCCTTCACCAGCAGTTCGAACTCGAGGTCGTCACGCTGCGGCACCCCGAAGCGCTCGTCCCCGTAGGGGAAGGCGTGCGTCTCGCCGGTGCGGGTGTAGCCGCGGCGCTCGTACCAGGCGATGAGGTCGGCGCGCGCCGTGATCACCGTCATGTGCATCTGCGCCGCGTCCCACTCGGTCGCGGCGTAGCGCTCGGCCTCCGCGAGGACGGTCTTCCCGAGACCTCCGGCCTGGGCCGTGGGCCGGACCGCGAACATCCCGAAGTACGCGTTGTCCCCGCGGCGTTCGATGTGGCAGCACGCGATCAGCTCTCCCGCGCGCTCCACCAGGACGAGCCGGCTGCCCGCCTTCTCGATCACCTCGACGACACCCTCGGGGTCCGTCCGCTGTCCCTGCAGGATGTCCGCCTCGGTCGTCCACCCGACCCGGCTCGAGTCCCCCCGGTACGCCGACTCGACGAGAGTCACGACGGCGGGAACATCGGCCGGCGTGGCCGTGCGGAAGGTCGGCTGCGCGGTGCGCTCGCTGATGTCCATGGGGCCGAGGCTACCCGGGAGCACATCCGGGGCGCCGGGGCCGGGTAGCTTCACCGCATGGTGAATGTGGTGAGCAGCCGGATCCTGTTGCAGCCGACCGACCTGGAACGATCCCGGGCCTTCTACCGTGACGATCTCGGGCTGGCGATCTACCGGGAGTTCGGCAGCGGTCCTGAGCGCGGCACGGTGTTCTTTCTCGGCGGCGGCTATCTGGAGGTCTCCGGGCGCTCCGGGGCGCCGATGAGTGCGGCGCTGCGCATCTGGCTGCAGGTCCCGGACGTCACGGCGGCGCACGCCGAACTGGCCGGTCGCGGGGTGACCGTGCTGCGGCCGCCGGTGAAGGAGCCCTGGGGGCTGGTCGAGATGTGGATCGCGGATCCCGACGGGCTGGAGATCGTCGTGGTGGAGGTGCCGGCCGACCACCCGATCAGATACCGGCCCTGACCTCCGTGAAGGCGGCCGCGAGCCGCCGGATCCCCTCGTCGATCTCCTCCGTGCCGCTGGTGTCGGCGAAGCTGACGCGGATGTACGGCGCCGGGGCCTCGGCGGCGAAGTAGGCGCGCCCGGCCGCGACCGCGACCGAGGCGCGCAGGGCCGCAGTGCACAGCTCCGTCTCGTCGGTGCCGTCGGGCAGTCGCAGCCACAGCTGGTAGCCGCCGCTCGGGACCCGGTCGGGGACGAGGTCCGGCAGGTCGCGCCGCAGCGCCGCCAGCATCGCGTCGCGGCGCTCGCGCAGCCCCGTCGCGACGGCCCGCAGATGGCGCGGCCAGGCGGGTGCGCCGACCAGTTCCAGGGTCGCCTCCTGCAGGGGGCGGGGGACGAAGAAGCTGTCGACGACCTGGATGGCGCGCAGCCGTTCCACGACCGGGCCACGCGCGATGAGCGCGCCGACCCGCAGGCTGGGCGAGGTCGGCTTGGTCAGCGACGTGACATGGACGACGGTGCCGTGCGGGTCGTCGGCGACCAGCGGCGCGGGCAGCGGGCCGCCGTGGCCCAGCCGCCGGGCGAAGTCGTCCTCGATGACGAACGCCCCGGCCGCGCGGGCGATCCCGGTGATCTGCGCCCGCCGCGCCGGGGCGAGAACGGTGCCCGTCGGGTTCTGGAAGAGCGGCTGGCAGAAGAACACCCGTGCGCCCGTGGCGTCGAAGGCGTCGGCGAGCAGGTCCGGGCGTACGCCGTCGGCGTCGGTCGGCACCGGGACCGGCCGCAGTCCGGCCGCCCGGGCCACCGCGAGCACTCCGGGGTACGTCGGGGACTCGACGAGCAGCGCGGAGCCGGGCGGGGCGAGCGCGCGCAGCGCGGTGGTGAGCGCGGCCTGGCCGCCCGCCGTGATCAGCACCTGGGCGGGTCCGACGCCGGCCTCGCGCGCGAACCAGGTGCGCAGCGCCGTCAGCCCCTCCACCGGCGGCCGGTCCCACGCCCCGGGCCGGCGGGCCGCGCGGGCGAGCGCGGCGCCGAGGGCCTGCTGCGGCTGGAGATCCGGGTGCAGATAGCCGCCGTTGAGCGGGATCACACCGGGCGGCGGGGCGGCGAGCGTGGCGAGCACCCCGGAGGCGTCGACGACGCGGGGGGCGGGCTCGCCGTGCTGGTCCCCGGCGGTCAGGGCGACCTGCTGCCAGGAGGTGTCGACGGGGCCGGCGGGGTGCGCCGCCGGCTGCGACCGGTAGGTGCCCGAGCCGGGCCGGGTCTCCACCAGCCCCTCAGCGGCGAGCGCGGCCAGCGCCCGGGACACCGTCACGGGGCTGACGCCGAACCGGTCGACGAGGGAGCGGCTCGACGGCAGTTTCGCTCCGGGAGAGAAGCGCTTCAGCTCTCCTCGCAGCGAATCCGCCAGGGAATGCGAACTGCTACCGTCGTTCATGACAGCACATAATAGCGCTACCGCACTGCGGCCGATAGCGGTGAACGGCACCGCCCTCGCCGGGCTCGGCGTCGCGGTCTTCTCCTTCACCTTCCCCGCGACCCACTGGGCGCTCGGCGGCTTCGGGCCGTGGACCACCGTCGCCGTGCGCGGTGTGCTCGCCGCCGTCATCGCGGGTGTCTGCCTGGTCGCCGGGCGGGCGCCCCTTCCCGCCCGGGAGCACTGGCCGGGACTGCTGGTCGTCGGCCTCGGGGTGGTCGTGGGCTTCCCGCTGCTCACCACGCTGGCGCTGACGACCACCGACACGTCGCACGCCGCCGTCGTCATCGGCGCGCTGCCGCTGGCCACCGCCATCGTGGCCGCGGCCCGGGAGGGGAACCGTCCGTCGCGCACCTTCTGGGCCGCCGCGGTCGCGGGGGCCGGCGCCGTCACGGTGTTCACCCTCGCGCAGAGCGGCGGGGCGCCGACCACCGGCGACCTCTACCTCTTCGGCGCGCTCGCGGTGTGCGCGGCGGGCTACGCCGAGGGCGGCCGGCTGGCCAGGGTGATGCCGGGACTGCGGGTCATCTCGTGGGCGCTGATCGCGATGCTCCCGTTCACCCTGGCCGGCTCGCTCGTCGCGCTGGCCTTCGAGCCGGTGCACTTCGGCGGCCAGGCGCTGCTGGGGCTGGCGTATCTCGCGGCCGTCTCCCAGGTCCTCGGCCTCATGGTCTGGTACCGGGGCATGGCCGCCATCGGCGTCGCGCGCGCCAGCCAGCTCCAGCTCGCGCAGCCGCTGCTGACGCTGGTGTGGTCCGCGGCGCTGCTCGGCGAGCACCTTGACGCCGCCACCCCGCTCGCGGCGCTCGCCGTCCTGGTCTGCGTGGCGGTCACCCAGCGCGCCAGGGCCTGAGCTCCCGCTCCTCGAGTCCTTCATCGCGCCCCCCGAGTACGTCCGTGCGCGTGAGTGTGCGCCCTCGTGCCTGGGCAGCTCTCCAGCGGACCGCCGTCGCCCGGGGACGCGGGGCGGCCGGTGGGCGGGAACGCCGCGAACGGGAGGCCGGTCATGCACGGACCACCGCTGGTGGGGTGGCTGCTGGTCGTACTCAGCGCCGCGACGGGGCTCTCGTGCCTGCTGCGGCACGCCGCACGGCACGAGGCCCTGATGGGGGCCGGCATGGCGGTGATGGCCGTGCCCCTGTCCGTACTCGACCCCCGGCCCTGGGGGTCGCTGCTGCTCGCGCTGGTCTTCGCGGCGGCGGCGGTCCGGGCCCTGCTGCTCGCCCGGCGGCCTGGCCACCATCTGCACCACGCCCTGGGCGCCGCCGCGATGGTCTACATGGCGGCCGCCATGGGCACCGCCGCCCCGGCCGGCGGCCACGCCGGGCACGCCCCGGCGGGCGCTCCGCTGCTGACGGGGGCCCTGCTGGTGTACTTCGCCGGATACGTCCTGGCCGCCGGGGCCCGGCTGGTGACGGTGGCGGCCGTCGCCCCGGCCGGCGGTCCGCCGGCCGGGGTGGCGATCGCGCCGGAGCTGGCGGCCTGCCGGGTCTCCATGGCGCTGGGGATGTTCGCGATGCTGCTGACGCTGTGACCCGGGGTGCCGGCCGCCCCGGACGGCGTCAGCAGGCGAGGGCGAGCGGCGGCCGCCAGACCTGGCCGTCACCCGGGGTGCCGGAGGCCGGGCTGGAGTTGAGCGGCACGAACATCATCCGCGCGCCGGTCTGGTTCCGGTCGCCGGTCCACAGGTCGATGCCCTGCCAGGCCTGCCCGTCGACGACCGACACCGTGCGGGACTGTCCGCCACAGCTGTTGGCGGAGATGAGGCGGCGGCCGTTCGCGGGCTGGCCGAACCCGAGGTTGGGGGGCGCGACCCAGGTCCCGTACAGGTTCGTGGTGGTGGCGTAGCCGGTACCGGTGCCCGTGCAGTAACCGCAGCCCGGGTCCGAGTAGGTGAGGAAGTACTGCCCGCTGGCCCGGTCGTACCAGCCGCCCGGGCTCTCGATGTTCTTCAGTCCGGCGACGGTCACCCCGCCCGATCCGGAACCGCCGACGCCCGCGGCGTTGAGCTCCTCGATGGACAGGGACAGCGCACCGGGCATCGTGCACACCAGAGCGGGCGCGGCACCCGGCGTGACGGAGTCGATGAAGCCCATGTCCCCGTTACCGGTACAGAACTTCAGGCTGGGCTTGGTGTACGAGCCGTTCGGCGCACCGGCGGTGGGACCGCAGGGGCCGGCCGGGCCGTTGCAGCCCATCGCGTTGTAGGCGTTGGACCGGTCACGGTTGAAGTCCGCCGGGGAGTTGAACCACAGGATCCACGCCCCGTCGCCGGCGCCCCAGCCGCTGCGCTGGATCATCCGCGCGTTGAAACAGCCCGCGCCGGTGCCGCCGCACTCCACCTGCCAGGTCTGCCCGGTGTACGGATCGATGTCGTTCGGGCCGAACAGCAGCTGGGGAGTGGACCAGGGTCCCAGGAGCGACGGAGCGGTGGACACCTTGAAGCCGCACCAAGGGGTGTTGGCCACCTGCCAGTGGAACCCGCAGGCGTACGCGGTTCCGTACGCGTAGTAGGTGCCGTTGAACTTCTGGACGGTGCCGTCGTGCAGGTCGAGCGAGGCGGGCAGGCTGAACGCCACGGGCTGCCCCTCAGGAGCCGAATCGGCCTGAGCGGTGGACGCACCCCCGAGGAACGTGACGAAGGAAAGAGCGAGGACGGCGAGCAGGGCACCGATACGGCACACCACGCCTCCAGTTCGATGAGGTCGTCGCGGACAGGGTCGTGGGCAAATCGAGGGCGAGCCGTTCCGATGATCGGCCCGCATGACGCACCGTAGTCGTGCGTTTCCGGTGCGTCGGACGACGCGACCGGCTGCCGCCCCACGTCACCCATAGCGACGAAGGCTCGTACGCCCGGCCGAGTCCCGCGCCGGCCGGGCACCGGCCGGCGGGCGAGGGGGCGGGACGGGGTGAGGCGTGCATCACTTCGGACGGCGGACCGTACCCGGGGCTCCCGGGGCCTCCTAGGGTGAGCGGCATGACGGTCCCGTTCGTGCTGCTGGTGGTCGGCGCACTGGCGGCGGCGATGACGCCGCGCCTGCTGTCCCGTGCCGCCTGGCCGGAGCGCGAACCCGTGCTGGCCCTGTGGGTCTGGCAGTGCGTCGTCGCCGCCGTCCTGCTGTGCTGCGTCCTGGCGATGGCGCTCAGCGCCGCCGCCGCTTCGGCCGCGGTCCGCTGGCACCTGTTCGGTTTCGCCCCGCACGGTGTCGTGGACGCGTACGGTCTGCCCGGCTACGGGCGCTGGGCCGGATCGCTGGCGGTCCTGCTGGCCTGCGGTGGTGTGTGGACCGCCGCGATGCTCACCCGCGAGGTGCGCGGGGCGCGGGGCCGGCGCCGTCAGCGGCGTGCCGACCTGCTCGTCCGCTCCCCCCGGCTGCCCGGCGAGGAGCCGCCGGCCGGTGACCGGCTGGTGGTGCTGGAGGGTGACCGGCCCGACGCCTGGTGGCTGTCGGGCGCGCAGCCGCAGCTGGTCGTCACCACGGCCGCGCTGCGCCGGCTCAAGGGCCGCCAGCTCGACGCCGTGCTCGCCCATGAACAGGGCCACGTCCGTGCCCGGCACGATGTGCTGCTGCACTGCGCGGGCGCGCTGGCCTCCGGCTTCCCGCAGGTCCCGGTCTTCGCCGGGTTCCGCGACCAGGTGCACCGGCTGATCGAGCTGTCCGCCGACGACACCGCCTCCCGCCGCTTCGGCCGGCTCACCACGGCACTGGCCCTGGTCGAGCTCAACGAGGACCGCGGGGTGTTCGGCCCCTGCCCGACCCCGCTCGCCGAACTGCCGCGCCGGGTGCACCGGCTGCTGGACCCGGCGCCGCGGCTGGCTCCGGTACGCCGGGCCGGGCTGACCGCGACCGCGCTCCTCGTCCCGGCCGTTCCGCTCCTGATCGCGTTCGTTCCGGGGCTCAGCGCTCTCGCGTAGCCGACCGGAATCGCTCCTTCCGGGCCCCTGACGGCTCCTTCCCCGGCCCGTTCCGGAGAATGGCGCCATGGTGATCAAGGGATGCATGTTCGACTTCTCCGGGACCTTGATGAGAATCGAACCGGCCGGGCGCTGGCTGGACGCGGTCCTCACCGCGGCCGGGCACGACGTTCCCGCCGGACAGGCCGCGCGGTACGCGGAGCGGCTGGAGCGGGCCGGGGCGCTGCCCGGCGGCGCGCATCCGAGCGCGGTGCCCGAAGCGCTGCGGGAGGTCTGGCAGGAGCGGGACCGCAGCGCGGAACAGCACCGGGCCGCGTTCACCGGCATGGCCCGGCAGGCGGAGCTGCCGTGGGACGTCTACGACGCCCTGTACGACCGCCACATGACGCCGGCGGCCTGGACGCCCTACCCCGACGCCGCCGAGGTGCTGGGGGAACTGCGCGGGCGCGGGACCGCCGTGGCCGTGGTGAGCAACATCGGCTGGGACCTGCGGCCGGTCTTCCGCGCCCACGGACTCGACGCGTTCGTCGACGCGTATGTGCTGAGTTTCGAACACGGCATCCAGAAGCCGGACCCCCGGCTGTTCACGATCGCCTGTGAGGCGCTGGGACTGCCTCCCGCGCAGGTCGCGATGGTGGGCGACGACCGGCGGGCCGACACGGGCGCCGCCGCGCTGGGCTCCCCGGTGCACCTCGTCGACCATCTGCCGGCCGATGAGCGGCCGGACGGTCTGCGGAAGATTCTCGATCTGCTGTAGATCCACCAATCCGCACCGGCCGCCGCTCCGAATACCTCACAGGACATGCGGGCGTGAGGAGGGCGGACTGTGATGACGGAACGACGTCGGGTCGCGATCATCGGGAGCGGGATCGCAGGACTCACGGCCGCATACGTCCTGCGCGGGACGCACGATGTCCTGCTGTTCGAGGCGGACGCCCGGCTCGGCGGCCACGCCGACACCCACGACGTCGTGGCCGCTGACGGCGGCCGGGCGTTCGCCGTCGACACCGGTTTCATCGTGCACAACCGCCGTACGTACCCGCTGTTGACGCGGCTCTTCGCCGAACTCGGCGTGGCCACCCAGGAGACCGACATGAGCATGTCGGTGCGCTGCGACGGCTGCGGTCTGGAGTACGCCGGAGCCCGCGGCGCGGCGGGGCTGTTCGCGCGCCCCGGCAACGCGGCGAACGTCCGCTATCTGCGGCTGCTCGCACAGGTGCCGCGCTTCCACCGGGCGGCCCGCGAACTGCTGGCACGGCCTGCGGACGGACCGGAGCCGACCCTCGGCGAGTTCCTCGCCGAACGGCGCTTCCCGCCGTACTTCGTCTCGCACTTCATGACGCCGCTGGTCTCCGCGGTGTGGTCCTGCGGCGCGGAGCAGGCCGCCGGCTATCCCGCCCGCTATCTCTTCCGCTTCCTGGACAACCACGGGATGCTCTCGGTGACCGGGGCGCCGGCCTGGCGGACCGTCAGCGGCGGCTCGCACGAATACGTCCGGCGGATCGCCAAGCAGGTCACCACGGTGCACACGTCGGCCCCGGTGCACGCGCTCACCCGCCGTCCCGGCGGCGTGCGGCTGTGGACCGGCGACGGCGCCGAGCACACCGCGGACGCCGTGGTCGTCGCCGTCCACCCCGATCAGGCGCTGCGGCTGCTCGCCGACCCGACGCCCGCGGAGTCCGAGGTGCTGGGCGCGTTCTCCTACTCCCGCAATCCGGCGCTGCTGCACACCGACGCCTCCGTGCTGCCCCGGGCGAGCGGCGCCCGCGGCTGCTGGAACTATCTGCTGCCCTCGTGCGGCGCCACCCCCGACCGGGTCCTGGTGAGCTACGACATGACGCGGCTGCAGCGGCTCGACACCCCACAGGAGTACGTCGTGACCCTGGGGGGCGAGCGGCTCGTCGACCCGGCCCGGGTCCTGGACCGCATGGACTACGCGCACCCGGTCTTCACCACCCGCTCGGTCGCCGCCCAGCGGCGGCTTCCGGAGCTCAACGGCCCGGTCACCACCTTCGCCGGGGCCTACCACGGCTGGGGATTCCACGAGGACGGCTGCCGCTCGGGAGTCGCGGCGGCCGCGGCGCTGGGGGTCCGGTGGTGACCGCGGCGCTGTACGAGTGCGTGGTGTCGCACGTGCGCACCGCCCCGCTGCGGTACTCCTTCCGGCACCGTACGTATCTCTGGCTGGTGGACCTGGACGCGCTGCCCCGGCTGCCGCGCCCGCTGCGCCCGCTGGCCCGTTTCGAGGCCCGTGACCACTTCGGCGGCACGGCACCGGACATCCGCGCGGGACTCGACCGCTTCCTCGCGGCGGAAGGGGTGGAGCCGCCCGGCGGGCGGGTGCTGATGCTCACCGCGGCCCGGGTGTTCGGCCATGTCTTCAACCCGCTGACCGTCTACTGGTGCCACCGCTCCGACGGTTCGACGGCCTGTGTCGTCGCCGAGGTGCACAACACCTACGGCGAACGGCACTGCTACCTGCTGCGCCCGGACACCGCGGGCCGGGCCGGTACCGCGAAGGACTTCTACGTCTCGCCGTTCTTCCCGGTGGACGGCGAGTACCGCATGCAGCTGCCGGAACCCGGCGCGCGACTCGCTCTGACGGTCCATCTGGAGCGGGCCGGCACCCGGCCGTTCACCGCGACGCTGCGGGGCGAACGGCGCCCCGCGACCACCGCGGGCCTGCTGCGGACCACCGTGCGGCACCCGTGGTCGACGGCCACCGTGTCCGCGCTCATCCGGATGCACGGCGTCCTGTTGTACCTGCGCGGCCTGCCCGTGCGGCCCCGTCCCCCGCACCGACCCCAGGAGGGTGTGCAGTGACTGCCCCCGTTTCCCGTCCGATCCTCTCCCGTCCGGTCCTTTCCCGTCCGTCGGCGGCCGGTCCGCCGGAGTCCCGTCAGCCCCTGGCCCGCGGCCTGCCGGTGAACCCGGAACTCTGGCCGGACGTCGTCCGGGTACCCGGCGCTCCGGTCCGCGCGGCCGTCGCCGAGCACCTGGTGCGGCGGGCCGTGGCCCGTCTGCCGCTGCGTCTCGCTCTGCCGGGCCGCGCACCGGCCGGGTCGGCGGACCCGGACGCCCCGCTGCTGCGGGTGCACCGGCCCGACGCCTTCTTCGCCCGGATCGCCACGTCGGGACTCGTCGGCTTCGGCGAGTCGTACATGGCGGGCGAATGGGACTCCGACGACCTGGTGGGGGTGCTGACCGTGCTCGCCTCGCAGGTCGGGTCGCTCGTCCCGGCTCCGCTGCAGCGGCTGCGCGGCGCGTGGGCACTGCGGCAGCCGTCGGCCCAGCGCAACACGGTCGTGGGGGCGCGTGGCAACATCAGCCGCCACTACGACCTGTCGAACGACCTGTTCTCGCTCTTCCTGGACGAGTCGATGACGTATTCGGCGGCTCTGTTCCCGCCGGACGGCGAGCCCGCCGACGTCCGCTCCCCCACCGGGGCCGAGCCGCTGACCGTCGCCCAGCACCGCAAGATCGACCGGCTGCTGGACCTCGCCGCCGTGCGGCCCGGCACCCGGCTGCTGGAGATCGGCACCGGCTGGGGCGAGCTGGCGCTGCGGGCCGCGGAACGCGGCGCGGAGGTGGTGACGGTGACCCTGTCGCGGGAGCAGCGCGAGCTGGCCCGGCTGCGGATCCGCGAGGCTGGGTATGAGGACCGGGTGACGGTGCTGCTGCGGGACTACCGGCAGATCCGCGGTGCGTACGACGCCGTGGTCAGTGTGGAGATGGTCGAGGCGGTCGGCGAGGAGTTCTGGCCGGTGTACTTCCGTGCGCTGGAGCGGTTCCTGGCGCCCGGCGGACGGATCGCCCTGCAGGCCATCACCATGCCGCACGACCGGCTGCTGGCCTCCAGGCGCACCTTCACCTGGATCCAGAAGTACATCTTCCCCGGCGGCCTGCTGCCGTCGGTGACCGCCGTCGAGCAGGTCCTGGCCCGCCACACGGGGTTGCGGATCGCGGAGGACACCGGGTTCGGGCCGCACTACGCCCGGACGCTGGAGCTGTGGCGCGAGCGCTTCACCGAGCGGGCCGCGGAGGTGGCGGAGCTGGGGTTCGACGAGACCTTCCGCCGGATGTGGACCTTCTACCTGGCCTACTCCGAGGCCGGATTCCGATCCGGTTACCTGGATGTGCGCCAGCTGCTGCTGGTGCGCGGCGCGGCGGGCACCCTGTGAACGATTTTCCGTGGGGCGACTTCGCCACCTGTCTCGCGGCCTCGGCCGGCGCGGCCCTGGCGGTGCTCCTCGCAGCCTTCGCCGCCGGCGCGGCGAAGGGCCTGCACCGGGTCGTGGACGTGGCCTGGGGAACGGCCTTCGCCGGGGTGGCGGCGGTGTCGTACGCACTGTCCGCGGGCCACGGCGACGAGGGCCGGCGGCTGTTGGTCCTGATCGCGACGGCGGCATGGGGACTGCGGCTGTCCGTGCACATCGGCCTGCGCGGCTGGGGCCACGGCGAGGATCCGCGCTACGACCGGCTGCTGTCGCGCGCGCCCGGCAGCCGGAACCTCTACGCGCTGCGCATGGTCTACCTGCTGCAGGCGGTCCTGGTGTGGGTGGTGTCGCTTCCCGTCCAGTTCGCCATGTACGTGCCCGGCGCGCTCAACGGGTTCGCGTCGGCCGGGGTGGCGCTGTGGCTGGTGGGGTTCTTCTTCGAGTCCGTCGGCGACTTCCAGCTCGCCCGCTTCAAGCGGGATCCGGCGCACCGCGGCGCGATCATGGACCGGGGGCTGTGGAGCTGGACCCGGCACCCCAACTACTTCGGTGACTTCTGCGTCTGGTGGGGGCTGTTCCTGCTCGCCTGCTCGACCCCGCTGGTGGTCGTCACTCTGGTGTCGCCGCTGGTCATGAGCTTTCTGCTGCTTCGCGGGAGCGGTAAGCCGATGCTGGAACGGCATATGGAGCGCCGCCCGGGATTCGCCGAGTACACCGCTCGTACCAGCGGTTTCTTCCCCAGGCCGCCACGGCACCGGTCCTGACCGGCGACCGGTTCTCCGGCGCCGACACGCTGTGACCGGGTCGACGCCCGGCGGTCCCCCGCGCCGCCGGGCGCCGATCCAGGCCCCCGTTCCCCGCATGGCCGTGTAGGCCCGGCGGGGGTGCGTTGAGTATATTGGCTGAGAGCCAGTCAACGCAGGAGTAAAGCATGTCTCCCCGAAGCGCATCGGTCAATGAAGAGATGCGGCGGCGTTCCCGGGAACGGCTCCTCCAGGCGACGGTGGAACTGATCGAGGAACGCGGCTACGAGGCCACCACCCTCGCCGACATCGCCGACCGGGCGGGCACCGCGCGTGGCCTGGTGTCGTACTACTTTCCGGGAAAACGCCAGCTCGTGCAGTCCGCGGTGCACCGCCTGATGCATCTGGAGCTGGCGGCGGCACTGGAACGGGAGCCGCAGACCGAGGACGGCCAGGAGCGGATGGCGCGGGCCATCGACGCGATTCTGGGCCTGACCCAGACGCACACGAAATTGATGCGCACGCATATGGCGTCGATCTTGCAGGCCGAGGGTTTCATCCAGTGTTCCGAGCAGCAGCGGCTCGCCGCACTGCTGCAGGACACGGTCGTGCGGTGGGGCGCGGAGGATCCCGGGACGGAGTACCCGATGATGCGCGCGCTCCTGATGGGCGCGGTGGTCGCGCTCCTGGTGCCCGGCGTCCCGATGCCGCTGCCGCGGCTGCGGGCCGAGCTGTTCACCAGGTACGGCCTGGACTGGGAACTGGGCGTTCCGCCGCCCGCCGACGCCGGACCCTTGGCCGCGGCGGACACCCGCCGCCCGGCGCGCTCGCCACTGCCCTGAGGGTCCGCCCCTGAGCGGCGAGCTGCGCGCGCCACTCCCGCAACGCACGGGGATGGCGCATGCTGGGCTTACGACCTGGCGCGCGATGGAGGGCGGATCAGCGAGCGGCGTCATGCGGCTCCGGATCCAAGGCGGAGGAGGGAGGCGACGCGGAGCGTCGTCGACCGACGACAACGCCTGGGGGCCCCTCCCAGCGCTGCTGGGGGAGGGGCCGCAGGGCGTCGGGAGCCCGCTCTCCATCGCGCGCCAGGTCGTCCACGGCGGAAGGAGCCAGCTCGTGCTTCGTGTCGCAGTAGTCGGTTCAGGTCCCAGCGGCGTGTATGTGGCCGAGGCGCTGACCCGTCAGACCACCGTGCCGGACGTGGCGGTGGATGTCCTCGACCGGCTGCCGTGCCCGTACGGCCTGGTGCGCTACGGAGTGGCGCCGGACCACGAGAAGATCAAGTCCCTGCAGGGCAATCTGCGGCAGGTGCTGGAGGACCCGCGGGTGCGTTTCCTCGGCAATGTCGAGGTGGGGCCGGCGCTCGGCCCCGAGCAGCTCGGCGAGCTCTACCACGCGGTGGTCTACTGCTTCGGCGCCGCCGCCGACCGGCGGCTGGGCGTACCGGGCGAGGATCTGCCCGGCAGTTACTCCGCCACCCGGTTCGTCTCCTGGTACAGCGCCCACCCGGACGAACCGCCGGAGGAGTTCGCGCTGCTGGCCCGGTCGGCGGTGGTGATCGGGGTCGGCAATGTCGCGGTCGACGTGGCCCGGGTACTGGCGCGCGGTGCGGACGAGTTGCGGCACACCGACATCCCGCAGTCGGCGCTCACCGCGCTGGACGCCAGCCAGGTCACCGATGTGCACATGGTGGGGCGGCGTGGTCCTTCACAGGCGAAGTTCACCACCAAGGAGCTGCGCGAGCTGGGCGGGCTGTCCGGCGCCGATGTCATCGTGCACGCCGACGAGTTGGCGCTCGATCCCGGGTACGCCGACCCTTCCGCGCTGCCCGCCGTGGCCCGTCGCAATGTCGAGGTGCTGCGCGAATGGACCACGCGGGTCCCGGAGGGCCGGCCGCGCCGGATCCATCTGCGGTTCTTCCTGCGTCCGGCCGGACTCCTCGGTGACGGGCGGGTGTCGGGCGTCCGTTTCGAGCGGACGCTGCCCGACGGGCTGGGCGGAGTGCGCGGGACGGGGCAGTCGGAGGAGATCGAAGCGCAGCTCGTGCTGCGCTCGGTGGGATATCAGGGCGTGCCGCTGCCCGGTCTGCCGTTCGACGAACGGCACGCGGTGGTGCCGAACGACGGCGGCCGCGTGCTGCGGGACGGTGTGCCCTCGCCCGGGGAGTACGTCGCCGGCTGGATCAAGCGCGGGCCGACCGGGGTGATAGGCACCAACCGGCCCTGTGCCAAGCAGACGGTGGCGGCGCTGCTCGAGGACGTACCGCGGTTGCTGGCCAGGTCGCTCCCCCGCGATCCGCTGGAGGCGCTGCGGTCGGGCGGCGGCGATCCGGTGGCGTGGCCGGGCTGGCTGTCGATCGAGGCCGCGGAGATGGCGCTGGGCCGGTCGCTCGACCGGGGCACCGTCAAGATCCAGGACTGGGCGGGGCTGCTGGCCGCCGCGCGACTGGCCGCCTGACCCGAACCGGGAGGCGGCCTCAACGGGCGGCGGTCGCTCCTGGGTGGATCCGTTCGCACTGCCCCTCGGCCGCCGCCAGCACCGAGTCCAGGAGGTTGGGGAACAGCGCGTCCAGATCCTCGCGGCGCAGGCCGCTCATCTTGGACGTGCCCCGGTAGTTCTGCTCGATGACCCCGGCCTCGCGCAGCACCCGGAAGTGGTGCGTGGTGGTGGACTTGCTGACCGGCAGTTCGACATCGGAGCAGGCCAGCTCGGTCTCGGCGGCGGCCAGGGTGCGCACCACATGCAGCCGCATGGGGTCGGACAGCGCATGGAGCACGCCTTCGAGGCGGATGGCCGTGCGCTCCGGGTGCTCCAGCGCACGGGCGGCGGGGGCGGTCTGCGGTGTCATGCGTCCATAGTACGAGTTCTCTCGTAGTTTGACATCCGCCGTATTACGATGGCTATCGTAGAAGGCGTCCGGTGAGTCGATCCGGTGAGCCCTATGACGAGGAGAGCGCCATGAGCGCACTGTTCGAGCCCTACACCTTGCGGTCCCTGACGATCCCCAACCGCGTCTGGATGGCACCGATGTGCCAGTACAGCGCGGCGGTCGACGGTCCGGAGCAGGGCGTACCGCAGGACTGGCACTTCGCGCACCTCGCCGCCCGGGCGACCGGTGGCACGGGCCTGATCCTCACCGAGGCGACGGCGGTGAGCCCGGAGGGCCGCATCAGCCCGGCCGACCTCGGGCTGTGGAACGACCGGCAGCAGGCGGCGTTCGGCCGGATCACCAGCTTCCTCAAGGAGCGGGGCACCGTTCCGGGCATCCAGCTCGCCCACGCCGGACGCAAGGCGTCGACGGACCGGCCCTGGCGCGGCGGCGGCCCGGTGGGCGCGGAGAACCACGGCTGGCAGCCCGCGGGCCCGAGCCCGGCGCCGTTCGCCGACGGCCACCCCGTACCGCGGGAGCTGACCGTCGAACAGATCCGGGAGATCACCGAGCGGTTCGCGGACTCGGCCCGGCGGGCGCTCGCGGCCGGCTTCCAGGTCGTCGAGGTGCACGGCGCGCACGGCTACCTGATCCACGAGTTCCTCTCCCCGCACAGCAACCACCGCACCGACGAGTACGGCGGCAGCTTCGAGAACCGGATCCGCCTCGCGCTGGAGGTCGTCGACGCGGTGCGCGCGGTGTGGCCCGCGGAGCTGCCGGTGTTCTTCCGGGTGTCCGCGACTGACTGGCTGACGGAGAACGGCACCGGCGAGGGCTGGACCGCGGACGAGACCGTCCGGCTGGCGAAGGAACTGCGCGCCCACGGCGTCGACCTGCTCGACGTCTCGACCGGCGGCAACGTCCCCAAGGTCCGGATCCCGACCGGCCCCGGCTACCAGGTGTCCTTCGCCGAGCGGGTCAGGACGGAGACCGATCTGCCGGTGGCGGCGGTCGGCATGATCACCGATGTCCGGCAGGCCGAGGAGATCATCGCCTCCGGCCGCGCCGACGCCGTCCTGCTCGGCCGCGAACTGCTGCGCGACCCCCACTGGGCGCTGCGCGCGGCGCGCGAACTGGGCGCGGAATCCCGCGTTCCCGACCAGTACGGATGGGCCATCTGAGACCCGCCCTCCGTCCCCGGTCCGGCCGGTCCGGGGGCGGAGGACGGCGCTACGGGACGATCGAGTCCACGTATCCACCGTCGACCCGGACCGCGCCGCCGGCGCTGCTCGCGGTCTCCCGGGGCTTCGCGAAGGAGGCGGCCGGCACCGGTGTCACCGTCAACTCCGTGATCGCCGGCCCCACCCACACCAGGGCCCCCAGGAACGTTCCACCATGCCGGGCAGACAGCCGCGGGTCATCCGGACCGCGGTCAGCACGTTGACCTCGAAGTAGCGCCGCCACTCGGCGGCGGTCGAACGGGGCGGAGGACGCGGCACCGACCTGCGGGAACTCCGTGCGGCGAGCCATTGTCAGTGGCGGGGTGGAGACTCTGTGATGTCGGACACATTCCATCCTGGAGGCGACGTGCCATGAACGACGTATTGCTCGCAGTGGGCACCCAGAAGGGTCTCTTCCTCGGCCGCAGGAACAGCGCCGGGGAGTGGGGCTTCGGCGGCCCGCACTTCCCGATGCAGGCGGTGTACTCCATCGGGATCGACACGCGCCGCGATACGCCCAGACTGCTGGTGGGGGCGGACAGCTCGCACTGGGGGCCGTCGGTGTTCCGCTCCGACGACCTGGGGGCGAACTGGCACGAACCCGCCCGGCCCGCCGTGAAGTTCCCCGAGGACACCGGCACCTCGCTGGAGCGCGTGTGGCAGCTGCATCCGGCCGGACCCGCCGCACCGGACGTGGTGTACGCGGGTACCCAGCCGGGCGCGCTGTTCCGCTCGGAGGACGGCGGTGAGAGCTTCGCGTTCGTCCGCAGCCTGTGGGAGCACCCGCAACGGGCGGAGTGGAACGCCGGGTTCGGCGGCCAGGCCGTGCACACCGTGGTGACCGACCCCCGCAACGCCGACGCGGTGACCGTCGCGGTGTCCACCGGCGGGGTCTACCGCTCGCTGGACGGCGGGGCGAGCTGGACACCGTCCAACACCGGGGTGCAGTGCACCTTCCAGCCCGAGCGGTTCCCGGAGTTCGGCCAGTGCGTGCACAAGATCGCGCAGGACGCCGAGGACCCGGACCGGCTGTATCTGCAGAACCACGGCGGGGTCTACCGCAGTGACGACGCGGGGGCGAAGTGGTCGGAGATCGGCGCCGGCCTGCCCGCCGACTTCGGCTTCACCATCGCCACCCATCCGCGCCGCGGCGGTGTCGCCTATGTCTTCCCGATCACCGCGGACGCCCACCGGCTGCCGCCGGACCTGCGCTGCCGGGTCTTCAGGACCGAGGACGCCGGGGGGACCTGGGCTCCGCTCTCCCAGGGGCTGCCGCAGGAGCCGCACTACGGCGCCGTCCTGCGGGACGCGCTGTGCCTGGACGACGCGGATCCGGCCGGGGTGTACTTCGGCAACCGCAACGGCGAGGTGTACGCGAGCGCGGACGAGGGCGACAGCTGGCAGCTCGCCGTCTCCCATCTCCCCGACGTGCTGTGCGTGCGTGCGGCCGTCATCGACTGAGCCACTAGAGTGACGGATCGTGACAGCGCGACCGTTGAACGAAATCGTCGAGGCCGGCTGGGCGAAGGCCCTGGAGCCGGTCGCCGGGCAGATCGGCGCGATGGGAGATTTCCTGCGCGCCGAGATCGCCCAGGGCCGCACCTACCTTCCGTCCGGGCCGAATGTGCTGCGCGCGTTCCAGCAGCCGTTCGACGAGGTGCGGGTGCTGATCGTGGGTCAGGACCCGTACCCCACGCCCGGCCACGCGGTGGGGCTGAGCTTCTCGGTGGCCCCGGAGGTGCGCCCGCTGCCCGGCAGCCTGGAGAACATCTACCGGGAGCTCGGCACCGACCTCGGCGTTCCCCGGCCGGCCACCGGGGACCTGACGCCGTGGACGCGGCAGGGCGTGCTGCTGCTCAACAGGGCGCTCACCACGGCGCCCCGCAAGCCCGCGGCCCACCGGGGCAAGGGCTGGGAAGAGGTCACCGAACAGGCGATCCGGGCGCTGGTGGCGCGCGGCACCCCGCTGGTGTCGATCCTCTGGGGGCGCGACGCCCGCAATCTGCGTCCGCTGCTCGGCGACCTGCCGGCGCTCGAAGCGGCGCACCCGTCACCCATGTCCGCGGACCGCGGCTTCTTCGGCTCCCGGCCGTTCAGCCGGGCCAACGCCCTGTTGACAGGACTCGGGGCCAATCCCGTGGACTGGCGCCTGCCCTGACGGAGCCGGACTGTACGCTGCCCGGGTGACGACGCATTCGAATACTCCTGCGGGCTGGTACGCGGACCCGCAAGGCACCCCTGACCTGCTCCGCTACTGGGACGGATCCCAGTGGACCGAGCACACGAACACCGGCCGGCCGGGCCAGGTGCCCCAGCAGCAGACGAGCAACGCCTGGGAGCTGAACGTCGACGGCGGCCACGACCCGTCGAAGGTGCAGCGCCAGGTGCAGCACCAGGCAGGTGTCGCGCCGGCCGGCGGTGGCGGCGGCACGCTGTTCAACGAGCCGATCCTGGTGGTGAACCAGAAGGCCAAGCTGATCGAGCTGAACAACGAGTACAGCGTGTTCGACCAGCAGGGCCGCTCGCTCGGTTCGGTGAGCCAGGTCGGCCAGAGCACGGCCCGCAAGGTGCTGCGCTTCGTCTCCAGCGTCGACCAGTTCCTCTCGGTCAAGCTGGAGGTGCGGGACGCCCACGGGCAGCCGCAGCTGCTGCTCACCCGCCCGGCGAAGTTCATCAAGTCCAAGGTGATCGTGCAGCGCCCGGACGGCCAGACGCTCGGCGAGATCGTCCAGCAGAACGCCATCGGCAAGATCAACTTCTCGTTCGAGGTCAACGGCCAGAAGATCGGCGCCATCAAGGCCGAGAACTGGCGCGCCTGGAACTTCGCGATCGTCGACCACACCGACACCGAGGTCGCCCGCATCACCAAGACGTGGGAGGGCCTGGCCAAGACCATGTTCACCACGGCGGACAACTACGTGCTGCAGATCCACCGGCAGCTCTCCGAGCCACTGCTGAGCATGGTGGTCGCCTCCGCACTCACGGTGGACACCGCGCTCAAGCAGGACTCCCGCGGGCTCGGCTGACCCGATGGCCGGTTCCGGCGGCTGGGTCCTCGGTGTGGACTCCGGCGGCTCCGGGGTGCGGGTGTCCCTTGCCCGTGCCGACGGCACCGCCAGGTCCGCGACCGTCTCCTCCAAGCGGCCCGCCGTGGTCGCCGACCGGGGGATCGACGCCGACAGCCTGCTCGACGAAGTGCTCCCCGCCGCGCGGGAACTGATGCGGGCGGCGGGCGCGGAGACGCTGATCGCGGCCGCGGTCGGCGCCGCCGGCATGGCCACCCTCGGCGACGATCTGCGCGCCGTACTGCCCGGGGCGCTGCGCGAGGCCTTCGGCGTGCGCGCGCTCGCCCTCGCCGCGGACGCGGTGACCGCGTACGCGGGCGCCCTCGGCATGCGCCCCGGCGTCGTGGTCGCGGCGGGCACCGGCATGATCGCCCTCGGCACCGGACTCGACGACTCCGGCTGGCGCCGTGCCGACGGCTGGGGCCATCTGCTCGGCGACTCCGGCGGCGGCGCCTGGATCGGCCGCGCGGGGCTGGACGCCGCGCTGCGCGCCCACGACGGGCGGGCGGGGGGCTCTACCGCGCTCCTGGAGCGTGCGGAAGCGCTCTTCGGCCCGGTCGACTGCCTGCCGGGGCAGCTGTACCCGCGGCCCGACCGGCCGGCCGTACTCGCCTCGTTCGCCCCGGCGGTGGCCCGCTGCGCGGCCGCCGATCCGGTGGCGGCGGACATCCTGCGGCAGGCAGCCCGGCACATCCTGGAGACGGCCGCCGCCGTACGTCCGATCACCGCCACCGCCAACGGCTCGTGCCGCACGGCGCTGACCGGCGGTCTGTTCAAGATGGGCGAGCCGCTGCTCGGCCCGCTGCGTGAGCTGGCGCCCGAGGTGTTCCCCGCGGCGGAGTTCGTGCCCGCCGACGGAGATCCGCTGCTCGGCGCCCTGCGCATCGCGGGCGCGCTCGCCTCGGGCACGCTGTCGCTGCCGGAGGACCCCGCCCTGCTGCACGTCCCGATGCACGTGCATCGGGACAGCCAAATGTGACCGAACGTGAAGGAAATTCGGACGGAACGGGACAGGTCCCCCCTAGGACGTACCCACCCGAACACCCGCGCACCACGAGGCATTAACATGCGACGCCATGAGCACTGCCACTGGCCCCGCACCCGGCCTCCCCGTTCGAATGCCGCGTCCCCGCCAGCCGGGACGCCACCGCCGACCGGAGCCCCTGGCCGCGCCCGAGGGCGCGCCGGTGCTGGTTCTCGCTGTTCCCGGCACCCCGACCCCCGCCGTTCGCAGTCTGGCGGAAGAGGTCATGAGCATCGCCCGTTCCGAGCTGTCGGGCCTGGACCCGCGGATCGGCTACCTCGAAGGGGACGACGCCGAGTTCCCCGCGCTGGAGGCCGTGCTCACGCAGGCCGCCTCCGAGCGCCCTGACGGCTCCCCCGCCGCCGTCGTGGTCCCGCTGCTGGCCGGGCCCGACGCGTCGGTGGTCCGCCGGATCCGCCAGGCGGTGACCGACAGCCGCTGCGGCGCCGAGGTGACCGACGTACTCGGCCCGCACCCGCTGCTCGCCGAGGCGCTGCACGTGCGCCTCTCCGAGGCCGGTCTGGCCCGCGCGGACCGCGCCCGGCTGTTCACCGTCGCGACGGCCGCCGACGGCATCATCCTGGCCACCGTGGGCGGCGAGGAGGCCGTACAGGCGGCCGGTGTCACCGGTCTGCTGCTCGCGGCCCGGCTCGCGGTTCCGGTGCTGGCCGCCGCGCTGGACGTGGACGGGTCGATCGCCCGCGCCGCCGAGCAGCTGCGGTCCTCCGGTTCCACCAACCTCGCCCTCGCACCGTGCCTGATCGGTCCCGAGGTCGCCGCCCAGCTGCTGCACTCCGCCGCCGAGGAGGCGGGCTGCTCCGGCGCCGACGCGCTCGGCCCCTACCCGGCGGTGGGCAAGCTCGTGGTCGCCCAGTACACGACCGCGCTCGGTATCGCCCCGCAGGGCGCCCCGGTGCACTGACGTTCCACCAAGAGTGCGGGCGACGCGTTCAGCGCCGCCCGCACTGCTGTGTCCGCTGTCCCTGTGCCGGGTTCAGCGCGGCAGGACGCCAATCAGCGCGGCACCACGCCGTTCAGCGCAGCAGCACGCAAGAGGCGGCCGGCACGTCGACCGAGCCGGCCTGCTTGGGGATGCCGGTCTCCTGGTCGATGTCGAACCAGGTCACGTCGCCGGACCGCTCGTTGGACGCGTACAGCCGGCGGCCGGACGGGTCGGCGGTGAGGTGGCGCGGCCAGTCCCCGCCGCAGGGCACGGTCTCCAGCAGCTCCATCCGGTCCCCCGACTCGTCGAGGGAGAGCACCGCGATGCTGTTGTGGCCGCGGTTGGCCGCCCAGGCGAACCGGCCGTCGGGCGAGACGACCAGTTCCGACGGGTAGTTGGGGTTCTCCGGGCCCGCCGCGCCCTCGGGCAGTACCGACACCTCGGTCACCGGCCGCAGCGATCCGGCCGCCGCGTCCCACCTGCAGACGGTGACGACGGACCGCAGCTCGTTCATGACGTACGCCCGGTCACCGCGCGGGTGGAAGGTCATATGGCGCGGTCCGGCCCCGGAGCGCAGCCCGAGCTCCCGCTCGATCTCCAGCTCGCCGGTGGCCGTGTCGAGCTCGCACACCCGCACCGAGTCGGTGCCGAGGTCGACGCTGAGCAACCAGCGACCCGAGGGGTCCGGCAGGACCATATGGGCGTGCGGGCCCCTCTGGCGCTTCTGGTGCGGCCCGTCGCCCTCGTGCTCCAGCACGCTGCGCACCGCGCCGAGCCCGCCGCCGGCCGCGTCGAGGGCCAGCACGCTGACGCTGCCCGACGAGTAGTTGGCGGTGACCAGGTGCCCCCCGTGCAGGCACAGGTGGGTGGGCGCGCTGCCGCGTACGGGCACGGTGCCGCCCAGCTGGCGCGGCGCGGCGGGATCCGCCAGCGAGAAGGCCGCGGCGCCGCCCTCGGACGTCTCGCTGACCGTGTACAGCACCTCACGGTCGGCGGAGAGCGCCAGGAAGGACGGGTCCGCCACCTCCGCCGCCGACCCCAGCACGGTGAGCGCACCGGTCCCGGGGTCGACGGCGGCCGTGGTGAGGCCGCGTCCGCCCGCCGACGTGAATGATCCGATGTATGCGTGCGCGGCCACCACTGCTCCTGTCGCTCCTGCTACGTGTGCTGCGGCGACATTAGTGCGCGGCGCGGCCGGCCGCACGGGCGGGGCTACACGGACACCGATCCCGGACACGTTCCCTGACCCGTTCGGGGCTCCGTGCGGGGTGCGGCGGAGCGGTGCACATAGGCCGGGGTGCGGTCGCCCGTTTCGTAGTAGCGGTGGAACACCTCGGTGGCCGAGCCGGAGATCGGCGGCACGATCCACGACCAGTCGGCCGGCACGCTGCGCCCCTTGCGCTCCTCACGGTCGACGTGGGTGAGGAAGCGGCGGGACTCGGTGTGGTGGTCGGTCACGGTGGCGCCGGCCCGGTCGAAGGAGTGCAGGACGGCCCGGTTGAGTTCGACCAGCGCGCGGTCCTTCCACAGCGACCGGTCGCTGCTGGTGTCCAGGCCCAACCGCCGGGCGAACCGCGGCAGCAGGTCGTAGCGGTCGGTGTCGGCGAGGTTGCGGGCCCCGATCTCGGTGCCCATGTACCAGCCGTTGAACGGCGCGGCCGGATAGCGGATCCCGCCGATCTCCAGGCTCATGTCGGAGATCGCCGGGACGGCGTGCCAGCGCAGGCCCCATTCGGCGAGCCACTCCAGTTCCGGGTGGACGATCGGCACCTCGAACAGCGCGTCGGCCGGAAGGGTGAACCAGCGCGGCTGTTCGCCGCGGCCCTGGACGATCAGCGGCAGGACGTCGAACGCGGTGCCCGGTCCGCGCGGCCAGCCCAGCCGCTCGGCCGCTTCGGTGATGCCGGTGTTGCGCGGATCCCCCGTCACCCCGCCGTCCGCGCCCCGGTAGCCGGCGTACCTGATCAGCTGTTCGTTGTGGATCCGCGGTCCCGGCAGGCCGGGTGCGTCGGGGGCGAAGACGGTGATGACCGGCCGGATCCGTCCGCCGTTGGCCGCCGCGCGCAGATGGGCGGCCGCCTCCTCGGCGATGCCGGCGGCGTCGGAGATCCGGCGGCGGTCGCGGATGTGCAGGGAGTTCCAGTACAGCCGCCCTATGCAGCGGTTGTTGTTGCGCCAGGCGACCCGGGCGCCGAAGACCAGTTCCTGTCTCGTGTGCCGGTAGGTGCCGGTCGCGTCGATCTCGGCCCGCACCCGCGTCAGACGGGCGGCGAGGGCGTCGGGGTCGGCCTCCTCACGGTGCAGCTGCCGCAGGAACTCCCTGGCCAGCGGCCAGACCTCGGCCTGCGCTTCCCGCTGCTCCGGTCCCACCGGGCGGGGCGCCGGACGCCCGACCGGCACTTCCGCCCCCACCGTCCGCTCCTGATGCGCCCTGACGTCGGTCCGTCGCAGAAAGTTCAGCACGCCGCGCACTCCCCAAGATGTTCGGCTCCCGGGCCGCATCCCGCTGCGGCCCGCGGAATTCCGATGCGCAAGGTCCTACCCGTGGAGCGGCTGATCCATCCTGTTCGTGGCCGATGCACATGCCTCAGACATGGTCCGCGTGTCCACGTCGCAGCTCAGGCGGCCAAAGGGGCGCGCGGAGTCGCGCGCAGGGGTGCGACCAGTTCGGTGAGCGCCCCCTCCAGTGCGTGCAGGTGCGCCAGCGCGTGCTCCGCGTGCGGGTGTTCGGCGGCCTCCGCGACCACGGTGAGCTGCGCCGGGACGTGCGGCGCACCGGGCGCCACGAGCCGGTGGACGGCCTCCTCGACGCGGCGGCAGGCCGCGAGCAGCCGCTCGTCGTGCCCCGCGTCCGGGTCGGCCACCACGGCGGCGAGGCCGCGTACCCGGTCCGCGCACTCGTCGAGCAGTGCGAGCACCTGGCGCGCCCGCGCCCGGCGGGCCCGCAGCGGGCTGAACGGGTGGACGAGCGGGGCGACGGTGGTCCTGACCCTGCCGAGTACGAGGTCGAGCTCCTTCGCGCGCTGCGCGAGGTCCTCGCCGGGGCCGCCGGCCAGGTGGTGCGCGGCTTGGGTGGTGAAGTCGCGCACGCCGTGCAGCGCGCGCTGGATCCAGGCGTCGGTGGCGGAGTGCGTGCTGATCGGCAGGACCACGACCACGGCCAGTGCCGCGCCGAGCGCCCCGACGGCGGTCTCCTCCAGCCGCAGCCACAGCAGACCCGGGTGAAGGATGCCCAGCAGCCCGTAGAGCGAGCCCGCCATGACGGTCACGAAGAACATCATCCAGCTGTACGACACGGGCGCGGTGTAGAAGATCCCGAAGACGCAGATCCCGACCAGCAGGGCGGTCGGCGCCCCCGCGCCGTGCAGCGGCAGGGCCAGCGCGAGACCGGCGGCGATGCCCGTCACGGTGCCGAGCACCCGGCGGAAGCCGCGGACCAGCGTCTCGCCGCGGTGGGCGGTGTTGACGAAGATCCACCACGCGGTGCCGACCGCCCAGTACCAGCGGTCCTCGGAGAGCGCCTGGCCGAGCGCGAGGGCGCAGCCGGACGCGGCGGCGGCCTGGAAGGCCTGGCGGGTGGTGATCCTGCGCAGTCCGCGCGCCTGCGGCAGCGCGACGACGGGCGGCGGGGTGGCCCGGCGCTCGTAGCACCAGAGGCCGAAGCGGACGAGCGCGGCGGAGCCGAGGCCCAGGCCGACGGCGCCGCACAGTTCGGGGAGCGCGGCCGGGACAGCGTGCAGGAACTGGGAGATGAAGAACATCATGAACGCGAACACGCCGAGCGCGTGGCCGCGCGGCCCCCAGCGGCGGGCGTAGACGCCGGCGAAGACCACGGCCAGGAAGACCGCGTCACGGGCGTACGGGACCGTGTGCAGGCACGCGGCGACCGCGAGGACCGGGAGCCCGACGACGGGCATCAGGGCGGTGGTGACCGCCTGCTGGCCGACCCGGGCGTCCCCGACGACGAACAGCGCCAGCAGCGCGGCGAGCCCGCCGCCCGCCACGGCGGGCATCGGCAGCCCCGCCAGCAGGGCGGAGGTGACCGCCAGCGCGATGCCCAGGACCGCGCGGGACGCGGTGCGCAGCCGCGCGAGTCCCGGATCCGGAGCGATGAACATCCTCTTCACGTCGGTGGTCCCCGCCCCTTGTTCAGCTTGTTCGGCATCGTTCGATCTGCGGACATGGCAAAGGCGTTGCGGAGGACCGCAACGCCATCGTCACGCCAAGGAAAGCATCACCAGGGGCAATGGCTCAAACGAGCCAGCCGAAGGTGAGCCATTGGTACAGTGATGAGTCCCGATGATCGACCAGAAGGAGACCAGTGGCCCATGGCCGTCGACGCGCTGGACGCCCGCATCCTGCGGCTGATGCTGGAACAGCCGCGCACCAGCGTGCGTGAGTACGCCCGCGTCCTGGGCGTGGCCCGCGGCACGCTCCAGGCCCGGATCGACCGGCTGGAGCGCGACGGCGTGATCACCGGCTTCGGCCCGCGGCTGTCGCCCGCCGCGCTCGGCCACCCGGTGCTCGCCTTCGTGCACATCGAGGTGACCCAGGGGCACCTGGACGATGTCGGTGACGCGCTGGCCGCGGTGCCCGAGATCATCGAGGCGGTCTCGGTCACCGGCGGCGGCGATCTGCTGACCCGCGTCGTCGCGCGCGACAACGCGCATCTCGAGGACGTCGTCCAGCGGCTGATCAGCACCCCGGGCGTGGTCCGCACCCGGACCGAGGTGGCGCTGCGCGAGCGCGTGCCGCACCGGGTGCTGCCGCTGGTCGAGGCGGTGGGGCGGAGCGCCGAGGGGCCGGGGCGGAGCGGAGCGGATCGGGCACCGTGATCGCCCGGTCGGCATGCCGGGGACCATGACCCTCCCCGCGGTGATCTTCGACCTGGACGGCACGCTGGTGGACAGCGAGCCCAACTACTACGAGGCCGGCCGCCGGCTGCTGGCCGCGCACGGGGTCAGGACTTCGGCTGGGAGCAGCACGCGCACTACATCGGCATCAGTACGAAGGAGACGCTGGAGGCGCTGAGCGCCGAGTACGGTCTGTCGGCGCCGGTGGAGGAGCTGCTGGACGGCAAGAACCGGCTCTATCTGCGCCTGGCGGCCACCGCGACCGCGGTCTTCCCGCGGATGCGCGAGTTCGTGGAGCTGCTGCACGCGGCCGGGCATCCGATGGCGGTGGCCTCCGGATCCTCCCGCGCGGCCAGCGAGCCGAGGTCCAGACGTCGCCGTCCCTGACGAAGATCGGGTCGGGGTCGACGGTCACCTCTGGATACCGCTCGGCCAGTTCGGCGCAGCTGTTCCAGTGCGTGACGGCGCGCCGGCCGTCCAGCAGCCCGGCCGCGGCGAGCAGGAAGGCACCGCTACAGACGGAGGCGACCCGGTCGGAACGCCGGGCGGCCGCGGCGAACCACCCGGCGAACTCCGTGTCCCGGGCCGCCCGCCGGATACCGGGGCCGCCGACGGCGACCAGGGTGCCGATCGGCCCCTCGCACGCGTCGAACGTCAGCGTCGGGGTGACGGCGAGCCCGCCGCTGGACCCGACCGGCCCCGGGGCGGCCGCGACGGCGTCGATCCGGTAGCCGGGCCCGGCCTGGCTGTGCCGTCCGGCCTGCGAGAACACCTCGTGCGGCCCGGTCAGACCGAGGATCTGGAAGTCCGGGGCGACGAAGACGATGCGGTGGTCGGTCACCGGTTCATCGTCACCGCCCCGGATGTGGCGGCAAGGACAGGGTTATGACGATTCCCGTCACCCCGAGCCGCGGGGCTGCGCCGGACGAGCCGGACGGCGGGAAACGGCCGGACTACGCGCCGCTCGCGTCCAGCATGTCCTCACGCTCGACGATCTTCACGCGTTCGCGGCCCTGCGGCTCGCCCAGCGCCCGCTCCGCGGCGTCCAGCCGGTGCCAGCCCTCCCACGTGGTGAAGCGGACGCTCCGCTCGCCGAGGAACGCCTCCACGTCCTCCGGGGCGGGCGAGGCGGGGGTGTGCAGCCGGCCGTTCGCGAAGTCGTCCAGCAGGCTGGCGACCGTCTCGTTGGCGTCGCCCTTGGTGTGGCCGATCAGCCCCACGGGGCCGCGCCGGATCCAGCCGGTGACGTAGGTCGACCGCAGGTGCTCGCCGGTCTCCTCAATCACCCGGCCGCCCTGGTCGGGGACCGTGCCCGACGCGACGTCCCAGGGCAGCTTGGGCAGCTCGTCGGACAGGTACCCCACCGCGCGGTAGACCGCGCTGACGTCCCAGTCCTTGAAGGTGCCGGTGCCCTTGACGTTGCCGGTGCCGTCGAGGGCGGTGCGCTCGGTGCGCAGCCCGACGACCTGGCCGTCCTCGCCGAGGATCTCGGCGGGCGACTCGAAGAAGTGCAGGAACAGCTTGTGCGGGCGGTCACCGACGTCGCGGATGGCCCAGTTCTCCAGGGTCTTGGCGACCATGTCGGCCTGCTTGTTGCCACGCCGGGTCGCGATCGAGCCGTCGTCGTAGTCGATGTCCTCGGGGTCGACGATGACCTCGATGTTCGGGGAGTGGTCCAGCTCCCGCAGCTCCATCGGACTGAACTTCGCCTGCGCCGGGCCACGGCGGCCGAAGACATGGACCTCCAGGGCCTTGTTGGCCCGGAGACCCTCATGGACGTTCGGCGGAATCTCGGTCGGCAGCAGTTCGTCCGCCGTCTTGGCCAGGATGCGCGCCACGTCGAGCGCGACGTTGCCGACCCCGAGGACCGCGACCTTCTCCGCCGTGAGCGGCCAGGTCCGCGGCACGTCCGGGTGCCCGTCGTACCAGGAGACGAAGTCCGCCGCGCCGTACGAACCGTCGAGGTCGCTGCCGGCTATGTCGAGCGCCCGGTCGGCCGTCGCCCCGGTGGAGAAGATCACCGCGTCGTAGAAGGTGCGCAGATCGTCCAGGCTGATGTCACCCGGGTAGTCCACGTTGCCGAAGAGCCGCACCTGCGGCTTGTCGAGCACCTGGTGCAGGGCCGTGACGATGCCCTTGATCCGCGGGTGGTCGGGGGCGACGCCGTAGCGGATCAGACCGAACGGGGCCGGCATCCGCTCGAAGAGGTCGATGGACACACCGGGCTCGACGGCCGCCGGGGATTTCAGCAGCGCGTCGGCGGCATAGATCCCGGCGGGGCCGGCTCCGACAATTGCTACCCGCACAGGGCGAAGCATGATCAGGTTCCCTTCGAGCGGTAACAGGCGGACTCGCCGGGAAGCCTAAACTAAGGCAAACCTAAGTTAGTAGCCGGGTCAGACCTATGACCTCATAAGGCAGCCTTATGGGATCCCATAGACAGGGCTTGTGTCAGCAGGTGGAGCTGCCGGGGCCGCCGCCGGCCCGCAGATGCGCGCAACGTGAGCGCTCCCGCTCGGCCCAGGAAGGACAGCCGCACCTGGCGCCGCGGATGGTCGCGGTTGGTGTCCGCGGAACTCCGTCAGGACAACTGCCGAGCTACCCAAGTACTGGACCTCCACCCGGTGCGTCCCAGGAAAGACAGTGCAACTCAAACCTTTGGGACGACGCCGCAGGTCACTGCCGCGCGGACTGTCAGGCGCGCTCCACCAATCTGCGTTGGGGCAATTCACCCGGCCACCTGCTCCAGGAGCCGGAGCACGAGCACGAAGACCCAGAACCGCCTCCCGCTGTCAGTAGTCCTGCGTAGCCTCGTGTTCATGGAGGAATCACCACAAGAGCCCACGTCGGAGGGCGAACGCGACGGAGCATGGCAGCGGCTGACCGCCTATGCCTATCTGAGCGCACCGGAACGGCTGGAGCATGTCGCGATCATGCGGGTCTTCTGCGGGACCCTGCTGGCGGATCTGGCCGTACCTGATGTGCTGGACAGACTCGTCGACGCCGACGGGCCGGCGGCGCACCTGAACGCGGAGACGCTGACAACCCGGCTGGACCAGCTGGCGAAGTGGGGGAATCTCCTTCCCAGTACGCACACGGTGAAGGCGTCGAGCATCTCCGAGTACCAGCGCGCCCGTTCCCGGTACCAGCTGTCGAAGCTGGGCGAACGCATTCAACGGGATGCTGACGACGTGCTCGCCGGAGCCGATGCCGCTCGCGAGGTGAGCAGTGAGCTGCTGGCCCTCGTCGAGCGCGGGCTGCGTGAACTTGACGAACTGATCCGGAAACCGGGCGGAGCAGAGCCGCAGGAAGCGCTGGAACGCGTCAGCACAATCTTCGTGCAGTTCACGGAGTTCGCCGACTCCATCCGGGACTTCTACGCCTACCTCGGGCAAGTACTCGCGCGCTACGACCTCGACAGCGCCGAGTACCAGGGCTTCAAGGAGCTACTGCTCGACTATGTCGAGGCGATCACAGAGGACGTGTCCTTCCGGGCGCCCCGTATCGCAGCAGTCCTCGACAGACTCTGGCCCCACCTACCCGCCCTCCTGCAACGTCTCGATTCCCACACCCGCGGGCTCTCGGGAGTTCCCCATGGCGCGGATGGCCAGTTGGCTACGCGGGTGCAGCGGAGCCGGGGCCGCGAGCCGGCCGACTGGGAGGGACTACGCGGCTGGTTCACCGACGTCGAGGGGCGGGGAAGCCAGGTTGATCAGCTGCGTGATGCCACCCTGCGTGCGTTGCAATCGCTGCTCGCCAACGCCAAACGGATGCTGCGCTCGGCATCCGGAGAGATGTCTCGGCGCAAGGACCTGCTGCGGCTTGCACGGTGGTTCGACGAAGCCGCTCCGGAAGACGCCCATGACATCGCCGTCGCGGCTTTCGGGTTGTACAGCGCCCGGCATCTGGGCATTCCGCCGGCCACGGACGAGGTGGTGCCCGCATACACCAGCTGGTGGACCGGTCCGGTGGTCGAGGTTCCGGTGGCACTGCGCGAGCGGGGCAATCGTGCCCAGCGGGGCCGGGCGTCCGCGGTGGAGGACCACTCCGAACAGAAGGAGCGCCTTCAGCGGGCGGCGCGGCAGCAGGCGGATGACAGACGTGCCGCTGCGGACGAGCTACGCAGTTCCTCCGGTCGCTTCGAGCACATACGGCTCACATCGGCCGCGCTATCGCTGCTGCTCGAGTTGCTGGCCACGGCCTTGGGCAATGCGCAGCTTCACCGCGCCGAGGCCTGGACGCCGGAGCAGGAGCGCGACTTCACCCTGGACGCCGCGTGCAGCGAGGATGCGGAACTCGGCGTCCGCCTCACGGTCCGGCGCATCCCGGGAGGTGAGACCGTACTGCACTCGGCCGACGGCGAGCTGACGCTGGATGAACTGGAACTCACGGTCGAGGGCATTGCCGGCCTGGCACCGAGCGGCGAGGCGCGGGTGAGCGCCTCGTGACGCTCCCTTCGGCCCACGATGTAGCGCTGGCCGCGGAGCGCCGCAGCGCGGGCCGGCTGCTGCTCGCCTACCCGCTGCTGACCTCGGACGGTCCGCACGCCGACCTGTTTCCGTTGATCCGTCGACACGCCGACTGGCTCACCAAACGGTTCCAGCATGTTCTCGGCTATCGGCTCCTGGTCGATACGTCGTACGCGCGGTTGTTCAAAGCGGGCCTGGGCGCCGGTGCGGGGCACCAACTGGAGCGCTCCAGCGGTACAGCATTCACACCGCGCACTTACGCATGCCTGGCCCTGGCCCTGTCCGTGCTGGTGACGGCGCCCGAGCAGGTTCTGCTGTCGCAACTGGTCGCCGACATCAAAGCCGCAGCGGCCGATGCGGGCGTGGAATGGGAGGACGCCGGCCGGACAGCGCAGAAACGGACGCTGGCGGCCGCGCTGCGGCAGCTGGTCGACTGGGGCGTCCTGACCGAAACCGAGGGAAGCGTGGCTGCCGTCGAGCAGGACGACAGCGGCGAGGCACTGATCTCGGTGGACCGGGAGATCGCTCGCGCTGTGGTGTCCGGGCCGCTCGCGCAGAGCAGGAGCGGCACCGATCTTGTGCGCCGGGCTGCGGATCCTGGGTTCGGCGGAGCCCGTACCTATGTGCGCCGGATGCTGGTGGAGACGCCGGTCGTCTACCTTGACGAGCTGACCGACGCCGAGCGCGACTGGCTCCGCACCCGGCAGCGCCGTGAAGCCCAGGCATTCTCCGAACTCCTGGGCCTGGAGACCGAGATCCGAGCGGAAGGCGCAGCGCTGGTGGATCCCGAGGACGAGCTGTCCGACCTGCACCTGCCCGGTAGCGGAACACTCGCGCAGGCCGCACTCCTTCTCCTGGAGCGCTTGGTCGAGCAGCTGCGTCCGGAAGATCCGGGTCATCCCGCGACTGGGGGCCGCCTCGTCGTCGGTGTGGCGATTCCGGACGGACTGATGGAAGAGGTCCTTGCAGAACTCGTGGCGGCGTATGGGCACCGCAGCAACTGGAAGCGCGACTTGGTCGATGATCCGCCGGCGCTTCGGGCATCCGTAGTGGATCTGCTGATCCGGATGCGGCTCGTGGCACGCGACGGTTCGCTCCGCTCCGCAGGACGGGGCTTGCCGGAGGGGTATGACGAGGCCGTTCCCGAAGGCCGTGCCGTCACCGATGTCGCAGGTGCCCGCAGCGGCAGCGGCAGCGGCCTGATGTTGCTCGCCGGTGCGGCCAGATACGCCACCCATGTCACCGTACGAACCGCTCCAGGTTCGACCTCCGAGGCCGACGGACAACAGGAGCTTCCCCTATGACCACCGACTTCAGTGCTCCCGTTCCCATGCAGCGTGCCGCCACGCAAGCCGCCTCCCGGTTCCGGCTGCACCGCGCGGGTATCCGCAACGTGTGGCAGTACGACGAGCAGGAGTTCGCGTTCGGAGACGGCAGGCTGCTGTTGCGCGGTAAGAACGGCGCGGGCAAGTCCAAGGCCCTGGAGATGCTGCTGCCGTATCTGCTCGACGGTGATGCGCGAGCTCTCGACGCCACGGGCACCGGCCGGACCACGCTGGTGTGGTTGATGCTGGACGGCTTCGAGCAGACCAATCGCCTGGGGTACCTCTGGGTGGAATTCCGCATGGCAGCAGCCGACGGTAGGGACCGGTATCTCACCATCGGCGCGGCCGTTCGAGCGTCGAAATCGACGAAGAGGGCCGTCCCGGCATTCTTCGTGACTCCGCTCCGGGTGGGTGAGGACCTTCATCTGGTGGAGGCGGGCAAACCGCTGCCGGTCGACAAGCTGAAGGAGTCGATCGGCGCCGCGAACGTCACGGAGCGCGCTGTCGAACACCGGGCCCGTGTCGCCCGCGAGCTGTTCGGGATCACCGATTCGACACGCTTCCGCAACCTCACGCAACTCCTCCACCGTCTGCGCCGACCCACGGTCGGGGACCGCATCGAATCCGGTGGGCTGGTCTCGCTCCTGAGCGAAACGCTGCCAGGACTGGACGAGGAGGTCGTGGAGAAGGTCGCGCGCAACCTCCATGACCTGGACGCCGTCCGCGATGAACTGGGCAGGTTGGAAAGGACCGATGCGGCGCTTGGGGCCTTCCTCACCGGCTACCGCGGTTACCTGACAGGGGTCCTGCGCAGGGCTTCAGCAGCTGTGAGTCACGAGCTGGATGTCCTCACCGAGTGGCGGCGCAGGACCGGAGACGCGGCGAAGAGGACCAGCGACCTCAAAGGACGCGAAGCCGAAGCCGACGCACGGCTGTCCGCGGTCAAGGAGGATCAAGAAGCCGCACAGGCCGAACTCGCCGCACTGCATGCGAGTGACGGCTATCGCAGCGTGCAGGAACTGTCAGAGCGCCGTGACACTGTGGCGGCCCTGTACACCGCGGCCGCGGCCACGCACACCACCGTGCTGACCGCGCATGGTGCCGAACAGGGCGCGGCCGGACGGCTGTCCGACGACGTAGGCCGCATGGCGGAGCGTCTCGCGGAACTGGCTACCGAGCACCGGGAACTGATGCCTGAGGCCGAGAGAGCCGGCCTGCCCACGGGCCACCTCGGCGAGGCCGTCTCTCTGCGCTGTACCGACATCGCCGGTTCACAGAGCGTCGAGGTGGCGGACCCTGACGGCGAAACGCAGACCGTGCGACATCAACGCGTCATCGCTGCCGACACGGCAGCCACCGCGCGGGCCCTGGACGCATGGCGTGCGCAGTTGGAAGGTGGCCAGTCGGTGGCCAAGAACCGCTCTCGTATGGTCAAGGAGGTACAACGGCTCTCCGCGCACACCCGCGAAGCAGTAGCGGAAGCCTCGCTTGCGGATGCCGAACGGGAAAGGCTGGAGACGGAGATGGAGGACGTCGCCGGCCGACTGGAGCATGCCCGCACGCAGGTGGTTGCCACCAGCGTCTCCTACGCACGCGAGGTCACCGACTGGGCTGAGCACGTCATCTCAGCGCTCGCCCCCGGCTGCCCAGCTCTCGACCCCGTTCTGGAGGCGATCGTCTGCGAGACCGCACCGGACGCGCCCTTCGCGGACCGAACGCTTCCCGCGGAGATCGACACGGAAGCCGGACAAGCCGCTCACCTCGTCCTCGACCCGTACGGCCAGTGGCTTTCCGATCAGCGGGACCATGCCGCGTTGGCGGTCCATCAGCTAACTGTCTCGTACAAGGATCTGGAGCAGCAGCGGCGGGCCTGGGAGCGGCAGACCGACCCGGAGCCCCCGGTCCCTCCCCACCGCGCCGCTGACCGCACCGCGGGGAGTGGGGCGCCTTTCTACCAGCTGGTGGATTTCACCGAGGAACTGTCCACGACCGAGCGAGCACATCTGGAAGCAGCGCTGGAGGCCAGCGGGCTCCTGGACGCCTGGATCAGCGCCGACGGCTCGGTCCTCGATCCGGGCACCCTCGACACCCTCCTCGACTCGCGTGCGGCGGTGCCGGAGGGCCCCACCCTGGCAGCCGCCCTGCGCCCAGTCGTACCGGCCCAGACCGGTGTCACAGCTGAACTCGTCGACCGGGTCCTGTCCTCCATCGCTCTGGCCCCGGCCTACGAGACCGCGGCGGCCAGCGCGGTCCAGGTCGACGGCAGTTGGCGTCTCGGCGCACTCAGAGGGCGGCACCTCAAGCCCGCGGCCGAGTTCGTGGGAGCCGCCACCCGCGCCGAAACCCGTCGCCGCAAGCTGGCCGAACTTGACGTCCGGCTCGCGGAGGCCGCTCAACAGCTCACCGGCGAACGCCGAGAACTGGATCGCCTCAATGCCCAACGCCGGTCCCTGGCGGACGCGCTGCGGAGATTCCCCCCTTCCCGCCTGCTCTCCAGCGCCTGGAACGAAGCCAACGGCAGGGAGTCCGACCTCCAAGTCCTGACCAGTAAGGCGTCGACGGCCGCCCGCACGGCAGAGGGGGCCCGCACCCGCGCAGCGAGAGCTCGCGCCGCGGCCGACGCCGCCGCGACCGCGAACGACCTGCCCACCGGCACCGAGGCCCTGGAACGCATCGACACCGCGCTGGCGACCGTGCACAGTGGCCTCGTGCGGCTGTCCAGAGCGGTCCACGGCACGATCAATAGATCCGGCACCGAGCGATCCGCACTGGAGGCGTACGAGAAGGCATACGCGGACCGTCTCCGGGCGCAGGGTGACTACCAGTCCCGGCTCGACGCACTCCGCCCGGCCCGCAGGGAGCTGGCTACCCTCGAAGAAGCCGTCGGATCGGCCGAAAGCGAGATCCTGACCCGGGAGGAAGCGGCGAAGGAACGGATCACGGCGGCACTGGGTGCCCTCCCCAAGGCCCAGCACACCATGGATGAACTTCGGGAGAGCCGGGCCCGAGCCGAGGAAGCGGAGAAGGGACTTCGCGAGGACTTGGCCCGCCAGGAGTCCGCGGTGATCGACGCCGGCAACGCCCTGCGCGGGGCCCTCGCCCGCCCGGAGGTCCTCCGCGGCGCCGGATGGGACCGGACAGGCCTGCCGGAGAGCTCCGCCGACCTGCTCACGGCGGACGCCCGTGCCAGAATCCGGGCCCTGCGTGAACTGGCGAACGCGGTCAACGCGCGGCTGGAGCGCTCGGGCGACGACGTGTCCGACAACACGCTGATGCGGCGGTACGACGTACTGCGTGACGCGCTCGCCGGGGGCTATGACGCACAGCTGGACGAGCGCGACGGGATCAAGGTCTGCCGCCTCCTGGACGACCACGGTTCCCATGACGTCGCCGTAGTGGGAGAGCGGATCGCCTCCCAGGCCGCCGAGGCCCGCGGCCGGCTCACCGAGCGAGAACGCGAGGTCTTCCAGCGCTTTCTCGCCGGCGAACTCGGCGACCACCTGTCGACACAGGTCATCACCGCTGCCAACCTGGTGGCAGCGCTCAACGCCACGCTCAGGACTGTCCGCACATCGCACGGGCTCGGAGTAGAGCTGCAATGGAAGCTGGACGAGGACGTCGACACGGACGTGCGTGCGGCCGTCGAGCTGCTCCGCAGCCCCTCGGGTCTCCGGACACGCGAGCAGACCGACCGGCTCCGGGAAGTGCTGCAGCGACGGATCGAGGACGCCCGCAGGGCCGACCCGTCGGCCGGCTATGCCGCTCATCTGCGTACCGCGTTGGACTACCGTGACTGGTACCGCTTCCACACCTTCGTGGTCGAGGACGCAGCCCCGGGCCGCAAGCGCCGGCTGACCAGTCGCACCGGCCTCAGCCAGGGCGAGCAGCGCGTGCTCTCCTACCTCATACTCTTCGCCGCGGCCGCCGCCCACTTCACCACCCTCGGCGAAACCGCACCGCACGCACCGCGGTTGATCCTGCTCGACGATGCCTTCGCCAAGGTCGACGAGCCCACCCACGGACGGCTCGGCCGGATCCTCGTCGACCTCGATCTCGACTTCGTGCTGACCAGCGAACGACTCATGGGCAATTGGCCCGAGGTGCCGTCCCTGCACATCTACGAGTGTCTGCGCGATCCTCATGTACGCGGCGTGGCCACCCTGCACTACACCTGGAACGGCCGCCACCGGCGCCTGGTGTCCGTATGAGCACGCTGCCCGCCGAGACACGGACCTGGCTGGCCGGTCCCGACCTCCACCGGCTGTGGAACGGCACGCGCAAACGCCTGGAGAGCAACGGCCTCCAGGCAATCGGATCGCTGAAGGTAACCAACCTCAACGCACAGGAACGGACCGCTCTGTCCCAACTCCTCGGCAGGACGCTCACGAGCACCACGGTCACCGTGCGGCTCGACGAGCTGGACGCACGTCTGCGGGCTTCGGCCGCCGGCACCGGACTGGTGGATACCCTCCAAGCACTCGGACCGGCCCTCACTGATCGCCGGGCCGTCCGGTCGGCGGCCGAAACCCGGCGAGAACACATGTGGTCCTCGGTCTCCACTTCCTTGGACGCGTCCGCTCTCGGCGGCGAGGACTGGGCACAGCAGTGGTACGACGGGCTCCGCCGATCAGGCGTGCCCGGAGGCGTGGCTCCTGAGGCCGCGGTAGCCACCCTCCACCAGGCCGTACAGATCCTCGCTCTGCTACTGGGACCGGCGAGAGCGGGGGTCCGTGGCCGAGGTGAGATCGCCGCGGAAGCAACCGGGTCCGCGCATGGACTGGACGACGGCACCTGGCTGGCGCGGCTCGTCCAGCGAGGCATCGCCCTCGCCCATGGCGCCGAGCTGCCCGACAATGCGGCCGGACGCCGCGCCCTGTGGCGGCTGGCCGGTGTCACCCCGGACGAGGTTTCCAGCACTGTCCTCGCCTACGGTCTGCGCCCCGAGGGCGACAGTTGGCGCGAACGGGCCTTGCGAGAACGGACCGAGAACTACGCCGAAACGCACCTCACCTTGCGTGACCTGCACGTCCTGCGGCTGACCATGGCGCCCGGCACGCTCATCCGTATCTGCGAGAACCCCCGCGTGGTGGAAGCCGCGGCGGACGCCGCCTGCACACAACCGCTCGTCTGCACGTCAGGCAGCGCCTCCACCGCGACCCTCACCCTCCTCGACGCCCTCGCCGCCACCGGCTGCCGTTTCGCCTATCACGGCGACTTCGACTGGCCGGGCATCGCCTTGGCCAACCGGATCACCCGCCGCTACGACGCGGACCCATGGCGTCTGCACGCCGAGGACTACGAACGCCTCGCCGCCCGCACCCAGGCCCAGGGTGTCCCCCGGCTTCCGCTGTCAGGCCATCCGGTCGATGCCGACTGGGACGCCGACCTCGCGCCCACCATGGAAGGACTGAGCATCGCCCTCCACGAGGAGGCCACCCTCGACCAACTGGTGGAGGACCTGAGCTGAGCCCGCACGCGCCCGCCCACACCAGCCATTTGGTGCGGCCGGACTTCGGCTCTACAGTCTCGTCCGGTCATCGCCCTACCCGAGGAAACTCAGCCGCACCCGCCGATTCACATTGTCCTTGTTGGTGTCCGCCCACCTCCATTCAGACAACCGCCAAGTCATCCGAGCGCGGGAGCTCCGAGCAGCCGCCGTACTCGGCCCTGAACCGGGCGTGCGCGCCGAACCCCGCGCACCACGGCCTTGACGCTGCTCCCCGCCATCGGCGGGATCCTCGCCCTGCGCCAACTGCGGCCGATGGGCGGGGTCAGCGCGATGTGACGCCGCTGACGCGGTCGCAGGTTGGCCGGTACGGAAGGGACGGAAGGTATGCCGCCCATTCATCCCGGCTCAGGCCGCGTTCGACCACGGTGCAGACGCGGGTCATGGCCGCGCCGGGATCAAGGGTCCACCGGATGATCCTGCCGTCCTGGCCGCCGGAGACGAGGGCGCCGTCGGCGGTGAAGGCCAGGCCGCGGACTGTGCCGGTGTGGCCGGTGAGGGTGACGATGCGGCGGCCGGTGGCAACCTCCCATGTCACTACGGTGTGGTCATCGCCGGCCGAGGCGAGGGTGCGGCCGTCCGGGCTGAAGGCGAGGACCTGGATGGGTGCGCTGTGCCCGCTCAGCACCGCGATCTGACGGTGGGTCACCGTGTCCCACAGTTTGATCGTACGGCTGTCGCCGGCGGTGGCGAGGGTCGTGCCGTCCGGGCTGACCGCCAGGTCCTGCACCACGCCTTGGTGGGTGTCGAACCGGTCTGCCTGGACGCCGGTCGCGAGGTCGATAACGTTGACGAATCCCCCGACGCTGGTGGTCAGCAGGCGGCGCCCATCGGGGCTGAACGCCAATGCCGTGGCCAGACGCGCGCTCTTGGGCGGCACCGGAACCGGCGACGCCGGGTGACTCATGTCCCACAGATAGGGACCGAGCGTGGCCGCGGCGAGGTAGCGGCCGCCGGGGCCGAAGGCCACATCGGTCGAGGCGCCGACCGCGGGGATCTGGACGGGCCGGCCGACGGGCTGCCGGGTGGTGGTGTCCCAGATCGTCAGGGTGCGATTGCGGGACACCGCGGCGAGCAGGTGACCGTCCGGGCTGAAGGCGACCGCCTGCACGCCGTTGGGCTGATCTCCCAACACGCCGACCGGTTTCCCGGCGCCGTCCCACAGTCGCACGGATCCGTCGCTGCCCGCCGAGGCGATCGTGCGTCCGTCCGGGCTGACCTCGACATCGTTGACCTGTGCGTCGAACCCGCCGAACGGCTTGTTGCGGAGGTCGTGCAGCACGATGCCGCCGTCCCAGCCGGCGGAGGCGAGGATCGACCCGTCGCGGCTCAGGGCCACCGCCATCGTCTCGACGCGGCCCCGGTCCCGGAAGGCCTGCGGGGGCTCGACACCCCGCAGGTCCCGCAGGGTGACGGTGCCGCTCTCGTCCGCCACCGCGATCTTGTCGTTGACGGGAGCGGAGATCACCCATCCGAACGAACCGTGCAGGGGAAGGGAGGTCGCCGGAGCCGAAAGGTCGCCATCGAGCCAGAGATACACCCCTCGATCGTCCGCCCCGGCCGCCAAGCGGTGCCCTGACGGCTCGAACGCCACCGAGTCGACATGATCGGCGCCGCGCAGGGTGGTGCCCGCTGCGGTGGCCGTGTTCCAGACGATGGGACTTTCCTGCGCGGCCGCCGATACGAGGTACTGACGGTCGGAACTGAACGCCAGGGACAGCACGGTGTGCTGGTGGCTCCGCAGTGTTGCGGACGGCGCACCGGATGGGTGAGTGAGGTCGTACAGGGCGATGCCGCCGGTGTCGGTGCCGGCGGCGATCGTCGCGCCGTCGGAGCTGAAGGCCATGGCCGCGGCGGGGTGGTCGATGGCCAGCCGGCGCACCTGGCGGTGGGTGTGGGTGTCCCAGACGGTGACGGAGCCGGACGTCCCGGCGATCGCCAGGGAGGCGAGCTGGTTCCCGTCCCCGCTGAAGGCCACGGCCATCACGCGTCCGGCGTGCCCGTCGAGCGTGGCGATCAGGGCGCCCCGCACCGGGTCCCACAGGCCGACCGTCCCGTCGACGGCCGCGGAGGCCAGCACCGAGTGATCCGGGCTGAACGCCAGCGCGTAGACGGCCGGACCACCGGCGTTGAGGACGACCGGTCTGGGTGCCGCGGCGGCGCTGAGCAGGCCGCCGCCGGTTTCGGTGTCCGGGTGCAAGCGGTATGCCTCCACCGCCAGCCGGCCGGCCAGCGCCGGATCGGTGGCGAGCAGATTCCTGGCCCGCAGCGAGAGCTGATCGGCGAACGTGACCTGCTGCTGACGGCGGGCGTCCGTGCGCTGGCTCATGGCGACGAAACCGCTGACCATGGCCAGTGTCATGAGCAGGGCCATGCCCATGACGAGACGCTTGAGCAGGCGGGTGCGGCGCCGGGCGCTGGCGTGTTCCGCGTGTTCCGCGGCGTTGCCCGCCGCGAGGAAGGCATCCTCCAACTCGTTCAGGTTCCCGGGATGCTCCTGGACCCAGGCGCGGGCGGCCGCCAGCCGGCCCCCGCGGTACAACGCCCCGGCATCACGGTCCGACGACTGCCAGCCGTGGGCGGCCTCGGTGAGCCCGCGGTGGACGAGCAGGCTCGCCCGGTCGTCGGTGAGCCAGCGGTGCAGCCGGGGCCAGGCCCGGATCAGCGCCTCGTGGGCCACCTCCACCGTGCCGTCCCCCAGCACGACCAGCCGGGCCCCGGCCAGCCGGTCCAGTACCTCGGCGACCACCGGCGCATCCGCGACGCCGTCGAGTTCGGTGCGGACGATGGGCCGCCGGGTGTCCTCGGTGCCGTCCCCCAGCGCGGTGAGCCGCAGGAAGATCTTGCGGGCGATCTGCTGCTGCTCCGGGCTGAGCCCGTCGTGAACCCGCTCGGCGGTCTGGGCGATCGCTCCGCGCACACCACCGCTGGCGTGGTACCCCGCCAGGGTGAGGGAGTTCACTGATCGCCGCCGCCACGTCTCCAGCAGGGCATGCGAGACGAGCGGCAACGCGCCCGGCTCCCCGGCGGCGTCGGCGAGCACCGTCGCCAGCAGTTCCGGTTCGACCCGTAGCCCGGCATGAGCGGCAGGCCCGACGATGATCTCCCGCAGGTCGGTGGCCGATACCGGGCCGACCAGCAGCTGCGCCTGGTCTCCCAGTGCCTCGGCCAGGCCGGGATGCTGGGTGAGGTGCGCCAGGAAGTCCGCGCGCACGCCGAGCACCACCGTGGTGCGGCGTCCGGGGCCGTGGGCCGCGTCCAGCAGCGCCTCGATGAACCGTGCGCGTTCGCCCTCGCCGGTGCACAGCGTGAACACCTCTTCGAACTGGTCGACCACTAGCAGCGCCCGGCACTCCTCCGGATCGGTGGCCATGGCGCCGCGGATCGCGAGGTCCAAAGCGGCCGGATCCTGCGACAGATCCTCGTACATCCGGTGCACATCGGCGCCGGACAACTTCGCGAGCTGGTCGGACAATTCCTCGATCGGATGGGCGGTCGGCGTCATCAGCAGGATCCGCCAGCGCCCTGCCGCCTCCGGATGCGCGGCGATCGAACCGAGCAGCCCGGCCCGCAACAGCGAGGACTTCCCGCTGCCGGACGCCCCGAACAGCGCGACGAACGACAACTGCTCGACCCGGCCCACCAAACGCTCGACCAGCTGCGAGCGGCCGAAGAACCGTGCCGCCTCCTCTGCCTGAAATGCCGTCAGCCCCTGATAGGGGCAGGCCTCCCGCTCACCCGCGCCTGCCTCGTCGTCGTGTCCGGACTCCTTGGTACCGGCCGCCGCACGAGCCTTCGCAGCCGCCGACCATCGCGCCCGCCACTCGTCACGGTCACCGCCGCACGCTTCGGCGTAGGCCAACACCACCTCCAGCGAAGCGAGCCGCTCGCCCCTGGCGGCATCCGCCAGCGTGCTCGCCGAGAAGTGGACCCGCTTGGCCAACAGGCGATATCCCGGGTTCCCGGCCCCCTGCCGCAGCTGCCGCAGCTGCCAGGCCAGCGCTTGAACCTCGCCGGCCTCCGGATCCACCGGTTTCTCCAGACGACCCACCACAACCCCCCAACGGCCGTGAACGCGCACCGCGACACGACCACTTCAACGAGCCCCAACGAACCCCCTGGACATGCTAGAGCCCCCGGATCATGACGGCCTTCCCCCGCCAGAACGCGCCTGCTTTGTCCGGCGTTGTTTGTCCGACGCCCCCGCACCTGTCGCACAAACCCCAGGCGAGCGAGGTTGTGGCACATACGACAAGGGCGAAGCACGAAGGCCCAGCCCGGTCCGCCACACGTCACACGGGAGTGAACATGCTTCGACGCAACAAGCAAGGCCGCGCACGAGGTCGCGCCACCATGATGGGCCTGGTGCTGTTCAGCGCGCTGGCCGCCGTCCTCGCACCGGCCTCACCCGCCCTGGCCGACCCACCAGGCGGAGGCCTTCCCGGCACCGTCTTCATCGGTCGTTCCTGGTACCCGCAGGAGAACGGCAACTTCTGCGCCCCCGCCTCGGTCCAGATGGCGTTGCAGTCCCGGCTCGGCTACACGCCGCACAGCCAGACGACGTACGCCAATCACATGGGGACCGACGGCGACGGCACGGACAGCGCCCAGGAGGTGGCAACCGAACTCAACAATTCCGGAAACACCCGGTGGTACGAGTTCAAGACCATCGACTGGAACCCGACGCAGGCACAGCGGAACCTCTTCAAGTACGACGTGATGTTCGACATCGACCGGGGCTACCCCATGGTGGTGAACCTGTGGATCCCGGCCGGCTACACCGGGGCGCCGCCGAACTATCCCAACCAGAACCGGACGATCTTCCACTACGTGACGGTCGTCGGGTACGCCAACAACGGGGACACGGTCTACGTCTACGACCCGGCCGCGGAAGGCGCCGGTGGGTCCAGCTGGGGCAACGTACCCCGGCAGTGGACCATGTCGACCTACGACCTGGAGACCCTCATCGGCGGTAAGGGCTACGCCGCCTGACGGTGCACCACCGGAAGCAGCGCCGGTGCGCCCAGTACGCGACCTTCCGTTCGGCGTGTCGGGCGTCACTGAGCCGCTTCCCCTCACATCGATCTCCAGGAGAGGAACGCCCATGAAACTGACGCGTCTTGCCGCATGCGGCGCCACCATGCTGGCCCTCGTGGCGGCGTGTGTCGGGACAGTCACCCCGGCCGGTGCAACGTCGGGCAGTTGCACCGCCCGCTACGAGCCGAAGACGTATCCGTCGGGATACGTGGTCGACACCGTCTACTACTGCGACAGCTGGCAGAAAGCCCCGGTCTACGGCCGGACCCTCATCACGCAGCACAGCTGGATGTATGCCGGTAGCAATTGGTACACCTGCCAGCGCCAGGACATCGGGCATCAGAACCCGGTCACCTACAACGCCGACGGATCGGCGAACCGGAACGACTGGTGGCTGTTCACCCTCGCCGACGAAAGCGTCGACGACGGCCCCGGCTACTGGGGTTATCTGCCGGCGACCTACCTCGTCCAGGGCGGCAACTGGCAGCGGGTACCCGGCGTGCCGGACTGCTGAGCGGCGGCCGGCGACCTCTTGGACCGCCCACCCCATCGCACCCGTCACCCTGTGGTGCGCAATTTCACGAAGGGATGCCATGAAACGCTTCTTGCGGCTTCTGCTGGCCCTGGTGATGCTGACAGCGGGTCTGCTCGCCGGCGCGGCGCCGGCCTCGGCGGCATCGTGTTCGCAGCGCTCGGAGAGCCATACCGACCCCAACACCGGGCAGTCGTGGGACAGTGTGTCGTACTGCGGGAACGACAGCGGCGCACCTCTGTACGCCGGCGCCAACAACAGCACACTCGTCGGCTGGATGGACAGCACCAACAGCTGGTTCTCGTGCTACCGGCACGGGCAGCAGCACGCCGGCGGCAACGACGTCTGGTACTACACCCAGGGCGACCGGAGCGCGTCCGGGTGGCAGGGCCGCCAGGCCTGGGGCTTCATGCCGGCGGTCAACCTGTGGACCAGTACGGACCCATCTCCCGGGGTGCCCGCGTGCGCTCCTGACATGTGGCAGTCCAACGAGTCGCAGACCGACTACGCGGGACAGTACTGGCCCGCGGACTGGTACTCGCACAGCCGCGCCGGCGCCGCCCTGTACGCCGGGCCCGATGCGAGCACGACGGTCGGCTACATGGACTCCACGACCAGTTGGTTCGTCTGCTACGCCCACGGCGCGCAGCACGCCGGCGGCAACGACGTCTGGTACTACACCCAGGGCGACCGGGTCGTCGGGGGGCAGGGATCGCGCCGGGCCTGGGGCTATATGCCCGCGGTCGACGTCTCGACCCGCCAGGACCCCTACGACAGCATCCCGGCGTGCTCCGGCGGATCCACACCCCCCGGCGGGACGATCCCCGTCGGAGACACCACGACGACCACTCCCCCGAAACCTGCCACCGACCGGAGCTTCTACGTCCAGAGCATGGACAACGCCATGGCGGACGGCTTCGGCTGCACCCAGGCCAACCTTGACGTCGCCAACAGCGTCAACTACGTCAAAAGCAGCTACGTCATCTTCGCGTTCGGCGGTCAGACCTCCAATGGCTCCGGCACGCAGCTTCCCGGTCTGAGCACCATCGTCAGCAACAGCGCCATCGAGAGCTACGTCGAGGCGTACGCGACCGGCTACCACCGGTGCGTGCGGCCGGTGTTCCCGGACCACGGGACCCACTACCCGTTCGTGAACATCGGGATCGGCACCAACAACGACATCACGGTGACCGCGGCCACCGGCCGGGCCTGGGCCGGAGTGGTCAACGACGTGGACAACTGGCTCCGGGCCCGGTCCGGAGATATCGGCAGCACGGCGCAGGTCGACGGCGCCAATGACATGGAACCAGGGTTCAGCGGTTCTATCGCCGCCACCCGGGCCTGGGTCCAGGCCTTCCACGACAGCACGTACCGCCTGCTGACGAACTTCGGTTCCGCCGACGGATGTCCGGTCTCGATGTCGACCGACACCAGGGTGAACCATGCCTGCAACAACGGCTGGAGCATGGAGGACATCTACTGGATCAGCCAGGGTGTCGGCCGGGCGAGCGCGGAGCCGGAGATCTACAACAGCGACCAGCCGAAGCAGTGGGCGCTGATATCCCGCTACGGCGCGACAGCACACGCCAGCGGCTGCCCCTACGTCAGCGGCTGCGGCATCCCGTACATCGGCGTCTGGGACCACCACGCGACCGGCGACGGAACCAACACCGCGACCACGGCCTGGAATCTGATGTGGCAATACCTGGGCCAGGATTCGCGCACGGCCATGGTTCCGGCGTTCTCGATGGAAATCTGCTACACGTCCCAGGTCACCGGAGCCAGAAGCCCATCCTGCCAATGGTCATAACGCACGGACAATCCAACTGAAAGGACACCAGACATGAACATACGTCAGACACTCACGAAGACATTCACTGTCGGCGCAGTCGCCGCCATCTCGATGATCGGTCTCACCGGCACGGCCACGGCAGCCGGCTCGGACCACCTCGATCGGGGCCAGACCCTCAACGCGGGGGAATCCATCGAGCGGTACACCAGCACCGGCCACGTCTGGCTGGTCATGCAGAGCGACGGCAACCTCGTCGAGTACGGCGGCCACTTCGGTGCCTGCTGGGCGACCCACACCGAGAACTCGGGTGGCGCCTACGCGTCCTACCAGAACGACGGAAACTTCGTCGTCTACACCAGCAGCGGCCGTGCCGTCTGGGCCAGCAACACCGTCGGCTCCGTCCGGGCAACGGGCTCGACCGTCGACATGAACGACGCCGGCCAGTTGTACATCGGTACCCGGAGGTTCAACGACGGCTGCAGGTGATCCCACCCGGCAGCCCCTAGCCGTGGTGGTCGGTTCTTGACGGCCTGGCCCACACCGCATTCCACGCTGCGTGCATCGGCTGTCCGCCCAATGACCTGGGACAGCTGTATGCCCGGGTCAGCTTCTCCGACGGAAGGGGAAGTCCAGGTCGGTGCGGACCAGGAACGTCGTCGCGCCGATCCGTCCCTGTGGTGAGCGGCCAGGCCGTCCCGCGTCAGTTGTCCAATCACTCAACACCGACCAGGAGGTATGGGGCATGGCTGCTCCGAGCGGCCGGACGGACGAAGAAACCGATTCCCCTTCGAAGTCCCGATTCGTTGTCTTCTTCGGCGGGCAGGTCTTCTCCCTCCTTGGCGATGGGCTGGCCTTCCTCGCCTTTCCTCTTGTCGTACTGGGACTCACCCGTAGTGCCTTCGCCGCGGCGCTCGCGGCCGCGCCCCGCACGATCGGCTACCTGATGGTCGGTCTCATCGCCGGAGCGATCGTCGATCGCTTCAACCCGCGCGTCATCATGATCATGATGGACGCGATCCGGTTCTCGGTCTTCCTGACCCTGGCACTGCTCGCCCGCGCGGGAGATCTGCAGGTGTGGGTGGTGCTGGTGCTGGCGTTCCTGGCTTCGGGGGCCGGCGTCTTCTTCGACACCGCGCTCGCCGTCGCGGTGCGCGACCTCGCTCAGGGCGAACGGTTGGTGCGGGCCAACTCCTGGCTTGAGGCAACCAACCAGGCTTCACTCGCGGTGGGACCGGGCCTCTTCGGTGTGCTGACCGCTGCCGTCGGTCTGCACACCGCACTGTTCGGCAACGCCGCCACGTATCTGCTGTCGCTGGTGACGATCTACGCGGTCAGCGGCCGGAGTGCGCTGCGGGGAGCCGCGCGGCCGCGAACGCTCGGCAGTGCTCTCAAGAGCCTGCGGCGGGATGTGGCCGAAGGCCTGCGGTACCTGCGGAACTCGCGGCTGATCCTTCTCTTAACGTGCAGTCAGGCATCCGCCAACCTGTTCATCGCGGTGGAGACGCTCATCCCCTTCTACGCGTGCAACATCCTCGGACTCGGCGCCCCGGAGGTAGGCGTCGTGGTCGGCTGCGGCGGTGTGGGCGGGATAGCGGGTGCCGTCCTGGCATCCCGGCTGGCCACACCCGCACGGCAACTCTGGCTCGTCTTCCTGAGTACCGTCAGCCTCGGGATGGCCCTCGACGCCATCGGTCTGACCGCCTCAGTCGTTCCTCTGGCCGCGCTCAACCTCGTCGTGTGCGCCTGTGCGGTCCTCGCGGTCGTCGTCATCCGGACCATCCGACAGCAGACGGTGCCGCGCGAGTTGCTCGGGCGGGTCACCGCCACCGCCCGCATGACGGCGCTGGCGGCGAGCCCCGTGGGCGCCATGCTCGCGGGACTTCTCACCGGCCTTCACCACGGCGACCCGCGACCGGTTTTCATCGGATCCGGCCTGCTCGCGGTCACCACGGCGGTGGTCGTGTGGTTCGCCGGCCTGCGCGGACACGCCCGCGCCGATCGGCACGATTCGGGGGCTCCCGTCGACCGACATGTGAGAGAGAGGGCGGAGGCAAGATGACGAACGCCGCCGCACTACCGACGCCTCCTGATCTGGATCCAGCGTGCGGCAGAGGCCTGATGGACAGTCAAAAGTCATGCGCACCGACTTGATCACCGGGTCAGCCTGGAGAAATCGGGCCGGCAACCGGCCTGCCCGTGCCGTTCGCGAGCCGGCGGTGGAGTGCCGAGTCCGTATTGCCCGCCATACCTGTATGTCATACCTGGAGAGAAGCCGTGAAGCATCTGTTGGTTCTCAGCGCGGGCAACGAGATGTACCGCAGGTACATCCTGGAGTCCATGTCCGACGCGGGAGTCCGGGTCGATCTCATCGAATCCCCCCCGCAGCGGAACTGGGCCGTACCTCTGGTGGACTCGGTGCACGAGGTGGACCTGGGGAACCGCGAGCAGGTACGAGCCCTGGCGAAGGAGTTGCACGCCGCCGATCCGTTCGACGGCGTACTCACGTACGACGAGACACGAGTCGAGGTGGCGTCGGAGGTGGCCGCGGATCTCGGCCTGCCTGGTCTGTCGCCGCAGACCGCGGCCATGTGCCGGGACAAGCGTCTGATGCGCGAAGCGTTCCGGGCCGTCGGCGTGCCGTCGGCCCGGAGCATCCTCGCCCTGACCGCCGAAGAGGCGGTGGAGGCCGCCGCGCTCATCGGCTATCCCGTCGTCGTCAAGCCGCGGAATCTGGGCGGCAGTCGCGGCGTGGTCCGGGTCGAGGACGAGCAGCAGTTGCGGTCCCGGTTCGAGTTGGCGGCGAGCGCGCGGGACGCCCGGGTCACTGCCCTTCCCGGTGTGCTCGTCGAGGAGTACCTCGACGGCCCGGAGATCAGTGTGGAGGCGGTGTCGCAGGACGGTCGCGTCCAGATCTGCGGTCTGACCGAGAAGGAGGTGGGGTTCGCCCCATACTTCGAGGAACTCGGCCACACGTGCCGCAGGCCCTCGGCGCATCCGGACTACAGCGCTGTTGAGCGAGTGGTCGTCGAGGCGCACCGGGCACTGGGGATCACCTTCGGAGCGACGCACTCCGAGCTCAGGCTCACCTCATCGGGGCCACGAATGATCGAGGTCGCCGCGCGCCTGGCCGGGGACAAGATCCCGTTCGTGACCAGTCTGGCGACCGGCGTCAACCTGGTGGCCCTCACCGTCGCCTCGCTGACCGGCGAGCCCGTCGAGGTCACCCCGACACACGACCGCGTGGCCGGCATCCGCATGGTCTACCCGCGGCATGACGGCACGGTCCGTGCTCTGGGTCACGCCGCGGACGCCGAGCGGCTCTGGTGCGAACTCGGCTGGCACGTGACGGTCGGACAGGAAGTGGCCCTGCCGCCCCGAGCATTCATGCTGCGTCTGGGGCACGTGGTGGCGCTCGACTCATCGCCGGAGGCGCTTCGCGGGCGCCTGGACGCATGCGTCGACGCCTTGGAGATCGAGATCGAATCACCCGTGGGGCTCCCCGGTCTGTAGCCCGACCCACCGTCCGTAGCAATCGAGAAGGGAGAGCAAGGACCTACGATGACCATCGGGTTGATCGATTCCGGGCTCGGCCTGCTGCCCACCGCGGGTTGGATCAGGCACATGGACCCCGAGCGCGAGGTCATTCTGCTCCTTGACCCCGACGGCGCGCCCTGGGGCCCGCGCTCAGCGGCGTTCATCGCGAACCGGGTCCTCCGGGCTGCCGAGCACGCCGTCAGGTTGGGCGCCCAGGCGCTCGTACTGTCGTGCAACACCGCCAGCGTCACCGCGCTGGAAGTACTGCGCGCCGAGTTCGAACCCGCTGTCCCGGTCATCGGCACTGTTCCTGCGGTGAAGCCGGCGGCGGTCACCGGCGCGCCGTTCGCGGTCTGGGCGACCGAGGCCACCACGGCGAGTCCGTACCAGGAGCGGTTGATCAGTGAGTTCGCTCCCGACCAGACCGTCGCGCGCGTGGCATGCCCAGCTCTGGCCGAGGCCATCGACCGGGGCGAGACGGCTGCGATCGACGCCGCGATCGCCTATGCCGTGGCCCGGACGCCCGGTTACTGCACCTCCGTCGTCCTGGGCTGCACCCACTACCCCCTAGTGGCCGACCGGATTCGCGCGCGTCTGCCCACCCACACGACGCTGTACGACACCGCGGAAGCCGTGGCGAGACAGACCCTGCGACGGCTGGCGGCCATGAACAGCTCCTCCAACTGCCGTAGTGAGGTGAAGGTGCTGCTCAGTGGCCGCGAGGGAGTTCTGCCGGCCGCCGCCCGGACCTATCCGTTGGGGGCCGCCTTGGCCGATGGGGCGCCAGTCTCCCGCGAGCTCCTGGTGACGTCCGGCGTGGCTACCGCGCGGCCGTTCCTCGACGGCACGGACCAGGCTTCTCGTCACCTCACGCCACCCGGTTCCCGGCTGTCGCCCGTAAGCCCCGGGGTGGAAGGCGGGCGGCCGCCACCGGACCAGCGCGTCATCGCCAGTCATCAGCATTGACTTGCCGACGGAGGGCCGGACAGTCGAAACGGTTCGATTCATTCGCCCTGCACAAAAAGCCTCGATTGGCTGGGCCGGCCCGGCAGCCTTCCACAGTTCATTACACCCCTCTTATGTCTTCTTCAGACTGGCTCCCGCGAACTCATGCCCATGGGGCTCGCGATGGGGCTCTGACCTACCCGGGAGCGAGTATGGCCATGGCGTCCACATATTCACCACATCCGCGACTGCTTCTCTTCGATGTGACCACGGGGCCTCGACCCAAGTTCTACCTTCCGCGGCTCTGTGAAATCTACGACCTGCACATCATGTGGATCCCCAGCGGAGACGCAGTCAAAGATCTGGCCAGGGCAGCGCAGTTCGAGGAATGGTGCGGCCATACGACCATGCGCGGCCAGGAAACCGCGACCGAGGAACTCACTGCCTTTGCCCGGAACTGGCGCCCCGAGGGCATCCTGGGCTTCGGTGAGATGACCATGATGCCCGTCCACGCGGCGGCCTCCCATCTTGGCCTACCAGCCAACGCTCCGTGGTCCATCGAAGCTCTGCGGAACAAGCACGAACAGCGTCGGCTCCTTGCCAAGGCGAACATCCCGACGCCCCGCTTCGCCTCGGTCCGTAGCCTGGCCGAATTCCGCCACGCCACCGCCCACGTCGGCACCTCGGCCATTCTCAAGCCCGTGGCAGGCGCGGGCAGTATGGCGACGTACCGGCTGGACGAGGCGACCGACCTCGCCGAGTTGTGGGCGGAAGCCTGTGCCAACTACGCCACGGATCCTCGAGGCAGTGCGGCCCAGGATTTCATCCTGGAAGAGTTCATGATCAGTTCCAGCCCCTACCCCGACCCGCGGTACGGTGCCTACGCGAGCGTCGAGTCAGTCGTGCAGAGAGGCGAAATCCAGCACCTCGCGGTCACGGACAAACTGCCACTGTCGCCGAACTTCCGTGAGAACGGCGGAATACTTCCGTCCGTGCTGGCCGAGGAACACATCGTCGCGCTCCTGGACTGCGCGTCCACGGCGATCGAGGCGATAGGAATCGTCAACTCCGGCGTGCACACCGAAATCATGTTCACCGCGGGCGGCCCTCGGGTGATCGAGGTGAACAGCCGAATCGGCGGCGGTGTGACGGAAATGCTGCACTACAGCTGCGGGTACGACTCGGTGCTGGCACGTGCGGCGATCGCCACGGGGCGTCCGCTGCCGGAATTCACGCCCCCCGTGCTCAGTACCGGTTACTACACCATGCAGGCGCCGGCCTTCGACGCGGTGTTGTCCGATGGTCCGACCGTCGACGAACTACTTGCCATCCCCGAGATCGTGGACGCAGAAGTGCCCTATGCGATCGGCGAACGCCCCGCGTGGCACCAGGGAACTCCCGGTGGAACCGTCGCTCGAGTGGTCGCGACAGCCGACTCGCCGGGTCCGCTGCTCGATCTGTACGACGTACTCAAGCCAGGAGGTCTGTTCCGGTACACCCCTGCCGAGCGCCCAGCACCCTGAAATTCCATGAATCCAGCTGCGCTCCGCGATGTAATCAAAAAGAACCAGGTGCGGTCCGATTGTTCACCGGAGATTTGATCTCCGTCTGCGCCTTCCCTGCGGTCGAACGAATTTCCCGTTCTCTTTCCGAAATCGGCTGTGTACGCACTTATGTGCCCGCGGCCGGTCATATTGAGCTGAATCGTCTCTGATGAGAGGTATGAAATGGCAACGAGCGTCCTGCGACTTGAGCTGACCGCTGACGAAGCGGTCGAGACACGGAAACTCCTGGACGAGATCTCGGAAGATCCCCGGATGACCGACCAGTACTACTTCCTGGAGCGGTCCCACGTCGTGTCCCATGAACTGCCCCGGCGCGTCCGGGAAACCTTCTACCGCTTCAAGCGTCGCGAGGAGGGGGGCGTGCTTCACGTGGCGGGCAGCCCTGTACTCCGGGACGGGGCTGGAGCCACGCCCACCAGCTATGTGGAGACCGAGCCCGGCTTCGCCATCAACGACGCCCAGGTGCTGCACGGCCTCTACGGCGCGCTGCTGGGCGAGCCGATCGGATTCACCTCCCAGCGGGCCGGGAGCATTTACAACACCATCGCTCCGATGCCGCATCTCGCCGAGATCTCGAACTCCAGCTCAGGCTCGAAGTTCGACTTCGGGTTCCACGTCGAGGATGCCTTCCACCCGGCGCGTCCCGATTTCCTCGGACTTGCCTGCATGCGCAACGACGAGCAGGCCGGGACCACGGTCTCCTGCGTCGACGGGATCGACAACCTGAAGCCCGAGGAGCGGGACGCCCTCTTCGCGCCCCGGTTCAACATTGGGCACAACCCGATCCACGAAACATCGGGCACCGTCGAGGAGAACTGGCAGCCAATCTTCTTCGGCCGCCGCGAACGTCCCTACGTGCGCGTCAACTTCGCCGCCCTCGACCTCGCGGACTACTCCGGTGTCGAACGCGGCGCACTGCAGCGGCTCAAGGAGTACCTCGAAAAGAACAAGGCCACCCTCGTGCTGCAGGCCGGCGAGTTCGTCTACGTCGACAACTTCCGGTGCGTGCACGCACGAGACGCATACGAGCCGCTTCCCGCGGGCAAGTCGCGTTGGCTCTCCCGGGTTGTCTTCACCAGCGACCTGCGGAAATCGGCCGGCCTTCGCAGCGAAACGATGAGTCGCAGCATTTACGCCTGACCACCGGCTCGCCAATGCCCAGTCCGGTCGATCTTGTCCGACGTCGCGCTCCCGGCGAGATCGATAGGACAGGGCCTTGGCGGGCGAACCCGGTGACGAAGCGCGGTGGTGTGCCGGGGGAGATACCGGCCAAGAGTTCCGTGGTGGGCGGCCCTTCGTAGCCACCCACCACGGCAGCCCGAGGCCCGGGACATGGAGGCGCCGGATGGTTCGATCCGCAGGTACGAGACCATCAGCACGCTGATGTATGCGCGAGACCACCCAGCAGTCCACCGAACGGACGGAGGAGCGGCGGCGGTCAACGACCACCGCCGAGGAGCGCGGAGCCGTAGACGACCTGAGTGACTGGCGTGCCCGTGATTCGGGACGACGAGGTCGGAAGCTCAGCTCACCCGACGGATCCTTGTGTCATCCAAGGAAGGACAGCCGCACCTGGCGCCGCGGGTTGTCGTGGTTGGTGTCCACCAGGACGACGGACTGCCAGGTTCCCAGTTCCAGGCGGCCGGCGATCACCGGCAGGGTGGCGTGCGGCGGGACCAGGGCCGGGAGGACGTGGTCGCGGCCGTGGCCGGGGCTGCCGTGGCGGTGGCGCCAGCGGTCGTCGGCGGGGAGCAGGTCGTGGAGTGCGGACAGCAGGTCGTCGTCGCTGCCGGCTCCGGTCTCCATGACGGCGATGCCCGCGGTGGCGTGCGGGACGAAGACGTTGAGCAGCCCGTCGCGGCCGTGTGCGGCCTGGTCGAGGAACTCGGTGCAGGCTGCGGTGAGATCGTGGACGGTCTCGGCGGAGCCGGTCGGGATGTCGAGGGTGCGGGTGGTGAACGCGTCGGCCATGTCTCCATGGTCGCCCAACGCCGCCGGATCCGCGTTTGAGATTCCCGTCCGGGTGGCGAGACGACGTTGACCGGGTACGGGACGGCTCGCTAGGTTCTCCCGCATGTTGCGTCCTCTTCTGCTCACCACGCGCGGTCACATCGACCTGCTGCGGGTGGCCTCCGCCGCGTGTCGTCGCGGCTGCTGACGCCTTCTCACTCGTTCGTCCTTCTTCTCGCCTCGCTCTTTAGCGCGCTCCCGGGCTGATCCCGCACATATCCGTACGGATTCGTACGGATCCGACCCGTCGGGAGCCTGCGCGCCGAGGCGTGTCTCCGTCTGCCGCCCCGCCGTGGAGTCGCCATGACCATCAGCAAACCACCGCCGGACATATCCGTAATTCCCGACCAGGGCGACGTCCTTGAGCTGGAACCGATCATCTCGGCGGCCTCCCGGCGCCGCCACGTACCCCGCTGGCTGCGCCGCACCGCGGGACCCCTGCTCCTGCTGGCCCTGTGGCAGGTGCTGAGCAGCACCGGGGTCCTGGAGCCCGACATCCTCGCCTCCCCCGGCACCATCGCGCGGGCCGGGAAGGAGCTGATCGCGGACGGGACGCTGCCGTCGGCGATGCTGGTCTCGCTCCAACGCGTCGCCCTCGGCCTCGTGTTCGGCGTTCTGGCGGGCACCGCGCTCGCTCTGGTCTCCGGGCTCTCCCGGCTCGGCGAGGACCTGGTCGACGCGAGCGTGCAGATGCTGCGGACCGTGCCCTGGGTCGGTCTGATCCCGCTGTTCATCATCTGGCTCGGCATCGGCGAGGCGCCCAAGATCGCGCTGATCTCGCTGGGTGTCGCCTTCCACCTCTATCTGAACGTCTACGCCGGCATCCGCGGCGTGGACGAACAGCTCATCGAGGCCGGCACCTCGCTCGGCCTGTCCCGCTGGGGCCTGGTGCGCCATGTCGTCCTGCCGGGCGCGCTGCCCGGCGCGATGACCGGGCTGCGCTACTCGCTGGCGACCGCGTGGCTGGCGCTGGTGTTCAGCGAGCAGATCAACGCCGACGACGGCATCGGCTTCGTCATGAACCAGGCCCGCGAGTTCTTCAGGACCGACGTGATCGTCGTCTGCCTCGTCGTCTACGCCTTCCTCGGCCTGACCGCCGACATCGTCGTCCGCACTCTCGAAAGGCTGCTGCTGCAATGGCGACCGACCTTCACCGGCAAGTGATCCGGCCCGCAGGCCAGAAGACCGACCGGAAGCCGGACCGTCCGGGAACGGGGACGGGAACGGGGACAGGAACAGGAACGGGGGCCGGAACGGCGGTCCGGGTCGAGGGGCTGACCCGCGCCTTCGACGGGCGCGCCGTGATCGACCGGCTCGATCTCGACATCCGGCCGGGCGAGTTCACCGCCCTGCTCGGGCGCAGCGGCTGCGGCAAGAGCACGCTGCTGCGGGTGCTGGCCGGTCTTGACCGCGAGGTCGAGGGTTCGGTGCTGGTGCCGCGCCGGCGTGCGGTCGCCTTCCAGTCGCCGCGCCTGATGCCGTGGAAGCCGGTGTGGCGCAACGTGCTGCTCGGGCTGCCCGGCCACCCCGACCGCGCGGTCGCGGAGCAGGCGCTGGAGGAGGTCGGGCTCGGCCACCGGTCCGGCGCCTGGCCCAAGACGCTCTCCGGCGGCGAGGCCCAGCGCGCCTCGCTGGCCCGCGCCCTGGTGCGGGAGCCGGATCTGCTGCTGCTCGACGAGCCGTTCGGCGCTTTGGACGCGCTGACCCGGATCACCGCCCAGCGGCTGGTCGCCGAACTGTGGCAGCGGCGCGGGTGCGCGGTGCTGCTCGTCACCCATGACGTGGACGAGGCCCTGCTGCTCGCCGACCGCGCCCTGGTGATGGAGAACGGCGTGATCGCCCACGACAACCCCGTCGCACTGCCGCGCCCCCGCGATCCGGGTGACCCCCGGTTCGCCGAACTGCGGTCCCGTCTGCTCGATCAGCTCGGCGTGGACAACCACCCGGCCGCCCAGGCGGCCTGACGACCTCTCGACCCTGCGACCTCCCGACCTCTTGACCTCTCGCGCTCGTTCCGAACGGAAGAAACGACCTCCCATGAAACGCTTCGCCCCCGCCCTGCTGCTCCCGCTCGCCCTTCTGCTGACCGCCTGCGGCGGGTCGTCCGCGGCCGACGACTCCTCGGGCTCGTCGAACACCTCGGGTGGCCTGGGGAGCGTCACGCTCAACGTCGGTGACCAGAAAGGCGGTTCCGAGACGATCCTGCGGGCCGCCGGGGAACTGGAGAAGGTCCCGTACAAGATCAAATGGTCGACCTTCACCTCCGGGCCACCCCTGCTCGAAGCGGTCAACGCGCGGGCCGTGGACATCGGCGGGGTCGGCAACACCCCGCCGGTCTTCGCGGCGGGCGCCCACTCGAAGGTCACGGTGGTCGGCGCCTCGCACGGCTCGTCCGCCGGTGAGGTCATCGCGGTGCCCAAGGGCTCGGATCTGACGTCGGTGGCCGACCTCAAGGGCAAGTCGGTGGCGGTCGCGCAGGGCAGTTCCGCCCACTTCCAGCTGGTGGCCTCACTCGCGAAGGCGGGCCTGAAGCTCACCGACGTCAAAGTCAGCTATCTGCAGCCGGCCGACGCCCTGGCGGCGTTCAGCCGGGGCCGGGTGGACTCCTGGGCCATCTGGGACCCCTACACCTCGCAGATCCTGCGCAACACCGGCGCCCGGGTGCTGACCACCGGGGACGGCGTCGTCAACGGGCTGTCCTTCCAGGTCGCCGCGCCCGCGGCACTGGCGGACAAGAACAAGTCCCAGGCGATCGGTGACTACCTCGGCCGGCTGCGCCGGGCCCAGGACTGGGCGTTCAAGCACCCCGAGGAGTGGGCGAAGGTCTGGTCGAAGGAGACCGGGCTGCCCTACGCCGTCGCGCTGGACGCGGTGAAGCGCAGCAGTGGAACCCGGGTGGCGGTCGCCGTGGACGACGCCGCGATCGCCTCCGAGCAGAAGATCGCCGACACCTTCGCCGATCTCCGGCTGATCCCGAACCACTTCACGTTCAAGGACTTCGTCGACCAGCGCTTCAACACCGGTCTGCCGGCGTCGAACACACCGGCTCGCACCTTCGGAAAGGCCTCCTCCTGATGTCCGTGCACCTGCACTGGTTCCTTCCCACGGGCGGCGACGGCCGGACCCTGGTCGACCGCCACGCCTACACCGACGGCGGCATCAAGCGCTCGCGGATCACTCCGATCAGCGGGGTCCGCGCGCCCGACATCGACTACCTGGCGCAGATCGCCCGCGCCGCGGACCAGTTGGGCTTCGAGGCCGTCCTGACGCCGACCGGCACCTGGTGCGAGGACGCCTGGCTGACGACGGTGGCGCTCTCGCAGCACACCGACCGGCTGAAGTTCCTGGTGGCGTTCCGGCCCGGTGTCATCTCGCCGGTGCTGGCGGCGCAGATGGCCGCCACGTACCAGCGGATCACCCGCGGCCGGCTGATGCTGAACGTCGTGACCGGCGGTGACTCCACCGAGCAGAAGCGCTTCGGCGACCATCTGGACCACGACAACCGCTACGCCAGGACCGACGAGTTCCTGACGGTGGTGCGCGGGGCCTGGGAGGGCAAGCCGTTCGACTTCCACGGCGAGCACTACCAGGTGGAGGGCGGCCTGGTGGCGCTGCCGCCCGAGCCGCGCCCGCCGGTCTTCTTCGGCGGCTCGTCGCCGGCCGCGGGACCGGTCGCGGCCCGGAACGCGGATGTCTATCTGACCTGGGGGGAGCCGCCCGAGCAGGTCAAGCAGAAGATCGACTGGATCCGCGGGCTCGCGGAGGCGGAGGGCCGCACGGTCAGGTTCGGCATCCGGCTGCACGTCATCTCGCGCGACTCGTCGAAGGACGCCTGGGTGACCGCGAACCGGCTGCTGGACGACCTCGACGACGACACCGTCGCCGCCGCCCAGCAGGCCCTCGGCAAGAGCGAGTCGGTCGGCCAGCAGCGGATGCTGGCCCTGCACGGCGGCTCCCGCGACAAGCTGGAGATCTCCCCCAACCTGTGGGCCGGGGTGGGGCTGGTGCGCGGCGGCGCGGGAACGGCGCTGGTGGGCAACCACGCCGAGGTCGCGGACCGGATCGAGGAGTACCACGCCCTGGGCGTCGACCACTTCGTGCTCTCCGGCTACCCGCACCTGGAGGAGGCGTACTGGTTCGGCGAGGGCGTGACGCCCGAGCTGGCGGCACGCGGACTGCTCGACACCGTCCCCGGCTCCCCGCTGGCCGGGGTCCCGGCCACGAACGGCCGTCCGGCGTCCGCGCCGGGCGGTGCGCCGCTGCTGCTCGCCGGGGGGCGTTGAGCGGCGGCGGAGTTCACGGCTGCCCGTCCGCCGGGAGATCGTTCCCGGCGGACGGGCAGCCGCTTCCCGATTGGTCTGGACCATTTGCCCGCTGTCGGGATACCCTCCCACTGCCGCCGCGCGCCAAAGGGGGACAGCCGACGTGAACACCTTGCACCGTATCGCCGCGCTGGTCGACGCCTGCCTGCTCCCCGCCTGCCGCAGCGAACGGCTGCCGGACTGGATACGGCTCGGGCTCGACCGGGGGATGCCGGGAGTGGTCGCCTACGCGAGCACTCCTGACGCCTCCCGCCGGATCACCGACGCGCTGCACGAGCGGCTCCCGGACGGCCTCACCGGCCGCCCGGGCGGAGCACCGAGCCCTCGCGCCAACGATTCCGGAACCGGTGGCAGCGGCAGTTCCGCGGCCGCCGAACTGGTGGGCCTGGGAGCCAACTTCCATCTCGGCGTCCGGCCGGCGCTGCGCGCCGACGAGACCCGCGTCTTCGTGACCGATCTGCAGGCGCACGGGGTCGCCGCGGCCCTCGGCCCCTTCACCGGCGAGGGCCCGCTGCGACCGTTCGCCGAAGGGGCCGCCGCCGGGGTGCGGGCGATCACCGCCGGACGGACGCCCGTTCCGGGCGGCGACGGCCTCCCGGCGACCCTCAGCGGCCAGGCCGTGACGGGCGTGCTGCGCGGCGACCTCGGGTACGGCGGGGTGGTGGTCAGCGACACCCTCGACGCCCCGTCGATCGTCAACGGCTGGGGCGTGCCGGGCGCGGCCGTGCTGGCCTGGATCGCCGGCGTCGACCTCGTACAGCTCGGCCCGGCGTGCGGTGCGGGGGTGCGCGAGGCGATCCACACCGCCGCCGCCCGCGCGGTGGCCGACGGGGACCTCGCACCCGCCCGGCTGGAAGAGGCCGCCGAGCGGGTGGCCAGGCTGCGGCGCTGGGCGTCGGAGCCGCGGATGCCGGCACCGACGGCCGCGGAACAGGCCGCGGCCTCCTCCTCGACCCCTGTTTCGGCGCACGCTTCGGCCACTCGCCACTGACCCTTCGCGGGAAGCTTTCCGCGCCGCCCACGGTTGGTAGAACCGTGAACGACTTGAGCGGAGTGCACGAGGTCGACGTCGCCGTCATCGGAGCAGGACAGGCGGGCCTGTCGGGCGCGTACTTCCTCAGCCGCGCCGGATTCCGTCCCGACGAGGGCTTCGCCGTCCTGGACCACTCCCCCGGCCCCGGCGGCGCGTGGCAGTTCCGCTGGCCCTCGCTCACCTACGCCAAGGCCCACGGCGTCCACGACCTGCCAGGCCTTCCGCTGGAGGGCGCCGACCCGGCCCGGCCCTCCGCCGAGGTGGTCTCCGAGTACTTCGACCGTTACGAGCGCACCTTCGACCTGCGCGTCCACCGCCCGGTGAACGTATCGGCGGTCCGCGAGGCGGGCGGCGGGCGGCTGCTCGTCGAGACGGACGCCGGAGCGTGGTCCGCCCGCGCGCTGATCAACGCCTCCGGCACCTGGGACCGCCCGTTCATCCCGCACTACCCCGGCCAGGAGACCTTCCTCGGCCGCCAGCTCCACACCGCCGGCTACCGGGGCGCGGCGGAGTTCGCCGGCCGCCGGGTGATCGTCGTCGGCGGCGGGACCTCCGCCGTGCAGCTGCTGATGGAACTCGCCGAGGTCGCCGACACGACCTGGGTCACCCGGCGTCCGCCGCTCTTCCGCGAGCAGCCGTTCGACGAGGACTGGGGCCGCGCCGCGATCGCCCTCGTCGAGGAGCGGGTCAGGGCCGGGCTGCCGCCGCAGAGCGTGGTCAGCGTCACCGGCCTGGCGGCCACCGAGGCGGTCCGCGCCGCGCGGGCGCGCGGGATCCTCGACCCGCTGCCGGCCTTCGACCGGGTCACCGAACACGGCGTCGCCTGGAACGACGGCCGCGAGCTGACGGCCGACGTCATCCTCTGGGCCACCGGCTTCCGCGCGGCCCTCGACCACCTCTCCCCGCTGCGGCTGCGTGAGCCCGGCGGCGGCATCCGGCTGGACGGCACCACCCGCGTCGCGAAGGACCCCCGCATCCACCTCATCGGCTACGGGCCCTCCGCCAGCACCATCGGCGCCAACCGGGCCGGGCGCACCGCGGTCCGCGAGATCCGCGAACTCCTCGCCGGCGGAGCCCGCGGAGCCCGCGGAGCCCGCGGAGCCCGCGGAGCCCGTGAACCGGAGGAGCCCACCCCCGTACGGTCCCCCGCCCTCGCGCACTGACCGCCCGGCCGCGGGGAGCGCTAACCTTCCGCCCATGGTCAACTCGCGCTCGCGGCGGGAGCTCCCCGCCTTCCCCGGCGCCCTCGATACGGCTGCCCCCTGGGCGCTACGAGGCCACTGGAGCACGGCACGCCAGAAAACATCCGATGTCTGCTTCCCACTGCTCCCGCGCTACGGCAGTATGAGCCCATGCGCGTAGCCCTCTTCGTGACCTGTGTGAACGACATGCTCTACCCGGACACCGGGCGGGCCACCGTGGCGCTGCTCGAACGGCTGGGCGTGGACGTCGACTTTCCCCCGGCGCAGACCTGCTGCGGGCAGCCCCAGTTCAACACCGGCTACCGGCACGAGACCGAACCGCTGGTGCACCGGTACGCGGCCGCGTTCGAGGGCTACGACTACATCGTGACCCCGTCGGGTTCCTGTGTGGCCATGGTGCGCGAGAACTACCCGCGGATCGGGGCGAAGGCCGCCGCCGAGGGGCGCGGCGACAGCCTCGCGGAAGCGGCGGCGTCCGTGGTGCCCAGGACGTACGAACTCACGGAGTTCCTGGTGGACGTGTTGAAGGTGACCGACGTCGGGGCGTACTTCCCGCACGCGGTCACCTACCACCCCACCTGCCACGGGCTGCGGGTCCTGGGGCTCGGGCGGCGCCCGCTCGCCTTGCTGGAGAAGGTCGGAGGTCTGCAGCTGCGGGAGCTGGAGGGCGCGGAGGAGTGCTGCGGCTTCGGCGGCACCTTCGCCGTCAAGAACGCGGCGGTGTCCGGCGCGATGGGCGCGGACAAGACCCGGCACATCGCCGGCACCGGGGCGGCGGCCGTCTGCACCGTCGACAACTCCTGTCTGATGCACATCGGCGGCACGCTGGCCCGGGAGGGCTCGCCGGTCCGGCCGGTGCACATCGCCGAGATCCTCGCCGCGACGGAGGAGCACCCCTACCCGATGGAAGAGGTCCGATGAGCGGCACGTATCTGGGGATGCCGGCCTTCCCGGAGGCCGCCGCGAAGTCGACCCAGGACACCCAGCTGCGCGGCAATCTGCGGCATGCGACGCACACCATCCGCGCCAAACGCGCCGTGGCGGTGGCCGAGTTGGACGACTGGCCGCAGCTGCGGGCCGCCGGCGCCGCCGTCAAGGACCGCACGCTGCGCCATCTCGACCACTATCTGGAGCAGTTGGAGACGGCGGTCACGGCCGCGGGCGGCGTGGTCCACTGGGCGGCCGACGCCGCGGAGGCCAACCGGATCGTGACCGACCTCGTCCGCGCCACCGGCGAGACCGAGGTCGTCAAGGTCAAGTCGATGGCCACCCAGGAGATCGGGCTCAACGAGGCCCTCGCCGAGGCCGGCATCCACGCCTACGAGACGGACCTCGCCGAACTGATCGTGCAGCTCGGCGACGATCTCCCGTCGCACATCCTGGTCCCCGCGATCCACAAGAACCGGTCCGAGATCCGCGACATCTTCACCGAGCGGATGGGCGACTGGGGCCGGGCGGCGCCCGCCGGGCTGTCGGACGAGCCCGCCGACCTCGCCGACGCGGCCCGGCTGCACCTGCGGGAGAAGTTCCTGCGGGCCAAGGTCGCCATCTCCGGCGCGAACTTCATGGTGGCCGAGACCGGCACCCTCGTCGTCCTGGAGTCCGAGGGGAACGGCCGGATGTGCCTGACCCTGCCCGAGACCCTCATCTCGGTCGTCGGCATCGAGAAGACCATCCCCACCTGGCGGGACCTGGAGATCTACCTCCAGACGCTGCCCCGCTCCTCGACCGCCGAGCGGATGAACCCGTACACCTCGACCTGGACCGGCACCACGGAGGGCGACGGACCGCAGACGTTCCACCTGGTGCTGCTCGACAACGGCCGCACCGACACCCTCGCCGACACCGTCGGCCGCCAGGCGCTGCGCTGCATCCGCTGCTCCGCCTGTCTGAACGTCTGCCCGGTCTACGAGCGGGCCGGCGGCCATGCGTACGGCTCCGCCTACCCAGGACCCATCGGCGCCATCCTCACCCCGCAACTGCGCGGTACGGCCTCGGCGCTGGACGCCTCACTGCCGTACGCGTCGACGCTGTGCGGCGCCTGCTACGAGGTCTGCCCGGTCGCGATCGACATCCCCGAAGTCCTGGTCCACCTGCGGGAACGGGTGGTCGAGGGCGGAGCGGTGACGCTGCGCGGCACCCGGGCCGTCATCAAGCCGGCCAAGGGGCACGCCGCCGAGCGGGCCGCGATGCGCGCCGCCCGCTGGACGCTCGACCATCCGGCCGCACTCCGCGCCGGCCAGCGGCTGGCCGCCCGCACCCGGCGGCTGCACCCGGCCCGGCTGCCGGGCCCGGGGCGGGCCTGGTCCGCCACCCGCGAACTGCCGGCCGTACCCGCCGAATCGTTCCGTGACTGGTGGCAGCGCACCCGGGGAGAAGGAAAGAACACATGAGCCACCCCAACCCTGTGAGCCGGCCGGGCGGTGCGAGCAGCCGGGAGCGGGTCCTCGGACGGATCCGCCGCGCGCTGGCCGATGTGCCGCGCGACGAGCTCCCCGGCAGCGTCCCGCTGGACCGCGACTATCTGCGGGTGCACGGGACCCGGACCCCGGAGCAGACCGCCGACCTGCTGGCCGTCCATCTCGCGGACTACCGCGCGCTGGTCCACCGGTGCCCGGCCGACGGGCTGGCGGAGCTGATCGCCACGCTGCTCGCCGAGCGCGGCGCCCGCTCCGCCGTCGTTCCCGACGGCCTGCCCGACAGCTGGCTCACCGCCCTCACCGGGGTGGAACTCGTCGCGGACACCCTCGCCCTGACGGCGCGGGAACTCGACGCGGTGGACAGCGTGGTGACCGGTTGCGCCGTGGCCGTCGCGGAGACCGGCACCATCGTGCTGGACGGCTCCGCGGGCCAGGGCAGGCGCCGCATCACGCTCGTGCCCGACCATCACATCTGTGTGGTCCTGGCCCCCGGCCAGATCGTCGACTCGATCCCCGAGGCGATGGAACGCCTCGACCCCGCCCGCCCGCTGACCTGGATCTCCGGCCCCTCGGCCACCAGCGACATCGAGCTCGACCGGGTGGAGGGCGTGCACGGTCCGCGCACGCTGGAAGTGATCCTGGTGGGCGAACCGGCGCGGTGAGCGGCTGATCCGACGGTCTACGCGGACTTGGCGAACTCGGCGGTGGAGAGCCGCTCGTCACGGCGGACCAGCGCCGCGTAGCGGCCGTCGCGTGCCAGCAGCTCGTCGTGGGTGCCGCGTTCGGCGATCCGGCCCGCGTCGAGGACCACGATCTCGTCGGCGTCGCGGACGGTGGAGAGCCGGTGGGCGATGGTGATGGTGGTGCGGCCGGCCGACAGTGCGTCGATGGCTTCCTGGACGGCCTGTTCCGTGCGGGTGTCGAGCGCGCTGGTGGCTTCGTCGAGGATGAGGACCGGCGGGTCGCGCAGGATGGTGCGCGCGATGGCCAGCCGCTGCTTCTCGCCGCCGGAGAAGCGGTAGCCGCGTTCGCCGACGAGGGTGTCGTAGCCGTCGGGGAGACCGGCGATGTGGTCGTGGATCTGGGCGGCCTTCGCGGCGGCGACGATGTCCTCGTCGGTCGCGTCGGGCTTGGCGAAGCGCAGGTTCTCGGCGACCGAGGCGTGGAAGAGGTAGGTCTCCTGGGCGACGACGCCGACCGTTTCGGCGAGCGTGTCGAAGGCGAGGTCGCGGACGTCGACGCCGTCGATCGTGACCCGGCCGCCCGTCACGTCGTAGAGCCGGGGCACCAGATAGCTGAGCGTGCTCTTGCCGGAACCCGTGGAGCCGACGATGGCCAGGCTGCCGCCGGCCGGTACGGCGAGGTCGATGCCGTGCAGCGTGCGGGGGGCGCCGGAGGGGTCGTACGAGAAGTCGACGTTCTCGAAGCGCACGTCGCCGCGGGCGCGGTCCATGCGGACCGGGTCGGCGCGCTCGGTGATGTCGACGGGCAGGTCGAGGTATTCGAAGATGCGCTGGAAGAGCGCCAGGGAGGTCTGCACCTGGACACCGGTCGACAGCAGGCTCACGGTCGGGCGGAACAGTCCCTGCTGGAGCGAGACGAAGGCGACGAGGGTACCGATGGAGATGGCGGGCCCGCCGTTGCTCATGGTCAGGCCGGCGGCCCAGTACAGCAGCGCGGGCATGGCGGCCATGACGATGCCGATGGTGGACATCCGCCACCGCCCGGCCATGTTGGAGCGCACTTCGAGGTCGACCAGTTGCTCGGACTCGTCGGAGAAGGAGCGGGTCAGCGAGTCGGAGCGGCCCATGGTGCGGCCGAGCAGGATGCCGCTGACGGACAGCGACTCGGTGACGATGGCCGACATCGAGGCCATCTGCTTCTGCCGCTGGGTGGTGATCTTCTTGCGCTCACGGCCGACCCGGCGGCTGATCCACACGAAGACCGGGAGCAGCAGCAGCGAGACGATCGTCAGCCGCCAGTCCAGGGCGAGCATCGCGACCACGGAGGCGATGACGGCGGTGAGGTTGGAGACCAGCGAGGTCGCGGTGGACGTCACGGTCGCCTGCATGCCGCCGATGTCGTTGGCGATACGGGACTGCACCTCGCCGGTGCGGGTCCTGGTGAAGAAGGCGAGCGACATGCGCTGCAGCTGCTCGTAGACCGAGGTGCGCAGATCGTGCATGACGCGCTGGCCGACGGTGGTCGAGATCAGGGTCTGCAGCACGCCGAAGACGCTGGTGACGACGGCGGTGGCGATCATGCCGAGGGCGAGCAGGCTGAGCAGCCCGGTGCGGCCCTGCGGGATCGCGGTGTCCAGGATCGCCTTCAGCAGGAAGGGCGAGGCGACCGAGACGAGGGAGGAGAGGGCGACCAGCACGCCCACGAAGGCGAGCTTGCCGCGGTAGGGACGGAAGAGCCGCACGATGCGGCGTACGTCGGTGGGTGTGTCGGGGTCCTTGGGCGGTGGCGTCCACCGTGTTTTGTCGGGGTGCAAAGGGCTCCTCGGGAGGTTGCTGGAGGTCGGTGCCGGTTCGGGCCGGCGGTGTCGGAACAGTGCCCGCACAGACCGCCGGGCCGGGCCGACTTTAGGAGTGTAAGTCATTGTTACCTATGTTCACAATGACTTACATCCTGATATCCTTGGGCCATGGATCCCCGCACCACCCCCGCGCCCGAACCCGCCGCTGAGTCCGCGGCGGAGTCCGCCGCCGCCGAGACCACCGGCCGCCTCGCCGACCAGCTGCTCAATCTGACCAAGCGCCTCCACCGGGCCCAGCGCCGGCACCTGGAGCCGCTCGGCATCACCCCGGCCCAGTCCCGGCTGCTGCGGACCGTCGCGCACAGCGAGGCCCCGCCGCGGATGGCGGACCTGGCCCGGCGGCTGGATGTCGTTCCGCGTGCGGTGACCACGCTGGTGGACGCGCTGGAGACGCACGACCTGGTGCGCAGGATCCCCGACCCCGCCAGCCGCCGGGTGATCCGTATCGAGCTGACCGAGGCCGGCGGCGCGACGCTGCACCGGCTGCGGCTGGCCCGCCGGGCCGCCGCCGAGGATCTCCTCGCCCCGCTGGACACCCCCCAGCGCGAGGCGCTGACCGCGCTGCTCGCCACCCTGGACGCGGCGGCGCCCCCTCGGCCGCGCTGCTGAAGCGCGCCCGAGGGGGCGTCGTGGTGGAACTCACCCGGCGGCGTTCCCTCCGCCGGGAGGAACCGCGAACCGCCGGCGACCGCTAGCGCTGGGACGGCATGCGGTGGCCGGCGCCGTTCTCGGAAGGCACCTGCTGGACCACTGCGGTGCAGGCGCTGCACCGGCGGGCGGCCTGGGGTATCGGGGTCAGGCACTCCGGGCACTCACCCATCGGCGCCGCGGCGGCCTTCGGGAAGAACCGCTCCTGCATCCGGTTCATCGGCAGGATGACCAGGAAGTAGATCACCGAGGCGACGATCACGAAGCTGATCGTCGCGTCGATGAAGGCGCCGTACGGGAACGTCACTCCCGAGACGGTGAACGCCTTGCGGGAGTAGTCGCCGGAAGCTCCCGACATGAGCCCGACGACCGGGGTCAGGAACGCCTTGACGAAGCCGCTGACCAGTGCGGTGAAGGCCGCACCCACCACGATGCCGACCGCGAGTTCGACGACGTTGCCGCGCAGCAGGAACGTACGAAAGCCCTTCATAACTCAGGAATCCCCTCTGTGATCACGAAACTGGAATGTGCCAGTCTCCCCTGATCCTGACCGCCTGCCCACCATCACCCGCGCCAGTTGTCGCTGAGTGACACCTTTCCGCTCGCGGGCACCGTGGCGGTCCGGTTGGCACCGGTCTCCCAGGTCGCGTTCCCGGCGGCGTCCTTGCGTAGGTACTTGTACTCGAACGACGTGCCCGCGCCCAGCGCGACGTCGAGCTTCCACACCGGGTAGGCGGCCGACGAGAGCAGCAGGGCCTTGCCGGTGTCCCAGTTGCCGAGGGTGGCGTTGTTGCCCGTGACGTAGATGTTCTGGCCCGGCGTGGTCGTGGCGTTGACCGCGAAGGAGGCGCCGGAGGCCGGGTCGGTGGTCCCGCCGCCGCCCGTGCCGCCGCTGGCGCAGGTCGCCCCCGTGTAGAGCGCCACCGCGTCGTTGGCGCCGATGGTGGCCGTGAACCGGCCGTCGGAGCCGACGGTGTAGCTGGTCCCGGAGTGCTGGACGTCGCAGTAGCTGCCCGCCGGCAGCGACGTGGTGTACGTCCGGGTGAGCGCGCCGCTCTCGTGGTTGATCGCGACGAAGCCCTTGCTGCCGCGGCCGAACGCGATGGCGTTGTTGCCGTTGGACCACCAGTTGGTCACCGCGGTGCCGGAGACGGCGTTGCGGAAGCCGACCATGCCGGCGATCTGCGGCCAGGCGTGCTGGCACTTCCATCCGTCGGCGTAGCAGGCGTTGACCGTGCCGCCGTTGGGCGGCCCCGCGTCGTTGTCCGAGAACTCGTAGCCGGAGTAGACGTTCGGCGAGCCGTAGGGCCAGGCCAGCAGGTAGACGTTGGCGAGGGTGTAAGTGGCGCCCGCCTTGTAGTTGAGGGTCGAGCCGTTGCGCTCGGTGTCCCAGTTGTCGGTGAAGGTCCGCGCGTTGACGCTGGGCAGATAGCCCCAGGAGGCCCCCCAGTTGCTCAGGGACGACAGCTTCTCGCTCGTGAAGATCCGCTTGAGGTCGGTGGCGGCGCGGAACTCGTCCACGTCCCCGGTGCCGGTGTACTCGCCCGGCTGCACCGCTTCACCGGCCCCGTAGATGACCTCCTGCGCCCAGTAGACGCCCGGGTTGCTGAGCTTGGACTTGATGGCGGCGAGGTCGCCCGCCGCGATGTGCTTGGCCGCGTCGATCCGGAAGCCGTCGGCGCCCAGTGCGATCAGGTTGTTGAGATAGCCGGCGATCGTGGAGCGGACGTAGTCGCTGCCGGTGTCCAGGTCCGCGAGCCCGACGAGCTCGCAGTTCTGGACGTTGTTCCGGTCGGCGTAGTTGGTGATGTTGCTGCGGCAGGTGTGGAAGTCCTGGTCCTGGTAGTAGCCGGGGTAGTTGTACTTCGAGTAGTTCGTGCCGCCGGTCCCGGTGCCGGGGCCGGCCGCCATGTGGTTGATCACCGCGTCGGCGATGACCTTGACGCCCGCGGTGTGGCAGGTGGCCACCATGTGCTGGAACGCGGTGCTGTCACCGAGCCGTCCGGCGATCCTGTAGCTGACCGGCTGGTACGAGGTCCACCACTGGGCGCCCTGGATCTGCTCCTGGGCCGGGGAGACCTCCACGAAGCCGTAGCCGGCCGGGCCGAGGGTGTCGGTGCACGCCTTGGCGACGGAGTCGAAGCGCCACTCGAAGAGGGTGGCGGTGACGTCCTTGCTGCCCGGCGGGGTCGCCTGCGCCGGCTGCTGGGCGGCGACGGTGAGGCCGGTCGCGGCGAGCAGTGCGGCGAGCGCGCCGTGCAGGGCCCGGGATCGGCGGGAGGAGCGGAAGGTCCGGGATGGCGTGGATGGCGTGGGTGTTCGGGGTACCCGGGATGTGCGGGATCGCATGAGCGGCTCCTCCGGAGTGCGGGCACAGCTGTGCCCTCGAAGGCAGCCCGCGCCAAGCCGCCGGGTGGGGGTGCGGAACCCCGCGTCCCACGGGGTTCCGCCGAGGAGCTTCCCGCCGTGGCTGTGAGCACGTCAAGAGACCGGTGGAAACATTTTCAACTACTTGCGGAAACCTCTTCCAAACGCCTGCACGCGCCGGTTCAACGGATCGTGCGGTCCTCCGTCAGCGCGCCCTGCGCGGTCGCGATCCGGCGGTCGTAGCAACCGCCGGGAGCGTCCGAGCCGAGTATCCGGTAGTGCTCGGACGAGGTGCCGGTGGCGTGCCGCTGCTCGCGCGGCACATTGAGGGTGAAGGACGCGTCGCCCTGGTAGACGTCGCCCAACAGTGACCTGCCGACGGTCCGGCCCCCGCGTGTCACCACGGTGTCGGCGCGGTCGCCGAGCAGCATCACCGTACGCAGCCGGTCGGCCGCGCCGACCGACGTACGGCCGTCCATCGTGTACGCGCGGCGTACCGCGGTGCTGGTGGCCGGGCCGTGGCCGGCCGTGGTCACCGTCGCGTCGTCGGTCCACCGGGCGGTCAGCGCGTCGGTGCTCTCGTCGGCGTTCCACCGGTGGGTGGAGGTGGCGGACAGCGCGCGGCGGACGGTGGTGGCGACGCGGCCGTGCGACGTGTCGACATAGCCGGAGACCGTCAGGCTGTGGCTGCCGGTCGCGTCGAGGGCCCGTTCGTCACCGGGCCGGTAGGAGGTGGAGGTGTCCGGGGTGCTCTCCTGGTGCGCGGTCAGAGCGCCCGGCACATGAGCGCGGTGCTCGTCCTGCCAGACCAGCACGTTCGTCGGCACGCTCCAGCCGCTCTGGCCCGCGGGCACGCCCAGCACCGAGACCTCGACGCGGTGTGCCTTCCCGTCGTTGAGCAGGCCGGCGTACGGCGTCAGGTCGTACTCGACGGGTTTGACGTCGAAGGCGCGCGGGCCCGGGATCACGTACCAGAGGAAGGGATTGGACCAGCCGCCGGTCCACACGGTCGGGAACGGCGCGGCCATCCCCGCCAGTTGGCCGTCCACCCGCAGCTGCACCTCCCGGTAGGGACCACCGGCCTGGCAGGAGTACGGCACATCGGCGGGCACCGCCAGGTACCAGAACTCCTCGCAGCCGCCGCCGGATCCGGTGGCGTACACCTCGGCGACGATGCGCTCGCTGTTGCGCGGCGTGGTGAGGTCGCCGACGAGCGCCGTGCCCTCACTGTGCGAACCGGCCAGAGTCAGCACCTGGTCCGGCGCGGCTCCCGCCGGGTCCCCGCCGCCCGCTCCGCGTGCCGGGTAGAACGTCAGCGAGACCTTGACGTCGATCACGCCGGTGTACGTGTCGTTGACGACGTTGCCGATGAGCATCTCGACCGGCTGCGGGCCGCGCAGCGCGGCCGCGTACCGCGTGACGTCCTTCTCGACCTTCCAGGCGATGCCCTCGGGCGACGGTTCGGGGGTCGAGGTGTCCAGCACCTCCACGCCGCCGATCCGCAGATAGCCCAGCCGGTCGTACTGCCGCCCGGCGACCTGGCCGTCCAGCCGCAGCACGACCTTGCTCCAGCGGTCACCACAGCCGCGCGGCGGGGTGTACGTGCTCGTGTACGGCGTGAAGTCCCTGAACTGCGCCGCCACGATCTGGGTGGTGCAGGACGGGCCGCCGGGGGTCCTGATGGGCGGGGCGGCCGTCAGGGGGTCGTGCCAGTCGGTGCCGAACTCTGCCGGGGGCGCGGTGGTGGCCGCGGCCGCCGGGCCCGCGAAAAGCGCGAACCCCACTGCCGCGGCGAGCGCCGCGAGTATCCGTCTTCCCACGCGGTGGTGCCTCCTCGTCATGCGATGACCACGAAGTACAGCGCACAGCTTGGCCCGGTCGGGCGCCGCGCGACAGACCGCCTCGCCCGCGGGACGGCCCCGCCGGCGACCTTGGCCGATACCGGACTATTCCGGGCGTGGCGGCCGTAAATCGGTTGACCCGGTACGTGCGGTGACGCGAACCTTGCACGTCTTCGCACCCCCCATCCAGAGCATCTCGGGACGTCATGTCGCTTCGCCAACTCCCCTTCCAGGACCCCGGTGTCCCCGACGTCAGATCGGGATTCCGTTTCCTGCTCTGGCTGGAGAAACGCCAGCTGCGCGGGCAGCTCACAGCCGCCGCGTGGGGCACTCTGCTGATGGCGTCCATCGCACTGTTCCCGGCAGCCGTCGGCCTGGCCGTGCAGGCGGTCGTCGACCATTCCGGCCGGCGGCTGGCGCTGTCCGGTGGGCTGATGCTGGCGCTCGGCGGACTCAGCGCGCTCGGCGACACCATGCTGCACCGCACCGCGGTGACCAACTGGATCACCGCCGCCGCCCGCGTCCAGCAGCTGCTGAGCCGCAAGACCGTCGAACTGGGCTCGGTGCTCACCCGGCAGGTCGCGGCCGGCGAGATCGTCACCGTCGGCGCGGGCGACGTCGAGAAGATCGGCTGGTTCGTGGAGGCGTTCGCCCGCTTCACCTCCGCCTTCCTCGCCACCATCGGCATCGCGGTGGCCCTCGCCTTCTACCAGCCGGAACTCGGCCTCATGGTGGCCGCCGCCATCCCCGTCCTGGCCCTCGCCGTGCTGCCGCTGCTGCCGGCGGCGACCAAGCGCGCCGACGTCCAGCGGGAGAAGGCAGGCAAGGCCACCGAGCTGGCCTCCGACACCGTCGCGGGTCTTCGGGTGCTGCGCGGTATCGGTGGCGAGGAGCTGTTCCTCGACCGGTACCGCAAGGCCTCGCAGGAGGTCCGTACGGCCGCCGTGCACAGTGCCCGGATGTGGGCGCTGATCAGCGCCGTACAGGTGGTCCTGCCAGGACTGCTGCTGGTGGGGGTGGCCTGGTACGGGGCGGTCCTCGCGCTGGACGGCAGGATCTCGGTCGGAGAGCTGGTGACCGTGTACGGGACCGTCGCCTTCCTGATGTTCCCGCTGCGGCACTTCGAGGAGATCGCGATGGCGTGGTCCTTCTCCCGGCCGTCGGCGAAGCGCGCGGCGCGGGTGCTGGCGCTGGTGCGGGGCGTGGAGCCGGATACATCTCCGTCACTTCCTTCAGCTCCTTCGCCTGATGTGTCTCCTTCCGGTGATCTGTACGACCCGGAGACCGGTCTGCTCGCTCCTGCCGGGCAGCTGACGGCAGTCGTGTGCGGGGACCCGGACGCCGCCGGGCGGCTGGCCGACCGGCTCGGCGGGCACAGCCCGGACCGGGTGGCCGGCCAGTCCTCGGTCCTGCTGGGCGGCACGGCGCTCGACGAGCTGCCGCTGGCGGCGGCGCGCGCCGCCGTACTGGTGCAGGACAAGGACCCGGTGCTGCTCTCCGGCACCCTGCACGAGCTGCTCGACGTACCGTCCTCCGGCAACGTTTCCGCCACCGACGCCCTGACGGCCGCCCAGTGCGGAGACGTGCTGCAGGCGCTCGCCCAGGCCTCGGTGGACGACTCCGGTGATCCGATGCGGACCCGGATCACCGAGCGCGGACGCTCCCTGTCGGGCGGCCAGCGCCAGCGGCTGGCCCTGGCCAGATCGCTGGTCGCGGACCCGGAGGCGCTGGTTCTGGACGAGCCGACGTCGGCTGTCGACTCGCACACCGAGGCCCGTATCGCGCGCGGCCTCAAGGGGATCAGGGCGGACCGCACCACGGTGGTGTTGACGTCGAGCCCACTGCTGCTCGACCGCTGCGACCTGGTGGTCTTCATCGCCGACGGTGCGGTGGCGGCCACCGGAACCCACCACGAGCTGCTGCGCGCCGACCAGCAGTACCGCGCCGTGGTTACCCGCGAGACCGAGGAGCCGGCCGGTGTGACCGCCGCTGTGAACGGCGGCGTCACGGCCGCTGTCACCGCTGAAGGCCCGTCCGTGGTCCCGTCCGGGGCCGTGGAGAACACCAGGATCGAGGAATCCGCATGATCGGCGTGAAGCCACCGGAGCACGATCCGGACGCGCCGCAGCAGACGACGACGCTGCCGGTCGGTTCGCCGGCCACCGTACGCACCTACGTGACCGAGCTGGCCCGCCGCCACCGCGGCGCCTTCACCCTGCTGGTCGCCGTCAACACGGTCGCCGTGGTCGCCTCCATGGTCGGGCCCTATCTGCTGGGACAGCTGGTCGAGGACCTGTCGGCCGGGCGCCGGGAGCTGCATCTGGAGCTCACGGTCGGGCTCTTCCTCGCCGCACTCGCCGTCCAGGCAGGATTCGTCCGGCTGGTCCGGCTGCGCGGTGCGATCCTCGGTGAGCGGATGCTGGCCGACCTGCGCGAGGACTTCCTCGTCCGGTCCGTCGGGCTGCCGCCCGGCGTCCTGGAGCGGGCCGGTACCGGCGATCTGCTCTCCCGGATCACCACCGACATCGACCGGCTGTCGAACGCCATGCGCGAGGCCGTGCCGCAGCTGGCCATCGCCGTGGTGTGGGCCGCGCTGCTGCTCGGCGCGCTCGCCGTCACTTCTCCCCCACTGGCGCTGTCGGTGCTGGTCGCCCTGCCGCTGCTGCTGGTCGGCTGCCGCTGGTACTTCCGGCGCGCACCCGCCGGCTACCGCTCCGAGGCCGCCGGGTACGCGGCCGTCGCCGCCTCGCTCGCCGAGTCGGTCGACGCCGGCCGGACCATCGAGGCGCACGGGCTGGGCGCCCGCCGGATCACGGACTCCGACGAGCGGATCAGGACCTGGGTCGGCTGGGAGCGCTACACGATGTGGCTGCGCAGCGTGCTCTTCCCGGTGATCAACCTGACGCACACCCTGATCCTGGCGTCGGTGCTGATGATCGGCGGGACCTTCGCGCTGCACGGCTGGGTGTCGGTCGGCGAACTGACCACCGGGGCGCTCTACGCCCAGATGCTCGTCGACCCCGTCAACCTGATCCTGCGCTGGTACGACGAGCTGCAGGTCGCCCAGGTATCGCTGGCACGGCTGGTCGGGGTCCGCGAGGTCGAGGAGCACGAGTCGGACGAGCACGTCATCCCGGACGGCCGCGACATGCACGCCGACGAGGTGCGCTTCGGCTACCGGGAGGGCAGCGACGTGCTGCACGGGGTGTCGCTGCGGCTGCGGCCGGGCACCCGGCTGGCGCTGGTCGGGCCTTCGGGCGCGGGCAAGTCCACCCTCGGGCGGCTGCTCGCCGGAATCTACGCGCCGCGGACCGGCGAGGTGACGCTCGGCGGGGCCGAGCTGGCCCGGATGCCGGCCGAGCGGGTACGGCGGCATGTGGCGCTGGTCAACCAGGAGCACCACGTCTTCGTCGGCTCGCTGCGGGACAATCTGCGGCTGGCCCGGTCCGGGGCGGACGATCCCGAGCTGTGGGACGCGCTGGTCTCGGTGGACGCCGACGGCTGGGCGCGGGCGCTGGACGACGGTCTGGAGACCGAGGTCGGCTCCGGCGGCTCCACCCTCACCCCGGCACAGGCCCAGCAGGTGGCCCTGGCCCGGCTGGTGCTCGCCGATCCGCACACCCTCGTGCTGGACGAGGCGACCTCGCTGCTGGACCCGCGGGCCGCCCGGCATCTGGAGCGTTCGCTGGCGCGGGTGCTGGAGGGCCGCACCGTGATCGCCATCGCGCACCGGCTGCACACCGCGCACGACGCGGATGTCATCGCGGTCGTCGAGGAGGGCCGGATCAGCGAGCTGGGCAGCCATGACCAGCTGGTCGAGGCGGACGGGGCGTACGCGGCCCTGTGGCGCTCCTGGCACGGCTAGGAGCGGCCCGCCGCTTCCCGTTCCCGGGTTCCGTGCCCGCCGCCTGCTCGGCGGCGGGCACGGAACCGGGGGCGTCAGCCGAGGAAGCCCAGAGCGCCCAGTGCCCCGACTCCACCGAGCAGGAAGAACGCCGGGGTGAGCACCTTGATCTCGACCCAGCTGCCGGCCCGGAACCGCATGAACTTCGGCGGCCCCATCGGGTACCAGCGCTTGCGGCCTATCGGGATGGGCCACAGGATCGGGCAGCCGGACACGGTCAGGGCGTCGCCGATGCAGTGCACGAGCGAGCCCAGCACGATCGGGATGCCGATCCACAGATAGTGCTGGCCGGGCTCGGTGAAGAGCCAGTCCTTGCCGTTGCCCGGGTCGTCCAGGACATCGGCCAGGACCCAGGCGCCGGTCGCCCCGAGAAGCCAGACCAGCACATCGCTGGAGGCACGGGCCTGGCGCCACAGCAGACCCTCGACGGCCAGCACCATATGGACGAAGAGGATGCCGAGCACCGCCCAGCGCCCGCCGAAGAGCGCCGCCGCCGAGCAGGCGCCGCCGATCAGGGCGGCCCACAGCCAGGTGTGCGTCAGGGTGCGGTGGCCGCCGGTACGGCGCGGGTCGCCCTTCATACGGGTGGCCTTGTAGGTGGCGTACGACAGCTTGTCGATGATCTCGCACAGCGCTTTGGAGATGGGCCCGAAAGCACGCGATATGGTCGCCGCCTTGTGGTCCAGGTCCGGAGCGAGAGCGGCGCCGGCGCAGATCAGGGCGCCGACGACAAGCGTCGGCCACGGCATGGGGTGGTCGAGCGCGGCCGCGCCCGCCCCCACCCCCAGCCATGCCGCCGCTCCGGAAAGTGAATGTGCCGGTCCCATCATGTGTGGTGCCCCGCCCCTTTCGGCCCGCCCGCAGGCGGAGTTGACGCCCAGTCGACGGCACACCATACCGTTGGCGATCTTCCGTATTACCGCCGGTTCCGCCGCGGGGCCCGAAGCCAGGCAAGATGGTGGGGTGACCCTCATTGATCAGCTGCCTCCCGAGGCCGACCCCGATGCCCTGTACGAAGCCTTCTCGACCTGGGCGGAGAGCCAGGGCATCACCCTCTACCCCGCTCAGGAGGAGGCGCTGATCGAGGTCGTCTCCGGGGCGAACGTGATCCTTTCGACCCCGACCGGCTCCGGGAAGAGCCTGGTCGCGGCGGGGGCGCACTTCGCCGCGCTGGCGAAGGACCAGGTCACCTTCTACACCGCTCCGATCAAGGCGCTGGTGTCGGAGAAGTTCTTCGACCTCTGCAAGCTCTTCGGCACCGAGAACGTCGGCATGCTGACCGGCGACGCCTCGGTGAACGCGGACGCACCGGTCATCTGCTGCACGGCCGAGGTGCTCGCCTCGATAGCGCTGCGCGACGGCCGGAACGCCGATGTCGGCCAGGTCGTCATGGACGAGTTCCACTTCTACGCGGAACCGGACCGCGGCTGGGCCTGGCAGATCCCGCTGCTGGAGCTTCCGCAGGCCCAGTTCGTGCTGATGTCCGCGACCCTCGGCGACATGTCCCGCTTCGAGGAGGACCTCACCCGCCGCACGGGACGCCCGACGACCGTCGTGCGTTCCGCGACCCGGCCGGTGCCGCTCTCCTACGAGTACGTGACGACACCACTGACGGAGACGCTGACGGAGCTGCTGGAGACCCGACAGTCGCCCGTCTACATCGTGCACTTCACCCAGGCGGCGGCCGTCGAGCGGGCGCAGGCACTGATGAGCATCAACATGTGCACACGCGCCGAGAAGGACGCCATCGCCGACCTGATCGGCAATTTCCGCTTCACCACCACCTTCGGCCGCAATCTCTCCCGGTTCGTCCGGCACGGCATCGGCGTGCACCACGCGGGCATGCTGCCGAAGTACCGGCGGCTGGTGGAGAAGCTCGCGCAGGCGGGCCTGCTGAAGGTCATCTGCGGTACTGACACCCTCGGTGTCGGCGTCAACGTGCCGATCAGGACCGTGCTCTTCACCGCCCTGACGAAGTACGACGGCACACGGGTCCGCACCCTGCGGGCCCGGGAGTTCCACCAGATCGCCGGGCGGGCCGGCCGTGCCGGGTTCGACACCGCGGGCTTCGTCGTCGCGCAGGCGCCCGAGCACGTCATCGAGAACAAGAAGGCCGTCGCCAAGGCCGGGGACGACCCGAAGAAGCTCCGCAAGGTGGTCCGCAAGAAGGCTCCCGAGGGCTTCGTCAACTGGTCCGACGCGACCTTCGAGAAGCTGATCGCCTCCGACCCCGAGCCGCTCACCTCCCGCTTCCGGGTCACCCACACCATGCTGCTGTCGGTGATCGCCCGGCCGGGCAACGCCTTCGAGGCGATGCGGCACCTGCTGGAGGACAACCACGAGTCGCGGCGCAACCAGCTGCGGCACATCCGGCGGGCCATCGCCATCTACCGTTCCCTCGAGGCGGGCGGCGTCGTGGAGCGGCTGGCCGAACCGGACGCGGAGGGCCGCATCGTCCGGCTCACCGTCGACCTCCAGTCGGACTTCGCGCTGAACCAGCCACTGTCGACGTTCGCGCTGGCCTCCTTCGAGCTGCTCGACAAGGAGTCGCCGTCGTACGCCCTGGACATGGTCTCCGTCGTCGAGTCCACGCTCGACGACCCCCGCCAGATCCTGGCCGCGCAGCAGAACAAGGCGCGCGGTGAGGCGATCGGGCTGATGAAGGCCGACGGGGTCGAGTACGAGGAGCGGATGGAGCGGCTGCAGGAGGTCACGTACCCCAAGCCGCTGGAGGAACTGCTCTCCCACGCCTACGGCATCTACCGGCAGAGCCACCCGTGGGTGGGCGACCACCCGCTGTCCCCCAAGTCGATCGTGCGCGACATGTACGAGCGCGCCATGACGTTCTCCGAGTTCACCTCGCACTACGAACTGGCCCGCACCGAGGGGATCGTGCTGCGCTACCTGGCGGGCGCGTACAAGGCCCTGGAACACACCGTCCCGGACGATCTGAAGTCCGAGGACCTCCAGGACCTGACCGCGTGGCTCGGCGAGCTGGTGCGCCAGGTCGACTCCAGCCTGCTGGACGAGTGGGAGCAGCTCGCCAACCCCGAGGTCGAGACGGCCGAGCAGGCCGCCGAACGCGCCGACCAGGTCAAGCCGGTCACCGCCAACGCCCGAGCCTTCCGGGTGCTGGTGCGCAACGCCATGTTCCGCCGGGTCGAGCTGGCGGCGCTGGAGAAGTACAACGTGCTGGCCGAGCTGGACGCCGAGTCGGGCTGGGACGCCGACGCGTGGGCGGAGGCGATGGACGCGTACTGGGACGAGTACGACGACCTGGGCACCGGCCCCGACGCCCGCGGCCCGAAGCTGCTGCAGATCGAGGAGCAGCCGGAGCACGCGCTCTGGCGGGTCCGCCAGACGTTCGCGGACCCCAACGGCGACCATGGCTGGGGTATCTCCGCCGAGGTCGATCTGGCAGCTTCCGACGAGGAGGGCCGGGCGATCATCCGTGTGACGACCGTCGGCGAGCTGTGACCGGGCACGACACGAGGGAGTTCCGATGACCAACCCCGCCGAGCGGCTGGTGGATCTGCTCGACCTGGAGCGGATCGAGGAGAACATCTTCCGCGGCCGCAGCCCCGAGGAGCGGCTGCAGCGGGTGTTCGGCGGGCAGGTCGCGGGGCAGGCACTGGTCGCGGCCGGCCGCACCACGGACGGCGAGCGGCCGGTGCACTCGCTGCACGCGTACTTCCTGCGGCCCGGCCGGCCGGGTGTGCCGATCGTGTACCAGGTCGAACGGGTGCGTGACGGCCGGTCGTTCACCACCCGGCGGGTGGTGGCGATCCAGCAGGGTCGCACGATCTTCAATCTGACCGCCTCCTTCCATCAGCCGGAACCGGGCTTCGAGCACCAGATCCCGATGCCCGATGTACCCGAGCCCGAGAGTCTCCCGAAGCTGGGCGACGAGCTGCGCGAGCATCTGGGGGTACTGCCCGAGTCGCTGGAGCGGATGGCCCGCCGCCAGCCGTTCGACATCCGCTACGTCGAGCGGTTGCGCTGGACGCCCGAGGAGATCGAGGGCGCCGAACCGCGCAGCGCGGTGTGGATGCGCGCGGTGGGACCGCTGGGCGACGATCCGCTGGTGCACACGTGCGCGCTCACGTACGCGAGCGACATGATGCTGCTCGACGCGGTGCGGGTACCGGTCGAACCGCTGTGGGGCCCCCGCGGCTTCGACATGGCCTCCCTCGACCACGCGATGTGGTTCCACCGCCCCTTCCGCACCGACGAGTGGTTCCTCTACGAGCAGGAGTCCCCGATCGCGACCGGCGCCCGCGGCCTGGCCCGCGGCCAGATCTACGACCGCTCGGGCCGGCTGCTGGTCTCCGTGATGCAGGAAGGGCTCTTCCGCAAGATCGGCGGCTGACCAGCACCCCACGCGGCGGCGGCAGGCGGCAGCAGGCGCCGCCGTTCAGGGACGCCGGAACAGCTTCTTCCGGCGGCGGGTCCCCGCGCTGTCCCCGGGCCGCTGCAACCGCCAGCCCCGGCGCGGGCGCGGCTCCGGCCCACGCTCGGAACACGGCTCCGGCGCAGGTTCCGGCCGCGGCCGCAACTGCGGTTCGCGCTCGGGTTCGTGGTCGGGTTCGTGCTCGGGACCCGGCCCCGGCTCCGGCTCCGGTCCCACTGCAGGGGCCGGGCGTGGCTCCCGCTCCGCGGCCGGTGCCGGGCGGGGGGCCGGACGGGCCTGCCGGGCGCGGTCGAGAGCCTCGGCCAGGGAGAGCCGGGCCAGGGCGATCTCGTCCGGATGGTCCGCGGTGACCGCCGCGTCGATCAGTTCACGGGAGGCGAACTCTCCGGGCCTGCCCGGTGGCAGACCGGACCGCAACCTGCGCAGATAGGCCCGTTCGTACAGATCCGGCACCACCTCGGCCGCGCCGTCGGTGCCGAGCAGCGCCGCCCAGACCGCCGCCTCCTCCCAGGCGTCGGCCGCGTCCCGCACCAACTGCCCGGCCCTGCGGGCCCGCCAGCCACGTGCCCGGTGGTCCGCGCCGTCATCCAGAGCGCCACGCAGCGTTACCGGCAGCCTGCCGTGCAGCGCTTCAGGATGGTCCCGGGCGTACTGCCCGATCTCGTCGGCCAGATACATCCAGACGACGGCCCGGTAGCGGTTGACGTACCAGCGGACCGGCCGGATGAAGCCGCCCTTCGCCAGCTTGACGAAGCGGTCGCGGCTGACCCCGATGAGCTCCGCTCCATCGCCGCTGCCGACCACGCGCAGCCGGTCGCGCAGCGCCTGCGGGAAGCCCTCGGCCGCTCGCAGCCGGTCGACCTCCTCGCGCATGACGCGCCTGCGGCCCGGCCCGGCCGGTACGGCCCGGACCTCGCCGAGCTGGACGGCCAGCTCGAACTCCCCCGTTTCCAGTTCCAGTTCTTCCCTGGCCCGGTTCATCCCGAGCGCTTCGCCCGCCGGCGCCCCGCCCGCAGGCGATTCCTTACCGACTGCCGCTGCCGCTGCCGCTGCGACGGCGACCCCGACCGCGAGTGACTCCCGTACCACCATGACTTCCCCCACCGCCTCGACTACTGACAGTGACGAATGTAGCGCAGCCCGATGACCCAACCACGTGGCCTGTGGATAACTCCGCCCCCACCGGCACACCGCCTGCGGCAGCAAACATCAACGGCCCGCAGGCTCACCCTCCGGTAGGCGTGATCCCTGGCTGCCGGGGCGCGACCCCGAGGTGCTCGCCCACCCGGTGCACGAGCAGCGTCATCTCATAGGCGACCTGCCCGACGTCGGCCTCCATACCGCTCAGCACCGACAGACAACTGCCGTCGCCGGCCGCGGTCACGAAGAGGTAGCCCTCGTCGAACTCCACCATCGTCTGGCGCACTCCACCGACCCGGAACTGCCGGCCGGCACCCTTCGCAAGGCTGTGGAACCCGGACGAAACGGCCGCCAGATGCTCGGCCGTCGGCCGGTCCAGACTGCCGCTGGCCCCGGTCACCAGGCCGTCGTTGGACAGTACGAGCGCGTGCTGCACATGCGGCACCCGCTCCGTCAGGTCGTCCAACAGCCATGCGAGTCCATTGCCCACCGTCATTCCCGGCCTCCCCGTATCGACTGCGGTACGAGACTGTCCTGAACAGCGCGCTACGGCAAGTCCCCATCGGGTCACGACCGGCATCGGTATCCGGCAGCGGGCCCCACCGGGATGGCCTGCCCGCCCTCACCAACAGCCCCCACCAACAGACCTCACCAATAACCCCACCAGCGGCCCCACCGGTGGGTCCCGTCAGCCGACCCGTCGCAGCTGACGCTCGGCGTGCATCCGTTCGGCGTGCTCGACCAGGGCGATGAGCACGTCCTTGCCGGATTCACGGTCCCGCGCGTCGCACAGCACGACCGGCGTCCCCTCCGTCAGGTCCAGGGCCCGTGAGACGTCCTCGGGCCGGTAGGAGCGCGCGCCGGAGAAGCAGTTGACGCCGACCGCGAAGGGGATGCCGCGGTGCTCGAAGAAGTCGACTGCGGGGAAGCAGTCCTCCAGCCGGCGGGTGTCGGCCAGCACGACGGCGCCCAGCGCGCCGTGGGACAGCTCGTCCCACAGAAACCAGAAACGATCCTGCCCAGGGGTGCCGAAGAGATAGAGCGACAGCCCCGCCCGGATCGTGATCCGCCCGAAGTCCATGGCGACCGTGGTGGTGGTCTTGCGTTCCACCCCACCGGTGTCGTCCACTCCCCGGCCCGCCTCGCTGAGCGATTCCTCGGTGCGCAGCGGCCGGATCTCGCTGACGGCTCCCACCAGGGTGGTCTTGCCGACCCCGAAGCCGCCCGCGACCAGAATCTTCAACGCCAGCGCGGGCTCATCACGCCTGCCCGGTTGTTCAGAGCGCCCGAAGTCCATCGATCACCTCTCGCAGAATGTCTTCGCCGGGAAGTTCGGCGGGCGCCACCGGCCGGCGCACCCGGACCCATCCCAGCGTGAGCAGGTCGCCCAGCAGGACGCGTACGACGCCCACCGGCAGGTCGGAGTCGGCCGCGATCTCCGCGACCGACAGCGGATCGGTCCGGCACAGGGCGAGGATCGTGCCGTGTTCCGGGGCCAGGGCCGGGTCGCCTGCGGCGCCGGGCTCCGCGCCCGGTTCGGCGACGACCTGCGCGATCAGGTCGAGATGCGCGCTGCCGCCGTCTCCCCGGGTCCGGCCGCCGGTCAGGGCGTAGGGACGGACCATCGGGCCCGCCTCGTCGTCGTACCAGCGGCCGTCCATCCGTGCTCAGCCGCCTGCCGTGGTGTCGGAGTCCGGCCGGGCGGGCGTCCGCAGATGCTCGCCGACCTGTTTGACGAGCCGGGCCATCTCGTAGGCGACCAGCCCGACGTCGGCCCCGGCGGTCGCGAAGACCGCGAGGCACGACCCCTCGCCCGCGGCGGCCACGAAGAGGAAGCCGCCGTCCAGTTCGACCATGGTCTGCCGTACGTCACCGGCGGCGAAATGCCGGCCGGCGCCCTTGGCTAGGCTGTGGAATCCGGACGCGACCGCCGCCAGATGCTCGGCGTCCTCGCGGCTCAGCGCCCGTGAGGCGCCCACCGCCAGACCGTCGTTGGACAGGACCACGGCGTGCCGCACCCCGGCCGCCCGGTCCGTCAGCTCGTCCAGCAGCCAGTCCAGCCGGCCGGAACGGTTCGCCTCGATCATGCCGGGTCTCCCTCGTTCGACGCCGGGCGGCCGGCCGGACGGCCACCGCCGCGCGCCCAACCGCTGCGGTACGCGGTCATGATGGCGCGGATCTGCTCAGGAGTACGCCCGCCCGCGTCCTCCGACTCACCGTCCGACCCGTTGCCCGGCGCATGGCCGTCCCGCTCCGGAGCGGGTCGCTCCAGCAGTTGCGGGGCGAGGTTCGCCTTCCGTACCCGGCGCGGCAGATCGTCGTCGCCGTGCGCGGTGCCGTTCGCCGCCGGACCCACGGGGGCGGCCGGTGCGGCAGGACCGGCAGGGCCGTCCGGACCCGGCGGCGGATGCGCGGACGAGGCGGCGGACCCGCGGACCACGACCGGCTCCGCGGACCCGTCGTCCCGCTCGTCGCCGTTCCCCAGCCCCTTGCCGTTCCCGAAAGCTCTACCGTTTCCCGACGCCTTCCCGTTCTCCAACGCCCTGCCGTTCCGCGACTCCGCACCGTTCCGCGACGGAAGCGGCCGGACGACGACCGGGTCCTCGCGGTGGGCGCGCTGGGCGCGGTTGCGCTCGGCGGCGCGGCGGGCGGGGGCCGGGTCGGGAACGTAGCGCTCGATGAGCGCGGTGGGCAGCAGCACGACGGCCGTCGTCCCGCCGTACGGGGACGGGCGCAGCGAGACCTTGACGTCGTGCCGGGCGGCGAGCCTGCTCACCACGAACAGCCCGAGCCGGTCGCTGTCGAACAGGTCCAGTGCCTGGGCGCGGGCGATCCGCCGGTTGGCCTCTTCGAGCGCCCCGCCGCCCATGCCCAGCCCGCGGTCCTCGACCTCCAGCACATATCCGTTGCCGACCTGTTCACCGCTGATCCGCACCTTGGTGTGCGGCGGCGAGAACTGGGTGGCGTTCTCGACGAGTTCGGCGATCAGGTGGGTGAGGTCGGCGACCGCGCCGCCGATGACGGCGGCCTGCGGCAGCCGCCGCACCTCGACGCGCGCGTAGTCCTCCACCTCGGCGACCGCGGCCCGCACCACGTTCTGCAGGGGCACCGGCCGGCGCCAGGCCCGGCCAGGGGCCGCGCCGGACAGGATGATCAGGCCTTCGGCGTGCCGGCGCATGCGGGTGGTGAGGTGGTCGAGCCGGAACAGGTCCTCCAGCTCGCCGGGGTCCTCCGTACGCCGCTCCATGCTGTCCAGCAGCGCGAGTTGGCGGTGGACGAGGACCTGGCTGCGGCGCGCGAGGTTGACGAAGACCCCCGTGACGCCGCTGAGCAGCTCGGCGCGTTCGACGGCGGCGGTGAGCGCGGCACGGTGGACGGTCCGCAGCGCCTCGCCGACCTGGCCGATCTCGTCCGCGCCATGGGTGCCCTGCGGCGCCTCGGCGTCCAGGTCGATCTCCTCGCCCGCGCGCAGCCGGCGCATGGCGGACGGCAGCTTGCGGCGGGCGAGTTCCAGTGCGGTGTTGCGCAGTTCGACGAGTTCGGTGACCAGGGCGCGCCCGATCCGCACCGAGACGATCAGCGAGACGATGACGGCGAGCAGGCCGAGCAGCACCGCCGCACCGGAGGTGCTCGCCAGCCCCCGGATGATCGGGTCGGTGCCGGACGAGGCGGCCGCCGCGCCGCCCGCCGGGTTGTCGATGGCGCGCAGTCCGCCGATGACCGGTCCGGAGGCCGCCGTCCAGGTGCCCGCGGGCGCGGCGGCCGCGGCGCGCGGCCCTGGGTCGGCGCGCAGCACCCCGTCCTCCACGCCGAGCAGTGCGCTGTACGGTGCGGAGCCGCTCAGCCTCTCCCAGGACGAGCGGCCGCCGCCCCCCAGGTCACCGGCCGAGGCGTCGAGCAGCAGCCGCCGGGCCTGTACGGCACCGGTGAAGTCGCGGTAGCGCGGGCCGTCCAGGGTGCCGGTGAGTTCCGCGACGGAGATCAGGGCGTCCTCACGGGCGAGCATCTCGCCCGCCCGCCCGAACTCCAGGGCGACACGGCTGCCGGAGGTCAGGACCGGGTCGGAGCCGGCGGTCAGTACGCCGATGGCGGAGAAGGCGTTCTCGATCGCGTCGCAGTAGCCGCGGTACGTCTCGTCCCAGCCGGCGCTGCGGGCCGTGACCCGTGCCCGCAGCGCGCGCAGCCCGGTCACGCCGTCGATGAACGTCCGCAGCCGGGGCGCGACGTCCGAGGGCAGCCCGATGCCGTCGGCGATCGTGTGGCTGCTCCCCTGCCGCAGCGCGCCGGCCGTCCGGTCGGTGGTGGCGGCGGCGCTGTCGAGCTGCGCCGCGCGGGCGGCGGTCGGGGCGGCCAGGTACAGGGCGGCGGCGCGGCGTTCGGCCTGCAGAGCGGTGACGGAGGCGGCGACGGGGCCGCTGACCTCCTTCTCGACCTGCTGCGTGCGCAGCCGGCCGGAGACGTCCTGGGCGGCGTTGACGGCGGCGAAGGCCCACAGGGCCATCAGCGACACGACGGGCACCATGAGGATGGAGACGATCTTCGCCCGCACCGTCCTCGGCCGCAGCACCAGCCCCGGGACGAACCGCGACCGAACCGGCGGCCCTGCCCCGGGCCGTCGCGGACCACCGGTCCCGGCAGAAACGTTCGCTCCGGCGGAAACGTTCACCCCGGCAGGCGCGTCCGCATCCCCATCCGTCCACGACGGGACATCCGGACCCCCGGAACCCCCCGCCCGGGGTGCGCCCGCGGCCAGGGCCAGCGGTGACATCCGCTCGTCGGCGGGCGGTCCGGCATGCGCGCGGCGGCCGCGCGGAGCGCTCACGCCGCACCCTCCTGCAGCGACTGGGCCGACGCGGAGGCGGCGCTTTCACGGGCGCTCGGGGAGAGCGCGACGAACGCCGACGTCAGGAAGAGGTACGAGCCGAGGCCGACCACCAGGGGGAAGAGGAACGCGGTGGCACTCGCGCCCGGCAGCACCTCGGACGACGGAAGGACCGTCACCCGCACGGCGAACATCCCCGTGTAGTGCATGCTGCTCACCGCCGCGCCCATCACCAGCGACGCCCCGGCCACGACGACCGGCCGGTGCACCGTCAGCGCCGCGTACAGCGCGGCGGTGGCGGCGGCCAGCGCGATCAGTACGGACAGCATGACGCGCACCGGGTCGTAGCCGATGGTGCCGTGCAGCCGCAGGGCCGCCATCCCGACGTAGTGCATGGCGGCGACGCCGAGTCCGGTGGCCAGGCCCCCCGCCAGCAGGGAACGGATGCGGCCCCGCCCGTAGCCGACGATGAACACACCGACGCCCACGACGGCGACGGCGATCAGCAGGCTCAGGACGGTCAGCGGCACGTTGTAGCGGATCTCGGTGCCGGAGACCCGGAAGCCGAGCATCGCGACGAAGTGCATCGTCCAGATGCCGGTGCCGAGCGCGCTGGCCGCGGTCAGCAGCCAGTTGCGCCGGGAGCGGCCGGTCGCGCCGAGCGCCCGTACGGTGCAGCGCAGGCCGAGCGTCGAGCCCACGCAGGCCATCACGTACGACAGCGTCGGGGTCAGCCAGCCGAAGCCGGCTTGGTCCATGTGTCCCATGGGTCCGGGACGCTAGCCCCGTGATGTTCGCAGTCCTTCGGGCAGTTCGGAACCCGACGGTTATTGACCGTCTCGTACGCTGATCCGGCCCCGAACGATCGCGCAACGCTCGAACGTGCGCGCAGGCGGGACGTTTCAGCCACTGCGTGGCGCATACATGATGACGCCCACTCCCACCAGGCAGACCACCGCCCCCACCACGTCGAACCGGTCGGGCCGGTAGCCGTCGGCCACCATCCCCCACACGAGCGAACCGGCGACGAACACACCGCCGTACGCGGCCAGGATCCGTCCGAACTCGGCGTCCGGCTGCAGGGTCGCGACGAACCCGTAGCACCCGAGGGCCACCACACCCGCGACCGTCCAGGCCCAGCCGCGGTGCTCGCGGACGCCCTGCCAGATCAGCCAGGCACCGCCGATCTCCAGCAGTGCGGCAAGGACGAACAGAGCGGCGGAACGCAGCGTGATCATGCGAACATGATGCATGGAGACCGAACGTGAACGAGTCCGCGAATTCTTCGCCGCCAAGGCCGTGGGCTGGGAGAAGCGCTTCCCCGACGACGGTCCCGCCTACGCGGCGGCCGTCGCGGAACTGGGCCTGCGAGCCGGCCGGTCGGCCCTCGACGTGGGCTGCGGCACCGGCCGCGCGCTGCCCCCGCTGCGAGCCGCCGTCGGCCCGGCGGGCACCGTGATCGGCGCCGATCTGACCCCGGAGATGCTGCACGAGGCGACCGCGCTCGGCCGCCACCGTTCCGGCGCGCTGATCGAGGCGGACAGCGCCCGTCTTCCGCTGCGCGACGCCTGCCTGGACGCCGTCTTCGCCGCCGGGCTGCTGCACCATCTGCCGGACGCGGCGGCCGGGCTGCGCGAGTTCGCCCGGGTCACCCGGCCCGGCGGCCGGCTCGCGCTCTTCCACCCGATCGGCCGCGCCGCGCTCGCCGCCCGGCGCGGCCATGAGCTGCACGAGGACGACGTCCGCGCGAAGCCCAACCTCCCCCCGCTGCTGACCGACGCGGGCTGGGAGCTGACGGTGTACGACGACTCCGAGGACCGGTACCTGGCCGTGGCTACGCGGGTGAACTGACCGCTGCCGAACCGGCCCCGGCGATCACCGCGGCGAACGCCTCGGGGTTGTCGAACATCATGTTGTGACCGGCGGCCGCCACCGTCTCGACCCCGACACCCGCAGCCACCAGTTCCGCCCGGCCGTCGACGTCCGGGCTCAACTCCCCCACCAGGAAGGTGCGGGGGATGTCCATGGCCAGCAGCATCGTCCGCATCGTGGGTTCGCTGCCCCGCGCCAGCCGGGTGGCGGTGCGGTGCAGCGCCACCGGGTCGGCGAGCCGCATCGTGGCTCCCCAGATCGGGCCCACCCGCTCCAGCACGGCGGCGAATCCACCGCCGTCCACGAACTCCCGCTCCTCGTACCGCGCGATACCGCTGCTGCCGGCTCCGACCGGCGGGTTCGGGTCGAGGTTGGCCTCGGCGAGCACCAGCCGGGCCACCAGGTCCGGGCGGCGGTGCGCCAGGACGATCGCGACCGCGCCGCCCATGCTGTGCCCGACGACCTCGGCGCCGCTCACACCGGCCGCTTCCAGGACCGCGGCGACCGCGTCGGCATGCTCCTCCAGCGAGTAGCCGAAGTCCGCGGGCCGGTCGCTGATCCCGAATCCGGGCAGATCGACGAAGAGCGAGTGCCGGCCGGCGAGCGCCGGATGCGCCGCGACATGGGCGAAGTACGGCCCGGAGGCCGAGCCGAGTCCATGCAGGTACACCCGCGCGGGGCCGTTGCCGGCCGCCTCCGTCCAGCGGATGAACGGCCGCCGCTCCTCCGCCGTACCGGCCGCTCCCTGTGCCGCCGGCCCGAATTCCGTCTGCCGCATGATCTGACTCCCCTTCGTCTGCGCCGGACAACGCGTCCACCGGACGATGCGACTATACATCGGTGCCGATGTATAGCGCTATCGATGTACACCGCTGCGCGTGACGATGCGGGAGAATGCCCTCATGCTGGAGCTCGCGATCCTCGGTTTTCTGTACGACGCCTCACTGCACGGCTATGAGCTGCGCAAACGCATCGCCGCCCTCACCGGGCACGTCAAGCCCGTCGCCGAGAGCACCCTGTATCCGGCCATCAAACGACTGGAGAAGGCGGGCTGGCTCCGGCGGGAGACACAGCCCGGCGCGGTCGCCGCTCCCCGCCATGTCCTCACCCTCACCGCCGAGGGCCGCACCGAACTGCGGCGGCGGCTGGCCGAGCCCGCGGAGCTCGATCTGAGCGACGAGAACCGCTGGTTCACCCTCCTCGCGTTCCTGCGCCACCTCGACGACGCCCGCCAGGAAGCCGCGGTGCTCCGCCGCCGGCTCGCCTTCCTGGAGCAGCCCGCCAGCTTCTTCTACGACGGCGACCGGCCGGTGCGGGCCGAGGAGCTCGACGATCCCTACCGCAGGGGCGTCCTCACCATCGCCCGCGCCACCAGCCGCGCCGAACTGGACTGGCTGCGCGGCACGTTGACGGAACTGGGCGACGATCCGGGCGCGAAGTAGCGGGAACGGCCCCGGACCGGCCCTACGCCGCGGGCAGGCCGAGCAAGGTGCGGGCCATGATCTCCGGCTCGGTTCCGTGTTCCCGGGCCAGCGTCAGCACCGCGCGCTGCGCGAGCTCGTTGACGCCGAACATCAGGGCGTCCGGGGCGACTCGGCCCACGGCCTCGTCGATCCGGTCCTGGTCGTCGGCGATGCAGGCCACCACATAGGTCGCGGCCGCGTCGAACAGGTTGTGCTCCAGCGGGGCCCGGTCGCCGGGACCCGCCGGGTCGGGTGCTCGCACCGGCAGTCTGAACACGTCGCCGATCCTGTGCAGCAGGCCGGGCATGTCAATCACCTCTCCCCGTCGCCGAGTCCGCGCTCTCCCCTGGGTTATCTCCGCTGCAGCGGGCGGGAACCCGGCTTACCGGGACGGCGGTCGGTGAAGGAGAGGTCGTAGCGGGTCAGGGCGCGCACCACGGGTTCGCCGGTGGCGGCCGCGTGCGCCAGGCGTTCGCGCACCTCGCGCGGGGTCCGCGGACGGAAGCCGGGACCGCCGCAGCAGGACGTGTGGAATCCGACCCCCGCGGTGAGGAGCACGGTGAGTGCCCGCCATGCCGGGGCGTCGCTCCGGCGGGGCGCCGCGAACGCGGAGCCGGCGTGGATCAGCCCGGCCGCGCAGCGCGGGCAGCGCCGGGCCCGCTCCGGCCCGTACTCCTGCTTGTAGGAGGCGCGGCACGGGAGGCAGACGTAGTGCGTGCGGTGGACACCCATACCCCGCAGGGTAAGGGGCGCCGCGCCTCCGTTCCGAGCGGTTTTTCCTCCGGGCGGGCCCCGCTATCGACGCGGACGTTACCCGCTGGTTAAGGTGCGCGGACCGAAGAGAGGGAGGGGCCCCGTGACCGATACGGACGACTACACGCAGCAGGACGACGACGCGTTGTTCGTGCTCACGGCGGCGATGCTGACGCCGGCGCAATTCCCGAGCGTGCTCGCCGACGACTACCCGCAGGCCTGCGAGGTGCTCGGCCTGGAGCCGGCGCGGGACGGTTACGGTCTGCTCTTCGGACAGGACGGCGGCGGGGCCCGGTGGACCGTCGCGATCACCGACACGGCCCTGGTCGCGTGCGCGCTGGCGGCCTGGGACTGCGGGCTGGAGTACGACCTCTCACCGGACGAGCGCTACGTCGCCGCGGCCCTGCCGGGCTGGCCGCTGCCGGTGGCGGTCGCCGCGCCGGGTGTGCCCGATCCGCACGATCCGTCGGAGGAGGAGGGCGGCCGGCCGCCACTGGCACCGCCCGACCTGGAGACCTGGGGCGGGGCGCAACGGCGGCTGGGCGCGGACGAGATCGCACTGCGGTGGTGGGCCTGGCGCGAACAGCTCACCGATGACGCCGTCGACGAGGTGGCGGCCGGGGACGAAGCAACGACCGAGGACGCTCCGGCGCCCGAGGACGGAGCGCCCGGCGACGCGACGGCCGGTGACGCGGCGACCGGTGAGGCGACCGCACCGGACGCGGCGCCCGATGCCGAAGCCGCTACCGACGAGGCCCCTACGGACGAGGACGCCACGGGCAACGCCTCCGCCGACGAGGACGCCACGGACGACGCGGTCGGGAGCGACGACGCCGGGACCGTGGCCCTGGCCGTGCACCATGCTGGCGTGCGCCGGGCGCTGGAGAGCGCGGAGGCGTATCTCAGCTCACCGCCGCCGCCCGGACGCGTCCGGGCCGCCCATGGAGCGGTGCGCGCGGACGGGCCCGGTTGGAGCCTGGTGGCGCGGACCGACGACATGGCGTTCGTACTCCTCGACGAGGAACCGGGCGAGGTCCATCCGGTCCGGCGCGGCCCGGCGCTGCCGGCCCTGCTGGAAGCGCTGGACCGACTGGCCGCCCGGCCCGTCTGAGCGCACCGAGCCGCCCCATCGGCATCGATATATCGATACTCCAGCGCCCTCAACCAGCACCTCAGTGCCCCCGCAGTTCCGCCTCCACCTTGTCGGCGGCCTTGCGCGCCGCGACCAGCACCGGGTCCCAGACGGGAGAGAACGGCGGCGCGTATCCGAGGTCGAGCGCTGTCATCCCGTCGACGGTCATGCCCGCGGTGAGGGCGACGGCGCCGATGTCGACGCGCTTGGCCGCGCCCTCGCGTCCGACGATCTGCAGACCGAGCAGCCGCCCTGTGCGGAGTTCCGCGAGCATCTTGACCGTCATGGTCGCGGCTCCCGGGTAGTAACCGGCCCTGCTGCTGGACTCGATGACGGCGGTGACGAAGCGCAGCCCCGCGGCCCGCGCCTGCGACTCCTTCAGACCGGTGCGGGCGATCTCGACGTCGCAGACCTTGCTGACCGCGGTACCGACGACGCCGGGGAAGGTGGCGTACCCGCCGCCGATGTTGATGCCGATGACCCGTCCGTGCTTGTTCGCGTGCGTGCCCAGCGCGATGTGCTGGTGGGTGCCGGAGACCAGGTTGAGGACCTCGACGCAGTCGCCGCCGGCCCAGACGCCCTCCGCGCCGTGCACCCGCATCGCCAGGTCGGTGAGCAGCCCGTCGTGCTCGCCGAGGGCGAGGCCCGCGTCCCGGGCGAGCGCGGTGTTGGGCCGGACGCCGAGCCCGAGCACCACGACGTCGGCCGGGTACTCGGCGTCCTCGGTCGCGACCGCCCGCACCCGGCCGTCGTCCCCGGTGAGCACCTTGCGCACCTCCGCGCCGGACACCACCTCGATGCCCATGCCCTCCATCGCCGCGCGCACGAGCCGGCCCATGTCGGGGTCGAGCGTGGACATCGGCTGCTCGCCCCGGTCGACCATGGTGACCTCCAGCCCGCGGCGGATCATGGCCTCGGCCATCTCGACGCCGATGTAGCCGCCTCCGACGACCACGGCCCGCCGTGCGCCGCCGCGTTCCAGGGTGCGCAGCACGGCCTCACCGTCGTCCAGGGTCTGCACGCCGTGCACCCCGTCCGCGTCGATGCCGGGAATCCGCGGCCGGGTGGGGACGGCGCCGGTGGCGATGACGAGCTGGTCGAACCCGGTCCAGGACTCGGCGCCGCCCGCCACTTCCCGGGTGCGCACCCGCCGCCGGTCGAGGTCGATCCCGACGGCCTCGGTGCCGAGCCGCAGGTCAATCCCGCGCTCGCGGTGCTCGGCGGCGGTCCGCGCGACCAGCGCGTCCGCCCCGTCGACCTCGCCACCGATCCAGTACGGGATGCCGCAGGCCGAGTAGGACGTGTGATGACCGCGCTCGAAGGCGATGATCTCCAGGTCGTCGGGGCCCCGGCGCCGGCGTGCCTGCGAGGCGGCCGACATCCCTGTCGCGTCCCCGCCGATGACGACCAGTCGTTCCGCCATGTCTCCCACGCTCCTTGTCAGCCTCCGCGGCCACCGCGACCCGCGCCACCGCATGATCACTCAACGGAACCCGGCCCCCGAGAGTTTCCCCGACCCGCCTGTCCGGGCGCGCCGAGGCTGCCGCACACTGGTGCGTCATGGAGCTGCAGATCACCGCGACCGCGCCCGAACACCCGGCGGCCCTCCTCGACCTGCCCTGGGGCATCCCGCTGGAGGAGTGGCCCGACGAGTACCTGGTCGCCCTGCCGCGCGGCATCTCGCGCCACGTGGTGCGGTTCGCCCGCGCCGGCGACGAGGTCGTCGCGGTGAAGGAGGTCGGCGAGTGGGCCGCCGTGCGCGAGTACGGGCTGCTGCGCGATCTCGACCGGATGGCGATACCCGCGGTCGACCCGGTCGCGGTGGTGACCGGCCGCACCAACGCGGACGGGGAGCCGCTGGAGCCGGTACTGATCACCCGGCACCTCAACGGTTCGCTGCCCTACCGGTCGATGTTCGAGACGACGATGCGGCCCGGCACCGTCAGCAGGCTCCTCGACGCCCTGGCCGTGCTGCTGGTCCGGCTGCATCTGACCGGCTTCGCGTGGGGCGACTGCAGCCTCTCCAACACGCTCTTCCGGCGGGACGCCGGAGCGTACGCCGCCTATCTGGTGGACGCCGAGACCGGCCAGATCCAGCCGAAGCTGACGCGCGGGCAGCGCGAGTACGACATCGAGGTCGCCCGGGTGAACATCTCGGGCGAGCTGATGGACCTGGAGGCGGGCGGCTCGCTGCACCCGTCGGTCGACCCGGTCCTGTTCGGCCAGGCGATCGCCGACCGGTACGAGGAACTGTGGCACGAGCTGACCCGGGAGTCGGTCTATCCGGTCGGCAAGCGGCACTACATCGACCGGCGCATCCGCCGCCTGAACGAACTCGGCTTCGACGTGGCCGAGATGCAGATCCAGCGGTCGCCGGACGGCGACGCCGTCACGTTCCTCCCCAAGGTCGTCGACGCGGGCCACCACCAGCGGCAGTTGCTGCGGCTGACCGGCATGGACGCCGAGGAGAACCAGGCGCGCAGCCTCCTGAACGACCTGGAGACCTGGATGGCCTCGCAGGACGACTACACGCCGGGCGACCCGCTCGGCGCGCGTCCTGAGGTCCTCGCGCACCGCTGGGTCCGCGAGGTCTTCCGGCCGACGGTCCGGGCGGTCCCGCAGGAGCTGCGGGCCTCCCTGGACACCGCCCAGGTGTTCCACGAGCTCCTGGAGCACCGCTGGTTCCTGTCCGAGCAGGCCCAGCACGACGTGGGTCTCGACGCCGCCATCGAGGACTACGTACGCGTCGCGGCCGCCGGCCGGTCGGCGGCCGGCCATCTCGGGCCCGCCGCCACCGAGGCGGAGACCGACGACGGGAACGGTGACGGCAGCGCCCCCGTCACCGGCCCGTAGCCGTCAGGTCCGAGCGTCCGACGGGTGCGCCGGATCCGCCGCGAGCCGGGTGCGGGCCTCCATGAGCGCGAAGCCGAGCAGGTTGAGGCCGCGCCAGCGGGCCGGGTCCTGGGCGCGTTCGTCGTCGCCGGCCAGTCCGATGCCCCAGATCCGGTCGAGCGGACTGGCCTCGACGAGCACCCGCTCGTTCGTGCCGAGCAAGTAGTCGCGTAGTTCGGGGTGTTGCCCGAACTTGGCCACGCTGCCCTCGACGACGAGCTCGAAGCGCTCCCGCTGCCAGGTCGCGTCGTCGAAACCGCGCACCGAACGCCCCGCGGCCTTGGCGGCCTTGGGGTGAACGGCCGTCACGGCGGCGCGCTCCGCCTCCGCGTCGCCGAAGAGGCGGGCCTTGCCGGCCATCATCCAGTGCTCGGCGGTGGCGTACTCGACGCCGTTCACGGTGAAGGGCGACGGCCACCACTGGCTGAAGCAACCGGCGCCGACGCTGCCGTCGCGCTGCGGCTGATGGCCCCAGAAGTGGACGTACTTGACGCGCCGGCCGAGCCGGGCGTACTCGATCAGGTCCTCGACGGACCGGGCGCCGGCGGCCGTTTCCGCTTCCGCCATGTCACACACGCTCCAGCGGCCGGTGCGGGCCCTCGGGCAGTTCGACCTCGATCGGGTCGCCGGGGTGCACCTCGCCCTCGGAGAGCACGATGCCCATGATCCCTGCCCTGCGGATCAGCTCGCCCGCCTCGTCGCGGAAGACGACTTCCTTGAGCAGGCCGGTGCGGAAGTGCTCGATCTGCAGGCACGGGTTGCGCAGTCCGGTGATCTCGACGACCGCCTCCGCACCGAGCCGCAGCCGGGCGCCGACCGGCAGGCCGAGCAGGTCCAGCTGACGGGTGGTGATGTTCTCGCCCAGGTCGCCGGGGGCGACGTCGTAACCGGCGGTCCGCAGCTCGTCGAAGAGCTCGGCGTGGATCAGATGGACCTGGCGCAGGTTGGGCTGTGTCGGGTCCTGGGCAACGCGGGACCGGTGCTGGACCGTCACGCCCAAGTGGGCGTCGCCCTCCACACCGAGACCGGCGAGCAGCCGGATGCTCTCCTCGTTCGGCTTGGTGAAGTGGTGCTCCGCACTGCGGCTGACCGCCGTGACCGTCCCGCCCATGAGCCGTTGCCCCCTCGACCGGTGGATGATTCCACGATCACCCTACTCTCGGCGAGGGGCAGGTCAGCGGCCTATTTCCCGGCGGGAGATCCTCTTGAGCCGACGCCGCTGCGAGGGATCGAGCGTCAGATACGCGGCCACCGGAACACCGATGACCACCAGCAGTGCGAGCCAGAAGGGGACGCCCAGAATCAGCAGGACGATCCCTATGCCCACTCCGCCGATGGCGAGCTTCGCACGATTGGACATCTTCCCCGCCTCCGTCCGCGGCACATGCCGCGCTTGTCAGGAAGAACGCCCAGTGGTCCGTCCTGGTTCCCGGATCCGGCTCACCAGGGCAGCGGCCGGTCCAGCCGTACACGTACCAGGGTAGTCCGCACACCGCTGTCGACCAGGCGTCCGGCGGCGTCGAACGCTCCCGGGCCGTCCGTCATGCCGAAGTCGTTGTCGTTGATCAGGACGAGCGTGGAGCGGTCGACGACGGCGACTCCCTCGATCTTCTGCGGCACGCCCGGGACCGTGTTCAGGTCCACGACGAGCTTCTTGGCCAGGACCGGCACCCCGGCCGCGGCCGGGTCGGCGAGCTGCTCCAGCGAGGGCGCGGTCGCGGGGTCGTCCCAGGACCGGCCGAGGACGTTGTCCCGGCCGCGCAGCGTGACCAGCTGCAGCCGGGCCGCCTTGTCGGTGCGCTCCTCGACGAGCAGCCGGTCCCGGCCGACGGCGACGACCGAGGAGATCTTCAGCTCGGCGGGGTCGGTCTCGCTCGGGTCGACGACGTTCACCGGGTCGAAGCGGTAGACGTACTCGGCGGTGACCGCCCGGTGGCGCGGTGAGAAGCGCAGCAGGCGGGTGGTCAGCGAGGTCTCGCCCGCGGTCTTGTCCGGGTTGGACAGCGGGCTCTGCACGGCCATCACCAGGTCGCCGCCGGGCAGCAGGGTGAGCCCTTCGAAGCCGCGGTTGTCCTTGCGCTGGAGCAGGATCGCCGGAAGCGACTCGACGACCGGGTAGTCGGCACCGGTCAGCCCGAGCCCCTTGGGCACGTAGCGGACCAGCACCCGGCCCTTCGCCGAGACGTGGACCAGCGAGGGGCCGTACTCGTCGACGAGCCAGAAGGTGCCGTCGTCCGCCCGGACGATGCCCTCGGTATCGAGCCCGTTCGGGTTGTACGCCAGCGGGGTCGACGCGTCGTAGGTGAAGGGCGCCTCGTCCCGCGACGCCTGGTCCGACAGCCCGGTGACGGGCGCGCCGTGCGAGGTCGTGACGGGGATCGACGTCAGTACCTTGAGGGTGTCGCCGACGACCTTCACCTTGACGATCGCCGGGTCGAACCCCGGCACGGGGAACGTACGCCGCTTGTCCTTGCCGACCTTGATCTGGCCGTTGGGTCCCCGGTCGGTGACGGTCCAGTACTCACCAGGACGTCCCGCCGGGAAGATGTCACTGCCGATGCCGCCGAGCTTCACCCCGCGGTCGTCCCCGACCGTGCCGGGCAGCAGGCGGTTGCTGAACGTCCCCAGCGGGATGGCGGGCAGGGTGGCGGTGCCGGTGACCCGCGCGGCCGGACGGTGCGCGGCGGGCGCGCCGTCGGCCTGGCCGGGCAGCCCGAGGGCGGCGAGCGCGGCGACCGGGATCACCACCGCCACCGGACGACGCAGAGAACGCAGAGCCATCGGACCTCCCCAGAACGCCAGTACGTCAAGCGCCCCAAGGCTCTGCGGTCCGGCCCAACGCGGCCCCACGTTCCGGTGAACTCCCGCCCAGCACTGGACGAACGGCACCGCCCGCCGGGGCCCTGCCGCTCAGGACACGACGTCCTTCGTCCGGAATCCGCGGAAGGCGAGGGCGGTCAGCACCAGGGCGTAGGAGACGGAGACCGCGGCGCCCTGGATCATGCCGGACCATTCGAGGTGCGGCTGGAGGGCGTCGGCCCAGGAGTACTGCCAGTGGGCGGGGAGCAGATCGCGCCAGGAGCCGAGCGCGGTGACGGCGTCCAGGACGTTGCCGACGATGGTGAGCCCGACGGCTCCGCCGACGGCGCCGAGCGGGGCGTCGGTGATCGTCGAGAGCCAGAAGGCGAGCGCCGCGGTGACCAGCTGGCTGACGAAGATGAACGTGATGACGATGCCCAGCCGCGGCAGCGCCGTGGCGGAGGGCAGGGATCCGCCGGTGGGAATCTGCAGATCGCCCCAGCCGTAGGCGACGGTGCCGGCCGCGAGGGCGACGACGGGCAGCAGGAGCATCGCCGCCGCGCTGAAGCCGAGCGCCACCAGGAACTTGCTGGTGAGCAGCCGCATCCGGGGCACCGGCGCGGCCAGCAGATAGCGCAGCGAGGACCAGCTGGCCTCCGAGGCGATGGTGTCGCCGCAGAACAGCGCCACCGGCACCACCAGCAGGAAGCCCGCAGAGACGAACAGGCAGGTGGCGGCGAAGTTGGCGCCGGAGGCGGTCGCGGTGTCGATGAGGGAGGGCCCGTTGCGGCTGTCGCTGCCGTCGGGCTGGCCGCCGATGGCGAAGGCCGCGATGAGGATGAAGGGCAGTGCGGCGAGCACCGCGCCGACCACGAGGGTGCGCCGCCGCCGCAACTGCCGCATCGCCTCCACCCGCAGCGGCAGGGTGCGCCGCGGGTGGTAGCCGGGGGCCGTGGAGGTGGCGGGAGCGGAGGCCGGGGAAGGTGCCGGGGCGGTGGCGCTCATGCGTTGCCTCCGATGAGGGTGAGGAAGGCGTCCTCCAGGCGGCGCTGCGGTCCGACCCGCGTGACCGGGACGTCCAGCCGGACGAGTTCGACGAGGAGTTGCGGGACGGTCATCCCGTCGAGGGCGATGAGCAGGCCGTCGTCGCCGCGCACCGCGCCGGACAGCCCCGGCAGCTCGGCGACCTTCTCCAGGACCCCTTCGGGCAGTTCGCCCTCGACCCCGACGAGCAGGGTGTCGGCGGAGCCGGTGATCTGCCCGACCGGGCCCGCGGTGATCAGCCGTCCGCGGTCCATCACGACGAGGTGGGTGCAGCTCTGCTCGACCTCGGCGAGCAGATGGCTGGAGACGATCACGGTGCGGCCCTCGGCCGCGTACCGGATGAGCACCTCGCGCATCTCGCGGATCTGCGGCGGGTCGAGGCCGTTGGTCGGCTCGTCCAGGATCAGCAGGTCCGGCATGCCGAGCATCGCCTGCGCGATGGCGAGCCGCTGCCGCATGCCCTGCGAGTAGGTGCGGACCGCCCGGCGCAGCGCGTCGCCGAGGCCGGCGATCTCCAGCGCCTCCTCGAAGTGCGCGTCCTGCGCGGGCCGGCCGGTGGCCTGCCAGTACAGGTCGAGGTTGGCGCGCCCCGACAGGTGCGGCAGGAAGCCCGCGCCCTCGACGAACGAGCCGACCCGGGACAGCACCGGCGCACCGGGCCTGATGGCCTCGCCGAAGACCCGGATCTCGCCGCCGTCGGGACGGATCAGCCCCATCAGCATCCGCAGTGTGGTGGTCTTTCCGGCGCCGTTGGGGCCGAGGAGTCCGAGCACCTGGCCGCGTTCGACACGGAACGTCAGATCGCGGACGGCGTAGCGGTCGGCGGACTTGGCGTACTTCTTGCTCAGGTCGGTGATCTGCAGCGGTACCCCGGACAGCGCCGGGTCGGGGGCCGGGGTCCGCACCCGGCGGCGGCCGGTGAGGAGCAGCAGCGCGGCGACGACGGCCGCGCCGAGCGGCATGCCCCAGGTCCACCACGGCAGCCCGGCGGCCGCGGTGGCGACCCCGGGGGCGGTCGGCAGCGTCAGCGCGGGAGCGGTGAGCGAGACCGTGTACGTGGCGGCCGGGGCCGGTGAGGCGTAGGCGAGGTCGGTACTGGCCAGGACGAGGCGCAGCCGGTGGCCGGCCGCGAACTGGTGGTCGACAGCGGGCAGCCGCAGCTCCACGCTGCTGCCGCCGGCCGAACCGCCGACGCGTACCGGGGTGACGAGTTGCGCGGGCAGCGACTGGCGGCCGTCCGCGGAGACGTCGTAGAGCTTCGCGAAGAGGACCGCGTCGTCCGCCGCGGTCCTGACGCGCACGGTGACGGTGGGCGAGCCGGTGACGCGGATCCCGGAGGCGAGCGGGGCCGAGTCGAAGTGCGCCGACTGGCCGGGGAAGTCCAGCGAGATGCCGGCGCCGAGGCCGGCCAGCTGGGAGAGGCCGCCGATGCCCGGGAGCGAGGAGATCGCGGGCGGGCTGCCGCCCGCGGGGTTGGCGATGGTCTGCTCGCCGCCGGTGAGCGGGACCGTACGGGACGAGGTGCCGGCCAGGCCCGGGTAGCGGTCCGCGGTCGCGCCGCGCAACACGGCGCGGCCGTCGGTGGAGTTCACCCCGCCGGTGCGGGTCACCCGGAAGGCCGGTCCGGTGCCGGCCGAGGTGTCGCCCTTGAGGTAGCGGTCGAACCAGGCGGCGACCCGGCCGTCCACCCGGGCGGTCTCCAGGTCGCCGCCGTCGTGGCCGCCGGAGATCCAGTCGACGTCGACGGGCGCGCCGTTCGCGGTGATCGCCTTCGCCATGGCGTCGGCCTGGCCGAGCGGGAAGAGCGAGTCGCTCTGGCCCTGCACGATCAGGGTCGGCACCTTGATGCGGTCCGCGACGGCGGACGGGCTGAGCTTGTCCAGCATGGCGCGGGCGTCCGCGTCGGGCTTCCCGGCGACGGCGACCCGCTGGTACATCGCGCAGACGGCCGGCGCGAAGCGTCCGCACGCCGGATCGCCGGCCCGTGCGCCGCTGGAGAAGAAGATCCCGGCCCAGAGCTTCTTGTAGACGTCCCCGGGGAAGAGCGAGTCGGCGAGGTTCCAGTAGGTGATCTGCGGGGCGATGGCGTCGATCCGCCGGTCGTACCCCGCGGCGAGCAGCGAGATCGCCCCGCCGTAGGACGCCCCGGCGACCCCGACCCGGGGGTCGCCCGCCGCGTCGAGCCGTACCTCGGGCCGCTTGGCGAGCCAGTCGACGAGCCGGCTCACATCGGCGACCTCACCGTCCGGCGCGTTGAGGCCGATGGTGCCGGTGGACTTCCCGAAGCCGCGGGCGGACCAGGTGAGCACGGCGTAGCCCCGGCGGGCCAGGTCCTCGGCCTGGTCGCGCATGTCGTCCTTGCTGCCGCCGAAGCCGTGTCCGAGCAGCACGGCGGGGCGGCGCTGCGTCCCGCCGGAGGTGAAGAACGACGTGTCGAGCCGCTCCCCCTGCCCGGGGAGCATCGCGTCCTCCTGGTGCACGGCGGTGCCGGACGAGGCGGCCGACGACGCCACCGCCCACGTTCCGGCGCCACCGAGCAGGGCGAGCGCCACCGCGCCGGTGAGCAACCGCTTGCGCCGCGGCAGTCGAAGATCCATGGTCCGATCCTACGGTCGCCACCACGGCCGGCCTCGAACCGGCCGTGGGATTCCCCGCGTATTCACAGACACCGCGGCAGTGGGCCCCGGACGGCCGCCTCCCTTGACTTCTCGAACGGCCCGTGCGATCCATGGCGGTTCCGACCGCCCAACGGCCCCTCGGGGGCCGCGAAGTACCGGGAGCCGCATGCTGACGCTCACCGAAATCTCCGACCGGCTGGAGATACAGGACCTGATGGTCGACTACTGCCACGCCGTCGACACCCGGCAATGGGACCTGCTCGACGAGGTGTTCGCCGCGGGCGCCGTCATCGACTACACCGCGACCGGCGGGCCACGCGGCACCCTCCCGGAGATCAAGGACTTCCTCGGCTCCGTGATGGGGCGGTTCCCCGCCTACCAGCACCTCCTGGGCAACGCCTCGATCCGGCTCGACGGCGACACCGCGACCGGCCGCACCATGTGCCACAACCCGCTGGTCCTGCCCGGCGACCAGGGCGCGGCGGACGGCGGGGTACTGCACTGCGGTATGTGGTACATCGATGCTTTCGTCCGCGTCGGCGGCGCCTGGCGTATCGCTGAGCGCTTCCAGGAGAAGTCGTACATGCACTTCGCGCCGGGCGGGCCCCGGCAGCCGAAGTCGTCCCGTCAGGCGGCCGGCTGACGAAGAGGTCCGACGAAAAGGGCCCGCACCCCTGGACAGTCCAGGAGTACGGGCCCTCCGACGCGCTACGGGGATTCCGCCTGCGGGTGGGAACTGGTGGATCAGCTGTGCGAGGAGCGGCGCTTGCGGTTCATGAAGAGCAGGCCCGCACCGGCGGCCACGACGGCCGCGGCGATGCCGCCCATGATCGGCGTGGAGCTGGAACCACCGGTCTCCGCCAGGTTGGTCGGCGGGGTGGACTGGCTCGGCTTGACGACGGGCGCGCTCGACGTCGGCGTGGCCGGCGGGGTGGACGGCTTCGTGGACGGCGCCGTGGTGGGCGGAGTCTTGGGCGGGGTGGACTCGTCACCCTTGCAGGGAGCGACCGTCTTGGTCTCGTCCTTGTCGAAGTTGTGCTTGTCCGACGTGTCGCCCGCCTTGACGACGAGGTGCACGGACACGTCCTGACCGTGCTTCGCCAGGTCCAGCGTCTTGTGGAAGGAGCTCTTGAAGCTGGTCTTCGCCAGCAGGTCCTTGCCGTCCACGGTGATCGTGACGGTGTTCTCGACCTTGCTGTTGTACTGCGTGAGGTCGACGGTGACCTTGTCGCAGGTGACCGACCAGACCGGCGTGTGCGCCGATGCCGGAGTGGCGAGAACGCCCGTTCCGACGAGTGCCGCGAAACTGACGGCGGCTATCGCACCGGTACGAACCCGGCCGTGGTGCTCTATCTGCATGAATCCTCCATGAACTTCCCTTGGCGGCAGCCCCGTTCAACCGCGCGTGTGCGAGACGCGGACCCTACACCCGCCCCTCCCGCGTCCCGACACCGCCCCAGGTGTCATGTCCGCACCCGCTCAGCAGTGACCCCCGGCGCCACAGGGGCACCGGGGGTCACGGACGAACCGGCAGGCGTCAGGAGGCCGCGCTGTGCCACACCGTGGTGATGTTGCAGAACTCGCGGATGCCGTGCCCGGACAGCTCGCGTCCGTAGCCGGAGCGCTTCACCCCGCCGAACGGCATGGCCGGGTGGGAGGCGGTCATCCCGTTGAAGAAGACGCCGCCCGCCTCCAGGTCCCGTACGAAGCGCTCCTGTTCGGCTTCGTCCCGGGTCCAGACGTTGGAGCTGAGCCCGAAGGGCGTGTCGTTGGCCAGCCGCACCGCCTCGTCGAGGTCCGCGGCCTTGTAGAGGGTGGCCACCGGGCCGAACGCCTCCTCGTGATGGATGCGCATCCGCTCGGTGATCCCCGCGAGCACCGTCGGCTCGTAGAACCAGCCCGCCGCCTGTGACGCGGGACGCTGCCCGCCGCAGAGCGCCGTCGCGCCGAGCTTCTCGGCGTCGGTGACGAGTTCCTCCAGGTCGGCCCGGCCCTGTTCGGTGGCGAGCGGCCCGACATCGGTGGACTCGTCCATCGGGTCGCCGATCCGCAGCGCGGCCATCGTCTCGGTGAAGAGCGCGGCGAACTCGTCGTACACGTCGGCGTGCACGATGAAGCGCTTGGCCGCGATGCAGGACTGCCCGTTGTTCTGCACCCGGGCGGTGACCGCGGTCTTCGCGGCCCGCGCGGTGTCGGCGGACGGCATGACCACGAACGGGTCGCTGCCGCCGAGTTCCAGGACCGTGTGCTTGACGACGTCACCGGCGGTCGCGGCCACCGCGCGGCCGGCCGGCTCGCTGCCGGTCAGGGTCGCCGCCACGATCCGCGGGTCGCGCAGGATCCCCTCGACGGCGCCGGATCCGATCAGCAGTGTCTGGAAGCACCCCTCGGGGAATCCCGCGCGGTGGAACAGGTCGCCCAGGTACAGCGCGGTCTGCGGAACGTTGGAGGCGTGCTTGAGCAGGCCGGTGTTGCCCGCCATCAGGGCCGGCGCGGCGAACCGGACCACCTGCCAGAGCGGGAAGTTCCACGGCATGACGGCCAGCACCACGCCCAGCGGGCGGTAGCGCACATAGGCGCGCGCGCCACCGGAGTCCTTGACGTCGGCCGGTTCCGGGTGCTCGTCGGCCAGCAGGCCCTCGGCGCGCTCCGCGTACCAGCGCATGGCCTTGGCGCACTTGGCGGCCTCCGCGCGGGCGGCGACCAGCGTCTTGCCCATCTCGGTGGTCATGGTGCGGGCGATGTCCTCGCCCTCCTCCTCCAGCAGCGCGGCCGCGCGGCGCATCAGCTCGGCGCGCTCGCCGAAGGAGGTGGTGCGGTACTGGCGGAAGGCGGCTTCGGCCAGGGCGAGCTTCTCCTCTACCCCGGCGGTCCCGAGGGCCTCGAACGTCCTGAGCGTCTCGCCCGTCGCCGGGTTCACGGTCGCGATCGGCACGGCAATGCCTCCTGGGGCTCGGCAGTCCTGATCGTTTGCCCCATTTTCGCGTATGAACCCGCATTCGGCACCGGCGCCGCGCCACCGGGGGCCGGACGGCGGATCCGGGCCGGGAATCCTCAGTGATCCACGGCGTTGAACCGAAGGTGACATCAGCACTCCGAGACACCCCGTTGTCCATCCTGGACCGGTCGCGCACCCGCCAGGGACAGAGCCACTCCCAGGCGCTGCGGGACACCGTCCGCTTCGCCCGGCAGGCCGAGACGCTCGGTTACCACCGGTTCTGGGTCTCGGAGCACCACAGTGTGCCCGGAGTGGCCGGTTCGGCACCGACCGTGCTGGCGGCGGCCGTCGCGGCCGCCACCTCGCGGATCCGGGTCGGTACGGGCGGCGTGATGCTGCCCAATCACCGGCCGCTGGTGGTGGCGGAGCAGTTCGGCGTCCTGGAGGCGCTCTTCCCCGGGCGCGTCGACATGGGCCTGGGCCGGTCGGTCGGGTTCACCGACGGCATCCGGCGGGCGCTGGGCCGCGACAAGGAGGCCGCCGAGGACTTCGGCGCGCAGCTGACGGAGCTGCTCGGCTGGTTCACCGGCGAGCAGCGGGTGCACCCCGAGGTGCACGCCTGGCCCGCCGAGGGCCTGCGGCCGCCCGCGTTCGTGCTGGCCACCGGCTCCGGGGCCGATCACGCGGCGGCGCTGGGGCTGCCGCTGGTGATCGGCGCCGTCCGCGGCGAGGACCCGATGCTGCGCGCCATCGAGCGGTACCGGGACGGTTTCCGTGCCTCCGCCTGGTCGGCGGAGCCGTACGTCGTGGTGTCCGCCGGCGCCGCGGCCGCCGCGACACCGGCGGCCGCGCGCCGGCTGCTGCTGTCCGAGGCCTGGTCGAGCGCGTACTCCCGCACTCATGGGGCCTTCCCGCCGCTCCTGCCGACGGCGGAGGTGGAGGCGCTGGACATGTCAGCGCGTGAGCGCTCGTACTTCGACGCGGCGCTGGAGGGCCAGCTCCACGGGACCGGGGACGAGGTGGCCGCGGCGCTCGGCGCTCTCGTGGGCCGCACCGGCGCCGACGAGATCCTGCTGACCACCAGTACCTTCGACCGCGCGGAACTGCTCGACTCCTTCGGCCGGCTGGCCGTGGCAGTGGGCATGGGCACCCCGGCGGGCGCCCTGTAGCGTCGCCCCATGAACGACTTCAGCGGGCCGGCCGGGCCGGGAGACCTCGACGTCCGGTGGCACGCCGGCTGGCCGTCGGCGAAGCACGACCCCGCGCCGGAGATCCAGGTGCACGCGTACGACGAGCACACGCTGATCCTGCGGCAGAACATGTCGGTGCACTTCGAGGCGCCGTTCGTCTTCCTGTTCCTCGGCGCGGACCGGGCCCTGCTGCTGGACACCGGGGCAACCGCGGACGAGCGGTACTTCCCGCTGCGCCGCACGGTCGACGCGGCGATCGACGACTGGCTGGTACGCCATCCGCGGCCGGGCTACGGGCTGCTGGTCGCCCACACGCACGGGCACGGCGACCACATCGCGGCCGACGGCCAGTTCACCGGCCGCCCGGACACCACCGTGGTGGGACCCGGCCTGGCGGACGTCATCGACTTCTTCGGCCTGACGGGCTGGCCGGACACCCGGGCCGAACTGGACCTCGGCGGCGGCCGCGTCCTGGACGTGATCCCGGGCCCCGGCCACCAGGAGGCGGCCGTCGTCCTCTACGACCGGGCCACCGGTCTGCTGCTGACCGGCGACTCCTTCTACCCGGGCATGCTCTACGTCCAGGACACCGCCGCGTTCACCGCCACCGTCGACCGGCTGCTCGACTTCTGCGCCACCCGCCCGGTGAGCCACATCCTGGGCTGCCACATCGAGATGACCACCACTCCCGGCGACGCGTATCCGCGCGGCACCACATACCAGCCGGACGAGCCACCGCTGCAGCTGACCACCGGTCAGCTGACGGCACTGCGGAAGGCTCTCACCGAGACCGGCGGCCGGCCGGGTGCGCACATCTTTGACAACTTCATCGTGGACATCACGGGTTAGCGGCGTCCTCGTTGGCCGCCGGCACCGAGTAGTTCACCTCCCGTCGTCCCGCGATCACCCTGTGGCAGTGCAACTCCCCTAACCTGCTTCCCACTTGCTCTTTATGGGAGGCGGCTCATGCGCATGTTCGGACGCACATCGGCAGCGGCGGCACTCGCCGCGGCGGCGGCACTGACCCTTCTCGTCCCGACCGGATCGCAGGCGGCGGGCACCGACACCCTCCCCTACTCCGGCAGCACCGGGGTGGGTGTGCACAACGCGTACGACAAGGCCAAGTACCCGTACTTCGCCGACGCGCTGGACTCCGGTGCCGCGCTGCTGGAACTGGACGTCTGGACCAATGCGCTGGGCGGCGCGAAGTTCCGGGTCTCGCACAGCAACCCCTTCGGCAACGACAACAACTGCGAGAACGCCGCCAACGCCTCCCAGCTGCGCGTCAAGCCGGTCAACCAGAGCTTCGAGGGCTGCCTCGCCGACATCAAGGCGTGGAGCGACGCGCACCCCGGACACGCCCCGGTGCTGCTCAAGGTGGAGATGAAGGACGGCTTCAACGACAAGGGCGGCCTGGGCCCCGACGAGTTCGACGCCCTGGTGGGCAGCAAGCTCGGCAACACCCTGTACCGCCCGGCGGACCTGGTGGGCGGGCACGGCACCCTCGACGCGGCGGCGCTCGCGGGCGCCTGGCCGACGCGGGCGGCGCTGGCGGGCAAGTTCCTCGTCGACCTGATACCCGGCACCGTCGAGGAGAGCAACCCCTTCGACAGCCTGTGGACCGACAAGGAGTACGCGACCCGGCTGCGGAACCTCGCCGCAGCCGGAACGCTGCCCCAGGCGGCCGCCTTCCCCGCCGTGCACGGCGCCGCGGCGGCCGACCCGCGGACCTCCCGCTACCCGGACGCGACGCTCCGTCCGTGGTTCGTGTTCTTCGACGGTGACGCCGCCGCCTATGTGGACGGCGGGATCGACACCGCCTGGTACGACAGCCGGCACTACATCGTGGTGATGACGGACGTGAACAAGGTGGCGCCCGCCATCGACGGCACCCATCCGACGGAGGCCGAGGCGAGGGCCAAGGCCGCTCAGGTCGCCGCGCGTCACGGCAGCCTGGTGACCGCCGACTGGTACGCGCTGCCGTCCGTACTCTCCTCGGTGTACCCGCGCGGCTGACCCGCTTCCGGATCCGCCACGGTGGTGGGCGACGCGGCCGGCACGTCCCGCAGCGCGTACAGCGCGAGGACGGCCGCCGCGGCGCACACCACCGCGGCGCCGACGGCGGCGGCGTGCAGTCCGCCGACGAACGCGTCGCGCGCCGCGCCCAGTACGGCGTCACCGGTCCGGCCGGGCAGCTGCGCGGCCACCGCCTGGGCGCTGCCCAGGGTCTCGCGGACGCTGTGCTCGTCGTGCTGATGGCCGACGAGGCGGCCGGCCGGGGCGAACTGCCCGAGCCGGGACCGTCCGGCTGGCGGGACCGGCTGGAGCAGGGCACCCGGCTGCAGTGGGAGATGTACCGCCGCCACCCGTGGCTGGCGCAGGTGATGTCGACGACCAGGCCACCGCTGGTGCCCAACGCGATGGCCGTCGTCGAGTGGTCCATGCGCGCACTGGACCACCTCGATCCGGCCGACATGATCCATGTGGCGGTCACGATGGTGAACTACGCCCGGGGCACCGCGGTGAACCTGGAGGCCGAGGCGGAGGCCGAGCACGCCACCGGGATCACCAGCCAGCAGTATCTGGACGCCAACGACGCGGCGATGCAGGCCATCGTGGCGTCGGGCCGGTTCCCCACGTACTCCTCCCTCGCCGGGCGCCACGACCTGGAGATCAGCCTCGACACGATCTTCGAGTTCGGGCTGCGCCGCCTGCTCGACGGCATCGAGGTCTTCGTCACCCGATAACGGGTCCCCACCGCCGCGGAAACGGCTGTCGCAGCGCGTGCTTCCGACCTCCGGGTCTCCCGCGCTGCCCTTCAACGCCCTTTTGTGCCATGGGTCTAGCTCTTCCTTGCAATCGATCGTCGCAATATTGCGCTGACTTATGGACTTGCTGCAGGGGTGCTCGTAGTCTCTCCCACGCCCGGCCGAAACCCCCACGACACGTGCCCGAAGCGCAGCCGCAACGCGCGCCTCCCGCCCCCCACCTTCGACCTGCAAGGACGTGCCTCTGTGATGCATGCACCCCCAAGTCCCCGCCTCAGGCGCAGTACCACCGCGATCGTCTCCCTCGTCGTCAGCGCGGCCGCCGCGCTGACCGGGGTGGGCCTCGCCACCGCGCCCGCCGCGCACGCGGCGGGCGTCGCCGCGCTGTCGCCCCTGGATGTTCCGAACCGTGGCGCGGTCGTGCCGTTCAAGGAGCAGGAGGCGGAGTACGCCGCCACCAACGGCACGGTGATCGGGCCGGACCGGCTGTACGGCAATCTGCCGTCCGAGGCGCAGGGCCGGCAGGCCGTCACGCTGAACGCGGTCGGGCAGTACGTCGAGTTCACACTGAGCGCCCCCGCGAACGCCATGTCGTTCCGCTACAGCCTGCCCGACACGTCGAACGGCGCCGGGCGGGACGCGGCCATCGACCTGAAGGTCAACGGCTCCACGCTGAAGAGCGTGCCGGTGACCTCCAAGTACAGCTGGTACTACGGCGGCTACCCGTTCAACAACAACCCGGGCGACACCAACCCGCACCACTTCTACGACGAGACCCGGACCCTGCTCGGCTCGACGCTGCCGGCCGGGACGAAGATCCGGCTGCAGGTGGCCTCGACCGCCGCCTCCCCCACCTTCACCATCGACCTGGCCGACTTCGAGCAGGTCGCGGCCCCGATAGCCAAGCCGGCCGGCGCGCTCGACGTGGTCGCCGACTTCGGCGCGGACCCGACCGGCGCCGCCGACTCCACCGCCAAGTTCCAGGCCGCGGTCAACGCCGGCCAGGCCCAGGGCAGGACCGTCTACATCCCGCAGGGCAACTTCACGCTCTACGACCACGTGGTCGTCGACGGGGTCACCCTGGCCGGCGCGGGGCCGTGGTACAGCGTGCTCGGCGGGCGCGACCCGGTGAACCGCAACCGCGCCGCGGGCATCTACGGCAAGTACGTCCCCGGCGGCGGCTACACCGGCGGGGTGCGGCCGCAGGAGGCCAACGGGCCGAGCCGGAACGTCACCCTCAAGGACTTCGCCATCATCGGCGACATCCGCGAGCGCTCGGACGACGACCAGGTCAACGCCCTCGGCGGCGCGATGTCCAACTCCGTGGTCGACAACCTGTGGATCCAGCACACCAAGGTCGGTGCCTGGATGGACGGCCCGATGGACAACTTCACCATCAAGAACAGCCGCATCCTGGACCAGACCGCGGACGGCGTGAACTTCCACACCGGGGTGACCAACTCCACCGTCACCAACACCTTCCTGCGCAACCTCGGTGACGACGGGCTGGCGTCCTGGCCGGAGCGGGTCGCGAACGTCGGCGACTCCTTCACCCACAACACGGTGATCCTGCCGATCCTGGCGAACAACATCGTCACCTACGGCGGCAAGAACTTCACGATCTCCGACAACGTGATGGCGGACACCATCTCCAACGGCGGCGGCCTGCACATCGCCAACCGCTACCCAGGGGTCACGTCCGGGAACGGCACCGCCGTCGCGGGCACCATCACCGCGGCCCGCAACACCCTGATCAGAACCGGCAACAGCGACTTCAACTGGAACTTCGGAGTCGGCGCGATCTGGTTCGACGGTCTCAACGAGGCCATCAGCGGCGCGGTCATCAACATCACCGACACCGACATCCTGGACAGCTCCTACGAGGCGATCCAGACCATCGAGGGCGGCGTCAGCGGCGTCAACTTCACCAACATCAACATCGACGGCGCCGGGACCTATGCCATCCAGGCCCAGGTGCAGGCCACCATGAAGTTCACCAATGTCACGGCCAAGCACATCGGCCAGGCGGCCACCCCGATCCACAACTGCGTCGGCCCGAGCTTCGTGATCGTCGACGGCGGCGGGAACTCGGGCTGGAACACCGGTTCCACCTGCACCGGCAACTGGCCCGCCCCGATCTGGACCAACGGCGGCATCCCGTCGGACCCCTCGAACCCGCCGACCACCCCGCCCACGACGCCGCCGACCACTCCCCCGACCACCCCGCCGGCCTGCGTCCCGGGCACCGGCAACCTCGCGCAGGGCAAGCCCGTCACCGCCACCAGCGCCAACGGCAGCTACAGTGCGGCGAACGCCGTCGACGGCAACGCCGGCAGCTACTGGGAGAGCAACAACAACGCGTTCCCGCAGTCGCTGACCGTCGACCTCTGCGCGGCCACCGGCGTCGACAGCGTGACGTTCAAGCTGCCGCCGGGCTGGGAGTCGCGCTCGCAGAACATCGCGGTCCTCGGCTCCGCCGACGGAACGAACTTCAGCCAGCTGGCCGCGCCGAAGGCGTACGCCTTCGACCCGGGCGCTGCGAACACCGTCACCGCCGGCTTCACCACGGCGAATGTGCGCTATGTCCGGGTGACCGTCTCGGCCAACACCGGCTGGCCGGCCGCCCAGCTCTCCGAGCTGGAGGTCCGCCTCACCGGTACGCCGCCGACGACTCCGCCCACCACTCCCCCGACCACCCCGCCGGCCAACAGCAACCTGGCCGCGGGCAAGAACATCAGCGCCACCAGCAGCAATGACGTCTACGCGGCCCGCAACGCCAACGACGGGAACTCGGCCAGCTACTGGGAGAGCGCGAGCAACGCCTTCCCGCAGTCGGTGACCGTCGACCTGGGTGCTGCGACCGCGGCCGGCCGGATCGTCCTCAAGCTCCCGCCGCCGTCGGCCTGGGCCACCCGCACGCAGACCCTGAGCGTGCTCGGCAGCGCCGACAACTCCTCGTGGAGCACCCTCAAGGGCCCCGCGGGCTACACCTTCAACCCGGCGAGCGGCAACAGCGCGAGCATCACGCTGCCCGCCGGAACCACCACCCGCTATCTGCGGCTGACGTTCACGGCGAACACCGGCTGGCCCGCGGGCCAGCTCTCCGAGTTCGAGGTGTACGCGTCCTGATCCCCGCTCCACCGGCCCGGCCGGCAACCAGCACCACGCCGGCCGGGCCTCCGCGCGTCACGTCACTTCAGGCCGGCCGGTCCACGTCCAGGCGGGCGGTGACGCGCTTGCCGCCGTGGACGCGCTCGGCGGTGACCTGCCGGCACAGCCGGCGGACGATCTCCATCCCGTGACCGCCGATCCGCAGCGGGTCGGGCTCGAACCGCCGGGGCAGCTGGGAGCTGGTGTCCCAGACCGTGATCTCGACGGCGCCGCCGCAGTAGCTCAGCTCCATCTCGTACGGCCCGGGGGCGTAGCGTCCGGCGTTGGTCACCAGCTCGCTCACGACCAGCAGGATCTCCTCGGCACGCTCACCGGGCACGGGGGCGGCGCGGTCCGGGGCGAGGTCGTCGAGGAACGCGGCGGCCGTGTCGCGGGCGGCCGCGATGCTGCCGTCTCTGCCCGAGTAGCGGACCGATCGCCGCAGAGGCTCCGTCACGGTGGTGAGTACATCCAGCATGTGGGGTGAGCCCCTTCTGCCTCGCCGGTCACGTGCTCGTTCTCTTCGCCCTCTGCCCCAGCGGCGGTGTTCCATGCGTGGCGGGAGCCGCCGGGCGGTCGCCGTCCGGCTCGCCCGGGCCGATGCCCGCCCGGCGGGCCGCGCTCTCCAGGGCGCGCACGGCCAGCCACAGCACGCCGATGTCGTCGATCAGGATCGGGTCGGGCAGCAGATCGACCGGGCAGACGAGATAGGCGATGGCTCCCCAGAACATCGCCTTCCCGGTCAGCGGAACATGGGCGGCCACCAGCAGCCGGCGTACCCGGACCAGGCGCACGGCCAGCCGTACGGCGATGACCAGCATGACCACGACGGCCAGTGCCGCCAGGGTCCATACCAGGGTGGTGTCGCTCATCCGGTCCTCCAGTCGGCGGGCCGGCCCGGCGGGCGCCCGTCCGGAGTCTTGTACCCGCTCCGGCCGCGCCACTCGCCGGTGGCCACCTCAGTGTTCCCCGGACATCCGTCCGCGGCTTTCTCCGCCCGTCCGCCCGCGGCGTCCGCGGTCAGCGGCGGCGCCGGCGGCGGCTGGGGACGGACCATCCGGAGCCGAGTCCCGCCAGGTGGAGGGCGACCAGCACGAGCCCCACGAGCTGGAGGCTACCGGGTGCGAATACGATGTCCGTCGAGGTTTCGGTCGCGTTGATGATGAAGGCGACCGCGAAGACGACGGCCGCGGCGATGGCGAGCATCCGGACTTCCTTTCCCAAGCTTTTTTGAGCCTCCCGAGCACACCGGAGGTTCACACGATGTCCACAACTGATCGGTCATCCCTGCGTCTTGCCCGCATTCGGCCCTTCAACCGCCGGATGCCCGGCAACCGTGTCCGGCTCCGGGTCGGGCTGGACCGGCCGTTCCCGGGTATCCGACCGGCAGACCGGCACACCGCCGACTCCGTACCGTTCAGCGAGCACCGTCTCGACGGGCACCGTTCCACCGGGCAGCATCCGCTGCACACCGTTCCACCGAGGAGCCGGAATGATCGACGAGCAGGCCGTACTGGCCCTGGGGCCCACCGGCCGCGAGCCCGCGGCGGTCGCCCGGGCGACCGGACGCCGGCGGCTGATCCTGACGGCGCTGCGCGGCGCGGCCGTCGCCGCCTGGGACGAGGACGCCTCCGAGCGGGCCGCGGCGCTCACGTACTACGCCATGCTCGCCCTGTTCCCCACCCTCCTGGTGACGGTCTCGGTGATCGGCCTGGCCGGGACCGCCTCGACCAGCGATCTCATCGCCCAGGTCACAGCGGTGGTGCCGGCCGAGTCGCGGCAGCTCGTCGCGGGCACCATGAAGGACATGGCACAGGAGCACTCGGCGGCGTGGTTCCTGGCGGCCAGCGGCACGGTGGCGGCGATGTGGTCCGCCTCCAGCTATCTCGCCGTCTTCCGGCGGGCGCTGCACTCGATGTACGGCGTGACCGACCACCGGCCGGCCTGGCGGACCGCGCCGCGCATCGTCATCACCGCGCTGGTGCTGCTCACCCTGCTGGTCTGCAGCGCGGTCACCCTGATGGCGACGGGTCAGCTGGCCCGTCGTGCCGGACAGGTGCTGGGGATGGACGAGGCGGCGGTGACCAGCTGGAACGTGGTGAAGTGGCCGCTGCTGCTGTGTCTGGCGACGGTTCTGGTCCTGATCCTGTTCCGCTCGGGACCCGCCAGGTTCCGGCCCCTGCGCGCGATGGCGCCGGGCGGTGCGCTGGCCGTCGTGCTGTGGCTGCTCTCCTCGGTGGGGTTCGCCCTCTACGTCTCCGTCTTCGGGACGTACAACCGGCTGTACGGGTCGCTGGCCGGGACCGTCGTGTTCCTGGTCTGGCTGTGGGTGTCCCACATCGCGCTGCTCGTCGGCGCGCATTTCAACGCCGAGCTGGCCAAGGGGCGCAGCGCCCGGGCGGTCTCCGACGACCGGTCAGATCCGCTGTCCGAACAGGTTTCTGAGGGCGCGTAACCCGCCGGGGTTCCTCCGTCCGGCCGCTTGCTCCACCGTATGGAGCAGGTCACCGCGCAGAACGGGCGAAAGCGTTCCTACCGTGAACCCATGACTGTTTCCGGTCCTGCCCGCACACCGTCCCTCCGGTCCCGCGCGGCGGTTCTCACCGCCGTCTGTCTGACCGTCAGCTGCCCGGCCGCCCCGGCGTTCGCCCACGGTGACGACGGCCACGGACCCGGCCGCACCGTCATCGGCGGCGCGACGCTGGCGCGGCCGGGGGTGCACGTCCTGCCGAAGTCCGGCTCGCCCGCGCTGCCCGCCGGCCTGTCGGCCCTGTCCTGGCTGGTGGCCGACGCGCGCACCGGTCAGGTGCTCGCGGCCAAGGACGCGCACCGCGCGCTGCCGCCGGCCAGCACTCTCAAGACCCTCTTCGCCGTCACCGTCCTGCCGCGCTTCGCGCAGGAGACCACCCACACCGTGACCGAGGACGAGCTGTCCGGTATCGGAGCGGGCAGCAGCCGGGTCGGGGTGCAGGCGGGCCAGACGTACACGGTGGCCGACCTGTGGCGCGGGGTGTTCCTCAGCTCGGGCAACGACGCGGTCCATGTACTCGCCCGGATGAACGGTTCGGTGCCCCTGACGGTCTCCCAGATGCAGGCCAAGGCGCGGATGCTCGGCGCCGACGACACCGAGGTGGTCTCGCCCGACGGGTACGACGCCCCCGGCCAGGTCTCGTCGGCCTACGACCTGACGCTCTTCGCCCGTGCCGGACTCGCCACCCCGTACTTCGCCGGCTACACCTCCACCGCCACCGCGATGTTCCCGGGCGGCACCGACTCCAGGGGCAGGGAGGTGCCGCCGTTCCAGATCCAGAACACCAACCGCCTGCTGACCGGGGCCGACGGTGTGGGGACGTACCCGGGGATCATCGGGGTGAAGAACGGCTACACCACGAACGCGGGCAACACCCTGATCGCCGCCGCCCAGCGCGGTGACCGCACGCTGATCGCCACGGTGATGAACCCGCAGTCCGGGGTCGCACAGGCCGTGTACAAGGAGGCCCGCGCCCTGCTGGACTGGGGCTTCGAGGCCGCCGGGGTGAACGGCTCGGTCGGCACGCTGAACACCGTCACCCGCGCCGTCCCCGCCTCGGCGCCGCGCCGGCCGGCGGCCGCCGCGCTGGCACCGGTGATGACCACCGCTCCCGCCTCGGAATCCGCCTCGCTCCGGAACGGCTGGACCTGGTCCGCCGCCGCGGGCGCCCTGGTGGCGGCCGCCGCCGGTACCGTTTTCGCCCGCCGCCGGTACCTCCGCTCGCGCTGACCGCGACAGGCCGGAAAGAGCGGTGGAAGGCTGTTCCCGACGGCCTTCCGACGGCTTTCCGGCGGAATTCCCCCGGCCACCCGAAGCGGCGTGCTACAGTGCGAACAGCACTTGAGTACGCCGCTTCTCGGCGCCGGTGCTTGTTCCACTCCCCGCCGTGGCGAATTCCGTCCTTCTGGACCGGCCGCCCGGCAGTGAATCTCCTTCCTTCTCCCTCGCGGGTCGGCAAGCCAGTGGTGCGTGACACGTCCGCACCCTCACTCCGCCCCCGCCGGGACCCTTCTTTGGCATGTCCGTGAAAGGACCCAGCATGACCACCACACTCGAACACCCCCCTGCCAGAACCACCCGCACCACCCTCCCGACGCCGGTCACCGGCGTCCTCGACATCGTCGGCAACCAGGGCTTCCTGCGCACCGGCGGTTACCACCCGACGCCCGACGACCCGCAGGTGACAACGGCTCAGATCCGCAAGTACGGCCTGCGCAAGGGTGACCGCGTCGAAGGCACCGCCGACCGGCCGCGTGCCCTCGGCACCGTCGAACGGATCAACGGCCGCGAAGCCGGTGCTCCCGGCGTCCGCCCGCACTTCGGTGATCTCACCCCCGTCCACCCGCGTGAGCGGCTGCGGCTGGAGACCTCGCCCAGCGCCCTCACCACCCGGCTCGTCGACCTCGTCGCACCGGTCGGCAAGGGCCAGCGCGGGCTCATCGTGGCCCCGCCCAAGACCGGCAAGACCCTGCTCCTGCAGAGCCTGGCCAACTCCGTCGCCGTCAACCACCCCGATGCCCACCTCATGGTCGTCCTCCTGGACGAACGCCCCGAGGAGGTCACCGACATGCGCCGGTCGGTGCGCGGCGAGGTGCTCGCCTCGACGTTCGACCGCCCGGCCAAGGAGCACATCGCCCTCGCCGAACTGGCCGTCGAACGCGCCAAGCGCCTCGTCGAGCTCGGCCAGGACGTGGTGATACTCCTCGACTCGATCACCCGGCTGTGCCGCGCCCACAACAACGCGGCGCCCGGCAACGGCCGCACCCTCAGCGGCGGTGTCGACTCCGCCGCGGTGCAGGCGCCCAAGCGGCTCTTCGGCGCCGCGCGCTGCGCCGAAGAGGGCGGCTCCCTGACCATCCTCGCGACCGCGCTCGTCGACACCGGCTCCCGGGCCGACGACTACTTCTTCGAGGAGCTGAAGGGCACCGGCAACATGGAACTGCGGCTGGACCGCTCGCTCGCCGAGAAGCGGATCTTCCCGGCCATCGACGTGACCCCGTCCGGCACCCGGCGCGAGGAGCTGCTGCTGCCCGCCGCCGAGCTGGCGGCCGTGCGCGGCCTGCGCCGGGCCCTGCAGTCCAGGGACACCCAGCAGACCCTCGAAATACTGCTCGACCGGATGCGGCAGTCCCCGGACAACGCCACGTTCCTCCAGCAGATCCAGCGCACGGTCCCCGGCGCCTGAACACCTGAACACCTGAGCCGACCGTCCGGGCGTAACCCCGACCGGCTCCCTCCGGCCGTACTCGACCGGAAGACGTTTGGCAGTGAATAATAATTCACCTCATCTGGTGAACGTCCATTCACCTCCCTCACGTCTCATGGAGCGCGCCCCGTGGACTTCCGGAAACGGCTCATGGTCCCCGTCCTGGCATTCGGCGGAATCCTCATGGCGATCATGCAGACCGTCGTGGTGCCGCTCCTCCCCGATCTGCCGCGCCTCACCGGCGCCTCGCCCGCCGGCGTCTCCTGGATGGTCACCGCGACCCTGCTGGCCGGAGCCGTTCTCACCCCCGTACTGGGCCGGGCCGGCGACATGTACGGCAAGCGCCGCGTGCTGCTGATCGCGCTCGGGCTGATGACCTTCGGTTCCCTGCTGTGCTCCGTGACCTCCGACATCCGGCTGCTGATCGCCGCCCGCGCCCTGCAGGGCGCCGCCGCCGCCGTCGTACCGCTGTCCATCAGCATCCTGCGCGACGAGCTGCCCCCGCACCGGACCGGCTCCGCCGTGGCGATGATGAGTTCGACCGTCGGCATCGGTGCCGCCTTCGGACTGCCGCTGGCCGCCCTGATCGTGCAGTACGCCGACTGGCACGTCATGTTCTGGGCCACCACCGCCCTGGGCGCGCTCGGCCTCGGGCTGGCCTGGTGGGTCGTGCGCGAGTCGCCGATCCGCTCCCCCGGCCGTTTCGACTTCACCGGCGCCGCCGGACTGGCGGCCGGACTCGTCTGCCTGCTGCTGGCGGTCTCCCAGGGCGGCCAGTGGGGCTGGACCAGCCCGGCCGTGCTGAGCCTGGCCGTGGCCTCCGTCGTCATCCTCGCCGGGTGGCGGTGGCAGCAACTGCGCGCCACCAGCCCGCTGGTGGACCTGCGGCTGGCCGCCAGCCCGCGCGTCGCGCTGCCGCACATCGCCGCGCTCCTCGCGGGCTTCGCCTTCTACGCCAACTCGCTGGTGACCGCCCAACTGGTGCAGGCGCCCAAGGAGACCGGCTACGGGCTGGGGCTGTCCATCGTGGCGAGCGGGCTGTGCCTGCTGCCCAGCGGCATCATCATGCTGCTGCTGTCCCCGGTCTCGGCCCGGATATCGGCGGCCCGCGGCCCGAAGTTCACCCTCGCCGCCGGAGCCGTGCTGCTGACCCTCGGCTATGTGCTGCGCATCGCGGACAGCCGGCAGCTGTGGGCGATCATCGTCGGCGCCTCCGTCGTCGCGTCGGGGACCACGCTGGCCTACTCCGCCCTTCCGACGCTGATCCTGCGCGCCGTCCCGGCCGGCCAGACCGCGTCCGCCAACGGCGTCAACGTCCTCATGCGCACCGTCGGCCAGGCCACCTGCAGCGCCGCGGTCGCGGCGATCCTGATCCACCACACGGCGCCGATCGGCGGCCTGGAGATCCCGACGCTGCGCGGCTACCTGATCGCCTTCACCGTGGCCGGCGGCGTCGCGATCCTCGCCTTCCTCGCGGCCGTGTCGATCCCCGGCGGCCGGCGCGGCACTCCGACACGGCCCGCGCAGCGCTCCGAGGCCACCGCGGACCCCGCGCTGGAGGGAGCATGAGTCCCATGACGACAGCCGCCCCCGACACCCCGCGCCGTGACGCCGACGCCACCAAGGCCGCGATCCTGCGCGCCGCCCGCACCATGCTGGGCCGGCGCGCCTACGGCGACATCACCCTCAAGGCCATCGCGGAGCGGGCCGGGGTGAGCGCGCCGCTGATCGTGAAGTACTTCGGCAACAAGGAGAAGCTCTTCGCCCGCATCATCTCCTTCGAGTCGGACGCGGAAGCACTCCTGGACGCCCCGCTGGACGAGCTGGGCCGGCACATGGTCACCCAGGTCCTCACCAGCCAGAACGAGCGCGGCATCGACCCCATCCTGAGGATCGTCTTCGCACCGCTCCACTCCGCGGAGGGCCAGGGCGACATCCTGCGCGCCAATTTCCGCGAGCAGGTCATCGCCGGCCTCGCCCGGCGGCTGAGCGGTCCCGAAGCCCAGCTGCGGGCCGAACTCACCGTGGGCATGCTGCTGGGCCTCGGCGCCGTCTACGGGATCGCGCGCGGCGAGGCGGTCCGCGCGATGACCGTCCCGGCCCTCGTCGAGCGGTGTGCCCCCGCGCTCCAGAAGCTCATCACTCCGGCCGGAAACCCGTTGGCTCCCGCCGCCCGGTAACGGTGAGGATGGTCGGGTGGACCCTACGACGATCGAACAGTTCCTCGACAACGGCTTCATCAGGATCGAACGGGCCTTCTCCGAGGAGACCGCGCGGGCCTGCGCGGAGCTGCTCTGGGCGAAGACCGGCACCGATCCGGACGACCCGGCCTCGTGGACGGAACCGGTGCACTGGGTCTCCGACATGTCGGACGCCCCCTTCGTCGAGGCCGCCAACACCCCGGTTCTGCACGACGCGTTCGACCATCTGGTCGGCCCCGGCCGCTGGGTGCCGCGGCCCTCGCTGGGCTCCTTCCCGCTCCGCTTCCCGCACCCGCAGGAGCCCGACGACGCCGGCTGGCACATCGAGGGCAGCTACTACCGCGAGGGCGAGAAGTGGCCGTTCGCCAACCTCCGTTCCGAGGGCCGGGCGCTGCTGATGCTGTTCCTCTTCACCGAGACCGGCCCCGAGGACGCGCCGACCCGGATCCGGGTCGGCTCGCACCTGGACGTTCCGCCGGTCCTGCGGCCGTTCGGCGAGGAGGGGGCGTCGATCCTGGAGATTGCTCCCCGCATCGACGAGGTGAGCGCGCACCGGCCGGTCGCGCTGGCCACCGGCAGCCCCGGGGACGTCTATCTGTGCCATCCCTTCCTGGTGCACGCGGCCCAGCCGCACCACGGCAGCCGCCCCCGGTTCATGGCCCAGCCCCCGCTGTTCCCTGCGGTCCACTACGAGCTGGAACGGTCCAACGGCGCCTACTGCCCGGTGGAGACCGCGATCCGGCGAGGCCTGGAAGGCTCTCCCGGCATCGGCGGCGGTCGGACCGTTGGATAGCGTTCAGGGCATGTTGCACGGGCGTACCGAGGAGCAGGCGGCGATCGGGGAGCTGCTGGCCGCTGCCCGGGCGGGCCGCAGCGGGGTGCTGGTGCTGCGCGGCGAGGCGGGCATCGGGAAGACGGCGCTGCTCGACGACACGGTCGACGCGGCCGGCGGGATGACGGTCGTCCGTGGTTCCGGCACCGAGTTCGAGGCGGAACTGCCCTTCGCCGGGCTCCAGTTGCTGCTGCGTCCCGCGATGGGTTCGCTCGGCGTGCTTCCCGAACCCCAGCGGCTCGCGCTGGAGGCGGCGTTCGGGATGACCGTCGGGGCGGCCCCTGACCCGATGTTCGTCGGGCTCGCCGTGCTGTCCCTGCTGTCCGCGCACTCGGGCGACGGACCGCTGCTGTGCGTCGTGGACGACGCGCAGTGGCTGGACCGGGTGTCCGCCGACGCGCTGATGTTCGCCGCCCGGCGGCTGCACGCCGAGGGGATCGTCCTGGTCCTCGCGGCGCGTGACGGCGAGGGCAGTTTCCCCGCCCCCGGCCTTCCCGAACTGCGGCTGCGCGGACTGCCGCCGGCGTCGGCGGGCGCCCTGCTCGCGCTGCACGGCGACGGGCTGTCCCCCACCGTCCGGCACCGCGTCCTCAGCGAGGCCCAGGGCAACCCGCTGGCGCTGCTGGAACTGCCGGTCGCGTTCCAGGCGGAGCGCCCCGACGGCCGGTTCCGGCCGGGCGCGCTACCGCTCACCAGCCGGCTGCACATGGCGTTCCACGGCCGGGTCAGCCATCTGCCGCCCGCCACCCAGCTGCTGCTGCTCGTCGCGGCCGCCGACCACACCGGTGATCTGCGGGCCGTCCTGCGGGCGGCCGGGGCGCTGGGCGCCGGCGCGGCGGACCTGCCGCCCGCGCAGGAGGGCGGTCTGATCCGGCTGGACGACGACCGGCTGCGCTTCCGCCATCCGCTGGTCCGGGCAGCGGTCTACCAACGTGCGCCGCTGGCCGACCGGCTGACCGCGCATCAGGCACTGGCGGCGATCCTGGACGCCCCGCAGGACGCGGACCGCAGGGCCTGGCATCTGGCGTCCGCCGCGACCGGCCCCGACGAGACGGCGGCCACCGCGCTGGAGGACACCGCGGGACGGGCCAGGGACCGCAGCGGCTACGGGGCGGCCGCCCTCGCCTTCGAACGGGCCGCCCGCCTCAGCACCGACCCCGCGGCGACGACCCGGCGGCTCGCCCTGGCGGCCGAGGCGGCCTCCGAGGCAGGTGAGCTCGACCGGGCCCGCGACTTCGCCGGACAGGCCGCGCGCCGGACCGACGATCCCGGGCTGACGGCCCGGCTGCACCATGTCCGGGCCCTGTCGGACTTCCTGAGCGGCTCCTTCCCCACCGCGCACCGGCTGCTGATCGACGGCGCCGATCACGCGGCCGCCGCCGATCCCCAGCGCGCCGCGCGGATGCTCATGCAGGCCGCCCACACCGCCTGGTACCTCGGTGAACAGGACGTCGCGGACACGGTGGCGCGGCTGGACGCGCTGGTGCTGCCCGCGACGGATCCCGTGACACCGGTGGCCCGTTTCATCACCGCCGCCCTCGGCCCGCCGGCCGCCGGCGGGCCGCCGGACCTGACCGCCGCCGTCACCGCGGCCCGCGCCGCCGGATCCCGTGATCCGCGCGACCTGATGCTGCTGTGCGGCGCCGGGCTGGCCGTCGGGCAGGACGACGAGGCCCATGAACTGGCCTCCGCGCTCGCCGCCGAGAGCCGCGACCGGGGCGGTATCGGCCGGCTGCCGACGGTGCTCTTCTTCATGGCAGAGGCGGAGGTGTTCGCGGGCCGGCACCGTGACGCGCTGGCCACCGCCGAAGAGGCGCTGCGGATCGCCGGGGACACCGGACAGCAGCAGTGGACCAGCCAGTTCAGCAGCGTGCTGGGCTATCTGGCGGCCGTCGAGGGTGACGAGGAGCGCTGCCGGACGTACACGGACGACGCGCTCGCCGTCGTCGCCGGCGCCGCGATGCCGCCCGGCGCGCCCTGGTCGTACTGGGCGCAGGGCATGCTCGATCTGGGCCTGGGCCGGGCGCAGTCGGCACTCGACGGCCTGGAGCGGCTCACCCATGAACCGCTGCGGCACCACTTCTGCGCCACCCGCAGCACCCCCGACCTCGTCGAGGCGGCCGTCCGGCTGGGTCTCGGCCCGCGCGCCGCCGGGCCGTTCGCCCGTTTCGAACACTGGGCGGCCCGCTCCCGGCAGCCCTGGTCCGACGCACTGGTGCTGCGCTGCCGGGCGCTGCTCGCCGCGGACTCCGAGGCCGAGGCGCACTTCACGGCGGCGCTGAAGCTGCACGACGAGCACCGCCGCCCGCTGGAGCACGCCCGTACCGCGCTGCTGTACGGCGAATGGCTGCGCCGGGCCCGTCGCAAGAGCGAGGCGAGCGGCCAACTGCGGGCCGCGCTCGACGTGTTCGAGCGGCTGGGTACCCGGCCGTGGGCGGACCGGGCGCGCAGCGAACTCGGGGCGACCGGCACGGTCGCCCCGCAGAGCCGGGAGCCGGGCGTACTCGCCGGGCTCACGCCGCAGGAGCTGCAGATCGCCCGGCTCGCCGGGCAGGGGATGTCCAACCGGGACATCGCGGCCCGGCTGTTCCTCAGCCCGCGCACCGTCGGCTACCACCTGTACAAGGCGTACCCGAAGCTCGGTATCGCCTCCCGCGGCGAACTCTCCGCCCTTTTCGAGTGATCGCCCCCGGAGAACGGGCCGGCCGGGAGATGCTGACCGGATGAACGCACCTGATCAGGCTCCGAGAACCCCGGGAAGTGTCCTGACCCTCCACGTCGACGATGTGCCCACCACCGAGATCGGCCCCGGCATCCTGCTGCGCGAGCTGCCCGGCCCGGCCCCGCTCAGCTTCTGGGTGGTGGACTTCGAACCCGGCGCCCGGTGGCCCGGCGTCGATGTGCACGAGACGGTCGGCGAGGGCTACTACGTGGCCGAGGGCGAGGTGATCGAGGGCGACCTGCGGCACGGCCCCGGTACCTACGTCGTGCTCGAACAGGGCTCCAGCCACCAGCCGCGTTCCGAGACCGGGGCGCGGGTGTTCGGCTACAACCACCCTGCCGGCTGACCGCGCACCGGTACCGGAGCGCGGCGGAACGCGGAAGTGCCCGCCTGTCCTGGGTCAGTTCCAGGACAGGCGGGCACTGCGCGTCTCACGAGGCGCGCGAGTTCACGCGCGGCGTCGCGGGACGGGTCAGACGGTCACGCCGTGCTCGTTCAGGTACGCGACCGGGTCGATGTCCGAGCCGTAGTCGGGACCGGTGCGGATCTCGAAGTGCAGGTGCGGGCCGGTCACGTTGCCGGTCGCGCCGGACAGACCGATCTGCTGGCCCTCGGTGACGGTCTCGCCGGCCGAGACGGACAGCGAGGACAGGTGCGCGTACTGCGAGTACTTGCCGTCGCTGTGCTGGATGACGACCTGGTTGCCGTACGCGCCGCCGTCGCCCGCGGAGATGACGGTGCCCGCGGCGATCGACTTCACGGTGGTGCCGGTCGACACGACGAAGTCGACACCGGTGTGGTAACCGCTGGACCAGCTGGAACCGGACTGGTGGTACGGGGTGCCGATGTTGGCGCCCGAGACCGGGAGGGTGTAGCCGGAGGAAGAGCTCGCGGCGGCGGGGGCCTTGTCGGAGGAGGACGAGGACTTCGCGGTCGAGTCGCTCTTGGCCGGGGCCTTCTTCGCCGGGGCCTTCTTCGTCTCCGAGGAGGACTTCGCGGACGACTTCGGCGCCGGGTCGGCGGACGGAGCGGAGTTCGACGGCACGGCCTTGGAACCCAGGGCCAGGGTCTGGCCCGGGAAGATCAGGTCCGGGTTGCCGCCGACGGTCTGCTTGTTGTCGGCGTACAGCTTCTGCCAGCCGCCGCTGACGTGGTGCACGTCGGCGATCTTCGACAGGCTGTCCCCGCCGACGACCTTGTACTTGTGGGCGGTCTTCGCCGGCGCGGCCTTGGCGGCCTTGGCGGCCGGCTGCGCGGCGTGTGTCGGGGCGGTGGCGGCGACGTTCGCGGCGGTCACGTGCGTGTCAGCGGCGAAGGCGTTCGACGACATCGCCAGCGGCAGGGCGAGAGCGGCGCCACCGGTGCCGGCCGCGACGCAGATCTTGGTGAGCCGGCTCATGCGGCCAATACGGTGCTTTCCCTTTGCGGGCATGGGGGAGTTCCTCTCCTACGCCGGCGAGGTGAGCTGTCGGGTTCGGGCTGGAGCTGCCCGGTCGCGGCATGCGCCATGGACGCGCGGCGCATTGCGACTTAACCCCAAGCCGTTCCTGACCTTCGGGAACGGCACTTACCTGGGTCCCCCGCTCCTGCCGTAGAAGTTTGGTGTTCAAAGCACCGGGCAGCGGCAGGACTAGGCGTTCCACCCGGTGGGATCCTGCGAGCATTTGACCCGCAGGAGAGCGAAGCTAAGCGAACTCCCGAGGGCGGGGCAACATCCGGGCATGAGCCGCATATCACGTGCGGAGCCGCCCGTGCATTTCGGTGACCCTGAGTCGTTCGGCCCGGTCTGTACGTGTGCGATTTCTTCACTTTCAGTGAAGCGACACATGGAAGGCGTAATAAAAGGCGTATGCCGGGAACGCACCGTGGAGAAGGCGGCAGCTCTGCGTATCACACGCGTGAGCCCGCTCACTCGGCGGGCCCGGTGTGAGCGCGGTCACGTGCCGAGCGGTGCCCGGTCCTGCCCCTGGGCCCGTCCGGCGAACTGCCCGGCGGCGTGCCCCGGGCGGATCCGCGGGTCGAGGACACGGCTGAGGCGGTAGGCCGCGACCCGGAAGCCCACCGCGGGCCAGTGCCCCGCCGCCAGCGGCGAGGCGGAGTGCCAGCGGGCGCCGATGTGCCGGTACTCGTGGTCGTACGCCCAGGCCGCCGCGGTGGCCAGCAGGATCCGGCTGACGCCCTCGCCCCGCGCGGACGGCTCGACGTACGCCTCGGCCAGCTCCACACAGCCGTCCGGGGTGACCGGACCGGCTGGGGACGGGGCGAGCAGCACCATGCCGATCTCCTCACCGCCGCGGCCGGCGATCCAGGCCGCGCAGCGGGGATCGGAGAGCGTGTCGGTGTACCGGGTGCGCATCGCGGCCAGGGCGGCGTCGGACTGCGGCAGGAACATCGCCGACTGCCGCTGGTAGCGGGCCGACTCCGCGGCCATCCGGCCGATCTGCGGCAGATCACCCGGGCCGGCCCGGCGGATGCTCAGCCCGTCCACCCCGCGCGGCTGCCGGCCGCGGGGCTTGACGGCCATCAGCCCGTACATCTCCTCGAACCCGAAGCCCAGTCGGCACCAGTCCATCGCGGCGGTCCCGGACGCCGGCAGTTCGACGTAGTGGACCAGCCGGCGCTGGGCGACGAGCCGGGCGGCCGCCTCGGTGTACAGGGCGAGCAGCGCGGCGTTGTCGCGCTGCCCCGGCGCGGGTGCGTGCCCGCCGTGCCGGACCACCGCGGAGCGCGGGTGGCTGCGGAGCGCGGCGGGGGTGTCCTCGGCGAGGTCGAGCGGGGAGGCGGCGAGATAGCCGGCGGGCCTGCCGCCGCTGTCCCGGGCGAAGTAGGCCTCGGTGTCCGGTTCCGCGAGCAGTTTCCCGAGCAGTTCCTCGCCGGTCGGGGCACCCGGCGGCCGGCCCTTGCGGGAGTGTCCGGACCAGCGGTCGTACAGCGCGGCGGCCTCGGGTATGTGCTCGGCGCTCATCGGCGCGATCGCGAAGGTCATGGTGGGTGGCGACGCTAGTCGTCCGCGCGGTCCGGCGGCAAGGGATGTCCGCTCCACGCCGGGTGCCGGGGATCGTCGGCGTGCACCAGGACGTCCGCGGCCTCCGCCGGACGGACCTCGTCGGCGTACCGGCCGAAGGCGGGCAGCGTCCAGCGGTCCTCGTCCGGGGTGCGCCGGGCCAGGGCCGCCGGGGAGAGCCGCAGATGGACCGTCAGGTCCAGGCCGAGCCCCTGGCCGAGCAGGAGTTGACCGTCCAGCAGCAGGACGCCGCCGGGCGGCAGTTCGACGTAGCCGGCCCGGGTCGCGCGGTCGGTGGCCGCGTCCCACAGCGAGGGCAGCACCCGGCCGCTGCCGCCGGGCGCCAGCGGGTCGAGGACCTCGCGGCGCAGCGCGCCGGTGTCCAGCCACAGGTCGTAGTACGCGTCGGCGTCCTCGCGGCCGTACTCGAAGCGCAGCGAGGCCGGCCGCCAGAAGTCCGCGGCGCGCACCCGCAGGACGCGGTGACCGCGGGCGGGCAGTTCACCGGCGAGCGCGTCCGCCAGGGCGGCGGGCCCGGCGGCCGGGGCGCCGTCGACGGCCACCCGCAGCCACGGCCTGGCGGCCGTCGGAGTGAGGCCGGCCACCCGGTCGGCGAGGGTCCCGGCCAGCCGGGGCCAGGTGATCGGAGTCAGCCGCATGGGCGGCATCGTCGCATACGCGGTGCCACGTCCTGGCCCTGGATCGGCGGGGCCACTCGGCCGTCCGGGCGACATGGCTGCGCCATCGGCGTGACGGCGGACATGACCCGCGGCGGGCCCGGCAATGATCGCGCCGAGATCGCTCCGGCGGGCTTCCGGAACGACCATCCGGGGGAAATTTCCTACAAATCACCCATTTACCACTTTCCAGTACCCATTACTTTTTGTGAGCCTGGAAGAACTCATGGTGACCGTCCCCATCACCCAGGAGAAAGCCCAATGATCCTGTCTATCTCAGGCGTCGTTCTGCTCGGCGTCATCGCGTTCCTGTTCTTCCGCAAGGACGGACTGAAGGTCTCCCACCTTCTCGTCTGCGCCCTCTTCGGCTTCTACCTCGCGGGCACCGGCATCGCCCCGAGCATCAAGGCCGGCGGAGCCAGCCTTGCGAGCCTGCTGGGCGGGATCAGGATCTAGCGGGGCCGTCTACGACGGCAGCCCCAGGGCCCGGGGCCGCATGCCGGCGCTCCGGGCCCCACCTCGTCACCCACGACCCGCCACCCTCCCGCGAACCCACCCACTGGAGCATCCGTGGCCAGGCGCCCCCTCCCCAGCATCCTGAGCAGCAGGCCGTCGTTCGCGACCATCGTGAGCAGCAGGCCGTCGCTCGCGCGCAGCCGCGAACTCGCGCGGACCGCCGCCGACAGTGCCACCGACGTGCTCCATCCGCTGATCACCATCACCCGGGGCATGCGCATGCAGGCCGGCTGGGCGCGCAGCTGGTGGGCCCGCACCCCCAAGGACCGGCGCGGCCCCGCGCTGCTGCTCGGCGCCGCCGCGATCGTCGTCGTCGCACTGATGCCGTACGGCCCGCTGCTGGCACTGGGCGCGCTGCTGGCCTGCGCCGGCTGGATGGGCCGCGACCGCACCGCCCCGGCGCCGACCGGACCCAGCGAGGCCGAGTCCGGGAAGCTCCAGGCGCTGTACGAGGCGCTGGTGCCGTATCTGTCCGACCCCGACGACCCGGCACCGCTGTACGCGCGCGACGGCAGCTGGGACAGCGCCTTCACCGAGTACACCTTCGAGGAGGGCCGGCTGGCCCGGCTGCATCTGCGCTACCCGGCGTACTTCACCGACGGCGAGGCCACGGCGCGGTCCCGCGTCGAGCAGCTGCTGCACGCCAAGGCGGGGCGCGGCCGGGAGTACCGCTTCGACTGGAACGAGGAGGAGAACCACCTCACCCTCACCGCGCTGGGGCCGCTGTCCACCGGCATCACCGCCCAGCGCTTCGTCACCGCGCCCGGCGAGACCGTCCTCGGCTTCACCGACTCCGAAGCCGTCCAGCGCACCGTCCCGGTCGCCGACGGGGACGAGGTCCGCGACGCCCCGGCCGTCGTCTGGCGGACCGGGCCGCGCGCCACCGAGCCGCATCTGCTGGCGCTGGGCCGGCCGGGCACCGGCACGACCAGCCTGCTGCGGTCGATCGCCCTGCAGGCGCTGTGCCACGGCGATGTCGTGGTCATCGACGGCAGCGGCAGCGGTGAATACGCCTGCCTCGTCGGACGTCCCGGCGTGCTGGCCGTCGAGAGCGGCCTGGCCGGGACCTGCGCCACTCTCGAATGGGCGGCGCACGAGACCGAACGACGGCTGATCGCCGTCAACCGGGCCCGCCAGGCAGGGCATCCGGCGCCGGAGGACACCCGCCGCCCGCTGTGGATCCTCGTCGACCGGCCCACCGCGCTCACCCAGCTCGCCCACGCCGAGGGCCGCCCCGACCCGCAGCTGCTGCTGGACGTCCCGCTGCGGCACGGGCGCACCGCCAACGTGGCGGTGGCCGTCGCCGACCAGATCGACGCCGCCGAGGTACTGACCCCGGCCGTCGTCACCCACACCCGCGCCCGCGTCCTGCTCGGCGCGCTCGACCCCGAGCACGCGCGGGCCGTCCTCGGCGCCCCGCAGTGCACCACCTCGGCGGCCGAGGTCCCGGCCGGCCGCGGCTACACCCGGCTCGGCACCGGCCCGGTGCTGCGGCTGCAGGTCCCGGCCACCCCCGACCCGTACGACGAGGAGACCGGCGAGGCCGACCGGGAGGCCGTCCTCGCCCTGCTCCCCCAGGCCGACGTCCCCGCCGACGCCCTGGAACACGAACCGGAGCACGAACCGGAGCGGGAGCCCGACCGGGAATCGCTGCCGCAGCCGCTGATCCGCCGGACGGCCGACCTGGAGCGCTGACGCTCCGCGCGGTCAGGCCACGAAGAGGCCGGCGCCCTCGGCGTCGGAGCCGCCGCCGGAGCGGACGATGTGGGCGGCGGCGGCCAGCCGGGAGACGGCCTCCTTGGCGGTGGCGCCGCCGACCGTGAACGGCAGCCGCACATAGGACTCGAAGGCCCCGTCGACCCCGAACCGGGGCCCGGACGGGACGCGGACGCCGAGGCGTTCGCCGGCCACCGCGAGCCGGGAACCCGACACGTCACCGGTCCGCACCCACATCGTCATACCGCCGGCCGGCACGGTGAACTCCCAGTCCGGGGTCTGCTCGCGCAGCGCCGCCACCAGGTCGTCACGGTGTCCGGCGGCCCGGGCGCGGCGGGTGGCGACGGCCTGGTCCCAGCCGCCGCCGCGCAGCAGCCAGGCCACGGCGAGCTGGTCGACGACGGGGGATCCGAGGTCCAGATAGGCGCGGGCGGAGACCAGCCGGCGGACGACGTCGGGCGCCGCCCGGACCCAGCCGATCCGCAGCCCAGCCCAGATCGCCTTGCTCGCGGAGCCGACGGTTATCACCGTGCCACCGCGGTCGAAGGCGGCCATCGGCCGCGGCACGGTCGTGTCCGCGTCCAGCACCAGCTCCGCCATCGTCTCGTCCGCGACCACCACGGTCCCGGAGGCACGGGCCGTCTCGACCAGGGCGCGGCGCTGCTCGTCACCGACCAGGGTGCCGGTCGGGTTGTGGAAGTCGGGCATGACGTAGGCCATCCGCGGCGCCGCGTCGCGCAGCACCCGCTGCCAGGCGTCGATGTCCCAGCCGCCGAGGTTGTCGCGCATGGCCACCGGCACCAGCCGGGCGCCGGTCTCGCGGAACAGCTCCAGCACGTTGGCGTAGCTCGGGGACTCCACCGCGACCCGTTCACCGAGCCCGACGAGCCGCCGGGCCGCCGCCGCGATGGCGCCCATGGCGCCGGTGGTGACCATGATCTGTTCGGGCATGGTGGGCACCCCGCGGGCGGTGTAGCGGTCGGCGATCGCCTCGCGCAGCACCGGAAGTCCGGCCGGGAAGTCGCCGTGGGTGGCCGCGTAGGCCGGGAGTTCGGCCAGGGCGCCCTCCATCGCACGGGTCAGCCACGGCTCGGGGGCGGGCAGCGCCGCGCAGCCGAGGTCGATGACGGTGCCCGCGGAGTCCGGCGGGAGCGGGTCGAGGATCCGGCTCGGCAGCGCGTGCCCCTCCGGTATGGCGGTCCAGCTGCCGGCGCCCCGCCGGGAGCGGGCGAACCCCTCGGCGCGCAGCGCCTCGTACGCGGCGGCGACGGTGGTGCGGCTGACGCCCAGCGCGAGGGCGAGCTCCCGCTCGGCGGGCAGCCGGGCGGCGACCGGTACCCGGCCTTCGAGCACCAGCAGCCGTACGCCGTCGGCGAGTCCGCGGTAGGCCGGTACGCGACGGCCGCCGCCACCGGGAGCCGGCCGGGGTTCGAGCAGCCGGGCGAGCGGAGCCGCTCCTACCGATGCAGTCCACTGCGACATGGAATTCAGTCCACCTTTCGCGGATTGGCTGTGGCGGTCACCCACATCCATGCCACAGAGTGCCACGTATCTTGCCACCTTCACCAGGGGGTCACCGTGCACACCGGTCGCCGCATCGTCCATCTCTATGCCGGTCTGGTGCTGTACGGCGCCAGTGACGGCCTCCTGGTCGGCGCCGGTCTCGGTCTGGACCCGTGGGACGTCTTCCACCAGGGGATCTCCGGTCATTCCGGGCTGAGCATCGGCATGGTGTCGATCGTCGTGGGCGCGGCGGTGCTGCTGCTGTGGTGGCCGCTGCGGCAGCGGCCCGGCCTCGGCACCGTGTCCAACGTCTTCATCGTAGGTCTGGCCATGGACGGCACGCTGCGGCTGCTGCCGGAGGTCCACGCGCTGGGCGTCCGGATCCCGCTGCTGGTGGCGGCGATCGTGCTCAACGGAGTGGCGACCGGCCTCTACATAACGGCACGCTTCGGACCCGGCCCGCGCGACGGGCTGATGACGGGACTGCACCGCAGGACGGGCCGGTCGATCCGGCTGGTCCGCACCGGGATCGAACTGACGGTGCTCGCCGTCGGCTTCCTGCTGGGCGGCAGCGTCGGGGTGGGCACCGTGCTGTACGCGGTGGCGATCGGACCGCTCGCCCAGTACTTCCTGCGGTTCTTCGAGATCCCGCAGCCGGCCGCTCAGCCGACCGCTCAGCCGGTCACCCCGCCGGATCCGGACCTGGAACCGGACCGGGAACCGGACCTGCGGCCGGAACGCTCGCCGGCCGTCGCGGCCTGCGGGGACCGCCCGGTGGCCGGGGCCGCCGCGGACCCGGCCATACTGCCGTAGGTGAGCGCACCTCCCCCTCCCCCGGCCCACCCGTATCTGGACCATCCGGCACCCCTCGCCTTCGCCCATCGCGGAGGTGCGGCGGACGGCCTGGAGAACACCCTGACCGCCTTCCGCCGTGCCGTCGACCTCGGCTACCGCTATCTGGAGACCGACGTCCACCTGACGTCGGACGGCGTTCTCGTCGCCTTCCACGACGCGACCCTGGACCGTGTCACCGACGCGCGCGGCGCCATCGCCGCCCTACCGTGGAGCGAGGTCTCCCGGGCCCGGGTCGCGGGCCGTGAGCCGGTCTCCACGTTCGCGGAGCTGCTGGCGGCCTTTCCCGAGGCCCGGTGGAACGTGGACGTGAAGGCGGAGGCCGCCGCCGGACCGCTGCTCGACGCGATCCGTACGGCGGACGCGTGGGACCGGGTGTGCGCCGGATCGTTCTCCGAGGCCCGGGTGGCCCGGCTGCGGGCGCTCGCCGGACCCCGGCTGGCCACTTCGCTGGGCACCCGGGGGGTGGCGGGCCTGCGGCTGCGCTCGTACGGCGGCCGGCCGCTGGAGCGGCTGCCCGCGCGGCTGCTGGACGCGGCGGTACGGCAGGGCGCGGTCTGCGTCCAGGTGCCGGAGCGCGTCGCGGGCGTTCCGGTGGCGGACCGCAGGTTCATCGACGCCGCCCACCGGCGGGGTCTGCAGGTCCATGTCTGGACGGTCAACGACCCCCGCCGGATGACCGCGCTCCTCGACCTCGGAGTGGATGGCATCATGACCGATCACATCGAGGCACTGCGCACGGTGTTGTCCGAGCGGGGGACCTGGTGGACACGGCGGTAACGGAGACGGCGGTCGCGGAGCGCGCACTGGAGCGGCGCCGCGAGCAGCACGGCTGGTATTTCTACGACTGGGCCAACTCGGTCTTCTCCACGAGTGTGATCACGGTCTTCCTCGGCCCCTATCTCACGGAGGTCGCGAAGGCCGCCGCCGACGCCGACGGGTATGTGCACCCGCTGGGCATCCCGGTGCGGGCGGGCGCGTACTTCGCGTACACGATCTCCGCCTCGGTGCTGCTGTCGGTGCTGGTGATGCCGCTGGCGGGCGCGGTCGCGGACCGTACCGGCCGCAAGAAGCCGCTGATGGGCGCGTTCGCCTATCTGGGGGCGGCGGCGACCGCCGGGATGTTCTTCCTGTCCGGCGACCGCTATCTGCTCGGCGGCGCGCTGCTGATCGTGGCGAACGTCTCGTACGCGGCGTCCGTGGTGCTCTACAACGCCTTCCTGTCGCAGATCGCGGAGCCGCACGAGCGGGACGCCGTGTCGTCGAGGGGTTGGGCCTTCGGGTACGCGGCGGGCGCGCTGATGCTGGTGGCGAACCTGGGGCTGTTCCTGGGCCATGACGCCTTCGGCGTCTCCAAGGGCACGGCGGTGCGCATCTGCCTCGCCTCAGCGGGGCTGTGGTGGGCGGTGTTCACGGTGGTGCCGCTGCGCCGGCTGCGGGACCGCCCGTCGCCACGCTCCGCCGCCGGCCCGTCCGCCGGCGACGCCGGGCCGGGCGCGCTCGGCCAGGGCTGGCGGCAGCTGGCGGCCACCGCCCGGGACATGCGCCGCTATCCGCTGACGCTCGCCTTCCTGCTGGCGTACCTCGTCTACAACGACGGCATCCAGACGGTGATCTCGCAGGCGTCGGTGTACGGCTCGGAGGAGCTGGGCCTGGAACAGGGGACGCTGATCACCGCCATCCTGCTGGTCCAGGTGCTGGCCGTGGTCGGCGCGCTGGTACTGGGCCGGCTGGCCGCCCGCTACGGGGCCCAGCGCACCGTGCTCGGCTCACTGGCCGCCTGGACCGTCACCATCGGCGCCGGATATTTCCTCCCGGCGGGTGAACCTGTGTGGTTCTTCGCGCTCGCTGCGGCCATCGGGATGGTCCTCGGCGGCAGCCAGGCGCTGTCCCGATCGCTCTTTTCCCACCTGGTGCCGCGGGGCAAGGAGGCCGAGTACTTCTCCGTGTACGAGGTCAGCGACCGGGGAACGAGCTGGCTCGGACCTCTGCTTTTCGGGCTGACGTACCAGCTGACCGGCAGCTATCGCGACGCGATCATCTCGCTGGTGGTCTTCTTCGCGGTGGGGTTCGTGCTGCTGGCCCGGGTGCCGGTGCGCGCGGCGGTGGAGGCCGCGGGAAATCGCGTCCCGGACACAATTTAGGTATTGGGGGTCGCGGGCCGGTAGTGTACGCGGTTGTCCCGCCGGGTTGACCGTTACTGCGCGCCAAAGATAGCTAAGCGCCGGGTGACATCTGGTAACAGATGTGACAAAACGGTCAATGGTGGGTACAAACAGGGGCGGCACGACGGTAGGAAAAAGCGCGGCGCGCAGCGCCCTCCTAGAAAGGGTGGCGGTGGGCGACGGGCGGGCGCATGTCCCTCAACGGGAATCTTCACCGCCGACCGGACGTTGACCGGATGACGACGACAGCGACACCTGTCCTGTGGGCGACAAAGCCCGGGAGGCACGATTCATGAGTGAGCGAGCTCTCCGCGGTACGCGACTCGGGGCCACTAGCTACGAGACCGACCGTGGTATCGATCTGGCACCTCGCCAGACCGTTGAGTACGCATGCCGGAACGGACATCGCTTTGAGATGCCGTTCTCGGTTGAGGCCGAGATTCCGTCGGAGTGGGAGTGCCGTGCATGCGGCACCATCGCACTTCTGGTGGACGGAGAGGGCCCGGAGAAGAAGGAAACCAAGCCCGCGCGCACGCACTGGGACATGCTCATGGAGCGGCGCACGCTCGAGGAACTCGAGGAGGTGCTGGCCGAGAGGCTGGCCGTCCTGAGGTCCGGAGCGATGAACATCGCGGTGCATCCGCGCGACAACCGCAAGAGCGCCTGACCAACAGGCATCGGGCCCGTGGTGACACACGGGCCCGCCCAACACTTCTGCCCCGTGGCGGAGCGCCGATCAGCGCTCTGTCCCGGGGTTTTTGCGGTCCGGGTCCACGACCTCGCCCTGGATGACCTCGCCGGGGATGACCTTGCCGTCGGGACGGTGGATCCGGATCTGCTCGTTGGCCACCCGCGCCTGCTGGAACAGATCACCGATCGAACCGGAGTCGTAGCTCTTGCGGCGCCCGAGGGCGCGGTCCGCCGCCTTGCGCAGCAGTGCCCGGGTCGGCGGGAAGAGGCACAGCAGCCCGGCCGCGTCGGACACGAAGCCCGGGATCATCAGCAGCAGACCACCGAGCATGCCGAGCGCCGCACCGGTCGCCTCGCTCCCGGACGGGGCGATGCCCGGAGCGCCGGGGGCTCCCGGGGCACCGGGCTGCATGGAGACGGTCAGGCTGCGCCAGGCGCTGCGCCCGGCCCGCTTCACCACGAGCGCGCCGAGCACGAACCCCGCCACGAGCAGCAGCAGAACGGTGAGGCCGCTGGTGGCCGAGGCCACCACCGTCAGCAGCCAGATCTCCAGGACCGCCCAGGCCGCCACCACGAGCGGCGCGAAGGTGCGGACGCGCGAGCGCCGGGGACGGACGGGGGGCGGGGTGCTGGTAGTCATACGGTCAATTGTGCCTGGGCCCGGATAAAGCCACGATCATCGGCGGACATCGCCGATCACGCCCGCCCGGATCGCACCCCGCCGGACCGCCCTCAGCGGGACGTACGGCCGAAGACCCGGCTCGCCCGTGAGCCCACGCCCCAGGCGGTGACCCGCCACAGCGCCTCGACCACGATGTTGCGGCTCATCTTGCTGTCGCCGCGCTCGCGCTCCACGAAGGTGATGGGGACCTCGACGACGTGGAAGCCGGCCTTGACCGTGCGCCAGGCCAGGTCGACCTGGAAGCAGTAGCCGGCCGAGGCCACCTCGTCCATGCCCAGGCCGGTCAGGGTCTCCTTGCGGAAGGCCCGGTAGCCGCCGGTGACGTCACGGATCGGCACGTCCAGCAGGATCCGCGAGTACGTGCTGCCGCCGCGGGAGAGGAACTCACGGGACTTGGGCCAGTTGACGACCCGGCCGCCGGGGATCCACCGGGAGCCGAGGACCAGGTCCGCGCCCTTGAGGGCGGTGAGCAGCCGGGGCAGCTCCTCGGGCTGGTGCGAGCCGTCGGCGTCCATCTCGACCAGGACGCCGTATCCCTGGTCGATGCCCCAGCGGAAGCCGGCCAGGTAGGCGGCACCGAGGCCTTCCTTGCCCTGCCGGTGCAGCACGTGGACGTGATCGTCACCGGAAGCCAGTTCGTCGGCGAGCTTGCCGGTGCCGTCGGGGCTGTTGTCGTCGGCGACCAGGATGTGCGCCTCGGGTACCGAGGACCGGACCCGGGCCACGATCGGCTTGATGTTCTCGGCTTCGTTGTAGGTCGGGATGATGACCAGAACCGTGCCGAGCGGACCGAAGTCCCTCCCCTGGGCTCCGCCATGGGGAACCCCACCGCCCTCGTTCACTGCTGCCCCTTCGCTTTTGTGGCTTCGCGCCTGCCGAGCGCGATGGCGACAGCGCAGGACAGAATCCCCACCATAGCGAGAGTCCACTCGGGAACCGTACTGACGCGGTCGGCCACCGTGAGCTCGTCGCGCAGCGGGATCCGGGCACTCAGGACATCCTGGGTGAATTCCTTCGTGCGCTGCTCAATGGTGCCGTCGGGGGCCACCACGGCGCTGATGCCGCTGGTCGCGGCGGTGACGATGGCGCGGCCGTGTTCGACGGCCCGCAGCCGCGACATGGCGAGCTGCTGCTCGGGCTGTCCGGTGCGGCCGTACGTCGCGTTGTTGGTCTGGACGATGATCGCGCGCGCCCCGGCCTTCACGGTGTCGTGCACGATCTCGTCGTAGGCGACCTCGAAGCAGATGACGTCGCCGAGCGTGGCGGGGCCGATCTTGAGGACGCCGGTGTTCCTGCCCGGGTAGAAGTCCCGCGGGATCTGGTCGAGCCGGTGGATGACCTTGGTGAGCTCGGTGCGGAAGGGCACGTACTCGCCGAACGGCACCGGGTGCTGCTTGGTGTACGAGGCGCCGGGCCCGGAGACCGGGTCCCAGACGATGCCCTCGTTCTGCACATGCCGGGCGTCCGGGCCGTCGACCAGCGCGCCGACCAGGACCGGGACGCCCACGGCCCGCACCGCGCCGGTGATCCTGTCGTACGCCTGCGGGTTGCTGAACGGGTCGAGGTCGGAGGAGTTCTCCGGCCAGATCACCAGATCCGGCTTGGGCGTGCGCTTCTCCTTGATGTCCCTGGCCAGCTTGAGGGTGGCCGCGACATGGTTGTCCAGGATCTGCATCGGCCGGCCGAGGAAGTGCATCCCGGGCTGCTGGACGTTGCCCTGCACGATGGCCACCTTGACGAAGTCGGTGGCGTCCGTGGGCACCGGTACCGCGTAGCCGGCGGCGAGGAGGGCGGCCGCGAGCACGGCGGTCCCGGCGGCGGGCAGCAGCGTCCGGGCGGTGCGCGCGGTCCCGGCGGTGCGCAGCCGCAGGGCGGCGAGCACGGCCGCGGCCAGCAGCGTGCCGGTCAGCGCGACGGCGAAGGTGACCAGCGGGGCCCCGCCGAGGGCGGCCAGCGGGGTGTAGGGCGAGCCGGTGTTGGCGAAGGCCAGGCGTCCCCAGGGGAAGCCGCCGAAGGGCAGCCGGTCCCGGGCCAGTTCCTCGGCCACCCACAGGCAGCCGCCCCACAGCGGCCAGCCCGGCAGCCGGGAGGTGATCGCCAGGCCGGCTCCGAGCGCGGCGATGAAGAGCGCCTCCAGCACGGACAGCCCGAAGACCGCGTCGTAGCCGACGACCCGCAGCCACAGCAGCAGCCACAGGAAGAAGGGCAGCGCGAAGGCGAAGCCGAGCCAGGCGCCCTGCCGGGCGGTCCTGCCACGGGTGAGGACGGACAGCCCGGCGACCGCGGCGATCGACAGCGGCCACAGGTCGTAGGGCGGGAACGCGGCGGCGAGCGCCAGTCCGCAGAGCGCGGCGGCGGCGCTGCGGGGGGCCGCGCGGCGGGCGGCCAGCGCGGCACGGCGGCGCCGGCCGGGACGTACGGGCACGGGCTGGGCCGCGTCCGGATCGGCGGCCGGGTCCACGACCGCGTCCTTGGCTGGATCCGCGGCCGGTTCTGCGGCTGGATCCACGGCCGGGGCGGTGTCGGGTCGCGGGCGCACGTCGCGGCCTTCCTGCAGCAGGTGGTGAGCTGGTGCATTGAATCCTCCCCCAGCTCAAGCAGGGGGATTCCTGGCTCACGATGCCTGCGGGTCAGCGATCCGACAGGTCTTCCACGATCAACACCAGCCGGGTTGAGACCAGCCCGGTTTGGTACGGCAAAGCTTGGAGGTGCTTGTGCTGTCTTGGTTCTCGATCAGCACGGTGTGCGCGCTTGATTCTCGCGACGCACGACCGGAAGCTTACCCGGTCATCTGGGCGGCGATCCGCCGGCGGGCGCGCAGGCCGCCGCGGGGGCCGGGCTCGAGGCGGGGCCGTGCGGGAGCGCCCGCTACGGAACGGGCCCGGAACGCCCTTCGGGCCGACCTGGGACCCGCTGGCTGCGAGTCGGCGCCAAGGCCGTTGTCTACTGGGCGTCCGGGCCCTTCCCGGGTCACACCTGCCGTCCGGCGGCACTCGCCGTGAAGCGAGCCGCTTTCCGTGCCGCTGACGCTGGACCTGGCTGCCAGTGGCGGCGTGCACGTGCGGCGCGACACCCCATGGCCCAGCGGCGGTCGACGGATTCGCGGAGGGTCCCCGGTCCGACGTCCTGTGGTGGACTCGGCCGAACCTACTCGCCCTCGACCGTTGGCTGTCAACAGCCACTTGACCTGCGATGATCCTTCAAATCAGCAGGTCAGTGCGGGGCCCGGTGAGTCGGCGCGACAGGCCGAGGGCACACCGTTCGGCCGCATGTGGCCGCCGTGGGTCACTCGTTCGGCCGTGTGTGGACCGTGCGGCCGGACACGACGGTACGCAGCGCGACCGGAAGGGCACGGTCCGGCGCCACGTCCGGCAGGCCCGGAGTGCCGGAACGCGGGTCGGTGGACCAGTTGGCGACCCGTTCGTCCGGGGCCTGCACCACCAGTTCGCCGCCGCGCCAGAGCACGTAGTCGGCGGGCGCGCCCGGCATCAGGACACCGGTGTCGTCCCGGCCGACCGCGCGCCAGCCGCCCCGGGTGTGGGCGTTGAAGGCGGCGCGGGCCGAGATACGGTGCCCGGGGGTGCGGTGGAACGCGGCGGCGCGTACGGCGCCCCACGGGTCGAGCGGGGTGACGGGGCTGTCGGAGCCGAGGACCAGCGGCACACCGGCCCGCACCATCGCGGCGTAGGAGTTGAGCGTCCCGGCCCGTTCGGCGCCGAGCCGCTCCGCGTACATGCCCTCCTCGCCGCCCCAGGCCGCGTCGAAGGCCGGCTGCACCGAGGCGATCAGACCGAGTTCGGCGAAGCCGGCGATGGTGTCCGGCGTCATCATCTCGGCGTGCTCGACCCGGTGCCGCAGCGCCCGGATCCGGTCGGTGCCGACGCGTTCGGCGGCGGCCCGTACCCCGGCCACGACGGAGGAGACGGCGGCGTCCCCGATGGCGTGGAAACCCGCCTGGACACCGGCCTCGGTGCAGGCGGCGACATGGGCGGCGATGGTGTCGGTGTCGATGAAGGAGGTACCGCTGTGCGGGGCGTCGGCGTAGGGCGCGTGCAGACAGGCCGTGCGGGAGCCGAGGGAGCCGTCGACGAACAGGTCGCCGCCCGCGCCGACGGCGCCCAGGTCCCGGATCCGGTCGAGCCCCGAGGCGTCCTTCACGGCCTCCGCCCAGTACCCGAAGACCCGGGGCCCGGATTCCGCCGCGGCGAGCGCCAGCAGGCCGGTGAGGTCGTCCTCGGAGGAGATGTCGGGGCCGGCGCACTCGTGCACCGCGCTGATGCCCAGCGAGGCGGCGTGGCGCAGTGCCGCGCGCTGCGCCGCGAGCCGCTGGGCGGGGGTGACGGCGGCGTGCGCGGCACGGCGCACCGCGTGGTGCGCGTCGCTGGTGAGCGGGCCCTCCGGGTGGTACCCCGGCAGGTCGCGCACGCCGGGGACCAGGTCGAGCAGCGCGGTGGTGACAACGGCGGAGTGCACATCGACCCGGGTCAGGTAGAGCGGCCGGCCGCCGACCGCCTCGTCCAGCTCCTGGCGGGACGGCGTCCGCCGCTCGGGCCAGCGCGACTCGTCCCAGCCGTGGCCGAGCAGCACCCGGTCGCCGGGGCGGTCGCGGGAGAACGCGGCGGTGCGGGCGAGCGCGTCGGCGAGGGAGCCGGCGGCGGTGAGGTCGAGGCCGGTGAGCGCCAGCCCGGTCGCGGTGGTGTGGACGTGCGCGTCGGTGAACGCGGGGGTGACGAGCGCGCCGTCGAGGTGGACCACTTCGTCGACGCCGTCCACGAAGGAGTCGGCGGCGCCCTCGGATCCCACCCAGGCGACGGTGCCGCCCTCCACGACCATGGCCGTGGCGAAGGGGTCGGCGGGGCTGTAGACGGTTCCGCCGCGCAGCAGCACGGTGGTGGAAGGGGTGCGCTCGTTCATGAGGGACAGTCTCTCCCCTGCCCGGAGCGCTCAGATGCGCGGGGGCCTGGCCTCGTACGGAGTGGACAGCACGACGGTGGTGCGGGTGGAGACCCCGGCCAGGGTGCGGATCCGGGCGAGCAGGTGCTCCAGCTCGCCGGGGGTCGCGACGCGGACCTTGAGGATGTAGTTCTCCTCCCCCGCGACGCTGTGGCAGGCCTCGATCTCCGGTACCTCGGCGAGGCGCTCCGCGATGTCGTCCGGCGCGCTCGGGTCGAACGGTTTGATCGAGATGAACGCCGTCAGGGAGAGTCCGACCGCTTCGGCGTCGACGATCGCGGCGTAGCCGCGGATCACCCCGCGCTGCTCCAACCGGCGCACCCGCTGGTGCACCGCCGAGGTGGACAGGCCGGTGGCCTTGCCCAGGTCGGTGTAGCTCATCCGCCCATCGGCGACGAGAAGTTCCACGATCTGTTGATCCAGCTCCTCCACGGCGGTCAACTTACTGCCCCGGAGGGCCTCCGGCACAGCGGGCAGGGGGCACGCCGGGGCGGGAGGGCGTTCTCCCGGCGCGCGCACGCCCGGAACGGCGCCGGATGTGACGAAGGCCACACCGGATGCACCCCATGGTGGCGGCCGCCACGGTTATCGGGCGCGCCGGGCGGGAAGTGCTCGCTATGGCCGTGGCCGTCGTGCCCGGCGGGCCCGTCGAACGGGCGTTCATCCAAGGGGGATCCCACTATGCGCACCCATGTGCGGCCCAGCCGCAGCGAACGTACGCAGCCCGTACTCGAGGAGGACGACGAACGCGCCGCCCAGGCGCTCGAAGCCGCCGCCCTGGACGCCGAGGAGGCGTTCGACGACGAGGTCTACGACATCCTGCGGGTGCACTGCCCGGACTGCGCGCGGCCGATCGCGCTGTTCGAGGGCGAGGAGGTGCTGCCGGAGCACGCGCTGTGCCCCACGCCGTGGAATCCGTTCGGCCTCACCGTCTGTGCCGGTTCCGGGCGCGCGTTGCGGGACGCGCAGCAGGTGGACGGCATGGAGTACACCGGTGAGGAGCTCGCCACCCTGCTGACGCTGCCGGCCGGACTCGACTGGCGCACCCAGCCGTTCTCTCACGCGTACGGCCCCGAGTCCCGTCCGGTACGGGTGCCGCGCCAGCGCGCGGCCTGAACCCGGCGGCGACCGCCTGCGATACGGTGCCGCGTCCCCGGGGGGCGCGGCACCGGCGCGGCGTTACGGCTCGCCCTCCGGACCAGGGCTCGCTCTGCGGACTACGGCTTGCTCTCCGGTCCTGCGAGGTGCCGGGCGATGACCATGCGCTGGATCTGGTTGGTGCCCTCGACGATCTGCAGCACCTTGGCCTCGCGCATGTAGCGCTCGACGGGGAAGTCCACCGTGTAGCCGTAGCCGCCGAGGAGTTGGACGGCGTCGGTGGTCACCTGCATCGCGGCGTCCGTGCAGAAGAGCTTGGCCATCGCCGCCTGCCGCGAGAAGTCCCGGCCGGCGTCGCGCAGCCGCGCCGCGGCGAGGTAGAGCGCCCGGCCGGCCTCGATCTTGGTGGCCATGTCGGCGAGCATGAAGCGCAGCCCCTGGAAGTCCACGAGCGGACGGCCGAACTGCTTGCGGGCCAGCGTGTAGGCCAGCGCCTCGTCGAGGGCGCCCTGGGCGACCCCGACGGCACAGGCCGCGATGCCGAGCCGGCCCGAGTCGAGCGCGGACAGCGCGATGGAGAAGCCCTGGCCCTCCTCGCCGACCCGCCGGCTGTCCGGGACGGTCACGCCGTCGAAGTGGACCTGGGCGGTGGGCGAGCCCTTCATGCCCATCTTCCGCTCGGGCTGGGCGGCGGTCAGGCCCGGTGAGTCCGCGGGCACCAGGAACGCGGTGATGCCGCGCGGGCCCTCGGCGCCGCTGCGGGCGAGCACGGTGTAGAAGTCGGCGACGCCGCCGTGGGTGATCCACGCCTTGGTGCCGTCGATGGTCCAGTCGCCGTCCTTGAGGACCGCGCGGGTGTTCAGGGACGCGGCGTCGGAGCCCGCTGCGGGCTCGGAGAGGCAGTACGCGCCGAGGAGCGCGCCGCCGAGCATGGCGGGCAGGTGCTCGGCCCGCTGCTCCTTGGTGCCGAAGTGCGCCACCGCGTGGCAGGCGAGGGTGTGGACACTCACTCCGAGGCCGACGGTGAGCCGGGCGGCCGCCAGCTCCTCCAGGACCTGCAGGTACACCTCGTAGGGCTGTCCCCCGCCGCCGTACTCCTCCGGATACGGGAGGCCGAGCAGCCCCGCCTCGCCGATGAGGGCGAACGTGTCCCGCGGGAAGTGCCCGGTGTCCTCCTCCTCGGCGGCCCGGGGCAGGATCTCCCGCTGGGCCAGCTCGCGGGTGAGGGCGAGCAGGTCTCGGGCCTCCTCGGTGGGCAAGTGGCGGTCTACCGGCTGCGGGCCGTTGTGAGGCATGGCGGCACGCTCCTCCCTGTCAGGCGCGGCGGCGACCGCCCAGGGTGTGGCGGTGCCGTACGTCTTGCGATGCCCAAATGCCGATCGTCTCCCGCCGGGTCTCGGCGCGGCTTGATCAGCGGCTGTGGCGCGATGGAGTATGCCCGATCGGGCGCTCCGCGTCACGGGGCGAGGCCCGGTACCGGTACAGATCAGGGGTCTTCCGGGGGCGGCGGCCCGACGGCGGGCGCACCCGGGCGTACGCCGCGCCGCGGTGGACGACGGGCGCGGCGGCGTATGCGTCCGTCATCCGTACGGGCTGTCTCCGGCGGCGGCCGGGACTGAGCGGTCCCAGGGGCCGCCCCGGGAGCCGTCCGAGGAGCCCCGCCGGGCGGCTGTGAGGCCCCGTCAGGTGCCCGTCAGCCGCAGCATGGCCCACAGGGCCGTCGTGGCGCCCACCAGCGTCAGGGGCACCGTCAGCAGGCCGAGGCGGGTGAAGACGCCCAGCTCGGGGTCCTTGCCGTGGTCGCTGAGGATCCGGCGCCACAGCAGGGTGGCCAGCGAGCCGGCGTAGGTGAGGTTCGGGCCGAGGTTCACACCGATCAGGACGGCGAGCACCGGGCCGGGTCCGGCCGTCGCGACGAGCGGCAGCAGGGCCAGCACCGCCGGCAAATTGTTGATCAGGTTGGCCAGCACGGCGGCGAGCGCCGCCACCGCCAGCAGTTCTGGCAGTCCCGCGCCGTCCGGCAGCACCCGGTCCGCCGCATCGGCCAGGCCGTTGTCGACCACGGCCTTGACGACGACGCCCAGTGCCAGCACGAACAGGCAGAACAGCGGGTTCGCCGCGCTCGCCAGGCCGCGTACGGTCGTCCGCCCGCGGCGCAGCGCCCGCACCCCCAGCACCAGCGCGCCGGCCAGCGCCGCCCAGGCGGGGTTCACCCCGGCCAGGGAGGTGACGACGAAGCCCGCGAGGGTCAGGGCGACGACAACAAGGGTGAACACCGGGAGCGCGGGCCGTGGCACCGGTTCACCGGCGCTTGCCGGGGCGGCCAGGTCGGCGGCGAAGAACCGGCGGAAGACCAGGTACTCCAGGCCGATCGCCACCAGCCACGGCAGCGCCATCACCGCCGCGAAGCGGGTGAAGGAGAGCCCGGCCGCGGCGAAGGCCAGCAGATTGGTCAGGTTGGAGACCGGCAGCAGCAGCGACGCCGAGTTCGCCAGATGGGCGCACGCGTAGACATGGGGCCGGGACCGGGTGCCCGCGCGGGCGGCGGTCACGATGACCACCGGGGTCAGCAGCACCACCGTCGCGTCCAGGCTGAGCACGGCAGTGATCAGCGAGGCCACCACGAACACCCCGGCCAGCAGCCGGCCCGGCTCGCCCCGGCAGACGCGGGCCATCGCGTCCCCGGCTGCGGTGAACAGCCCCGCGTCGGCGCAGAGTTCCGCGAGCACCAGCACGGCGGCGAGGAAACCGACGACCGGCAGCAGTTCCCTGGTCTGGTCCCAGGCGTCCTGCCACGGCACCGCGCCGGTCGCGGTCACCAGCACCGCGGCCGGCACCGCCGCGGCCGCCTCCGGCCAGCCGCGCGGGCGGGCCACCGCGAACCCGAGGACCAGCAGGAGCAGGACGACGGACAGGATCTCGGCGGCGGTGCTGCTCAGGGTCGGTCTCCACGGGGCTTACGGCGGTCATATGGCGAAGCCGCAGGTAGCGGGCGCACACATGGCGGGGTCAGGAGCCAGCATGCACCACGCCGCCGACAGGTCCTGATGCCAGGACCGGTGAGTCCTCCGTGACGTTCTCGCGGGCCGCCGTCAGGCGCTCATCGCGTCGCACAGCGTCAGGGTGTGGAGATGGTCCGGCGGCCCCGGCCGGGCGTAGTACCAGCCCTGGGCGGTGTCGCAGCCGAGCAGTCCCAGATGCTCCGCCTGGGTGCGGGTCTCCACCCCTTCGACGGTCACGGTGAGGCCGAGGGTGTGCGCGAGGGAGACGATCCCCTCGACGATCTTGAGGTCGACGGGGTCGGCGGGGTGCTGCCGGATGCCCCGGGTGAAGGCCCGGTCGAGCTTGAGGTTGCTGATCGGCAGCCAGCGCAGGGACGACAGGTTGGAGTAGCCGGTGCCGAAGTCGTCGAGCGCTATGTCGACACCCAGGTCGACCAGCCGGCGCAGCGGCTTGAGGGCGTCCTCGTCGGCGCCGATCAGGGCGCTCTCGGTGACCTCCAGGCAGAGGGCGGTGGGGTCCAGCCCGGTCTCCTCCAGGACGGCGGCGACCTCGTCGACGAGCCCCGGATGGTACAGCTGGCACGGGGACAGGTTCACGTTGACGCGGACCGGGAGGCCGTCGGCGCTCCGGCGCTGCCATTCGCGCGCCTGCCGGGCGGACTCCTGCAGCACCCAGCGGCCGAGCGGGACGATCTGCCCGGTGCTCTCCGCCAGCGGTATGAACTGGTCGGGCCCGAGCACGCCGTGCAGCGGGTGGCACCATCTGACCAGCGCCTCCGCACCCTGGACGCTGCCGTCGGCCAGCCGGATGAGGGGCTGGTACTCGATGAAGAACTCGCCGCGCTCCAGGGCGGTCGGCAGCCGGTTCGTCAGACCGTGCCGGGTGATCGCGCGGGCGTCGGAGTCCGGGTCGGCGACCTCGTAGCGGTTGCCGCCGGCGGCCTTGGCCCGGTACATCGTGATGTCGGCGCTGCGCAGCACGTCCGCCGCGCCGCGGGTGCCGGTGGGGCCCTCGACGATGCCGATGCTGCCGTGGACGGGCAGTTCACGGCCGTCGAGACGGACCGTGGTGGACAGCGCGGCCAGGATCCGGTCGGCCAGATCGGTGACCTCACCCTGGGTGGCGGGATCGACGATCAGGGCGGCGAACTCGTCGCCGCCGATGCGGGCGACCAGCTGGTCCGGGGCGGTCACGCACGCCTGCAGCCGCTCGGCGACCGCGACCAGCAGCCGGTCCCCCACCGCGTGGCCGAGGCTGTCGTTGACCGCCTTGAAGCCGTCGAGGTCGAGGTAGCACAGGCCGAGGCGTTCGGTGCCGGTCCCGGGCGACAGGGCCTGTTCCAGCCGTTCGAAGAACAGCGCCCGGTTCGGCAGCCCGGTGAGGGTGTCGTGGGTCGCCTCGTGGCGCAGCCGCTCGGTCAGCAGCCGGGCCTCGGTGATGTCCTCCATGAGCGCCAACTGGTACTGCGGGACGCCCGAGGAGTCCCTGAGCAGCGACACGGACAGGTTGGTCCACAGCGCGGTGCCGTCGGGGCGGTAGTACGGCTTGGTGATGCGGTAGTCGTCGCGCTCGCCGCGGACCAGCTCCCCATACAGCCCCCAGACGTCGGCGCCGTCGTCCGGGTGCACGAAGTCGCTGACGTTCCGGTTGCGGACGTGGTGCTCGCCGCCGAACATCTGGGTCAGCGCGCCGTTGAGCTCCAGGATCCGGCCGTCGAGGTCGGCGATCCCGATGCCGACCGCGGCGCCCTCGAAGACCGCGCGGAAGCGGGCCTCGCTGGCCTGGAGCGCGGTCTCCGCCTCCGCCCGGGCGGAGATCGCCGCCCGGGAGATGGCCTCCTGCTCGTAGCGGGTGCGTTCGACCAGCGCGCGGGCGAACCCGGCCGCGATGGCGTGCTGCAGCCGGGCGCAGCGGGACCGGCTCTCGTCGGCCGGCAGGTCCTCCGGCGGGCAGTAGAGCACCAGGTACGCGTCGACCACCCGCAGGATGCTGGGCAGCACCTCGGGGTCGGTGCAGTGCGCGGCGACCAGCGCGGATCCGACCTCGAAGGCCGGGCGCGGGTCGAACGGAGTGGCCCGCAGCGCCTCGTCGAGACCGCGGGCCAGCGGGAGCAGGTACTCCTCGAACTCGGCGCGCGTCATCGAGGTCGCGGTGGCCGGGTAGATCGCACGGCTCCAGATGGTGGCGAACCGCCGCAGGCCGTCGGCCCGTGCGTCCAGCGCGGTGTCCCCGGTGGCGTCCTGCCCGGTGCCTCCGGCCAGGTGCAGGCCGGAGTCCCCGGTCCCCGCCGGCTGTGAGGTCACGCCTTGAGCCCCACGCCGGCGAAGCCGACGAAGGCCGCGGGGTCCTCTTCGTGACCGGCCGGGGTGTCCGGATGCCAGTCGGGCATCGGGACCAGACCGGGTTCGATGAGCTCGAAGCCCTCGAAGAACGCGGCCACTTCGGCCCGCGTGCGCATGATCAGCGGGGAGCTGGCCTTGCGGTAGACGCCCTGGACGCCGCCGCCCTGCTCGGGCGAGATGGGGCCGCCCTCGGTCGAGGCGTGGGTCAGGACCAGCAGGCTGCCGGGGGCGAGCGCGTCGCGCAGCTCGGCCACCGCGGCGGCCGGGTCGTCCTCGTCGGCCAGGAAGTGGAGGACGGCGACGAGCAGCAGCGCCACCGGCCGGTCGAAGTCGAGGAGCTCGGTGGCCTCGGGGCTGGTCAGGATGTCCTTGGGCGTGCGCAGGTCGGCGGCGGCGATCCGGGCGGTCGGATTGCCCTCGAGCACCGCCCGGCTGTGCGCCACGGCCACCGGGTCGCTGTCGACGTAGAGCACCCGGGCGCCGGGGCTGGCGGCCTGGGCGACCTCGTGCACATTGCCGAAGGTCGGTATGCCGGAGCCGATGTCCAGGAACTGGGTGATGCCCTGGTCGACGGCGTAGCGGACCGCGCGGCGCATGAACGCGCGGTTCGCCTGCATGATCTTGGGGAGCCCGGGGAAGATCTCCATGGCCTGGCGGGCGGCCTCGCGGTCCACCTCGAAGTTGTGCGAACCGCCGAGGTAGTAGTCGTAGATACGCGACACACTCGGCACCGAGAGGTCAATACCCTGGGGTGCCCAGGCGGGACGCTCCATCACGGTCTCCAGCTCATCAGATGATCTTGGACTGACCAAGATACCGGCCTGCACTCGACCCGAGGCTATCGATCACCCGGGCGAAGCGGAATATCATCCGGAAATGGTCCGTCCGTTTTCGGCGAGAACTCCCGGCATATGCACCTGCCAAAACGCGCCGCTGCGGATTCGCGCACATGTGCGGGGCCCACCGGCCGTCGGCCGGTGGGCCCCGCACATCACGCCGTCCCGGCAGCGTATGCCGTGACCGGGCTTCAGTGGAATGTCAGCAGGCGCCTTCGTCCACCCAGACACCCCATTCGCCGGTGGTGCCGGGCTCCTCGTTCTGGGTCCACCACTTGGCCTTCCACTTGTGGCCGTTGTGGGAGACCTCATTGGTGTTCACGTATATCGCGGTACTGCTCCACGCCGCTACCGTGCACTGGCCCGGCGGGTTCGTCGGAGGCGTGGTGGGGGGCGTCGTCGGAGGGTTCGTGGGCGGGGTCGCGCCGGCGAACTTCACCGAGAACTTGGCGAATTCCCAGGGCGTCTGCGCAACGCTGCTGCAGACTCCGGAAGTGGTGCCGTTTTCCGGCGGGGTGCACTGACGGTCACGGTTGAGTGACCAGAAGGTGAACCGCCCCATTCCGTGGCTGGTGGCGTAGTCCAGCACCGTCTGGAAATCGGCCTGGCGGAAGTACTCGCCGGTGTCGCTGCGGCCGTTCATTCCGGAGAAGCCCTCGTGGGCGTAGGCGGTGGCGGCGTTCCAGCCGAACGTCGTCTGCAGGATCGAGTTGAAGTTGGTGAGTGCGCTGGTCTGCGCCGCCGCCCCGTTGAAGCCGCCGTCGAACGGCATGATCGAGAAATTGTTGGGCGTGAAGCCCTGGGCCTTGGCCTCGTTCAGCATCTGCTTGCCGAACCAGCCGGTGCCGTCGGCGGTTCCGGCCGTGGTCACCGAGACGTAGAGGCCGGGGTTGTTCTGCTGGAGGATCTTCGCGGCGCCGATCTCGTGGGAGATCGCGGTGGCATTCTCGTACTCCGGTTCCTCGAGGTCGAAGTCGATCGCCTTCAGCTGGTACTTGGTGATGACCTGCTGGTACGCGGCGGCGGTCGCCGCCGAGGTGGAGCAGGCCTGGCCGAGCTTGGTGCCGCCGTAGCCGCCGATGGAGACGGAGACGTCACCGCCCTTGGCACGGATCCCGCTGATCACCGAGGCCACCGCGGTGTCGGAGGAGACAGCCGCGGTTCCGTCCCAGGTCGGGCTGCAGCCGCCGCCGTTGGGGGCGAGGATGAACGCGAGCTGGAACGCCTTGAGTCCGGTGGCGTCCATGATCGCGCCCGCGTCGGGGGGATTGTTGTCCCGGGGCATCAGATACGGCGCCGCCGCGTACCAGTTGTTGCCCAGGGCGGCCGCCGCGGTCTCGGCGCCGGACGCCTGGCCCGTGCCGAGCGTGGCGGCGGCGGCTAGGCCGGCCGCCGCGAGGGTGGCTGCCGCCACCCCGGAACAGAGTGCTTTGAGGCGCTTCACGTCGTACCTCCTGTGGGGGGAAACGCAGCCAGAATCCAGCTGTGACGCGAACTCGTCAAGGCTTTGGACTAGACCTAGGACTAAACCACTAAAGGCCTGCGACCTGGCGTGCCATCAGATTCCGAAGAGGATCGAGGCGTTGTCGTGGCACACGGCGCGCAGCCAGGCGTCTCCGAGGCCGAGTCGTTCGAGCGACTCCAGGCCATGGGCGTAGGAGTACGGGATGTTCGGGAAGTCGCTCCCCCACAGGATCCGGTCGCCGAGGTCCGCGAGCCGCCGGTACTCCGCCCTGGGCAGCGGGGCGGACTCCTCGGAGAAGTCGGTGAACGCCATCGTCGTGTCCAGCAGGACCCCGGGGTGGCGTTCCGCCAGGTCCAGGAAGGCGGTGTAGTCGGGCATCCCCATGTGCGCGACGACCAGCCGCAGCCGGGGATGCCGCTCCAGCACCCGGGCCATCGGCCCGGGTCCGGTGAACTTGCCGGGCACAGGGCCGGACCCGCAGTGCGTCACCACCGGGATCCCCGCCTCGGCCAGCAGCCCCCAGACCGGCTCCAGCCAGGCGTCGTTGGGGTCGTAGGCCCCCACCTGGACATGCGACTTGAAGACCCGGGCGCCGCCCTCGACGGCCGCGCGCACATAGTCCGCGGCGCCCTCCTCCGGGAAGAAGGTGGCGGTGCTCAGGCAGTCCGGCGTCCGGGCGGCGAAGTCCGCCGCCCAGCTGTTCAGCCAGCCGGCCATCCCCGGCTTGTGCGGGTAGACCATGGACGTGAACGCCCGGACGCCGAACCCGCGCAGTACCGCGAGCCGTTCGTCCTCCTGGTGGCGGTAGGTGATGGGCCAGCGGCGGCCGACGAGCGGCCCGGCGGCGTCGAAGTACGCCCACACCTTGTCCAGCACGCGTTCCGGCATGAAGTGCGTGTGCACATCGATCAGCCCCGGCAGCCCCAGTCCGCGCCAGAACGCGGTCACCCGTGCGTCGTCCGCGCCTGTCTCCATCATGCGGGGGCCCTCCGCCCGTTCCGTACGGTCCTGGTCCGTCCGGTCCCAGGGTCCGTCGGGGACATGATCGCAGAGGGCCCCGAGGGGGTGGCGGCCCGCCCGGGGACGCCACCGGCCCGCCGCGCCACCTCGTTCAGGCGGGTGTCAGGCGGGCGTTCCGCCTTCGGCCGCCGACTTCAGGGCGTCGAGCCAGTCGACGAGCGAGGCCGTGAGCCCGGCCCGCATCCCGTCGGGATCGGCCCGGACGGGTTCGCCGTCCCAGGACTCCCGGGTCCGCACCACGACGCCGCCGGCGCCCGGCTCGAACGTCCAGACGTGGATGCCGATGATGCCGTGGGCCGGGCCGCCCCAGGCGATGCGGCCCATCGGGGTGATCTCACCGATGGTGGAGGTGATCGTGAGACCGGCGGTCTGCCACTCGAAGATCCCTCCCACCTCCAGTTCGGTGGTCAGGCGGGCGCTGGTGATACCGGGGTTCCAGCGCGGCCAGGAGCCGATGTCGGTGTGCAGCCGCCAGATCGTCTCCAGCGGGGCGTCGATGGTGACGCTGAGGTCGGCGATGGCCGGAGCCGCGTGATCGATGTCCATGATGTCCTTCACTTCTTCTCGTGGGCAGGTGACAGCGGCCGGAAGTCCTTACCAGGACCTCCAGGCGTTATGGTCAATCGCTTTCGTTACACACTATAACAGTTGCTAAGATGGGTCACGCAACCCAGGGGAGGACACATTTCGTGATGGCGGCAGCCGAGGGCCCACGGGCCCGGTTCCGGGAGCAGACGCGCAACGAGATCAAGGTGATCGCCCTGCGGCAGTTGGCCGAGGGCGGTACGGACGGTGTCGCGCTCACCCGCATCGCCAAGGAACTGGGCATGTCGGGGCCGGCCCTCTACCGCTACTTCGCGAGCCGGGACGATCTGCTCAGCGCCCTGATCCGTGATGCCTACGACGATCTGGCGACGGCGATCGAGCAGGCCGTCGCGGCCGGCTCCGAGGCCGCGTCACCGCGCGCCCGGCTGCACGCGCTGGCCGGCTCGTTCCGGGCCTGGGCCGTGGCCGACCCGCACCGCTATCCGCTGATCGCGGGCGCCCCGGTGCCCGGCTACACGGCCCCGCCCGACACCCTGCTGCGCGCCCGCGCGGCGCTCGGACCCTTCATGAAGGTCTTCGTCCAGGGGCGGCCGAAGCCGGCCATGGAAACGCTGGTGGGCCAGATGGAGGCCTGGGCCGAGCGGGATCCCGCGGTGGCCGGATGGTTCGCGGAGCACACCGGGCCCTGGGACCCGCCCGAGTCGGCGGCCTCGGCGGCCGGCCGGGGCACGGCTCTCGCCGGCGCCGTCCTCACCTGGTCCCAGCTGCACGGATCGGTCAGTCTCGAAGTATCGTCCCAGTTCAGCGGCATGGGCCACAGCCCGTCGACGCTGCTCACGGCCTCGCTGGACGCCCTGGCCGACGCCTTCGGCCTGCCCGCCGTCTAGGCCAGGTCGCAATTGTGGGTCCGGCGGCGGATCCTGGCCCCATGGGAAACACCTATCGGGGCTGGGCAACAGTGATCGCCGACGGGACCGGAACCGCGGTCGAGGCCGATCTGTACGCGATTCAGGAAAAGGGCCGCCTCTCGGCCTGGCACGGCAGCCTCCACACCGGCGCGGGGGCGAGCCGGTGGGCGGTGCGCGGCAAGACGCTGGACCTGCGGCTGCCCAACGGGCGGCAGGGCGAGTGCGTCATCACCAAGGTATTCCCGGAGACGGGACGTGCCGAGGTCACCGGGAACGGGCCCGTGCCGTTCGGATCGGAGCACGAGAGGTAGTCGGAACCGCACGACACCCAGCCGCACGGAACCGCACCGAACGGGCGTCGAGCCGCGCGCGGAATGGCAGCCGCCCCGGTCCCTGGACGCAGGATCGGGGCGGCCGGACCCACTTGGCGAACAGTGCCTCCCGACAACCGGTGCGCTTCCGTGGGTCGCCCGGAGCGGCGGCCGAAGCCCTGCCGATCAGGCGTCCGGAGCAGCGCGGCACCCAGGCGCATGCGATGCGGTCCCACTCTGACCAACGGTCACTCGAGCCCCATGGGCACGTCACTCGATCGAGTGAATACTCGATCCGCATATGACGTGGGGCGCTCCGTCAGCAGTCGAGGGTGAGCGGCGGCCGCCATACACCGCCGTCCCCGGGAGTCCCCGTCGCGGTGCCGAAGGTCAGCGGCACGAAGATGGCTCCGGCGGCGGTCTCGTTCCTGCTGCCGGTCCACAGGTCGATGCCCTGGAAGGCCTGCCCGTCCATGAGGCTGACGGTGCGGGGCTGTCCGCCGCAGGAGTTGGCGGAGAAGACCCGGCGGCCGTTGGCGGGCTGGCCGAAGCCCAGGTTCACCGGCGCGGTCCAGGTGCCGTACAGACTCGGAGCGGTGGCGTACCCGGTCCCGGTCCCGGTGCAGTAACCGCAGTTGGCGTCGGAGTAGGTCAGGACGTACCGGCCCGCGGCCGCGTCGTACCAGCCGCCAGGACTCTCGATGTGGGCCAGGCCGGCGACACCCTGGACACCCGTGCCGTCACCGCCCACGCCCCAGGTGTTGAGTTCCTCGATGTTGAGGGCGGCGCTGCCCGGCATCGTGCACACCAGGGCCGGGCGGGCGCCGGGGGTCGCACTGGCGATGAAGCCGAAGTCGCCGTTGGCCGCGCAGATGGTCAGCGACGGTTTGACGTAGGAACCGTGCGGCGGGCCGGCGGAGGGGCCGCACGGGCCGAGGGGCCCGTTGCACCCCATGGCGTTGTACGCGTTGGCGTGGTTCCGGGCGTAGTCGGCCGGCGAGTTGAACCACAGGATGAAGGTGCCGTCGTCGCTGCCCCAGCCGGTGCGCTGGAGCATCCGCGGGTTGAAGCACCCGTAGGCCGATCCCCCGCCGCACTCGGTCTGCCATGTCGTGCTCGTCCAGGGGTCGGTGTCCGCGGGCGAGAATAAGCGGACCGGCGTGGACCAGGGCCCGGTCAGGGACGGCGCGCTGGACGCCCCGAATCCGCACCAGGTGCTGGGGACCTGCCACTGGAACCCGCAGCGGTACTGGGTTCCGTAGGCGTAGTAGGTGCCGCCGAACTTCTGGATGACCCCGTCGTGCAGGTCCAGCGAGAGCGGCAGGGTGAAGGAGGGCGGCGGCGGGTCGTCGGCCTGGGAGGCGGGCGCGCCGGCACCCAGGAGGACGGAAGCGGCTAGGACAAGAGCGGCGAGCAGGGCCCGGGTACGGGACACGACGCCTCCTGTTCCGATCGGAGAGTCGATCAGCGCGGCTTGCGCACCAGTAAGATTACGTAAGTATCAGACGGAGGGTCAAGATGATGACCCGTTATATTCCGTAAGATTAGGTAACTAAAGGCCGTGGATCGGGAATCGCTAGGGTCGCGCTGCCGGATCTTGCTAGCTTGTTGTCTGTTGTTGCCCGGCGTTTCCCAGGAGAGCTGACGGCGTGAATCGGGACCCCGAAGCATGGAAGAGGCTCGGCAGGCTGCTCCGTGACGCGCGGGACCGGCGCGGGCTCACCCAGGCGAAGTTCGCCGAGGAGGCCGGGGTCTCCACCAAGGCCGTGTACAGCGCCGAGGCCGGCGCGACGCCCATGAAGCAACTGCCGCGCACCGTCGTCAAGATCGCCGCCGCCCATGGCTGGACCCCCGAGAGCATCCATGTCGTGCTCGACGGGGGCGATCCGGCGCTGGTCCACCGGGCCGGGCAGCCGGAAGAGCCACCGCTGCGGCCGGCGCCCGGCGAGGCGGCGCACCCCAGGGGCCCCGGGCTGATCGAACTGATGCCCAGGGTCTACGAGTTCGGGCGGCTGTGCTCGGCGCTCGGCGGGGACCCCGCGCTGCGCGACGCCTTCGAGACCGCGCTCCAGCGGCTCGTCGAGTCGATCCCCCGCGAGGTCGTGGCGACGCAGGACAGCCACCGCCTGGCGGCCTACCGCCCCCACGCGGAGGGCGAAGGGCCCGCGAGCGACGACGAGGAGCGGATTCTGCGGGCGATGGAGCGCACTCCGGAGTAGCGCGCCTTCGAACGATTTCGGAACGTTTCCTTCCATTAATCGCGCACTTGAGGTACATCTGTTGATCTGCCAGGGTGCCTCCCACACGTCTGATAGACGTAGGGGGACCTATGCCCTATTCGCCGGCCGCGCTGCTGGATGAGATGCACATCCCCGTAATTCGTGAGTGGCTCCGCGACACCTGGGGCGCCTGGTCACCGGTCCACCGGAAGATCGTCATCGCTGCGGGTCTCAGCCCTGTCCAGGAACGGTGCGTCCTCGCACACGAGCTCGAACACGTCCTCAGCGATGACGCGGCCTGTGGGTTCGGCGTCCTGAGCATCCATCAGGAGCGGCGGGCCGACATCGAGGCCGCCCGCAAACTCGTCGCCATATCCGACCTCGCCGAAGCGGCGGGATGGGCCCCGGACGTCCGCACCGCGGCCGCCGGGCTCGGTGTCACCGAGCGCATCCTGCGGATCCGCCTCCATGACCTGCGCGGCGAGGGCTGGCCGTGGCCGGCCGCAGCGGAGGGGACCCACCGGTACGGGTCCCCTCCGGCGCTGCCGGAAGGAACCCGTCCCTGATCAGCGGATGCCGACGGCGGCCAGCGCGCGGCGCTGCCCCGGGCTCGGGTGGGCCGGCCAGTAGAGGTAACAGACGCCGCCGGTCCCACTGCTGACGTTCCCGGAGGCGTTGTAGCGCTTGGTCCGCAGCCAGATGGTCTCGAACTGGGCCCGCTTGTAGACGTTGCGCACCGCGTCGTCGCTGGAGCTGGCCGGGTCGTTGGCCACCACATCGCCCTCCGCGGTGAAGCCGGCGATGCACATCAGGTGGCCGGAGGTGCCGTAGCCGGCGCCGTCCAGCTCGGTGGCGAGGAAGGACTGGGACGTTATCACCGGGATGCCGGCGCGGATCAGCCGTTCGACGTCGTTCAGCGAGTGCAGCCGTGTGATGACACCCTGCAGGTCACGGTAGGTGGCGGCGTAGGCGGCGTTGAACGGCCAGTTGCCGCAGCCCTGGTACTGGTTGTCGTACGTGAAGCGGGCCGCGTGGTCGACCTGCGGATCGGCGAAGGCCGGGTTCACCCACGCGAGGTCGGCCGCCGAGGGCTTGCGGCCCCAGTACTCGATGACCATCTCCGACGAGGTCGGGCTGCACCAGGCCTCGCCGCCGTTGTCGTACTCCGGGTACTGGCCCTTGTGGATGTTCTGCGAGTAGCGCGGCACCGGGAGTTCGATCCCGGCGCCCGCGCCGGGGACCGAGGCCGGGACGGTGAAGCGGTCGGGGATGGTGGAGGCCATCGCGCCCAGCCGCCAGAGCGTCGGGGTGAGCCGGCTGCCGGGCTTGCGGTAGAGGGTCACCCGCAGCCGGTACGAAGCGAGCAGCGGTCCGGCCGCCGCGTCGTCGATGGAGAAGGTGTCGGTCCAGATGCTGCTCTTGCCGTCGGTCTGGTCGTCGACCGAGGTGCGCTTGATGTCGCCGTCCCCGGAGGCCCAGCGGCCCATCACGTAGGCGGGAGTGGCGGTGCCGTCGGTGTAGGTCCCGAGCAGCTCGACCTGGAGCCAGGTGCCCGCCGGGGTACGGGCGTTCCACGAGGAGATCAGTTCGCTCGCGGGGTGCCGCAGGGTGTGCACCGGGGAGGTCCAGGTGGCGGAGTCCCAGGTGGAGGTGGTGCCGGTGTGCGGGTCGGTGTAGTCCAGCGAACCGCTGGGGCGGTCGATGACCAGACCGGGCCGTACCCCGGGCACCGGACGGGTGCCGCCGCGCTCGCCGCACCGCCAGTCGGTGTACGAGGTCCAGCCGGTGTAGTCCACCGGCGCGCTGTCGGCCGGCGCGCCGTGGGCGGGGGCGCCCCGGTCCGCGGCCCCCGCGTCTCCCGGCCGCCCGGCGGCTCGCGGGGCGGCGGCTGCCCGGGTCGCGGGAGCGGCCGCGGTGGCGGCCACCGCGGCGAGCGCGGCGGCCAGGACGGTGCGCCGCGGAGCGGGTCTGGTCATGGCGGTGTTCCCCTCGCTGTGAACGACGGAGTCGGTCCGGCCGCGTCGGCGGGCCCGCGGCGGATGCGCCTTACTATCGCGGCTCCTCCGGCCTTTCTGCCAGGGTTTCCGGCGCGTGCCACCGACCAACATTGGAACAGACCACTGACGCTATCCCGGCAGGACCACGAGGTCACGGCCCGTCAGGTTCAGCCGCTCGCCGGAGTTCTCGGTGCAGACCGCGATGTCCTCGATCCGGGCACCGAACCGGCCGGGGAGGTAGATGCCGGGTTCGATGGAGAACGCCATCCCCGGCTCCAGCGGGCGCTTGCTGCCCGCCACGATGTACGGCTCCTCGTGCGTCTCCAGGCCGATGCCGTGCCCCGTGCGGTGGATGAAGTGCTCGCCGTAACCGGCGCCGGCGATGATGTCGCGGCCGACGGCGTCCAGCGCCTCGGCGGTGATCCCCGGGCGCACCGCCTCGACCTGCGCGTGCTGGGCGCGCTGCAGCACGTCGTACAGCTCCCGGAAGTCGGGGTGAGGCTCGCCGACGGCGTAGGTGCGCGTCGAGTCGGAGCAGTAGCCGTCCTCGGTGGTGCCGCCGATGTCGACCACGACGGGATCGGCGGCCCGGACGACCCGGTCGGAGACCTCGTGGTGCGGGCTCGCGCCGTTGGGTCCCGAGGCGACGATGACGAAATCGACGGTGACATGGTCGGTCGCGAGGATCGCGTCCGCGATGTCGCGGGCGATCTCGCGCTCGGTGCGGCCGGGCCGCAGCCACTCGCCCATCCTGCGGTGCACCCGGTCGATCGCGGCCCCGGCCCGCCGCAGCGCCGCCACCTCGGCCGGGCTCTTGCGCATCCGCAGCTCCTGCAGCACCTCGCCGGCCAGCACCGCCTCGGCCCGCGGCAGCGCGGCGGTGAAGGCGAGCAGCTTCTCGGCCCACATGTGGTTGTCGACGGCGACCCGGCGGGCGCCGGCCGGCAGCCGGCCGGCGATCAGCTCGTAGGCGTTGTCGGTCTCGGCGAAGCCGGTGATGTCGATACCGAGGCCGCCGACGGGCGAGGCCAGCGCGGCCGGCCGCTCCAGGGCGGGGACGACGAGGAACGCGTCGCCCTCGGTGGGCACCACCAGGCAGGTGAGGCGCTCCAGCGGCAGCGCCTGATAGCCGGTGAGGTAGCGCAGATCGGCGCCCGGCGAGATGAGCAGGGCGTCCAGACCCGCGCCGGCGGCGGCCTTGCGGGCGAGTTCGAGGCGCTCGGCCGGATACAGCCCGGCGGAGTCGGCGGCGGAAGCTGCGGAGTCGGTCACGCGTCACACGGTAGACGCCCCTGGCGTCCGGCGGAGGCCGGCCGGCAGGACGCGTCGCGGCCCCGGCCGCGCCGTACTCAGGGCTCGCTACGCTGGGCCCGATGAACGATCAAGCCGCCCCCGCCCCGAGCGACCCGCTCGCGGAGTTCGCCGCGCATCTGCGGGAGCTGCCGCCGTCGTGCGGCCCGGTCCGGATCGTCGCCGTGGACGGGCACGCCGGTTCCGGCAAGACCACGTACGCCGCCCGGCTCGCCGGCGCGCTCGGCGGGGCGCCCGTCGTCCATCTGGACGATCTGGCCACCCATGACGAGCTGTTCGCGTGGACCGGCCGGCTGCGGGAGCAGGTCCTGGAGCCGCTGGCCGCCGGCCGGACGGCACGGCACGGCGTCTACGACTGGACGCGGCGGCGCTTCGACGGCGTCCGCGAGGTGCCCCCCGCACCCGTCGTCCTCCTGGAGGGCGTCGGAAGCGGACGGGCCGCCCTCCGACCGCTGCTGTCGCACCTGCTGTGGCTCGAGGTCCCCCGTGACACGGCCAGGGACCGCGGACAGCTGCGGGACGGCCCGGAGATGGACGCGTTCTGGTCCTCCTGGATGCGCGCGCAGGACGCGCACTTCGTGTCCGATCCCTCACAGCCGTTCGCGGACCATCTGGTACTGCTGAGACCAGAGGGATACGAGATGCTTCCGGGGCCCGGGAGGCACTCCCGAACACCATGATCCCTCACGGACGGTGACCGATTACCGCCGGTGCGCTGCCACTTCCAGAAGGCCCTCACGGAGCCCTCCGGAGCGGCTTGACCGGGGGGGTGTACAGGAATTACGTTCTCAATAAGCGGTCAGTGCGGGCCGCTCCCATGATCCGAAGCCCCCGGTTGTTCCCCCGTGACCGGGGGCTTCGCTGCGTCCCGGCCCGGTCCACCGGGCCCCTGGGGCCGCCTTTTCCTCACCCACTGTCACCACCCGGAGTCCGTGCGTCGAACGGTGCGGGGCCGAGGGGACCGCTGCGCCGCTCTACGGCACCGACGTCATCGCAGGTACGATGCGAACGGGGTGCGGTGGCAGGTGGGGGCACGACTCCCCTGCGCCAACTCCCGTCCCGGTCCTCAGGGTTGGGACGGGGTACAGCAGCAAGCCGCGGGGGAACGGTTGGTGGGGACCTGATGGACTTCGGGACAGAGCGCTCGGGCGCCCCCGCCGGCCTCGCCTGGCTGCGCGCCGTGGACGCCTACACCGTCGGGGCGTACGCGCAGGCCGAGGAGGAGTTCCGGGCCGCCGTCCGGCTCGATCCGGGCATGGCGGACGCCTGGCTTGGCCTGCACGCGCTGCGCGCGGACACCTCGACGGCGCTGCTGCAGATGTACCGCCACCGGGACCGCTTCGGCGAGGAGCGCCGGGCCCACCGGCGGTCGATCAACTCCTGGTACTGGCTCGGCTGGTGGGTGCAGCCGGTGCTGGAGTCGGACCGCGATCTGCTGCTCGCGCACGCCTCGCACTGGCTGGACGGCCGGCATGTCGCCGAGCTGGACCGCGCGCTGGCCGAGTGCCCGCCCGTCGACACCGACCGGCAGGTGCGCTTTCTGCACGCCTGCCGGGCCTATCTGGTCAAGGACTGGGAGCAGCTGGTCCGCAACACCGAGCCGCTGCTGGGCGATCCGGTGCTCGGCATCGAGGCGGGCCTGTTCGGCGGGATGGCCCGCGTCCGGCTGGAGCTGTGCGGGCAGGCCGAACCGCTGCTGGCCGCCGCGCTGATGCGCTGCCGCAGCGAGCAGCCGCAGCGCAAGGAGCTGCGCTACTGGCTGGCCCGGGCCTACGAGGGCACCGGCCGCACCGCCGCGGCGCTGCCGCTGTACCGGGCGGTGCACCGGGTGGACCCGGCGTTCATGGACACCGCCGCCCGGCTGGCCGCGATCAACGAGTCCGACGGGCTCGACGAGGGCGCGGGCGCCGGTCTGGCGGCCGTCTCGCTGTCCGGCCTCGGCCAGGCCTCCCCCGATGTGCTGGACGGCCCGGACTCCGCCCTGCTGACCGGCGAACCGATGGACGGCCGCGGCCCCGGCACCGAACTGGAGGAGCCCGCGCTGACGCTCGGCCCGCCGGACGACGACGTACGGGAGAAGGCCGGGGTGGCGTCCATGGCGCTGCCGCCCCCGCTGTCGATGACGGCGCCGGACCCGATGCTGCTCGGCCAGGCACTCGCCGAACTGGACCGCATGGTCGGGCTGGAGCCGGTGAAGCGGCAGGTGCGGGCGCTGTCGGCGCAACTGCGGATGGCCCGGCTGCGGGCCGGCCAGGGCCTGCCGGTGCAGCCCCCCAAGCGTCACTTCGTCTTCTCCGGCCCCTCCGGCACCGGCAAGACCACCGTGGCGCGGATACTCGGCCGGGTCTTCTACGCGCTGGGGCTGCTCGGCGGCGATCATCTCGTCGAGGCCCAGCGGTCCGACCTGGTGGGCGAGTTCCTGGGGCAGACCGCGGTCAAGGCCAACGAGCTGATCGATTCCGCGCTCGGCGGGGTGCTCTTCGTGGACGAGGCGTACGCCCTGTCCAACTCCGGCTACTCCAAGGGCGACGCCTACGGCGACGAGGCGCTCCAGGTGCTCCTCAAGCGCGCCGAGGACAACCGCGACCGCCTCGTGGTGATCCTCGCCGGCTATCCGGAGGGCATGGACCGGCTGCTGGCGGTGAACCCCGGGCTCAGCTCCCGCTTCACCACCCGGGTCGACTTCCCCAGCTACCGGCCGCTGGAGCTGACCCGGATCGGCGAGGTCCTCGCCGCGGACAACGGCGACCACTGGGACGAGGAGGCGCTGGAGGAACTGCGGGCGATCAGCGCCCATGTCGTCGACCAGGGCTGGATAGACGAGCTGGGCAACGGCCGGCTGCTGCGCACCCTGTACGAGAAGAGCTGCGCCTACCGCGATCTGCGGCTGTCGGACTACCCCGGCTCCCCCAACCGCGACGATCTGTCGACGCTGCGGCTCCCGGATCTGATGCAGGCCTACGGCGAGGTGCTGTCGGGGCGCGGCCCGGGGGTGCCGCCGGGCGAACCGGCCGAGTAGGCCGGTCCGCCACGGGTGGCAAACGCCAGGCGTCAGGTCCGTCCGGCGATCGTCGGCAGCTCGCGGTGCGCCGGGTCGCGGACCTCGCCGACCAGCATCTCCAGGACGTCCTCCAGCGCGACCAGTCCGATCGGGCGCCCGTCGGCGTCCGCGACCGCCGCGAGGTGCGACGCCGCCCGCCGCATCTGGGTGAGCGCGTCGTCCAGCGGCAGGTCGGCGCGGAGCGTCGCCATCGGGCGCCAGAGCCGCTGCGGCACCGGGTGGCTGCCGTCCTCGACGTCCAGGACGTCCTTGACGTGCAGATAGCCCAGATAGGCGCCGTCGGGGCCGGCCACCGGGAACCGTGAGTACCCGGTGTGCACGGTGAGTTCCTCGACCTGGCGCGGGGTCACCGACGGATCCACCGTGATCAGCTCGGCGGGGCGCAGCAGCACCTCGATGACCGGGCGGGTGCCCAGCTCCAGGGCGTCCTCCAGGCGTTCCTGCTCGTCGTGGTCGAGCAGCCCGGCCCGCCGGGCGTCCTCGACGAGCACCGTCAGCTCCTCGCTGGTGAAAACGGAGTCGACCTCGTCCTTCGGCTCGACCCGGAACAGCTTCAGGATCACCCGCGCGCAGCTGCCCAGTACGGTGATCACCGGCCGGAACACCCGGGCGAAGGCGACGAGTCCGGGGCTGAGCCACAGCGCGGTCTTCTCCGGGGCGGCCATCGCCAGGTTCTTCGGCACCATTTCGCCGATCACCAGGTGCAGCGAGACCACCACCGCGAGCGCCAGGACGTACCCGACTGCGTGCGCCAGCCCCTCGGGCATCTGCGCGGCCTCGAAGAGCGGTTCCAGCAGATGGGAGATGGTCGGCTCGGCGACCGCTCCCAGGGTGAGCGAGCAGACGGTGATGCCGAACTGGGCCGCCGCCATCATGCGCGGCAGGTTCTCCAGCCCGTACAGGACGGTACGGGCCCGCCGGTGTTCCGCGGCGAGCGGTTCGATCTGGCTGCGGCGTACCGAGACCAGGGCGAACTCCGCGCCGACGAAGAAGCCGTTGGCGAGCACCAGCAGGACGGCGAAGAGCAGTTGGAGGACGCTCATCGGGCGGCCCCCTGTTCGTCCTGGGTGCCGGCACCGGTGCCGGTGCGCACGATGCGCACCCGTTCCGCCCGGTGGTGGGAGACCTCCCGCACCCGCAGCTCCCAGTCGGGCAGCACCGCGGTGTCACCGGGTTCGGGGATCCGCGCCAGCAGGTCGGCGACGAGCCCGGCGACCGTCTCGTACGGGCCCTCCGGGGCCTGCAGCCCGATCCGGGCGAGCGTGTCCACCCGGCAGCCGCCGTCGGCGTCCCAGGCCGGCAGGCCGTCCTCGGCCGCGGCCTGTGCCAGTTCCGGCAGGTCCACGGCGTCGTGCTCGTCGCGCACCTCGCCGACGAGTTCCTCGATGATGTCCTCCAGGGTCACGACACCGGCCGTGCCGCCGTACTCGTCGACGACGACGGCGATCGGCTGCTGGCTGCGCAGCAGTTGCAGCAGCTGCCGGCCCGCCAGCGTCTCGGGGACCAGCAGCGGCGAGACCGAGATCCGGCCCACCGGGGTGCGGTCGCGCAGCGGGGCGGCGACGGCGAGGGCGTTCTTGAGGTGGACCATCCCGATGATGTCGTCCAGCCGTTCCCGGTAGACCGGGAAGCGGGACAGGCCGGTGGCCCGGGTGAGGTTGAGGACGTCGGCGGCGGTGGCGGTGTCCTCCAGCGCGCTGACCCGGACCCGGGGCGTCATCACGTTGGCGGCCGTCAGGTCGCCGAGCGACAGGGTACGGACGAACAGGTCGGCGGTGTCCTGCTCCAGGGTGCCGGCCTGCGCCGAGTGCCGGGCGAGGGAGACCAGTTCGCTGGGGGTGCGGGCCGAGGCCAGCTCGTCGGCGGGCTCGACGCCGAGCATCCGCACCAGCCGGTTGGCGATCCGGTTGAGCACTTCGATGACCGGCCGGAAGGCGGTGGAGAACACCCGCTGCGGGCCGGCCACGAACCGGGCCACCTGCAGCGGGCGGGAGACCGCCCAGTTCTTGGGGACGAGCTCGCCGACGACCATCTGGACGGCCGAGGCGAGCATCATGCCGATGACGACACCGACCCCGGGGGCGGCGCGCTCGGGCAGTCCGGCCGAGGTGAGCGGGCCGGTGAGCAGCTGGGCCAGCGCCGGTTCGGCGAGCATGCCGACCACCAGCGAGGTGATGGTGATGCCCAGCTGGGTGCCGGAGAGCTGGAACGACAGCTTCCGCAGCGCGGCCACCACGCTCCGGGCCCGGCGGTCGCCCTCGGCGGCGGCGCGTTCCGCGGCCGGCCGGTCGACGGTCACCAGACCGAATTCGGCGGCGACGAAGAAGCCGTTGGCGAGGATCAGGACGAATGCCGCACACAGCAGCAACAACGAGGTGCTCATGCCGCCGCTCCGGGAATTACGGGAACTCCGCTGGAGGGAGGGGCGGCGCAGGTACTACCAGACGATTTGGACATCGTCGTTTGGGTGTCACTCCTTGGGTCGGTGGGGCCCCGCGGGCAGTCTGCGGAAGCACTGCCCGACTCCAGAGTAATCAAGAGCGGGGCTCGGTCGGCAGCCCTACCTGGTGCCGGGCTGCCCTGTGCCGCGCGCTTCGGCCAGCGCCCGCAACTGGCGGGCGGCGCGGACCGCCTGGTCCCGGCCGCCACCGGGCTGGATGCCCATCGCGGCCAGGCTGGTGCCGTCGGTGAGGTCGAGATAGACCCACGGGTCGCCGGTCCGCAGATTGACCTTGACGACCTCGGCCCATTCCAGCCGGCGGCTGGCGACCAGGTTCACCACGGTGATCCCGTCGTCGTCCGCGACCACCTTGGGCCGGCTGAGCACCGCGAGCAGCGCGAAGATCAGCAGTCCGGTGATGATCATGGTGGCCCGGTCCCCCGGGCCCCAGGGCTGCGCTCCGTCGCTGGGCATCATCAGGGCGACGGCGGTGAGCACGACGAGCAGGCCCGCTCCGACCGTCAGCAGCACCACGCGGGTGCGGACCGGACGGAAGGTGACGGGCAGCTCGGGCAGGACCGCGGCGGCGGACGGGCCGGGTTTGCCGGACATCACAGGCGCGCGGCGTGGATGCCGGTGGTGAGGATCGCGCGGGCGCCGAGCTCGTACAGCTCGTCCATGATCCGCTGGGCGTCGCGGCTGGGGACCATGGCGCGGACGGCGACCCAGCCCTCGTGGTGCAGCGGCGAGACGGTCGGCGACTCCAGGCCCGGGGTGAGGGCCACGGCCCGCTCGACCTGCTCCACGCGGATGTCGTAGTCCATCATCACGTAGCGGCGGGCGACCAGGACGCCCTGCAGCCGGCGCAGGAACTGCGCGACCTTGGGGTCCTCGCCGTCCACACCCGTACGGCGGATGACGACCGCCTCGGACTCCATGATCGGCTCGCCGAAGACCGCCAGCCCCGCGTTGCGCAGCGAGGTGCCGGTCTCGACGACGTCCGCGATGACCTGGGCGACGCCCAGCTGGATCGCGGTCTCGACGGCGCCGTCCAGGTGCACGACGGAGGCGTCGATGCCGTTGTCCGCGAGGTGCTTCTCGACGACGCCCTCGTAGGAGGTGGCGACCGTCATGCCCCCGAGGTCCTTGACCGACTCCGCCGTTCCCGGCTCCGCGGCGTAGCGGAACGTGGAGCGGGCGAAGCCGAGCTGGAGGATCTCCTCGGCGTCCGCGCCCGAGTCCAGCAGCAGGTCACGGCCGGTGATGCCGATGTCGAGCCGGCCGGAGCTGACGTAGATCGCGATGTCGCGCGGCCGCAGGTAGAAGAACTCCACGTCGTTGTCGCTGTCGACGAGGACGAGCTCCTTGGACTCCTTGCGCTGCCGGTAGCCGGCCTCATGGAGCATCGCCGACGCAGGCCCGGAGAGTGAACCCTTGTTGGGAACGGCGATGCGCAGCATGAGGACAGCTTCCTTTGCGGTTCGGGGTGTTCGGGACGCGAGCGGCGGTGCGGTGCGGGTGCCGGCTCAGAGATGAGCGTAGACGTCGTCCAGGGAGATGCCCCGGGCGACCATCATCACCTGCAGGTGGTAGAGCAGCTGGGAGATCTCCTCGGCGGTGCGGTCGGCGCCTTCGTACTCGGCGGCCATCCACACCTCGGCGGCCTCTTCGACCACCTTCTTGCCGATCGCATGCACACCGCTGCCCACCAGCTCGGCGGTGCGGGAGGTACTGGGGTCGCCGGTGGCGGCCTTGTGCTGGAGCTCGGTGAAGAGCTCCTCGAATGTCTTCTTGGCCATGGTGGCTCACACCCTACGCGGAAGTGCCGGACGCTCAGCGCCAGGGTTCGGATACTGAACGCAGGATGGTCGCGGTGGCCACCGCGGCGGTGACCGCTTCGTGGCCCTTGTCCTCGTTCGACCCGGGCAGTCCGGCCCGGTCCAGCGCCTGCTCCTCGGTGTCGCAGGTCAGCACGCCGAAGCCGACGGGCACCCCGGTGTCCACGCTGACCTGGGTGAGGCCGGCGGTGACACCGTGGCTGACGTACTCGAAGTGCGGGGTGCCACCGCGGATGATCACGCCGAGGGCGACGATCGCGTCGTAGCCGCGGCCCGCCAGCACCTTGGCGACGACCGGCAGCTCGAAGCTGCCGGGCACCCGCAGGACGGTCGGCTCGTCGATGCCCAGCTCGGCCAGGGCGCGCAGCGCGCCCTCGACCAGGCCGTCCATGACCTGGACGTGCCACTGGGCCGCGATCACTGCCACGCGCAGGTCACCGCAGTTCTTCACGGTCAGCTCGGGGGCGCCCTTACCGCTCACGTCTCTCCTCAGTTCCGGTGCTCGTCGTACTGGTCGTACGGGGTCGTGCGGGGTGGTGCGGGTGGTCGTGCGGGTGGTTCGCCGCCGCTACTGGTTGCCGCAGGGGCTGGTCACGACCGGGTCGAGCCACGGCAGGTCGTGGCCCATCCGGTCCCGCTTGGTGCGCAGGTACCGCAGATTGTGCTCCCCCGCCACGACGGCCATCGGCTCGCGGGCGAGGACCTTCAGGCCGTGGCGGGTGAGCGCGTCGACCTTCTCCGGGTTGTTCGTCAGCAGCCGCACCGACCGCACACCGAGGTCGGTGAGCATCTGCGCGGCGGCGCCGTAGTCGCGGGCGTCGGCGGGCAGGCCCAGTTCCAGGTTGGCGTCCAGGGTGTCGCGGCCGCGCTCCTGGAGCTCGTACGCGCGCAGCTTCGACAGCAGGCCGATGCCGCGGCCCTCGTGGCCCCGCAGATAGACGACGACACCGCGGCCCTCGGAAGCCACCCTTTCGAGCGACGCCTGGAGCTGCGGTCCGCAGTCGCAGCGCTGCGAGCCGAAGACGTCGCCGGTGAGGCATTCGGAGTGCACCCGCACCAGGACGTCGTCGCCGTCGGCGAGGGCGCCGGTCGCGTCGAGGTCACCGGCGATGAGCGCGATGTGCTCGATGCCGTCGGTGGTGCTGCGGTAGCCGTACGCCCGGAAGTCCCCGAAGGCGGTGGGCAGCCGGGTCGCGGCCTCGCGGCGCACGGTGGGCTCGGACGCCCGGCGGTAGGCGATCAGATCCTCTATGGAGATGATCGACAGGCCGTGCTTGCGGGCGAACGGCACCAGCTCGGGGAGCCGGGCCATGGTGCCGTCCTCACGGGCGATCTCCACGATGGCCGCGGCCGGCCGCAGTCCCGCCAGCCGCGCCAGGTCGACCCCGGCCTCGGTGTGGCCGTTGCGGACCAGGACGCCGCCCGGGCGGGCGCGCAGCGGGAAGACATGGCCGGGGCGCACGAAGTCGCCCGCTACGGAGGCGGGGTCGGCGAGCATCCGGATGGTGGTGGCCCGGTCGGCGGCGGAGATGCCGGTGGTCACGCCGTGCGCGGCGCTCGCGTCGACCGAGACGGTGAACGCGGTCTTCATCGACTCGGTGTTGGCCTCGACCATCTGCGGCAGTTCCAGCCGGTCGAGCTCCGGGACCTCCATCGGCACGCAGATCAGCCCGCGGCACTCGCTCATCATGAAGGCGACCAGCTCAGGGGTGGCCTTCTCGGCGGCGATGATGAGATCGCCCTCGTTCTCACGGTCCTCGTCGTCGACGACGACGACGGGACGGCCGGCGGCGATGTCGGCGATGGCCCGTTCGACCGGGTCGAGCGCGAGATCACCGTCGTGGTCGGCGTACCAAGTCTGCAGCGCGGTCATGCTGTGGCTCCATCCGGGACGGTCCCGCTCGGCGTCCTGTCCGTCCGGGTCTGCAGCCACCAGGCGCGCAGACCGAGGACGACCAGGACGAAGTAGATGACATAGACCAGGCCCGAGAAGGCCAGCCCGTTGTTGAAGGCGAGGGGGACACCGACCACGTCGACGGCGAGCCACGCGAACCAGAACTCCACCCAGCCACGGGCCTGGGCGACCATGGCGGTCAGCGTGCCGACGAAGATGTACGCGTCGGGCCACGGGTCCCAGGACAGCTTCGGGTAGGCGGTGAAGAGCAGCGCCAGGGCGACGGTGCCCGCGGCGGTGCCGGCCACCAGCCACGCCCGCTCCGTCCAGGTGGCGAAGCGGATGGCCAGCCGGCCCTTCGTGGCACCGCCGCGCCGCCACTGGGCCCAGCCCCACACCGCGACGGTGACGACCACGATCTGCTTGCCGATACCGCCGCTGAGGTGCGCGGAGGCGTAGGCGGCGACCAGCACGAGGCCGGAGAGCAGCTGTACCGGCCAGGTCAGCAGGGAACGCCGCCAGCCGAGCGCCAGGGCGCCCAGACCGAGCAGGTTCCCCGCCATGTCCGACCGGAGGATGTGCTGGTCGAACGCGGTGAACGCCTCGCCGTTGAGCCAGTCCAGCGCACTCATGGCGTGGTCTCCGTCCGGTTCGCGCCGAGCAGCCGCTCGACGTACTTGGCGAGTACGTCCACCTCGAGGTTGACCGGGTCGCCGGGCTGCTTGAAGCCGAGCGTGGTGAGCGCGAGGGTGGTCGGGATGAGGCTGATGGTGAAGTAGTCGGGGCCCGCGTCGACCACGGTGAGGCTGATGCCGTCGACGGTGATCGAGCCCTTCTCGACGACGTAGCGGGTCAGCTCGGCGGGCAGCGAGACCTTGACGATCTCCCAGTGCTCGGCCGGCTTGCGCTCGACGATGGTGCCGGTGCCGTCCACATGGCCCTGGACGAGGTGGCCGCCGAGCCGGCCGCCGAGCGCCATCGGGCGCTCCAGGTTGACGCGGGAGCCGGCGGCCAGCGCGCCGAGGCTGGAGCGGCTGAGCGTCTCGGCCATCACGTCGGCGGTGAACTCGCCGTCCCCGAAGTCCACGACGGTGAGACAGACGCCGTTGACGGCGATCGAGTCGCCGTGCTTGGCGCCTTCGGTGACGACAGGGCCGCGCACCCGGAAGCGGCTGGCGTCGGCCAGCTCCTCGACTGCGGTGATCTCGCCCAGTTCTTCGACGATTCCGGTGAACACTCAGTTCTCCTCGGCGTGGGGATAAGCGGTGATGCGGAGGTCGGGACCGATGCGTACCGTCTCGGTCACATCGAGCCGCAACGCCTGCGTGATGGTGGTGATTCCGGCGTCGGCCAGCGCGGTGGGTCCGGCGCCGAGCAGAACGGGTGCGAGATAGCCGACGACCTTGTCGACGGCGCCCGCGGCCACGAAGGCGCCGGCCAGGGTCGGGCCGCCCTCCAGGAGCACGGAGCGGACCCCGCGCTCGTACAGGGCGGTGAGCAGGGCGGGGATGTCCAGTCCTGGGCCGGCTGCCGCGCGGGGCAGCCGGACGGTCTCGACGAGGCCGTCCAGGTGGGCGGTCCTGGTGTCCTGGGCGACCGCGATCAGGGTGGGCGCGGCGTCGTCCAGCACCCTGGCGCCGGGTTTGACGGTGGCGGCGGTGTCGACGACGACCCGCAGCGGCTGGGTGGCGCCGTCCAGGCCGCGCACCGCGAGGTGCGGGTCGTCGGCGCGCAGGGTGCCGGAGCCGGCGACGACGGCGTCCGCCTCGGCGCGCAGCCGGTGGACGTCGGCGCGGGACTCCGGGGAGGTGATCCAGCGGCTGGTGCCGTCGGCGGCGGCGATCCGGCCGTCGAGGGTGCTCGCGTACTTCCACACCACGAACGGGCGGCGGCGGGCGAGGGTCGTCAGCCACACCTCGTTGCCGCGGGCGGCCTCGGCGGCGAGCAGTCCGCCCTCGACGTCGACCCCGGCGGCGCGCAGGGTCGCGGCACCGCCGGTGGCGTCGGGGTTCGGGTCGGCGACCGCGTAGACGACACGGGCGATGCCGGCCTCGATGAGGGCCTGGGAGCAGGGGCCGGTCCGGCCGGTGTGGTTGCAGGGTTCGAGGGTGACCAGCGCGGTGCCGCCGCGGGCCGACTCCCCCGCCGCGCGCAGCGCGTGGACCTCGGCGTGCGGGCCGCCGGCCCGCTGGTGCCAGCCCTCACCGACGGTGCGGCCCGCGGCGTCCAGGACGACGCAGCCGACGACGGGGTTGGGGCTGGTGGAGCCGAGCCCGCGGGCGGCGAGCTCGATGGCTCGGCGCATTGCCGCGATGTGGGCCGGAACGGGGGCCACCGGGTCCTCCTGCCTCATAGGGCACGGACTCCGGGGCTGTCACGAAGGACAGGAAGCGGACGATGCACCAAGAGACGCCGAGGCCGGAAAACGGTTCGCCCGAAGGACGAGCCGACAGCAGCGGCGCACCGGTGATTGCCCGCCGCGCACTGCCTCCCATCCGGACTTTCACCGTCGGTCCAGGAATTTCACCTGGTCAACCGCCCGCTGGCTGCGGACGGGTCGCGGACTGTAACCGCCGGTTCGGAATTACACCGACCCCGGAGTGCGCAAACGTCACTGATACATCTCTCAGTCTGCCACGTCCGATCACAGCACCGGTAGAGAGGCGACTGTGCTCTGGCTCACGAGAGGGGCCGGAATACGGTCCGGGAGGGGTTCCACGGGACGACCAGGGGTGCGGGTCACGGCGCGGGGACGAACAGGTCCTCCTGGGCGGCGTCCATGGCGGACAGCACGGCGCCGCGCAGGACCGCGCTGCCGGTGACCGTGCCGGCCCGTACGTCGGTGCTCAGCGGCGACATGAGCGGGAGCCGCTCCGCGACCCTGCCGGCCAGCGCCTCGCCGCCGGCCCGGCCGATCTCTCCGGCCAGCACCACGCAGCCGGGGTCGAGCACCGCGCAGACCGCCGCGGTGCCGATGGAGATCCGGTCGGCGAGCTCGTCCAGGAACGCTGCGTTCCGCTCCCCCGGCCCGGATCCGCGGGCCCAGCGGACGGCGGCCTCGGCCGTGTCGACGCCGTCGCCCGGGTCAGGGAAGCCGTGCCGGCGCGCGAGCGCGCAGACCGCGGCGGAGCCGGCCAGGGAGTGGAAGCCGCCCTCGCAGTCGGTGACGGACGGCAGCCGCGAGGTGCCGGGCACCGGCAGGAAGCCGATCTCGCCCGTACCGCCCGAGGCGCCGCGCCGCAGCCGGCCGTCGAGGACGACGGCCGCCCCGACACCCGCGCCGAGCCACAGCAGGACGAAGGTGTGCTGGCCGAGGGCCGCGCCGACGCGCTGTTCCGCTATCGCGGCCAGGTTGCACTCGTTCTCCAGCAGGACCGGGATGCCGAGCCGGCCGCGTACCTCGGTGACCAGGTCGCCGTGCCAGGCGGGCAGCGCGCCGGTGGCGCGGAGCTGGCCGGTGGCGGGGTCGACGAGGCCCGGCGCCCCGAAGGCGACGGTGTGCAGCGCTCCCGCGCCCGCCTCGCGGGCGGTGCGCTCCAGCAGTGCCGTCCCGCGCCGCGTCACCTCTTCCGGGTCGTCGGACGGGCCGACGGGCATGGCCGCGGTGGCGACGGTGCGGCCGAGCAGATCGGCGACGGTGATGCCGATGCTGTAGGTGCGGATGTCCACTCCGGCGATGTACGCGAGGTCGGCGACGATCGCGTAGAGCCGGGCGTTGGGACCGCGGCGGTCGTCCCCCGACGTGCCGACGACCTCGATCAGCCCGGCGTCCTGCAGCCGCTCGACCAGGTCCGCGACGCTGGGCCGGGACAGCCCGGTGAGGTTCTTCAGCTGGGCGGCGGTCAGCGGCCCCTCGCTCTGCAGCAACCCCAGCGCCAGCCGGTCGTTGATGACACGCGCCGTGCGCGGCGAGGCGGTGGGGCCGGGGAGCGCGGTGTCGTTGTGCGCGCGGGTGGCGGTCATGCCGGGATCCTTCCAGACACGGGCCGTGGAACAGGCATCCGAAAAGCCATTTCTATCAGGTAGGCTCCCTGATAGTTTACGCGCCATGACAAGTGCAGTGACGCGGAAGGCCGAACCGGGGCTCCGCCGGGCCCACATAGCCATCGCGACGGTGTTCGCCGTGCACGGCTCGGTCACCGGCAACTTCGCCACCCGGATCCCCTGGATCAAGGACCAACTGGACCTCAGCGCCGGCCAGCTCGGCCTGGCGCTGGTCTTCCCGGCGATCGGCGCGTCACTGGCGATGCCGCTGGCCGGCCGGATCATGCACCGGTTCGGCTCCCGGGCCGCGCTGCGCGGACTGCTGGCCCTGTGGTGCGCGGCACTGGCGCTGCCCGCCGCCGCGCCCGGCCTGGTCTGGCTGTGCGGTCTGCTCTTCGTGTACGGCGCCACGTCCGGCATGGCCGACGTGGCGATGAACGCGCTGGGCGTCGACGTCGAACAGCGCAAGGGAAAGTCGATCATGTCGGGGCTGCACGGCATGTGGAGCGCCGGCACTCTGGCGGGCTCGGCGATCGGCGTGGCCGCCGCGCACGGCGGCGTCGACGCCCGGCTGCATCTGGCGGTCGCGGCCGCGGTACTGGTGCCGCTCGGCTACCTCGCCTGCGCGGGCGCTCCCGACATCCACCCGGAACTGGAGGCGGAGGCGCCGCCGCGGTTCGCCCTGCCGCCGCGCTCCGCTCTGGTCATCGGGGCGATCGGCTTCTGCGCGGTCTTCGCGGAGGGCGCGAGCATGGACTGGTGCGCGGTCTACCTCCGCGATGTCACCGGCGCCTCGGCCGGTGTCGCCGCGGCCAGTTACACGGCCTTCGCCTGCACCATGGCCGCGACCCGGCTCGCCGGGGACGCGGTGGTCCGGCGGCTCGGCCCGGTGCGGACGGTGCGGGCCGGCGGCCTGCTCGCCGTCGTGGGCGGGCTGTTGGTGGTCGCGGCCGACGCACAGCCGCTGGCCATCACCGGCTTCGCGCTGCTCGGGGTGGGCATCGCGGTCGTCGTGCCGCTCTGCTTCGCCGCGGCCGGGCACGCCGGCCCGGTGCCCAGCCAGGCCATCGCCGGAGTCGCGACCGTGACGTACACCTCGGGACTGGTGGCCCCGGCCGCCATCGGGGTCATCGCCAACGCCAGTTCCCTGACGGCGTCGTTCGGCCTCGTGACGCTGCTCGCGGCGGGACTCGTGGTGGGCGCGGGAGTGCTGCGCCCGGCCGCCGGACGGGCTGTTTCCGCCCCGTCCGGCGGGTGAGCGAGGGCTCAGCCGGTGATCGAGTCCAGCTGCTCGGCCGCGGGCCGCAGCGCCCACAGGTCGCCGCCCGGCGGGGCCTGGAGCGCGGGCACCGCCGCGCGGGCCTTCGGGTCCCCGGCGTCGGCGGCGGCATGCACGATGTCGCTCGCCGCGTAGGCCCGGAAGTCCAGTTCCGGGTGCGGCCAGGGCACCTTGCCGGTCGCGGCGGGCAGCAGGTAGTCGACCGCGGCGGAGAGCCGCTGCCCGGCCGGACCCCGGTAGGACCACAGGTTCACACCGACGTGCCGGCCGATCGCCGCGAGCCGGGTGAACGCCACCAGGTTGAAGGTGGAGTAGTGCCAGCTGCGGGTGCGGGAGATCTCGCCCGGCTGGCTGCCGTCGGCGGCGATCTGCGGATCGATCCGCCCGGCCCTGGCCTTCAGCACCGTCTGCCGGGCGAGGCCGTCGTGACCGGTGGCGAGCTGGAGCGCGGCCAGCTGCATGTCGAAGAAGGTGCCGTGGTTGTTGGCCGCCGCCGCCTCCTCCTTGCCGAAGGCGCCGCCGAGCCAGTTGCGGAAGCCCTCGTACCAGGTACGCATCCCACCACGGTCGCCCTTGGTCCAGCCGGGGGCTCCGGTGTCGAGGATCGCGGTCGCGTCGAGGACGCTGGTGAAGCCCTGGGAGAAGTCGATGATGCCGATCGCCCGGCCGTCGTACTTGCAGGGGATGATCTGCGCGTGGTCCAGGTTCGGGTTCATCCGGGTGGCCGGATCGGTGAACCAGGTACGCAGGATCTCGGCGGCGTGCCGCGAGTAGGCCGGATCGCCGGTGTAGTACCAGGCGAGGCTGAGGGTGTAGGCGGACGCGAACACCTCGCCGCGCTCGTCGTGGTCGGTGAGTTCGTCAACTTCGGGATTCCGCTGCCCGTCCTTCTGGAGGTACGGGCATCCCATCGGGTTGTCCGCGGTCTTCGGCTGGCTCGCCCACCAGTACGGGGCCTGGCTGAGGTAGTCGTGCTTGTCGCCGCCGGGCGGCGTGCGGTCCTTGTCGGTGACGGTCCACGGGCCCTGGCCCAGCCAGCCGTCGGCCTGTGTCCGCAGGTCGGCGACGGCCCGCCGCAGCGCTGGGTCGCCCTTCGCCAGCCGCCCCTTCGTCTGCCGCAGCTGCTCGCCGTCCAGCACGACGGTCCGCGGCACCTTCGCCGCGGCGCTGGTGTGTGCCGGTACGTGCGCGGGCGCCGCGGACGCGGGCGATGCCATGGGCGCGAGCAGGGCGGCGAGCCCGGCCACGGTGGCGAGCAGCGCTCCACGGCCCCTACGTCTTCCGCTCATCAAAGACTCCCATCACATACATGAATGGTGTTCACACTGACGATCGTGTGAGCGTAGGGCAGCCGCTTCGGCCTGACAACGCCTGGCACAGGATTCATGGATGTGACCGACGGGGGGCGAAATGCCCCGCTCGGCGCCGGTTCCCGCGACCGCCCGCCGGGCAGGTACCAATCAATGAACGGAAACCCCGCAACCCCCGCTTTACGCTAGATTGCCCATTCTCGGCAGCGGGATCCCCGCCTCGCCGACCGGATCATGACTTCCCCTCTCTTTGCTGCGGCTATACCAAGGAGGCGACCGCGACCGTGCCCGAGAAATGGGTCAGCGTCATCATTCCGGTCTACAACGCCGTTGATTATCTGGATGAATGCCTGGAATCCGTGGTTCATCAGACGATCGGAATCGACCGTATCGAGGTCGTGGTCGTCAACGACGGATCGACGGACGGCAGCGCCGAGTTGCTCGACAGCTGGGCGGTACGGCATCCGGAGATCCGGGTGCTCCACCAGGCGAATTCCGGCGCTCCCGGGGGCCCGCGCAACCGTGCCATCGACGTGGCCACCGGAGAGTTCCTCTTCTTCGCCGACCCCGACGACTACCTGGGCACCGAGGCTTTCGAGCGCATGGTCGGGGCGGCCCGCCGCGACGATTCCGATGTGGTCCTCGGACGGATCCGCGGGGTCGGCAGGTCCGCGGCCGCAGGACCGTTCCGGCAGAACGTCGCGCGGGGCGACATCTACAGCACCAAGGCGGTATGGAGCCTGACCGCGCACAAGCTGTTCCGCCGCTCGCTGGTGGCCGAGCACGGACTGCGCTTCGCGGAGGGTGTCCGGCTGGCCGAGGAGCAGATCTTCATCGTGCCCGCCTATTTCGCCGCCCGGGCGATCTCGGTGGTCGCGGACTACGACTGCTACTACCTCATGAAGCGGGAGGGATTCGCCCACCTCACCCAACAGGGTCCCGATCCCGAGCACTTCTACGCGGGCATCCGCAAGGTCCTGCAGACGGTGGTCGAGAACACCGAACCCGGCCCCCGGCGCAACAGCCTGCTCCTGCGCTGGGGTCAGGTGGAGATTCTCGGCAAGTTCGGCCGCAGTTTCCCGCGCTGGCCGGCGGACCAGCAGAAGGCCTATGTGCGGCTGGCCGCGGAACTCCTCGAGGACTTCATCCCCGAGGAGGTCCTCGCCCCGCTCTCCCCCCTCGACCAGACCCGCGGGCAATTGCTCCGCCGCGGTCAGCTGGATGAACTGATCGCTCTCGCCCGGTTCGAACAGTCCGACTGGGCGGACATCACCGAAATGGCCTGGCTGCCCGACAACCTGCGGTTCACCGCCACCCTGCGCACCCGGCTGCGGGCCACCAGCCGCCCCGGGAAACTGGAACACCATTTCGTGCTCCAGCGGGTGGGCGACGGGCACGAGGTCGTGGTGCCCACCACGGATCCGGGCGGCGTCGAGCCGGCGCTGACCTTCAGGACCGTCTTCGACGTACGCCATCTCGGCACCGAGGTCCGCAGGCCCGGAGCGTGGAGAATGCTGCTGCGGCTGTCGTACGGCGAGCAGTTCGAGGACTTCCCGGTGCGCTTTCCCGGAACGAAGCTCCCGGCGGGCGCGGCCGGCCGCCGCAGGCTCCGCTCCGGCCTCCGCCCGATGCTCGTCTGGCTCTCCCGTGACCCGGAGAGCCGGGCGGAACTGATCGTCACCAACTGGCGCGGCCTCGCCGGAATGGTCAGGCGCAAGGTCCGCAATCGGCTGTCCCGGTGAGGCGGAGCGCCGCCGCGGTCAGCCGAGGCCGCTCGGCGTGAGGTCCTGCAGCCCCACCACGCGCAGCAGCCGCAGCCGCTCGTAGGAGTCGGTGCCCGGCCGCGCCGAGTAGACGATCAGCCGCTGGTCGTGCTCGGTGCTCAGCAGGACCTCGCAGTCCAGCTCCAGCAACCCCACCACCGGATGCTGGAACCGCTTGGACGAGGAGCGCCGGACGGCCACCTCGTGGGCCTCCCACAGCCGCGCGAACTCAGCGCTGGAGGCGCGCAGTTCCGCCACCAGGGCGGCCGGCCGGGGATCGTCGGGCCGGGCCGCGAGCACCGCCCGCAGATTCGCCACCTGACCGCGCGCGAGCCCGTCCCGGTCCTCGACCGGGAACAGCTCGCGCGCCGCCGGGTCGGTGAACATCCGGCGGACGATGTTGCGCTGCCCCGGCGGGCCGGAGAACACGTCGCCGACCAGCGCGGCGGCCAGCGCGTTCTGTGCCAGTACGTCGCCGAAGTCGCTCATCACCTGCGCCGGGGTGTCGTGCAACCGGTCCAGGACCAGCAGCAGCGCGGGCCTGACATGGGCGGCGCCTTCGCGGTCGTACGCCGGGTCGCCCCGCCGGTGGGCGGGCGACGGCTCCTCCCCCGCCAGATGGAACAGATGGTCGCGCTCGTCCTCCGTCAGCCGCAGCGCCCGGGCCAGCGCGGCCAGCATCTGCCGGGACGGCCGCGGGCCGCGGGCCTGCTCCAGGCGTGCGTAGTAGTCGGCGGACATCCCCGCCAGCTGCGCGACCTCCTCGCGGCGCAGCCCCGGGGTGCGGCGGCGGGCTCCCCCGGTGAGGCCCACGTCCGCGGGGCTGAGGCGCGCGCGGCTGCGGCGCAGGAAGTCGGCGAGTTCGGTTCTGTCCACTCCTCCAGCATGCGGCCGCGGCCGGACGGTATCCAGGGACTGCTGATCCCCGGATCGACGGGTCTCTCCCGCCGCCCGTCCTTCCGCCGCACGCTGGGGCACGGCGGGCACGATCCGCCGGCAGGGCTCACACGGCGGATACGAGGAGCGGGACATGCTGACTTTGGTGACGGGTGCGACGGGCGAGGTCGGACGGCGGTTCGTCCCCCGGCTGCTGGCGCGGACGGCGCCCGGCGACGCCGTCCGGGTGCTGGTGCGGGACGAGGAGCGGGGCGCCCCCGCCGCCACGCTCGGGGCGCAGGTCACGGTCGGCGAGCTGCGTGACCCGGAGGCGGTGCGCAAGGCGCTGGCCGGGGTGGACACGGTGCTGAACATCGCGGCGGCCTTCCGCGGCGTGCCGGACGAGGAGGCCTGGGCGGTCAACCGCGACGCCGCCCTGGAGCTGGGCCGGGGCGCCGTCGAGGCGGGCGCCGGCCGCTTCGTCCAGGTCAGCACGAACCTGGTGTACGGCGCGGGGCGCGGGCGCCCGGCGGTGGAGGACGACGAGCCGCTGCCCGGCTCCCCGATGTGGGGCGCCTACCCGGCCTCGAAGTCCGCGGCGGAGCAGGGTCTGCTGGCGCTGCACCGCGAGCACGGTCTCGATGTGCGGATCGGCCGGCTCGCCTTCGTCTACGGGGAGGGTGACCCGCATCTGGCGCAGTCCCTGCGGTGGGCGGGCGGCTGGGCCGGGCACCAGCGGCTGACGATGGTGCACCACGCCGATGTCGCCCAGGGTCTGCTGCGGCTGCTGCGCGCACCGGGAGCGGCGGGGCGGGTCTACAACATCGCCGATGACGCCCCGGTGTCCGCGGTCGAGCTGCACCAGCTCAACGGGGTGGAGCTGCCCGCAGGCATGGCGGGCCGGCCGCTGGACGACCCGTGGGAGGGCGTGGTGTCGACCGCCCGCATCCGCGACGAGCTGGGGTTCAGCCCCCGTTACCCCTCGGTGTGGACCGCGTGGGACGCGGGCGCGCTGTGACCGGCGGTCCGGCATCACCCGTTTCAGGGACGCACCGGCGCGCGGCCGTGCCCCGTGCCCGCCGGCTGGGACGCTGGGCACATGACGACGGTGTGGCGGACGGTCCCCGGTGACGTGGACGAAGTGGTGGCGCGGATGCGCGCGCTGGACGCCGCGCTCCCGCCGCACGACGGCGTCGCGGTGTTCAACCGGGTCTATCTCTCCGTCACCGAGGAGATGCGGCGGCTGATGTCCGCGGGGGTCTTCGACGATCCGCACGCGGCGGCCGAGTTGGACGTACGGTTCGCCGGCCGCTACCTGGCGGCGGTCGGCACGGAGTCCTCCCGGCGCCGGGCCCCCGCCTGCTGGCGTCCGCTGCTGCAGCTGCGCGGGCACCGCGGGGTTCGGCCGCTGCAGTTCGCACTCGCCGGGATCAACGCGCACATCGGCCATGACCTGGCGCTCGCGCTGGTCGACACCTGCCGGGCGCTGGACCGTGAACCCGCCGCGATGGAGGGGGACTTCGGGCGGATCGGCGATGTGCTGGTGGCCATCGAGGAGCGGGTGCGCGAGGACCTCATGCCGGGGCCCGACCTGCTGGACGTCGCCGACCCGCTGACCCATCTGGTCGGTTCCTGGAGCCTGGAACGGGCGCGGGACGCGGCCTGGGCCGCGTCCCGCCTGCTCTGGTCCTTGCGGCACACCGGTGCGATGTACCGGGAGTGCGTTGACCGGCTCGACGCGGGCGTGGGGCTCGTCGGCCGGTTCCTGCTCACTCCGCTGGCCGGCCGGTGACGCGGGGCCGGGGCGGACCGGAGGTCAGCCGAACTGCTTGACCGCCTGGTAGTACGTCCAGGCGAGGCTGTTGCAGGCGGCCTTCGTCACGACGTTGTAGCCGTGCGAACCGCACACCCGCTTGAGGTCCTCGTACAGCATGCTGTCCAGCCGGGGCTTGTTGGCGCTGAACTGTCCGGCCGCCTTGTAGTTGCGGTAGCCGAAGTCGTGGTGGGCACACCCCAGGTTGAACGGGAAGCCCAGCGGGTTGTCGGGCGACGACGAGCAGTAGTCCGTGGACCAGTCGAAGCCGTAGGCGGACCAGGCACCCTGGTTGTTGCGTGCCGAGATGAAGGCGTTGTAACTGGAGGCGCTGGTCTGGGTCCAGCTGGACAGGACCTGGGGTTTGTCGGCGGGTGCCGCCGACGCCGGAACTGCGGCGCCGGCGACGGCGATCAGGGCGGCGGCCGGAAGGGCCAGGACTACGGGCAGGCGACGGCTCATGCGCTACCTCCGGGATCCGGCGGCCCGCGTGGGGCGGGCCGCTTACTCGGAGGATTGCACCGCGAGCGGCTGGCGTCCCGCTATACGCCTCCTTAAGCCCCGGTCACGTTACGACGTCAACCCGGCCGGCCGCACGGATGCCCGGCGGCGCTCAGTCCTCGTCGAGGAAGACCGGCGCGATGTCCTCGTAGACGTCGCCAGGACCGGGGTTGGTCGCGTCGGTCCCGCCGCCGAAGTGGTGCATGACGCCCCACACCGCGTTGAGTGCCGTCTGGACCGCGCCCTCGGCCCAGCCCGCCGTCCAGGAGATGTCGTCGCCCGCGAGGAAGATGCCGCGCTTGTCCTCGGGCAGCGTGTCCTGCATGAAGTGGGTGAACAGCCGCCGCTGGTAGCGGTAGTGGCCGGGCAGGTTGGCCTTGAAGGCGCCCATGAAGTAGGGCTCGTTCTCCCACGACACGGTCACCGGGTTGCCGATGATGTGCGAGCGGATGTCGACCTTGGGGTAGATCTCACCGAGCGAGGTCAGCATGACCTCCATGCGCTCGTTGGCGCTCAGCGGCAGCCACTTGAGGCTGTCGTCGCACCAGGTGTACGACAGGCAGATGGTCGCCGGCTTGTCCGGGCCGTCGTCGAGCAGGTACGTGCCGCGGGTCATCCGGTCGGTGAGCGTCATGCTCATCACGTCGCGGCCGGTCTGCTCGTCCTTGTCCAGCCAGAACGGCCGGTCGACCGGCACGAAGAGCTTGGACGACTCCATGTAGTGGGTGCGCTCGATCGCCGTCCAGTGGTCGATCGGGAAGAGCGAGTCGTCGCAGGCGATCTTGGAGAGCAGCATCCAGGACTGCGCGGTGAAGACCGCCGCCGGATACGTCCTGATGTCGCCCGCCGCGTCGGTGACCGTGATGCGGTTGCCCGCGGTGCGGTGCAGCCGGGTGACCGCCGGGCGCGGCGTGCCGCCGTGCAGCGACGACAGCGACGTGCCCCGCTCCCAGTGCGTGAGCTTGTCCGGCTCGCGGTCCCACAGCCGCAGCGGCAGTTGCTGGCTGCCGCCGACGATGCCGTGGTGGTCGTCGTCGGCGCCGGTGTAGACGACCCGCAGGATCTCCAGGATGGAGTTGGGGAAGTCGGTGTCCCAGCCGCCGGTGCCGAAGCCGACCTGGCCGAATATCTCCCGGTGCCGGAAGGACTTGAAGGCCGGGGAGTCGCAGAGGAACCCGTAGAACGTCTGGTTGTCGAGCTTCTCGACCAGCGCGGACCAGATCTCGCGGATGACGGGGACGTCACGCTCGCGCAGGGCGCGCTGCATCGCGGAGAAGTCCGCGCCGTCCTCCAGGCACGCGTTCCAGGCGTGCATGACCTGGTGGTAGACCTCGGGCAGGTCGTCGACGGACGTGGCGTAGTGCGACTCGCCCTTGAGGTCGACGACGGTCGAGGGGGTGCCGGGCGACAGCGGGTTGGGGAACGGCCGGGTCTGCAGGCCCACCAGGTCCACGTAGTACTGGAAGGCGGTGGACGACGGCGGGAAGCGCATCGCGCCCATCTCCGCGGTCAGGTCGGCGTCGCAGCCCTCGAAGCCGACGGTGCGCAGCCGGCCGCCGATCCGGTCCGCCTCGTAGACGACGGGCTTGAGGCCCATCTTCATCAGCTCGTAGGCCGCGATGATGCCGGAGAGCCCGCCGCCGATGACCGCGACCTCGGTGCCGTGCTCGGTCGCCGGTACGGCACCGAGCCCGGCCGGGCTCGCCAGGTAGTCGTCGTAGGCGTACGGGAAGTCCGGCCCGAACATCGTGATCGGGGGCTCGGCCTGCGCCTGGACATGCTGCTCGTCATGGACCGCGGTGGGCACGGACGTCATCGGGGGTGTCTCCTCGCGAAAAAGGGGTCAGACGAACGTCAGACGAGCGTGCCGTACAACTCGGGCCGCCGGTCGGGCAGGTACGGGGTCTCGTCCCGCGCGGCCCGCAGCAGCTCCGGGTCGGCGTCGGCGATCACCAGCTCCTCACCGGTGCCGGCCCGGGCGCGGACCGTTCCGTCGGGCCCTGCCAGACAGCTGAGCCCGGTGAAGTGGAACTCGCCCTCGGCGCCGCAGCGGTTGGCGTAGGCCAGATGCAGCTGGCTTTCGTACGCGCGGGCCGGGACGAGGGTCTGTGCGACGAACTCGTACGGGCGCATCAGCGCCGTGGGAACGACGAGCAGGTCGGTGCCCGCGAGGGCATGGGCCCGGACGTTCTCCGGGAATTCGACGTCGTAGCAGATCAGCAGCCCGATCCGGGTGCCGTCGAGGTCCGCCTGGACCACGGTGGTGTCGCCGGGGGTGAAGTGCTCGCGCTCGAAGCCGCCGAACAGATGGGTCTTGCGGTAGTTCGCCAGCGCGGTGCCGTCCGGGCCGATGAGCTGCGCGGAGTTGAAGACCGCGGCGCCCGCCCGCTCGGGATAGCCGTACACGATCGCGATGCCGTGCTCGGCGGCGATCTCCGCGACGCGCAGCGCGCCCGGACCGTCGGCGGGCTCGGCCAGCCCGGGTATCCGGTCGCCGAGCGCGTACCCGGTCAGGTACATCTCGGAGCTGGCGAGCAGCCGGGCGCCGGAGGCCGCCGCCCGCCGGGCGGCGCCGTCCAGCGCGGCCAGGGCGGCGCCGGTGGAATCCGGAACGCCGCCGGGGCCTTGGTACAGCGCGATGCGCAGCGGCGGCATGGATCCTCTTCGTCGCTCGATGGTCTGTTCGGGGTCTCTTAGAAGGTACGTTTCCGGCCACCTACGCAACAAGATGTGAATCTTGCGCACCTACCAGCGATCCGTTGCGTCTCGGAGCCGGCCGGCGGCGATCTGTTGCGTATGTGGTTCAGGCCACAGCCTGGGACGGCACGGCCTAGGCCGGCGAGCCCGAGGTGTAGCGGCGCAGCAGCGGCGACAGCACCAGGACGGACTTGGTCCGCTCGACGAACGGCTCCCCGGCGATCCGTTCCAGCACCCGCTCGAAGTGCCGCACGTCGGAGGCGAAGACCTGGACGAGGGCGTCCGCCTCGCCGGTGACGGTCGAGACGGTCGCGACCTCGGAGTAGCGGGCGAGGCCGCGCAGGATGTCGCCGGGGCCGGTGTTGCGCCGGCAGTAGATCTCGACGAACGCCTCGGTCTCCCAGCCGAGCGCCGCCGGGTCCACCCGTACGGTGAAGCCGGTGATGGCGCCGGAGGCCAGCAGCCGGTCCACCCGGCGTTTGACGGCGGGGGCGGAGAGCCCGACCTGGGTGCCGATGTCGGCGTAGGAGCGGCGGGCGTCCTCGGCAAGGGCATGGACGATGCGTTCGTCGAGATCATTCAGGCGCACAGCGGGTGGTTCACACTTCTTCTCGGGCGAGCTGGGACCGGCGCATGCCGTACGTGAAGTACAGCACGAGTCCGCCGGCCATCCAGATTCCGAACCACTTCCAGGTCTGGGCGCCGAGGCTGGTCATCATCCACAGGCACAGCAGGAACCCGATGGCGGGGGTGACCGGGGAGAACGCGACGCGGAAGGTGCGCGGCAGGTCCGGCCGGGTGCGGCGCAGGATGATCACCGCGACGTTGACCAGGGCGAAGGCGAAGAGCGTACCGATGCTGGTGGCGTTGGCGAGCTCGCCGAGCGGCACCAGGGCCGCCAGGATGCCGCAGAAGAGCGAGACGATCACGGTGTTGGCGCGCGGGGTGCCGCTCTTCGGGTCGACCTTCGAGAAGATCTTGGGCACCAGGCCGTCGCGGGACATCGAGAACAGGATGCGGGTCTGTCCGTACAGCACGGTCAGCACCACGCTGGCGATCGCGATGACAGCGCCCGCGGCGAGCAGCACCGCCCAGAAGCTCTGGCCGGTGACCTGGCGGAGGATCTGTGCGAGGGCGGCGTGGGCGTCGCTGAACTGCTGCCACGGCATGGCGCCGACGGCGACCAGCGCCACCAGGCAGTACAGCACCGTGACGATGAGCAGCGACAGGATGATCGCGCGCGGCATGTCGCGCTTGGGGTTCCTGGCCTCCTCGCCTGCGGTGGAGGCGGCGTCGAAGCCGATGTAGGAGAAGAACAGCGTGGCGCCCGCGGCGCTGACGCCCGCCATGCCGAGCGGCATCAGCGGGTGGAAGTTGCCGGCCCGGATGCCGGTGAAGGCGACCGCGCAGAACAGCACCAGCGAGGCGATCTTCACGACGACCATGACGGTGTTGACGCGGGCGCTCTCCCGGGCACCCCGCAGCAGGAACGCCATGGAGAGCAGCACGACCAGGAGTGCGGGGATGTTCACGACGCCGCCCGCGCCCGGCGGGTTGGCGAACGCGTCGGGGATGGTGACCCCGATCGTGCCGTGCAGCAGCTCGTTGAGGTACTGGCCCCAGCCGACCGCGACCGCGGCGACCGACACCCCGTACTCCAGGATCAGGCACCAGCCGCAGAGCCAGGCGATGAACTCGCCCATCGTGGCGTAGGTGTAGGAGTACGAGGACCCCGAGACCGGGATGCTGCCCGCCAGTTCGGCGTAGGAGAGCGCCGAGAAGAGCGCGGTGAACCCGGCGATGACGAAGGAGATCACGACCGCGGGGCCGGCCTTGGGGACGGCCTCGCCCAGCACCACGAAGATGCCGGTGCCGAGGGTCGCCCCGATGCTGATCATCGTCAGCTGCCACATGCCGAGGGAGCGCTTCAGCTCCCCGCCGTCACCGTGGCCGCCCTCGGCGACGAGCCGGTCGACGGGCTTGCGCCGCATCAGCCTGCCTCCGAAGCCGCCGCCGGGGGTGGGGCCGCCCGGGGCGGGATCCGCCCCGGTCCGGTCGCGGGTGGACGGCGCTGCGCCAGTTCGTGCCACTGCGGGAGCTCCTTGGTCGTGCCGGTTCGGACGGCGGCGGCGAGGTCGCGGCGGCACCGTACGGGAGTGCGCGTCCCGGCGCACTACCGGTGGGAACCGCCGAGCTTGGGGTCGCCACCGCTCCACGTACAGGGCATGACCTTACGAGGTATGACGAGTGCCTGTAATGCGGGTCTATTGCGCATCTGCGGATGATCGTTGCGCGAAACCGCCGGAGTGCGCCGAATCATTGCCATCGCTGCGGCAGGTCGTTGCGTTGTCCGCTTTGTGGGGGCGAACGCGAGAGCGCCGGACCGGGCTGGAGTCCCAGCCCGTCCGGCGCTCGGCGTGCTGCGTCATCAGCTCCAGCTGGCGTGCAGGGCCTTGCCCTCGGCGTAGCCGGCGGCGCTCTGGATGCCGACGATGGCCTTCTCCTCGAACTCGGCGAGCGAGCCCGCGCCCGCGTAGGTGCACGAGCTGCGCACCCCCGCGATGATCGAGTCGATCAGGTCCTCGACGCCCGGACGCGTCGGGTCGAGGAACATCCGCGAGGTGGAGATGCCCTCCTCGAAGAGCGCCTTGCGGGCCCGGTCGTACGCGGACTCCTCGCTCGTTCGGTTGCGCACCGCGCGAGCCGAGGCCATGCCGAAGCTCTCCTTGTACAGCCGCCCTTCGGCGCTCTGCTGGAGGTCGCCCGGGGACTCGTAGGTGCCGGCGAACCAGGAGCCGACCATCACGTTGGACGCGCCCGCGGCCAGCGCCATCGCGACATCGCGCGGGTGCCGGACGCCGCCGTCGGCCCAGACGTGCTTGCCGTACTTCTTCGCCTCGGCGGCGCACTCCAGGACCGCGGAGAACTGCGGGCGGCCCACGCCGGTCATCATGCGGGTGGTGCACATGGCGCCGGGGCCCACACCGACCTTGATGATGTCCGCGCCGGCCTCGATGAGGTCGCGCACCCCCTCGGCGGCGACGATGTTGCCCGCCACGATCGGCACCTGCGGGTCGAGGGCGCGGACCGCCCTGACCGCGGTGAGCATCGACTCCTGGTGGCCGTGCGCGGTGTCGACGACGAGTGTGTCGACGCCCGCGTCGAGCAGCTGCTTGGCCTTGACCGCGACATCGCCGTTGATGCCGACGGCGGCGGCGATGCGCAGCTTGCCGTTGGCGTCGGTGGCGGGCGTGTACAGGGTGGCGCGCAGCGCGGCCTTGCGGGTCAGGATGCCGACCAGCCGGCCGTCCGCGTCCACGGCCGGGGCGAGCTTGCGGTTGGCGGCGTCGAGGCGGTTGAAGGCCTCGCGCGGGTCGATGCCGGCGTCCACGAGCAGCAGGTCGCGCGTCATCACCTCGGACAGCTGGGTGAAGCGGTCCACGCCGGTGAGGTCGTGGTCGGTGACGACGCCGACCGGGCGGCCGTCCTCTACGACGACGCCCGCGCCGTGCGCCCGCTTGGGCAGCAGCGACAGCGCGTCGGCGACGGTCTGGTGCGGAGCCAGCGTGATCGGGGTGTCGAGCACCAGGTGGCAGCTCTTGACGTACGCCACGACGTCCGCGACCACGTCGATCGGGATGTCCTGGGGGATCACGACGAGGCCACCACGGCGGGCGACCGTCTCGGCCATCCGGCGGCCGGCGATGGCGGTCATGTTCGCGACGACCAGCGGGATGGTGGTGCCGGTGCCGTCGGGGGACGCGAGGTCCACCGCCTGCCGGGACCCGACCGCGGAGCGGCTGGGCACCATGAAGACATCGTCGTAGGTCAGGTCGTAAGGGGGCTTCACGTCATTGAGGAATTTCATACTGGCTGCCTCACCTGCGGTTATACGTCTGGGGCGGGTGGGGAGTCAGCACCGAACCAGCGCCGTCCAGGCTGCGGCTCCTACGCCATCATCGCCGATGCGACCAAGTTCTGGCGAACCGGCGCCCCCCGTTCTGTGCCTTCCACCAGGGGGCTCAGACCTCGTTTGTGGCTTCCTCCACGATCACGTGAAGGGGGGTGTCGGTGTGCTGCCAGAAGTCGGAGGCGTCCCGGAGGATCTGTGTGACGATGCGCCATTCGCGGGGCGAGACGGCGGCGTACTCCTGCCAGCCCGTGACCCGCAGCCGGCGCCGGGTGGCGGCCGGGCACCAGGACAGGTCGGTGAGGCAGTCCGCCAGGGCGTCCCAGTTGCGGCCGAAGTACTCCGGCAGGGACAGCGACCGGGCGCAGCGGTCCATGAACTCGTGCCGGGTGGTGACACCGGCGAGGTCGAGCACGGTGGCCGTCACCGCAGCACCGCCTTGAAGGTCTGGTAGTGGTCGTCGGTGTAGTAGAACTCCCCGCCCTCGCCGGTGATGACCCGGCGGGCCCCGCGGTCGCGTGAGCCCGGGGTCGTGACGGTGTACTCGTGGTAGTAGCCGGACTTCTCGCGGGGCAGTTCCCTCTCGAAGTTGCTGAACACCGCCCCGTCCTTCGCGTACGGGTACGGGCCGCCCCGGTCGATCAGCGCCAGTGTGTTCCGCGCCTCGGCGGGCAGCCGGCCGGCCGCGACCGTCGCCCGTCCCGAGGCCCAGCCGGGAACGGAGGCGGTGGGGCCGTAGCCGCTGCCCGGGGACGCCGGGGAGCGCGTCGCGGTCCCGGTACCCGTCGTCCCGGTGCGCGTCCCGGTGTCCGAGGAGCAGCCGGTGAGGAGCACGACGAGGCACATCAGGAGCGCGGCGGCGGCCGCGCGCGTGGCGGACCGCAGCAGCATGCGGCCGATGCTGCCACACGGCCCCGGCCGGAGCACGGTGGCGCGCGCGGTCAGACGGTGGGCGTGACCTGGGGACTCGCGGCGTCCGGCGGACCGCTGAGGGCCAGCTGGGAGACCAGCCGGTAGCGGTCGCCGCGGTAGATGGCGTGCGTGTACTCGAAGAGCCGGCCGTGCTGGTCGCGGGTGACGCGCTCGGAGGACAGCACCGCCGCTCCGGCGCTGATGCCGAGCAGCGACGCCTGCACGGTGTCGGCGGACAGCGCCTCGTGGATCTGCTCGGCCGCGGAGGGCTCGATGCCGTAGCGCTCGCGCAGCAGGGAGTAGAAGGAGCCGCTCTCGACGTCGTCCGCGGTGGCGCCGGGCACCAGCTCGCTGAGGACGTGGATGGTCTCCAGCGCCATCGGCTCGTCGTTGACCAGCCGCTGCCGGGCCACCCGCAGCACGGGGGTGCCGGCCTCGACGCGGAGCCGGCTCCCGATGCTCATGCCGGCCGGGATCACCGAGTGGTCGAGGACGCGGCTGGTCCACGTCCCCGGGGCCGCCGGGTAGCCGGACTGATCGGCGGCCGGCGCGGTCACGATCCGCTGGGAGATCTTCGGCGTGCCGACGAACACCCCGCGCCCGTGCTCGCGCACCAGCCAGCCGTCCTTGACCAGTTCGTCCACCACGGCGCGCAACGTCGGCCGGGACGTCTCCAGTTCGACGCACAGCTGCCGTTCGGCCGGGATGGCCTGCCCCACCGCACGGGCCTCGATCAGCGAGATCAGGTGCTCGCGGATCAGATCGCGTTTTCTCAGTCCGGCAGTCATCGGGTACGCCGCTCCCGCGCAGTGAGCACACAGTGGCCAATCTTGTGCTCTCAGCTTAGGTCAGCAGACAGGTTGGCGTAAATAAACTGACCACTTATTGACCAATTGCCGCCTCCTGGTCCACCATCACCCCAGCGCCATCCCCCCACTGGTCAGGATTCCGACCACCGTCACCGGAGGCCAGCACCATGCGCAATCGCCGACTTCTCACCGCCGCCGCCGCGGCCGCCGCCTGTACGGTCGCGGCGTTCACCGCCGGATCGGCCGTGGGTTCTCCCGCGGGCCGTACGCCCGCCCCGGCCCACGCCGCTCCCGCCGCCGTCCCCGCCGTCCCGTCCGGTGTGCAGCTGCAGGGCTGGCTCTACCCCGGCTCCGCCGGTGAGCCGCAGTGCTCCGGCCAGGCCGAGTACGCCGACAACCGGCTCAGGAGCGGAGCGCTCAAGCCCGAGTACTGGGCGGTCCAGCCCAACGGCACCCTGCTCCTGGAGACCACGGCGCAGGGCCTGTGCAACGCCTACAGCGCGGCCAACGTCACCGATCTCAAGGCACATTCGACGTACCAGTACCCGACCGTCTCGGGCATGGACACCCCCACCGTCCGCGCCCTGGTGGGCAGTTCGGCCCGGCGCGGCCAGGCCGTCCAGCAGCTCACGGCGATGACGGTCAACGCCGGGCTGACCGGCATCGACGTCGACATGGAGGACTACTGGTCCTGGTCCACCGGCGACTTCGCCACCTACCGCACCTTCCTCACCCAGCTCGCCACATCGCTGCACGCCTCCGGCAAGCGCCTGCAGGTGGACGCCCCGGCCATGACCGAGGACGCGCCCTACTACGACTACGCGGCGGTGGTCGCGACGGGCGTCGACGAGCTCGCGATCATGGCCTACGACGACGAGTACGACTCCGACCCGGGCGGAAAGTGCAAGGCCATCACCCCGTACGCCTGGCTGAAGCAGGTCGTCCAGTACGCCCGGAGCAAGGTGCCCAACCACGACAAGCTGGTCATCGGACTGCCCTCGTACGGCTACAGCGCCCCCGCGTCGTGCGACACCTCGGCCATCGAGGGCAACATCCCGTTCAGCGTGATGCGCGGCAAGCCCGGCTGGTCGGGCAACGCGTCCACCATCGAGCAGCGCCGGGACAGCGGATCCGGCGAGATCCGCTGGACCTCGGGCGGAAAGCTCTACGACTACGTCGACCAGACGTCGATGGACCGCAAGCTGCAGGTCCTCACCGGCCTCGGCGTCACCAAGGTCTCGGTGTGGTCCCTCGGCGGGAACCCCTGGTTCACCCGCTGATCCGGCCGGACCAGGGCACGTGCGACCCCGGCGGACTACGGTCCGTCGGGGTCCGCGCGGTCCAGGGCGGGGCGCGGGGCGGCGCCGGTCGAGTACAGCAGGTGGTCGGCGGCGGCCGTGTCCGTCACCAGGCTGGTGACCAGCCCGGAGCGCAGCACGGCGTCGATCGCGGCGGCCTTGCGCAGCCCGCCCGCGATGGCCAGCACCTCGGGGATCCGGCGGAGCCGGTCCGCCTCGATGGTGATGCAGCGCTCGCCCAGGTCGCGGCCGACCCGGCGCCCCGCGGCGTCGAACAGGTGCGAGGACATCTCGGCGGCGACGCCGAGCCCCGCGTAGTGCGCGCGCTCGGCGTCGGTCAGCGCGTCATGGACGGTGGAGATGCCGGCCGCCCAGGAGCCGATCGAGACCACCGCGACGGTGACCTTGTCGAAGTACCCCATGGCGGCGGCGATTCCGCTCTGGGCGCGCAGGGTGGCGGCCGTCGCCGGGTCCGGCAGCACCATCGGCGCGTACAGCGGGTGCGCCTCACCGCCGGAGACCGCGGCGGCGGTCCGCACCGCCTCGACGGAGCCGCGCTCGGCGGTGCCCACGTCGTACACACCGGTCAGCTGGACGACGGTGCACTGCGGCAGCCGGTCCAGGGCGTTGGCCATCGTGATGATGGAGCGGCCCCAGGCCAGGCCGAGCACATCGCCCTCGGTGACCAGCTCGCCGAGCAGGTCGGCGGCGACCTTGCCCAGGTTCTCCGGGTCGGGCGCGTCGGACTGCTCCGGCGGGGTCTCGACGACGACCGCGTGCCGCAGGCCGTAGCGGGCGCGCAGCGCGTCCGAGCGCTCGGCGTCCAGCTCGGCCGGGACCCGGATCTCGATCCGTACCAGGTCACGTTCGAGGGCGGTCTCCAGCACCCGGGCCACCTTGAAGCGGCTCACGCCGAACTCCTCGGCGATCTGGATCTTGGACTTGCCCTCGAGGTAGAAACGGCGCGCCATCGCTGCGGCCTGGACCATCTCGCCGGGGCCCATGCGCACCTGTGTGCGGCCTGTGGTCACGTTGCTCTCCCCAGTTGCCCATCTGATCGGCTCCGCGCTCATCCTCGCAGATGGCGCGGTGTTACGGACGCGTAGCCGGACCGTCAGTGGGTACAGGCCGCCGTGGCCAGCTCACGCAGCCCCCGCACCGCCGCCGCCGGGTCGTCCGCACCGTAGACCGCGGAACCTGCGACGAAGACGTCCGCGCCCGCCTCGGCACACCGTTCGATGGTCCGCTCCGACACCCCGCCGTCGATCTGCAGCCACAGCTCCAGGCCGTGCTTGTCGATCAGCTGACGGGTCCGGCGGATCTTGGGCAGCATGATGTCGAGGAACGCCTGCCCGCCGAAGCCGGGCTCCACCGTCATGATCAGCAACATGTCGAGCTCGGGCAGCAGGTCCTCGTACGGCTCGATCGGGGTGGCGGGCTTGAGTGCCATCGACGCCCGCGCGCCCTTCGCCCGGATCTCCCGGGCCAGCCGCACCGGCGCGGCCGCCGCCTCGACGTGGAAGGTGACGGAACCGGCGCCCGCCTCGACATAGGCCGGGGCCCAGCGGTCCGGGTCCTGGATCATCAGATGGCAGTCGAGCGGGATGTCCGACGCCCTGCTCAGCGACTCCACGATCGGCACACCGAGCGTCAGGTTGGGCACGAAGTGGTTGTCCATGACGTCGACATGGAGCCAGTCGGCGCCTTCCACGGCCTTCGCCTCGTCGGCGAGCCGGGCGAAATCGGCGGAAAGGATGCTGGGGTTGATCTGCACGCTCATATGCCCAGCAAACCAGATCCCGGAGGGTGCCAGATCCCTGCCCCCGCAAGGAACGGGTCCGTTCCGTAAAATCGCGGAACGATCTCGAACACCGGTGCCATGCTGGCTCTCCAAGCACTCTCCCCACAAGGATTTCGGGAGGGCCGACAGACGTACGCAAAGCGGGGAGACTCGTCGTGGGCGGAACCGGACGGTGGGCACACCTGGTGTGCGGCCGGCGCAGCAAGTGGGTCGTACTCGTCCTGTGGCTGATTCTGCTGGTGGCGGTCTCACCGCTGGCGCAGAAGCTGACGGACGAACAGAAGAACGACTCGTCGACGTGGCTTCCCGGGAGCGCGGAATCCACTCAAGTCCTCACCCTCCAGAAGGATTTCCTCCCCGACACCGCTCCAGCCGTCGTCGTATACGCCCGGCCGGGCGGCCTGACCGAGACCGACCGCGCCAAGATCGTCAAGGACACGGCGTCCCTCAAGGCCATGACGCAGCACGGCATCCTCGGCGCCCGCACCGTGGGACCGGTGCTGGAGAAGACCGGCACTCCGCGCGCGGCCCAGATCATCGTCCCGATCAGCGTGGACGCGGGCGGCTGGAACGGCCTGGCCGACGCGGTGAAGGACATCCGCGCCACCGCCGACGCGAACAGCGCCGGCCTCGATGTGCACCTCACCGGTCCTGGCGGCTACGCCTCGGACTCCGCCGAGGCGTTCCAGGGCCTCGACGGCACGCTGCTGTTCTCCGCGCTCGCGGTGGTCGTGGTGATCCTGCTGCTCACCTACCGCAGCGTGACCCTGGTCTTCCTGCCGATCATCTCCGTCATCGGCGCGCTGTTCACCGCCCAGGCGGTGATCTATCTGCTCGCCAGGCACGCCGGTCTGGTGGTCAACGCGCAGAGCGCCGGCATCCTCACCGTCCTCGTCTTCGGCGCCGGCACGGACTACGCGCTGCTGCTCGTCGCCCGGTACCGCGAGGAACTGCGCCGCCACGAGGACCGGCACGAAGCGATGGCCCTGGCCCTGCACCGGGCCGGGCCCGCGGTGCTCGCCAGTGCCTCGACTGTCGCCGTCAGCATGCTGTGCCTGATGGCCGCCGACATGAACTCGACCTCGGGGCTCGGGCCGGTCGCGGCCATCGGCGTGGCCGTCGCCCTGCTCGCGATGACCACGCTCTTCCCCGCGCTGCTCGTCATCGTCGGACGCTGGGCGTTCTGGCCCGCCGTGCCGCACATGGGATCCGACGAGCCGACCCGCAGCGGACTGTGGGCGCGGGTGGGCGGGCGTATCTCCCAGCGGCCGCGCGCGGTCTGGGCGGGCACCGCGGTGGCCCTCGCGGTGCTCTCACTGGGGCTGATCGGCCTGAAGGCGAACGGACTGACGGCCGCCCAGGGCTTCACCGGCACCCCCGACTCCGTGGTGGGCCAAGAGGTCGCGGCGCGGTACTTCCCCGCCGGCGCCGGGCAGCCGCTCGTCGTCATCGCCGACGCCGGGGCCGCGGACCAGGCGCGTACCGCCCTCGGCTCGGTCCAGGGCGTCGCGCCCGGCTCCGTCACCACCCCACCGGGCGTCCCAGCCGAGAAGAACGGCCGGGTCTATCTGGAAGCCACGATGGCTTCGGCGGCCGACAGTACGGCGGCCAAGCAGACCGTCGACCGGGCCCGTGACGCGCTGCACGCGGTGCCGGGCGCCGACGCCAAGGTCGGCGGCGGCACGGCGGTCATCCAGGACGCCAACCGTGCGACCTCGCACGACAACAAGCTCCTCATCCCGATGATCCTCGCCGTCGTGCTGTTCATCCTCGCGCTGCTGCTGCGGTCGCTGGTCGCCCCGCTGATCCTCATCGCGACCGTCGTGCTGTCCTTCGCGGCGGCGCTCGGGGCGAGCACGTTCGCCTTCCACCACCTGTTCGGGTTCGAGGGCGAGGACACCTCGTTCCCGCTGTTCGTCTTCGTGTTCCTGGTGGCGCTGGGCATCGACTACAACATCTTCCTGATGACCAGGATCCGCGAGGAGACGGCCCACTCCGGCACCCGTGCCGGAACGCTCACCGGCCTCGCGGCGACCGGTGGTGTCATCACCTCCGCGGGACTGGTCCTGGCCGGCACGTTCGCCGCGCTGGGCACTCTCCCGCTGGTCGGCTTCGCCGAGCTCGGGGTCGCGGTCGCCTTCGGCGTCCTGCTCGACACGTTCATCGTGCGGTCGATCCTGGTCTCGGCGATCACCCTCGACCTGGGTCACCACGTCTGGTGGCCCAGCAAGCTGGACGCCCCCGGCACCACACCGCCGCAGGCCACCGCCCACCAGCAGGACGACGATCTGGCACAGCGGTCCTGAGACCCGTTCGGCCGCGGGCAGCTCAGGCAGTGCGGCGCAGCAGGGCCAGGTACATGGCGTCGGTGCCGTGCAGATGCGGCCAGAGCTGGACGTCCGGGCTGTCGCCGATCGCGGGGACGCCGGACATCAGGGGGCGGGCGTCGATCCACTCGGCGGCCGGCTGCCCGTCCGTCCCCCAGCTGCCGCTGGTAGGTGCCCCCAGGCCGCGCAGCACGTCGTCGACGACGGCACGGGTCTCCGCCGGGTGCGGCGAGCAGGTGGCGTAGCCGACGACGCCGCCGACGCGGACGGCTCGCAGCGCCTCGGTGAGCAGTCCGCGCTGGAGCGTCGCGAAGCCCGCGACGTCCTCGGCCTTGCGGCGCCAGCGCGCCTCGGGGCGGCGGCGGAGCGCGCCCAGGCCGGTGCAGGGCACATCGACGAGCACCCGGTCGAAGGAGCCCTGGGCCCAGGCGGGACGGGTGCCGTCGGCGACGATCACCTGGTAGGGGCCGGGGTTGCCGGCCAGCGTGCGTTCCACCAGCCGGGCCCGGTGCGGCTGCTTCTCGGACGCGACGAGCAGGGCGCCGCGCTGCGCGGCGAGCGCGGCGAGCAGGGCGGCCTTGCCGCCGGGGCCCGCGCAGCCGTCCAGCCAGAGTGCGTCCCGGCCGTCCAGCGGAGCTGCCGCCAGCGCGGCCGCGACCAGCTGGCTGCCCTCGTCCTGTACCCCGGCCCGGCCCTCACGGACGGCTTCCACCGCGCCCGGGTCGCCGCCCTCGGCCAGCCGTACGGCGTACTGGGACCAGCGGCCGGGCTCGGTCGCCTCCGGCGGGAGCGACGCGGCCACCTCCTCGGCCGTGGAACGGCCGGGACGGGCCACCAACGTCACCTCGGGCCGCTCGTTGTCGGCCTCCAGCAGGTCCTCGATACCGGCCCGGCCGCCGCCGAGCGCGTCCCACAGCGCGGAGACGATCCAGCGCGGATGCGAGTGAACCACGGCGAGGTGCGCCTCGGGGTCGTCGTCGTACGGCGGGGCGACCTGGGCGACCCAGGCGTCGATGTCCTGCGCGGCGATCTTGCGGAGCACCGCGTTGACGAACCGGGCCCGGCCGTCGCCGAGCACGCACCGGGCCAGTTCGACGGTGGCCGAGACGGCGGCGTGCGGCGGGATGCGGGTACCGAGCAGCTGGTGCGCGCCGAGCGCGAGCACGTCCAGCACCGGCGGGTCGACCTCGCGCAGCGGCCGGTCCACACAGGCGGCGATCACGGCGTCGTAGGTGCCCTGACGGCGCAGCGTGCCGTAGACCAGTTCGGTGGCGAGGGCGGCGTCCCGGCGGTCGAACTCGCCGCCCTTCTTGACCGCTTCCGCCTCGGCGTTGCGCAGCAGCGAGGGCAGGACGAGGTTGGCGTACGCGTCGCGCTCGTCGACCGCCCGCAGCGCCTCGAAGGCGAGGATCCGGACCGGATCCCGCTGGGGCCTGCGGTAGGGCTTGCCCTTCGGCTTGCCCTGGGACTTCCCCTGCGAGGTGCCCTGCGGTCGGCTGCGCGGCTGGTCGTTCACGATCAATGTGCTCCGGACTCGGTCGGAAAAAACTGCTGCGCCCGGGCGGCGGGATGCCCCCTCCCGCGCACAGGGCGTGAACAAAGCGTACGGCCGCCGGCCCGCCGACCGCTCACCCGGGCGACCGGGGCCGGCCGCGGGCCGTCACCGTCCGGCGGGACGGCGCTCCTCGTCGGAAGGGGTGCGGGCTACGCGCCCAGGCGGGTGCCGGAGGCGAGGCGGACGCCGCGCGCCCAGTCGGCGGCGCGCATCAGCTTCTTGCCCTGCTGCTGCACCTCGCCGAGTTCCACGGCGTGGCTGCCGGTGCCCACGTACACCGCGTTCTTGGCGACGGAGAGCTCGCCGGGGGCCAGTCCCGCGAGGTCCTCGCGGCCGGGCAGCGGGGTCACGGGGCCGAGCTTGAACCGTTCGCCGTCGAGCAGCGTCCAGGCGCCGGGCGCCGGGGTGCAGCCGCGGATCAGCCGGTCGACGCGCAGCGCGGGCGCGTTCCAGTCCACCGCCGCGTCCTCGACGGTGATCTTGGGGGCGATGGTGATGCCCTCGGTGGGCTGTGTACGGGGCACCAGGCGGCCGTCCTCGATGCCGTCCATGGTCGCGGTGAGCAGCCCGGCGCCGCTGTGCGCGAGCCGGGTGAGCAGATCTCCGCTGGTGTCGGTGGGCCGGACCTCCTCGGTCACGACGCCGAAGACCGGGCCGGAGTCGAGCCCCTGCTCGATGAGGAACGTCGAGGCGCCGGTGACCTCGTCACCGGCCATCACCGCGTGCTGTACAGGAGCCGCGCCGCGCCAGGCGGGAAGCAGCGAGAAGTGCAGGTTGACCCAGCCGTGCACCGGGATCTCGAGCGCGGCCTTGGGCAGCAGCGCGCCGTACGCGACGACCGGGCAGGCGTCCGGGGCGATCTCCCGGAGCCGGGCGAGGAAGTCCTCGTCCCGCGGCTTCACGGGCTTGAGCACCTCGATGCCGGCCTCCTCGGCCCGCTGGGCGACCGGGCTGGAGACCAGCTTGCGGCCGCGGCCCGCGGTCGCGTCGGGGCGGGTGACGACGGCGACGACCTCGTGCCGGTCCGACGCCAGCAGCGCCTCCAGGGCGGGGACGGCGACCTCGGGAGTGCCTGCGAAGACGAGCCTCATCGTGGGTTCTGTGCCTCTCGTTGGCAGGGGGGACGGCCGTGGGCGGTGGTCCGCGCGGCGGGTCGGACGGCGGTCAGGGCAGCGGTCAGGGCAGCGGTTCGGGCGGCCGGACTCACAGCGCGCTGCCGAAGGTGCTGTGCGGGGAGACCTTCACCTGCGGCACGCCCAGGTCCGCCCACTCCGCCTCCCGGATCGCCTTCATCGCGGCCTTGCGCTGCTCGGCGTCGAGCCGGTCGATGAAGATGATGCCGTCGAGGTGGTCGGTCTCGTGCTGGATGCAGCGGGCCAGCAGCTGGGTGCCCTCGATGGTGACCGGGTCGCCGTACATGTTGAAGCCCTTGGCGACGACACCGTAGGAGCGGACGCAGTCGTAGGTCAGGCCGGGGAGCGACAGACAGCCCTCGGGGCCGTCCTGCTCCTCCTCGCTGAGCGTGAGGTCCGGGTTGACCAGATGCCCCATTTCGCCGTCGACGAAGTAGGTGAAGACCCGCAGCGAGACGCCCAGTTGCGGGGCCGCGAGGCCGGCGCCCGGCGCCGCCTGCATGGTCTCGGTCAAATCCTGGACGAGGGTGCGGAGTTCCTTGTCGAAGGTGGTGACAGGCTGCGCCGTCATGCGCAGCACCGGGTCGCCGAAGAGGCGGATGGGCGTGACGGACACGGCTGGCGGGCTCCCGGGTCGGACGGAGCGGGCGGCACCCCTGGGGGCACCCCCGGACGAAGTTCGGGGGATGTGGCTGTGGGGGCACCTCCCAGCGGTAGCTGGGGGCCGTCCAATTCTAGGGGCCGACCCGTTCGGGGGTGCACGCGGTCGTTCGCGCCCCCCGGAAACATCAGCACGCCCCCTGATGCGTGACTCGATGGCCCGCTGGAGCGTTGGTCAAGAGAGATTGACCGAAAAAGGGCCATCACACCACGGACACGGCCCGATCCTTATCAACGCCGGTTGGAGAGGCTTGTTGATGCCCGACCACGCAACCCATGACGCCCAGGCCCGGGCAAGCCTGCACCTACTGGTGCGGGACATCGAAAGGGTCCGCCGACAGGTGGACGCGCTACGGACCCTGACCGCCCAGCTGGGCAATGTGTACCGACCGCGGCGCAGCGGTCCCGCCGCCGGATTCGTCGTCTACGGACGCGCCCCCGCACCCACCGTGCGGCTCGCCCAGGAACTCCGCGACAGTGTGGAGACCCTGGTCACGGCGGCGGTGGAGTTCGACCGCTCGCTGGGGTTCTCCTGGGACGCGGTGGGCTCCGCCCTCGGGGTGACGAAACAGGCGGTGCACCGCCGGTACGGGGCGCGCCGCCATGCCGTCCACGGTACGGAGGACGAGTCCTCGCAGCCGGACACCACGGGGGTGCACGCCGCGGCGTCCGCTCCCCCGATGGCCGGCGTGCCGGCGGCGCGCTCGATGCCGGACCAGATGTCCGCGCCGATGTCGGGGCAGCCGGCCGGGCCGATGTCCGGGCACCTGCCCTCGCAGGGGTCCGGGCCGTTGCCCGCGCAGCTGCCGCAGCAGATGCCGGGACATGTGCCGGGACATCTGCCGGCCAACGCCCGGGAGGACGCCTTCCCCGGCGCGCTTCCCGGTCCGCGCAGCGGCTGAGCGGCACCACCCGCACCACCGCACCGCACCCGCACCACCCGCGGTGCGTTTCCGCAGGACCAGCCGCCCCGCCGCCCGCCACGCCGACAGGTCGGACGCCGGGGCGGCGCCATGTCCAGAACCGGACCGGACGTCCTGGGTCTCTGGGGACCGGTCAGCCGATGTCCAGCGGGTCGATGCGGACCAGGACCTGATCGGTCTGCTTGAGCGCCGTACGGGCCACCTGTGCGGCCTTGAGAGCGGCGGCCAGCGCCGCCCCGCTGCCCGGCGGGACCCTGATCAGCATCCGCTCCCTGTGCTCCCCCGCCGGGGCGTCCCCGGCCCTGCGCGGTCCGCCCGGCCGGTCGCCGGACACCGGGACCGGTCCCAGGACGGCGGCCCCCTCGGGCAGCCGGGCCAGCTCGACCAGTGCGGCCACCGCCGCCGGGCTCCCGGTCACGGAGGCCATCCGCGAGACGGGTGGGAAGCCCAGTTCGGCCCGCTCGGCCAGTTCGCGGGCCGCGTGCCCGGCGGGATCCCAGCGCACCAGCGCCTGGACCGGCCGCAGCGTGGGCTCGGCCAGCACCAGCACCGTGCCGCCCTCGGTCGCGGGCCTGACCAGGGCGGCCGCGCCCGTCCAGCGGCGCAGCGTCTCCTCCCCCGCCCGCAGGTCCGGCCGGTTGAGCAGCGCCCAGCCGTCCAGCAGCAGCGCGGCCGCGTAGCCGCCCTCCGCGACCGGTTCGGCGCCCGGCGTGGAGATGACCAGCGCCGGGGTACCGGTGACGGCTCCGAGGATGCCGTCCCGTCCCGAGGTGCGGACCGGGACCTTCGGGAACGCCCGGCCGAGTTCGTCCGCGGTCCGCCGGGCGCCGACCACCTGGGCGCGCAGCCGAAACCCGCCGCACTCCTGGCAGTGCCACGCCGCCTCGGGGCGGCCGCACCATCCGCACTGCGGCGCGCTGCTGCCGTCGGTCAGCTCCAGCGGTCCCGCGCACTTTCCGCACCGGGCGGGTTCCCTGCAGCGTTCACAGGCCAGCCGCGGCACATAGCCGCGGCGCGGGACCTGGACGAGGACGGGGCCGCGCAGCAGCGCTTCCCTGGCCACCTGCCAGGCGAGGCTCGGCAGCCGGGCGGCGCGGGCCGCCCCGTCCCGCGCCTGGTCGCCGTCGCCGATGGTGCGGACGAGCGGCGCCGCCGCCCGGACCGCCTCACGGGTGGCGTCCACCGGCAGCGCCCACTGGGTCTCGACGAGCTGGGCGCCTTCGACGGTGCGGATGAGGCCGCCGAGCAGGAAGGCCGCCCGCTCCTCCGTGGCCCGCAGCAGCAGCACGTCCCGGGCGTGCGGCATGGGGGCGTGCGGCTCGGCGTGGCTGGAGTCGCCGTCGTCCCACAGCGCGACCAGGCCGAGGTCCTGCACCGGGGCGAACATCGCGGCCCGGGTGCCGACGACCGCCCGGACGGCGCCCCGGCTGACCGCCAGCCAGCGCCGGTAGCGCGCCTCGGGGCCGGCATCCGCGGTGAGCAGGACGTGGTGGCCCTCGCCGAGCAGCGCGGTGAGCGCCGCGTCGACCCGGGCGGCGGCCCGGCCGTCGGGCAGCACCGCGAGCGCGCCGCGGCCCGAGGCGAGGGTGGCGGCGATGGCGGCGGCCAGCTCGGCGGGCCAGTGCGGGCCCGGCAGCGCGGTCCACACGGCGCGCGGGGAGTCACCGCGGCCCAGCGCGCGCAGCAGCGCGGGGCCGGTCGGATAGCGCGACCAGGTGCCGGGCTCCGGTGGGGCGGGGGTGGCGGGCGGTTCCGGGGAGGGCTTCTTCTCCACCCGGCCGTGCCGGGCGGGCACGGCGAGCTGGATCACGTCGGCGAGCGATCCGGCGTACCGGTCGGCGACCGCGCGGCAGAGCCGCAGCAGCGCCGGGCTGAGCACCGGCTCCGGGGACACCACCTGGGCGATCGCCGCGAGCGGGCCTGCGTAGTCGGACTCGGTGAGCCGGGCGACGACGAAACCGTCGATCAGCCCGCCGCCCTCGCGGCGTCCGCTGACGACGTTGTGCGCCCCGGCGCCGAAGCGGACCCTGACCCGGACCCCGGGCTGCGCGTCCGCGTCCATCGCGGCGGGCACCGCGTAGTCGAAGTACTTGTCGAGGTGCAGCACGCCTTTGTCGACCAGGACGCGGGCGACGGGCAGCCCCTCGGCGAGATCGGCACCGCGCCAGGTGCCACGCCTGGCCTTGGGTTCCTTCGCCTTGCGCACGGACTCGCGGATGAGCGCCAGCTGCTCCCCCGCCGGTGGATTCGTCCGCTCGTCCTCGCTGCTCACAGCCCCAGTCCTACCAGACGTCCCGGACAGCGCGACGGCCCCGGACCGCAGGGTCCGGGGCCGTACGCGTGGTGCGGGTGTGTCTGCTGCCGGGTCCTACAGACCGGCGGCGGCGCGCAGCGCCTCGACACGGTCGGTGCGCTCCCAGGTGAAGTCCGGCAGCGCGCGGCCGAAGTGGCCGTACGCGGCGGTCTGGGAGTAGATCGGACGCAGCAGGTCCAGGTCGCGGATGATCGCGGCCGGGCGCAGGTCGAAGACCGACGCGATGGCCTGCTCGATCTTCTCGACGTCCACGGACGCGGTGCCGAAGGTCTCGACGAACAGACCCACGGGCTCGGCCTTGCCGATCGCGTAGGCGACCTGGACCTCGCAGCGCGAGGCGAGGCCCGCGGCGACGACGTTCTTGGCGACCCAGCGCATGGCGTACGCGGCGGAACGGTCGACCTTGGACGGGTCCTTGCCCGAGAAGGCACCGCCGCCGTGACGGGCCATGCCGCCGTAGGTGTCGATGATGATCTTGCGGCCGGTGAGGCCGGCGTCGCCCATCGGGCCGCCGATCTCGAAGCGACCGGTCGGGTTCACCAGCAGGCGGTAACCCTCGGTCTCCAGCTTGATGCCGTCACCGAGCAGCGCCTTGAGCTCGTGCTCGACGACGAACTCGCGGATGTCGGGCGCGAGCAGCGACTCGAGGTCGATGTCCGAGGCGTGCTGCGAGGAGACGACCACGGTGTCGAGGCGGACGGCCTTGTCGCCGTCGTACTCGATGGTGACCTGGGTCTTGCCGTCCGGGCGCAGGTACGGGATGGTCCCGTTCTTGCGGACCTCGGAGAGCCGGCGGGCGAGCCGGTGTGCCAGGTGGATCGGCAGCGGCATCAGCTCGGGGGTCTCGTCGCAGGCGTAGCCGAACATCAGGCCCTGGTCGCCGGCGCCCTGCTTGTCGAGCTCGTCCTCGTCACCCTCGACACGCTGCTCGTAAGCGGTGTCCACACCCTGGGCGATGTCGGGCGACTGCGCGCCGATGGACACCGAGACGCCGCACGAGGCGCCGTCGAAGCCCTTCTTCGACGAGTCGTAGCCGATCTCGAGGATCTTGTTGCGCACCAGGGTCGCGATGTCCGCGTATCCCTTGGTGGTGACCTCACCGGCGACGTGCACCTGGCCGGTGGTGATCAGCGTCTCGACCGCGACCCTGGAGGTCGGGTCCTCCTTGAGGAGGGCGTCGAGGATCGTGTCGCTGATCTGGTCAGCGATCTTGTCGGGATGTCCCTCGGTGACGGACTCCGAGGTAAACAGGCGGCGGGACACATTGCTCCCTGGGGTTGCAGCGGCTGCTGGCTGATCATGGGGTGGGACGCGCGGGGCTGCGCCCGGCGTTCCGTGGCTAGTTTATCGTTCGCTCCGGCCGGACCGACAAGCCATCTCGGTACTTGGATATGCCGTGACCTGCGACACCACTGGCGCCGGTACGACGATCGGCCTTGTCGCACGGGCAGAATGCCGCAGAATTCCGGTTTTGGTACACCCGGAGGAACTATTTCACGTCAACCGGGCCAGCGTGAGATCCCACACCTGGTCGGCGAGGGCTTCCTTCGGACCGTACGGTACCGGGGTCTCGCTGCCGTCCGCACCCAGCACCACGGCTTCGTTCTCCTCGGAGCCGAACGCCTTGTGGTCCCCGACCTCGTTGACAACGAGCAGGTCACAGCCCTTGCGGAGCAGTTTGGCCCGACCGTTCGCCAGTACATCGTCGGTTTCGGCGGCGAACCCGACGATGAGCTGTCCGGGGTATGAACGTTGTGTGGCGAGTTCGGCGAGGACGTCGGGGTTGCGGACGAGTTCCAGGGGCGGCTGCTCCTGGTCGTCCTTCTTCTTGATCTTGCCTTCGGCGTAGTACGCGGGCCGGAAGTCCGCCACGGCCGCCGCCATGACGACCACATCGGCGTCCGCCGCCGCCTTCAGCACCGCCTCGCGCAGCTGCAGCGCGGTGCCGACCCGCACCACATCGGCGCCCGCCGGGTCGGCGAGGTCGGTGTTGGCGGCCACCAGGGTGACCCGGGCGCCGCGGGCGACCGCCGTACGGGCCAGTGCGTAGCCCTGCTTGCCCGAGGAGCGGTTGCCCAGGTAGCGCACCGGGTCCAGCGGCTCACGGGTGCCGCCGGCGCTGATCACCACATGGCGCCCGGCGAGATCGGTCGCGAGCCCCCGCGGGCCGCGGGCGAGCACCCGGCGGCAGACCTCGAAGATCTCGGCGGGGTCGGGCAGCCGGCCCTTGCCGGTGTCCACACCGGTCAGCCGGCCGACGGCGGGCTCGATCACGATCGCGCCCCGGCGGCGCAGGGTGGCGACGTTCTCCTGGGTGGCGGGGTGTTCCCACATCTCGGTGTGCATGGCCGGCGCGAACACCACCGGACATCGCGCGGTGAGCAGAGTGTTGGTGAGCAGGTCGTCGGCGAGGCCGTGCGCGGCCTTGGCGAGCAGGTCGGCGGTGGCCGGGGCGACCACCACGAGGTCGGCGTGCTGGCCGATCCTGACGTGCGGGACTTCCTGGACGTCGTCCCACACCCGGGTCGAGACGGGGTTGCCGGACAGCGCCGACCAGGTGGCCTCTCCCACGAAGTGCAGCGCCGAATCGGTGGGGACCACGCGTACGCCGTGCCCGGACTCGGTGAGCCGCCGCAGCAGCTCGCACGCCTTGTAGGCGGCGATCCCGCCGCTCACCCCCAGGACGACCTGTGGCTGGCCCATCGTCTCTCCCGCCGAGCTGTGGATTCTCTGGTGTCCATCACACACCACGGGCCCGGCAGCGGTGCTGCCGGGCCCGTGGTGACAAGGATTCGGGTACTGCTAGCCGGCCGACTCGATGGCCTCGGAGGTCAGCAGTCCCGCGTTGATCTCGCGCAGCGCGATCGACAGCGGCTTCTCGTGGACGTGGGTGTCCACCAGGGGGCCGACGTACTCCAGCAGGCCTTCACCGAGCTGGGAGTAGTACGCGTTGATCTGGCGCGCGCGCTTGGCCGCGTAGATCACCAGGCTGTACTTCGAGTCCGTGGCCTCGAGCAGCTCGTCGATCGGCGGGTTGATGATGCCCTCGGGCGTGGTGATGGAAGAGGACATTCTCTACCTACCCCTACTTGCTTGTGGAAAAGAATGGAAGTGGATCATACAACTCTCATCAAGGCTAGCAGCTCACGTGCTACATCCTCGACGGAGGTATTGACAAGGGTGATGTCGAACTCGGATTCGGCAGCCAGTTCGACCTTGGCCGCGGCCAGCCGCCGCTCGATCACCTCGGGCGATTCGGTGCCCCGCCCGGTGAGCCGGCGGACCAGCTCGTCCCAGCTCGGAGGGGCCAGGAAGACGAGCTGCGCCTCGGGCATCGACTGGCGGACCAGCCGGGCACCCTGCAGATCGATCTCCAGCAGCACGGGTTCGCCCGCGTCGAGCCGGTCCAGGACCGCCTTGCGCGGGGTGCCGTAGCGGTTGCCCGCGAACTCGGCCCACTCCAGCAGTTCACCGTTGGCGACGAGCTTGTCGAACTCGTCGTTGTCCACGAAGAAGTAGTGCACTCCGTGCTGCTCGCCCGGCCGTGGCCGACGAGTGGTGGCCGACACCGAGAGCCATACCTCGGGGTGGACCTTGCGCATATGAGCGACGACCGTGCTCTTGCCGACCCCGGAGGGGCCGGAGAGCACGGTCAGCCGCGGACGTACGTCCGGGGGCACGGGGGACGTCCCCCGGGATGTTGCAGCCATGAAGCGATTATCCCGGTTCCCGGAGGTGCTGGGGACCGTCAGGCGGCGCCGCCGCCGAACTCACGCTCCAAAGATGCGATCTGGTTGGAGCCGAGACCCCGCACCCGGCGGCTTTCGGAGATGCCGAGCCGCTCCATGATCTGCTTGGCGCGGACCTTGCCCACACCGGGCAGGGACTCAAGGAGGGCCGAGACCTTCATCTTGCCGATGACATCGTTCTCTCGGCCCGACTTGATGACCTCGTGCAGCGAAGCGCCGGAGTGCTTGAGCCGATTCTTGACCTCGGCGCGCTCCCGGCGAGCCGCAGCGGCCTTCTCGAGCGCGGCAGCGCGCTGTTCAGGGGTAAGGGGCGGAAGAGCCACGCCTACGTCACCTCGGATATCGAACTGTCGGATACGGACCGGTTGTGGAACCTAGTCGCCCTCACCTGCAGGGCAACGAACGAAGCACTTGCGTGCTCGCTCTCGTCGGAGACTAGCGGTCACGGCGGCTCAAGTCAGCGAGAACAGACGAAAAGTCCTGGTCAGACTCGATCCGCTGGGATTTTTAGGACATATCGGCACCGGTTGACGCTGTCGCGGCTCCCGACAGGGGTCCTGAAGGGCGCCGGTTGCCGCTCAGCCCGCCAGGGCGGCACGGACCTCGTCGGAGAACCGGGCCGCGGCGTCCCGCAGTCCGGCCGCGTCGGGGCCGTGCCGCAGCACATCGCGGCTCACGCTCGGGAGGACGTTGCCGACCGCGGACCCGAAGAGCCCGGGAAGACCGGCGGGCGTCGCGCCCTGGGCGCCGATACCGGGGGCCAGCAGCGGCCCGTTGACGTCCAGGTCCGCGCCGGCCTCGCCGAGGGTGGCACCGACCACGGCGCCGACGGATCCGAGCGGCCGCTCGCCGGCGTTCTCCGCCGCGATGTGGTCGAGCATCACCTGGGCGAGCGACTTACCGTTCGCCGCCGTGGCCCGCTGGACCTCGGCGCCCTCCGGGTTGGAGGTCAGAGCGAGGACGAAGACCCCGGCGCCGGAGATCCGCGCCGCGTCCAGCGCGGGGCGCAGCGAGCCGAAGCCGAGGTACGGGCTGACGGTGACCGCGTCGGAGAAGAGCGGGGAGTCCTTGTCGAGGAACGTGGCGGCGTAGGCGGCCATGGTGGAGCCGATGTCACCGCGCTTGGCGTCCATCAGCACCAGCGCGCCGGCGGCGCGGGCGTCGGCGACGGCCCGCTCCAGCACGGCGATGCCCTTCGAGCCGAAGCGCTCGAAGAACGCGCTCTGCGGCTTGAGGACGGCGACCCGGTCGGCGAGGGCCTCGACCACGGTGCGGGTGAAGCGCTCCAGACCGGCCACGTCGTCGTTGAGGCCCCAGGAGGTCAGCAGCGCCGCGTGCGGGTCGATGCCGACGCAGAGCTGACCGCGGGTGTCCATCGCGTGCCGCAGCCGCGCGCCGAAGGGTTCCAGGTTCTCCACGCTCATGAGCTCACCTTCCGGTGTTCGGCGCCGACCGCGTCGGCGAGGGTGGCGTACGGGCTCGCGGCCAGCCGGGCCGCGAGGCCCTTGTGGAGGGCGCGGCACCAGAACGGGCCCTCGTAGATGAAGGCGCTGTACCCCTGGACCAGGGTGGCGCCAGCCAGGATGCGCTCCCAGACGTCGTCGGCGGTCGTGACGCCGCCGACCCCGACCAGGGTGATCCGGTCGCCGACCCGGGCGTACAGCCGGCTCAGCACCTCCAGTGAGCGGGATCGCAGCGGAGCGCCGGACAGCCCGCCGGTCTCCTGGACCAGCGCCGGGTCCGAGGTCAGCCCCAGGCCGTCGCGGGCGATCGTGGTGTTGGTGGCGATGATGCCGTCCAGACCGAGTTCGACGGCGAGGTCGGCGACCGCGTCGATGTCGTCGTCGGCCAGGTCGGGGGCGATCTTCACCAGCAGCGGTACCCGGCGGGTGGTGACCGTGCGGTCGGCGGCCTCGCGCACCGCGGTCAGCAGCGGGCGCAGCTGGTCGACGGCCTGCAGATTGCGCAGGCCCGGGGTGTTCGGCGACGAGACGTTGACGACGAGGTAGTCCGCGTGGGCCGCGAGCCGCTCGGTGGACGTCACGTAGTCCCCGGTGGCCTCGTTCTCGGGGACCACCTTGGTCTTGCCGATGTTGACGCCGACCGTCGTCCGGAAGACCGGGTTACGGGCCGCCAGCCGGGCGGCGACCGCGGCGGAGCCCTCGTTGTTGAAGCCCATGCGGTTGATCAGCGCCCGGTCCTGGACGAGGCGGAAGAGCCGTTTCTTCGGGTTGCCGGACTGCGGCTGCCCGGTGACGGTGCCGATCTCGATGTGGTCGAAGCCGAGCATCGCCATGCCGTCGATCGCGACGGCGTTCTTGTCGAAGCCGGCCGCGAGGCCGAACGGGCCGTGCATGCGCAGGCCCAGCGCCTCGGTGCGCAGCGCCTTGTGGCGGGGCGCGAGCACGGCCGCCACGAGGGTACGCAGGACCGGGACGCGGGCGGCGAACCGGATCCAGGCGAACGCCAGGTGGTGCGCCCGCTCGGGGTCCATGCGCCGGAAGAGCAGTCGGAAGAGGAGGGGATACATGCGGAGCCTTCTACGGGATTCTGCGGGGCGGCGGTCACATGGCGAGGGGGACACCGGTCGGTGTCCCCCTCCTGGCGCTATCCCTCGCGGGCGGCGTTCAGCCGTTCCGCGTGTTCCTGCAGCGATCTGACCCCGATGTCACCGCGGTTGAGCGCGTCGATGCCCTGCACGGCGGCGGCGAGCGCCTGCACCGTGGTCAGGCACGGGACACCGCGGGAGACCGCGGCGGTCCTGATGTCGTAGCCGTCGAGGCGGCCGCCGGTGCCGAACGGGGTGTTGACGATCAGGTCGATCTTGCCGTCGTGGATCAGCTGCACCACGGTCGGCTCACCGTCCGGGCCGGTGCCCTCGCTCTGCTTGCGCACGATGGTGGCGTGGATGCCGTTACGGCGCAGCACCTCGGCGGTGCCGGAGGTGGCGAGCAGTTCGAAGCCGTGGTCGGCGAGCGCGCGGGCCGGGAAGACCAGGTTGCGCTTGTCGCGGTTGGCCACCGAGATGAACGCGGTGCCCTTGGTGGGCAGCGCGCCGTACGCGCCGGCCTGGGACTTGGCGTAGGCGGTGCCGAAGACGGAGTCGATGCCCATGACCTCGCCCGTGGAGCGCATCTCCGGGCCCAGCACGGTGTCGACGCCGCGGCCGTGGATGTCGCGGAAGCGGCTCCACGGCATGACGGCCTCCTTGACGGAGATCGGCGCGTCCAGCGGCAGGGTGCCGCCGTCGCCGGTCTTCGGGAGCATGCCCTCGGCCCGCAGTTCGGCGACGGTCGCACCGAGCGAGATCCGGGCGGCGGCCTTGGCCAGCGGCACCGCGGTCGCCTTCGAGGTGAAGGGGACGGTGCGCGAGGCGCGCGGGTTGGCCTCGAGGACATAGAGGATGTCCCCGGCCAGCGCGAACTGGATGTTGATCAGACCCTGGACGCCGACACCCTTGGCGATGGCCTCGGTGGAGGCGCGCAGCCGCTTGATGTCGTAGCCGCCGAGGGTCATCGGGGGCAGTGCGCAGGCGGAGTCGCCGGAGTGGATACCGGCCTCCTCGATGTGCTCCATGACGCCGCCGAGGTAGAGCTCGGTGCCGTCGTAGAGCGCGTCGACGTCGATCTCGATGGCGTCGTCGAGGAACCGGTCGACCAGGACCGGGCGGGTCGGGCTGATCTCGGTGGACTCGGCGATGTACGAGGAGAGCCGGGCCTCCTCGTAGACGATCTCCATACCGCGGCCGCCGAGCACGTACGACGGGCGGACCAGGACCGGGTAACCGATCTCGTCGGCGATGGCCTTGGCCTCGTCGAAGGTGGTCGCGGTGCCGTGCTTGGGGGCGGGCAGTCCGGCCTCGGCCAGGACGCGGCCGAAGGCGCCGCGGTCCTCGGCAAGGTGGATGGCCTCGGGCGAGGTGCCGACGATCGGCACCCCGTTGTCCTTGAGGGCCTGCGCCAGGCCGAGTGGGGTCTGGCCGCCGAGCTGGACGATGACGCCCGCGATCGGGCCGGCCAGCGACTCGGCGTGCACGATCTCCAGCACGTCCTCGAGCGTCAGCGGCTCGAAGTACAGGCGGTCGGAGGTGTCGTAGTCCGTCGAGACGGTCTCGGGGTTGCAGTTGACCATCACGGTCTCGTAGCCCGCGTCGTGCAGCGCGAACGAGGCGTGGACGCAGGAGTAGTCGAACTCGATGCCCTGGCCGATGCGGTTGGGGCCCGAGCCGAGGATGATCACGGCGGGCTTCTCGCGCGGCGCGACCTCGGACTCCTCGTCGTAGGACGAGTAGAAGTACGGGGTCTTGGCGGCGAACTCGGCGGCGCAGGTGTCGACCGTCTTGTAGACCGGGCGCACCCCCAGCGCGTGCCGGACCTCGCGCACGACGTCCTCGCGCAGTCCCCGGATCTCACCGATCTGAATGTCGGAGAACCCGTGCCGCTTGGCGTCGGCGAGCAGCTCGGGGCCGAGCTTGTCGGCGGCCGCCAGATCGTCGGCGACCTCCTTGATCAGGAAGAGCTGGTCGGTGAACCACGGGTCGATCCGCGTCGCGTCGAAGATCTCCTCCGGGGTGGCGCCGGCGCGGATCGCCTGCATGACGGTGTTGATCCGGCCGTCGGTCGGCACCGCCGCCGTGGCCAGCAGCGCGTCCTTGTGGCCGGGCTCGCCGGTGAAGGTGAACTGGCTGCCCTTCTTCTCCAGCGAGCGCAGCGCCTTCTGCAGCGCCTCGGTGAAGTTGCGGCCCATCGCCATGGCCTCGCCGACCGACTTCATGGTGGTGGTGAGGGTCGCGTCGGCCGCCGGGAACTTCTCGAAGGCGAAGCGCGGCACCTTGACGACGACGTAGTCGAGCGTCGGCTCGAAGGACGCCGGGGTCTTCTCGGTGATGTCGTTCGGGATCTCGTCGAGCGTGTAGCCGACGGCGAGCCGGGCGGCGATCTTGGCGATCGGGAAGCCGGTGGCCTTGGAGGCGAGCGCCGAGGAGCGCGAGACCCGCGGATTCATCTCGATGACGATGACGCGGCCGTCTTCGGGGTTGATCGCGAACTGGATGTTGCAGCCGCCGGTGTCGACGCCGACCTCGCGGATGATCGCGATACCGACGTCCCGCAGGTTCTGGTACTCGCGGTCGGTCAGCGTCAGCGCCGGGGCGACGGTGATGGAGTCGCCGGTGTGGACGCCCATCGGGTCGAAGTTCTCGATGGAGCAGACGACCACGACGTTGTCGTTGCGGTCGCGCATCAGCTCCAGCTCGTACTCCTTCCAGCCGAGGATGGACTCCTCCAGGAGCACCTCGGTGGTCGGCGAGAGCGTGAGGCCCTGGCCGGCGATACGGCGCAGTTCTTCCTCGTCGTGGGCGAAGCCGGAGCCGGCGCCGCCCATGGTGAAGGACGGGCGGACGACGACGGGGTAGCCGCCGAGGGTGTCCACCCCCGAGATGACGTCGTCCATCGAGTGGCAGATGACGGAGCGGGCGGACTCGCCGTAGCCGATCTTGGCGTTGACGGCCTCGACGACGCCCTTGAAGAGCTGGCGGTCCTCGCCCTTGTTGATCGCCTCGACGTTGGCGCCGATCAGCTCGACGTTGTACTTGTCCAGGACGCCGTTGTCGTGCAGCGAGATCGCCGTGTTGAGCGCGGTCTGGCCGCCGAGGGTGGGCAGGAGCGCGTCGGGGCGCTCCTTGGCGATGATCTTCTCGACGTACTCCGGCGTGATCGGCTCGACGTAGGTGGCGTCGGCGATCTCGGGGTCGGTCATGATCGTGGCCGGGTTGGAGTTCACGAGGATGACCCGCAGGCCCTCGGACTTCAGCACCCGGCAGGCCTGGGTACCGGAGTAGTCGAACTCCGCTGCCTGGCCGATGACGATCGGGCCGGAGCCGATGACCAGGACGGACTGGATATCGGTGCGCTTAGGCACGCTGGCCCTCCATCAGAGATACGAAGCGGTCGAACAGGTACGCGGCGTCGTGCGGGCCGGCGGCTGCTTCGGGGTGGTACTGGACGCTGAACGCCAGCTGGTCGAGGAGGTGGAGTCCCTCGACCACGTTGTCGTTCAGGCAGACGTGGCTGACCTCGGCCCGGCCGTAGGGCGTGTCGGAGACCGTGTCGAGCGGCGCGTCGACGGCGAAGCCGTGGTTGTGCGCGGTGACCTCGACCTTGCCGGTGGTGCGGTCCTGGACCGGCTGGTTGATGCCGCGGTGGCCGTACTTGAGCTTGTAGGTGCCGAACCCGAGCGCGCGGCCCAGGATCTGGTTGCCGAAGCAGATGCCGAAGAGCGGGGTCTTCCGCTCCAGCACACCGCGCATCACCGCGACCGGGTGGTCGGCGGTGGCCGGGTCGCCGGGGCCGTTGGAGAAGAACACCCCGTCGGGCGCGACGGCGTACACGTCCTCGACGGTCGCGGTGGCGGGCAGCACATGGACCTCGATGCCGCGCTCGGCCATCCGCTGCGGCGTCATCGCCTTGATGCCGAGGTCGATCGCGGCCACGGTGAAGCGCTTGGTGCCGATCGCCGGGACGATGTACGACTCCTTGGTCGCCACCTCGGCCGACAGGTCGGCGCCCTTCATCTCGGGCGCCTGGAGGACCTTGGCGAGCAGGTCCGCGTCGGTGCCGATGCCGGCACCGGAGAAGATGCCGACCCGCATGGCGCCGCGCTCGCGCAGATGGCGGGTGAGGGCGCGGGTGTCGATGCCGCTGATGCCGACGACGCCCTGGTTGACGAGTTCCTCGTCGAGGGTGCGGCGGGCGCGCCAGTTGGAGGAGACCCGGGCGGGGTCGCGGACCACATAGCCGGCGACCCAGATGCGGGAGGACTCCGGGTCCTCGTCGTTGACGCCGGTGTTGCCGATGTGCGGGGCCGTCATGACGACCACCTGGCGGTGGTACGACGGGTCGGTCAGCGTCTCCTGGTAACCGGACATGCCGGTGGAGAAGACGGCCTCGCCGAAGGTCTCCCCCACCGCGCCGTAAGCACGGCCGCGGAAGATCCGGCCGTCTTCCAGGACGAGTACGGCGGGGGTCCTGTCTGCCCGCTGAGTGGAGGTCGTCATCGTGGGCCTTCCTGGTGGAGCGGGGCGGCGACGGCACTGTCGCCGGGGTGCTGGTCGGGTTCGGGGGCGTCCGCTGCGGATGCCGCGGCCCCGGATGTTGATGCCATGGAGTCGACCGCGTCGACCCAGCCGGCGTGCTCGGCCGCGTGCTCGGAGCGGAAGCCCGAGTCGATGAGCCGGCCGCCGTGCTCCCAGGTGATCACCAGCAGGCCGCCCTCGGTGAGGACCTTGCCGGCGATGCCCTTGTCGAGCCGGGCGCCGCGCAGTGCGGCGGTGGGGACGAAGAAGTCCGGCGCGCCGGTCCGTTCCGCGCGCAGGCCCTGCTCCGTCAGAGTGAGCACGACCATGCTGCGCACCCCGAGACCGTGGGCGACGATGCGGTCAAGCCACTGACCCGCGGTGGTGCTGCCGTGGTAGCGGCCCTCGAGGGTCAGCAGCGGTTCGGCGCCGTCCTCGGGGGCGGTGGGCAGCTCGGGCAGGCCGCCCTGCAGGGTGCCGCGCCACTTCCAGCCCTCGCGCATCAGCCAGTAGACGAGCGCGACGAACAGGCCCAGGCCGACGATCCAGCCGATCCGTGCGGACCAGTCGGTGACCTGCTGGGACTTCTGGTCCGCCGCCAGCAGAAGAGTCAGAGTTGTCACGCGAGTTTCCCGTCCACGACCGTCGCCCTGCCCCGCAGGAAGGTGGCGATCACCCGGCCCGGCAGCTCGCGGCCCTCGTACGGGGTGTTGCGGCTGCGGGAGGCGAAGCCCGCGGGGTTCACCACTCCACGGTATGCCGGATCGACGAGAGTGAGGTTCGCGGGCTCGCCCGCGGCGACCGGCCGTCCGTGTCCTGCCAGCCGGCCGATGGCGGCGGGCCGCGCCGACATGCGGTCGGCGACGCCGGCCCAGTCGAGCAGACCGGTGTCGACCATCGTCTGCTGGACGACGGACAGCGCGGTCTCCAGGCCCACCATGCCCATGGCGGCCGCGGCCCACTCGCAGTCCTTGTCCTCGTGCGGGTGCGGCGCGTGGTCGGTGGCGACGCAGTCGATGGTGCCGTCGGCCAGCGCCTCGCGCAGCGCCATGACGTCGGCCTCGGTGCGCAGCGGCGGGTTGACCTTGTAGACCGGGTTGTACGAGCGGACCAGCTCGTCGGTGAGCAGCAGGTGGTGCGGGGTGACCTCGGCGGTCACGTTCCAGCCCTTGGACTTGGCCCAGCGGACGATCTCGACGGAGCCGGCCGTGGACAGGTGGCAGATGTGCACCCGGGAGTCGACGTGCGCGGCGAGCAGCACATCGCGGGCGATGATCGACTCCTCGGCGACGGCCGGCCAGCCGATCAGGCCCAGTTCGCCGGAGACGATGCCCTCGTTCATCTGGGCGCCCTCTGTGAGGCGGGGCTCCTGGGCGTGCTGGGCGACGACACCGTCGAAGGCCTTCACGTACTCCAGCGCGCGGCGCATGATCACCGCGTCGTCGACGCACTTGCCGTCGTCGGAGAAGACCCGCACACCGGCGGCGGAGTCGGCCATCGCGCCGAGCTCGGCGAGCTGCTTGCCCGCCAGGCCGACGGTGACGGCGCCGACCGGCTGCACGTCGCAGTAGCCGGACTCGCGGCCGAGCCGCCAGACCTGCTCGACGACGCCCGCGGTGTCCGCGACGGGGAAGGTGTTGGCCATCGCGTGCACGGCGGTGTAGCCGCCGATGGCGGCGGCGCGGGTGCCGGTCAGGACCGTCTCGGAGTCCTCGCGGCCCGGCTCGCGCAGATGGGTGTGCAGGTCGACGAGGCCCGGCAGGAGGATCATGCCGTCGGCCTCGACGACGGTGGCGTCGCCGGCCTCCAGAGCGGTTCCGACGGCGGCGATCGTCTCGCCGTCGATCAGGACGTCCTGCGGGTCGCCGCCAAGGATCTTCGCGCCTCGGATCAGGGTCTTGCTCATGACTGGTGGTTCTCCTCGGTGCGGGCGGCGGGGGCGGCCGTGGCGATGGCGGGTTCGTTCCCGCCGAGCAGCAGGTACAGGACGGCCATCCGGATGCTGACGCCGTTGGCGACCTGCTCGACGACGGTGCAGCGCTCGGAGTCGGCGACCTCGGCGGTGATCTCCATGCCGCGGTTCATCGGGCCGGGGTGCATGACGATGGCGTGTTCCGGCAGGGCGGCCATCCGGCCGCCGTCGAGGCCGTAGCGGCGGGAGTACTCGCGCTCGGTGGGGAAGAACGCGGCGTTCATCCGTTCGCTCTGCACCCGCAGCATCATCACGGCGTCGGACTTGGCGAGCACCGCGTCCAGGTCGTAGGAGACGTCGCAGGGCCAGGTGTCCACGCCGATCGGCAGCAGGGTCGGCGGGGCGACCAGGGTGACCTGGGCGCCGAGCGTGTTGAGCAGATGGACGTTGGAGCGGGCGACCCGGCTGTGCAGGATGTCGCCGACGATCGTGATCCGGCGGCCCGCCAGATCGCGCCCGCTTCCGTCACCGGGACCGCGGTGGAACGTGGGGCCGCCGTCCTTCGCGCCCGCCAGGTGGCGGCGCATGGTGAAGGCGTCGAGCAGCGCCTGGGTGGGGTGTTCGTGGGTGCCGTCACCGGCGTTGACGACCGAGCCGCCGATCCAGCCGGAGGTGGCGAGCCGGTGCGGGGCTCCGGAGGAGCCGTGCCGGATGACGACGGCGTCGGCGCCCATCGCCTCCAGGGTCAGCGCGGTGTCCTTGAGGGACTCGCCCTTGGAGACCGAGGAGCCCTTGGCGGAGAAGTTGATGACATCGGCGGAGAGCCGCTTGGCGGCGGCCTCGAAGGAGATGCGGGTGCGGGTCGAGTCCTCGAAGAAGAGGTTGACGACGGTGCGGCCGCGCAGGGTCGGCAGCTTCTTGATCGGCCGGTCGGCCACGCGGGCCATTTCCTCGGCGGTGTCGAGTACGAGGATGGCGTCGTCGCGGGTCAGGTCGGCGGCCGAGATCAGGTGGCGCTTCATCGGGTCACTCCGAAGGGGGTACTGGGACGGCGGAGGGCATGCTCGTGGGCCCGGACCACACAGGGGTCCGGGTCGTGCTTGCGCTATTCGTCCGCCGGGGAGCCCTCGCGCACGCCGAGGAGGACCGTGTCACGGCCGTCCTCTTCGGTGAGGTGGACCTTGACGGTCTCGCGCAGCGAGGTGGGGAGGTTCTTGCCGACGTAGTCGGCCCGGATCGGGAGTTCGCGGTGGCCGCGGTCGACCAGGACGGCGAGCTGTACGGCTCGCGGCCGGCCGATGTCATTGAGCGCGTCGAGGGCGGCGCGGATCGTGCGGCCCGAGAAGAGCACGTCGTCGACGAGGATCACCAGCCGGCCGTCGACGCCGTCACCGGGGATGTCGGTGCGGGCCAGCGCGCGGGCCGGGTGCAGCCGCAGGTCGTCGCGGTACATGGTGATGTCGAGCGACCCGACCGGGACCTTGCGGCCGGTGATGTCGGCGAGCTTGTCGGCCAGTCTGCGGGCGAGGAAGACACCGCGGGTGGGAATGCCGAGGAGCACCACGTCGTCGGCGCCCTTGGCGCGTTCGACGATCTCGTGGGCGATGCGGGTCAGGACCCGGGCCATGTCCGGTGCTTCGAGCACCGGGCGTGCGGATGTACTGCGGTCTTCAGCCATGAAGGGCTCTCCTTCCCCGCCTCACAGGACGGGTCTTAAAGGACGCCAGGGATACAGCCTCACGTTACCAGGCGCGCAGGTCGCGTTCTCGGGCGGTCACCCGCACGATAGGCACACCGGTACGAATCGGACGCTCGTGCAGTACAGGGAGACCGGTCCGGACCATTCGGCTTGACGAAGTCAAATTACGCTGCGTAACCTCACAGTGAGTCACCGAGATTCCGTCCGGGGAGCCTTATGTCCAGCGATTACGCCAAACAGCTCGGAGCCAAGCTCCGCGCCATCCGCACGCAGCAGGGTCTCTCCCTTCACGGCGTCGAGGAGAAGTCCCAGGGCCGCTGGAAGGCCGTCGTCGTCGGCTCGTACGAGCGTGGCGACCGCGCCGTGACCGTACAGCGACTCGCCGAGCTGGCGGACTTCTACGGAGTGCCGGTCCAGGAACTGCTGCCCGGCACCACGCCGGGCGGGGCCGCCGAGCCGCCGCCGAAGCTTGTCCTGGACCTGGAGCGACTGTCCCAGGTCCCGCCGGACAAGGCCGGTCCGCTGCAGCGCTACGCCGCCACCATCCAGAGCCAGCGCGGGGACTACAACGGCAAGGTGCTGTCGATCCGCCAGGACGACCTGCGCACGCTGGCCGTGATCTACGACCAGTCGCCGTCGGTCCTCACCGAGCAGCTCATCGGCTGGGGCGTCCTCGACGCCGACGCGCGCCGCGCGGTTCAGCACGAAGACGGCTGAAAACGGCTGTCAAACACAAGTGCAGAAACGTACCGCCCGGGGCGGTGTCCGCAGGGACACCGCCCCGGGCGGTTCTGTTTGCCCCGGAGCCCGGAACGGGCCCGCGGCGGTCTCCGTCACTCGTACGGCGCAGTCCGCGCCCGGTAGAGCCGGCCGATGACTTCCGGCAGCAGCCGTTCGGTCAGCCGGGGCGGCAGTGCCTGCAGCACCGCCAGCACCGGGGCCATCCGCTCCGGGAGCGCCCCGTCGTCGGAAATGCCGGCGAGCTGGAGGGCCAGAGCGACCTCCTCGGGGCCGAGCGTGTCGGGATCGAGCTGGGCGGCGAGCCCGGCGAGCCCTTCGTCGACGGTGGCCGGGCCGAGGTCACGGGCCCGCCGTACGGCGCCGCCGAGCTCCTCCAGCAGCAGGGCGATCCGCCCGGGGGACGCCACCACGGCCGTGACGGTCAGATGCAGATTGGGCGGGGAGCCGCCGAAGGCGGGCTGCGGCTGCAGGAACCACCCGCGCAGCCGCATCTCGTCGGCGACGACGAAGGGGTCCAGCCCCGGGTCGTCGGAGGCCACGGCGACCAGCGACGCCTGCGGGCTGCCCAGCACCCGCAGCCCGTCGATTCGGCCGATGCCCCCGACGAGGGCCTGTACCGCCTCGTGCACGCGCCCGGAGAGCTCGGCGTAGGCCGAGGGGCCGATCCGCCGCAGGACCGCCCAGGCGGCGGCCAGCGGCCCGGCGGACTTGGTGCCCTGGAGCGTCGCGTTGACCACCGGGTAGCCGGGCCATGAGGCGTCCGCGAACCAGCCGTGCCGGCGCAGCTCGGCGTCCCGGAAGAGCAGCACCGAGGCGCCCTTGGGGGTGTACGCGTACTTGTGCAGGTCCACCGAGAGCGACGTGACGCCCGGCACCGCCAGGTCGAACGCGGGCGGCCGGGGCAGCGTCCTGGGCAGGTGCGCCAGGTACCAGCCGCCGATGCAGGCGTCGACATGGCACAGCACCCCGCGCCCGGCCGCCGCGGCGGCGATCTCGGTGACCGGATCGATCACCCCGTGGGCGTAGGACGGTGCCGAGGCCACCACCAGGGCCGTCCGGTCGGTGGTGGCGGCCGCCATGGCCTCCGGGCGGGCCCGGAACGTCACCGGGTCCACCGGGACCGTGACGACGGTCAGGCCGAAGAGCGCGGCGGCCTTGCGGAAGGCCGCGTGGGCGGTGGCGGGCAGCACGAGTTCCGGGGCGGTGACGCCCCGGGTGCGGCGGGCGTGGTTCCGGGCGGTCAGCACGGCGAGCAGACAGCTCTCGGTACCGCCGCTGGTGAAGGTGCCGGCTGTCCTGTCGTCCCCGCCGAGCAGTCCGGCGACCCGGCCGACGATGTCGTTCTCCAGGGCCACCACGCTGGGAAAGGCCGTCATGTCCAGGCCGTTGACCCCGGCGAAGGCCGCCTGGGCGCGCTCCGCGAGGTCGTCGAGACCGTCCAGCCCGGAGTCGTAGACGTACGCCATGGTGCGGCCGCCGCGCACCGGCAGGTCCTGGGACCGCAGCGCCGTCAGCCGGTCGATGATCTCCTGATCGGTCTCCTGATCGGACATGCCAGCGAAACTAGGCCACCGTCCGGGAAACGCACCAGGCCCAAAGCAGAAGATTGTTCAGCTTCTGCTCCGGGCCTGGTCGGTGCGGGTGACGCTATCGCCGGAGAGTCGGCTTGAGGTCCTTCAGACGGGCCAGCAGCCCGTTGACGAAGGCGGGCGACTCATCGGTGGAGAACTCCTTGGCGAGCTGGACCGCCTCGTCCAGCACGACCGCGTCCGGGGTCTCGTCCTCCCAGATCAGCTCATAGGTGCCGAGCCGCAGGACGTTCCGGTCGACGACCGGCATCCGGTCCAGCGTCCAGCCCACCGAGTAGGTCGCGAGCAGCTCGTCGATGCGGGGCGCGTTGGCGGCGTACCCCTCGACCAGCTGCATGGTGTACTCGGTGACCGGCGGCTGCCGGTCGTCGGTCCGGGCGAGCCGGATCCAGTCCGCCATGGCGGTCTTCGGGTCGACACCCCGCTGATCCGCTTCGAAGAGGATCTGGAAGGCACGCTTGCGGGCCTTGTTCCGAGCAGCCACGTTAGCTGTTCACCCGGCCGAGATAGTCACCCGAACGGGTGTCGACCTTGATCTTCTCACCGGTGGTGATGAAGAGCGGAACGCCGATCTCGTAGCCGGTCTCGAGCCGGGCCGGCTTGGAGCCACCGGTGGACCGGTCGCCCTGGACACCCGGCTCGGTGTACTCGATGACCAGCTCGACGGAGGCCGGGAGCTCGATGTAGAGCGGAGCGCCCTCGTACATCGCCACGACGGCCTCGAAGCCTTCGAGGAGGTAGTTGGCGGCGTCGCCGACGACCTCGGGGGTGATGTACACCTGGTCGAAGGTGTCGGTGTCCATGAAGACGAAGTCGGTGCCGTCCTTGTAGGAGAACTGCATACCGCGCTTGTCGACGTTGGCCGTCTCGACCTTGATGCCGGCGTTGAAGGTCTTGTCGACGACCTTGCCGGACAGCACGTGCTTGAGCTTCGTGCGGACGAAGGCGGGGCCCTTGCCGGGCTTGACGTGCTGGAACTCGACAACGGTCCAGAGCTGGCCGCCGTCGAGCTTGAGCACGAGGCCGTTCTTGAGGTCGTTCGTGGATGCCACGGTTGCGGAATCTCCTGAAAGTGCAGCTTCGGAGACCGAGGGGGCGCGCCCTTTTACAGGGCGAGCAGTTCCTTGGTCGTAATGGTGAGTAGCTCGGGCCCGCCGTCCGTCGGTGGACGTACGACGAGTGTGTCGTCGATGCGGACACCGCCGCGGCCCGGAAGGTGGACCCCCGGTTCGACGGTGACCGGCACGCAAGCGTCCAGTTTACCCATGGCCGCAGGTGACAGCCGAGGGTCCTCGTCGATTTCGAGTCCCACGCCGTGTCCCGTCACCTCTCCGAGGGCCTCCCCGTAGCCCGCGGCGGCCAGTACGGAGCGTGCCGCGTGGTCCACATCACGGCAGGCCACACCGGGTGCGAGCGCCTCCCGGCCGGCCCGCTGGGCGGCGAAGACCAGCTCGTACAGCTCGATCTGCCAGTCGGCGGGAGAAGTCCCCACGACGAAGGTGCGGCCGACCTCGCAGCGGTATCCGCGGTAGCAGGCGCCGAGCCGGACGGTGAGGAAGTCGCCCTCCTCGACGCGCCGGTCGGTGGGGACGTGCCGCGCGGCCCCCGAGTGCGGCCCGGTGCCCACACAGGTGGGGAAGGCCGGACCGTCCGCGCCGTGGTCGACCAGCCGGCGCTCCAGTTCCAGCGCGAGGTGCCGCTCGGTCCTGCCGACCAGGATCGACTCCAGCAGCTCGCCGAGCGCCTGGTCGGCGAGTTCGGCGGCGATCCGGATCGAGGCGATCTCCTGCTCGTCCTTGACCACCCGCAGCTGTTCCACGGCCCCGCGGAGGTCGGTCAGCCGCAGGCCTGGCGCGACCGAGCCGATCGCCCGGTGCCGGCTGACCGTGAGGTGGTGTTCCTCGACGGCCAGCGTGTCGCCCCGCCGGTCGAGGACCAGTCCGGCGGCGGCCACCACCGGATCGCCGTCCGACCGGGCCAGGACCACGGTCCGTACGTCCTCCGGCGGCTGCGCCTCGGACAGGTCCCCGACCGCGGGGCGGCTGCGGACCAGCGCGTCCTGGTCGCCGGGGCCGATCAGCAGGACCGCGCCGGCCGGCGCGCAGCCGGTCAGATAGCGGACGTTCGCGGGGCGGGAGACCAGCGCCGCCGCCGCTCCGGACGCCGCGCATCGGTCGCGCAGGCGCTCTCTGCGGGCTGCGTGCACGTCGGACATGTCGCGAGCGTACGTGCGGGCCGTCCGGGGGGCCGCCCGAGCGCGTCCGACCGGGGACGGCCCGCCGGGCTACCAGACGGGCGGGCCCTGGACGCTGCGGGCCACGACCCGGTCCAGGGCCGCGGCCGCCGCGACCACGTCGAGCTGCGAATTGTCGATGATCGGCAGTCCTGATCCGTACCAGCCGGCCATCCGGCCGTGGATCCGGGCGACCTCCTCGTCGGACAGCCGCCGGTTCCCGTTGCGCGCGGCGTTGCGGGCCAACACCACGTCCAGGCCCGGGAGCAGGACGACCGGCAGCAGGCCGGGGCCGACGTGCCGCTTCCAGCCACCGAGGCCGACGACCGGCCGGTCCGGGAAGACCGCGTCGTCGATGATGCACGATATGCCGTTGGCCAGGAAGTTCCGGGCCGAGAAGCCGCAGGTGCGGCGGGCCAGCCGGTACTGGGCCTCGGAGTGCTCGTTCCAGCCGGCCTGCGGGTCCGCGAAACCGGAGCGGACCCACTCGCGGACGTCGTCGAGGCTGATGTGGGCGGTCGGTACGCCGCGGTTGTCCGCCCAGTGCCGGGCGATGGTGGTCTTGCCGGCCCCGGCCGCGCCGATCAGCAGGACCGCCACGGGCCCCGGGCCGCCGCCCGGCGGCGAGCCGCCGGAAGCGGCGGGCAGCTGGACCGGGCCGGCGGCAGGCAGGGGGAAGTGGCCGGTGGTGCTGGGGGCCGGCTGAGGTCCCGGCCGGCCGGGCTGCGGTGCCCCCACAGCGTGCTGCATCCCGTCCCACTCCATCTCGTGCCGGAGGTTCTGCTTCCGTGACGGCCGGGAACAGGCCGTTCGAACCGAACCGTACCGTCCCCGGAGGCTCTTGTGTGAACGGCCGGGGAGCGGCACAGGTGCCCGGACGGCGATGTCAGCCGGTGATCTCCTCCGCCAGGGCGCGCAGCGCCAGCCGGTAGGAGCCGATGCCGAAGCCGGCGACGGTACCGGTGGAGACGGCCGCGATGACCGAGGTGTGGCGGAATTCCTCACGGGTGTACGGGTTCGAGATGTGCACCTCGATGAGCGGAGCGGTGCGCTGGGCCGCCGCGTCCCGGATCCCGTACGAGTAGTGGGTGAACGCGCCGGGGTTGATGACGACCGGGATCCGGCCGTCGGCCGCCTCGTGCAGCCAGCGGATCAGCTCGCCCTCGTCGTTGGTCTCGCGGACCTCGACGTCGAAGCCGAGCTCCTTGCCGAGGGTGGTGCAGGCCTCGACGAGCCCGGCGTACGAGGTGGCGCCGTACACGTCGGGCTCGCGGGAGCCGAGCCGGCCGAGGTTCGGCCCGTTCAGCACCAGGACGCGGCCGCTCACCCCGGTCACTTGGAGACCTCCGCGTAGGCGGCCACCAGGACCGCCGGGTCCGGGCCCTCCAGGACGGTGGGCTTGGCCAGCCCGTCCAGCACGATGAAGCGCAGCAGGTCACCGCGGGACTTCTTGTCGACGCGCATGGTGTCCAGCAGCTTCGGCCACTGGTCCCCGCGGTAGGTCAGCGGCAGCCCCACCGACTCCAGGACGGTGCGGTGCCGGTCGGCGGTCGCGTCGTCCAGCCGGCCGGCCAGCCGGCCCAGCTCGGCGGCGAAGACCATGCCGATGGAGACCGCGGCGCCGTGCCGCCAGTTGTAGCGCTCGTTCTTCTCGATGGCGTGCGCCAGGGTGTGGCCGTAGTTCAGGATCTCGCGCGGGCCGCTCTCCTTGAGGTCGGCGGAGACCACGTCGGCCTTGACCTGGATGGAGCGCACGATCAGCTCGGCGGTGTGCTCGCCCTGCGGCGTACGGGCCCCGGCCGGGTCGGCCTCGATCAGGTCCAGGATCACCGGGTCGGCGATGAAGCCGGCCTTGATGATCTCGGCGAGGCCGCTGATGTAGTCGTTGGGCGGCAGCGAGTCCAGCGCCGCGAGGTCGCACAGCACCCCGGTCGGCGGGTGGAACGCCCCGACCAGGTTCTTGCCCTCGGCGGTGTTGATGCCGGTCTTCCCGCCGACCGCCGCGTCCACCATGCCCAGCACGGTGGTGGGGACGGCGATCCAGCGCACTCCGCGCAGCCAGGTCGCCGCCACGAAGCCGGCGATGTCCGTGGTGGCTCCGCCGCCGACGCCGACGATCACGTCGGTGCGGGTGAAGCCGGTCTGGCCCAGCGCCTTCCAGCAGTAGGCGGCGACCTCGACGGTCTTGGCCTCCTCGGCGTTCGGCAGCTGGATCGCGATGGCCTCGAAGCCCTGCTCGGCGAGGTCAGCGCGCAGCGCCTCGCCGGTGGCGGCGAGCGCCTCCGGGTGCAGGACCGCGACCCGCTTGGCGGCCGGCCCGATGAGGGCGGGCAGCTCGGCCAGCAGCTGGCGTCCGACCAGCACCTCGTAGGGTTCCGTACCCGCGGTGCCGGCGATCGCGATACGGGTGGGGTTCTCGCTCATGCGTCCTTCAACTCCAGTGCGTCGAGGACCGCTTCGGCAGCGTCCTCGGGGGTGCGGTCGTCGGTGGAGACGACCGCGCGGGCGACCTCGGTGTACAGCGGACGGCGCTTCTCCATCAGCTCGCGCCACTGCTGGCGCGGGGCGACGGCGAGCAGCGGGCGTGGGGCGTCCAGCCCGACCCGCTTGACGGCGTCGTTGACTCCGACGTCCAGGAAGACCACCGGGCGGCCGCGCAGCAGGCTGCGGGCGACCGGCGACATGATCGCTCCGCCGCCGAGCGCCAGTACGCCGGTGTGCTCGGCGAGGGCGTCGGTGACCGCGGCCAGTTCGAGCTGCCGGAAGTGGTCCTCACCGTCGTTGATGAAGATCTCCGGGATGGACTTGCCCGCCGTCTGCGCGACATCCGCGTCGGTGTCCCGGTAGGTGGTGCCGAGCCGGGCCGCGAGCAGCATGCCGACGGTGGTCTTGCCCGCACCGGGCGGGCCGACGAGGACGACCAGCGGCCCGGTCAACGGATCGCCAGGTTCTCGAGGTACCCCTGGACGTTGCGCCGGGTCTCGCCCACCGAGTCGCCGCCGAACTTCTCCGCGACCGCGTCGGCGAGCACCAGCGCGACCATGGCCTCCGCGACGATCCCGGCGGCCGGCACCGCGCAGACGTCCGAGCGCTGGTGATGGGCCGCGGCGACCTCACCGGTGGTGACGTCGACGGTGGCCAGGGCGCGCGGCACCGTCGCGATCGGCTTCATCGCCGCCCGGACCCGCAGCAGCTCACCGGTGCTCATCCCGCCCTCGGTGCCGCCGGAGCGGCCGGTGGAGCGGCGGATGCCCTCGGGGCTGGGCACGATCTCGTCGTGCGCCTGCGAACCCGGCACCCGGGCCAGCCCGAAGCCGTCGCCGACCTCGACGCCCTTGATCGCCTGGATGCCCATCAGGGCGGCGGCCAGCCGCGCGTCGAGCCGGCGGTCCCAGTGGACGTGGCTGCCGAGTCCGACGGGAACGCCGTACGCCAGCACCTCGACGACTCCGCCCAGGGTGTCGCCGTCCTTGTGGGCCTGGTCGATCTCGGCGACCATCGCGTCGCTCGCGTCGGAGTCCAGGCAGCGCACCGGGTCGGCGTCGAGGCGGGCCTCGTCGGCGGGCACCGGCACGACCCCGTACGGGGCCTTGGCCGCGGCCAGTTCGACGACATGGCTGACGATCTCGATGCCCGTCGTCTCCTTGAGGTAGGAGCGGGCGACGGCGCCCAGCGCGACGCGGGCGGCGGTCTCCCGGGCGCTGGCGCGCTCCAGGATCGGCCGGGCCTCGTCCAGCGCGTACTTCTGCATACCGGCGAGGTCCGCGTGGCCGGGGCGCGGGCGGGTCAGCGGCGCGTTGCGCCCCAGACCGGCCAGGATCTCCGGGTCGACGGGGTCGGCCGCCATGACCTGTTCCCACTTGGGCCACTCGGTGTTGCCGACCATGATCGCGACCGGGCTGCCCATGGTCAGGCCGTGCCGTACGCCGCCGAGGAAGGTGACCTCGTCCTGCTCGAACTTCATCCGGGCACCGCGGCCATAACCCAGCCGCCGGCGCGCCAGCGCGTCCGCCACCATCGCCGTGGTGACGGGTACGCCGGAGGGCAGCCCCTCCAGCGTCGCGACGAGTGCGGGGCCGTGCGACTCCCCCGCGGTCAGCCAGCGCAACCTGCTCAACGGTGCTCCTCTTGCTCGCGCCTCGAACGTCCGAAATTCAACGGCACGGCCGGGTGCGCGGCCCTGGCCCGCCACCACCGATCCTCCCACGGCCGGGGCGGACGTCCCGCCTCCGGTCCAGGTTGTGGACGTGGCGGCGCGGCGGGCTCAGAACGGGTGGACGCCGCCGGTGTCAGACACCCAGTGCCGCCTCGCCGGCGGCGCGCATCGCCGCGAGCGGTGCGGGAGTCCGGCCGGTCATCCGCTCGACCTGGAGCACGGCCTGGTGCACCAGGAGGTCGAGGCCGCCGACGACCTCGCCGCCGCGGGCCGTCCAGGCGGCCGCGAGGGCGGTCGGCCACGGGTGGTACAGCACGTCGAAGAGCGCGCCCGGCCGCTCCGGCACGAACTCGGCGAGGCCGTCGGTGGCGCCCGCCGGGGTGGTGGCGATCACCAGCGGTGCCTCGAACGCCTTCGCCGCGTCGCCCCAGTCCTCGGTGCGCACCCGCACGCCCAGCCGTTCGCCCCACTCGCGCATCTCGGCGGCGCGCGCGGCGCTGCGCACGTACACGGTGACCTCGCCGGCGCAGATCCGGGCGAGCGCGGCCAGCGCGGACGAGGCGGTCGCCCCGGCGCCGAGCACCACCGCGGACTCCACGCTCGTCACACCGTGTTCGCGCAGCGCGGCGGCGATTCCCGGGATGTCGGTGTTGTCGCCGGTCAGCCGGCCGTCCGCGGTGAAGACCACGGTGTTGACGGCCTCGACGGAGGCCGCGGTGGCGCTGACCTCGTCCAGCAGCGGGATGACCGCGCGCTTGAGCGGCATCGTCAGCGACAGCCCGGCCCAGCTGCCCGGCTCCCCCGTGCCGTCCCGGACCCCGGCCAGGAAGCCGGGCAGCGCCGCCTCACCCACCTCGAAGGGGTCGTAGCGCCAGCCGGTGAGACCGAGCTCGGCGTACGCGGCCCGGTGCAGCACCGGTGAGAGCGAGTGGGAGATCGGCGAGCCGAGGACTCCGGCCCGGCGTGGTGCACTCATCAGCCGGTGCCCTTGTTCTTGTTGAACTCCTGGACGTTCTTCTGGTGCTCCGTGTAGCTGTCGGTGAAGCGCGTGTCGCCCTTCTTGACCGTGACGAAGTACAGCCAGTTGCCCGTCGTCGGGTGCAGCGCCGCGTCGATCGCCTGGTGTCCCGGGTTGCCGATCGGACCGGGCGGCAGGCCCTTGTGGAGGTAGGTGTTGTACGGCGACGGGAACTTGGTGTCCTTGGTGGACGTGTTCAGCGTGGAGCGGCCCATGGCGTAGTTGATCGTCGAGTCGAAGCCCAGCGCCATGTCCTTGTCGAGGCGGTTGTAGATGACCCGCGAGACCTTGCCGAACTCCTCGTCCTCCTGCGCCTCGGCCTGGATGAGGCTGGCGATGGTGACGATCTGCAGCGGCGTCTTGTGGACCTTCTTCGCCTCTTCCTCGATGTTGTCCTTTTTGTACTCGCTCTGGGCCTGCGCGACCATCTGCTTGAGCAGGTCGAGCGGCTTGGTGGCCTTGCCGACGCTGTACCTCGACGGGAAGAGGAAGCCCTCGACATTGCCCTGCGCCCAGGCGGGCAGGCCCAGGTCGGCGCCCTTGGCGGCGGCCTGTGTGGTGCCCGCCTTGATGCTCAGCCGCTTGTCGATGGCGGCGTAGATCTCGGTGGCCCGCAGCCCCTCGGGAATGATGATGGCGCTCTGCTTGGTCGGGTCGGTCATCATCGTGACCGCCGCCGCGGCCGACATCTCCTCGTGGAGGAGGAAAATGCCGGCCTGGATGCTCTTGCCCTTGGGATTCTTGCCGGCCGCCGCGGTGAAGGCGTCGACGCTCTTGACCACGCCGGCGGTCTTGAGAATGTTGCCCATGTCCGTGAGCGTCGAGCCCTTGGGGATCGTGACCTGCACGTCTCCGGTGCCCTCGCCCGAGAAGTCGGGTGCCGCGCCGAAGTGGCTCTCGTAGAACTGGTAGCCGAAGTAGCCGGCACCGCCGACGCCGCCGCCGAGGACCAGCAGGACGACCAGGCAGGCGCAGCCGCTGCGGCGCTTCTTGCCCTCTTTCTTGCCGCCCTTGCCGCCGCGCTTGCGGCCGCCGCGGCCGGCCGGGGTGTCGTCGTCCGGCTCTTCCTCGTCCGTGCCGTCGGCGAAGAAGGCGTGCGTCTCGGGCTCGGACTCGGCCTCCCAGTCGCCGGTGTTGTCAGGGGCGGACCGCATCGGCTGCTGGGGCTGCTGCTCCGGCGGCTGCCGGTGCTGCGGCTGCTGCGGGGGCGGGTAGCCGCCCTGGCCGTAGAAGTCGGGCTGCTGGGAGCCGTAGGGATCGGCCGGCGGCTGGCCGCCGTAGGGATCGCCGGGGTTGGCACCGTACGGGGCGGACGAACCCCCGGAGGTGTCCCAGTCGTTGTACTGCTGCTGGCCCTGTTGCTGGCCCTGCTGGAGGTGCTGTTGCTGCTGCTGCTGGCCCTGTTGCTGGCCCTGCTGGAGGTGCTGTTGCTGCTGCTGCTGCTGCGGGTACTGCTGTTGCTGCTGGGGGTACCCCTGCTGCGGGTACTGCTCCTGCTGGGGGTACTGCTGCTGTTGCGGATTCTGCGGGTATTGCTGCTGTTGGGGGTTCTGCTGCTGGTTCTGGGGGTATTGCTGCTGCGGGGGGTACTGCTGCTGGGGAGCCTGCTGACCGTTGTACGGGTACTGCGGCTGCTGCCCGGTGGCGTAGGGGTCCCAGTCGTCCTGCGGCTGCGGCTGGCGCGGCTGCTGCTGGTACCCCTGGTCACCGAAGAGCGGGTCCTCGGGATGCCACGGTTCGGAGCCGGAGCCCCGGCCATAGTCAGTCATCGATCCCCTTGGTACGCGTCGGTACGCGGGGCGATCGCATCCTCGGAACTGGCCGCCCCTTGCGAAACGGGCGGCGCCAAGTGGCGCCGCCGTGTCGCGCGGAACGTTACCGTACCGCGATCAGATGACCACTTCGACGCTCTCCCCCGCTGGTTTCCCCGACACCCGTTCGGTCTCGAGGGCGCTCTGCAGGATGACGATCGCGGCTGCTTGATCGACCACCGCACGGCCCTTCTTGGCCTTGACGCCCGATGCCCGCAGGCCCTGGGTGGCGGTGACCGTGGTCATCCGCTCGTCCACCAGCCGCACCGGGACGGGCGCGATGATTTTTGCCACATCCTGCGCGAACGCCCGGACCTTGACCGCCGCGGGACCCTCGTTCCCGCTCAGCGAGCGCGGCAGCCCCAGGACGACCTCGATCGGCTCGTACTCCTCGATGATCGCCGCGAGGCGGCGCAGCGCCGCCGGGACGTCCCGCCCCGGAACCGTCTCGACCGGTGTCGCGAGGACCCCGTCGGGGTCGCACGAGGCGACCCCGATCCGGGCATCCCCGACATCGACGGCGATACGCCTGCCTCTGCGCACCGTCAGGCCTTCTCTTCGACCAGGCGCTGGACCGCGGCGACGGCCTCGTCCACGGCGGCCGGGTTCTGGCCGCCGCCCTGCGCGACGTCGTCCTTGCCGCCGCCGCCACCACCGAGGGTCTTGGCGGCGGACCTGACGAGTTCACCGGCCTTGATACCGCGCTCGCGAGCGGCCTCGTTGGTGGCGATGACGGTGAGCGGGCGGCCGTTGGCCACGGTGAACAGCGCGACGACGGCGGCCCGGCCGCCCCCGATGCGCTGCCGCACGTCCAGGACGAGCTTGCGCAGGTCGTCGGCGCCGGTGCCCTCCGGCACGGTGCCGGTGACCAGGGCCACGCCCTTGATGTCCTGGGCGCCCTGCGCCAGTCCGGCCGCTGCCTGCAGGACCTTGTCGGCGCGGAACCGCTCGATCTCCTTCTCCGCGTCCTTGAGCTTGGCGAGCATGCCCGAGATCTTGTCGGGCAGCTCCTCGGGACGGCCCTTCACCAGCTCGGTGAGCTGCGCGACGACCGTGTGCTCACGGGCCAGGAACTTGTACGCGTCCACCCCGACCAGCGCCTCGACCCGGCGCACTCCGGAGCCGATGGACGACTCACCGAGCAGCTTGACCAGCCCGAGCTGGGCGGTGTTGCCGACGTGCGTACCGCCGCACAGCTCCTTGGAGAAGTCGCCGATGGTGACCACGCGGACCCGGTCGCCGTACTTCTCGCCGAACTCGGCGATGGCGCCCTGCTTCTTGGCCTCTTCCATGCTCATGACCTCGGCGGTCACGTCGAGCTCCCGGGCGAGCACCTCGTTGATCTTCTGTTCGACGTCGGTGAGCACCGTGCCGGGTACGGCGGCGGGCGAGCCGAAGTCGAAGCGGAAGCGCCCCGGGGAGTTCTCGGAACCGGCCTGGGCGGCGGTGGGGCCGAGCGCGTCCCGCAGCGCCTGGTGCGTGAGGTGCGTCGCGCTGTGCGCGCGGGCGATGGCCCGGCGGCGCACCAGGTCGATCTGGGCGAGCGCGCCGGCGCCGAGGGTGACCTCGCCGACCTGGACGACGCCCTTGTGCACGCTGACGCCGGCCACCGGCTGCTGCACGTCGCGGATCTCGATGATCGCGCCGGTGTCGATCCTGATCCGGCCGGTGTCGGCGAGCTGGCCGCCGCCCTCGGCGTAGAACGGGGTGCGGTCCAGGACGATCTCGACCTCGTCGCCCTCGTGGGCGGCCGGCGACGGGACACCGTCGACGAGCAGTCCGACGACGGTGGCCTCGTTCTGGTTGGAGCTGTAGCCGGTGAACTCGGTGGTGCCGGAGCGGTCGGCGACCTCACGGTAGGCCGAGAGGTCGGCGTGGCCCTGCTTCTTGCCGCGGGCGTCGGCCTTGGCGCGGTCCCGCTGCTCCTTCATGAGCCGGCGGAAGCCCTCCTCGTCCACCGACAGGCCCTGCTCGGAGGCCATTTCGAGGGTGAGGTCGATCGGGAAGCCCCACGTGTCGTGCAGCAGGAACGCCTTGTCGCCGGAGAGGACGGTGCCGCCGGCGGCCTTGGTCTCGCTGACGGCGGAGTCCAGGATGTTGGTGCCGCCGCTGATCGCCTTGAGGAAGGCGACCTCCTCGGAGAGGGCGACGGTCTCGATGCGCTTGCGGTCGGTGACCAGCTCCGGGTACTGCTCGCCCATCGTCTTGATGACGGTGTCCACGAGCTCGCCGACGACCGGCCCGGTGGCGCCCATCAGCCGCATGTTGCGGATGGCGCGGCGCATGATGCGGCGCAGCACGTAGCCGCGGCCCTCGTTGCCGGGGGTGACCCCGTCGCCGATGAGCATCACGGAGGTGCGCATGTGGTCGGCGACGACGCGCAGCGAGACGTCGGTGCCGTGGTCGGCGCCGTACCGGACACCGGTGAGTTCGGTGGCCGTGTCCATCACCACGCGCAGGGTGTCGGTCTCGTACATGTTCTGCACGCCCTGCAGGATCATCGCGAGGCGTTCGAGGCCGAGGCCGGTGTCGATGTTCTTCGACGGCAGCTCGCCGAGGATCTCGAAGTCGTCCTTGCCCTGGCCGGGGCCGCGCTCGTACTGCATGAAGACCAGGTTCCAGATCTCCACGTAGCGCTCGTCGTTGACGGCCGGGCCGCCCTCCTCGCCGAACGCCGGGCCCCGGTCGTAGTTGATCTCGGAGCAGGGTCCGCACGGTCCGGGGACGCCCATGGACCAGTAGTTGTCGGCCTTGCCCAGGCGCTGGATCCGCTCGGCGGGGACGCCCACGACCTCGCGCCAGATGCGCTCGGCCTCGTCGTCGTCCAGGTACACGGTGACCCAGAGCTTCTCGGGCTCCAGGCCGTAGCCGCCGTCCGCCACGGAGCTGGTGAGCAGCTCCCAGGCGTACGTGATGGCGCCTTCCTTGAAGTAGTCGCCGAAGGAGAAGTTGCCGCACATCTGGAAGAACGTGCCGTGCCGGGTGGTCTTGCCGACCTCTTCGATGTCGGGCGTCCGCACGCACTTCTGCACGCTGGTGGCGCGCTCGAAGGGCGGCTTGACCTCGCCGAGGAAGTACGGCTTGAACGGGACCATGCCCGCCGGGACCAGCAGCAGCGTCGGGTCGTCGGCGATGAGGGACGCCGAGGGCACGACCGTGTGCCCGCGCTCCTCGAAGAAGCGCAGCCAGCGGCGGCGGATTTCTGCCGACTCCATCAGTGATTGTCCTTCCGGTTGTACGACTGCTTGTGCGACTGCTTGTAGGACTTCTGGGGGTGTGACTGCTGCGGGAGCGGCTGCGGTGCGTCGAGTTCGGCCCGGCGCTGCCCGGGGAGGTCTCCCTCGGCGGCCTCCAGGCCCAGCGCGTCCTTGAGTTCGATCTCGCGCTCGGTCATCCCGGCGCGCACGTCCTGGGCGAAGAGCCGCAGGCGGGCGCCGGTTTCGAGCGCCTTGTCGGCCGCCGTCGCGGCGAGGCTGTCCGGGGAGAGCCTGCGCACCGCGCGGTTGACCTTGGTGGTGGCCCAGACGCCCGCGGCGGCGCCGGTGAAGAACCAGAACAGGCGGCGGAACATGGTGTGTCAGCCCTTCGAACGGTTGCGTCGGCTGCCGCGCCGGGCGGCCGGCAGCGCCTTGCCGACCACGACGGTGCGGGTCTTCCCCGCGCCCTTGGCCTGCAGGCCGACCGCGCGCCGCACCCCGTAGCCGAAGGCGGCGACCTTCACCAGCGGCCCGCCGAAGGTGGAGGCCACCGTCGAGGAGAGCGCGGAGGCGTTGGCGGTCACCTCGGCGACGTCCGCGGTGATCGTGTCGACCCGGTCCAGCTGGGTGTGCGCGGAGCGGAGCGCCGAGGTCGCCTCGCCGAGCAGCGGAACGGCCTGTTCGGTGACGTTCGCGACCAGTTCGGTGGTCTTCCTGAGCGTCTGGGACAGCCGGACGAGCGCCACCGCCAGGAACGACACCAGGATCGCCCAGAAGACGGCCACGATCAGGCCGGCCACCTCTCCACCGGACACGTTGCTGCGCTCCCTCACCGTCACCACTTCACAACAACAATCAGCTACCGACCCTATCGCGCCCGGCCTCGGCGTTCGTACCGCATTCCCGGCGCGGCGGCAGCGTCGCAGGGTAGTGCCCCGGGCCCCCGGAGGTGGCGTGATTGTACGTTCCGCTTACCACCCCGTACTCTCCGTAGACCATGGACACTGCGGGAAACCTCCCCGCCGAGCTGAACAGCTTCGTCGGGCGGGCCGCCGAACTCTCGGCCCTCGCCGGTTTGCTGGAGCAGGCGCGGCTGGTCACCATCACCGGGGTCGGCGGCGTCGGCAAGACCCGGCTGGCGGTGCGGACGGCACGGCAGGTGGCCGGCAGGTTCCCCGACGGGGTGTGGCTCGTGGAGCTGTCCGCCCTGTACAACGCGGAGCTGCTGGAACACAGCCTGGCCGAGGCGCTGAAGCTGGCCGACCACACCGGACGGCCGCCGCGGACCGTGCTCGCCGAGGAACTGGCCGAACGTGAACTGCTGCTGGTGCTGGACGGTTTCGAGCATGTGGTGCGGGAGTGCGCGGAACTCGTCGCGGAACTGCTGCGCCGGGCGCCCGGGCTGCGGGTGCTGGCCGCCGCGCGCCGGCCGCTGGGCATCACCGGCGAGCACACCGTCCCGCTGGCGCCGCTGCCCGCGGCGGCCGCGGACGGTGACGCCGTCCGGCTGTTCGCCGACCGGGCGGCCGCCGTGCTGCCGGGCTTCACGGTCACCGCGGCCGACCAGGAGGCCACGGTGGAGCTGTGCCGGCGGCTGGACGGCATTCCGCTGGCGCTGGAACTGGCGGCGGGCCGGCTGCGGGCGCTCTCGGTGGGCCAGGTGCTGCAGCGCCTCGACGACCGTTTCCGGCTGCTGACGGGCGGCGACCCCAGCGCGCCGACCCGGCATCACACACTGCGGACCGCGATCGGCTGGAGCCACGAACTGTGCACGCCCGCCCAGCGGCTGCTGTGGGCCCGGCTCTCGGTCTTCGCCGGACTGTTCGACCTGGAGGCCGCGGAGTACGTGTGCTCCAGTCCCGATCTGCCCGCCGAGGACGTCATGGAGACGGTCGCCCAGCTGGTGGCGCAGTCGGTGGTGGCCTGCGAGGCGGGCGTCGGATACCGGATGCTGGAGACCGTCCGCGAGTACGGCGCCGGCTGGCTGGAGGCGCTGGACGACACGGAGCGCATGCAGCGCCGGCACCGCGACTGGTACCTCGGGCTGGCCACCTGGTGCGAGCTGGACTGGTTCAGCCCCCGGCAGGCCGAGGTCGCCGCCCGGGTCGAGACGGATCTGCCCAATCTGCGGCTGGCGCTGGAGTTCAGCCTCAGCGGCGCCGAGGATCCGCACGTGGGCCAGTACCTCGCGGCCACCCTCTGGTTCTACTGGGTGGGCTGCGGCCGGCTGTCCGAGGGCCGGCTCTGGCTGGCCAGAGCGCTGGAGCTGGAGACCTCGCACGCCGAGGCGCGGGCCAAGGCGATGTGGGTGTACGGGTATGTGGCCGTGCTGCAGGGCGATCCGGTGTGCGCGCTCGGCGTGCTGCAGGAGTGCCGCGACGAGGCCGCGCTGACGGGCAACGCGCCGGCCTCGGCGTACGCGGTGCACCGGCTGGGATGCCTCGCGCTGCTGTCGGACGACATGGTCAGGGCCGAGGAGCTGATCGGGGCGGCGCTGGACGCCTACCGCGAGATCGGCGAGCTCAACAGCAATGTGCTGATGGCGCAGGTCGAGCTGGCGATGGCGGTCGCCTTCCGGGGCGATCTGGAGCGGGCGGTGGCGCTGAGCGAGGAGGTCCGCGACATCTGCCGCGACCACGGTGAGCGCTGGGCGCTGGCCTACGCGCTCTATGTACTGGGGTACGCGGCCTGGCTCGGCGGGGACCCGGCCACCGCCCGGGAACTGGTCGAGGAGTGCCTGGTCATCGACCACGCCTTCCACGACCTGGTCGGCGCGGTGCTCGCCATCGAGCTGCTGGCGCTGATCACCGAGGGCGAGGGCGCGCCGTACGAGGCGGCGGTGCTGCAGGGCGCGGCCGGCCGGCTCTGGCGCTCGGTGGGCCTGCGGCTGTTCGGCTCGCAGTTCTTCAACGCGCCGCACGAGCTGTGCGAGAAGCGGGCCAGGACCGCCCTGGGCGATGCCGCCTATGAGGCGGGGCTGGCTGAGGGCGCGCGGTTCGGCCTGGACGCGGCGGTGGCACGGGCGCTGCGCGAGCTGCCGGCGGAGCAGCCGCCTGAGCGGCTCGGCACGGTGGCGCGGGTGGCCGGCCCCCGTACGCACGAACCCGCCGCCTCCCCTGCCGTGGGCGGCGGGGAGACGGCGGGCTGAGAGTACGGGGGCTCTCGCTGGATCAGCGGGCGTAGTACTCGACGACGAGCTGCTCGTCGCAGATCACCGGGATCTCGCGACGGTTCGGGTCGCGGTCCAGGCGGAAGGCCAGGGCCTGCAGGTTGACCTGCAGGTACTTCGGCGTCTCGCCCTCGCCGGCCCAGCCACCCTCACGGGCGACCTGGAACGGGGTCTTCTCGCGGCTGCGCTCGCGGACCATGACGACGTCGTCGGGGCGCACGCGGAAGGAGGGCTTGTCGACCTTGCGGCCGTTGACCTCGATGTGACCGTGCACGACCATCTGCCGGGACTGGTAGATGGTGCGGGCCAGACCGGCCCGCAGGACGAGCGCGTCCAGACGGCGCTCCAGCTCGATGATCAGCGCTTCGCCTGTCTTGAGGTCGACCTTCCGAGCGCGGTCGTAGGCACGGCGCATCTGCGTTTCGCTGATGTCGTACTGGGCACGCAGACGCTGCTTCTCGAGCAGACGGGTCTTGTAGTCGCTGTTCTGCTTGCGACCGCGACCGTGCTCGCCGGGCGGGTAGGGGCGGGCCTCGAAGTACTTGACTGCCTTCGGGGTCAGCGCGATGCCGAGCGCACGCGACTTCTTGACCTTGGGACGCGACTGGTTCACGTGGAACGATCCTCCATGTAAATTAGGTAAGGCTTACCTTAGCTGAGGAGATCGCATGATTCGACCCGGGAACCCCATGCCTGCGCACGGTCAGCCGCGCCCCGACGTGGACGATGCGCTCCGGATGCCATCGGCAGCCGAACGCGCGCGAACTCTAGTCGAGGGTAACCCGTCGGCTGTCCTGGTCATTCCCGGGCTGGACCCCGTACTGCCCGGTCAGATGGTCCCCGAGATGCGCAGCGTCGGCCCCGAGGGCGACGTGTTCCTGCTGTTCCCGGTGGATTCCCCGGCCGTGCGGGCCGCCACCCACGCCGAGGCCGACGAGCTGACCGCTGTGCTGGAGATCACGGACGTCGCACCGGTCTCGGTGCCGTACCGGATCCGCGGGCGGGCCTGGATCGCGGGCTGGCTGACGCCGGTGCGCGACGAACCGGTCGTGCCCGGCACCGCGCTGCTCCGGCTGGAGGTCGGCGAGGCGTCCGTGGACGACCTGTGGGGCGCGGAGCAGGTGGAACCCGACGAGTTCGCCGACGCCACCGCCGACCCGCTGGCGGCCCACGAGTCCGAGCTGCTCCAGCACCTGGCCGCCGCGCACGAGGACCAGGTGGGGTGGCTGTGCGGGCTCGTCGGCGGCTACGGCGGACGGGGCCCCGAGTGCGCCGGCACCCGGACGGCGGTGCCGGTGGCGCTGGACCGCTTCGGGCTGCGGGTCCGCTTCACCGACCCCGACGGCAGCTTCGACGCGCGCTTCGACTTCCCCGAACCGGTGCGCGGCCACGAGGAGTTGCACCACACGATGCACACCCTCTTCGACGCGGCCCGCGCCTCCGCGGACGATCTTCACGGGGCGTAGCCTGACCTTCATGTTCGTACTCGACATCACGTACACCGCCCCCGTGGAGCAGGTCGACGCCGTCCTCGCCGATCACGTCGGCTGGCTGGACCTGCAGTACGCGGCCGGGGCTTTCCTGGCCTCGGGCCGCAAGGAGCCGCGCGAGGGCGGGGTGATCCTCGCGGTGGCCCGGGACCGGGCGGCGATCGAGGAGATCGTCTCCGGCGACCCGTTCGTCACCGCGGGGGTCTGCGCCTACCGGATCACCGAGTTCCTGGCCACGAAGACGGTGCCGGCGATGGCGGAGTACCGCCAGGAACTGCCGGTCTGATCACGGGCCCGGCCACTTCGCCCTGCCGGCGGGGTCACTCCCCCGACAGGCGTTCCCGGACGCGGTCGAGGATGTCGGCGTACCGGGCCTCCGCACCGTAGCGGGTGGGCTCGTAGTAGCGGCGGCCGTGGATCTCGTCGGGGGCGTACTGCTGGGCGGCGATGGCGCCGGGCAGATCGTGCGGGTACTGGTAGCCCTGCGCGTGGCCGAGCTTGGCCGCGCCCTTGTAGTGCCCGTCGCGCAGATGCGGCGGCACCGGCCCCGCCAGGCCCTTGCGCACATCGGCGAGCGCCGCGTCGATCGCCATGTACGCCGCGTTGGACTTCGGCGCCAGGGCGAGCGCGATCGCGGCCTGCGACAGGATGATGCGCGCCTCGGGGAAGCCGATCATCGCGACGGCCTGCGCGGCGGCGACCGCGGTCTGCAGCGCGATGGGGTCGGCCATGCCGACGTCCTCGCTCGCCGAGATCATCAGCCGGCGGGCGATGAAGCGGGGGTCCTCCCCCGCCTCGATCATGCGCGCCAGATAGTGCAGCGTGGCGTCCACGTCCGAGCCCCGGATGGACTTGATCAGGGCGCTCGCCACGTCGTAGTGCTGGTCGCCGTCCCGGTCGTACTTCACCGCGGCCCGGTCGACGGACTCCTCCAGCGTGCTGAGGGTGATCTCCGCTTCGCCCTTGGCGATGGCCGCGCCGGCGCCCGCCTCCAGGGCGGTCAGGGCCCGCCGTGCGTCCCCGCCCGCGATGCGCAGCAGATGGGCCTCGGAGTCGGCGGGGAGAGTGACGGCGCCGCCGAGACCGCGCTCGTGGGTCAGCGCCCGGCGCAGCACTCCGCTCAGGTCCTCGTCGGTGAGCGGCTCCAGGGTGAGCAGCAGCGAGCGGGACAGCAGCGGGGAGATGATCGAGAAGTACGGGTTCTCGGTGGTGGCCGCGATCAGGGTGACCCAGCGGTTCTCGACGGCCGGCAGCAGCGAGTCCTGCTGCGCCTTGCTGAAGCGGTGGATCTCGTCCAGGAAGAGCACCGTCTCCCGGTCGTAGCCGCCGGACTGCCGCTTGGCGCTCTCGATGACCGCGCGGACCTCCTTGACGCCCGCGGTGATCGCCGAGAGCTCGACGAAGCGCTTGTTGGTGGCCTTGCTGACCACGTACGCGAGCGTCGTCTTGCCGGTGCCGGGCGGGCCCCACAGGATCACCGAGGACGGCCCCGCCGGGCCGCCGCTGCCCTCGCCGACGAGCCGGCGCAGCGGTGCTCCCTGCTTGAGCAGATGCTGCTGGCCGACCACCTCGTCCAGGACGCGCGGACGCATCCGCACGGCGAGCGGGCTGTTGCCCGGCTCCCTCTCCTGGCGTTCCTCGGCAGCTGCGGTGAACAGGTCGGGCTCCATTCGTCCGAGCCTATGGCACGGGTGTGACAGCGCCTCCTGCCGCGGCCAGCAGCGCCCGCACCAGCCGCGGGTCGGAGCCCATCTCGGGGTGCCACTGCACGCCCAGCGCGAAGCCGGGCCCGGGCAGCTCGACCGCCTCCACGGTGCCGTCCTCGGCGTACGCGCTCACCGTCAGACCGGCGCCGAGCGAGCCGACGGCCTGGTGGTGGTAGGTCGGCACCTTCTCCGGGGCCGGGGTGATCCGGGCCAGCAGGGTGCCCGGCACCGGTGTCACGACGTGGTCGCCGAAGACCCCCGGCGTGACGGCGTGCCCGTCGTGGCCGACCTGCTCCGGGAGGTGCTGGACGAGCGTCCCGCCGCACAGCACGTTCAGCAGCTGCATCCCGCGGCACACGGCCAGGACGGGTGTGCCGGAGTCGATCGCGGCCCGCAGCACCGCCAGTTCCCACCGGTCGCGCTCGCGCGCCTGCGGCCCGGTGCGCGGATGGCGCGGTTCCCCGTAGAGCGAGGGTTCGACGTCGGGGCCGCCGGCGACGATGACGGCGTCCATCCTGGCGACCGCCGCGGCCGCGACGTCGGGATCGTCCGGCGGCAGCAGCGCGGCGATGCCGCCCGCGGCGCGGACCATGCGGGGGTAGACCTCCGGCAGGAGTACGGCGCTGGTCTCCCAGACGCCCCACCTGGCGGTGTCGAGATAGGTCGTGACGCCGACCAGCGGCTGCTCGGGCATGAACTGATCCTCCTGGATGACGGGGTCGATTGTGGCGCGGACGGCTGCCGGGCGTCCGGAGCCGCGCGGGTGTCGCGCGGCGGCCGTCAGTCCCGTGCCAGCTCGGCCTCGGCGGCGGCCAGTGCCGCGAACTCCTCCTCGGGGGCGGAGGCGACCAGCCGCTTGCGGCTGTAGAGGGCGAAGTAGGCGATGGCCACGGCGTAGACGGCGAGCGCGGTGAGGGCCGCGTCGATGTCGACCAGGAACGTGGCGACCACGGCCGCGACGGCGAGCACGAAGGCGACGGCGGAGGTGACGATGCCGCCGGGGGTGCGGTAGGGCCGGTGCAGGGCGGGCTCGCGCAGCCGCAGCACGATGTGCGACAGCGCCATGAGGACGTAGCTGACCGCCGCGCCGAAGACCGCCATGTTCAGGACCTTGGACCCGTCGTCGGCGTTGGCCGCCGCCAGGACGAAGCCGATGGTGCCGGGGACCACCAGCCCCAGGTACGGGGCCTTGCGCTTGCTGGTCAGGGAGAGGAAGCGGGGCAGATAGCCGGCCCGGGACAGGGCGAACAGCTGCCGCGATCCGGCGTAGATGAGCGAGAAGAACGAGGCGACCAGACCGGCGAGACCCGCGTAGTTGACGATCTGGCTCAGTGCGGAGGACTTCCCGCCGTTGGCCGTCTGCAGCGCTTCGACCAGCGGGTTCCCGGACTCCTTGAGCGCGTCGGCGCCGCCCGCTCCGACCGTCGGAAGCAGGGTGATGACGGCGAGCACCACGAGGATGCCGATGGAGAGCGCCATGGCCCTGGGCAGGCTCTTCACCGGGTCCTTGGTCTCCTCGGCGGCGAGCGGAACGCCTTCGACGCCCAGGAAGAACCACATTCCGAAGGGGAACGCGGCCCAGATCCCCATCAGGCCGAAGGGCAGCCAGGATCCGGCGCCGACCGCGTCGGTCACCTTGATGTCGTTGAGCCGGCTCGCGTCGAAGGAGCCGAGGGCTCCGACGGCGAAGACCACCAGCGCGAGGACGGCGACGGCGGTGACGACGAAGCTGAACCGCAGCGCCTCGCCGACGCCCCACAGATGCACGCCGATGAAGATCACGAAGCAGGCGAGGAAGACCGGCCAGCCGGAGGTGAGCCCGAAGAGGTTGAGGGACTCGACGTAGGCACCGATGAACGTGGCGATGGCGGCGGGCGCGAGCACGTACTCGATGAGGATGGCGGTACCGGTGAGGAAGCCGCCCCAGGGTCCGAGGGCGCGGCGGGCGAAGCCGTAGCCGCCGCCGGCCGTGGGCAGCACCGAGGACATCTCGGCGAGCGAGAAGACCAGGCAGGTGTACATCAGGCCCATCAGGGCGGTGGCGATGGCCAGTCCGCCGAAACCGCCCTCGCGCAGGCCGAAGTTCCAGCCGGAGTAGTCGCCCGAGACGACGTAGGCGACGCCGAGTCCGGTGAGCAGCAGCCAGCCCGCGGTGCCGCGGCGCAGGGTGCGGCGCTCCAGGTAGTCGTCGCCGCCGGGCGGGGCGCCGGGCGGGGTCGCCGTCGCCGTGCTGCCTGCCGTGCTGCCTGTTGGGAACGGTGAATCGCCGGGCTGGGGCATGCGTCACTCCCGTACGGGACGAGGGGTAAAGGTTTGAACGCATACCTTTACGGCTGTCGCGGAGATGCGCAAGCCCCCGGCAGGGACCGGCCGGCCGGTTCGCCGGCCACGGCGGGGTCAGGCGAGGAAGCCGCGCAGCAGGGCCGCGGTGCCCTCGGCGTGCTCGCGCATCACCGCCGCCGCGGCCTCCTCCTCGCCGTCGAGAATGGCCTCGACCAGCGCGGTGTGCTGGCCCTGCGAGTGTTCGAGGTTGCGTACCAGGATGGGGATGCAGTCCAGGAGTTCGTTGACCTGGGCGCGCACCGCGGCGTACTGCGTGACCAGCGAAGGGGAGCCGCAGAGCTCGGCGATGGCCAGGTGCAGCAGGGTGTCGGCGCGCCGGTAGTCTGCGGTGGGCGCGTCGCCCGTCTCGCGCAGCCGGCGGCGCAGCAGGTCCGTCTGCTCCCCGGTCAGTTCGGTGCGGGCGCAGAGACCGGCCGCCCCGACCTCCAGGACCTCGCGGAAGCGCAGCACGTCGTCCAGGCCGCCGGTGCCCAGTCCGGCCGCCCTGCGCCGCAGTTCGTTCTCCGCGTCCGCCCGGCCCGCGCCGTGGGACGGCGGGCGGTTGCGGACGAAGGTGCCGCCGTGCCGGCCGCGGCGGGTCTCGACCAGCCCCTGCTCGTGCAGGACCTTCAGTACCTCGCGCAGGGTGACGCGGCTGATCCGCAGCCGTTCGGCCAGTTCGCGCTCGGCGGGCAGCCGCTCGCCGTCGGGCACCAGACCGAGCCGGACGACCTGGAGCACCTGCTCCAGCGCCTCCTCGAAACCATTGCCGCCGCGGACCGGCCGTAGCACCGAGGCGAGCGGATCCGCGGAGATTTGCTGCTCACTCATGCGCGGGCCCCTTCCCAATCAATGGTTCCAACCCATACCTTAGTGCTTCCGCCCGATCCGAGAGGACCTCCCTCGTGGCAGATCGCACACCCCCCCTGTCCGTCGACGCCCTGCGCGCCCTGGTGGCAGCGGGGAAGATCCACACCGTCATCCTCGGCTTCGCCGATATGCAGGGGCGGCTGCAGGGCAAACGATTCGCCGCACCGTTCTTCCTCGACGAGGTGCTGGCCCACGGTACCGAGGGCTGCAACTACCTGCTCGCGGTGGACGTCGACCTCAACACCGTCGACGGCTACGCGATGTCCTCCTGGGAACGCGGCTACGGCGACTTCGCCATGCACCCCGACATCAGCACCCTGCGCCACGTCCCCTGGCAGGACGGCACGGCGCTGCTCATCGCCGACCTCGCCTGGAACGACGGCAAGCCGGTGGTCGCCGCGCCCCGGCAGATCCTGCGCCACCAGCTGGGCCGGCTCGCGGACCAGGGCTGGACCGCCCATGCCGGCACCGAGCTGGAGTTCATGGTCTTCCGCGACACCTACGAGCAGGCGTGGGACGGCGGCTACCGCGGCCTGACCCCCGCCAACCAGTACAACGCCGACTACTCGGTGCTCGCCACCTCCCGCGTCGAGCCGCTGCTGCGCCGGATCCGCAACGAGATGGCCGGGGCGGGCCTGACCCCGGAGTCCGCCAAGGGCGAGTGCAATCTCGGCCAGCACGAGATCGTCTTCCGCTACGACGAGGCGCTCGTCACCTGCGACCAGCACACCGTCTACAAGACCGGGGCCAAGGAGATCGCCGCCCAGGAGGGCGCCTCGCTCACCTTCATGGCGAAGTTCAACGAGCGCGAGGGCAACTCCTGTCATATCCACCTCTCCTTGCGGGACGAGGCGGGACGCCCTGTCATGGCGGGCGAGGACGGCGAGATGTCGCCCCTCATGCGGCACTTCCTGGCCGGGCAGCTCGCCGCCCTGCGCGACTTCTCCCTGTTGTACGCGCCCAACATCAACTCCTACAAGCGTTTCCGGCCGGGCTCCTTCGCCCCCACCGCGGTCGCCTGGGGCGTCGACAACCGCACCTGCGCGCTGCGCGTCGTCGGGCACGGCGCCTCGCTGCGCCTGGAGAACCGCGTCCCGGGCGGCGACGTCAACCCGTACCTGGCCGTGGCGGGCATGGTCGCGGCGGGTCTGTACGGCATCGAGCACAAGCTCGAACTGCCGGAGGCCTGCACGGGCAACGCCTACACCGCCGACTACGCGCAGGTGCCCGGCACCCTGCGGGAGGCCGCCGGACTGTGGGCGGCCAGCCCGATCGCGCGGGAGGCCTTCGGCCAGGACGTCGTCGACCACTACAGCAACATGGCGCGGATCGAGCAGGAAGCGTTCGACACCGCCATCACGGACTGGGAGCGGTTCCGCTCCTTCGAGCGGATGTAAGGAAGCAGCCCCGTGACCGAGCACCACCAGGTACTCAACCCCGCCACCGAGGAGGTCGTCGCCACGGTCGCGGCGACCACCCCGGAGGGCGTGGACACCGCCGTCGCCGCGGCGGCCAAGGCCCAGCAGGGCTGGGCGGCGCTGGCCCCGGCCGACCGGGCGCGCGGCCTGCGCCGGTTCGCCTCCGAGGTCGACGCGCACGCCGAGGAGCTCGCCGCGCTGGAGGTCCGCGAGGCCGGCCACACCCTCGGCAACGCCCGCTGGGAGGCCGGGAACGTCCGTGATCTGCTCGACTACGCCGCCGGCGGCGTGGAACGGCTCAGCGGCCGGCAGATCCCGGTCGCCGGCGGCATCGACCTCACCTTCCACGAGCCGATCGGCGTCGTCGGCGTCATCGCCCCGTGGAACTTCCCGATGCCGATCGCGGCGTGGGGCACCGCCCCGGCGCTCGCGGCGGGCAACGCCGTCCTGCTCAAACCGGCCGAGACCACCCCGCTGACCGCACTGCGGCTGGCCGAACTCGCCCTGTCCGCGGGCCTGCCCGAAGGGCTCTTCCAGGTACTGCCCGGCGCGGGCCCGGTCACCGGGACCCGGCTCGTCGAGCACCCGGACGTGCGGAAGATCGTGTTCACCGGCTCCACCGCCGTCGGCAAGCGGATCATGGAGCAGTGCGCACGTCAGGTGAAGCGGGTCACCCTCGAACTCGGCGGCAAGAGCCCGAACATCGTCTTCGCCGACGCGGACCTGGAGAAGGCCGCGGCGGCGGCCCCGATGGCGTTCCTGGACAACGCGGGCCAGGACTGCTGCGCCCGCACCCGGATCCTGGTCCAGCGGGAGGTCTACGAGCGGTTCCTGGAGCTGCTGGTCCCGGCGGTCGAGGCCGTCCGGGTAGGCGACCCGTCGGACCCCGCCACCGAGATGGGCCCGCTGATCTCGGCGGTCCAGCGGGATCGGGTCCGCTCGCTCGTCACGGACGACCTGCCGGTCGCCGCCCGCGGCAGCGCCCCGGAAGGACCCGGCTTCTGGTACCCGCCGACGGTGCTGGCCCCGGTCGGCGCCGCCGCCCCCGCCGCCACCGAGGAGATCTTCGGGCCGGTCGCCGTCGTCCTGCCCTTCGAGGACGAGGCGGACGCGCTGCGGCTCGCCAACGCCACCCGCTACGGGCTGTCCGGCTCGATCTGGACCCGCGACCTCGGCCGGGCCCTCCGGATGTCGCGCGGGGTCGCGGCGGGCAACCTGTCGGTCAACAGCCACAGTTCGGTCCGCTACGCGACGCCGTTCGGCGGCTTCGGGGAATCCGGCCTCGGCCGGGAACTGGGCCCCGACGCCCTCGCCGCCTTCACCGAGACCAAGAACGTCTTCATCAGCACTGAGGAGTAGCAGCGCATGTCAGAGCCATCCACCACCGAAGTCTGCCGCCGCCTCGTCGGCCGTACCGCGGTCATCACCGGCGCCGGCAGCGGCATCGGGCTGGCCACCGCACGCCGCTTCGCCTCCGAGGGCGCGAACGTGGTCGTCGCCGATATCGACGAGGGGTCGGGCAAGGCCGCGGCCGAGGAGGTCGGCGGGATCTTCGTCAAGGTCGACGTCACCGACCCCGAGCAGGTCGAGGCGCTGTTCAGGACGGCGTACGACACCTACGGATCGGTCGACATCGCCTTCAACAACGCCGGGATCTCGCCGCCCGACGACGACTCGATCCTCACCACCGGCCTGGACGCCTGGCGCCGGGTCCAGGAGGTCAACCTGACCTCCGTCTACCTGTGCTGCAAGGCCGTGCTGCCGTACATGCAGCGGCAGGGCAAGGGCTCGATCATCAACACCGCGTCGTTCGTGGCCAAGATGGGCGCGGCCACCTCGCAGATCTCCTACACGGCGTCCAAGGGTGGCGTCCTGGCCATGACCCGCGAGCTGGGCGTGCAGTTCGCCCGCGAGGGCATCCGGGTCAACGCGCTGTGCCCCGGCCCGGTCAACACCCCGCTGCTCCAGGAGCTGTTCGCCAAGGACCCGGAGCGCGCCGCCCGCCGGATCGTGCACATTCCGGTGGGCCGCTTCGCCGAGCCGACGGAGATCGCCGCCGCGGTGGCGTTCCTCGCCAGCGACGACTCCAGCTTCATGACGGCGAGCGAGTTCCTCGTGGACGGCGGCATCGGCGGGGCGTACGTCACCCCGCAGTAGCCGCGGGTTCCGCCGCGCCCGGAGGACGGGTGCGGCGGGCCTACCGGGCCCCCGGGCTCAGATGAGCGTCTTCCAGTACGACCACCAGCGGGTCAGGATCAGCATCGCGATGATGCCGTACCAGAGCACCGGCACGACCCAGTGGAACTCCAGGACCGCGCTACGCACCCCGGCCGGGACCTTGATGATGCCGTGCTTGATGTTGTGCACGGCCGTGTACCAGAAGAGCGCGATGGTGACGACCCAGGCCAGGGAGCACCACAGGCACAGGGAGTTGATGTTGTACAGCGACTGGTACTGCAGCCAGGTCACGAACCCGACGCCGAACAGGGTGCCGGCCTGCAGGCCGAGCCAGAACCAGCCCCGGTAGCGGGCGCCCGCGAGCACACCGACGCCGATGCACACCACGATCGGGTAGGCGATCAGGCCGATCATCGGGTTCGGGAAGCCGAACGCGTGGGCCTGTTCGCTCTTCATGATGTTGCCGCAGGAGATGATCGGGTTCAGGCTGCAGCCCGGGACGAAGTTCGGGTCTTCGAGGAGCTTGAACTTGTCCCAGGTGATCACGAAGGACGCGAGCGTGCCGAGCGCGCCGCAGATCACCAGCAGCCACGCGAAGGGACGTCCCGTCCCGATGGTGTTCCCGGTCTCGCGGTCACCGTCGGTGAGAGTCTGGTCGAGCGCCGAAGTCGTCATATCGCCGTTCCGTAGATCCGTCGTTATCCCGCGCGACCTTCATTGTGCACCAGTGGCAGGGCCCGCAGGTGCCCGGTGGTCCATCGAACGGTGGACACGGGAGTGTCCTCCTGGTCGTCCCCCGCGGCGCGTGCCCAGGAGGATTCCTACCGGCATGGGAAACGAGGCGGTGCGGGTGCGGGGCCTCCGCAAGCGGTACGGCGAGGTCACCGCGGTCGACGGAGTCGATCTCGACATCGAACGCGGCGAGGCGTTCGGGATCCTGGGCCCCAACGGGGCGGGCAAGAGCACGACGGTCGAGATCCTGCAGGGGCACCGGTCGGGGGACGGCGGCGAGGTGACCGTGCTGGGCGAGGACCCGGACCTGGCCGGCCGCGCCTGGCGCTCACGGGTCGGCATCGTCTGGCAGGACGAGTCGGCGCCGGCGGAGCTGACCCTCCGCGAGAGCGTGCGGCACTTCGCGCGGTACTACCCGCGACCGCGCGATCCGGCGGAGGTCATCGCCCTGGTCGGTCCGGAGGACAAGGCCGGTCACCAGCGCGATGCGGCACGGGCTGATCTGACCCCGCGTCCCGCACAGGGCGAAGGGCCCGGACAGCGACAGCTGTCCGGGCCCTTCGCCGCAGGTCGGAGCAGCGGGTCAGGCCAGCTTCTCCTGGAGGGTGGCGACCAGCGCGTCCAGGGCGACCGCCGTCTGCTCACCGCTCCGCATGTCCTTGAGCTGCACCACGCCCTCGGCCAGATCACGCTCACCGGCCACGATCGCGAAGCGGGCGTCGGCGCGGTTCGCCGACTTCATCGCGTTCTTCAGGCCCTTGCCGCCGAACGCGAAGTCGGTGGCGATACCCGCCCGGCGCAGCTCGGTGACCGTGCCGAAGAGCGTGCGGCGCGCCTCCTCGCCGAGCGGTACGGCGAACACGTCGGTCGTCGCGGGCAGTTCGAGCTCGACGCCCTCGGCCTTGAGCGCCAGCACCGTACGGTCCACGCCCAGCGCCCAGCCGACGGACGGCAGCGCGGGGCCGCCGATCATCTCGGACAGGCCGTCGTACCGCCCGCCGCCGCCGACGGCGGACTGCGAGCCGAGACCGCCGTGCACGAACTCGAAGGTGGTGCGGGTGTAGTAGTCCAGGCCGCGCACCAGCTTCGGGTCGTCCTCGTACGCCACGCCCGCGGCCGTCAGCAGCTCGCGCACCTGCTCGTGGTACTCCTTGCACGCCTCGCACAGGTAGTCACGGAGCATGGGGGCACCGGTCAGCTGCTTCTGCACCGCGTCGCGCTTGTCGTCCAGAACGCGCAGCGGGTTGATCTCCGCCCGGCGCACGGTGTCCTCGTCCAGGTCGAGACCGGCCAGGAACTGCTGGAGCGCGGCCCGGTAGACCGGACGGCACTCCTTGTCGCCGAGCGAGTTGAGCAGCACCCGGAAGTTCTTCAGGCCGAGTGCCTTGTACGCGTCGACGGCCAGGATGATCAGCTCGGCGTCCAGCACCGGGTCCTCGGTGCCGATCGCCTCGGCGCCGACCTGCGAGAAGTGCCGGTACCGGCCGGCCTGCGGGCGCTCGTAGCGGTAGTACGAGCCCGAGTACCAGAGCTTGACCGGCAGGTTGCCGAGCTTGTGCAGGTTGTTCTGCAGGGCGGCGCGCAGCACGGAGGCGGTGCCCTCGGGGCGCAGCGCGAGCGTGGTGCCGCCCTTGGTGGTGAGGGTGTACATCTCCTTGCTGACGATGTCGGTGGACTCGCCGACGCCGCGGGAGAAGAGTTCGACCGCCTCGAACCCGGGGGTCTCGATATAGCCGTAGCCGGCCCGCTTGAGCGGTGCGGAGATCGCCTCGCGCACCGCGAGATACGCCGCGGAGTCCGGCGGGATCAGGTCGTACGTGCCCTTGGGGGCCTGGAAGGTACTCACAGGAAGCCTTGTCACAATCCTCGTCGCGGAGCCGGTGAACCGGCTCCGAAGCCGCGGGCCGCTTCCCCCAGGTAGGGGTTGGCGGCGCGCTCGCGGCCGATGGTCGTCTGGGGGCCGTGGCCGGACAGCACCACGGTCGAGTCGTCGAGCGGCAGGCACACCCGCGCCAGCGACTCCATCAGCTCGTCCGCGGAGCCACCGGGCAGGTCGGAGCGTCCGACGGAGCCGGCGAACAGCAGGTCGCCCGAGAAGAACACCGACGGCACGTCGGAGGTCTCGGGAAGCCTGAAGGTCACCGACCCCTTCGTATGGCCCGGCGCGTGCGAGACGGTGAACTCCAGGCCGGCCAGCCCGAGGGCGGCGCCGTCGGTCAGCTCCCGGACGTCGTCGGGTTCCCCGATCGTCAGCTCGCCCAGCAGCTGCTGCCCGATGGAGCGCCCCAGGGCCTTCTCCGGGTCGCTCATCATGTAGCGGTCCCGGGGGTGGATCCAGGCCGGGACGTCATGGGCCCCGCAGACCGGCACGACGGACGCCACATGGTCGAGGTGGCCATGGGTGAGGATGACGGCGACGGGCTTGAGGCGATGCTTGGCGAGCGTGTCCTCGACGCCCTGGGTCGCTTGGTGACCCGGGTCGATGATCACGCACTCCTCACCGGCGGCGGGGGCGACCACATAACAATTGGTCCCCCAGGCCCCGGCGGGGAACCCGGCAATAAGCACGTTCGTCCTTCTGTCGTCCGCGGAGCTGTCGGCAGCTCACGAGCCTACCGGCGCGGGAGTGGCCGCCGCGAACCCGTATCGTCCCGCAGGTGCGCCTGTGCGTGGCGCGCGGGTACTGGACTGCGGGCCGGGTGGGGCGCGAAGATCTGCCGCACGCGGATTCACGTTCGAGATGACGTTTTCGAGAAGACTGAAGCAGAAGACCGGGAGACGGCGAAGTGGTCACCAAGGAACAGCGGCGGCGACAGCTCGCCCGAGAGAAGTTCGAGCGGCAGCAGCAGCGCAGGACCGCGGAGCAGTCCAAGGCCCGCCGGCGCAACAGCGTGATCGCCGCCGTGGTGGCCGTCGTGGTGGCCGCCGGCGCCACCGCGTACGCGACGGGCAGCCTGGACGGCAAGGAGAAGTCGAAGACCGACGCGGCCGCCAGTCCGTCGGCCACGACGCCTTCCAAGGCGCCGGACCCGTGCGCCAAGCCGGGCGCGGGCACCCCGGGGAAGCAGCAGTGGAAGACCGAGCCGGCGATGGACATCGACAAGAGCGCGAAGTACACCTTCACGCTCCAGACCACCTGCGGTGACATCGCGATGGCGCTGGACGCGGCGAAGGCGCCGGCCACCGTGAACTCGTTCAAGTTCCTCGCCGACAAGGGCTTCTTCGACCACACCAAGTGCCACCGGCTCACCGCCGACAACATCTTCGTCCTGCAGTGCGGCGACCCGACCGGTACCGGCCAGGGCGGCCCCGGCTACACGATTCCGGACGAGAACCTCAAGGACCCGGCCGTCGCGAAGGGCACCTACCCGGCGGGCACGATCGCGATGGCGAACACCGGGCAGCCGCACACCGGCGGCAGCCAGTTCTTCCTGGTCTACAAGGACAGCCCGCTGCCGGCGTCCTACACGCCCTTCGGCACCATCGGCGCCGACGGCATGAAGGTGCTGCAGAAGATCGCGGCGGCGGGCGCGGCGGCCCCCGACGCCCAGCAGAACACCGCCCCGAACGCGACCGTGGTGATCAACAAGGCGGTCGTGAAGCAGTCGTGAACCCCTGATGAGCCGGGCCCCGGCGGTAAATTTCGCGTGTGCTGGATGCGGACAGCCGGGGCGCCGGTCGCCTATGTTGGCGTTGGACCGGTCAGGGCGCAGCCCGGCCGGAGGAAACTGTGAACGATGCCCGCGAGCCGGAAAGCGGCCGGGCATCACGTGGAGGAGGCGCTGTGAGCAGCGACCCATGGGGCCGCGTCGATGAGACGGGGACCGTGTACGTGCGTACGGCCGACGGGGAGCGGGAGGTCGGTTCGTGGCAGGCGGGGTCTCCGGATGAGGCACTGGCCTACTTCGAGCGCAAGTACGAGGGGCTTGTCGTCGAGATCGGCCTCCTCGAGCGGCGGGTGAAGACCACCGACCTCGCGCCCAAGGACGCGCTGACCGCGATCGAGCACCTTCGGGCGTCGGTCACCGAGGCGCACGCGGTGGGCGACCTGGCGGCGCTCGCCACACGGCTGGACGCACTCGTCGGGCTGGTGGAATCGCGCCGCGAGGAGCGCAAGGTCGCGAAGGCGAAGGCGACCGACGAGGCCAAGGTGGCCAAGGAGGAGCTGGTCGCGGAGGCCGAGGGGCTGGCCGAGAGCGAGCAGTGGCGGACCGCGGGCGAGCGGCTGCGCGCCCTGGTGGACACCTGGAAGGCGCTGCCGCGCCTGGACCGCAAGGCCGACGACGAGCTGTGGCACCGTTTCAGCCACGCCCGTTCGGTCTTCTCCAAGCGGCGCAAGGCGCACTTCGCGTCGCTGGACTCCCAGCGCGAGGAGGCCCGCCGCGCCAAGGAGAAGCTGGTCACGGAGGCGCTGGCGCTGTCGAACTCCACCGACTGGGGTCCGACCGCCGCCCGCTACCGCGAGCTGATGACGGAGTGGAAGGCCGCAGGCCGCGCGCAGCGCGAGTCCGAGGACGACCTGTGGAACCGCTTCCGCGGCGCCCAGGACCAGTTCTTCCAGGCCCGCACCGAGGTCTTCAACGAGCGCGACTCCCAGGAGCGGGAGAACCTCGCGCTCAAGGAGGAGCTCGCCATCGAGGCCGAGAAGATCCTTCCGGTGACGGATCTCAAGGCGGCCCGTGCGGCGTTCCGCGCGATCAACGAGCGCTGGGAGGCCGTCGGCCATGTGCCGCGCGACGCCCGGCCCCGTATCGAGGCCCGGATGCACGCGGTCGAGCGCGCGATCCAGGACTCGGAGGAGAACGAGTGGCGCCGGACGAACCCGGAGGCGCGGGCCCGCGCCGCGGGTCTGACGGGCCAGCTCCAGGCGGCCGTCGACAAGCTGCGCACCCAGGCCGAGGCCGCCCGGGCCGCGGGCAACGCGTCGAAGGCCGACAAGCTCACCCGTGAGCTCGAGGGCCGGCAGGCCCTGCTGGACCAGGCCCTGAAGGGCCTGGAGGAGTTCGGCGGCTGAGCAGGCCCTGAGGCCCGCACCGCACGACGAAGCGGCCCCGGTACGGATCTTCCGTACCGGGGCCGCTCGCGTACGGGCTCAGCGCTGACGGCCCGAGGTGACGCGGTACACGTCGTAGACGCCCTCGACGCCGCGTACGGCCTTCAGGACGTGCCCCAGGTGCTTGGGGTCGCCCATCTCGAAGGTGAAACGCGAGGTCGCGACCCGGTCACGGGAGGTCTGCACGGCGGCGGACAGGATGTTGACGTGCTGGTCGGACAGCACCCGCGTCACGTCCGACAGCAACCGCGACCGGTCCAGCGCCTCGACCTGGATGGCGACCAGGAAGACGGACGACTGGGTGGGCGCCCACTCGACCTCCAGGATCCGCTCGGGCTCCTGGGACAGCGACTCGATGTTGACGCAGTCCGTGCGGTGCACCGAGACTCCGCTGCCCCGGGTGACGAAGCCGATGATCGGGTCGCCGGGCACCGGGGTGCAACAGCGGGACAGCTTGACCCACACGTCGTCGACGCCCTTGACGACCACGCCGGGGTCGGCGTTGGCCCGCCGCTTGGAGCGGTTGCGCGAGGGGGTGGTGACCTCCTCGATCTCCTCGGTCGCACCTTCCTCGCCGCCGAGCGCGTCGACCAGCTTCTGGACGACGGACTGGGCGGTGATGTGCCCCTCGCCGATCGCCGCGTAGAGCGCGGAGATGTCCGGGTAGCGCATCTCGTGGGCGAGGGTGACGAGCGAGTCGCCGGTCAGGACCCGCTGGATCGGCAGGTTCTGCTTGCGCATCGCCCGCGCGATGGCGTCCTTGCCCTGCTCGACGGCCTCCTCGCGGCGCTCCTTGGAGAACCAGGCGCGGATCTTGTTCCGGGCGCGCGGGGACTTCACGAAGCCCAGCCAGTCGCGCGACGGGGCGGCGCTCGCGGCCTTGGAGGTGAAGACCTCCACCAGGTCGCCGTTGTCGAGCGTCGACTCCAGCGGCACCAGGCGGCCGTTGACCCGGGCCCCTATGGTCCGGTGCCCGACGTCGGTGTGCACCGCGTAGGCGAAGTCCACCGGGGTGGCGCCGGCCGGCAGCGCTATGACGTCGCCCTTGGGGGTGAAGACGAAGACCTCGTTCTGCGAGAGGTCGAAGCGCAGCGACTCCAGGAACTCGCTCGGGTCCTCGGTCTCCTTCTGCCAGTCCAGCAGCTGCCGCAGCCACGCCATGTCGTTGACGGTGTCGCCGTCGCTCTTGCGCGGGGTGTCGGTGCGCACCTTCGAGGCGCCGGAGACCGGGTCCTGCTTGTACTTCCAGTGCGCGGCGATGCCGTACTCGGCCCTGCGGTGCATGTCGAAGGTGCGGATCTGCAGCTCGACGGGTTTTCCGCTGGGCCCGATGACCGTCGTGTGCAGCGACTGGTACATGTTGAACTTGGGCATCGCGATGTAGTCCTTGAACCGCCCGGGCACCGGGTTCCAGCGCGCGTGGATGGTCCCGAGCGCCGCATAGCTGTCGCGGACGGTGTCGACGAGGACGCGGATCCCCACCAGGTCGTAGATCTCGGCGAAGTCGCGGCCTCGCACGATCATCTTCTGGTAGACGCTGTAGTAGTGCTTCGGGCGGCCGGTGACGGTCGCCTTGATCCGGGCCGCGCGCAGGTCCTGCTGGACCTGGTCGGTGACGACGGCGAGGTACTCGTCGCGCTTGGGGGCGCGCTCGGCGACCAGCCGCACGATCTCGTCGTACATCTTGGGGTAGAGGATCGCGAAGGCGAGGTCCTCCAGCTCCCACTTGATGGTGTTCATGCCCAGCCGGTGCGCCAGCGGGGCGTAGATCTCCAGCGTCTCGCGGGCCTTCTTCTCCTGCTTCTCCCGCTTGAGATACCGCATGGTGCGCATGTTGTGCAGGCGGTCGGCGAGCTTGATGACCAGGACGCGCGGGTCCTTGGCCATGGCCACGACCATCTTGCGTACCGTCTCGGCCTGCGCGGCCTCGCCGAACTTCACCTTGTCGAGCTTGGTGACGCCGTCGACGAGCAGCGCGACCTGGTCGCCGAAGTCCCGGCGCAGCGCGTCCAGGCTGTAGTCGGTGTCCTCGACGGTGTCGTGCAGCAGTCCCGCCATCAGTGTGGCCGGGTCCATGCCGAGCTCGGCGAGGATCGTGGTGACCGCGAGCGGGTGGGTGATGTACGGGTCGCCGCTCTTGCGCTTCACTCCGCGGTGCCAGCGCTCCGCGACCTGGTAGGCGCGCTCGATCTGGCGCAGCTGCGCGGTGTCGCCCTTCGGGTCGTTGCCCCGGACGATCCGCAGCATCGGCTCCAGCACCGGGTTGTACGGGCTGGACCGCTGCACACCGAGCCGGGCGAGGCGGGCGCGGACGCGGTTGGAGGAGCCTGCGGCGCGCGACGGCGTCGCGCTGGCGGGGGTCCGTACGGGCCGGACGGCAGGCGTCGGCGGCTCGGGGGCGGCTCCGTTGCTCCCGGCGGGGGTTTCGTCCCCGCCTTCGGCGTCGAGCGGCTGGGCCTCGTCTGGCAAGAGCACTCCTCACGCGGGTGGGAGCACCCATGGTATCGATCTGTGGCAGGAGGCGGGCGCCCGGTGGTTTCCGGGCGCCCGCCTCCGGGCGGTGCTGTGGTGCCGCAGGGCGCTGTGCCTGTGGTGTCAGACGATGATCAGTGCGTCCAGCGGGGCGCCCGCGAGGGCGGTGGAGAGCCGTTCGCGGCCCTTGAGGAAGCCGAGCTCCAGCAGGACCGCGACCCCGGCCACCTCCGCGCCGGTCCGCCGGATGAGCTCCAGCGAGGCCTCGGCGGTGCCGCCGGTGGCCAGCACGTCATCGATGACCAGGACCCGGTCGCCGGGGGCGAGGGCGTCCTGCTGCACCTCTATCTCGGCGCTGCCGTACTCCAGCTCGTAGCGCTGCGACAGCGTCGCGCCGGGCAGCTTGCCCGCCTTGCGCACGGGCACGAAGCCGAGGTGGGCCCGGGCCGCCGCGGGGGCGGCGAGGATGAACCCGCGCGCCTCCAGTCCGGCGACCTTGGTGGCGCCATGGCGCGCGCAGAGCACGGCCAGGGCGTCCACCAGGGCGTTGAACGCGTCGGGGTCGGCCAGCAGCGGGGTGATGTCCTTGAACATCACACCCGGCTGCGGGTAGTCCGGCACGTCCCGGATCCGGCCGAGCAGCTGCTCGCGCAGCGCTTCGGCGCCGGCCGCGGTCGCCGTCACCGCCGCTTCCCGGAAGGACGGTTCTTGCCACGGTTGCGGGCGGCCTGGGGACGCTGGCCGACCACACCGCCGGCGGCGGCACGGTCGCCGTCCTCCGGCTCGTCGTCCTCGGCGTCCTCGGCGGCGGCGACGTCCTCACGGGCGCGCCGGTCCTCGTCGGCCGGGTCCACGCCCTTGGCGGCGTCGGCCTTGCGCTTGGCCAGCACGCGCTTCTTGAGGGCCTTGATCTCCGGGTCGCGCTCCTTGAAGTCCGCGACCAGCGGGGTCGCGATGAAGATCGAGGAGTACGCACCGGCGGTGAGGCCGACGAAGAGCGCGAGCGCGATGTCGTTGAGGACACCGGCTCCGAGGATGCCGCCACCGATGAACAGCAGGGCACCGACGGGGAGCAGCGCGACGACCGTGGTGTTGATGGAACGCACCAGGGTCTGGTTCAGGCTGCGGTTGGCCAGCTCGCTGTACGTGTAGCGGGTCTGCTTGGTGATGCTGCGGGTCGTCTCCTTGAGACCGTCGAAGACGACGACGGTGTCGTAGAGGGAGTAACCGAGGATCGTCAGCAGACCGATCACGGTGCCCGGGGTGACCTCGAAACCGACGAGGGCGTAGACGCCGACGGTGATCGTGAGGTCGTGGATCAGGGCGACGAGGGCGGCGATGGCCATCCGCCACTCGAAGGCGATGGCGAGATAGATCACCACCAGGATCATGAAGATGATCAGGCCGGTGAAGGCCTTCTTCGAGATCTCCTCACCCCAGCTGGGGCCGACGATCTGTGCGTCGATCTTGGTCGAGCCGCCGAGGTCGGTGGCGACCTGCTCCTGAATGGTCTTCGACTCCTCGGTGGAGATGTCGCTGACCTGGATCCGGACGCCGCCGTTGCCGAGCTTCTGCACGGTGGCGACATGACCGCCGGTGTGGCCGGCGATCTTGTTCTGCACGTCGGTGACCGAGTACGGCGTCTTGCCGGTGGTGAAGACCGCGCCACCGGAGAACTCGATGCCGAGCTTGAGGCCGTTGATCGCCAGGCCGGCGATGGCCACGATCGTGATCAGGATCGAGACGCCGTACCAGAGGTTGCGCTTGCCGACGAAGTCGTAGGCGATCTCGCCACGGTGCAGCCGGTGTCCGAGCTGTCCGAGATTACCGAGCTTGGACATCAGGCCTCCTTCGTCTCGGTGCTCGTCCTGCGGCGGACGCGGCGGATGGGGGCCTGGACACCCAGGCCCTTCGGGTCGAGGCCGGACCACTTGTGGCCCTCCGCGAAGAACTTGTTGCGGGCCAGGATCGTCATCAACGGCTTGGTGAAGAGGAACACCACCACGACGTCGAGCAGGGTGGTCAGACCCAGCGTGAACGCGAAGCCCTGGACCTTGCCGACCGTGACGGCGAACAGCACCGCGGCGGCCAGGAAGGACACGAAGTCCGACACCAGGATGGTGCGCCGGGCGCGCGGCCAGCCGCGGGCCACGGCGGGCTGCAGCGAGCGGCCCTCGCGCAGCTCGTCACGGATCCGTTCGAAGAAGACGATGAACGAGTCCGCGGTGATACCGATGGCGACGATGGCTCCACAGACGGCCGGCAGGTTCAGCGCGAAGCCGATGGCCGGGCCGAGCAGGGACATCAGCGTGTAGGTGAGTGCCGCCGACACCAGGAGGCTGACGATCGCGACGAGGCCGAGGCCCCGGTAGTACGCCAGCATGTAGAGCACGACCAGCGCGAGGCCGACGGCGCCCGCGATGAGGCCGCCGCGCAGCTGCTCGCCGCCGAGTGCGGCGGAGACCGTGGTCACGTCGCTGATGTCGAAGGACAGCGGCAGCGAACCGTAGGACAGGACGTTCGACAGGTTCGTCGCGGACGTCTGGGTGAAGCTGCCGAAGATCGTCGCGCTGCCGCCGGGCAGGGCCTGCGAAACCGAGGGCGCCGAGACGACGTTGCCGTCGAGGTCGATCGCGAACTGGTTCAGCGGGGGCTGCTGGGCGGCGAGCTGCGTGGTGACCCTCGTGAACTTCTTGGCGCCACCGCCGGTGAAGCTGAGGTCGACGACCCAGCCGTTGCCGGACGTGGTGTCGAACTTCGCACTGGCCTTGGAGACGTCCTTGCCGTCGAGGACGGCCGGGCCGAGCGCGTACTTGTACCAGATCTTGTCCTTGCCGTCGCCACGCTCGCCGCAGCCGACGACCTTGTTCTCCGGCTTGACACCCTGGTTCGCGGCCAGCCGCTGCTTCGGGTCGTTGCAGTCAAGGGCGGTGAACTTGGCCTGCAGATCGGCCGGAATCGTGCTGTCCAGCGTGCCGGCCGGGGGCGCGGACGGGGTGGGCGTCGGGGTCGGCGCCTTGGCCGGGTCGGCCTTCAGACCGTCGGTGACCGCGCGGCCCTGAGTGGTGGCGCTCGACGAGGGAGTGGCCTTCGTCGAGGGCGTGCTCTTCGGCGTGGCCGTACCGGTCGGCTTGGTACCGGGCTTGCCCGACGGAGTCGCCGAAGGGGTCACGGACGGGGTGGGCGTCGCCGGCGGCGTCTTGGCCGCCGGGGGGTTCGCCTGCTCGGCGAGCACCTGCCGGAAGTACAGCTGGGCGGTCGTGCCGACCTGCTCCTGCGCCTGCTTGGGGTCGGTGCCCTTGGGGATGTTGACAATGATGTGATTGTCGCCCTGGGTCTGCACCTCCGCCTCGGAGACACCAAGACCGTTCACACGCTGGTTGATGATGCTCACAGCGGTGTTCATGTTGGTCTTGTTGACCGCGCCGGCCTGATCGCTCTTGGCGGTCAACGTGATGCTGACACCGCCTGCGAGGTCGATGCCCAGTCGCGGCTTGGTGTTGTGCGAGAGGAACATCGTCCCCGTCAACGCCACGAGCGCGATCAGGATCGCGGCCAGGGCGCGCCCGGGGTACCCCTGACTCCCCGAGGACCTGCGGCCCTTCTTGGGTGCTGCCACCTTCTTGTATCTCCCTGTCCAACCAGCCCCCGGGCCTGCGCGCCCGTGGGGTGGCCACGAAGTGATGTGAGAGTCCGGACCGACGCGCCCTTACTTGGGGTCGGTGCCGTCCTTCTTCGGCTCGTCCTCCGTCTTGCTCAGGTCGATGCGCTCGTCATCGGCGGCCTCGGCCGTCACGGCGTCCTCATCGGTGGCCGCGTCCCCGTCGGTGTCCTCGGAGCCGTCCTCCAGCTCGTCCGGCTCGATGCCGTGCACGATCCGGTCGTACTCGGACTGGTCCAGGACGGCGCCGATGGAGTTCTTCGCGAAGTGCGCGTGCACCCCGTCGGCCAGCTCCAGGAGGACGGTGTCCTCGTTGACTTCCTTCACCACGGCGTACATGCCGCCGATGGTGCGGACACCGGAGCCCGGTTCCATCTGGTTCCGCATCGTCGCCGCCTGCCGCTGCTTGTTCTTGGCAGACCGGGTCATGAGGAACATGGCACCGATAAGGATGATGAACGGGAGGAGCAAGCCGATACTCACGATTTACAACGTTCCTTCGCACGGCCGCGGTGGCTGGCCTGATCTACGGGGGTGTATGCCGTTCCGGAGGAAGGGCGTCGGCGGAGTCTAAGCGAGTCCTCGCCGGTGAAACAACGCCCAGCATGGCACTGGGGTTCCTGGGGGGCGAGTCCCCATGCCGTCACGGTCCGAACAGGCCACCCTGGCCGGGGCCCCCGGGCTGCTGGGGCGGGACCAGGCCGAGGTGCGTCCAGGCCGCCCGGGTAGCCACCCGGCCACGGGGAGTACGCGCCAGCAGACCCTCCCGGACCAGGAACGGTTCGGCGACCTCCTCGACCGTCTCGCGCTCCTCACCGACGGCGACCGCCAGTGTCGACAGACCGACCGGGCCGCCGCCGAACAGCTGGAGCAGGGCGCGCAGCACCGCCCGGTCCAGCCGGTCGAGGCCTCGGGCGTCCACCTCGTAGACCTCCAGGGCCTGCGTGGCGATCTCGCGGGTGATCCGGCCGTCGGCTCTGACCTGCGCGTAGTCCCGGACCCGGCGCAGCAGCCGGTTGGCGATACGGGGCGTGCCGCGGGAGCGGCCGGCGATCTCCGCACCGCCGTCCGTCTCGATCTCGACGTCCAGCAGCCGGGCCGAGCGGTGGATGACGCGTTCCAGCTCGGCGGGGGCGTAGAACTCCATGTGGCCGGTGAAGCCGAAGCGGTCCCGCAGCGGGGGCGGCAGCAGGCCGGCCCGGGTGGTGGCGCCGACCAGGGTGAAGGGCGGCAGCTCCAGCGGGATGGCGGTGGCGCCGGGACCCTTGCCGACGATCACGTCGACCCGGAAGTCCTCCATCGCCATGTAGAGCATCTCCTCGGCGGGCCGGGACATGCGGTGGATCTCGTCCAGGAACAGCACCTCGCCCTCCTGGAGGGAGGAGAGGATCGCGGCGAGGTCGCCCGCGTGCTGGATGGCCGGGCCCGAGGTGATGCGGATCGGGGCGCCCATCTCGGCGGCGATGATCATCGACAGGGTGGTCTTGCCGAGGCCGGGCGCTCCGGAGAGCAGCACGTGGTCGGCGGTGCCGCCGCGCTTCTTGGCGGCCTTGAGCACCAGGTCCAGCTGCTGCCGCACCCGTTCCTGCCCGACGAACTCACCGAGGTCCTTCGGCCGCAGCGCGGCCTCGACGGCCTGGTCCTCACCGTCGGCATCGGAGCCGACCAGCCGGTCCGGCAGCTCGCCGGCGGTCGGGGGTGCGGGCTCGTCCCAGTTCATGTCGGACTTTCGGGTCGTCGGTGCGGGGCTCGTGGGTGCGGGGCTCGTCGGGTCGTAGCGGCGTCAGGCAGTCGGTGCGGGGATCGTGTCCGTGCGGCGGCATGCCCTCAGCGGGTGCGGTTCAGGGTCTGGAGGGCCGCTCGCAGCAGTGCGGACACATTGGGCGCTCCGCCCCCGGCCAGCTCCGCCTCTGCCTGCGGCGCGACCGCTGAGACCGCTTCGTCGGCCTCGCGGGTGGCGTAGCCGAGCCCGATGAGCGCCGCGTGCAGCTGGTCGCGCCAGGAAGCGCTGACGGGGCTGCCGATCCCGCGGTTCGCCCCGGGGCCGACGGGCTCGCCGAGCCGGTCCTTCAGTTCCAGCAGGAGCCGCTGGGCGCCCTTCTTGCCCACGCCGGGGACGGCGGTGAGCGCTTTCTCGTCCCCGGTGGCCACCGCGATCCGCAGGGCGTCCGGGGAGTGCACGGCGAGCATCGTCTGCGCGAGGCGCGGGCCGACGCCGCTGACGGTCTGCAGCAGCTCGAAGACCAGCCGCTCGTCGTCGTCCGCGAAGCCGTACAGGGTGAGCGAGTCCTCGCGGACGATCAACGACGTCGAGAGTCTGGCCGGCTGCCCGGTCCTGAGGGTGGCGAGGGTGCCCGGGGTGCACAGGACGGACATGCCGATGCCGCCCACCTCGATGACCGCGGCGTCCGGGGCGAGTGCGGCGACCGGGCCGCTGACGAAGGCGATCATGCTCGGGGCTCCTGGATTCGTGCCGGCCGGTGGGCGGCGATGGCCTGTTGGAGACGGTTGGTGGCGGTACCGCGCCAGAGGTGGCAGATGGCCAGCGCCAGCGCGTCCGCGGCGTCGGCCGGCTTGGGCGGGGCGTCCAGGCGCAGCAGCCGCGTCACCATGGCGCCGACCTGGGCCTTGTCCGCCCGTCCGCTGCCGGTGACGGCGGCCTTGACCTCGCTGGGGGTGTGCAGATGGACGGGGAGTCCGCGCCGGCTGGCGCAGAGCATCGCGACGGCGCTGGCCTGGGCGGTGCCCATGACCGTGCTGACGTTGTGCTGGCTGAACACCCGCTCCACGGCGACGACTTCCGGCCGGTACTCGTCCAACCACGCCTCGATGCCGCGCTCGATGAGGACGAGTCGGTGCCCGATATCCGCGTCGGCCGGGGTGCGCACCACGCCTACGCCCAGCATCGTCAACGGGCGCCCGGGGACGCCGTCCACGACTCCGATGCCGAGCCGGGTCAGTCCCGGGTCCACGCCGAGTACCCGCACCCCGTCACCCCTCAAGCCCTGTCGGTCAACTGTTCCTGCAGGTTAGCCGTTCCCACCGACAACGCCGCCAACGCCGACGGGCCGGCGGGATGTGTCCCGCCGGCCCGTGGTGCTGACAACGCGGAATCAGGCGTCGACCTGCTCCATGACCTCGTCGCTCACGTCGAAGTTGGCGAAGACGTTCTGCACGTCGTCGCTGTCCTCCAGCGCGTCGATCAGCTTGAAGATCTTGCGGGCGCCGTCCTCGTCGAGCTCCACCTGCATGGTGGGGACGAAGTTGGCGTCGGCCGAGTCGTAGTCGATGCCCGCGTCCTGGAGCGCGGTACGGACCGCGACCATGTCGGTGGCCTCGCTGATGACCTCGAAGGACTCGCCGAGGTCGTTGACCTCTTCGGCCCCGGCGTCCAGCACGGCGCCCAGCACGTCGTCCTCGGAGAGTTCACCCTTGGGGACGATGACGACGCCCTTGCGGTTGAACAGGTACGAGACCGAGCCCGGGTCCGCCATGGCGCCGCCGTTGCGGGTCATCGCGACCCGGACGTCGGAGGCCGCGCGGTTGCGGTTGTCGGTGAGGCACTCGATGAGCACCGCGACACCGTTCGGCCCGTAGCCCTCGTACATGATCGTCTGGTAGTCGGCGCCGCCGGCTTCCAGACCGGCACCGCGCTTGACCGCGCTGTCGATGTTCTTGTTCGGGACCGAGCTCTTCTTCGCCTTCTGGATGGCGTCGTAAAGGGTCGGGTTACCGGAGACGTCACCGCCACCCATGCGCGCCGCCACCTCGATGTTCTTGATCATCTTGGCGAACAGCTTGCCGCGCTTGGCGTCAACCACGGCCTTCTTGTGCTTGGTGGTAGCCCATTTAGAGTGGCCGGACATCGCCAGCTCCTTACAACGTCGCCAGTAGAAATGAACAGAAGAGATCCTACCGGGGTCGGGCTAGCCCGCGGTGCGCACCATGTCGACGAAGAGCTCGTGAACCCGGTGGTCGCCGGTCAGCTCGGGGTGGAACGAGGTGGCCAGCAGGTTTCCGGAGCGTACGGCGACCACGGTGCCGTCCTCGAGCCGGGCCAGTACCTCGGTCCGCTCGCCGGTCGACTCGACCCACGGGGCGCGGATGAAGACGCCCTCGACCGGGCCGCCGCCGATGCCGGTGATCTCCACGGCCGCTTCGAAGGACTCGTTCTGCCGCCCGAAGGCGTTGCGGCGCACGATCATGTCGATGCCGCCGATGGTCTCCTGGTCGTCCCGGCCGTCCAGGATCTTGTCGGCGAGCATGATCATTCCCGCGCAGGATCCGTAGGCCGGCATTCCGGCCGCGACCCGCTCGCGCAGCGGCTCCAGCATGCCGAAGATGACCGCCAGCTTGGACATCGTGGTGGACTCGCCGCCGGGGATGACCAGGCCGTCGATCCCGGCGAGCTCGGCCGGCCGGCGCACAGGCACGGCCTGTGCGCCGGCGGCGGTGAGCGCCGCGAGGTGTTCGCGTACATCGCCCTGCAGGGCCAGTACGCCGATGGTGGGTATGGCGCTCACGGTCCGGTTACCAGCCGCGGTTGGCGTAGCGCTCGGACTCGGGGAGGGTGTCGCAGTTGATGCCGACCATGGCCTCGCCCAGACCGCGCGAGACATCCGCGATGACCTTGGGGTCGTCGTAGAAGGTGGTGGCCTTCACGATGGCGGCGGCGCGCTGCGCCGGGTCGCCGGACTTGAAGATGCCGGAGCCGACGAAGACACCCTCGGCGCCGAGCTGCATCATCAGGGCGGCGTCCGCCGGGGTGGCCACACCGCCGGCGCTGAAGAGCACGACGGGCAGCTTGCCGAGGCCCGCGACCTCCTTGACCAGCTCGTACGGGGCCTGGAGGTTCTTGGCGGCGACGAACAGCTCGGTCTCGTCCAGGGTGCCGAGGCGGCGGATGTCGGTGCGGATCTGGCGCATGTGGCGCACGGCCTCGACGACATTGCCGGTGCCGGCCTCACCCTTGGAGCGGATCATGGCCGCGCCCTCGGCGATCCGGCGCAGGGCCTCGCCCAGGTTGGTCGCGCCGCAGACGAAGGGGGTGGTGAAGGCCCACTTGTCGCTGTGGTTGACCTCGTCGGCCGGGGTCAGGACTTCGGACTCGTCGATGTAGTCGACACCGAGCGCCTGCAGGACCTGGGCCTCGACGAAGTGGCCGATACGGGACTTCGCCATGACGGGGATGGACACCGCGTTGATGATGCCGTCGATCATGTCCGGGTCGGACATACGGGCCACGCCGCCGTCCTTGCGGATGTCGGCGGGCACCCGCTCCAGGGCCATGACCGCGACGGCGCCGGCGTCCTCGGCGATCTTCGCCTGCTCGGCGTTGACGACGTCCATGATCACGCCGCCCTTGAGCTGCTCGGCCATACCGCGCTTGACGCGCGCGGTGCCGGTCTCGGGGTTCTGGGCGGTGGCGGGGGTGGTGGACACGGTATGACCTCACTCGATGACGAATGGTGCGTTGTACCCATCCTGAACCGGTCCACCTGGCCGGAAAAGGGCCAATCCGGGGTCAGTGGCCTGCCGCGCCGTCCGCTGTGAACGCCATCGGTGGCTCGTCGTCCATCTCGAAGGCCAGCGGGAAGGGCGCGTGGCCGGCCAGCCGGAACCAGCGCACGACCCGGTGCCTGCGCACCGCCCGCGCCGCCCGGACCGCGTCGTTGTGGAAGCGGCGGGCCATCGGCACCCGGCGTACGGCCTGGGTCAGTTCGCCGACGGTCTCCTCGCCGCCGGGCGCGGCCAGCACCGCCTCGACGGCGTCCGGTTCGGCGAAGACCGCGCGCAGCGCCTGGCTCAGCTCGCTCTCGGCCACCTCTCGGTGCTCGTCCTCGGCCTGCCGGGCGGCGTGCGCGGACTGGTAGAGGACGATGGACGCCGCCGGGTCCAGCACCCCGGACGTCGCGAGCTCCTGGGCCACCGAGGCGCGGCGCAGCAGCTGCGCGTCCAGGGCGGCACGGGCGGCGTCGATACGGGCGTGCAGCCGGTCAAGGCGGCCCGCGGTCCAGCTCAGGTACAGGCCGATGGCAACGACAGCCACCGCGACCCAGATGAAGGTGGTCACGGGCGGCAAGGCTACCGTCGCGCCGGGTACTTCAGTCCCGGGCGAGCCCCAGGCGGGCGCGCAGGCCGACGCGTTCGTCGGTGGCGACGGCGGTGGCGCCCTCCGTCACCGTCTCGTAGACGGACAGGATGTCGGCGCCGACCGTGCTCCAGTCGAAGCGGCGGACGTGCCTGCTGCCCAGTTCCCGCAGCTCCGCGAGGCGCTCGGGGTCACCGAGCAGCCGCACCGCGGCGGCCGCGAGCGCGTCGGCGTCCTCGACGGGGAACAGTTCGCCCGCCGCACCGCCGTCCAGGACCTGGCGGAAGGCGTCCAGATCGCTGGCGAGCACCGGGGCGCCGGCCGACATCGCCTCGACGAGGATGATGCCGAAGCTCTCGCCGCCGGTGTTGGGGGCCACGTACAGGTCGACGCTGCGCAGCAGCCGGGCCTTGTCCCGGTCGCTGACCATGCCGAGGAACTCCACCTGGCCGCGTAGGTGTTCCGGCAGGGCCTCGACGGCTTCCTTCTCGTCACCCTTTCCGGCGACCAGCAGCCGGGTGTCCGGGCGTTCGGCGATGATCTTCGGCAGGGCCCGCATCAGGGCGGGCAGGCCCTTGCGCGGCTCGTCGATCCTGCCGATGAACCCGATCGTCCCGCCCGGCCGCGGCACGCCGTCCAGGGCCGTGCTGCGCGCCCCTTCCGACTGCCACTTCGGCTCGGCCTCGGCGGTGGCGAAGAAGTCGACGTCCACGCCGTTGGGGATGACCACCGCGTCGCCGCCGAGGTGCTCCACCAGGGTGCGCCGGGCGTACTCGCTCACCGCGATGCGCGCGCGGATCTTCTCCAGCGCGGGCTGCAGGATCGGATAGGCGGCGATCATGGCCCGCGAGCGCGGGTTGGAGGTGTGGAAGGTCGCGACGATCGGCCCCTGGGCCGCCCAGCAGGCCAGCAGGCCGAGGGACGGCGAGGTCGGTTCGTGGATGTGGATGACGTCGAAGCCGCCGTCGTGCAGCCAGCGGCGCACCCGCGCGGCGGACAGGAAGCCGAAGTTGAGCCGGGCCACCGAGCCGTTGTACGGCACGGGGACGGCGCGGCCCGCGGAGACCACGTACGGCGGGAGCGGCGTCTCGTCGTCGGCGGGCGCGAGCACGGAGACCTCGTGGCCGAGCTTGATCAGGTGCTCCGCGAGGTCGCGGATGTGGAACTGGACGCCGCCGGGGACGTCCCAGGAGTACGGGCAGACGATCCCGATCCTCAAAGTTTCTCCGTTCCGGAACTGTTCGGACGCGCTTCGAGATCGGCGAGCCACAGCCGTTGGAGCATGTGCCAGTCCTGGGGGTGCTCGGCGATCCCGGAGGCGTAGGCGTCGGCGAGGTCCTGGGTCATGACCGCGGCCTTCTCGGCCCGTTCCCCGAGCTCGGGGACCTCGACCGGCGGGTGGATCCGGCCCCGCATGATCGTCGAGTCGTCGTACCAGAGGGTGACCGGCAGCAGCAGCGCGCCGGTCTGCTGCGCGAGCATCGCGGGGCCGGCGGGCATCCGGGTGGCCTCGCCGAAGAACTTCACCTCGATGCCCGAGGCGGACAGGTCGCGGTCGGCGACGAGGCAGACCAGGCCGCCCGCGCGCAGCCGGCGGGCGAGGGTGCCGAAGGCGGAGCCGCCGGTGTGCGGCAGTACCTCCATGCCGAGTCCCTCGCGGTAGGCCACGAACCGGTCGTACAGCGTCTCGGGCTTGAGACGTTCCGCGACGGTGGTGAACGGGACGCCGATCTTGGTGGTCACCCAGGCGCCGGCCAGGTCGTAGTTGCCCATGTGCGGCAGCGCCAGGATGACGCCCTTCCCGGCGGCCAGGCCGTCCTTCAGGATGTGCGCGTCCTGGATGTCGACGCCGGTGCGGAAGCGGTCCCGGTCCCAGGAGGGCATCCGGAAGGACTCCATCCAGTACCGCAGGTAGGAGCGCATTCCGGCCCGGGACAGCTCGCGCAGCCGGGCCTCGTCCGCGTCCGGCACGACACGGGCGAGGTTGGACTCCAGCCGGAGCACTCCCTTGCCGCGCCGCCGCCAGACCAGGTCGGCGATCTGCCGGCCGAGGGCGTTCGCCACCGGTTCCGGCAGCTTCTTCACCGCACTCCAGCCCAGGCCGTAGAGGCCGTCGATCAACCGGTCCTTCACGCGGCGCCGCCCCCGTTCGCACCGGCGACGGCGTCGGCCGCGTCGGCCTCCGCCGCCTCTCGGCGCACGGTGACGACCCGCTGGATCAGGGTCACCAGGCTGCCCGCGGCGACGACCCACAGCGCGATCGGCAGAAGCCACTCGATATAGGGAACGCCGAACTTGTGCAGCCCGGCGAGACCGCACAGGACGAGGGTGATGACGAGCCGCTCGGCACGCTCCACCAGCCCGTTGACGTTCACCGGCAGGCCGATGGCCTCACCGCGGGCCTTGGTGTAGGACACCACCTGGCCGCTGGCGAGGCAGAAGATCGTCACCGCGCAGAGCACGAGGTCGTCACCGCCCCCGGCGTACCAGAGCGCGAGCCCGCCGAAGACCGCCGAGTCGGCGACCCGGTCGAGGGTGGAGTCGAGGAAGGCGCCCCATCGGCTGGACACCCCGGACTGCCGCGCCATGTTCCCGTCGACCAGGTCCGAGAAGACGAACAGGGTGATGACGACGGTGCCCCAGAAGAACTCGCCCATGGGGTAGAAGACCAGCGCACCCGCCATCACTCCCCCGGTGCCGATGAGGGTCACCGCGTCGGGGGTGACCCCGATGCGCAGCAGGAACGAGGCGAACGGCGTGAGAACACGCGTGAAGAATGCACGCGCGTACTTGTTCAGCATGGCCTTCCCGGATGGATCGGTGGATGTCGGCTGGCCCGGTCGGCCACTGGACGGCCCATCGTAGCCAGCCCTCGTCGTCCGTATGCGGGAGGCACCCGCCGGTACCCTGGGGACGTACGACGTATGGACGCACCGTGACCGCCGTGGGAAGGTCGGATAACCGCGGGCGTCGCCGGAAACCCTCCCTTTGTACCCCGTCCCGGGGCACCTCCGGTGCGGTCTCCCGTGACGTTGCGCGTTTGTGCCCCTGCAGAGGGCGCGGTCCCCCATGCAGTGACGGACATGGAGGCGAGACCCGTGGGTGGAGCAGCCGACAGGAGAGACGTACATCCAGGAGCCGCCGGAAGGGCACCGGCGGCCGGCCGGCCCGAGAAGGTGCGCAATGTGGTGCTGGTCGGCCACAGCGGAGCGGGCAAGACCACACTCGTCGAGGCCCTGGCGCTGGCAACCGGCGCGGTGAACCGGGCAGGGCGGGTGGAGGACGGCGGATCGATCTCCGATCATGACGAGATCGAGCAGCGGCAGCAGCGGTCGGTGCAGCTGTCTCTTGTGCCGGTCCTCTGGGGCGATATCAAGATAAATCTGCTGGACACTCCCGGATACGCCGACTTCGTCGGGGAGTTGAGGGCCGGTCTGCGAGCAGCGGACGCGGCCCTCTTCGTCGTTTCGGCGGCGCAGGACGCCTCGGGCGTGGGCGGCGCGACCCGGTTGGTGTGGGACGAGTGCGCGGCGGTCGGGATGCCGCGGGCCGTGGTGGTGACGCATCTGGAGGCGGCCCGGTCCGACTTCGACGAGATGACGGCGCTGTGCGCCCGGGTCCTCGGCGACGACTCCCCCGAGTCGGTGCTGCCGCTGTACCTGCCGCTGCACGGCGAGCAGGGCCCGGACGGGCACGCCCCGGTCACCGGGCTGATCGGGCTGCTGTCGCAGCGGGTCTTCGACTACTCGACGGGCGAGCGGACCGAGCGGGCCCCCGAGCCCGGGGAGGTGCCGCTGATCGAGGAGGCCCGCAACCGGCTCATCGAGGGGATCATCGCCGAGAGCGAGGACGAGACCCTGATGGACCGCTACCTCAGCGGCGAGGAACTGGACCTCAAGACCCTCACCGAGGACCTGGAACGGGCGGTCGCCCGCGGCACGTTCCACCCGGTGCTCGCCGCCGCCCCCGCGGCCGACGGCGCCCGGCAGGGGCTCGGCACCCTGGAGCTGCTGGAACTGATCACCGGCGGCTTCCCGACCCCGCTGGAGCGCGAGGCGCCACCGGTGAGCGCCCTGCAGGGTGGCCCGTGCCCGCCGCTGACCTGCGATCCCGACGGGCCGCTCGCCGCCGAGGTGGTGAAGACCTCCTCCGACCCGTACGTCGGGCGGATCAGCCTGGTGCGGGTCTTCTCCGGGACGCTGCGGCCGGACGAGACGGTCCATGTCTCGGGGCACGGCATGGAGGACCGCGGGCACGCGGACCATGACGTGGACGAGCGGGTGGGCGCGCTGTCCTCGCCCTTCGGCAAGCAGCAGCGCGGGGTGGCGAGCTGTGTCGCGGGCGATCTGGCCTGCGTCGCCAAACTGACCCGCGCCGAGACCGGCGACACCCTCTCGGCCAAGGACCGGCCGCTGCTCATGGAGCCGTGGGTGATGCCCGACCCGCTGCTCCCGGTGGCCATCCAGGCGCACAGCAAGGCCGACGAGGACAAGCTCTCGCAGGGTCTGGCGCGGCTCGTCGCCGAGGATCCCACGATGCGTCTCGAGCAGAACCCGGACACCCGGCAGGTGGTCCTGTGGTGCCTGGGCGAGGCGCATGCCGATGTCGCGCTGGAACGGCTGCGCAGCCGCTACGGGGTCCAGGTGGACGCCGTGCAGCACCGGGTGTCGCTGCGCGAGACGTTCGGTGAGCAGGCCACCGCGCGCGGCCGGCACGTCAAACAGTCCGGCGGGCACGGCCAGTTCGCGATCTGCGAGATCCAGGTCGATCCGCTGCCGGCCGGCTCCGGCATCGAGTTCGTCGACAAGGTGATCGGCGGCGCGGTACCGCGGCAGTTCATCCCGTCGGTGGAGAAGGGCGTCCGCGCGCAGGCCGCCCGGGGTGTGGCCCTCGGCCACCCGGTGGTGGACATCCGGGTCACCCTCACCGACGGCAAGGCGCACTCGGTGGACTCCTCCGACGCCGCGTTCCAGACCGCCGGGGCGCTCGCCATGCGGGAGGCGGCCGCCGGGGCCAGGATCGACCTGCTGGAACCGGTCGTCGAGGTCGGGGTGCTGGTCTCCGACGACTACGTCGGTTCGGTGATGAGCGATCTTTCCGGACGGCGCGGCCGGGTCCTGGGCAACGAACCGGCCGGTCCTGGCCGCACCCTGGTGCGGGCCGAGGTGCCGGAGATCGAGATCGGCCGGTACGCCGTCGACCTGCGGTCCCTGTCGCACGGCACCGGCCGCTTCAGCCGCGCGTACGCCCGCCACGAGCCGATGCCCCCGCCGCTCGCGGCCAAGCTCAGGGAACAGGCGGATTCCGCCAAGTAACGCCGCAGGAAGGCCGGTCGGCGGTCCGTGTGCACCCCGCGCGGACCGCCGCGCCGATACTGTGGGCATTGCTCCAGAAGTGTGACGGCCCCGCTCGCGGGGAATGGGCCGGTGGAGCCGTTGTGCCCGCGGGGTCGTGTGGGGGAATGAGGGGGCGGTAGTGGCAGACGGCAAGGGGTTCGACTTCAGCCCCGGGGCGCAGGTCCCGCTGATCGGTACGGAGGGCGGCACCGCCGCAACCCAGGCCCTGTCGTCCGCGGCCTATCGGGACTCCCCGGTCGAGGACCTCAGGAAGGCCAACGAGGACGCGGTCTTCACCCCTCCCCGGCTCTCGCTCTTCGAGCCCAACCTCGGTGAGGCGTTCGCCCGTTCCGTCCAGGTGCGGATGCTCGGCGCGGCGCGCGGCGAACTCGTGCAGTCCTTCGGTGCCGAACCGCAGTCCGTCGTCGAGCACTGTCTCGCCGCGAACCGGATCCGGCAGGAGCGCGACAACCGGCTGACGATCGTGATGGCCGTCTTCGGGCTGCTGTTCCTGCCCGGGGTGCTGATCTGGCTCGGCGCGTTCCAGCTGCGCAGGTCGCTGGCGAAGGCGCAGGACTCGAAGGCGGGCCCGCTGGGCGCGGTGATCCTGCTGATCGTCGTCGCGTTCGCCGCCCTGCTCATCATCAAGCCGCCGCTGACCGGGTTCTGGCGCCAGTACCTGCGCGTCATGATGCTCGTACCGGTGCTGGGCTGGTTCTGGGCCAAGCGCATCTGCGAGCAGACCGCGAAGGACCTGCGCGAGCGCTGGGCCGGCCTGGTCTCCGGCACCGGCGTCGGCGCCAAGATCCCCGAGGCCGTACCGCGCAACCCGAACCAGACCAGGGCGGAGACGCTGCGGCAGAGCCTGGCGAAGCTCTCCGCCGAGCAGAACAGCAACGTGGTCTTCTATGCGGGCCCCAAGGGAATACTGGGCATGGGCACCCGCTGGGGCAGCTGGCAGATGGCCGAGGAGCTGGTGCCACGCGACGGCCTCGCCGAGATCCACCCCTTCCGCAGCTGGGACGTCATCCGCGCCATCCACGACAAACTGCGGATGCTGGAGCGCGGCCCGCTGCACACCGGAGGCTTCCCCAAGGCGTCGATACGGCACTGGGTCGTCGCCCCGACCGGGGAGAACGCCAAGGCCATCTCCCGGCCCACCGGCGCCGAGGTCGAGGCGTTCACCGTCAAGGACTTCGAGATCCAGCGGATCTGCAACAACCAGCAGTTCGGCAAGGGCAACCGGCACTACCTCGGCATCCAGTTCGTCCTGTGGGACGGCCAGTTGGTGATAACGCTGATGGTCACGGTGACCGTGCTGGCGCAGACCCTGCGGGTCGAGGTGACGGGCCACGCGCTGGGCCCCGTGCACCCGATCTTCACCGCACCGCCGGCGCCCAACTCCAAGACCGTCTCGCACCCGGTCAAGTTCTGGGAGACCCACACGGTGCAGCTACCGCTGATCCACCCCGGCGAGGTGGTCCGGCTGGCGGCCCGCGCGCCGCTCACCCGGTTCCCCAGCGTGCTGGACCACCTCGGCGGCACGCTCGCACTGCCCGAGCCGTTCGGCCTCCGGCACACCTGGGCGGACAAGCCGTGGAAGCACCGCTTCATGGCCGACGACGCGCTGCGCGCCGCGACCCCGGTGCTGCGCGCGGTGCACGCCGCGGCGATCCACGTCATGAAGGAGAACGGCGTCGACACCTCGCACTTCACCAACCGCTCGCTGATGCTGAGCGGCCTGGTCCAGGGCGCGGAACCCCGCAAGGCGGACGCGTACGACGCGTAAAGCCTGTCCGGCGGATCATGGGCACACCGGACGGAAGGGGGCCGGGGCCGCAGGGGTGGGTTTCGAAATGCTGCCGAGCTATTTGTGGGCCGCCAGGCCCGTAAATAGTCGATTTCGGACCCCTGCCCCGGAGGTCCCGGCCCCCGACCCACGACGCACCCGGCAGGGACTAGTGCGGCCAGACGTCCGCGAGCATCTTGCGGGTGTCTGCCAGCAGTTGCGGCAGGACCCGGGTGTGCCCGATGACCGGCATGAAGTTGGTGTCGCCGCCCCAGCGCGGCACCACGTGCTGGTGCAGATGCGCGGCGATCCCCGCGCCCGCCGCCCCGCCCTGGTTCATGCCGATGTTGAAGCCGTGCGCCCCGGACGCGGTGCGCAGCGCCGTCATCGCGCGCTTGGTCAGCCCGGCCAGCTCGGCGGTCTCCGCCAGATCCAGCTCGGTGTAGTCCGCGACGTGCCGGTAGGGGACCACCATCAGGTGGCCGCCGTTGTACGGGTAGAGGTTGAGCACCGCGTAGACGTGCTCGCCCCGCGCGACGATCAGGCCGTCCTCATCGGATTTGGACGGGATCGAGCAGAACGGACATCCGTCGCCGGCCTCCGGGCCGGTCGGCTTGTTCTCACCCTGGATGTACGCCATACGGTGCGGGGTCCACAGGCGCTGGAACGCGTCCTGCGTACCCACTCCGATCTGCTGCTCCGGCTCACTCGTCATGCCGATCAGCATAGGACTTCCGGGTCCCGCCACGTGGCGCAGGGGCGGTTCCCACGGCAACGCGCAGGCCCCTGGGGTGCGAGTCGCTCGCGCCCCAGGGGCCTGCGGTCGTACGCCGTGTGTCAGACCTGGACGCGGTCCTCGACGGCCTTGGCGATCTCGGCGACGGCCTCGTCGACCGGCACGCCGTTCTTCTGGGTGCCGTCGCGGTAGCGGAAGGAGACCGCGCCGGCCTCCATGTCCTCGTCACCCGCGATGATCATGAAGGGCACCTTGGCCTTCTGGGCGTTGCGGATCTTCTTCTGCATGCGGTCCGAGGAGGCGTCCACGTCGACCCGCAGCCCGAGGGCCTTCGCCTTGGCGGCGAACTCCTGCAGGTACGGGACGTGCGCGTCACCGATCGGGATGCAGGTCGCCTGCACCGGCGCCAGCCAGGCCGGGAAGGCACCCGCGTAGTGCTCAAGGAGCACCGCGAAGAACCGCTCGATCGAGCCGAAGAGCGCACGGTGGATCATCACCGGACGCTGCTTGGAACCGTCGCCGGAGGTGTACTCCAGGTTGAAGCGCTCCGGCAGGTTGAAGTCGACCTGGATGGTCGACATCTGCCAGGTCCGGCCGATGGCGTCGCGCGCCTGGACGGAGATCTTCGGGCCGTAGAAGGCGGCGCCGCCCGGGTCCATGACCAGTTCGAGGCCCTGCTTCTCCGCGGCCTTGCGCAGCGTCTCGGTGGCCTCGTCCCAGTTCTCGTCCGACCCGATGAACTTCTCCGGGTCCTTGGTCGAGAGCTCGAGGTAGAAGTCCTCCAGGCCGTAGTCGCGCAGCAGGTTCAGCACGAAGGTGAGGGTCGAGTCGAGCTCGTCCGCCATCTGCTCCTTGGTGCAGTAGATGTGCGCGTCGTCCTGGGTGAAGCCGCGGGCGCGGGTGAGGCCGTGCACGACACCGGACTTCTCGTACCGGTACACGGTGCCGAACTCGAAGAGCCGCAGGGGCAGTTCACGGTAGGACCGGCCCCGGGCGTCGAAGATCAGGTTGTGCATCGGGCAGTTCATGGGCTTGAGGTAGTAGTCGGTGCCCTCGTCGAGCTGCATGGGCGGGTACATGCCGTCGGCGTACCAGTCCAGGTGCCCGCTCTTCTCGAAGAGCGCGCCCTTGGTGGCGTGCGGGGTGTAGACGAACTCGTACCCCTCCTGCTCGTGCCGCTTGCGCGAGTAGTCCTCCATGACCCGGCGGATGACGCCGCCGCGCGGGTGGAAGACGGCCAGGCCGGACCCGATCTCCTCGGGGATCGAGAAGAGGTCCAGCTCGGAGCCGAGCTTGCGGTGGTCGCGCTTCTCGGCCTCGGCGAGGAACTCCAGATACGCCTTCAGCTCGTCCTTCGACGGCCACGCGGTGCCGTAGATGCGCTGCAGCTGCTTGTTCTTCTCGCTGCCGCGCCAGTACGCGGCGGCGCTGCGCATCAGCTTGAAGGCGGGGATGAGCCGGGTGCTGGGCAGGTGCGGGCCCCGGCAGAGGTCCTTCCAGCACAGCTCGCCGGTGCGGCTGTCGATGTTGTCGTAGATGGTCAGCTCGCCCGCGCCGACCTCGACGTTCGCGCCGTCGTCGGAGGAGGCGGAGCCCTTGAGGCCGATCAGCTCCAGCTTGTACGGCTCGGCCGCCAGTTCCTCGCGGGCGTCGTCGTCGCTCACCACGCGGCGAGAGAAGCGCTGGCCACGCTTCTGGATCTCCTGCATCTTCTTCTCGATGCTCTTGAGGTCCTCCGGGGTGAAGGGGGTCTCGACGTCGAAGTCGTAGTAGAAGCCGTCCTTGATGGGCGGGCCGATTCCGAGCTTCGCCGACGGGAACAGCTCCTGCACGGCCTGGGCCATGACATGCGCGGCGGAGTGCCGCAGGATGTTCAGCCCGTCCTCGCTGGTCAGGGGGACGGCTTCGACCTCGTCGCCGTCGGCGACCGGGTACGCCAGGTCCTTCAGCGCGCCGGCGACGCGCGCGGCGACGATGCTGCGGTCGCCGTCGAAGAGCTCTCCGGCGGTCGTCCCGGTCGTGACCACCCGCTCTTCCCGCTCAACGGAATCGCGAATGATGATCACACGGACGTCTGACACCGGTTCTCTCCCATGACTCAATACCGCACGGCGGCGGATGCCGCACGGGTGAATCGTACCGAGCCCGGCGGGTCCGCCGCGAAGTGATGGGGGGCGGTGAGCGACCGAGAGGCCGTTCCCGCGTCAGGAGTCTCCGCCGCAGGCGTCCTCGAAGGTGTCGACGCCGCCGTGCAGCGACTTCAGCAGCCGGTCCCGTTCGGCCTCGTCCACCTGGACCGGGGTGACGCCGACGGCCTCGGTGAGCCGGCGGAAGCCGCCGCGGCTCTCCAGCCGTCCGCTGACCCGGATCGGCAGTCCGACCAGGTGGGCGTGGGCGGCGATACGGTACTCCGCCTCGTCCAGCCGGACCCGGACCTGGCGGACGTCGGCGCCGGCGAGGACCCGGAGCCGGACCGAACCGCCGCCGGACGGGGTGGGCCGGCGCAGCCGGACGACGGTGCCCGTCACCCGGACCGGGACCGACGGTTCGCGGCGCAGATAGCGGGCGCTCGCCGCCTCCAGGGCCGGCAGGTCACCGGGCGAGAACTCCACCGGCTCGGGACGGCTCGCGAAGCCGCCGGGCGGACCGGCCGCCGGTGACCAGGCGAGCGCCACCTCCATGCCCTCGGTGCCGCGCACCAGCCGGACCAGCGCCTCGGCCAGCTCATGGCAGACGCCGAGGTCGACCGCGGCGTCGAACGCCTCCATCCCGCCGGTGGCGCGCTGGAGGTCCACCGCGTCCCGGGCCGCCTGCAGCGCCCGCAGCAGCGTCGAGGTCGCCGGCCGGCCCTCGGGGACGGGGGCGTACGCGGTGAGCAGATGGCCGCCGGTCACCGGCCCGACCAGGACCTGTTCCAGGAAGCCCGCGGCATGCGGCCCGTGCCGCTCGCCGAAGTACCCGGCGGTCTGCCGGGCGGCGCGCGCGGCGGCCAGCAGCATCGCCCGGGCGCCGGCCCGCAGCTGCTCGGCGGTGGTCCACGGCACCGCCTCGCCGATCCGCGGCACCTCGCGCCGCCAGCGGATCTCGTCGCCGGGGACGGTGAGGGCGAGCAGCACCTCGCGGGCGGACGGGGCGGCGGAGCGCGCGAGTGCGGTGAGCGCCTCACCGAGCAGGTCGGTGTTGTCCGCGTAGCCCGGGTCCGTGGTCCGGCCGCGGCGCGGACGGCCCTCGGGGACGAGCAGGCTGGTGCCGGTGCCGTTCCCCGTCGGCCGGCCGGCGTCCGCCCCCGCGTCCTGGAGCCGGACGGCGCTGCCGGGCGGGGTCCAGCGGCTGTAGCGGCCGGGGGCGCCGCCGCGCCGCTCCCAGCCGTGCCGGACGAGCAGCGCGGTCAGTACCGCGGGGTCGACCCGCTCGGGGTCGGGCAGAACGGGCTCATCGGTGTCGGTGGGCCGGTGCATCACGGTCTTCCTCCCGCCCCGACCCGCGCCATGATCTGGCACAGCGCACGGTCGTCGAAGATCCGCGCGGTCGGTATCCGCACTGTGGTCTTGCGCTTGCCCGTCACGGCGACGCCGGCCAGGTTCGTCCAGTAGCAGCAGTGCCGCAGTTCCAGCCGGTCGTGCCCGGCCGCCAGCCACTCGTCCTGCGTGCGCGGCACGAGCATCACCACCAGGATCTTGTGCACCGACGCCGGGGTCCTGGCCAGTTTCACCAGGTGCTCGTTCTCCAGCGTGAAGCCGAAGGTCGGCCCCGCCGGATGCGGGGCGACCTGGTAGGTGCACTTGAGCTGCACCTTTATCGTCACCTCGTCGTCGACGGCGTGCGCGCGCGAACTGTGGCTGAGATGCCAGTCGATGCCGTTGTCCGGGAAGGGCTGGGCGAGCGAGCAGCCGGCCGCCGCCGCGACCGCGTGCAAATACCCCACCTGCAGGGTCTCCATGCAACTGGTGGTGGCGAGCCCTCCCCTGAGCGGTGTGGCCCGCTCGGCCGTCGGCTCGCCCGGGGCGGGCTGCGTGAGCGCCATCGCTCTTCCGTGCCTTCCGAGCCGTGCGTTGTCAGTGCGTATCCGTCACCTGTGTCTTCTCCACCAGCGGAGGGTCGCAAACAGTTGCGGTTCAGTGACCACGAGTTACGGGTACATACCGCTCAGGGGCGGCAGATCTGACCGCCCGTCAACCTCCCCGACATCCTTGGGAGTACCCCATGCCTCGCTGGTACGACGGACCACTGGCCTCCTTCGACACCGAGACCACCGGCGTGGACGTGGAGCACGACCGCATAGTCTCCGGGGCCCTCGTGGAGCAGGACGCTCCCGGCGCCGAACCCCGTGTCCTGCGCTGGCTGGTGGACCCGGGTGTGCCCGTGCCGGAGGGCGCGCGAGCCATACACGGACTCAGTGACGCCTTCCTGCGGCGGCACGGCCGCCGGCCGGGTCCGGTCGTCGAGGAGATGGCGCAGGCGCTCGCCGGCCGGGCGGCCCGGTCGGTGCCGCTGGTGGTGATGAACGCGCCGTTCGACCTCACGCTGCTGGACCGGGAGTTGAAACGGCACCGCGGCGGAACGCTGCACGGCCGGCTGGACGGGGCGGCGCTGTGCGTCCTGGACCCCCGGGTGCTCGACAAGGCGCTGGACCGCTACCGCAAGGGCCGGCGCACCCTCACCGACCTGTGCGCGCATTACGGCGTCGAGCTGGCGGACGCGCATGACGCCGCGGCGGACGCGACGGCGTCCCTGGAGCTGGCCCGGGCGATAGGCCGCCGCTTCGCGGAGCGGCTCGCCGAGCTCGGCCCCGCCGAGCTGCACGAACGCCAGACGGCGTGGCACGCGGGCCAAGCCCGCGGCCTGCAGGCCTACTTCGCCAGGAACGGTACGCCGGAACGCTGCGACCCGTCCTGGCCGCTGCGGCCCGCGCCGATGATCCCCGCGCAGCGCGCACGGCCCCCTGCCGCCTGAGCGCCAGGACCCGCGCGGCGCCCGTCACGCACGAAACCGGCCGGTCCATGAGGACCGGCCGGTTTCCCTGCTGTGGGCGATACTGGGATCGAACCAGTGACCCCTTCGGTGTGAACGAAGTGCTCTCCCGCTGAGCTAATCGCCCGGGACGTCCCGAACAATACAGGGCGCGGGCCCGTCCGTTCAAACGCCATTCCCGGCCGGGCCGGCCACGAGCCGGTCCCGCAGCCCCCGCCGCCCCTGGCGCATCATCAGCGCGTGGTTGGCCCGGAAGAACGGCCGGCACGGCACCGCGAGGCGCCGCATCAGGGGCTTGCGGACGACCACGTCCTCCTCGAAGAGCAGCCGCGTGCCGCCGCCGTCGGCCGTCACCGTCCAGCGGACCCAGCCCTCCAGGTCCCCGGTCATCGTCACCTCCAGCACTCCGGCGGCGTCGTCGTGGCGCGACTCGCGCGCGTCGACGACCAGGTCGTACGGGAGCACGGAACGGAACCGGAGGGTGCCGGTGGTCTCGCTGGTGCGCCGCACCTCGCGCACCTGCCGCCACCACGACGGGTACTCGTCGGGACGTTCCAGAACGGCGTAGACGGCATCGGGGCGGGCGCCGAGACGCCAGGTGGTGCGGAAGCGGTAACGGCTCCAGTCCATGGAAGCCAGTGTGGGTACTCAGGCACGTTCTGAGTACCGGCCCGGATGACGGATCTCGTGGTCCACGCCACACTCCATCGGTATGGAGCCCCTACCGCCACCCGCCCAATGCCCGGCCTGCGGAACGTTTCCGCACCCGGCGATGCCCGTACCGGTGTGCCCGCGCTGCGCGCTGCCGCTCACCGGCGAGATCGCCGCGGAGCTACGGGCGGTCGGGACCGCGCTCGCCGCGGTCGACGCGGAACGCGGCCGTCTCCTGGGCCGCCGGGCCCAGTTGCTCGCCGCGGCGCGCCCGGTGGCCTACCCACCGCCGCCGCCCGGCTGGGGCCCGCGCCCCGGTCCGGCCGCGGGTCCCTTCGCGGTTCCGTTCGCGCGTCCCGTCGCGGGTCCCGTCCGTGAGACGTCACCGCCGAGCGCGCAGAATCTGCTGCTCTCCCTCGGCGGCGCCCTGCTCGCCGTCGCGGTGACCGCCTTCACCGTCGTCAACTGGGGACAGCTCGGCATCGGCGGCCGGTCCGCGGTCCTGGGCGCGCTGACCCTCACCGCGCTCGCCGTTCCCGCGCTCCTGCTGCGCCGTGCGCTGTCGGCTACCGCCGAGGTGATCGCCTGCCTCGGGCTGGTCCTGCTGCTGCTCGACGCGTACGCCGTGCGGCGGGTGAGCGCGGAGCTCGGCGAGATCCACGCGCTGGTGTACACCGCCGGGTGCCTCGCCGTCGTGAGCGCCCTCTGGGCGGGCTACGGGCTGCTGCTGCGCGGCCGGCTCGTGCTGCCCGCGCCCGTCGCGCTGGTCCTCGCCCAACTGCCGCTGCCGCTGTGGGCGTGGGCGCACAGCTCCGTGCGCGGTTTCGCCGCCGCCGTGCTCCTCGCCGCCGCGTCGGACGCAGCTCTCGCCGTAACGGCACCGGGCCGCCGGCTGCCGCGCGGTCTGCGGACGACCGGCGCCGTGGCCGGCACGGTGTCGGGTCTGCTGGGCCTGGCCGCCGCGCTGTGGCTGTCGCTGGACGCCGCGTCGACCGGCGCCGCGCTGCAGGCCTGCGGCCTGCTGCTGGCAGGTGCCGCGGTGGCCCTCACGGCCGCCCACCGCCTCCCGGCGGCGGCTCCGGTGCACCCGGTTCCCGTCGCCGGTACGCCGCCCCTCAGCGCCCCCGTCACCCGGCACCCCGCCGCCGCACTGCTCGCCGCTCTGGCCGCTCTCGTGACCATCGCCGGGACCGGTGGCGTGGTGCGGACGTGGGTCGCGGACGACTGGGTCGTTCCGGGGTACCTGGGCTGCGCGGTGGCGGTGCTGGCCCTGGCCGCCGCCCTGCGCGGCGGATCGCGTGGCGCCACGGCCGACGGGGTCGCGACGGGAGCCTCGGCGGCGCATCTGCTGGCGGCGCTGTGGGCGGTGCCCGCGCTGGCCGTGACCTGTTTCGGGCCGCTGAGCTGGGTGGGTTCGATCTGGTCGGGCGCCCCGCACAGCGCCCACGACGCTCTGACGCCTCATGGGCTGCGGGTCGCTCCGCCGTCCATGGTGGTGGTCGCCGGGCTGCTCGCCCTGGTCCTCACGGCGACCGCGCTGCGGCGCCCCGCGTGGCGGGTGCCGGGCCCCGCGGCCGTGGTGTGCGGCGCCGTGACCGTCGCGGCGCTGCCCGCGGCCGCCGGCGCGACGTACCCGGTGGCGCTCTCCCTGCGGCTCGCACTCGCCGTCGCGCTGCTCGCGGCGGCCGTGGCCGTACGCGTGCCGCTGCTGTCGCGCACCGCGCTCATAGCCGGCACGGCCACCGCGGTGACCGCGGTGGCCTGGGGTCTCGCCGGGCGGACCGCCACGTTCGCCGTGCTGGGTGTGCTCCTGGCGGCGTTCGCGGGGACCGCGGCGGTGCGCGGTGACATCGTGCGGCGGACGGTGGGCGCCGTCGGCACCGTGGCGTGCGCGACCGGGCCGGCCTGGGCCGGTCCGGCGGCCGCGGGCCATCCGTCGCAGGTGGCGGCCTTCCTGGTCCTCGCGGTCGGCGCCACCGCCGTGCTGTCCGCGGCGCCGTCCGGGTGGCCCCGGCAGGCCCTGGAGTCGGCGGGGTGGGTCGCGGCGGCGCTGGCGGTCGTGTTGGCCGTCCCGGACGCTCCGGCCCTCGCCCTGGTCCTCGCGGCGGCCGGTGTGCTGGCCGCCGCTCTCGCCCTGCGCCAGGACCGCCGGCAGGCCGTCTACGCCGCCGGCGCCCTGACGGCCGCGGCGAGCTGGGTGCGGCTGGCCGCCTCCGGCGTCACGACACCGGAGGCCTACACGCTGTCGCTGACCGCCGCGGGGCTGCTCGTCGGCTGGCTGCGCCGCCGCCGCGACCCGGCGGCCTCGTCCTGGTCCAGTTACGGCCCGGGGCTGGCGGCGACCCTGCTGCCCAGTCTGGTGGCCGCGTGGGGCGACGCGCACTGGCAGCGCCCGCTGCTGCTGGGCGCGGGCGCGCTCGCCGTGACGCTGCTGGGCGCCCGGCACCGGCTGCGGGCCCCGCTGCTGCTGGGCGGCGCCGTCCTGGTGCTCCTCGCGCTGCACGAGCTGGCCCCGTACGTCGTCCAGGTCGTGGGCGCGGCGCCGCGCTGGCTGCCGCTCGCGGTGGCGGGTCTGCTGCTGCTGGCGCTGGGCACGACGTACGAGCGCCGGCTGCGCGACGTCCGCCGGGTGCGCGAGGTCATCGGCCGGATGCGCTGAGCGCGGCGCGCTGGGTTTCCGGGGCGCGGGAGTCCCGGAAACGCCGAGGGCCCGGAAGCGTTTCGCTTCCGGGCCCTCGGTCGGGGTGGGCGATACTGGGTTCGAACCAGTGACCCCTTCGGTGTGAACGAAGTGCTCTCCCACTGAGCTAATCGCCCCCGTGCGGGGACAACATTACCGCACCTCAGACGGTGCCCCGGACCATCCGCGGGTCAGCCGATCCGCCATGGCATCTCGAATCCGAACCGCCAGACGTAGTAGCCGAGCAGGGCGCCGATGATCACCAGTCCGACGGCCGTCAGGATGATGTTGCGGCGCCGCACCCTGGGGTCGAGCGCACGCTGCGCCGCCTCGGTCACCTTGCGCTTCGTCCAGCGCAGCACGAGCTGCGCCCAGACGAATTCGGTGGCCCAGATCGCCATTCCCCCGAAGATCACCAACCAGCCGGGGCCCGGCAGCGGCAGCATCACCACACCGGCCGCCACCACGGCCAGCCCGACGATGAACACCCCCACCTGCCAGCTGAGGTGCAGTCCCCGGGATTTCCTGATGAATTCAGGAGCCTTGGAACCGAGTCTCCGGTCCATGGCCACATTCCCCTGAATTTCGTCACTCTCCGCAGTCATGGCGCCAAACCTACCCGAAGGGCGGAGATCACCGGAATGGCCTTCGACACCGTAAAAGTACTGGGCCGGACGAGGTACCAGAAGCCTCACAAACCAGTCAGAGGGGTTTACAACGTCCCCGCAGGTGGCATGTCGATTTCGCCGACGTGCGAATCCCCGAGCGCACACTGAGCGAAAGGCCCTGGCGCTTATGAACACCACGGTCAGCTGCGAGCTGCACCTGCGCCTCGTTGTGTCGAGCGAATCCTCACTGCCTGTACCCGCAGGCCTGCGGTACGACACGGCCGATCCCTATGCCGTGCACGCCACCTTCCACACTGGTGCCGAAGAGACGGTCGAATGGGTGTTTGCCCGCGATCTGCTCGCCGAGGGCCTGCACCGGCCTACCGGCACCGGAGACGTCCGGGTCTGGCCGTCGCGCAGTCATGGCCAGGGCGTCGTGTGCATCGCCCTCAGCTCCCCAGAGGGGGAGGCGCTGCTCGAAGCCCCGGCGCGGGCACTGGAGTCGTTCCTCAAGCGGACCGACGCCGCCGTGCCCCCGGGCACCGAGCACCGTCACTTCGATCTGGACACCGAGCTCTCCCACATCCTCGCGGAGAGCTGACCCCAGCCCACCAGCCGTCCGGTGCCGTCCTACTCGGGGGCATGGCCCGGACCCGACCGCCGTACGAAGCCTCGCATGCGCTTCACAGAGCCACCGCCGTGGACCACGACCCCCACGGCGGTGGCTCTCGCGCGCTAGAGTCGCCGGAACGCAGCCGCCCGACCCCCACCGGCCAGGGAGCGATTCCGTGTTGATCAACCATGACACCAGGTACGCACTCGACTGTGTGGTGGACCTGATCAACACCTCCCCGGAGAGCGAGGGCCGGGAGGGTCTGCACGATGTGGCCGCGCTGCGCGCGTTCGTCGAGGAACACCACGTGAGCGAGGTGGGCCGGCTCGGCGAGCACGACCTCGCCACCGTGCGCCGGGTGCGTGAGCGGTTCGCGCAGGTGTTCTGCGCCCCCAGCGCCCAGGCCGCCGCCACTCTGCTGAACGCGATGGTCGCCGAGGCCGGGACCACCCCGCGGCTCACGAACCATGACGGCCACGACTGGCATGTGCACTACTTCGCCCCGGGCGCGTCGCTCTCCGACCACCTGGCCGCAGACGGCGGCATGGCGCTGACGTTCCTGGTCGTCGCCGGTGAGTGCGAGCGGCTGCGGCGCTGCGACGCCCCCGACTGCCGCCGGGCCTTCGTCGACCTGTCGCGCAACCGTTCCCGGCGCTACTGCGACAGCCGCACCTGCGGGAACCGGCTGCATGTCGCCGCGTACCGGGCCCGGCAGCGCGAGGCCAGCCGACCCTAAAGCGTGTTGCGAAAGTCCCGCCTGGCACACGCCCTCGCCGCGTTGTCGGGCTCGTCCACGTACGACCAGTACGAGGACGACCCTCCGCCTTGCGAGCGCACGCACCAGACACCGTGGGCCACACCCTCCGGGCGAACAGCGCTACTTTCGACACCGCCCTAGCCGCGGCTCACAGCATGACGATGTCGTAGAGCGCGCCGAATCCGATGAGCCCCGCGATCACGCAGAGGAAGAGCATCAGCGGCGGCTGGGAGAGCGCGAACAGACAGCCCTTGGGCTCGTCGGCGCCCGCCCTCGGCCGCGGAATGTCTCCGGGGGCCGGCCTCTCGGCCTCAGGTGTCGGCCGTGGGCACGGGGGTGACCCCCCGGAAGATCGCAGCACACCGCGATGATGACGCAGCACCCCATGCCGCCGCGCCCAACACGCGAACTCTCAGGGGTGGTTCTGCGTTCCGGGGCCCTGCGGCAGGTCAGATGCCGCGGCGCTTGAGGATCTCCTCGATGTCGGAGAAATCGGACAGTCCGCCGTCGGTCGCGGCCTTGGACTTCGCCGCCGGCTTGCGCCCCGCGGGCAGTGAGGGCTGGGAGGCGCCGGGGGCCACCGCCGGAGCACCCGCGGCGGCAGCGGCGGCCTTGCGTTCACGGCGGCTGCCGCCGGCGCGGCCGGCGGCGAAGCGCGTCACCGTGTAGAGCACCACGGACACCGCGAGCACACCGAAGCCCAGCCACACCGTCGGCTTGAAGACCAGGTCCGCGGCCCAGCTCCCGGTGGCCGTGCCGACCTTCCGGCCCAGGGTCACCAGGCCCGTCATGTACAGGCCCACCGGCAGCAGGGCGAAGGCGGCGGTGCGGACGGCCGCGAGGTAACGCCGGCGGTACGCGGTCAGCATCGCGATCGCCAGGCCCGCCGCGGACAGTGCGACGCATACGGTAGCGGTCAGCATCCAGTGCTCCTGATCCTGTACTCCTGCGGCGGTATCGGGATGTTCCTGTATCCATCGTGCACCCGTCGCGAAGCCGGAGGCCACGTCCCGGGACCTGTCTCAGGGTGATCTCGGGGGAGGGCTCCTCCCCAGGTGCCAGACTGGGCCGCATGAACGACGTCACTCCCCCTGCCACCGCCCGCGCCGTCCTGGAAGTCTGGTGCGAGCTGCAGTGCCCCGACTGCCGCACCGCCCTCGACGACGTACGCGCGCTGCGCGCCCGCTACGGCGACGCGCTGGACATCCAGCTGCGGCACTTCCCGCTGGAGAAGCACCAGCACGCCCTCGCCGCCGCCCAGGCGGCCGAGGAGGCCTGGGCGCAGGGGCAGGGCTGGCCGTACACCGAGGCGGTGCTGGCCCGGACGGAAGAGCTCGGCAAGCGCGGCGAGGAGCTTCTCGTGGAGGTGGCCCGCGAAATGGGGCTGGACGCGGAGGAGGTGGACACCGCGCTGATCGACGGCCGGCACCTGCTGATCGTCGATGCCGACGAGGCCGAGGGCCGGGCGATCGGTGTCACGGGCACGCCGACGTATGTGATCGACGGGCAGCGGCTCGACGGCGGCAAGAGCCAGGAGGGGCTGCGCGCCCGGATCGAGGAGATCGCGGACCGGCTGCTGGCCGGATAGGTCCGGTCCGAAGTCCTCTCCTCTGGAGCAGCAGCCGCTAGAGCAGCCGCTTGAACAGATGGCGGCGCGTGGTCGCGTACCCCAGGGACTCGTACAGCCGCAGCGCCGGCGTGTTGCCGCCGAAGACGTTCAGGCCCAGGGTGCCGACCCCGGCGCCCAGGCACTCCCGCTCCGCGACGAGCATCAGGGTGCGGCCGTGCCCCTGGCCGCGGTGCTCCTCGGCCACCTCGACGGAGAAGACCCACGCCGGGACCCCCGGGTCGGCCGCGTCCCGCAGCCTCAGCCACAGGGTGCCGACGTCCCGGCGCCGGTGGACCAGGGTCAGCAGCAGGGTGCCGTCGGTGCGGGGGCCGTCCGGCAGGGCCGCGCTGTGGTCGGCCTCGGCCCGGGCGGAGGCCTGGGCGAACGGGACGCCGCGGGTCACCATGCCCTCCACGTACGCGATCATCTTCTGTTCGTTCCAGGCGGGGAACTCCGCCTCGGTCACCGGGCGGACGGTGCTGCCTGCGGGCAGTTCGGGTGCGGGACCGGACAGCCGCTTGACCATGCCGCGGTTGCGCTCGGTGTAGCCGAGGGTGTCCGCGAGCCGCTGCGCGAGGACGGCGTCCGCCGGGATGTCGACCGTCACCTCGTCGCACCCCCAGCCGCGGAGCACCTCCTCGGCGGCGAGCGCGGCGACCGTGGCGCGGCCGCGCCGCCGGTCCGCCTCGTGGATCTCCAGTCCGGTGATCCGGCCGGCCGTGACGCCGAACCGCGGCCCGGCGGAGAGCTCGATCCCGCCGACCGGCCTGCTGTTGACGCATACGGTGTAGCGGCGCGAACGCGCGCCCGCCGCTCCGTGCCGCTCCGGCTGATCGGGTCGCAGGGTGGTTGTCATGGCGTCACTCCCCCGTTTGGACTGGGGCCAGTTCTACCCGCTCCTCAGCGCCACGTCACGGATTCGGGTCGGCTCCGGCCCGTTCCGCGAAGACCCGCATCGCCTTGGCGGTGACCGGGCCCGGTGCTCCCGGCAGTTCCCGCCCGTCGACCAGCCGTACCGCCTGGACATCGCGGAGGGTGGACGTCAGGAAGATCTCCTCGGCCTCGTCGAGCGCCTCCAGCGGCAGATCCGCCTCCTGGGCCCCGCTCCACTCGGCGACCAGCTCGCGGGTGATGCCGGCGAGACAGCCGGAGGAGAGCGGCGGGGTGAGCAGTTGCCCGTCGAGCACGACGAAGATGTTGGAGCCGGTGCCCTCGCAGAGCCGCCCGACGGTGTTGCCGAATATCGCCTCGGAGGCGCCGTGGGCGTGGGCGCGGGCGAGCGCCACGACGTTCTCGCCGTAGGAGGTGGTCTTCAGACCGCTGAGCGCGCCCCGCTCGTTACGGGTCCACGGCACCGTGACCACGGCGGTGGTGTCGGGCCGGGCGGCGGCCTCGCCGAGGGCGATGATCAGGGTGGGTCCCGCGTCGCCGCGGTCGGAGCCGAGCGGGGAGAGCCCGCCGGTGTACGTGATCCTGAGCCGGCCGAGCGGCACCGGGTTGGCCGCCAGGACCGCCGCGCAGCCCCTGCGCACCTCGTCGTGGTCCGGGTCCGGGAGTCCGAGACCGCGTGCGGACCGGGTCAGCCGGTCCAGGTGGCGGGTGATCGCGAACGCCGCGCCGTCGACCGCCTTGAGCGTCTCGAAGACCCCGTCACCCACGGTGATCCCGTGGTCCAGCACCGACACCGTGGCGTCAGCGGCGTCCCGCAGCGTGCCATCGACCCAGATCTTCACGGTGTGGTCCCTTCGTGTCCCGGATGGTCCCCCGACGCTACCGCCAGCAGCCGGGACGCCTTCAGCTCGGTCTCGTCCCACTCCCGCACGGGGTCGGAGCCCCAGGTGATGCCGGCTCCCGTGCCGAAGCGCAGCAGCGGTTCCGGGCCGGTGCGGTCGACCCAGAACGTCCTGATCCCCACGGCCAGTTCACCGGTGCCGCGATCGGCGTCCACCCAGCCGATACCCCCGCAGTAGGGGCCGCGCGGCACCGTCTCCAGTTCCTCGATGATCCGCAGCGCACTGGACTTGGGGGCTCCGGTGACCGAGCCGGGCGGGAAGGTGGCGGCGAACAGCCCGGCCCAGCCGGTGTCCTGGCGCAGTTCACCCCGCACGGTCGAGACGAGGTGGACCAGCCCGGGGTGCTTCTCGACGGCGCACAGCTCCGGGACGGTGACCGAACCGGTCGCGCAGACCCGCCCCAGGTCGTTGCGGACCAGGTCCACGATCATCACGTTCTCGGCGTGGTCCTTGGGCAGCAGATCCGCCTCCGTACGTCCGGTGCCCTTTATCGGGCCGGATTCGACGAGGGAGCGGTCACGGCGCAGATAGAGCTCGGGGGACGCGGTGGCGATCTCCACACCGTGCCCGGGGAGCCGGATGGTGCCCGCGTACGGGGCCGGGTTGCCGTGGGCGAGCACCGAGCCGAGCGCGTCGACGTCGGACCGGGCGGGGTCGGGCAGCGGAGCGGACAGCACCCGGCAGAGGTTGGCCTGGTAGACGTCGCCGGCCGCGATGTACGCGCGTATACGGCGCACACCCGCGATATAGGCGTCCCGGTCCAGTGAGGAGGTCCACGCTCCGGTGGCCGGTCCGCACCAGCCGTCCGGCGCCGCCGGCGGCGCGCTGCGGACGTCCCCGAAGCGCGCGCACACCACCTGTCCCTCGAAGTCCACGGACACCGCCCAGAAGCCCGAGGAGTCGAGCGCGGCGAGATCGCTGGTGACATCTCGCAGGTCGGAGGCGACGCGGCCGCCGAAGCGGGCCATCGGGACGAGGTCTCGCACAGTGCTTCCAGGGTCGGTCCGAAGGGGTGTGGCCGAGTCTAGAGCGGTGCCCGTCGCGGCGCCCCGCTGGTCATCCGCTGGTCAGCAGCCCGGCACGCTACGGAAACCGGTTTTTGAGCTGGCCGTGGAATCCGCTAGAGTTCAACACGTCGCCGGGACGCGGAAGCGCCCCGGAGCTACGACACCTGCGGACGTGGCTCAGTGGTAGAGCATCACCTTGCCAAGGTGAGGGTCGCGAGTTCGAATCTCGTCGTCCGCTCGGCGTGGGGGATTTCCCGTCCCCCGCGATGTTGGTGGAGTGGCCGAGAGGCGAGGCAACGGCCTGCAAAGCCGTCTACACGGGTTCAAATCCCGTCTCCACCTCACGCGCGATTAGCTCAGCGGGAGAGCGCTTCCCTGACACGGAAGAGGTCACTGGTTCAATCCCAGTATCGCGCACGCAGCACAGCACCACTTGCATGGCAGCAGTTGTAGTGGGTCCCGCGCGATTAGCTCAGCGGGAGAGCGCTTCCCTGACACGGAAGAGGTCACTGGTT
>NZ_JAAIKO010000060.1 GCF_016107395.1 Streptomyces fildesensis
CAGATGCCACTACCAACGCCGAGGCCACCACCCCCACATGCGGTTGCAGTATTAGGGGATTCGACGCCCCAGGCGCCGTGGATGACATGGGCGACGCGGAGCGCCGCCGGGTCGACCACGAGGCCTGTCTCCTCCCGCAGTTCACGGGCTGCCGTGTCGGTGACGGGTTCCCCCGGATCGCTCTTGCCGATGGGAAGATCCCATTTGCCCTGACAGTACTTCGCCCCAGGACCGCGTTGCAGCAGCACAACCCGCCGCTTCCCGACATCGTGAACGATCACTGCCGCGGCGAGCAGGGTCATCGAATCCAGCGCGGGCGCGAGCGCGCCGGACCGGTCGGCGGCCGGAGGAAGGGCCACGGGAATCCTTTCGTCGGTGGTGGGAGCTGACGGACGGGTCGGGTGGGTGAGATCAGATCCAGCCGGGGCTGTCGGTGCCCCACAACGTGGGCGGACGGGTCCAGTCGCCGGGGCCGCCGGCGTAGCCGACCGGGGGACGGGCGTACTGGAGGCGGCCGTACGGGGAGGGCGTTTCGGCCAGCCAGGAGCCCGGGTCGTAGGCCGCACCGTCGGTGGCGGCGGGGCGGATACCGTGCCTCAGCCAGGAGGCGGTTCCCGCCAGGGAGAACCGCAGCTGCCGGCCTCCGCCGGTGTCCTGACGGTCGGTGAGCGCGCGCAGCACCGCGGCGGCGAGCAGATATCCGGTGCCGTGGTCCAGGGCCTGGGCAGGGAGCACTCCGGGGTGTCCGTCAGGTGCGGCCTCGATCCCGGCGATGCCGCAGGCGGCCTGGACCAGGCTGTCGAAGCCGCGGCGTCCGGCCCACGGCCCTTCCCAGCCCCAGGCGCAGAGCTGGGCGACGATCAGTCCGGGCCGCCGCTCCAGCAGTGCCCGCGGAGCGAGACCGTGGCGGTCCAGGGCGCCCGGCCGGTAGCCGGTGATCACGACATCGGCCGAGGAGAGCAGTTCCTCGAACAGCAGCCGGTCCTTGGGTACATCGAGGTCCAGCAGCGTCGAGCGCTTGCCGAAACCCGTATCGGCGTGGGCGTCCGGATGTTCCGGGAGCCGGGGGGAATCGACGCGCAGCACATCCGCGCCGAGCAGCGCCAGCGTGCGGGTGGCCACCGGTCCGGCGATGACCCTGGTCAGGTCGAGCACCCTGACGCCGGCGGCCGGCAGCGCCGCGGCCCGCAGGGTGGCGGCCGCGCCGTCCCCGGTCCGACGGGACTCGACGAGGGGGAGTTCCGCTCGGCTGCCCTCCGCCATGCCGACGGCCACGGCCAGCCCACCCTCCGCCTGAACCGTCTCCTGGATCCATCGGGCGGGACGGGTCAGCAGCCGGTCCGCGAGCCGCTGTGCCAGTGCGCCGTCGTCGCCCTCGTCCGGGATCTCCAGTGCGGCCAGCAGCCGGGCGCGGTGGTGCGGGTAGTTGGCGTGGGTCCTGACCCAGCCGTCGGCCGCCGGCCAGAAGCCGGACAGCGGGGCGAACGACGTCGGCTTCCGGCCGTCGATCCGCAGATGCCGTTCACTGACGAAGGCGGTGGCCACCGCCCCCTCGTCCACCCGCACCTCCGGTACGGATCCCCCGGCGCGGCGCGCGAACAGCTCCGCGGCCGCCAGCGAGCACACCCCCACCGTCGCGCGCGCCAGCTCCCGCACCGGAAGCCGGGACGGCAGAACACCGCGTGACGCGATGTACGACACCCCCTCGACCAGCTCCGCCGGACCGCCGAGCGCGGCCCAGGCGTGAGCGGTCGCCGCATCGATTCCCTCAGTCATCGACCCATTGTGCTGCAGGCCCTGGCCGGTGGCCCAAGCCGGTTCCCCGCGCCCCGCTGGCGACCTCGCGAGCGGCCCCGGGACGGCGCTCGCTTTCACGCCCCGTTTTCACGCCCCGTGCGAACGGCGCGCGCTGGCGCACGGTGTTCGCACGGTGACGCGCGGGCCCGGAAGGGGGAAGCTCGAGGCAGTCCCGATCCTCCCGTACAGAAGGCGAAAGGGGTGCGGCAGAGGCACCGTCCGTGCACGCCCGGCCCGGTGTGAGCGGATTCGAGAAGCGGCGTTTCAGCGGGTGTTCGCGCATCCGCCTCCCAGGCGCCGTCAGACGCCGTGATGCCGTCACGACGTCCCACCCCGCCCCGAAACCGAGGCGGGGCGGGGTGGCGTGCCCGGCCACGGCGCGGTGCACCCCCTCAGAGGGGCAGGGTGTCCTTCAGAGGACCGCGCTGAGGAATTCGCGGGTGCGGGTGTGCTCCGGGGCCTCGAACAGCTGGTCCGGGGGCCCGGCTTCGAGGACATGGCCGTGGTCGAACATCATCACCCGGTCGGAGACATCGCGGGCGAAGCCCATCTCGTGCGTCACGCACAGCATGGTGATGTCGGTGCTCAGGGCGATGTCCCGCAGGACGTCGAGCACACCTGCCACGAGCTCCGGGTCGAGCGCGGACGTCACCTCGTCGAGGAGGAGGATGTCGGGCCGCATGGCGAGCGCGCGGGCGATGGCGACGCGTTGCTGCTGGCCGCCGGAGAGCTGGGTCGGATGGGCGTCGCACTTGTCGGCGAGGCCCACCAGGTCCAGCAGTTCGCGGCCGCGTTCCGCGGCCTCGTCGCGGCTGAGGCCGAGGACGTGGACCGGCGCCTCGGTGACGTTCTCCAGCACCTTCATGTTGGGGAACAGGTTGAACTGCTGGAAGACCATGCCGATCCGGCGCCGGCGTTCTCGGAGGTACTTCTCGTTGGCGGGCACCAGTCCGTCCCGGCCGCCCGGCATGTGGGAGAAGGGCTCCCCGTCGACATGAATGGTGCCTTCGGTGACGCGTTCGAGGGTCATGAGCAGCCGCAGGATGGTGGTCTTGCCGGAGCCGCTCGGCCCGATGAGCGTCACCCGCTCACCTCGTCGCAGCCCGAAGTCGAGCTGGTCCAGGACCGTGTGGTCGCCGAACCGCTTCACCACCTGGTCGAAGCGGACCATGTCCGCGACCGGGGAATCGTTGGCCGGGGAATCGTTGCGGAGAGCGTCGCCCTTGTTGGTGAGCGCGTCGTCCACGGCCTCGGTGTGGCCGCCGGGGCCGGTCTCTTCCTTGGGGTCGGTGTCACTGAGCAAGGCGCTTCTCCAGTCTTCTCATCAGCATCGAGGTCGGGTAGCTCGCGACGAGGAAGATCGCGGCGGCGAGGGTGAAGGCCTCCAGATAGGCGAAGTGGACGCTGCCGTATTCGTTCGCCTCGTGGACCATCTCCTGCACGGTGATCACCGAGAGGAACGGCGTCTCCTTGAACATGGAGATCACGTAGTTGCCCAGTGCCGGAACGACCTTGCGGACGGCCTGCGGCAGGATCACCGCGCGCCACACCCGGCCGCGCGGCAGCGAGAGCGCGACGGCCGCCTCCCACTGCCCCTGGGGTACGGCGTCGATTCCGGCGCGGTACACCTCGGAGGTGTACATCGCGTAGTGGATGCCGAGGACGGCGATGCCGATGGTCAGCGGATCCAGGCCGGGCACGAGCACCCAGACGGCGAACAGCTGGATCATCACCGGGGTGGAGCGTACGAACTCCACGACGATGCGGACGGGCACGGTGACCCATCGGGTCGGGGCGCGGCGGAGCACGGCGATCAGCAGCCCGAGCACCATGGCGACGACGGATCCGAGCACCGTGGCGAGCAGGGTGATCCCGAAGCCGTGCAGGACCACGGGCAGTCCCTCTCGGGCGGTGTTCCAGTCCCACATCACACACCACCCGCCCTTGCGGCGCGGCCGTCGGGATCCGTGATGCCGGCGGACGGCGGCTTGAGGACGTGGCGCAGTCCGCTGCCCTGGCCCAGCCGGGCCTTGGCCACTGCCTCCAGGGCGTTCATCAGCAGCGTCAGCGCGTAGGCGAGCACGAAGTAGATGACCAGGAGCGTCACGTACGCGGCCGCGGTGTTGCCCGTCGTCGAGCGCAACTGGTCCATCTGGAACGTCAGATCGGAGATGGTGATCAACGACAGCAGCGGTGTGCTCTTGAGCAGCTGGATGAGCAGGTTGTTGAAGGGCGGGATCATCTGGACCCAGGCCTGGGGCAGGATCACCCGGCGCATCCGCTGCCAGGGGCTCAGGTTGAGCGCGACGGCCGCCTCCCACTGCGCCTGGGGTACGGCGTTCAGCGCGCCGCGCACCACTTCGGAGCCGTAGGCGCCGTAGTTGAGACCGAAGGCCACGACGGCGCAGGCCAGCGGCTCAAGCTTGAACCCGAGGATCGGCAGCGCGAAGAACAGCCAGAACAGCTGGACGTACAGGGAGGTGCCGCGGAGGAACTCGACGACCACCCGCGACAGACCCCGGACGAGAAGCTGGTCCGAGCGGGACATGAAGCCGAGGACGAAGGCGAGGACGAGGGCCAGCAGCGCGCTGAGCACGGTGGCCTGGAGGGTGACGGAGACGCCCTGCCACACACTCGGCAGGGACCGGGAGAACTGTGTGAGGAATTCGCTCATCAGGTGTGCCCATCACGCCTTGCACAGGTCGGCTGTCCGCAGGGTGGCCGGCGGTACCTCCTGCTTGGTGAAGCCGTACTTCCCGATCAGCGCGACATAGTGCTCGGGGTCGCCGGTGATCTTCTTCAACTGGCCGTTGAACGCGTCCCGCAGTGTGGTGGCGTTCTGCCGGAAGACGGCGCCGCCGGGGCTGTACTGCTTCTTGCCCTTCAGCTCCGGCACGAACGGTTCGAGCACCTCGACGTCCGCGCCCTTGTTGGTCTTGGCCAGCCAGCGCAGGGATATCCCGGTCAGGGCGAACGCGTCGATCCGTCCCGCGACCAGCGCGTCGAGCCCGTCCTGCTGCTTGGCCAGCGACTTGACCTTGGAGTCCCCGACCCCGGCCCCGGCGGCGTACCCGGCCTCGACCGCCGCTGTCAGCACTCCTACGGTGGCGCCCTTCGCGGCGCACGAGGCGAGGTCGCTCAGGCCCTTGGGATTGCCCTTGCGCACCATCAGCGCGGTGGGGGAGATGAACTCCGGTTCCGAGAAGATGACCTTGTCGCACCGCTCCGGTGTGATCGCCATCCCGGCGCTCACCACGTCGAAACGGTCCGCCGCCAGTCCGGGGATGAGGGCGCCGAAGTCCGTGAGGGTGGGACGGAGGTCGGCCACCCCGAGCGCGGTGAAGATCTCCTTGTGCAGGGTCGGGGCCTCACCGGCCAGCGCGGTGCCGTCCTTGAACCCGTACGGCGCCTCGCCGGCGAACCCGACCCGCACGTATCCCTGCTTCCTGAGCTTCGCCAACAGGTCGCCCTCGCCCTTCGGCGCTCCTGTTCCGGTCTCGGTGCGGCTGCACGCCGTGAGCAGCCCCGGTACCACCGCCATACCCGTCAAGGTGGTGGTCCCGAGCAGGAATCCTCTGCGGGAGAAGGCGCTGCGCTGCGACATGGATGGTCCCTTCGGTCACGTGCGTCACCTGGTGCGTGACGCCACATGAGGGCCGCCCCTACCCGGCAACACCGTTTGCATTCAGGGAAATCGCAGGTGGGGGTGGATATCCGCAGATGTGTGGGATGCGCGGGTTGGGGCGATTACGCGGCGGCGGACCATTTGACGCGAGAGGGCCGCGCCGCGACGATCAACGGCATGGAAGCGCGGATTCTGCGGGCCGGTGACCGTGTGCCGACGCCCTGGAGCAACGGTGGCGGCGTGACGCGTGAGATCACGGTGGACCCGGCGCACGCGGGCCTGGCCGACTTCGGCTGGCGGGTGAGCCTCGCCGATGTCGTGGGGGACGGGCCGTACTCGGCCCTCCCGGATGTCGACAGGATCATCACCGTGGTCGACGGCCCGGGAATGGTGCTGACGATCGACGGTGCCATCCACCCGCCGATCCGTCCGCTGCGCCCGTTCGCGTTCCCCGGCGACGCCGTCACCGACTGCCGGCTGACGGGCGGCCCCATCGTCAATCTCAATGTGATGATCCGGCGCGGACGGGCGGCGGCAACGGTCGGGATCGTGGACGGCACGCACACGGCCCAGGTCCCCGTGAACGGTTCCGTGCTCCTCGTCGCCCTGACCGACGACGTCGGGTTCTTCGCCGACCCCGCTCTCGTCCCCGCCGTCGCTTCTGAGGACGGCCGGCTCGACCGCTTCGACGCGGTCTTCGTGTCGGGGACGGGTAGCGAGGTCGGGGCCGTGCGGTCCGAGGGCAGTGCGGCCGTCATCACCCTCGGACCCGCGGGCGACGCGCTCTAGGGCAGCCTAGCCACGCAGCCCGGCGCCGCATCGCGGACAGCGGGCCGGCGGGGGTCCGTCGGACACCGCGTCGCACTGCGGGCAGACGCGGTCGAGCCAGCAGGCGGACTCGCCGCCCTCCGGCTCGGCGACGGTGTCGGGCGGTCCGGCGGAGCCGTCGCGGCCGGCCGGTCCCGCCGGTTCCGCGGGTCCATCCGGTTCCGCGGGTTCGACGGGGTTCGTGGGGCTCATGGAAACCACTCTTCCACGCCGCCACGGCGCATTGTCAGTGGCGGGCGGCACGATGTCCTCATGACCGAGATCACCACGGCCCAGCTGGCCGACGCCGAGTCGTACGCGCGGGCCGTCACCGAGGCCACCGAAGCGTCCGCCGCCTATTACAGCGGCGGGGACTCCCGCCTCGACGATGCCACGTACGACCGGTTGGCGCGGGCGATCGCGGCCTATGAGGCCGAGCACCCCGCCGAGATCGTGCCGGCGTCGCCGACCGGCAAGGTCGCGGGCGGCGCGGTGCCGGCCGGTGAGGTGGAACATTCGGCGCGGATGATGTCACTGGACAACGTCTTCGACGGTGCCGAACTCTCGGCCTGGGCGGACTCCCTGGCCAAGCGGCTCGGCGGACCGGTGACAGGCGGCTACGCGGTCGAACCGAAGCTGGACGGGGTCGCCGTCGCCGCGCGCTACCGGGAGGGCCGCCTGGTCCAGCTGGTCACCCGTGGCGACGGCAGTTATGGCGAGGACGTCTCGCACGCCATCGGGACCATCGCCGGACTGCCGGACCGGCTCGACACCCCGGTGACGTTCGAGGTCCGCGGTGAAGTGCTGCTCACCACCGAGCAGTTCGAGCAGGCCAACCTCGTACGCGCCGAGTTCGGTGCCACCCCGTTCGCCAACCCCCGCAACGGTGCGGCCGGCACCCTGCGGGCGAAGGAACGGCCGTACGTCATCGAGATGACGTTCTGGGCCTACTCGGGACTGCCGCTGGAGGACGGTTCGGCGGAACTCGCGGCGCTGGCCCACAGCCGTGTCATGGAGATCGTCGCGGAGGCGGGTGTGCAGACCACCGCGGCCACTCCCGTGGGGCTGCGCACCTGTGCCTCGATCGAGGAGGTCCAGAGCCGCGTCGAGGAGATCGCCGCGCTGCGGGCCGCGCTGCCGTTCGGCATCGACGGAGTGGCGATCAAGGCGGACAACCCGGCCGACCAGGAGAAGGCCGGCTTCAGCTCCCGGGCCCCGCGCTGGGCGATCGCCTACAAGCTGCCCGCCGTGGAGCGCGTCACCCGGCTGCTCGCCGTGGAATGGAACGTCGGCAGGACCGGTGTCATCGCGCCGCGCGCCGTGCTCGAACCCGTCGAGATCGACGGCAGCACCGTCACCTACGCGACGCTGCACAACCCGGCCGACATCACCCGCCGGGACCTGCGGATCGGCGACCAGGTCACCGTCTACAAGGCCGGCGACATCATCCCGCGCATCGAGGCCCCGGTGGTCCAGCTCCGCACCGGGGCGGAGACGCCGATCGACTTCCCCACCGAATGCCCCCGCTGCGCCTCCGACATCGACACCACCCAGGAGCGCTGGCGCTGTGTGCGCGGCCGGGAGTGCGGGCAGCTCGCCTCGATCCGCTACGCGGTGGCACGGGACTGCCTCGACATCGACGGGATGGGGCACAAGCTCGTGACGCAGTTGGTGGAGTCCGGTCAGGTCACCGACTTCGCCGACGTGTTCACCCTCGATCGCGAGCAGGTGCTGGCGCTGGACCGGATGGGCGAGGTGAGCGCCGACAAACTGCTGGCGACGATCGCGGCCGCCAAGGACCGGCCGCTGAACCGGGTGTTCTGCGCGCTCGGCGTCCTCGGCACCGGCCGCAGCATCTCCCGGCGGATCGCCCGGCACTTCGGCACGATGGAGGCCATCCGGGCGGCGGACGCCGCCGCGCTGGAGGCCGTTGCCGGCATCGGCGCCGAGAAGGCCAGGGTCGTCGTCGCCCAGATCGCCGAACTGGCCCCGCTCATCGACAGGCTGACGGCCGCCGGGGTGAACATGACCGAGCCCGGAGTGCCGGCGCGGATGTCCGGTGACGGCGACGCCGACGGCGCGGCGGAGCCGCAGGAGGCCGTTCCGGCCGGCCCGCTGGCGGACCTGACGGTCGTGGTCACCGGCAGCATGACCGGTGCGCTGGCGGAGCTGTCCCGTACGGCGATGAACGAGCTGATCGAGAGTGCGGGCGGCAGGGCGTCGTCGAGCGTGTCGAAGAAGACCAGTCTGCTGGTGGCGGGGGAGAAGGCGGGTTCCAAGAGGGCCAAGGCGGCGGAACTCGGGATCAGGGTGATCGCCCCGGAGGAGTTCGCCGAGCTGCTCGGCGACCTCATACCGTGAGCGGCACGCGGCGTGGCCGCACTGCGGAACGCTAGGCGGTGGCCTCGCCCAGATAGACCCAGAGCGCGTTCTCGCGGACGAAGCGGCTCACTTCGTGCTGCGAGTCCGTGTGGCCGTGCAGTCGGTAGTGGGCGCGGAACTCCACCGTGCCCTCGGTGTGGAAGGCGCTGCCGTCCGTCGTCCCGACGATCTCCAGCCGGGTCCACTGCTGATCCGGCTCGAACTCGATGCCGGACGGCCGGGTGGTGGTGTGCCACGTCCTGAGCAGGTACGCGGCATCGCGGACGGCGAACGCGCTGAAGCGCGAGCGCATCAGCCGCTCCGCGGTGGGAGCCGCGGCCTGGCCGCTGTGGAGCCTGCCGCAGCAGTCGCGGTAGGACGCGTCCAGTCCGCAGGGGCAGGGCGAGGCGGGCCGGGCCGTCACTGAAGGGCGTGCGCTGTTCCGTGTCACCCCCTCATTGTGACGGCCCCGCGGCACCCGGAACTACGAGGCCACGGCCTGCGGCGCGGAGGACGGCCCGGAGTCCGCGGCGAGCCGTTGCCTGGCGGACTCGACCGCCCGGCCGACCGTACGGACACCGGTGATCACGCACAGGGTGTAGGCGGTGTCCTCGAGCCGGCGGTGGTCCAGCGACCCGGCCGAGTCGCCCCGGACCTGCGCGGCGAGCGCCTCGTAGCGCTCCAGTAAGTCGCGCAGGACAGCGGGATGGGCCATCAGCATGGTCGTACTCCTTGGGTGAGTGGCACGAGGTGCCCGACGGGACGGCGTTCGGTCCTGTCGGGAGTGCTCTCGGCCTGGTTCTCGATTCCCACGAGACCGCCTCGACGATCGGACGACCCGATGACGGGACGACCCGTGGTGCGCCGAGTGGTTCCCGGCCCTACGGCGCCTACCCGTGTCCCGGGGAGCGATGCCGTACATCGTCCAGAATCCGTGACAGCGGCAGCGGTTGACGGCGCGCCCGTACGTCCAGCAGGGCACGGAAGCAGCTGTCGCACAGGGCCAGGGGCGCGCGCAGGCCGAGGTCGCGGACCGTCCGATCGGTACGGCCGCACTCGTCACAGGCTGCCAGATCCGCTGATCCCGCCACACTGTCGATGCTGCTCCCGGATCGGGCCGCGGGGTAGGGGGCATCCCGGTCTCATGGGCGCGGATCCGGCGGGAAGGGTGCGCCCGGGGCCCGCCCACCGGAAAGCCTCAAGATCGCTGAACGGTCCCTCGCCACATGGCAGTTGGTGGCACTCGGCCTGCTGGGGGAGACGGTCGCGGGCGAATGGTAAAGAGCCTTGACAGTCCGTTGGTCTAGTCCAATCATGGGCACTGCTCGGCTCTCCTCGTGACACCGCACCGCGTATCCCCCCATTCGCCGGCTCATTCTGTGGGAGCGTTCATGAGACGACCAAGATCCGTCCGGGTACTGCTGACCGCACTGGCCACGGCCGCCGCGTCCCTCGGCCTGGTGGTCGCGGGCGGCACCGCCGCGCATGCCGCGACCCCGATCCCCACCCATGTCTTCGCGCCGTACTTCGAGGCGTACAACGGCGACAGCATGTCGGCGCTGTCCGCGCAGTCCGGTGCGAAGTACCTGACGATGGCGTTCATCCAGACGCCGTCGAAGGGTTCCTGCACGCCGTACTGGAACGGCGACACGGGCATGCCGATCGCCCAGTCCAGCTTCGGCGCCGACATCGCGACCATGCGGGCGGCCGGCGGTGACGTCATCCCGTCCTTCGGCGGTTACACCGCGGACAACACCGGCACCGAGCTGGCGGACAGCTGCACGAACGTCAACTCCATCGCCGCCGCCTTCGAGAACGTCATCACCACCTACGACGTGACGCGGATCGACCTCGACATCGAGGACAACTCGCTCACCAACACCGCCGGCATCGACCGCCGGAACAAGGCGATCAAGCTGGTCGAGGACTGGGCGGCGGCGAACGGGCGCACCGTCCAGTTCTCCTACACGCTGCCGACCACTACCAGCGGACTGGCCTCCAGCGGACTGGCCGTCCTGCGCAACGCCGTGACGAACAACGCCCGCATCGACGTCGTGAACCTGATGACGTTCGACTACTACGACGGCGCCTCCCACCAGATGGCGACCGACACCCAGACCGCCACCACCGGCCTGCGCGGTCAACTGGGCACGCTCTACCCCGCGAAGAGCGACGCGCAGCTGTGGGGGATGGTCGGCATCACGGAGATGCCCGGCATCGACGACTTCGGCCCCGCCGAGACGTTCCGGACCGCCGACGCGGCGACCGTCTACAACTGGGCCGTCTCCAAGGGCATCGCCTCGCTGTCCTTCTGGGCACTCCAGCGCGACAACGGCGGCTGCCCCGGCACCGGGGGATCGGACTCCTGCTCGGGCATCGCGCAGAGCACCTGGTTCTTCAGCCACGCCTTCGCGCCGTTCACCGGCGGCGGAGGCCCGGTCACCAATGACTTCTCGGTCACCACCGCACCCGCCGCCGGATCGGTGGACCCCGGCGCCTCGCTGACCGCGACGGTGAAGACCGCCGTCACGGCCGGCTCGGCGCAGACCGTCAACCTGACGGCGTCCGGCGCCCCCGCGGGTGTGACGGTGGGCGTCAGCCCCGCCTCGGTCACCGCCGGCGGGTCCGCGACCCTGACGGCCACCGCCTCCGGCACGGCGGCGGCCGGAACGTACGCGGTGACGGTCACCGGCTCGGCGGCGTCCGGCAGCCACTCGACGACGTACGCCCTCACCGTCACCGGTCCCGGCGGATCGGGTGTGCTGGTCAACGGCGGTCTGGAGAGCGGGAGTCTGACCCCGTGGACCTGCCAGCCCGGGGGAGCGGTCGTCGCCACTCCTGCGCACGCCGGCACCCACGCGCTGCTGGTGGCGCCCACGTCGGGCCAGACCGGCCAGTGCGGGCAGAGCGTCGCCCTGGCGCCGAACCACAGCTACACACTGTCCGGGTGGGTGCAGGGCAGTTACGCCTACCTCGGGGTGAGCGGCGGTGCTTCGGCGAGCACCTGGACGTCCTCCGGCGGCTGGACCAAGCTCACCGTCCCCTTCACCACCGGCGCCTCCGGAACGGTCACCGTGTACCTGCACGGCTGGTACGCCCAGGGCAACGTCTACGGGGACGACTTCTCGATCACGTAGCACCCTCGCTACCCTGGTCCCGGCCTGCCCGGTCGGCGGGCCGTCGTCTACAGTCACACCCAACGTCTACAATTCTGTAGACGTTGGGTGTGCCCATGAGGGCCCTCGTTGACAACGGCGCCGCCAAGCCGGTCATTCGACGCAATTTCCAGGGACGGGACCAATGAGCGCGATCGGCGTCGGCCAAGCCGCCATTCTCGGAGTGGTGGAAGGGGTCACCGAATTCCTCCCGGTGTCCTCCACCGGCCACCTCAAGATCACCGAGGGGCTGATGAACATCCCGGTGGACGACAAGGCGGTGGTCGGCTTCACGGCGGTCATCCAGGTCGGGGCCATCGCGGCCGTCCTGGTCTATTTCTTCCGCGACATCGTGCGGTTCGCGAGCGCCTGGGGACGCGGCATCGCCAACAAGAGCGAACGCGACAGCCACGACTACAAGTTCGCCTGGTGGGTCATCTACGCCACGATCCCGATCGTCGTCGTCGGCCTCCTCGCCAAGCCGCTCATCGACGGCCCGCTCGCCTCGCTGTGGGTGGTGGCCGGCTCGCTGATCGGCGGCAGCATCGTGATGTGGGTGGCCGAACAGATGGCCAGGTTCAAGCGCGGGGAGGACGAGATCACCCTCAAGGACGCCATGATCGTCGGCTCCTCCCAGATCCTCGCGCTGCTCTTCCCCGGCTTCTCCCGCTCCGGCGCCACGATCTCCACCGGCCTGATCCGCGACCTGGACCGGCTGGCCGCGACCCGGCTCTCGTTCTTCCTGTCGATCCCGGCGCTCACCGGCGCGGGACTCTACGAGCTCAAGGACGCCACCGGCGGTGGTGTCGACACGATTTCTCTCGTCGTGGGCACGCTGGTGTCGTTCGTGGTCGCCTACGCGTCGATCGCCTGGCTGCTGAAGTACGTCGCCAAGCACTCGTTCAACCTCTTCGTGGTCTACCGCATCATCATCGGGGTCCTGCTGTTCTCCCTGCTCGGCACCGGCGTCCTGGAGGCCTGAGGTCCCGCCGGAACCGTCACGTGTGTGCCCGGAGCGCCGGGGTATACGAGGCCTCGACGGTGTGGACTTCCTGAGGAGGACGACATGGCGGGCTCGGTAGTGACGAGGACCTCCCCGACCGCTGTGCGGTTGCCGGAGGCGGACGTGGACCGGGTGGAACTGCCGCGGGTGGAGTGCCCGGGAAAGCTCGCACCCAAGGACGCGCGGCAGCTGTCGAAGCTGTTCTTCGACCGGCTGCGGGAGCTCGATGAGGGCACCCACGAATACCAGTACGCCCGTAGCACCCTCATCGAGCTGAACATATCGCTGGTGAACTTCGCCGCCGGGCGGTTCCGCAACCGGTCCGAGCCGCGCGAGGACATCGTGCAGGTCGGGACGATCGGCCTGATCAAGGCGATCGACCGGTTCGACCTGTCGCGCGAGGTCGAGTTCACCACGTTCGCCATTCCGTACATCACCGGCGAGATCAAGCGCTTCTTCCGGGACACCAGCTGGGCCGTGCACGTACCGCGGCGGCTGCAGGAACTGCGCCTGGAGCTGGCCAAGGCCACCGAGGAGCTGGCCGGCCGGCTGGACCGCGCGCCCACCACCGACGAGCTGGCGGCGCTGCTCGACCTGACTCCCGCGGAGGTCACCGAGGGCCAGCTGGCCAGCAACGGCTACGTGGCCGGGTCCATCGACATCCCCGCGGGCGAGGAGGAGGGCAGCGGCGAAGGCGTGCTGGCCGACCGGCTCGGCGACCTCGACCCCGCGCTGGAGTTCGTGGAGAACCTCCAGTCCCTCAAACCGCTGCTGGCCGAGCTCGCCCCCCGCGACCGCCGCATCCTGAACATGCGGTTCGGCGCCGAGATGACCCAGGCGGAGATCGGCGCGGAGCTGGGGATCTCGCAGATGCACGTCTCGCGGCTGCTCACCCGGACCCTGACGCGGCTGCGCGGTCAGCTGCTGATCCAGGAGTGATCCGGCAGAAGGTGTGAGGACCGGCGGTGGGGCCGCTCGCGGACAGTGCGCGAGCGGCCCCACCGGCGTGCTGAGCCGGCCGCGGCAGTCCTGCTGACGGCACCGACGGCCCTGCACGGCCTGCTGAGCGGACCGGCGGCCCTACGCGGTGAGGGCGAAGTACACGCGCAGCGTCGTGCCGGCCGCCGTCGTGTGCATCCGCAGCAGGTCGGCGAGGTGGTTGACGAGCAGCATCCCGCGGCCGCCGGGGGTGGCGCGCACGACCGGGATTCGGCCGACGAGCGGATCGGTGAGGTGTCCGCGGTCGCGCAGCTCGCAGACGAGGTGGCCGTCCTCGGTCCACAGCCGCAGAGTGCCGGAGCCGCCGCCGTGCAGGATGGTGTTGGTGGCCAGTTCGTTGACGGCCAGCTCCACGTCCGGGATCCGGCCCAGGTCCAGGCCGGCGCCGACGGCGTACCGGGACGCGGCGAGCCGGGGCTCGGTCAGGGTCGCGTTGTCGAAGGCCAGCGTCAGCGCGCCGTCCGGGGCCTCGGGCAGCGGCAGGTTCCACTTCGCGACGATGTAGGTGGGGGCGTAGTCCGGGCTGCGGACGCTGCCCGCGTCGTCGATGAGGACCGGGTGGGTGGCCGCGGCGTCGGCCAGGACGTCCGGGCTGAGCCCGTCGACGTCGTAGGGGCACAGGATCGTGACGTCGCGGTCGGCGAAGGCGAGGTTGATCAGTGCCTCGTGCTGGACGCAGGCCGGGTACTCGGTGGCTGAGCGCCCCTGCCAGATCGGCTCGCCGATGATCCGCACCCGGCGGCCGGGGTGGGCGTCGGCGAAGGCCCGCAGCACGCCGGGGATGATCCGGCCCGGATTCCGGCCGGCCCGTGTCATGTCGAGCAGGCTCACCTCGCCGGCGCGGTCGTCGAGCGCCTTCTCGAGCAGGGCCAGATTCGGGCCGGGAACGGCGACGGCGACCGGCTCGCCCCGGTCGAGTCCCTCGGTGATGAAGGGCACGGTTCCGGCAAGGTAGGCGTCGCTGCCGCGGTAGAGGAGCGCCGGATGCGCGAACTCGCCGCGGCGGGTCGTGTCCTGCGGTATCGCGCTCATCTCCACTACCCCTCCATCGACAGCGGCCCCGTCCGCGACCACACCGCGGCTTCCGCCCTCAAGGATGCATTGTGCTCGATGGGGAGTCTGCCCGCCCCGTACCAAAGGATCGCACCCCTGCGACCCCTGCCTCGCGCGGCGGCCGTGGAAGAAGTTCTGGCGTGTGGCGCGGGAAGGCGGGATGCTGGGCTAGCCTGCGAAGTGCAAGGCAACATTTGTCATGTGGCAATGAAGATGGAAGAGCCTCGGGCACCCGCTCGACATGCGGTGACGACGTGATGGCGGGATGGGGACTGACATGGGCGACATGGTGGATGCGGACGCACGGGTGAAACCACCGCGCGGCCGGTCAGGCGGTGCGCAGAACCGCACGGACGACCGGGCCCCGGACCACACGGCGGACTCCGCCGACCGCGGCGGACCGGTCGGCGAGGCGGAGCTCCGGCGGCTGCTCGCCGGCCTCACCGCCGTCCGTGACGGCGACTTCGGTACCCGGCTGCCCGGTGACACGGCGCTGCTCGGCGAGATCGCCACCGTCTTCAACGGGATGGTCGACCAGCTGTCGCTCTTCACCTCCGAAGTGACCCGGGTGGCCCGCGAGGTCGGCAGCGACGGCCGGCTCGGCGGCCAGGCGGTCGTACCGGGCGTGTCCGGCACCTGGAAGGACCTCACCGACTCCGTCAACGTCATGGCGGGCAATCTCACCACCCAGGTCCGCTCGATCGCCCAGGTCTCGACGGCCGTCGCCAAGGGCGATCTGTCGCAGAAGATCAGTGTCGAGGCCAAGGGAGAGGTCGCCGCGCTCGCCGAGGCGATCAACACCATGGTCGGCACGCTGTCCGCCTTCGCCGACGAGGTGACCCGGGTCGCCCGCGAGGTCGGCACCGAGGGCATGCTCGGCGGACAGGCCAGGGTGCCGAACGTGGCCGGCACCTGGAAGGACCTGACCGACAACGTCAACTCCATGGCGAACAACCTCACGAGCCAGGTCCGCAACATCGCGCAGGTGACCACGGCCGTCGCCCGGGGCGACCTCACCCGCAAGATCGACGTGGACGCGCGCGGTGAGATCCTCGAGCTCAAGACCACGATCAACACGATGGTCGACCAGCTGTCGTCGTTCGCGGCCGAGGTCACCCGCGTCGCCCGCGAGGTGGGCAGCGAGGGCCGGCTCGGCGGCCAGGCCGAGGTCGAGGGCGTCTCGGGCACCTGGAAGCGGCTCACGGAGAACGTCAACGAGCTGGCCGGGAACCTCACGCGGCAGGTCCGCGCCATCGCCGAGGTCACCGGTGCCGTCGCGGAGGGCGACCTGACCCGGTCGATCTCGGTGGACGCCTCCGGCGAGGTCGCCGACCTCAAGGACAACATCAACTCGATGGTGGAGTCGCTGCGCGAGACGACCCGGGCCAACCAGGAGCAGGACTGGCTCAAGTCGAACCTCGCGCGGATCTCCGGCCTCATGCAGGGCCGCCGGGACCTGGGCGTCGTCGCCGAACTGATCATGGACGAGCTGACGCCGCTCGTCGCCGCGCAGTACGGCGCGTTCTACCTCGCCGAGGACGCCCCCGAGGGCACCGAGCTGCAGCTGATCTGCTCCTACGGCTATCCGTCCGGTACCGGATCGCAGGACCGGCCCAGCAGGTTCAAGCTCGGCCAGTCCCTCGTCGGACAGGCGGCCCGCAGCCGCCGCACCATCGCCGTCGACGACATCCCGGCCGGCTATGTGATCTCCTCCGGGCTCGGCCACACGCCGCCCGCCAGCCTGATCGTGCTGCCGATCGTCGTCGAGGGCCAGGTGCTGGGCGTCATCGAGCTCGCCTCGGTGCACCGCTTCACCCAGATCCACCGGGACTTCCTGGACCAGCTGATGGAGACCATCGGCGCCAACGTCAACACCATCGTGGCCAACGCCCGCACCGACGAGCTGCTCGGCGAGTCGCAGCGGCTCGCCGCCGAGTTGCAGGCCCGTTCCAGCGAACTGCAGGTCAGGCAGGAGGAGCTGCAGAGCTCCAATGCCGAACTGGAGGAGAAGGCGGCGCTGCTGGCGACCCAGAACCGCGACATCGAGACCAAGAACCTGGAGATCGAGCAGGCCCGCCAGGAGCTGGAGGAGCGCGCCCAGCAGCTCGCGCTCGCCTCCAAGTACAAGTCCGAGTTCCTCGCCAACATGAGCCACGAGCTGCGCACCCCGCTCAACAGCCTGCTGGTGCTGGCCCAGTTGCTCGCCCAGAACCCGCACCACAACCTCACGCCCAAGCAGGTCGAGTACGCCGGCGTCATCCACTCCGCCGGATCCGACCTCCTCCAGCTGATCAACGACATCCTCGACCTGTCCAAGGTCGAGGCGGGCCGGATGGACGTCGCCCCCGAATGGGTGCCGCTGCGCCAGCTCGTGGACTACGTGGAGTCCACCTTCCGTCCGCTGACCTCGCAGAAGGGCCTGGAGTTCCGGGTCGAGGTGGCGTCCGGTACGCCGATGGAGGTCCTCACCGACGACGCCCGGCTGCGGCAGGTGCTGGGCAATCTGATGTCCAATGCCGTGAAGTTCACCGAAGCGGGCGAGGTCGCGCTGCGCGTCTTCGTGGCCCCGCCCGGCGACCTCCCGGCGGCGGCGCTCTCCCAGGGGCCCATGCTGGCCCTGGAGGTCCGCGACACCGGGATCGGGATCGCGGAACAACAGCTCGAAGCGATCTTCGGGGCGTTCCAGCAGGCCGACGGCACCACCAGCCGCCGCTACGGCGGCACCGGCCTGGGCCTGTCCATCAGCCGGGAGATCGCCCAGTTGCTCGGTGGTTCCATCCAGGCGGCCAGCGTCCCCGGCGAGGGCAGCGTCTTCACCTTCCATCTGCCCGTCGCCCAGCCCGACTTCGCCGCGCTGCACGCGGCGGCGACCGGCGACGCGACAGCCGAACCGCTCGTCCTGTCGTCCCCGGAACCGGACCGGGAACGGGACCAGAACCGCAACCGCGGCCATGACCGCGAGGGGGAGCGGGAGACCGAGCGGCGCCGGCTGCTCGTCATCGAGGACCAGCCCCGCGGACTGCTCTCGCTCGTCGCCGAGAGCGTCGTCGCGGAACTCGACCACGGCCGCGGTCCGGCCGATCCGCGCGGCCGGGTCCGGCTGCGCAGCGCCGCGGGGGCGGCGGAGGCCGTGGAGGCGCTCGCCACCGAGCCGTACGACTGCGTGGTGCTCGGACTCGACGCGAACGGCGAGGCCGGTCTGCGCTCGCTCGACGCGATCATGAGCGAACCGGCGCTGCGCGAGGTACCGGTCCTCGTCCACCCCACCCGGCGGCTCGACCCCGAGCGGGAACGGCAGATCGCCGAGCGGGCCCGCACCCGTCCGCTGGAAGTGCTCTCAGGACTGGACGAACTGCGGGAGCGCATCGCCCGCCACCTGAAGTCCTACCGGCCGCGGGAGACCGCCCGCGGCGCCGCCGCCGTCGGACTCGACGGCCGGACGATCCTGGTCATCGACGACGACACCCGCAATGTCTTCGCGCTCACCAGCATGCTCGAACTCCACGGGGTCCGGGTCCTGCACGCGGAGGACGGTCGCAAGGGCATCGACGCCCTGGACCTGAACCCCGGCATCGACCTGATCCTGATGGATGTGATGATGCCGGAGATGGACGGGTACGCGGCCACCGCCGCGATCCGCGCGATGCCCCACTACGCCGATCTGCCGATCATCGCGGTGACCGCCAAGGCCATGCACGGGGACCGGGAGAAGAGCCTGGCCTCCGGCGCCAACGACTACGTCACCAAACCGGTGGACTCCGCAGCCCTGGTGGCCTGTATACGGCGCTGGCTGCGGTAGCGCAGCCGGCACCCGCCACCCACGCCACCCACCTCACCCGCACCACCTGGGCCGTCGACACCGCATCCGGCGGCGGACGCCCGGCCGGAACCGCTCTCCCGACCCGAAGGACCCGCGCCCGTGAACGACCCCACCCCCGAATCCGCGCCGGACACCGAGCGGCCGGTGCCCCCCGGACCGCTCGCGGGGACCGGCACGGGCGGGTCCGGTGTGGAACGGCTGGCGGCGGTCGTGGAACGGCTGCGCCGCAGGCTCGACGCGCAGGAGAGCGCGGCCGCCACGCAGGGGCTGCTCGACGTGGCGAAGGGCATCCTGGTCGAACGCGGCGTGGACGGACCCGCCGAGGCCGCCAGGCACCTGGAGGAACTCGCCGCCCGCGCCGGGCTGCCGACCGCCGAGCTGGCCGCCGACATCGTCAACGAAGCGGCGCACGACCCGTTGTCGCGGGCCGTCCCGGCACCGGACGACGGCGCCGACCGGGCGGCGCCTCCCGTTTCCGTCCGGCTGCGGATCGCGGAGGCCGGAGCGCTCAGCGGCACCGACGCGCAGACGGTCGCGCAGTCACTTCTCGTCCACGCGCTGGAGCCGCTGGGCGCCACCGCCGCCGCGGTGTGGCAGGCCGACCAGGACGGTTCGCTCACCCTCGCCGGCAGCGCGGGATTCCCCGCGGCGGAGGCCGTCCGCTGGCGCTACGTGCCGCCGCGCGTCGGGACGCTCGCCCAGCAGGCGCTGCTGTCGGGGCGGACGCTGTGGCACGGCGCCCCGCCGGCGTCGGCCGCGTCCATCGGCCTGTCCGGCAGCGGTGCCGGCGCCCGGGCGCTGATCCCCGCGCAGCGGGCCGGCCGCACGGTCGGCGTCCTGGAGGTGTGCTGGCCGGAGCCCGGCACACCGCTGCCGCGCGCCGTCCACCGCCAGCTCACCGCCCTTGCCGGACTGTGCGCCCACACGCTGGAGGGGACCGGCACCGCCGCACCCGGCGGCGAACCGGTCCGGGCCGACAGCGCCGCCCGGCTCGGCGGCCTCGCCGAAGGTCTCCTGGACCCGGCGCTGGTCCTCCAACCGCTGCTGGACGACCAGGGTCAGGTCTGCGACTTCCGGATCACGTACACCAACGAGCACTTCACGGACTTCGCCGGCCGCCCGCGGGCCGACATCACCGGACGACCACTGCTGGAGGCCTACCCGCTCGCGGCCGCGGACGGCGGCCTGTACGAGCGGGCGCTGCGCGTCCACAGCACCGGCGAGCCGTTCCGCACCAAGCGGACGGTGCTGCCGGCCGCCGCCGAGAGCACGGCGCCGCACCCGACCGCCGCGCTGGGCATCGGACGGTACGGTGACGCCCTGCTGGTGAGCTGGCGCACCCACAACGAGGCGACCCGGCTGGCGGCACTGGTCGAGCACACCCAGCGCCTCGGCCGGATCGGCGGTTTCGAGGAGACCCCGGCCACCGGCGAGGTCATCTGGAACAGCCAGCTGTTCGACATCTACGGGCTGCCGCCGGACTCCGCGCCGATCCCGCTGGAACGGCTGCGCCACCACGCCCACCCCGACGACGCCGACATCATCGGAAGGTTTCTGCGGGAGGTGCTGCACCAGCGCGGTTCCGCGTCGACGGCCTTCCGGCTGCTGCGCCCCGACGGAGTCGTCCGGTACATCCGGGTGGTCGCGGAACCGGCGGCCGGCCCGGAAGGCGGCCCGATGACCGTGCACGGCGCCTACCAGGACGTCTCCGCGCAGCACTGGACGGAGGTCGCCCTGGCGGCCACCCGCAACCAGCTCGCCGACTCCGAGCAGCGGGCCGGCGAACGCGATCTGCTCGCCCTGCAGCTCCAGCGCGCCATCATGCCGGCGGCCCCCGCGCCCATCGACGCGTCCGGGCTGCAGGTCGCCGTCCGTTACCGGCCCGCGGAGAAGGGCCACCTGGTCGGCGGTGACTGGTACGACGCCGTCGTGCTGCCCAGCAAGCAGGTGCTGCTGGTGGTCGGTGACATCGCGGGGCACGGCATCGACGCCGCCACCGGCATGGTCGTGCTGCGCAACGCCCTGCGCGGTCTGGCCGCGACCGGTGCGGGACCCGGCCGGATGCTGGGCTGGCTCAACACCGTCGCCCACCGGCTCACCGAACACGTCACCGCCACCGTGGTCTGCGGGCTCTACGACCCGTCGACCCGGGTCGTCCGCTGGGCCCGGGCCGGGCACCCGCCGCCGGTCCTGGTCCGCGGCGCGCGGTCCACGGTGCTGCCGCTGCCCGCCGGCATCCTGCTCGGCGCCGTCGCCGAGGCGAGCTACGCGGAGGAGACGGTCGTCCTGGAGCCGGGTGACACCCTGCTGCTCTACACCGACGGGTTGTTGGAACGCCGGGACCGTACCGTCAACCAGTCCCTGGAGCAGCTGCTGCGCGATGCCGGGCCGCCCACCGGCGACCTGGAGGAGGACCTCGACCGGCTGCTCACCCACAGCAACTCCGACACCGACGACGACACCTGCATCATCGGATTCCGGCTGCGGTGAACGTCACTGCGGTGAACAGCCCACGCGCCGTGGACGGCGCTTACGCGATGTGCGCGGCGACCGTGTGCGCCGGGAGCGGGGACGCCTCGGAAGCGGCGGCGTCCCGGAACGCGCGCAACCCGCTCAGCAGGTCCGTCCGCGCGGCCGGCTCCATCGTGGCCAGCACCTGCGACAGCTGCTCGCGGCGGCGGGCCCGCAACTCGTCGAGGAACTTCACGCCGCGTCCGCTGAGCCGCAGCCGGACCTCGCGCCGGCTCGCCGGATTGGGATCGCGCTCCAGGTATCCGACGGCCTGCAGCCGGTCGCAGAGTCTGCTGACGGACGGCGGGGCCGAGCCCAGCGCCTCGGACAGGGTGCGGAGATTGATGCCCTCGTTGTCCGCGAGTATGAACAGCACACGCAGCTGCGAGGCGGACACCGGAGCCGCGGAATCGTCACGTCCACGGCCCCACAACACCTCGAGAAGCTCAGTGATCTCCGAGGCGGCGCCTGCCGCCTCCTCGAGGTGGGTTGCGGATCGGGAGGAGTGCATAGCCTTCACCTTCGCACTGTCCGACCCCAACTGTCAGCTTTCCGGCTCCCGCCGGTGAGTACCGCCCCAACGACCGAAGGCGTGGCCGGCCACCAGTGAACGCACTCCAGGACTCCGAGCGCGCCCTGCGCGACGCGACACCTCCCGCCCTGCTCGACGCCCTGCGGCCGGTCCTGGCCCGCTGCCACGACGCCCTGGACGCGGAGCTGTTGATGGCCGACTACGGCCTGGGCCACCTGCAGGCGATGACGGTCCCGCCGCACGGCGTACCGCCGCTGCCGGTGGACGGATCGGGCGCGGGCCGGGCCTTCGGCTCGCAGGAACCGTACGCCGAGCGGCGGGACGGCCGCAGTGTCCTGCACCTGCCGGTCACCGCGCGCGGTGACCGGCTCGGCGTGCTGAGTGTCATGTTCGCGCAGCCGCCGGACCCGGCCGCCACCGCGGAACTGCTGGAGATCGCCGGGCTGCTCGCCCGCGAGGTGGTGGTCGCCGAGCGCGACACCGACCTCTACGTCCAGGCGCGCCGGCTGGACCGGCTCACCCTCGCCGCCGAGATGCAGTGGCAGCTGCTGCCCGCCCGCTCCTGCACCCGTCCCGAGTTCGCCCTCGGAGCGCAGCTGGAGCCGGCGTACGACACCTTCGGGGACAACTTCGACTGGTCCGCCTCGCCCGACGCGCTCACCCTGTCGATCACCAACGGGATGGGCGACGGCATCAACGCCGCGCTGCTCACCAGCCTGGGTGTGGGCGCGCTGCGCAACGCCCGGCGCGCCGGACTCCCGCTGGCCGACCAGGCCGCGCTCGCCGACCAGGCGGTGTACGGCCAGCACCGCGGCACCTGGCACCTGGCGTGCCTGCTGCTGCGGTTCGAGCTGGCCACCGGTCTGGTGGAGATCATCGACGCGGGATCACCGAGGGCGTTCGTGCTGCGGGACGGAACGGTACGGCCCCTGACGTTCGACGCCCAGCTCCCGCTGGGCATGTTCGACGGCACCCACTACGAACCCGAGTCGATCCAGGCGCTGCCCGGCGACCGGCTGCTGTTCGTCAGCGACGGGGTGCACGCCGTCACCAATGCCGGCGGTGAGGCGTACGGCGACCGGGCACTGGCCCGCGCGCTGCTGGCCACACGGCTCCTGCCCGCGGCCGATGTGCCGCGGGCCGTACTGAGGGAACTCACCACACACCGCGGCTCGTCCCAGGGCGACGACGACGCATTGGTCGTCTGCCTGGACTGGTTCGGCGCGCCCGCCTGACGGCCCGGGCCGTCAGGGCCGCGCCCGCGCCGGAACCCGCTCCGAACGCCTCCTCGGGCGGTCAGGCACGCGCGGCCAGGGCCGCCCGCTGAGCGGGCTACTGCCGGTAGGCCTCCAGCAGGCGCAGCCAGACCTCGCTGATCGTCGGGTAGGCGGGGACGGCGTGCCAGAGGCGGTCCATGGGGATCTCGCCCGCGACGGCCATGGTGGCGGACTGCAGCAGTTCGCTGACGCCGGGGCCGGTGAAGGTGGCGCCGATGAGGTGGCCGCGGTCCAGGTCGATGACGATGCGGGCCTGGCCGCGGTAGCCGTCCGCGTAGAGGGACGCGCCGGCGACCTGGCCGAGGTCGTGGTCGATGACGCGGATCCGGCGCCCGGCGCGTTCGGCCTCCTGGGAGGTCAGGCCGACGGAGGCGATCTCGGGTTCGGTGAACACCACTTGCGGCACCGCCGCGACATCGGCGGTCGCCGTGTGCGGGCCCCACGGTGAGGTGTCCAGCGGCCGGCCGGCCGCCAGGTCGCCGATGGCGGCGCCCGCGATCCGCGCCTGGTACTTGCCCTGGTGGGTCAGCAGCGCGCGGTGGTTGACGTCGCCGACCGCGTACAGCCAGCCGCCGTCGACGGCGGTGACCCGGCAGGAGTCGTCGACTTCCAGCCATGATCCATCGGTGAGCCCGACGGTCTCCAGGCCGAGTCCGTCCGTCCGCGGGGCGCGGCCGGTGGCGAAGAGGACCTCGTCCGCCTCGATCTCCTCCCCGCCCTCCAGGATCACCGTCACCGGTGCGGACGGCGACTCCCGGCGGACGGCCGCCACGTCGACTCCGGTGCGGACGACGGCTCCCGCCTCGGTGAGTGATGTCGCGACGGACTCGCCTGCGAACGGTTCCATCCTGGGCAGCAGTTGGGCGCCGCGCACCAGCAGGGTGACCTCGGAGCCCAGCGCCCGCCAGGCCGTTGCCATCTCGACGCCGACCACGCCGCCGCCCACCACGACCAGCCGGCCGGGCACGGCCGGCGAGGACGTGGCCTCCCGGCTCGTCCACGGGTGTGCCGCGTCGAGGCCGGGCAGCTCCGGCAGGACGGCGCGGCTGCCGGTGCAGACCGCGACCGCGTGCCGGGCGGTCAGCGTCCGCTCCGTTCCGTCGGGTGCGCGGACGACGACCTGGCGCGGCCCGTCGAGCCGCCCTTCGCCGCGTACCAGGTCGACATCGACGGATTTCAGCCAGGCGGCCTGTCCGTCGTCCTTCCAGTGTGAGGCGAAACTGTCGCGCCGGGCCAGCACCGCGGCGGCGTCGAGACCGCCGCTCACCGCTTCGCGGGAACCGGCGACGCCGCGGGCGCCCGCCAGCGCGGCCACCGGGCGCAGCAGCGCCTTGCTGGGCATGCAGGCCCAGTAGGAGCATTCGCCGCCGATGAGTTCGCTCTCCACGACGACGGTGGTGAGGCCCGCGGCGCGGGTGCGGTCCGCGAGGTTCTCGCCCACCGGGCCCGCGCCGATCACGATGACGTCGTACCTCGTGGTCCCGGATGACTGAGGGGAAGGGCTCATGAGAGGGCCTGTCTGCAGGGGGTGGGCGTCCAGAAGTCATCTTCACCCAACGGCCCGGGTACGGCCACCACCTGTCGCGCGGGCGCGGCGGCAGCGGAAAGGCCGTGGTGGGGAGAGTTCCATTTGATTGGTCCAGACCCTTGACGCGACCATGATCACGCGAGTTCAATCACCACTTGAACTAAGTGGTGATAAAAGAAGCCGCGCTTCCGCAACTTCCTTACGCGGCCTTCTCCGGCGGCCGCCGCCGACCCCCCCCACCAGATCACCGGCGGCTCGTCCCACCACAGCTGATGCACGGCCGCGCACCGGCCGTGCACCGGTCGCACCACCGGCCACGACACGCCCGGAGCCGCACCACACCGGGGCGTGCCGCGGCCTGCGCACCACCGGTCAGGACTCCGCCACCCCTGGGGCGGCGGGCACCCCCACGCGCTTCCCGGCGCACGTTCCGAAGGACAGCCATGCCCTGGTCACGCCTGAAGAAAACCCTGGTCGCCGCAGCGATCCCGATCATGTCCGGGGGGGCTGCTGCTCGGCAGCAGCCCGGCCGCGAACGCCGCCGCCAACCCCGGACCCGGATTCCCCGCGCACTACGCGGCTCCTTACGTCGAGACCTGGAACTCGCCCTCGGCGATGGCCAGTGCGCAGGCCGCCACCGGTCTCAAGTACTTCACGCTCGCCTTCGTCATCGGCGGCGGGTGCAACGCGACGTTCAACGGCAACACCGATATCGGTGACGCCGGTTGGACCAACGCGATCAACAGCCTGCGCGCCTCCGGCGGCGATGTCATCGCCTCCTTCGGCGGCGCCGCCGGAACCGAACTCGGCCAGGCGTGTACGTCGGTCTCCACGCTGCAGGCGCAGTACAAGCGCGTCGTCGACACCCTCAACCTGACCCGGATCGACCTGGACATCGAAGGCGGGGCGCTCAACGACACCGCCGCCAACGACCGCCGCAACCAGGCGCTCGCCGCGCTGCAGCAGCAGTACGCGGCGGCCGGCCGCACCCTCGCCGTCGACTACACACTCCCGGTCAACCCGACCGGGCTGGAGTCGAACTCCATCAGCCTGCTGAACAACGCGAAGAGCCGCGGCCTCAACGTCAGCGTCGTCAACATCATGACGATGGACTACGGGCCCTCGATGGACATGGGCCAGGCCGCCATCAACGCCGCCACCGCCCTGCACGGCCAACTCGGCCAGATCTGGAACACCAAGACCTCCGACCAGCTGTGGGCCATGGAGGGCAACACCCCCATGATCGGGGTGAACGACTCGACCAACGAGGTCTTCACCACCGCCAACGCCACCTCGCTGGAGACCTTCGCCGCAAGCCACGGCATCCAGGAGCTGTCCTTCTGGGCACTGGGCCGTGACAAGGCCTGTGCCAGCAACGGCACCCTGTCCGACAGCTGCAGCGGCACCTCGCAGAGCCCGTACCAGTTCGCCCGCACCTTCAACGCGATCACCGGCAACAACGGTGGCGGCGGGACCGAGCCCACCGGGCGGATCACCGGCATCGCCGGCAAGTGCGTCGACGTGGCGGCCGCGAGTTCGGCCAACGGCACCGCCGTACAGCTCTACGACTGCAACGGCACCGGCGCCCAGAACTGGACCGTCTCAGCTGACGGCTCCCTGAAGGCGCTGGGCAAGTGCATGGACGCCACCGGCCAGGGCACCGCCAACGGCACGAAGATCCAGCTGTGGGACTGCTCCGGCGGCGGTGCCCAGAAGTGGACCCGCTCCGGCAACACGCTGGTGAACCCCGCCTCGGGCCGCTGCCTCGACGCCACCGGGCAGAGCTCGGCCAACGGCACGCGCCTCCAGCTGTGGGACTGCGCGGGGTCGGCCAATCAGCAGTGGGTGCTCCCCAGCTGATGACCGCCGCACCCCACAACGACAGGAGTACTCCGTGACCGCACGACACTCGAACCATCCGCTCACCGCCCGAAGAGCGGCACCCCTGGCGCTGGCGTTCGTCGTCCTCGCCCTGACCTGTTGGACGCTCCTGGCGCCGGCCGGCAAGGCGTCGGCGGCGGCCCTGCCCACCGGGCCGGTCATCGTCGCCAACAAGAACAGCGGCCTGTGCGCGGACGCCCGCGCCGCCTCGACGGCCAACGGCACCGCCGTGCAGCAGTACACCTGCAACGGCACCGCCGCGCAGCAGTGGCAGTTCCAGGCCACCAGTGACGGCTACGTCCGGGTCAACAGCCAGGGCAACGCCGCCCAGGTGTGGGACGTCGCCGATGTCTCCACCGCCGACGGCGGCCTGATCCACCTGTGGACCTACGGCGGCGGCAACAACCAGCAGTGGCTGCCGGTCGAGGAGACCGGCGGCTCGTACCACTTCGTCAGCCGCAACAGCGGCAAGTGCCTGGATGTGCCGAGCGCCTCGACCGCCAACAGCGTCCAGCTGCAGCAGTGGGCCTGCAACGGCACCACGGCCCAGTCCTTCCAGGTGACCCCGGTGACCGGCACCCCGCCGGACAACCCGCCCGGCACCCCCGACCTGGGCCCGAACGTCTCCGTCTTCGACCCGTCGATGTCCGCGTCGACGATCCAGAGCCGGCTGAACACCGTCTTCAGCCAGCAGGAGACCAACCAGTTCGGCGCCAACCGCTTCGCGCTGCTGTTCAAGCCGGGCACCTACAACGCCGACGTCAACGTCGGCTTCTACACGCAGGTTGCCGGTCTCGGCCTGTCGCCCGACGCGGTCACCATCAACGGCGGTGTGCACGCGGAAGCCGACTGGTTCCAGGGCAACGCCACCCAGAACTTCTGGCGCTCCGCCGAGAACCTCTCCGTCAACCCCACCTCGGGCACCGACCGGTGGGCCGTCTCGCAGGCCGCGCCGTACCGGCGTATGCATGTGCGCGGCAATCTCGCACTGGACGACGGCGGCTGGTCCAGCGGCGGCTTCATGGCCGACTCCAAGGTCGACGGCCAGGTGCGCTCCGGTTCGCAGCAGCAGTGGCTGTCACGGAACAGCCAGTGGGGCAGCTGGACCGGATCCAACTGGAACATGGTCTTCGTGGGCGACACCAACGCGCCCGCCAACACCTTCCCCAACCCGCCCTACACCACCGTGAACCAGACCCCGGTCACGCGGGAGAAGCCGTTCCTCTACATCGACGCGTCGGGCGCCTACCAGGTGTTCGTCCCCGCGCTGCGGTCGAACTCGCAGGGCACCACGTGGGCCAACGGCACGGCCGCCGGCTCCTCGCTGCCCATCAGCCAGTTCTTCATCGTCAAGCAGGGCGCGACCTCGGCCGACATCAACGGGGCCCTCGCACAGGGCAAGGACCTGCTCTTCACCCCGGGCGTCTACCACCTCAACGACACGATCAGGGTGACCCGTCCTGACACCGTCGTCCTCGGCCTGGGCCTCGCCACGCTCGTCCCGGACAACGGCGTGACCGCGATGTCGGTCGCGGACGTCGACGGAGTGAAGATGGCCGGACTGCTGATCGACGCCGGTTCGGTGAACTCCGCGACGCTCATGCAGGTCGGCCCGGCCGGCTCGAGCCAGAGCCACTCGGCCGACCCGACCTCCCTGCACGACGTGTTCTTCCGCATCGGCGGCGCGGGCGTCGGGAAGGCCACCCAGAGCCTGGTGGTCAACAGCTCCAACGTCATCGGCGACCACATGTGGCTGTGGCGGGCCGACCACGGCAGCGGCGTCGGATGGACGTCCAACACCGCGGCCACCGGCCTGGTGGTGAACGGCAACAACGTCACGATGTACGGGCTGTTCGTCGAGCACTACCAGCAGTACCAGACCATCTGGAACGGCAACGGCGGCCGCACGTACTTCTACCAGAACGAGCTTCCCTACGATCCGCCCAACCAGGCGGCCTGGATGAACGGCGGCACCAGAGGCTACGCCGCCTACAAGGTCGGGGACTCGGTCACCAGCCATGAGGCATGGGGATTCGGCAGCTACTGCTATTTCAGCAGCAATCCCGCGGTCGTCGAGGAACACTCCTTCGAAGTACCGAACACCTCGGGTGTGAAGTTCCACAACATGGTGACCGTCTCCCTGGGCGGCACCGGAACCATCAACCACGTCATCAACTCCACCGGCGGCCCGTCCAACTCGGCAGCAACGTCGCCGACCTCGTCAGCTACCCGTAAGCCCACGATGCCGCGCCCGGCCGCTGTGACCAGCGGCCGGGCCGGCATCCGTGCGTAGCGGCGGCTACCGGTTCGCGGGGACTACCGGTTCGCGGGGACGGTGGCGGTGGCGGTGTTCCAGCCCGAGACCCGCACGCGGGGCGCCGAGCCGTGCAGGTCCGCGGTCCGGTACGAGGCGGTGAGCGTCACCGACTCGCCGGGCCAGAGACTCACCTCGTTGTCGGACCAGGTCACCGGCAGCACCGGGGCGCCGGCGCCGTCCACCAGATGGACGTCGGTCAGCAGCGCGGGCGCCTTGCCCGTGCCCGTGTTGCTGAGGGTGACCGCGGTCGTGGACGTACCGTCGCTTCCTGCGGTGGTCCGTGCCGTCGCGGTGACGGTGGCCGGGGCCAGGGAGCTGAGTCCCTTGAGGTCGGCGTAGGCGGTCGTGGGGGTGTAGTACCAGTCGGTGTTGTTCCAGTCCAGGACGTCCTGCCGGGTGGAGAGCCAGTACACGTTGCGGCTGACCTCGGCGCCCGAGGAGTCCGTCAGCACCAGCTTGGCCAGATAGGTGGTGGACAGCCCGCTGACCGTGGCCGGCACGGTGAGTGCGGTGGTCTTGGCGCCGTCGCCGCCGACGGTCAGTCCGGTACTGGTCCTGTCGTACTTCATGGTCCCGTCGGTGTTGTACAGGCTTACCCGGGCGGTCAGTCCGGACGCGGGCGCGTGCCGGTTGTTGACCAGGACCACCGAGCGGGAGTCGTACGAGTACTGGACGTGCAGCGGTTCGTTGGCCTTCTTGGCGCCGAAGTAGGCGCCGCCCTGGTCGAGATAGCGGTCGACGAGCTGCCAGTGCAGTGAGGTCCAGCCGCTGTTGAACATCCAGTAGATGACTCCGGTGGCCGGCTGGGAGCTGTCGGAGGCGTTGCGGCCGTAGGACTCGAACTGGGCGCGCACGGCCTCGTACTGGGCCAGCTGCGCCTTGCGGACGTAGTCGTCCAGGCCCGTCGGCTTGCCGTAGCGGCCGGTCAGCGCGTTGCCGAAGAGCTTGAGGTCCTTGAAGGTCGACGAGGGCGAGCGGTGGTACTGCGGGGCGGTGGGGTCCTTCCAGAGGGTTTCGAGTTCGGCGGGGGACAGCGTGCGGCGCAGTGTGTCCATGGTGGGGATGTCGGGACCGGCGCTGGTCTCGGAGTTGAAGCCGGTGGCGCCGCCCTCACGTTTGGCGTACCAGTAGTTGGGCGGCACCCAGTCGTAGGGCCCGCTCATCTTCATGCCGGACGGACCCGACAGCGGCGCGGAGTTGGCGGAGGCGGCCGCGACCACGGGTGTCGGCCAGTCGGCGGCCTTCAGAGCGTCGACGTACCCCTTCTCGATGGTGGCGTCCGGGGCGAAGTCGCTGCCGATGAGGAACGAGATGACGCTGGGGTGGTCGCGCAGCCGGGCGGCCTCACCGGCCATGGACGCCTTGGCGACGGGGTAGTCGGCCGCGGTCCACTTGTCGCCGGGCTCGCCGCCGTTGACGTTGCCCTCCCACTTGTCGCAGCACTCCCAGCCGGGCATCGTCAGGATGCCGTACCGGTCGGCGAGGTCTAAGAACTCGTCCGGTTCGATATGGCCTTCGAGCCGGATGGTGTTGAGGCCCAGATCCAGCGCGTACCGCAGCCGGTCCTCGGTGTACGTGCGGTCCCAGCGCAGGAACACGTCGGGTGACCAGCCGCCGCCCTTGATGAGCAGCTTGCGGCCGTTGACGGAGTACTGGCGCGCGCCGTTGCCGTCCACCGGTGCCTTGACGTCCCGGATGCCGAAGCGCTCCTGGGCGCTGTCCGAGGCGGTGCCCGAGACGGTGGCGGTCAGCTGCAGGTCGTACATCGCCTGGGCGCCCAGGCCGGCCGGCCACCACACCGCCGGCTGGTTCAGCCGCAGTTGGGGGTAGCCGGACGGCGCGAAGGCGACGGCTTTCGTCTGGTGTGCCGCGAGGCTGACGTTCTGGCTGAAGGTGATGGCGCCGATCGTGCCGGACACGGTCGTGGTGACCGGGTCCGCCGAGTCGTTGCGGACCTGTGCCTTCACGGTCAGGTCGGCCGAGCCGAGGGACGGCAGCGCCAGCGCGGTGACCACATGCGCGTCCCGCAGCGCCACCGGTCCGCCGCGGCGCACCAGGACGTCCCGGACCAGGCCCATGTTCTCGTCGGGCGGCGGCTGGAGCCAGTCGATCCACCCCATGGTCAGGTTCTTCCGCGGATCGTTCGGCTGGACGAGGAAGGCGACGGTGTTGGTACCCGCCGTGACCTGCGCGGTGACATCCAGCTCATGCCGGGTGTAGGCGCCCGACACCGCGTCCTTGGTGGCGATCCGGACGCCGTTGACGTACACGTCGGCGGCGGAGACGACGCCGCTGAAGTCGAGATAGGTGCGCGCGGACGTGTCGCTGACGGTGAAGTCGGAGCGGTACCACCACGGGACGGCGAAGTCCGCGGTGGGGATCTTCTTGAGGTTCTGCGAGTAGAACGGGTCCGCGTAGCGGCCGGTGGCGAGCAGTGCCGCGAGCACGGTGGAGCGCGGACCGGCCGGGAACCAGCCGGCGGCCGGGTAGCCGGGCGTGGAGACCGCGGTGGGGGAGTCGGCGACCTTGGCGGACGACTGGATGGCGTAGCCGGTGAGGGCGGTCGCCGAGCCCGGCCCCGACGCGGTCGCGGTGACCGGTGCCGCCGGGCGGGCGGCGGCGGGGGACGGGGGAGCTGCGTTGGCGGGGAGGACGAGGGCGAGGGCGAGACCGAGGACGGCGAGTGCCGCCGCGGTGGCCTGCCGTCGATGGTGTGGTGCCGGACGGAGGAACACGCTGGATCTCCCAGTGGCTCGTGGGGGGTTCGCGCCTGGGCAGGGGTGCCGAGTTTTAAGTTAAGGAACTTTACCAATGCGGTTCCCCTGAATTTAAGGAGCCGGGCAGGCCGTGTCAACGGCGCCTGGGAGACATGCGCGTGCCGACGCGGTCCCGCGGTGGCGGGACGGCGCCGGCACGAAGGGGTGTCGGTCCGCGGCGGACGGGTGTCAGTCGGTGTCGGGCCCCTGTGCGCGCACCTGCTCGACGTGCTCCAGGGAGCCGCGCAGGTCGCCGAGCCACTCGTCGGCGTTGCGCTGGACCAGCCGTACGCACCAGGCCAGCGCGTCGCTGCGGCTGCGGGCCACGCCCCCGGCGATCAGCGTGTCGAGCACCTGGCGCTCGGGCTGGCGCAGCCGCGTCATGACCGGCGCGGCGACCGTGGTGTACCAGCTGCGGGTGTCCGCGCACTGCACACCCCACGACACCTTGCGCCCGTACTTCTCCTCGGCCTCCCGGGCCACCTCCATGCGGGCGCCGCGGGTGCGCCCGCGGAACTCCGCGATGCGTCCCTCCTGGGCCGCGTCCCGCTCCGCCTGTGAGACGCCGGCGGCCAGTTCGGGCTCGGGGATCCGGCCGACGACGGTGATCTCCTCCCGGTCGACGGTGACGTCCAGGAGCTCGGTGAACAGTCCTTCCGGCAGGCGCCCGGCGAACCAGCCGCGTACCGCTTCACGATCCTTCGCTGTAATCATGTAATCAAAATTACTCCTCCGGATCGGAGGGGCAAGCGATTTTCGCTGTTTACTTCGACTGGACGGGTAGGCAGGGACGGACGGGCTGGTCGGCGGCGACGACAGGGAGACCGATGGACGGCGGACGCGGGCTGGACCGGACGGGCACCCGGAGCGTGAAGTGGCTGACCGCGGGCGTGGAGCAGGACGCCGGGCGGATCCCGCTGGGCGTGGCCGATATGGACCTGCCGGGATTTCCGGCCCTCTACACGGCGCTCCGGGACCGGCTGGACCATCGCGCGCTGGGGTACACCCGGGCCGATCCCGCCGCCCGGGAGCTGGTCGCACGCTGGTACGCCCGCCGCCACGCGGCCGCGATCGACCCCGACTGGGTGGTGCTGCTGCCGTTCGGTCCCCGCACCGCGGTACGCGTGCTGCTCGACGCGGCCGCGGCCGGCCCGGCGCCGCGCGGCCCGGTGCTGACGCCGACGCCCGAGTACGGCGGCTTCTCGGCCGTCGCCGGTGCCGCGGGCCGGTCCGTACGGGAGATCCCGTTCGACCGGACGGGCGGCGGATACCGGCTGGCCGTGGACGGGTTCGCCGACGCGTGCCGCCGGGAACCGGGCGCCGTGGTGGCGCTGAGCAGCCCGCACAATCCCACCGGCCGGGTCTGGGACGCCGCGGAACTGCATGCGCTCGCCGCGGCGGCGGCCGACTGCGGTGGGCTGCTGATCAGCGACGAGGTGCACTGCGAGATCGTGCATCCCGGGCACCGGCACATCACCGCCGTCCACGCCGCCGGGGAGTTCGCGCGGCACACCGTCGTCGTCCACTCGGTGGGCAAGGCGTTCAACGTCAGCGGCCTGGCGGACGCGTTCCTCCTCGTGCCCGACGCCGACCTGCGGCGACGCGTCGTCGCCACGCTGGAGGGATGGGGCTTCTTCGAGGGCGGCCGACTGCTCGGGGCGCTCGCCCAGGAGGTCGCGCTGGAACACGGCGAGCCGTGGCTGCGTTCACTCACTGCCGGGCTGACGGACCGGCGGGACCTGATCGTCACCCGGTTGGCGGACGCGGTTCCCGGAGCGGTCGCATGCGTGCCGGAGGCGTCCTTCCTGCTGTGGCTGCGCGGAGCGGCTTTCGGCGGCGCCCTGCCGCAGGGTGTCGCGCCGCATGCCGGGATCCGCGAGGTGCTGCTGGCCGCGTGCGGGGTGGAGTTGACGGACGGCGCCACGTTCGGGGCGGCGGGGGAGGGCTACGCACGCCTGAACTTCGCGCTGCCGGAGCCGGCGCTCGCCGAGGCGGCCGACCGGATCGCCCGTTTCGCCGAAAAGCGGCCGGGAATGCGGTCGGGGGACCGGTGACGCATGCGGGGGGCATGTGACGCAAGAGAACACCGGCCAAAAAGTGAACATATTCGAACAAACCATAAGAAAAAGTGAGCGCGATCGGCCGTAGTGAGGCACATTGGTTAGCGGCCGTTACAACGGCCCGATGGGAGACATCACCATGCGCCATGACATGGCAGGCACCGCCAGGCGACCGGCCCGGCGGCAGCCCGGTTCCGCCGGACCGGTCACCGAGGCAGAGGCCGAGCTGTTCATCCACGGCATCTGTTTCAAGACCGGCCCACCGACCAGGATCGGTACCGAGCTCGAGTGGTTTCTGCATGACGCGCACGACCCGGCCCTGCACATCGACCCCGGCCGGCTGGCAGACGCCGTCAGCGGCCTGGAACAGCTTCCGCTGAACGCCGGGCTCACCCGTGAGCCGGGCGGCCAGATAGAACTCAGCTCCCGCCCCGCCGACTCCCTCGCGCAGTGCGTCGAGGAGACCTCGGCCGACCTGGCCGCCGTCCGCGGCCATCTCAAGGCGCGGGGCCTCGTCGCCGCAGGCCACGGCCACGATCCCTACCGCACACCGCGCCGCATCCTGGACCTCCCGCGCTATGTCGCGATGGAGGAGTACTTCGACCGGGCGGGCACCGCCGGCCGTTCCATGATGTGCAGCACCGCCTCCGTGCAGGTCTGCGTGGACGCGGGCACCGACAGCCCCGGCCCGCACGGCATCCGTTCCCGCTGGCGGCTGGCCCATCTGCTCGGCCCCGTCCTGGTCGCCGCGTTCGCCAACTCACCGCTGCGGCAGGGCCTCCCCAGCGGCTGGCGGTCCACCCGGCAGGCCGTGTGGTCGCTGATGGACACCGCCCGCACCCTCGCCCCGCCGCTGGACCGTGAACCCCGCGCCGCCTGGGCCCGGTACGCCCTCGACGCGCCGGTGATGTGCATCCGGCAGGAGGACGGCCTGCCCTGGACCGCACCCACCGAACTCACCTTCCGTGACTGGATCGGGAACGGCGGCCCGGCCGGCTCCGCACCCACCCTCGACGATCTGCGCTACCACCTGACCACCCTGTTCCCGCCCGTCCGCCCGCAGGGCCACCTGGAACTGCGCATGATCGACGCGCAGTCCGGCGAGGACGGCTGGATCGTGCCACTGGCCGTGGTCACCGCCCTGTTCGACGACCCCGTCGCCCACCAGGCGGCGCTGCAGGCCCTGCTGCCGCTGGGCGTGGGCGGCCCGCCCGCCCCGCGCAACCCGTTGTGGGTCCGCGCGGCCCGCCGCGGCCTGACCGACCCGGCCCTGCGCAGGGCTGCCGACGCCTGCTTCCGGGCCGCCCTCGACGCGCTGCCACGGATCGGCGCACCCGCGCACGTCCAGGCCACCGTCACCGAATTCGCCGAGCGCTACATCGCGCGCGGCCGATGTCCCGCCGACGACCTGATCGACCAGGTCCGCTCCGCGTCCGGCCGCCCGCCGGCCCGGACCGGCACGCCGACCAAGGAGGACCGCGCGTGAACGACAGCACCGCCCCCGGACCGGACGAGGACGCGCTGCGCGCCCGCATCGCGGCGGCCCTGACGACCGCGCGCGCCCGCACCCGGACCCTGACCGAATGCGTCGACGACCCGGACCTCACCGCCCAGCACTCACCGCTGATGTCACCCCTGGTCTGGGACCTCGCACACATCGGCAACCAGGAGGAGCTGTGGCTGCTGCGCACCGTCGGCGGCCACGAGCCGATCTTCCCCAGTGAGATCAACTCGCTCTACGACGCGTTCGAGCACCCCCGCGCGGAACGGCCCCGGCTGCCCCTGCTGCCGCCCGGTGAGGCCCGCGGGTACAACCACGAGGTCCGCGGCCGGGTCATGGACCTCATCGAGAAGACCCCGCTGCACGGCAGCGGCCTCCTCGTCGCGGGATTCGCCTTCGGCATGGTCGCCCAGCACGAGCAGCAGCACGACGAGACCATGCTGATCACCCATCAGCTGCGCACCGGCCCCGCCGTCCTCAGCGCCCCGTCGCCGCCCGCCGCGCCCGCCGACGCCGCGACGCTGCCGCGCGAGGTCCTGGTGCCCGGCGGACCGTTCACCATGGGCACCTCCGCGGAACCCTGGGCGCTGGACAACGAACGCCCCGCCCACAGCGTCCAGGTCGACGCCTTCCACATCGACACCACGCCGGTCACCAACGGCGCCTACCTGGAGTTCATCGCGGACGGCGGCTACGACGACCCGCGCTGGTGGACCGGTCCCGGCTGGGAGCACCGGCAGCGGGCCGGGCTGTTCGCCCCGCTGTACTGGAGCCGGGAAGGCGGCCAGTGGCTGCGCCGGCACTTCGGCGTCACCGAACCGGTGCCCGCGGACGAGCCCGTCCTGCACGTGTCCTGGTACGAGGCCGACGCCTACGCCCGCTGGGCCGGCCGCCGGCTGCCCACCGAGGCCGAGTGGGAGAAGGCCGCCCGCCACGACCCGGCCACCGGCCGCTCCCGGCGCTACCCGTGGGGGGACGAGGACCCGGCACCGGAACACGCCAACCTCGGCCAGCGGCACCTGCGGCCCGCCCCCGCCGGCAGCTACCCCGCCGGAGCCTCCCCGCTCGGAGTGCGCCAGCTCATCGGCGACGTCTGGGAGTGGACCGGCAGCGACTTCCTGGCCTATCCCGGATTCGCCGCGTGGCCCTACCCGGAGTACAGCGAGGTCTTCTACGGCGGCGACTACAAGGTGCTGCGTGGCGGAGCGTTCGCCGTCGACCAGGTCGCCTGCCGCGGCACCTTCCGCAACTGGGACCACCCCGTACGCCGGCAGATCTTCTCCGGCTTCCGCACCGCCCGCTCCCAGGACAGCCGCTGATGTGCCGGCATCTGGCCTATCTCGGGCCGCCCGTCGCGCTGCGCACCGTGCTCACCGAGCCGGAGCACAGTCTGTACCGGCAGTCCTGGGCGCCCCGCGAGCAGCGCCACGGAACGGTCAACGCCGACGGATTCGGCGTCGGCTGGTACGCGGACCGCGATCCGGTGCCCGCCCGCTACCGCCGCGAAGGACCGATCTGGGCCGACGCCTCCTTCCCCGACCTCGCCCGCGTCATCAGCACCGGCGCGCTGCTGGCCGCCGTCCGCTCCGCGACCGAGGGCGGTGCGGCGGGAGAGAACGCCGCGGCGCCGTTCGCCGCCGACCGATGGCTCTTCAGCCACAACGGGGCGCTCACCGGCTGGCCCGCGACCCTGGAGCCCGCCGCCGCGCGGCTCTCCGCCGCGGAACTGCTCTCCCTGGACGCGCGCTGCGACTCCGCGTTCGTCTGGGCCCTGGCACTGCACCGGCTGCGGGCCGGGGAGCCGCCGGGCGACGCTCTCGCCGGCACCATCGCCGACCTCGCCCCGCACGACCGGGGGCGCCTCAACCTCCTTCTCACCGACGGTGCCGTCATCGCCGCCACCACCTGGGGCGACACCCTCTACTACCGCCACGAGCCGGGCCGTTCGGTCCTCGTCGTCTCGGAACCCCACGACGACGAGGACACCTGGGTCAGGGTCCCCGACCGGACCCTGCTCGTCGCCACCCCCGACGAGATCCAGCTCACGACGCTCAAGGAGCCGAACCGTTGAGTACCTTCACGCTCACCCGCCGCCTGCCCGCCGACGCCACCGCCGACGCCCTGCGCGCCGACGTACGCGAAGGGCTCACCGCCGACCCCAAGTGGCTGCCGCCCAAGTGGTTCTACGACGCCCGCGGCAGCGAGCTCTTCGAGGAGATCACCCGGCTCCCGGAGTACTACCCGACCCGGGCGGAACGGGAGATCCTGCAGACCAGAGCGCAGGAGATAGCCGCCGCCACGGGAGCGGCCACCCTCATCGAGCTCGGCTCCGGATCGTCCGACAAGACCCGGCTGCTCCTCGACGCGCTGCTCGCCGCCGGGACGCTGAAGACGTACACACCCGTGGACGTCAGTGAGGCGGCCCTGCAACAGGCCGGGGAAGCGCTGCTCAAGGAGTACCCCGGGCTACGTGTCGACGCCCTCATCGGCGACTTCCTGGGCGACCTGCGGGTGCCCGGGGCCGAGGGGCCGCGGCTGGTGGCCTTCCTCGGTGGCACCCTCGGCAATCTGCTGCCCGCCGAACGCGCCCGCTTCCTGGCCGCGGTCCGCGCCGGACTCGCCCCCGGCGACGCGCTGCTGATCGGCACGGACCTGGTGAAGGACGAGGCCACCCTCGTCGCCGCCTACGACGACGCGGCCGGGGTGACCGCGGAGTTCAACAAGAACGTGCTGCACGTCATCAACCGCGAACTCGGCGCCGACTTCGACCCGGGTGAGTTCGACCACATCGCTCTGTGGGACCGGCAACACGAGTGGATCGAGATGCGGTTGCGGGCCCGCTCCCACCTGACGGTGAAGATCCCCGAGCTCGACCTCGCGGTCACCTTCGAGCCGGGCGAGGAGATGCGCACCGAGATCTCCGCGAAGTTCCGCGAGGAGGGCCTGCGCGAGGAGCTCGACGCCTCCGGGCTCGACCTGCGCCACTGGTGGACGGACACGGGCGGCAGGTTCGGGCTGTCGCTGTCCGTCGCCCGGTAACGGCGCTTCTCCGCGGACACCGTGACCGGCTCCCGCACCGCCCTCGGCGGTGCGGGAGCCGGTCTCATGTCAGGGGTGTTCGAGGGGTGTCACTTCCGGCGGGCTCGGCCCATGAGACTCTGGGCACCGCTGAACTGATGTACGACACCTACAGGAGGGGTCGCGGGTGCCCGCGATACGTTTGACCCGGACGCACCGGATTCTTGTC
>NZ_JAAIKO010000061.1 GCF_016107395.1 Streptomyces fildesensis
TGCAGGATCGGTGCCAGAGGCAGCCGATAACGTGACCTCCCGGGCAGTCCGATGCTGGACCTTCTGCGGGGCATCGCAGGCGCCCCGATCTCAGATGTCGCGGGTTCGAGCTCTCACAGAGTCCACGATTGCGTCGGGTTGTCGAGCCACGCCTGCTGACCTTCCGCGGTGACCGTCAGTCCGAAGCGTTCATGGCCTGGGTGGCCGGCCTGTTGCCACCATTTGACCGCCGCTTCGATGTCGTCCCACAGTCGGCGGTCACCGCCCTGCCAGACGCTCGCCATGTCCTGCCCGTCAACGAACGCCAGGCAAGCCCAGGACGGGTCGCGCAGGCTGTAGAACCAGGTGACACGGGCTCCGTCTTCGCGCGGGCCGGGGATGCGCACGCAGTCCCGCACGCGGAGCCCGATGGCGAAGTCCAGGGCGCTGAACGCCCCACCGTCCCATTCGGTCTCCGTGACCGCCGTGGACGAGGTGTCGCCGCTCTCCAGGCCGGCTGCGGTGTATTGCGTGAAGTCCCTGGTCGGTAGACGCTGTGCCCGGAGCTTCATGAACTCGACCGGCCCGGTGAAGTGCATGCTGGCCTTGGCGTCTCCATGATCAACAGATCCGCCGCTTATTAGACACTCCCGCGTACGCCAGGATCGACGCGGCCTTCTCCTTGGCGGTGATCGAGGAGGGCGGCCGGATCGTGGCCGTGTAGCCCGGCATACAGATCGTGGTCTTGAGGGTGGCCTGAGTGACGGCCGGATTGGTCGCTCCCCGTGTACACACCGGAGCCGGCAGGGGCTCCTTGGCGGCGGTGAACCGGTACTTGCACGTGCCCGGAGCGGGCTGCGCCTGCACGGTGTATTTGGTCTGGGGGCCGGGGCCGACCGGGATCGCACCGGCCTGACGACCGCTGCCCGGCGTCGTCCCGGAACCGTTCGCGGCCGGCTGGGTGGCGCCAGGCGGCGCCGGATGGCTGGAGCCCTTGCCCTTGGCCGCGGTGGGGGCGCTGGAGCAGCCCGTCGCCATCACGAGCAGGGCGACAGTTGCAGGGACAGAGTCCATGGTGCGACGGACGTTCAAGACTTCCCCCTGGAGGTGAACCAGGCGGATATGCGGCGGACTGACAGTCGCGGCAGGGCGGCCTCATGTACTGGTACTCCAGGTGCCGTCCACCCATCGGGGGGAGCCACCACTTGCCGCCGGCGAGCAGATATCCGTGGCCGACGGCCATCACCGGTACGGACTTGGCTGCTGGCCTGATCAGGCCACGCCGCGGATGGGTGCGGATTCTCTGAACTGACGATCAGGATCGAGCAGTGAGTCGGTAGTTGTGCTGGTCAGGGCTCGGGGAGGGACGTTGATGTTCGCGGGCCGCATGGAGACCCCGCACGCGCGATTGCGTCACCGGTGCGAGCAGCCATCGAACGCGTCTGGTCCTCATCAACCCCAGTCTCAGCCGGCTCATACGGCTCTTCCCCGGGCCGCATGAGCCGGCTGATCACACCGAGGGCGGGCACGATTCCCGGACCGTTCGAGGACGCGGTCGTGGACGCTCGAAGAGCCCGTCAGCCGGCCCGAAGACCGACCGCCAGCGTCAGTTCGAGGACCCGGTGCGGGGACCCGAGATCCGGAAACAGCTCCCGCAGCTGTGACATCCGGTACCGGACGGTCTGGGGATGGACGAACAGCGCCGCCGCCGCCTCGTCCCGCCTGCCCTGGTGCAGCAGCCACGCCCGCAACGTCTCCTCAAGGCGCCGCGCGGTCGCGGCAGGCAAGGTCAGCAACGGTGCGAGGGCTCGGGCACGCAGGTCTGCGAACGCTTCCGCGTCGGCGCTCAGTACCAGCTCGGGCAGGTGGTCCTCGGTGTCGCGGATGTCGGAGGAGAGGGAGCGCGCGCGTACGGCTCGTGCGTACGAGGCGGACGCACGCGTCCATGGCCGGGCCGGGCCGACCACGGCGGTGCGGTCGGGCAGCTGCCTCAGGAGATGTGCCCGGTTGGCATCGGGGACGAGCAGTACGCCGGAGGCGTCCGGCAGATCGTCGAGGACGAGGGTGTTCGGGTCGAGCGCGCGGTGGGCGGGCCGGGCCTGGGCGGCGGGCAGCAGGACTGCGGTCAGCGAAACCGGCGGCTGCCACCCGGCCCGTTGAGCAGCGGCAAGGAGCACGTCCGGGCTCGCGCCGGCGAGGAGGTCGCGGGCCAGTTGTTCCAGGTGGCGCTCGTGGGCCCGGCCCCGGGCGGCCAGTTCGTCGGCGTGGCCCGCGGCGCTCGCGGCGGAGAGCTCGTCGATGTAGGCGAAGGTCAGCTCGGCGAACTTGGCGACCTCGGCGGCGGGCAGACCTGCGGGTACGGCACCTGCGGCCAGTCCTCGCCAGGCCACGCGGGCGCCGACCCGGTAGGCGCTGAGCAGGGCGTCCATCGAACGGCCGTCGCGGACCTCGCCGCGGCCCAGCTCGTAGGCTGCGTCGCTGGCGTCGCCGCCCGTGGTGTTGCCGCTCGCGAGGTCCAGGTAGTGGCCCAGGGCGGTGCGGACGGCTCGGCGGATGGTGGAGCCCATGCGGCCCGCAAGGGCGTTGGCGTAGGGAGGGACCTCGTCGATGATCGCCTGGACTACCTCGTCGGCGGTGGTCCTCAGCGCGGCCCGAAGCGCGGTGACCGTCGTCTCGTCCAGGACCAGTTCGCTGGCCTTCCGGATTGCATGGCTCACGTTTTTGTTCCCTACGAACAATTCAGCCGACCAGATTCACATCCTACGGACAGGACTTTACCCCCAGGGGCGCATCAAGCTGGGGTCATGACGAGTGCAGCCCTGCGCAGTAGGGCGTGGAAACTGCTGGAGATGCTCACGACGCCGCTGCTGCCGTCGGACTACCTCGACCTGGTCAGCCCGCTGCGTGCGGGTGCCGACCTGCGGGGGCGCATCGAGGCCGTGCACCCCGAGACGGGTGACGCCGCGACCGTCGTGATCAGGCCGGGACGGGGCTGGCGCGGTCACACAGCCGGTCAGTACGTGCGGATCGGGGTCGACGTCGACGGGGTGCGCCTGTGGCGTGCCTACTCGGTCACCTCGCCGACGGACCGCCGGGACGGCCGGATCACGATCACCGTGAAGGCGATCCCGGACGGCAAGGTCAGCAATCACCTGGTCCGCAGGGCGAAACCGGGCACGCTGATCCAGCTCGACCAGGCGACCGGTGACTTCGTGCTGCCGGAGGCCAAGCCCGCCAAGGTGCTCTACCTGACGGCCGGCAGCGGCATCACGCCGGTGATGGGCATGCTGCGCGACTCCGAGTTCGACGACGTCGTCATGGTCCACTCCGCACCACAGCCGCACGACGTGATCTTCCGCAACGACCTGCACGACCTGGTCGCGGACAAGAAGCTGCGGCTCACCGAGCTGCACACCGACACGGACGGCATGCTCGACATCGCCCGTCTCGACGAACTCGTGCCCGACTGGGCCGAGCGCGAGACCTGGGCTTGCGGGCCCGCGGGCCTGCTCGACGCCGCCGAGGAGCACTGGACCGGGCACGGCGTCCCAGAGCGCCTGCACACCGAACGCTTCCGCCCCAGCATCGTCGTCGCCGGCGACGGTGGCGAGGTCACGTTCGGCATCACCGGCAAGACCGTCGACGCGGACGGCGCCACGCCGTTGCTGGACGTCGGCGAGGAGGCCGGCGTGCTCATGCCGTCCGGGTGCCGCATGGGCATCTGCTTCGGCTGCGTCACGCCGCTCACGGCGGGCGCCGTCCGCGACCTGCGCACCGGCGAGATCACCGAGGCCGAGCCGGGCGTCCTCATCCAAACCTGCGTGTCCGCCGCGGCGGGCCCCTGCGACATCGAACGCTAGGAGCACCTTGACCGCCATCGACCCCACCGCCCACCTGACCGCGGAGCAGATCGAGGAGCTCGGTCGCGAGCTGGATGCGATCCGCGACGAGGTGATCGCCGGCCGCGGCGAGAAGGACGCCGCCTACATCCGCAAGGTCATCTCGGCACAGCGCAAACTCGAACTGGTCAGCAGGGGCGTCCTGCTGTTCTCGATCTTCCCGCCCGCGTGGCTGATCGGCACCGCCGGCCTGTCCGTGGCGAAGATCATGGACAACATGGAGATCGGCCACAACATCCTGCACGGCCAGTGGGACTGGATGCGGGACCCGAAGATCCACTCCACCACCTGGGACTGGGATCACGTCTCGCCGGCTGAGCAGTGGAAGCACTCGCACAACGAGCTGCACCACACGTACACCAACGTGATTGGCAAGGACAACGACCTCGGCTACGGCATCATGCGCGTCGACGAGGACCAGAAGTGGCACCCGCTCCACCTCGGCCAGCCGCTGTGGAACTTCCTCAACGCCTGCTTCTTCGAGTACGGCATCGCGGCGTACGACCTGGAACTCGGCAAGAACCTGCACAAGCGCCGCCGCAACACCCCTGAGTTCCGCGCGCGGGCCAGGGCCGTGGGCCGCAAGATCCGCAAGCAGGTGCTCAAGGACTACGTGATCCACCCGCTGCTGTCGGGCCCGTCGTTCCTCACCACGCTGGCAGCCACGTTCACCGCGAACCTGGTCCGCAACATCTGGACCCACTCGGTGATCATGTGCGGCCACTTCCCCGAGGGTGTGCAGGTCTTCGAGCGCCGGTCGATCAAGGGCGAAACGCGCGGCCAGTGGTACCTGCGCCAGATGATGGGCTCGGCGAACATCAGCGGCAGCAAGGCCATGCACTTCATGTCCGGCAACCTGTCGCACCAGATCGAGCACCACCTGTTCCCGGACCTGCCGAGCAACCGGTACGCCGAGGTCGCGGTGAAGGTGCGCGCGTTGTTCGAGAAGTACGAGCTGAAGTACGTCACCGGGCCGCTGCCCAAGCAGGTGTTCTCCGCGTGGCACAAGGTCTTCCGGCTCTCACTGCCGAACAAGAAGCCCAAGGTCAAGACGCTGGACCGCGAACAGGAGCTCGTCGCGGCCTGATCCCCGGTAAGGGTTCGAATCCTTCGGACGTACCGGCGGCACCGCCGGTCTCGGTGAGATCCATGGGAAGGGCCCGGTTCGCCACACCCCTGCTGGTGTACGGGCCCGGCCAAGGGCAGACTGCGGACTCGGCTGGGTATCAAGGACTGGGATGACGAGAGGCTGAGCGACGGCCTCCATGGCAAGGCCCTGTACGTTCCTGGAACTGTGACCTCCATCACGGCGGACGTGATCTTGTCATGGTGAGATCACCGGATGCTCGGTTTCCTCATTCGTCTCCGGCCGTTCTGGGTCCGCGAGCCGCTACTCATCGCAATTGGGTCTGCTCTCGGCATACGCATCATGTATCTCGCCGTCACCGATCACGACCGGGTTGCGGCTGGTCTCGGCGTGGTGTTCCTCGTGTTCACCGCGATACGCGTCTGGGTGGTGCTCCGTGCCCTGCGCCTACGCCGGAATCCGGGTCCGGCGGCCCCCGTGGAGGAGGCGGCGGTCGAAGGCAGCGCCCAAGCCCAGGGTGGAGCCGGGCCGCGTCCCGGCCCGGACGTTCCGCAGAAGGGGCCCAACGAGTGGGGCCAGGCCATCGCGGCCGTGGCCGTGATCGGGGCACTCGCGGCGGCGCTGTGGGTTGGTCCACGCGTACTGCCGTCCGATGGGGGCACGCAGTCGCAGGCCGCCTCGTGTCCGGACGGAGAGCACAAAGAGCTGCCGACGGCATACCAGGCCACGCCCCGGCCGATGACCGGTGACGAGCTGTGCAAGGCGCTCAACCGGCCCGACCTGGCCCAGCTGCTCGGCACACCTGGAGAGATCGTGACCACGGCCTCCGGTAGCAACAACATCTCGCCCAACAAGAAGGTCGCCCAGCCGGAGGCCGAAGTCAGGTTCGGCACCTACACCGTGAATGTCTCGGCCGCCTACAACGAGCTGTCAACCGCCCAGTACGTGAAGCTGATGCAGTTCGGCGACGAGCAGGACATCAAGACGCTCACGGTTCTTGGCCGGCCCGCGGTCTTGTACTCGGATCACACCATGCAGCTCGAGATCAGTCTCGGCGGTGGCAGGTCCAGCGGACCGGTCACACAAGGCCCCCCGTCCAGGAATCTGGCCGTGGCCCTCGACCGGACAGACCGAGGCGGCTACTGCGAAGTCACCGTGTGGAGCAAGTCCGGCGCTCTCCCCGACGACCGCGCTCTCCTTGGCATCGCTGAGAAGGTTCTTCCGACGATCCCCGGATGGACTGTCCAGTGAAACGCCGAAGGTCTTCTTGGCGTGCAGGTCCCCTCGTCGCAAGATTGTGACCTACTGGGCCACCTTCGCGGACGCCAGGCAACAGCTACTCCGCCGACGCTCTCAATGCTGCGGGAGCCGCCCCCGGCGCCCGGATCACGGTGGACGGACTGGAGTTCACCATGCCGCGGTACGGTCCCGGCGAGCGCGACAACGCGGTGGGCGGGGGCGGCGTGATCGCCCTGAGCGGGCACGCCCGCGAACTCGGCTTCCTCGGTGCCTCGGTAGGCGGGGTCACCGGCACGGTAACCATCCGGTACACCGACGGAAGCTCGGCCACCGCGAACCTCTTCCTGCCCAACTGGCTCTCGGACCAACCTACCGCGAACGGCGCCCGGATCGCCGTCACCACCGACCACCGGGTCACCCCGGCCGGACCCGCCAATTTCGGCCTGCCGTACCGCCTCTACGTCAACACCGTTCCCACCGACCCGACCAGGGAACTGCGCTCAGTCACCCTGCCCACCAACTCCGCCCTCCACATCGTTGACCTGGCGACCCGCCCCGTCACATAGCACCCGCACATGTCACACCGACCGGGCGTGCGGGCCCGGCTCCCCAAGCCGGGCCCGCACGCCCAACACACCGGCATTCATCAAGTGATTCACCGGCGTGGCCGTGATGTGCCGCATGTAGCGCTGCGCGGTCGATCGTTCCCCAACACGGGTTGTGCGCCGAACCTGACAAGGGTTGTCCGATCTCCGGCTGTCAGCACCCTCCTCGCCTAGGGTCGTCCGTGTGACTGAACCCTCCTACCTTGCCGCGGTCCGGGAGCCGTACGACACCGTCGCCGCCGACTACGCGGAGATCGTCAAGAATCCTGCGGAGCTTGATCCGTTGTCCCGCGCCATGCTGACCGCTTTCGCTGACGTCGCGCGGGCGGCCGCCGCCCTCGGGCCGGTCGCCGACCTCGGGTGCGGCCCGGGCAAGGTCACCGCATATCTGGCGGAGCTGGGGGTGTCCACCTTCGGTATCGACCTGTCCCCGAAGATGATCGAGCTCGCCCGACGGGCCTGTCCGGGGCTGCGGTTCGCGGTGGGGTCGATGACCGCGCTGCCCGTCCGGGACGACGAGCTCGGCGGCATCCTGGCCCACTACTCCACCCATCACACGCCACCGGAGTGGTTGCCCGTCGTGTTCGCCGAGTTCCGGCGCACGCTCGCGCCGGGCGGCCGTCTGATGATGGCCGGCTATGTGGGAGACGACGAGGAGGAGCTACGGCCGACGCAAGCGTTCGGCGGCCATCCGGTGTCCTACGCCTCCCACTTGCTGCCGGTGGACCGGATCGCCCGGCTGTTGGGTCGGGCCGGACTCATCGTCACCGCACGCCTGATGCAGGAGCCCGACGAAGGGGCCAAGCGAACGATCGCCACTTTTCTGGCCAGAAGACCCGAACGGCCATGAGCGCCAACGCATCAGCACCCGGTCTCCGACCTGTGGACGCCGCTCACCACGGGGGATCACTCGCAGGAGGTGCCCCGTGTCAGGTGCCGTTGGGGCGGGCCTCGTAGGCGGTGATCATGTCCTGAGCGGCGGCCGGGCCGGGCGCGATACCGACTCAGGCACCGGCGTCGGTCTGCGATCCGGCAGCCCGGTCCCCCGGCAGCCCGCGGAGTGCTGGCGCGCGGTTGAGCACGCCGATCCGCCCCGGTCCGTGCACAGGGTCCATGCGGCGTGGTTCACGGCGGCGCTGAAAACCTCATCGCGGCGGGCCCACCCGTAAATCCGGACTGCTGTGACGCCAACGATTTCTGCTGCGTCTTTGACCGGGTTACCGGCCTCGACAAGATCAAGGACCTTCTGACGCAACACGTCGGGGAACATCTGGGCGGCCTCGCCTCGTCGGCGCTCGCGGGATGCCGTGTTGTGCGCTTCCAGGCAGTCGTCACAGCGGCATCCGAATCGCCACAACTGGAAGGGGCGTACGCGTCGTGATCCAGCCCCGGAAAGTCCTCGGCGCGTCCCGGCGCCGCCAGAAGGGCCGCGCCTGTCCATGCCCAACGTGTGCGCGCTCCGACAGTTTGCTGTTCGCCACCCGGAAGACAGCCGGCGTTCTTGAGCGTGTAGACGCTGCTGAGGACGACGCCGAGCAGGTTGGCGACATCAGCAGCCGAGTAGACACGCCGCGGCTCGATGCGGTCGGCGACGTGTAGGACGGGATGATCCATGGTGGGTGACCGTCCGGGAGGTCGCGTCATGCCCGCGTGCGCGGCAGGTGACCGGTATGCGCAACTGGCGGGACAAGTTCCCCGGCGTCGAGGTGATCGGAAAAGCTGTGACGGGACGGCCCGCGGAGCGGCTTCTGGAAGCAGCAGGCGACACCTCTCTGCTGATTGTCGGCCGGAGCATCAGTCACCTGCCTACCGGCAGGTACATCGGCCCACCACCGTCGCCCTGCTCCACCATTCCTCTGCGCCGGTCGCCGTCGTTCCGTACACGTGAGCATCCGGACAAGTGAGCTGCCGGCGCCGGCACTCGGTTCGCCGCCCCATGATGTCCGCCGAGCACTCCCGCACGACGGCCTGACCCGGGCCCTGAAGTGAGGGCCAGGGTCAGGCATGGGACGGCGTCCTTGTCCCGCCCGTGCTGAACGGCTGCCACCGGGTCACCCTCGTGCCCGCCTCAGGCGGGAGAGCCGTAGTACGCCTGGCGCATGAGTTGCCGCATGTCGGCGAGCATCGGCATGCGGGGGTTGGCGGGGGCGCACTGGTCCTCGTAGGCGTTCATCGCCTGTTGGGGCAAGGCTTCGAGGAACGTTTTCTCGTCCACGCCCGCGGCCTTGAAGGACGGCGGGATGCCGACGGCGTCGCGCAGTCGCTCGACGGCGACGGCGAGGGACTCGACACCCTGTTCCGGTGTGGACGCCGGCAGGCCGAGGGCCTGGGCGATGGCCTGGTAGCGCTCGGGGGCGATGTAGTTGCGGTACTTGGGCCACGAGGTGACCTTCGCCGGTGTGCTTCCGTTGTAGCGGATGGCATGCGGCAGCAGCAGTGCGTTGGTGCGTCCGTGCGCGACGCCGAAGGTCCCGCCCAGGGTGTGGGCCATCGCGTGGACGACACCGAGGAAGGCCGAACCGAACGCCATGCCGGCGATGGTGCCCGCGTTGTGCATCTTCTCCCGGGCGATCAGGTCGTGCGTGCCGTCGGCGACGGCGCGCTCCAGGTGGTCGAAGATCAGCCGGATCCCCTGGAGGGCCAGCCCATCGGTGAAGTCGTTGGCATAGACCGAGACGTAGGCCTCGATGCAGTGCGTCAGGGCGTCGAATCCGGTGTCGGCTGTGACGGCCTTCGGCAGGTGGGTGGTGAGCGCCGGGTCGCAGATGGCGATGCTCGGGGTGAGGGCGTAGTCCGCCAGCGGGTACTTCTGACCGGTGGCGGTGTCGGTGATCACCGCGAAGGGCGTCACCTCGCTGCCGGTCCCGGACGTCGTCGGGATGCACACCAGCTGGGCCTTCGCGCCGAGGTCGGGGAAGGTGAACGCGCGCTTGCGGATGTCGAAGAACTTCTCCTTCAGGTCCGCGAAGTCGATGTCCGGGTGCTCGTACATCAGCCACATCACCTTGGCCGCATCCATCGGCGATCCGCCGCCCAGCGCGATGATGGTGTCCGGCTGGAAGCCGTGCATCAGCTCGGCCCCCTTGGTGACGGTGTCGATGCTGGGGTTGGGTTCGACGTAGTCGATGACGCGGATCTCGCAGGGCGTCGTGCGCCGGTCGAGGATGCCGCGGATCCGCTGGAGATGGCCGATGTCCACCATGGTCCGGTCGGTGACGATGACGACCTTGCGGGCACCGCGCATGTCGGCCAGATAGGTGATGGAGTTGCGCTCGAAGAAGATCTTCGAGGGGACCTTGAACCACTGCAGGTTCGAGTTGCGCCGCCCGATCCGCTTGATGTTCAGCAGGTTGAAGGCGGTGACGTTCCCGGAGACGGAGTTGTGGCCGTAGCTCCCGCAGCCCAGGGTGAGCGAGGGCAGGAAGGCGTTGTAGACGTCGCCGATGCCGCCCTGCGAGCTGGGGGCGTTCCAGATCACCCGGCAGGCCTTCACCGCGTGCCCGAACTCCTCGGCGAACGCGGCGTCCTCGGTGTGGACGGCGGCGCTGTGCCCGAGACCGTGGAACTCCACCATCTCCGCCGCCAGCCGTATCCCCTCGGAACGGTCGGCCGCACGCAGCACGGCCAGCACCGGACAGAGCTTCTCGCGCGTCAGTGGCTCCCCTTCGCCGACGAAGGAGACCGGTGCCAGGATGATGGAGGTGTCCTGCGGGACGGTGAAGCCGGCCGCCTGTGCGATCTCGGCCGCGGAACGGCCGACCACGGCGGCGTTCAACACCGCACCTGCGCAGTCGCGATCATGAGCGGTACCGACTCCGAAGACGTACTGCTCCAGTGCCGCCTTCTCCTGCGGGTTCACGACGTACGCCTTGAGGGTCCGGAACTCCTCCAGTGCCGCCTCGTACACCTCGTCGTCGAGGATCACGGCCTGTTCGGACGCGCAGATCATGCCGTTGTCGAACGATTTGGACAGCACGATGTCGTTCACCGCGCGCTTGAGGTCCGCGCTCTTCTCGATGTACGCGGGGACGTTGCCCGCCCCGACGCCCAGCGCCGGCTTGCCGCACGAATAGGCGGCCTTCACCATCGCGTTGCCACCGGTCGCCAGGATCGTCGCGACGCCGGGATGATGCATCAGCGCTGCCGTCGCCCGCATCGAGGGCTCCTCGATCCACTGCACGCAGTTCGCAGGCGCTCCGGCCTTGACGGCTGCGTCGCGCACGATGCGGGCCGCAGCCGCGGAGCAGCGCTGAGCGGCGGGGTGGAAGGCGAACACGATCGGGTTGCGGGTTTTGAGAGCCATGAGAGCTTTGAAGATGGTCGTCGAGGTCGGGTTGGTCACCGGTGTGACCCCGGCGACGACACCGATGGGTTCGGCGATTTCGACGATGCCGGTGATCTCGTCGCGGCTCACCACCCCGACAGTCTTCATCCCCGCCATCGAGTGGGTGACGTTCTCACAGGCGAAGACGTTCTTGACGGCTTTGTCCTCGAAGACGCCCCGGCCGGTCTCCTCGACCGCCAGCGCGGCCAGACCGGTGTGCTCGGCGAGGGCCGCCAGGGACGCCTTCCTGACAATGAGGTCGATCTGCTCCTGGGTGAAGTCCGCGTACTCCTCCAACGCCTGGAGGGCCCCGTCGACGAGGCTGTTCACAGCCCGATCGGTCTCGGGGCTGCCGTTTGTCGACGACTTCGCGTCGTGGTGGGCAGCCGCGAGGTGGGCGCCGGCGATCGGCTTCGACCTGGTCATGGAACCGCTCCTCGGAGCAAAGATGGTGACGGGTCGCGAAGGAAGCGGCCCCTGGTTTCACTGGCGTTCTCAGCCTGCGCCGACGAGCCTCGCCGCACAGGTGGCCATTCGGCCCTCGTCACAGGGTTGAAGGTCACCACCTTGGACCGGGGGAGGAACGAACCCTCTCGGTCCAGGAGGGGGCCGTCCGGCCCGTTGGCGGGCGCCTTTCAGCGGAGCGAAGGTGAGGTGACGGGAAAATCGTGGCCGTGACTGACGAGGTCGCCATGTGGCTGCTCGGCGGAATCGCGCTCGTGGCGTGGGGAGTCCTGAAGATCGTTGGTGTGCACAGTCCGCTGGTGCCGTGGCCGTCGGTCGGTCTGGGAGTGCTCGTCATCGCGGCGGCGGGCAGCCCCTTCGTGCCGCACCGTCGTCCTGGTGAGAGCAGCAGGGTCATCGAGGAACGGCACTACATCGGGCCGCGGGATTCCCGTGACCATGAGCAGCGCTGTTGAGATCCGGTCGCCGGGACGGCATCCGAGGCGGCACGTTGTCGGGGATGCCGACGCGACGGGGGGCGGGGACATGACGGGTCCCTGAACCTCTGAGTTCTCTCTGAATCTCTCACGCCGCCCTTCCTCGCTTCTGCTCCCGGCGTGCCGGCTGTCGAAGGACGACCCGGGCAAGCGTGCCCGCTGAGCTGCGCCGACACGGATGCGCCAGGGTTCACCCCAGGGGAGGGGGCGGGACGGCGGGCCTTCGGAGCGTGAACGATGTGCTCTGAGTGTCTACATGCGTGTAGTAGCTTCGGCGCCCTCGACCGATCCTTCTGGAAGGTGCTTGTTCATGGGGCCGACTGTCATCAATGGGCTGCCCGCTCATGTTCTTCTGGTCCACGTGGTGGTGGTGCTGGTGCCGCTCACGGCTCTCGCCCTGGTGGTCTGTGCCGTATGGCCTGCCTGGATCAGCAGGCTCGGCCTCGTTCTTCCCGTGCTGGCGCTGGTGTCCCTGGTCAGCGTGCCGCTGACCACGCACGCGGGTGAGTGGTTGGAGCACCGCGTGAATCGCACTGCTCTCGTACGCCGGCATGCCGAGCTGGGCGACGGGCTGCTGCCCTGGGCCGTCGGGCTCTTTCTTCTCGCCGTGGCGTTCTGGTGGTTCGGACGCAAGGGGATCGGCCGAGCGGCCCCTGATGCCGATATGCCCCGGGGCGTTGTATCGGTGAGCCTGCCGGTGCGGGTGACGGCGGTGGCGCTGACCCTCATCGTCGGGGCAGGGGCAGTGGTGCAGGTCTACCGGATCGGGGATTCCGGGGCCAAGGCCGCATGGGGAGACGGATATTCGGCCGCGAGCGGCCATGTCGCCGGCTGACTAACCCAGGGGTTCGGGCTGTTTCAGGGGCACCATGAACCAGACGGTCTTGCCGTCGTCCGTGGGGCGGGTGCCCCAGTCGGTGGCCAGGGCGTCGACGAGGAGAAGTCCCCGGCCCGACTCGTCGCCCGATTCTGCGTGCCGGAGCTGGGGGATGTGGGTGCCGCTGTCGGTGACTTCGACGGTCATCGGGCCTTCCCCCGTGATGGTGGGCACGCGGTTATTGATCACGCGGCGAGCGTGAGTTTAGCGTTGTGGTGTCGGTGTTCGTAGGCGTCGGGGCTGAGGTGGCCGTTGGTGGAGTGTCGGCGGCGGGTGTTGTAGCGAGTCAGCCAGGCGAAGACGGTGCGGCGGCAGGTGGTGGCGTCGCCGTAGTCGTGGGCGCTTTGGAGGGTCTCGCGTTTCAGTGAGGCGTGGAAGCTTTCGCAGGCTGCGTTGTCGGCGCTGGTGCCGACCGCGCCCATCGACCGGGTGACCCCGAGGTGGTCGCAGAGGCCGGCGTAGGCCCTGGATCCGTACTGGGCTCCGTGATCGGAGTGAAAGACCGTGCCGTCCAATGAGCCGCGGGTGCGGGCGGCCATCCGGAGCGCGTCGGAGACCAGGTCCGTGCGCATGTGGTCGGCGATGGACCAGCCGACGATCTTGCGGCTGAAGCAGTCCAGCACGGTCGCGAGATAGAGGAATTTCCCGCCCGCAAGCGGGAGATACGTGATGTCGCCCATGAGCTTGCACCCGGGCTCGGTGGCGGTGAAGTCCCGGCCGAACAGGTCGGGGACGGTCCCGGCTGCCGGGTCGGGGACAGTGGTGCGGACGCGTCTGCGCAGGCGGATCCCGGTGATGTCGAACGCCCGCATGACCCTGGCGATCCGCTTCTCGTTGACCGCATGTCCCCTCTCGCGGAGCTCGGCGGTCACCCGCGGGGAGCCGTAGGCGCCGCCGGACTCGCCGTGGACCTCACGGATCTTCTCGGCCAGGACCAGGTCCTCGCGCTGCCGCGCGGCACGGGCTTCGGCGCCGGCGAGCCACTTGTAGTAACTGGACCGGTTGACGTCCAGGACCTGGCACAGCCGCTTCACCTCGTAGGTGGCCCGGAGGTCGTCGACGAACTGGAAGCGGCTGATCACCAGTTCGTCTCTCCGGCGAAATACTTGGCCGCCTTGCGGAGGATGTCCCGCTCGGTCGCGAGCTTGCGCTCACTCGCCTCGAGTTCCGCCACCCTCGCCTCCAGGCGCCGGACCCGCTCGTCCGGATCAGCGGACGCGACCGCTGCCGGCCGGGAGGGAGGCCGCGCAGCCGCGGCGGTGACGCCACGGCGTTCGCGGTCCCGCAGCACCCACGCACGCAGGGTCGCCCGGTTGATGCCCAGGTCAGCGGCGATGCTCTTGTACGTCGCCCCGGGTGTGGACTCGTACAGGGCCACAGCATCGGCCTTGAATTCGTCCGAATAGTCCTTCAGCGCCATCGGCGGTCTTCTCGCTTCCTCCGGATCAAGCAGATCCAGTATCAGCGTGTCCACCACACAGGGGGAGGCCCCATCTCCCGTGCGGTGTGGTGCAGTCGCAGGTCCAGAGTTCCTCGGGGGTGGCTGTGGCTGATCGCATTGGTGAGGACCTCGGATGCCAGCAAGCAGGCTGACTCCGTCGCTTCCTCGCAACCCCAACTGCGCAGTGTGGTCATCACGAAGCGGCGTCCGGCGGAGACGGAGGCGGGGTCGGCGGGTACCTTCATCGAGGCCGCGGCGACCGGCGCCGCCGGGATCCGGGCCAGGAGCAGCGTCACGTCGTCCGCATGCCCGTCCGCGTCCGGGCGGAGCGCCGCCAGCACCCTGTCCGAAACCTCTTCCAGGCACACCCCGGACAGGAACGCGCTCTGGAGCTCCACCGCGAGGAGTTTGAGTTGGACGTCGATGTCGGAGCGAGGCGTCTCCACGAGTCCATCGGTGTAGAGCACCAGAGTGGAGCCGGCCATGACCGGAATGCAGGCCTGCTGGTAAGGGATGCCGCCGACGCCGAGCGGCACGCAGACCGGTGCGGGAAGGTGCTCGACCGAGGTGTCGGGCTGCACGAGCAGGACGGGCAGATGTCCGGCCGAACAGATCGTCACCTCGCCGGCGTCCGGATCCACGACCAGATAGCAGCAGGTGACGAGCTGATCGGGCAGGTCGGCGACGAACGCGTCGAGGGCTTTCATCAATTGCCGCGGCGTGATGCCGGTCTTGGCCAGTGCCCGAGCGGCCGAGCGCAGTTGGCCCATGACGGCGGCGGCGTCCAGGCCGCGTCCCATGACATCACCGATGAGCACGCCGACCTGGCCGCCGCCGAGCGGAATGATGTCGAACCAGTCGCCGCCGACTCCCGCACCTTGCGTCGCCGGGAAATAGCGGCTGGCCACCTGCATTTCGGGAAGCGCGGGGGGAGAGCCCATCAGACTGTGCTGCAGAGTCAACGCGATGTGGCGCTGCTGCCGGTAGAGCTCGGTGAGTTCTTCCTCGGCCCGTTTGCGGTCGGCGATATCCCGCACGATCGAGCAGGAGCCGACGATCGCTCCGTCGCGTCCCTTGATCGGCCAGAGGGTGATGTCGACGTCGAGCAGGCGTCCGGACTGGGTGACCCGGAACATCTCGAAGTGTTCGACGCGCTCTCCCCGGCCCAGCCTTTCCAGGAGGCTCGCGATCTCGTCCTTGCAGTCGGCAGGGGCGAGCATCGCAATGGAGTTCCCGATCGCGTCCTCCGCCGCGTACCCGTAGAGGCGATGGGCGGCGGCGTTCCAGTAGGTGATGATGCCGTCGAGGGTCTTGGCGAGGATCGCGTCCTGCGATGACTCGACGAGCACGGCGAGTTCGTTGATGCGCTCCTCGGCGGACTTGCGTTCGCTGACATCCCGCACTGCTGCCGATACGAGCAGTCCGTCCGACGTCTGGAGCGGGCTGAGACTGATCTCCACGGGGAATTCACGGCCGTCCTTGCGCCGTCCGTAGAGTTCGAGCCCTGCGCCCATGGGGCGTACCTGCTGGTTCGCGGCATATCCGTGGCGGTGCCTGGGGTGATTCCCGTGGAATCTCTCGGGGACCAGGATCTCGACCGGGTGCCCGAGGAGCTCCCGCCGGGAGTAGCCGAACATCGACTCGGTCTGGGCATTGACGAGTCGGATGGTTCCGGCGTCATCAATGATGACCATGGCGTCGGGTGCGGATTCCAGCAAGTCCCGGAACATCACTTCCGCCGGACTCCCGCCATGGACAGACGTCGGCATCGCAGTCCCTCCTGTTGCCCGAACCAGTTGGTACGGGATTTGTCGGACGATAGCCGTCTTCCTCCAGGGCCATCGGAAGGGACTGAATCTGGCCTTGATCGGTCAGAATTGTTCATTTGCCTGGGGACTATGCCGCGATATGTCGTCGGACGGGTATGCCCATCAGATCAGTGGTGGTTGCTGACAACGGTCAGTTCGGCTGCGATGCTCCGGCCCCAGGCGCAGACCTGTTCGCGGTCGCGGAAGTCGCCTCCCTTGCCCTGCTTCCGGAGCCCGCGGGCGATGAATCCACGGGCCCCATCGGTGAGCCGGCCGCCGAAGGTGACGTGGCCGTGGGCATCCAGCTTGGCGGCGATGCGGGCGACGGCGGGCACGGCCGGGATGGCGCGCTCAGTGGCGGAGCCGTCGAGCGGTCCGCTGCTGAAGAGCCAGACGTCCTGTTCTGTCAGTGCCTGGCGGTGGCGGCGGACGAAGCGGACGGCCTCTCCCGGCCACCGGCCCGCGTACAGGCCGGCTCCGAGGACCACGGCGTCGTACGCCGCGACGCTGGAGATATCGCTGATGGGAGCGACCTCGGCATCGATGTGCTGTTCGCGCAGTTCCTCGCCGATCCACCGGGCGATCTCGGCGGTCGACCCGTTCTTGCTGCTGTAGGCGACGAGCGTGCGCCGGGGCTTCGTTGCGGTCATCGGAGGTTCCTCCTCGGGTGGTGCATCGTGTGGTGGGCGGTGCTCGCGGGTGGTGCGGGTCGGCTGTTCCTCAGCGGAGCCGGCGCAGATACGGGTCGTGCGTCTGCTGGGGGACCAGGCGGATACGGACGTCGAGGGCGGAGACGGCGTCCGGCCGTGCGAGCACCGGATTGAGGTCGGCCTCGACGAGTTGCGGCAGGTCGCCTGCCATCTTCGACAGCCGGTGCAGCAGCTGTTCGATCCCTTCCAGGTCGACCGGTCCGGCGCCGCGGTATCCGAACAGCAGCGGGGCGCAGCGCAGAGCGGTGATCAGTTCGTGTGTGTCGCGGTCGGTGAGCGGCGCGAGCCGGGCGGCGTTGTCGGCGAGCAGGTCGGTGGCGGTGCCGCCGAGGCCGAACAGCACCAACGGGCCGAAGACCTCGTCCTGTACCACTCCGGTGACCAGTTCGATGCCGCGTTCGGCCATGGGCTGGACGAGGACGCCGGTCATGGTGTCGCCGAAGCGGGCGGTGAAATCGCGGTGGGCGGCCCGCACCGCGAGCTCGCCCTCCAGGTCCAGCAGGACCGCTCCCTGGTCGCTCTTGTGCACCTGGCCGGGCCAGTAGGCCTTGAGAGCTACACGCTGACCCGGGCCGCCCAGGCGGTCCGCCGCGTCGACCGCTTCCTGTTCGTTCCGGGCCCAGGCATACGGCAGATGCGGTATGCCGTAGCAGTCGAGCAGTTCCGCACAGCCACGTGGGTCGAGCCAGCCGCCCTCGGGGTGTTCGGCGAGGAAGGAGCCGACCAGCGCGCGGGCGGCTTCCGGGTCGGTACCGGCGAGCTCGGGGACGGACCCGGCCGGTTGAGCCAGCCACCGGGCGCGGTCGGCCGCGTACGCCAGAGCCCTGGCGGCGGCCTGCGGGTCGGCGTAGGCCGGGACCCTGCCCCCGGCCGGGGCCTCCAGCAGGCGGACCCGTTCGCCCTGGTCGAGGAGGACCGCGGCGACCGTTCGGGAACGACGACCCGGGGCGGCGTGGGTGAGTGCCCGGATCGGATCGTCGCCGGTCGCCGCGGCCAGTGCGGTGGGTACCAGGGCGACGAGGACCGCGTCGACCGCGCCGTGCGCGGTGAGCCGGTCGATGCAGTCGCCCAGTTCCCGTTCCCCCACGGCGGCGGTGGCGTCCACGGGATTGGTGGCGGATGCGCCTTCGGGAAGCAACCGGAGCAGTTGGGTGATCAGATCCACGGGCAGTTCGGGGACGGTCAGTCCCGCTTCCGCGCAGGCATCGGCGGCGAGCACGGCCGCGCCGCCCGCGTTGGACACGATGGCCACCCGGCCGCCCGCGGGAAGTGGCTGGGACTTCAGGAGGGCCGCGGTGTCGAGGAGTTCGCCGATGGTACGGGTGGCGGTGATGCCGGCCTGGCGGAACAGCGCCTGCCGCGTCATCGTGGGGGTCGCGGCCGCCGCGGTGTGCGAGGCGGCGGCGCGCCGGCCCGCCGCGGACCGGCCCGCGTCGACGGTCAGGACCGGCATCCTGCGGGCGACCCGGCGGGCGGTCCGCGAGAACGCCCGGGGATTACCGAACGATTCCACGTGCAGCAGGGCCAGGTCGGTGCGGCCGTCGCCCTCCCACCACTGCAGGAGGTCATTGGCGCTGACGTCGTACTTGTCGCCGAGGGAGGCGAAGCTCGACACACCGATCCCGAGCCGGGCCAGCCCGCTGAGCAGGGCGATTCCGACACCGCCGGACTGTACGGCCACTCCCGCGGATCCGGTCCGCGGACGGTCGGCGGCAAAGGTGGCGTCTAGCCGGACCTCGTCCTCGGTGTTCGCGATGCCCAGGCAGTTCGGGCCGACCAACCGCATGCCGTAGCGGCGGCAGGCGCTGAGCAGACCGGCCGACTGGTGGACGTCCAGGCCGGAGGTGAGCACGACCAGCGCCCGCACGCCACTCGTTCCGCACTGCTCGGCGGTCTCCGGTACGACGTGCGCGGGTACGGCGAGCACCGCGAGGTCCGGCGGGTGGGGGAGAGCGGTCACCGTCGGATAGCAGGGAACGCGCAGGATGGCATGGGCGTGGGGATTGACCGCGAAGAGCCGGCCGGGATACCCGGCGTCACGGATGTTCTTCAGGACGGCCCGCCCGACCGATCCGGCCTTGGTTCCGGCACCGACCACGGCGATGGAGCGCGGTCGCAACAGCGGTTGCAGGCTCGCGGTGTCCGCGGTCCGGCCGCGCTCGTCGACCGCTGCGAGATAGTCCTCGTCCGGGTCGAGTTGGATCGTGCAGTGCACCTCCGTGCCGGCGAAGCGGCGGGCGGTGTTCAGGCCCAGGTCGGCGAAGACCTTCAGGACCAGGTGATTCTCCGACAGCGCGTCCGCGGTGAAGGACGTGATGCCGTCCTTGCGGGCAGCATGCACGAGGTGCTCCAGGAGCAGGGTTCCAGCCCCGCAGTGATGGAACGCGTCAGCTACCGCAAAGGCGATCTCGGCGGAGCCGGGATCGGGACCGATCTCGTACTCGGCGATCCCCACGATCTGGTCGTCGCGGACGGCGATCAGCGCGCAGTGACCGCTCCGGGGGCCGGAACAGGCCCGCTCGGTGGCCTGTGGCCCCGACAGACGGCTCACGCCGAAGAACCGCAGGCGCATGTTCTGCGCCGACATCCCCTCGTACAGCCGCAGCAGCTGGTCACGGTCCTCGGGGCCTGCGGGACGGATCTCGACCGTCCTGCCGTCGGTAAGCAACGCGTGGACCTTCTCGGTGCGGTGCGCGGTGTGCGTCATGGCGGACCTCTCTCCCCTGGAACGTTCCTGACTCCACGATCCGTCCGTACCGGGGGCGGACCACAGGGGCTGACCGGGCCCGTGCGGGACCGTTCGGCCCTGTTCCGCACCCGGCCCGGGCTGGGGGCCGAACGTCCCGCACCAGGGCCGAACCGCCCCTCGCCCAGGCCACCGTGCCGGTGCGACGGTTCAGTGACGGACAGTGTTGCGGTCACCGGATACGGAAGAGGCGACGAGCCATGACGCAGGCCACTCGGAAGGACACCCGGCCTCCCACCGATCCATGGCGGGGCTTCGCCGGAATCTGCTGGCACCGGAAGATCGACGTGCGCGCCTTCATCCAGGACAACTACACGCCGTACGAGGGCGACGCCGCCTTCCTCACCGGCCCGACGGAACGGACCCAGGCCGTGTGGGACATCGTGTCCGAGTTGCGCGCCGAGGAGCGCCGCAAGGGCGTCCTGGACGTCGACGCCGCCACGCCGTCGACCATCACCGCGCACGGACCCGGCTGGATCGACAAGGACCGTGAGCTCATCGTCGGTCTGCAGACGGACGCGCCGCTCAAGCGGGCGATCATGCCCAACGGCGGGCTGCGGATGGTGGAGAACGGGCTGCGCGCCTACGGCTACGAACCGGACCCGTTCGTCTCCCGGGTCTTCGGCACCTACCGCAAGACGCACAACCAGGGCGTCTTCGACGCCTATACGCAGGAGATGCGCCAGGCCCGCAAGGCCGGGATCATCACCGGGCTGCCGGACGCCTACGGCCGTGGCCGGATCATCGGCGACTACCGCCGGGTCGCTCTCTACGGCACGACCCACCTCATCGAGGCCAAGCACGCCGAGTGCGACCTGCTGGACACGCAGCCGTCCACCGCCGAGGTGATCCGCGACCGCGAGGAGCTCGCCGAGCAGATCCGCGCCCTGGCCGAACTGGAGGAGATGGCCGCCTCGTACGGCTGCGTCGTCTCCCGTCCGGCCGCCACCGCGCACGAAGCCGTCCAGTGGCTTTACCTGGGCTTCCTGGCCGCGGTAAAGGAACAGAACGGCGCGGCGATGTCACTGGGCCGTTCCTCGACGTTCCTCGACGTCTATCTCGCCCGCGACCTCGAGGAAGGGCGTATCGACGAGACCCGCGCCCAGGAACTGATCGACGACTTCGTGATCAAGCTACGGATCGTGCGTTTCCTGCGCACCCCGGAGTACGACGAACTGTTCTCCGGCGATCCCACCTGGGTCACCGAGTCCCTGGGCGGCATCGGACAGGACGGCCGGACTCTGGTCACCCGCACCTCTTTCCGGTTCCTGCAGACCCTGTACAACCTGGAGCCCGCACCGGAGCCGAACCTCACCGTGCTGTGGTCGCCCCGCCTGCCCGAAGGCTTCAAGACTTTCTGCGCACAGGTCTCGATCGACACCAGCGCCCTGCAGTACGAGTCGGACGATCTGCTGCGCCCGCGGACCGGGGACGACACGGCGATCGCCTGCTGCGTGTCGGCGATGGCGGTGGGCCGGCAGATGCAGTTCTTCGGCGCCAGGGTCAACCTCGCCAAGGCCCTGCTCTACGCGATCAACGGCGGCCGGGACGAGATGACCGGAGAACAGATCGCCCCTGCCACGGAACCACTGGCCGGCGACCACCTGGACTACCAGGAGCTGAACACCGCCTACGACCATGTTCTGGACTGGCTGGCGGCGACCTACGTCAACGCCCTCAACGTCATCCACTACATGCACGACAAGTACGCCTACGAGCGGCTGGAGATGGCCCTGCACGACCACCCCGTCCACCGCACACTGGCCTGCGGAATCGCCGGGCTGTCGGTGGCCGCAGACAGCCTGTCCGCGGCGAAGCACGCCCGGGTGAAGGTGATCCGGGACGACACCGGCCTCGCGGTCGACTACGTGGTCGAGGGCGAATACCCCGCCTTCGGGAACAACGACGACCGCGTCGACGAGATCGCGGTGGACCTGGTGCGCCGGTTCATGGCCAAGGTGCGTGAGCACCCGGCCTACCGGAATGCGGAGCACACCCAGTCGGTGCTGACGATCACGTCCAACGTGGTCTACGGCAAACACACCGGCAACACCCCCGACGGCCGCCGTGCCGGGCAGCCCTTCGCACCCGGAGCCAACCCGATGAACGGTCGCGACCGCCACGGCATGGCCGTCTCCGCGCTGTCCGTCGCCAAGATCCCCTACGACCAGGCCCGTGACGGCATCTCCCTGACCTCGACGATCACGCCCGAAGGCCTCGGCCACCACCCGGGCGAACGCGCCGCCAACCTGGTCGGGATCCTGGACGGCTACATGGCCGCCGGCGGCTTCCACCTGAACGTCAACGTCCTGGACCGGGCCACTCTGGAAGACGCCATGGAGCACCCGGACGACTACCCGGCACTGACCATCCGGGTCTCCGGTTACGCCGTCAACTTCGTCCGGCTCACGCGCGAGCAGCAGCTCGACGTGATCAGCCGCACCTTCCACGGCCGGTTGTGAACACCGGCCGCGTCCACTCCTGGGACCTGTCCACCGGCGTGGACGGTCCCGGGACCCGCTTCGTACTGTTCCTCAGCGGCTGCCCGCTGCGCTGCCTGTACTGCGCGAACCCGGACACCTGGCACATGCGGGACGGGCAGGAGATGACCGTCGACGCCGTGATGGCCGAGATCGAGAAGTACCGCACCTTCATCACCGCGGCCGGCGGGGGAGTGACGATCACCGGCGGCGAGCCGCTGCTGCAACCCGCCTTCACCGCCGAGGTGTTCCACCGCTGCAAGGAACTCGGCCTGCACACCACCCTGGACACCTCGGGCTTCCTCGGCAGCCGCGCCACGGACGATCTGCTCGCCGACACGAATCTGGTCCTGCTGGACATCAAAGCCTTCGACGTCGCTGCCTACCGCAGCCTGACGGGCGCCGGCCTCGCGCCGACCCTGACGTTCGCCACCAGGCTGAGCCGGCACGGGGTGCCGGTCCGCATCCGCTACGTCCTGGTTCCCGGCCGGACCGACGACGAATCCGCCATCGACGGCCTGGCGGCTTTCGTCGCGGGACTGGGCAATGTCGAGTGCGTCGATGTCCTGCCCTTCCACAAGCTGGGCGCCGCCAAGTACGAAGCCCTGGACATCCCTTTCCCGCTACGTGACACCCCAACGCCGTCGCCCGACCTTGTGGACCGTGTGCGAGGCCAGTTCCGGGATCACGGCGTGCGCGCGTTCTAGCGCACCGGGGAGCGCGGCGGCGAACCGCCGAACTCACGAAACCCAAGGAGGAGAGAACCATGACCGCTCGACACGTGGTCGTCGGCGTCGACGGCTCAGTCGTCGCCGTACGAGCCCTGGACGAGGCCGCGGCAGAAGCCGTCAGGCTGGGAACGGATCTGGAGATCGTGTTCGCCGTCACCGACATCGATGAGGCGGGGCCGACCCTGAAGTCCGCCGTTGAACGGGTGCGTGAGCGGCACCCTGGTCTGCCGGTCAGCACCGTACCGGTGGTCGGGGATGCGGCCGAGGCGTTGCTGCGCAGGGGCCGTGTTGCTGCTCTGACCGTGGTCGGATCTCGCGGGTTGCCAGGTTTCGCGGGCCTGGTGCTCGGATCGGTGAGTCTGCGTCTGGCCGCACGCACGCTGAGCCCGCTCCTCGTCGTGCGGGGGGACCAGGTTTCGCGACCGGACGGCCCCGGCCCCGGCGGTGAGGTGCTGCTGGGCATCGAAAGCGACAACGACACCGACGCAGCGGCCTACGCCTTCGCCGAGGCCGCGCGCCGCGGATCACCCCTGCGCGTCCTGCACGCCTGGACCTATCGTCATCTGGCACCCGTCGGTCTTGCACCGGTCCCCACCCGGCGCGTTCAGGACGACATCGACCGTCGTTCACAGAACGAGACCGCCGTGCCCGAACGCGTCGTGACATCGCTGCGCGATCAGTATCCCGAGGTCCCGGTACGGACCCGCGCAGTCCGCTCCGGGGCGGCGCACGCACTGCTGGAGGCAACGGGCAACGCCGCTGTCATCGTGGTGGCCGCACACCGGCGCCAGGGCCGGCTGGGCCCTCAACTCGGCCCGGTCACCACAGCCTTACTGCACCACGCCCGCTGCCCGGTCATCCTCGTTCCGATGGGGCCGGAGTAAGAGCCGAACGGTCCCACCCCGGGACGTTCGGCCCCGGGCACCACCGGTACTGAGCGGCCGATGCTGGCGGAAGAGCGGCTGCGAGCGACAGCTGCCGATGAGGAGATGGCCATCGTGGAGACGACGCTGACGACCGATTTCTGGACACTGTTCGTCCTGCTGTTACTGGCCGCGCTGGCTGTGATCGCTGTCATGACGGTCGTATCGGAGACGCTCCTCGACAAGGTGAGCCGCCTCTGGGCGGCGGTGCGGACCCGCCGCTACACCCAGGGCAGACATCACCAGCTGCATCACGGACATCGCTGATGATTCGGGTGAGGTGTTGGAGCGACAAGCCCGCCCACAAAGCCACAGGATCCGAGAGACCGTCCGCAGGCGCGGGCGGTCTCTCTGTTTCGCCTGGGCGAGAAGCGCCAACCCGCCCTCGAAGGACCCGGCCGTGGCGGGTCCTTCCCGCACGGTCAGCGGACCAGAACGGCCTCCCCTGGCTTGGGTACGACGGTCGTCCAGCCCAATTCGTGGTCGATCCGGTCCCGGAGCGACGCGGCCGCGGACTCCTCGCCGTCGACCAGGTAGGTGGTGTGCGGGGGCGGGGCTCCGCGCAGCCAGTCGATGATCTGTCCGGCATCGGCGTGGGCGGAGAAGTACGGCACGTCGGCGACCTCCGCCCGTACGGGGATGTACTCGCCGAACATCTTGAGGGCGGGAACGCCGTCCACCAGGTCGCGGGCCCGGGTGCCGGCGGCCGCGAAGCCGACGATGACGACGGCGTTGCGGGGGTCGGGCAGGAGCCGGTGCAGGTGGTGCAGGACACGGCCTCCCGTGGCCATGCCGGCCGAGGACGATGACGGCGGGACCGCTGGTGTTGTTGTCGATGGACTCCTGGACGGCGCGGGCCGCCAGGAACGGCTCGGGACTGATCGCGGCCTCGCCCTGGGCGAGGATCTCGGGCCGCAACTCGGGGGAGCCGGAGCACAGGGCGTCCCGGTAGACGTCCAGGGCGGCCAGCGCCATGGGGCTGTCGACGTAGACGGGGACGGAGGAAGGCAGGATTCCGTCCCGGCGCAGATCGGCGAGCTCGTGGAGGACGATCTCGGTGCGATCGATCGCGAAGGCGGGGACGACGACGGTGGCCGGATCCGATCGTTCCAGTCGAGGATCGGCTCCCGGCGCGGGTGGACCTCGCGGCTGGCAGAGTGGACCATTCGGTGGGAACCTCGGAACAGGCTGGCGAGATCCGGGTCGTCGTGGCCGACCGGCGCCGCTCGGTCGCTGAGGTCCTTGCGCTGGGGCTGCGACAGGTGGGAATGGTCGGCAGTGCGGTAACCGGGATGAAGGCGGCCTGCCGAGCAGCGGGGGATGACCGCGCGGACGTGGTCGTGGCGGACATCGGCCCGTTGGCCTCGCCCGGCCTGGCTGTGGCCGTGTCGCCGTGGCCGGGCCGGCTGGCCGTGCCCCTCATCGTGCTCAGCGACGGCACCAGGGCCGACGATCTCGCCTGTGCCGCGATCCGTTCCGGTGTTCGCGGCTGGGTTTCCAAGGACAGCTCCATGCAGCATCTGCTCGCCGTCATCAGGGGTGTGCAGCGCGGCGAGACCTGGATTCCGCCGCCCCTGCTCACCCGGGTGCTCGCTGAACTGGTGACCATGCGTGATGGGATGGAGGAGGACACCGGGCGTTTGGCGAACCTCACCGCTCGCGAGCGCGAGGTGCTGGGTTGCCTCTCCGCCGGGATGAGTCGATCGGAGATCGGGCGGCGCCTCTTCCTGTCGACGAACACGGTACGCACGCACGTGCAGAATCTGATGATCAAACTCGACGTCCACTCCTCGGTTGCCGCCGTGGCACTGGCCCACCGGGCCAGCATGCCGAACTCGTTGCCGGTACCGGAGGAGGATCCGGGAGAACGACGCCGGGCCTGAGACGCGATCCGCAACTCGTTGTGGACGGCCGCCCTATGACGAAGGCGCCGCGCGCGTGGAGGAATCGGTCACGCCGGAGGCCGCGGGCGAGCCATGTGGTGAGGGCTCGGGTACGTGCAGGCTGCCGTAACGCTCCATCCGCTGCCAGCGCAGCCGCGATCCCGCGATCGCGGTCGCCACCGACTGGATGACGACGAGGTACATCAACTGCCGGTAGACGAACTGCTGCAGAGGCAGACTCCACAGCGCCCCCGGTCGTTCGTCGTCCAGGCGGAAGGCGTACAGAGCCATTGCGGTCTGCAGCGCGAGGAAGCCGAGCCAGAGGGCCAGGATGCGTTGAGGGTCCAGGAAGATCAGGCCGTAGACAGCGAAGATGTCGACGACGGGGGCGAGCAGGGGCAGCAGAACCTGGAAGAGCAACAGATACATCAGACCGCGGCGGCCCAGCTTGCCCGCCGCCCGGGTCTGCACCAGGGCGCCGCGGTGCTTCCACATTGCTTGCAGGGTGCCGTAGCACCAGCGGTAGCGCTGCCGCCAGAGCGCACGCAGGGAGGCCGGCGCCTCGGTCCAGGCGATGGCGTCCTCCTGGTACACCACCCGCCAGCCCTCGCGGCACAGGGCCATGGTGAGGTCCGTGTCCTCGGCGAGGGTGTCCTCACTGACACCGCCGATGCGCAGGAGCGCGGAGCGGCGGAACGCGCCGACGGCTCCTGGAACGGTTGGCATGCATTCGGCGAGGTCGAACAGGCGGCGGTCGAGGTTGAAGCCGACGACGTACTCGATGTGCTGCCAGCGGCCGAGCAGTCCGCCGCGGTTGATCACCTTCGCGTTGCCGGAGACCGCTCCGATCCGGGAGTCGGCGAACGGCTGCACCAGCATGCGGGCGGCATCAGGTTCGAAGACGGTGTCGCCGTCGACCATGACCAGGAGCTCGTGTGAGGCGGCAGCGATTCCGGTGTTGAGGGCTGCCGGCTTGCCGGCGTTCTGCTGCCGGATGACCCGCACATAGGGAAGGCGGAGCGACTCCACGAGGTCGGCGGTGCCGTCGGTGGAGCCGTCGTCGACCACGATGATCTCGACGGGATGGTCGGAGGCGAGCAACGAGCGGACCGCGGCCTCGATGCCCGCGCTCTCGTTGTAGGCGGGCACGATGATGCTGACGGGTGCGGTGACCGGTCGCCCCCAGCCGGTGCCCCGTAGCCGGACGTGCCGCCGGGCGGCGATGAGCACGGCGATGGCGCGCAGCACGGCGAGCGCGCCTGCCGCGTACAGCAGCCAGCCGAGCAAGGTCAGCGCCCAGGCGCTGCCGTCCAGCGCCCCGATGAGACCGACGCCCAGCCAGTGGTCCTTGCCGGCGGCGGGGTTCATGACTTGCGGGATCCCGACGGCGTCGCCGACCGTGGTCACGGTGAATCCACGGGCCGCCATCAGGGGGAGCAGACGGTCGAGGGCGGCCACGCTCTGGGACCGGTCGCCGCCGGCATCGTGCATGAGCAGAATCCGGCCGGCGCTTCCGTGCGGTGTGGCGTTGGTGACGATCCGGTCGACGCCGGGGCGCTGCCAGTCCTCGCTGTCCTGCGTGGTCAGTACGGTCAGATAGCCGGCGTCGCCGGCCGCCAGGACCGTGTCCCAGTCCCGGTCGTTGAGCGCCTCGTTGACCGAGGAGTAGGGGGGCCGCAGCAGTGAGCTGGTGTGTCCGGTGGCGCCGGCCAGGGCGAGTTGGGCTTCGCGCAATTCGAGGGTGCGCTGCCAGCCCGGGATCGACCCGAGGTCGGCGTGGGTGAAGGTGTGAATGCCGATCTGGTGCCCCTCGGCGAGGATGCGCCGAACCAGCGCCGGGTGGGCGGCGACCTGGGTGCCCACGACGAAGAACGTGGCATGGACGTGGTTGCGGCGCAGCACGTCCAGGATCTTCGGCGTCCAGGTCGGGTCGGGGCCGTCGTCGAACGTGAGGGCGATGGTGTGCGCCCGAGGGCGAGCGGTGCGGGCCGGTACGGCCGCGCTGTCGATCACCGGGCCGCCATGAGCGACGGCAGCGGGTACGCGTTCCGCGGCACCGCCGTCAGCGCGGGCCGCGTCGTCACTGATACCGAACATGTGCTGGGTGTAGCCCTGGATGAGGAGTGCGGCGCAGAGTGTGAGGATCAGGACCGTCAGCAGCAGCCAGTGGGTGCGCAGCGGTGTGGCGCGGACAACGCCGCGGCGTCCCCGGCGTCTTCGTGAGCGGGTGGAAGCGGCGGAGGCGTGCGTCATGTCGGGGTGCTCTCTTCGCGGCGGTGAAGGGATTCCGGAGTTACCTGGATTCCAGAGTTATCCGTGGCCGCGGCCGGTATGGGTGGGGACGGGATGCGTGGCCGTGCTCTTGCCGTGGCTCACTGTGGCGGTGGGGGTCGCCGCTGTCCGGGGGGCACTGGGAGATACGCCTGACGAAGGCGACGTGCCCGGGGTTATGGCCATGGCAGGCGGAGCGGTCGTGGACCCGTGGGACGAGCCGGTGCCCGGCGTGCGGGATTCCGTGCCGGTGGCCGGTTTGCCGCCTGCCGCGGTTGTGGCGTCCGGTCCTGGGCTCGAGACGCCGGCCGGGTGGTTGCCGGCCTCGGGCAGTGGAAGGTACGGAGAGGAAACGGTCGGCCCGCCGAGGGCGGCACTCAGCAGCAGTGCGACGTACCCAACGGCTGGTATGACCAGGAATCTCCCGACGCGCCGAACTCGACGCTGCCGACGTCCGGAAGCGTCGAGAAACACCGGCCGAGTGGCGGCATGGCTGTGCCTGGCGTGGCGCGCGGGGACGTCGACCGTCGTCGTATCGGTACCGGATGTGGGGTGCACGGTCGCGCACCATACAAGGCGCGGTGGCTTGTTGACGAGGGTCTGCATATTTCGGATATATGCCGTTGCGGTGACCGGAGTGCTCTGCTCGGTGTGACGTTTTCGCGGTGTGATGCGCCCCCCGTATGAGCCGCGCGAACCGTGCGCGAGGCAGAGCCCGACCAACGGAGGGACATGATGGAGAATCCCGTGCGAAACCCGCCGGTGACCGTACTCGGTCCCCGCCTCGCAGCCGACATCGTGGCGATTGTGCGGGAAGGGTCCAGGATCCGGCTGGATTACTCGCCGCAGAGTCTGGCGCTGGTGGACCGGGCCATCGAGGGCATTCGACGGGAGAATCCGCCCGCCCAGGCGGTGACCCGAACGCTCCTGGGCTTCGGTGCCTACACCGGAGAGGTGCTGGTACGCGGGGCGAGAGCCGGCTGGGTGGACTTCGATGCCCACCAGCGCGATACATTCGGGCAGCCCTTCGGGATCCGGACTCCTGACGGGCGGGTATGGAATCCGCTGGGCAAGGCGGTCAAGCGGTTCGAGAACGGACCGCAGCACAGCTTGCGTCTCTTCTATCTCGCGGTGGTGGGCCAGGCACAGGTGTGACGCCCGCCCTACCGCGAGTCGGAGGACGTCCTTCGGCGGATGAAGATGTTGCACGGTGTCGGCGAGCGCGAAGAGGATTGCAGTGGGCAAGGCGGAGGTGCGCCGACGCAGCAGGATGGATGACGGGGAGCTGGGCGATGCCGTCGCTCAGGCCCGCGGTGGCGACGAAGCCGCCTTCGGCATCGTCTACCGCGAGATCCATCCCATGCTTCTGGGATACCTGCGCGGCCTGGTCGGTGAGGATGCCGAGGACATCGCGTCGGAGGCCTGGCACGACATCGTCCGCGACTTCGGCGCGTTCCGCGGCGACGGAGAGCGCTTCCGGGGTTGGGCGGCGGTCATAGCCCGGCACCGCGCCCTGGACCACCTGCGAAGGATCAGGGTCCGCCCCCGCACGTCCGGGTTCGACGAGCGAACCAAAGAGCCCTTGACCTTGCAGGACACGGAGGGCGTGGCCCTGGAGAATCTGTCCACCGAGCGCGCGCTGACCCTGATCGCCGAACTGCCCCAGGAGCAGGCCGAAGCCGTGCTGCTGCGAGTGGTGCTCGGGCTCAATGGGCCGATGGCGGCGAAGGTCCTGGGCAAGCGCCCGGGTGCGGTGCGAACCGCGTCCCACCGGGGTCTGAAATACCTGTCGGAGCGCCTCAACGGCGCTGGGAGAAATGACGAATGAACGACTTCCGAGAACACGATGGATGGCTGGACGCGGCCGTCGCAGAGCGGCTGCTCAGCGGACAGGACATCGCGGAAGCCGACAGCCGGGCAGCCGACCTCACCCGGCTTCTCACGGTGGCGGCGAAGCCGCTCCCTGTGGACAGCGCGCGCGAACATGCGGCACTGGCGGCCTTCCGGCAAGCCCGGGACAGCCCCGTTGGGCGTGGCCTTCGGCGCCGAACCTTCAGGTCGCGGCCCGTCAAGGTCCTGGCTGGAGGCATAGCCGCGGTCTTCGTGCTCGGCGGGGTGGCCATCGCGGCGCAGACCGGGAACCTTCCCCTGCCGTTCCACCCCGGTGCCGCCACCTCAGGTCCTGTGCCGTCCACTGCCACTGTCCCCGGCAATCACGGCGCCGTAGCCCCCCACCCGAGCGGCACCCCCAGCTCTTCCGCGGCCACCGGCTCGTCCCACACGCCTGTGCCACCCGCGCAACCCTCCTTGCCTGCAGCGGTCACTTCTCCGGCACCGGCGGGCCAGGACGTGAAGGGACTGTGCGAGAAGTACGTCCAAGCGACAGATCGCGGTCAGTCCCTGGAGTCTCGCTCCGGGGCCCGGCTCGAGCAGGCGGCCGGCGGAAAGAGCGAAGTCGACGCCTACTGTGCACGGCTGCTCGGTAGGGCCGCTGCTCATGGCAAGTCCCCAGCCTCGCCGACGCCACCGTCCTCTCGACCGACCGGGCCGCCCACCCCTCGGAGGTGACCGGGCGGACGACCGGGCCGGAGGGTGTGGAGACCCTCCGGCCCGGAGCGATACTGACTGGCTGAGAGGTTCAGAAGGCGCCGATGCCGTTGGGGGTGCCCAGGCCGGTGGGGCCGTCCCAGCCGGTACGGGCGTTGCACCACTGAACGGTCGGGCACGTGCCGTTGCTTCCGGAGGTGACGTCCCACAGCGAGGCGGAGTGGGTGTAGGGGTAGTTGTTGTCGATCGAGCCTGTGTTGCCGGCGAGCGCGTACACCGAGCCGATGACCGGGGCGGAGACGCTGGTGCCGCCGAAGACCATCCAGCCGGAACTACCCTGGTAGGCGGTGCTGTCATAGACCGCGACACCGGTGGAGGGGTTGGCGACCGCGGAGACGTCGGCCTCGGCCCGCTTGGCGCAGCCGGTGCCGAATGAGGCGGCTCCGGTGAGTGCGGTGTTGTAGGCGGAGCAGCCGCTGCCCGCGCCACTCCAGGCGGTCTCGGTCCAGCCGCGCGCGTTGGAGGCGGTGTTGAGGGTGGTGCCGCCGACGGCGGTTACATAATGCGAGGAAGCCGGGTAGCTCGCACCGTATCCGCTGTCGCCGGAGCTGGCCGTGACGGCTATGCCCGGGTGGTTGTAGTAGGTCCCGTAGTTGGCGTCCGAGGCGTCGGAGCCGCCGTAGCTGTTGCTGATCGCCACGACGCCGGGAGTTGCGGCGGCGCGGTTCACGGCCGCACCCAGGTTGGCGAAGGACGCGGACTTGGCTTCGACGAGCAGGATGTGGCAGTTCGGGCAGATGGCGGACACCATGTCGATGTCGAGGGAGATCTCCTGGGCCCAACCACCGTCCTTGCGGGGGTAGGCGGTGCCACCGTTCTGATCGATCTTCTTGAAGCAGCCGTTGGCGGTGGTGCAGGCCGGAAGTCCGAACTGGCTGCGGTAGACCGCGAGATCGGCCTCGGCGGTCGGGTCGTCGTAGGCATCGACGATCGCCACTGTGCGGCCCGCACCAGCCGTTGCTGACGGTAGCGCGTAGGCCGCCTGGAGGCTGGCGGGCCCATACCCTGACGGGGTGGCGTTGGGCGATATCGTCTTGGCCGGGGCGATGTCGGTTCGGAGGATCGCCTTGCAGGAGGCGAAGCCGGCCTGGGCGGTGGCACAGGAATGGGCCGTGGCCTGTGCGGGCAGCGCCACGGTCTGCGAGGCTTGGGCGGTGCCAAGGACCATGAGCGGGATTGCCGCCATGGCCATGACACCTACGCCGACGAGCCTTGCGCGGAGTTGCATGTCGTTCTCCTCGGATAGTGGTCGAACGGGTTCTCGACCTCGGCAGGCGATCGGCTCCTTGTCGGGGAGATCGTGTCTGCCGCCGTCTGGCGCTCTTTGATGACTGCCTCCGCGTCACAGCCAGGAGGAAGGCTGTGTCCGCCGTGAGCCCCGGCAGGGATCGGCTGCTGAGGCGATGGGCTGTGGGGCCGAAGAAGCCGCTGTCAGGGGAGAGTGGCGAACGAGGCCAGGAACGCCCGGGCGGCGGGGGAGTCGAGCCGGTAGGCGACATTGGTCGCGTAGCACGGTGAGTCGCCGGTGATTGTTGTCGCTGCCAGCACGAGCCTGCCGCCGAGAACGGCGAAGTTCGGGCCGCCGGAGTCGCCGTAGCAGGCACCGCCGTTGCCCTGTGGTTCCGTCATCGCCAGGCGGACCCAGGACGGATTGAGAGCGTCGAAGGTGACGGGTGCTTTCATGCGGACGCCGCCACCGGGATGCGACTGTCCGCCCGGACCGCGGGCCGCCTCTTCGGTGCCGTAACCGGCCACCACGAACGCGGTGGAGTGCAATCGCCGGGACCCCAGAGCGCTCAACTCCCCGGCGCCGGGCAGTGTGGCAGGGGTGAACGACCACCGGGCGGCCATCGAGACGGCCGGTACCTGGATCACGGCGATGTCGTGCGGGTCGGAGGACGGGCCGGGATAGGCCGGGTCTGTGTGGGCGGTGCCTTCGATCCCCACGGCTGTGGCGACGGCCGACGGGTTGCCGGGGTGGGCCCTGGCGGCGGAATCGAGAGCGGACTGCACGTCCTGATCGAGGGAGACAAAGAACTGCACGCCCGCGGGCCAGTCCGTGGTGCAGTGTCCCGCCGTGACGAACGTGTCGCGATCCACCATCGTGCCGGAGCACACCCAGTCCACTCTGTCGGGCGTCTCGGGATCCGCGTCGTCGTCCCACTGCGCGATCAGCGCCCCGACTTCGGTCCGCTCCGGCGCGGGCGTCGCGTTGTACGAGTTGATGGCGGCGGCGGGGAGCGCCGCGGCGAAGACCATCCCCGCGGCGGTGGCAAGGGCAGCCGCACTTGCGCCGTAACGTCGCAGTGCGGTCGCCGTGTTCCAGAACGTCACGATCAGCTCCCTCAGGGCAGCCGCCGGCACCCCGGCGGCATCACAGACCACGCGTACCGAACTCCGCCGGACCCCGTCCGACGACTCCGTCAACCCAGCCGGCTGAGAGTTGCCGGCCGGTTGGACGCGTGCAGTGTGATGGTCTTCGAGGACCAGCGCAAGGTGCCACATAAAACCTGCCAAAAGCCGCGCATGCCCCGCCAATTGGGTATTCCCACCAAGCGCGGCGGCGCACGGTCGATCCCACGAGCGCGTTCCGTTGCCGGGGGTGCTGGGAGGTCATCCGCGCGAGAGTGCGCCGCTCGGCATAGGCGTTCCCACCTCCATCGCCGGCAGACCTCACGCAACCGTGAATTCGCCGCACAGCGGTTTGCTGGGCCTTCCGACCTCACGGGAGTCGACGCTAATGGGGTGCTTCGGGTCGGTTCGTAGGCGGGCTGACGGGCACGGGCGCTGGAAGGACCAGCTCGGGGCTTCATCCCCCGGGCTGGTCCTTCGCGCTGCTACTTCGCGGTTGTTTCCTGGCAGTGGGTCGGGTGCGTGCGGAGGTCGTCAGCCGGCGCGGTAGGCGGTCCAGGAGTCGGTCATGCGCTGCACCTGGCCCGCGGTGAACTGGTACATGCAGGGGTCGTAGGTGTAGTCCATGAAGTTGTGGATGGGGTCGGCGCCGGGCTTGTTCGCGCAGGTGTCGCGGCCCGTCGGACACTGATAGGCGGCACTCTTCTCCGCCGGGGTGTCGGAGACGTAGTCGCCGTTGCCGTTACAGCCGCCCTGGAAGGTGTGGTAGAGCCCGAACCAGTGGCCGACCTCGTGGGTGGCGGTATCGCCCTCGTTGTAGTTGGTGGCCGAGCCGCCGGGCAGGGAGGTGTCGAGGATGACGACACCGTCGTCCTTGGGGTTGGACTTGTAGGAGCTGGGGAACGTCGCCCAGCCGAGCAGGCTCTGGCCGAGGCTGGCCGTGTAGAGATTGAGGGCGTTGGCGCCGCCCTTGCGCAGGGTTGTCTTCATGGATTTCTCGGCTGACGAGCCGGGTGTGAGGCCGTTGTACCAGCCGGCGTTGTCGGTGTAGTCCGTGCCGGCGAGTGAGAACTGGAACGGAGTCGCCGCGTTGCCGGTGCCCTGGCCGCTGTAGGCGGCGTTGAGGACCGACATCTGTCGGCTGATGTCGGTCGAGGAGAGGTTGCCGGCAGCACCGCTGTGGATGACGTGGACGTAGACCGGGACGGTGGTGGCGGCCAGGGCAGCCGGGGCGAGATTGCGGCCTTGGGCGCGCAGAGCGGTGACGCGCTGTTGAAGCGCTGTGTCCATGGCCTTGGCCTGGGCGTCGGTCAGTTCAGCTGGCTCGTGCCCGGTGGCGCCTTTCATCTTGCGGGCGGCGGCGTCGCTCTGGTTGTCCGTCGAACAAGCCGTGGCGGCGGCCGGGTGAGCGGCAGCAGCTGTCACCGTGCCGGCTACGCCGGGCAGCGGCAGCAGCGCAAGGGCACCGATCGCGGCAGCGGCACCGAGCAGACGGTTGTTGGACGGGTGGAGACGGGGGGAGCGGGGCAGGCGGCGCATGGGCACTCCTCGCTGCGAACTCGGCGGGGAGGAACTTCCTCTCCGCCGCGGGGAGGCTATGGCCACTTGTCATGTCTGCGGCAGATCCGAACTGGCCGAGTCGATTGTGCGGGCAAATCGGGCGCGGATCGCAAGAAGTGCGGCGTGGGGCCGGTTGCCGTGTCCCGATACGGGTGCCAGTGCGCAGCATGCGGCCCGCCGATTGATGTTCCGTTAACAGGCCAGGGCAGCCGAATTAACGAGCCACGGTGACTGAAAATGGTGTTTCATCGACCCGAAAACCGGTACGCGGCCTGCCGGGCAGGGTGGGCGGCAGCGGCGGACGCCATGGGAGGGCCTGTCCGTGTACTCGGACAGGCCCTCCCATGCGCGCAGCTAGCTGCCCGTTGGTCCGAGGTCAGTTGTGCTGTCCCTTGCGACGGCGCATCGCGAGGGCCGTGCCGCCGCCGAGCAGCAGCACGGCAGCGAAGGTCAGGCCGCCGACGGAAGCGCCGGTCGACGCAAGGGTGCCGTCACCAGTGGTGTCGGAGGCGGTGGGGGAGGCGGCGGGGGAGCCCGTGGTCGGAGCCGAGGTCGGGGCCTGGGTCCCGGAGGAGGGCGACGTGCTCGGACTTCCCGAACCGGTGGGAGTGCCCGTGGGAGTGCCGGTGGACCCCGGTCCGCCCGACGTGCCGCTCTCCTCGCAGTTGGTCCAGAAGACCTTGTGCTTGGCTTTGCCGTGCTCCCCGTTGAAGTTCCAGATGAGCTTGTAGTGGCCGTTCGGCAGGCTCAGGTCCCCGGTGCGTCCGTGGCCTTTGCTGTCGAGGGTGATTGCTCCGGTCTTCGCCTCTTGGTTCTTGCCGGTGGGCGGTATTTCGACGATCTTCCAGTCGGCCTGCTGCAGGCCGTCGAAGAAGAACGCGTCGAGGTAGAAGGCGCAGACGTGAGGCTCGTTCTTGACGAGATCCTCGCCGGTCTTGGCATCGTGGATCTTGATGGTGCCGTTGTCGCCGGGGGCGGCGGCGAAGGCGCCCGGGGCAAGCAGCAGGGAAGCTGCAGCGACCGCGGTCGCTGCAGCTGCCAGGTGAAGAGTGCGCATGGGCATACCAACCTGAAGGTGGGGTGGAGCGGGGGGAGATGGCCAGAATGGGCGCACTCGATCCGTGCGTCAAGGAGAATGGCGCCAGGTATATCCCGTTACAGCGCCCATGTCCTGATCGTCAACGGTAACGATCCAGCCATGGCGGAATGGTGTGGTCCGGACCATCTCATCGGTGCCGTCTCCCACAGCCGACTGGGCGCTGGGCAGGGGCGGGTTGGCATTCCGCGATGTCGTGGACAGTGGTTCCAGTTCGTTCGGTGGGTCCCGGTCTCTCCTTGTTGGCAGACGGTAGCGTGTAGCGCCCATTCGTGCCGACCTTGGCAACCTGACACTCCGTAAAAGAGGGCACTCGCCCCCTGCGCGGGACGCCACACGCCCAAGCTGGGCCCGCGCCTTCGAGTGTTCCCAAGGGCACCCATCCTCACGGCACGTAAAACCGCCCGCCTGCGCACCCTCCAGCCACTCACCGAAGAGCACGGCGGCCGGTAGGCCGCACATTCCCGTCGACGAACTGCACGCCCTGCGCTCCGAGGCCGTCACGGACCCTTCCCTGCCCGGCCGGGGACTTTCTGCGTTGGGCCGGTGCCGCGGGCGCGACCGTGGCACCGGCCGGCTCCGGCATGCTCCTGCCCCCGAGCACCCTGCGTCGCCTCGGCGCCAAGTGGCCGTACGGGGGTCACGTCCGGGGTGGTGGTGTATGGGTTCCACCTGATCAGGGGGTTTGCGCCT
>NZ_JAAIKO010000062.1 GCF_016107395.1 Streptomyces fildesensis
CTGAAAACGAGTCACCGATTGGCCGTCGATACACCACGCCAACGGACGTGACCGCGGGATCCAAGCCCCTGTTCTTTGCCCAGGAACAGACGATCGCACTGTCGTAGGTGGCGTACGGATGCTGGGTAGCCGTCCCGCGCCGCGACTGCGAGCGAGGAGCAGCCTGGACCGGGTGGCCTGCCGGATGGCCCGGGCACTTCACCGTGCCTCGGTACGGGCGCGTGCCATGCGCGATGGAATGCGCGTGACGGGCTGGCTCACCAGAGGTCGCCTCATGCGAGCTTCCGTCAATGGGTGACGCGCTATCGGGGCCGGCCATTGCGAGCTCCGCGTGAAGGGGAGCCGGTACCGGCTCCGGCCAGGTCTCCGTAGCGGCAGGGGAGGGGCGGCTTGCCGGGACCAGGTCGCGGCCCGTCTTTGTGTTCAATGTCGGCGGTCGTGGCAGAGTCCTGGTGTGCGGCTAGTTGAGTCCCGGCTGATGGCCACCAGAAATCCAGGTGGATGGCCCTCCGACCTGTAATGTTCCTGATCGCTTCCTTATCTGAAGGAGAACCCTCCGTCCGGTTTGCTGGTGTTTGCGAAGCATCAGCGAACCGGTCGAAGAGGTCCTGTGACGAAGTCTGACAGAGAGATCATGGAAATATTCGAGGCGTACGACCTGACCGAGACGGTCTGGTCGGCAGCCACCCTGACAGGACACGACCCGAAGACGGTCAAACGCTATGTCGAGGCCCGAGACAGCGGGCGCAACCCGTACGAGCGCGAGCCGCGGCCGAAGATGATCGACGCTTTCCTGGAGAAGATCGAGGAGTGGGTCGAGCAGTCCAAGGCGACGATCCGTGCCGACGTGGTTCACGACAAGCTCGTGAAGATGGGCTACCCGGGCAGCGCCCGCTCGACCCGGCGGGCGGTGAACGCGTCAAAGACCGCGTGGAAGGCCGGCAAGCGGCGGACCTACCGTCCGTGGATCCCCGAGCCGGGCCGGTGGCTGCAGTTCGACTGGGGAGAGGGGGTGGTCGCCTTGAACTGACCCCTCACTCTCAGGAACACCACGAGCTGTCCTCTGACCAGCGGTCTTGACCGGTCGCGAACTGGTATCTCTTGGCGTGACATCAACCGCTGCCAGCGGCCTGCCCTCGGAGGAACCCATGTCCTTGTCGCCCGGCCACCTTGCTGTCGAGCAGGAGGATCTACCGCGGCTTCGCGAACTCCTGGACTGCGGATATGACGTGGAGGACGACAGAGGTGACGGCTGGACCCTGTTGCGGCACGCCATCGACGTCGAAATAGACGGCCACGTCCAAAGCGGCGACCCACTCCACGTGGACGTCACCGCCTTCCTGCTGGCCCGAGGCGCCGACCCGCTCCGGGACGCCAACGGCATCCCGCCCGCCGAAGAGGCAGAAACGCGCGGCCACTGGCTGGCCGCTGAACTCATCCGGGCCTGGACGTCCCGGCGGGCTGGAGCCTGACCCCAGCCGGCCCCGAAACAACCGCACCAACCAAGATCGTGGGGTAATCGGGTCAAGACCGTTCAGAGGACGCTGGCCACCGGCATGGATTTCTGATGGCCACCAGCCTGGACTCTCGACGACCGCCCACCTGGGCATCTCAATGACCGTTGACATCAAGGGGGCTACTGAGGCGCAGCCTGCCGTCAGCAGTACTGCGGCGAGCGTGAGCGGAATGTATCGGCGCATCCGCCCACGGTTTCGCATCGAGGGCGAGACGAGTTCACCCGGTGGGCCATGGAGTTCGACGCGATCGACGCCGACACCGCAGCGGCAGGCGGCAGGGGGAGGGCGTCCCGACCCTGGGTGTTCCGCACGGGCCCTCGAGCTTGTTGTTGCCGTGGCCGAACCCCGGCCGGGGCCGGGGCTTGAGGTAGCCGAACCGGCCGAACCCTGCGGGCCAGCGACAAGGGCAGCGTCTTCAGGTGCCGACGCTCCAGGACAGGGTGGCGGTGCAGGTGCCCTGGGCGTAGGTGGCGGTGATGTCAAGGGTCTTGGCGTTATTGGGGGCTGTCCCTTTGATCTTGTGGGTGTTCGTGCCGGTGAGGGTGCCGTCGGCGATGGTCTTGCCGTCAATGGTCAGGGCCCACTGCACGTTGGGACGGCAGCCTTTCGCGGGTTCGACGCTGAGGTGGCCAGGCATGGTGCTTGCTTGGTCGGTCAGCTTGAAGTGGGCCCGGACGGACCGGTTGCCGCCCACCGTCCAGGTGTAGGTGGTGGTGCTCTCGCCGAAAGCGCCGGTACCGGACTGGTAGATAGCGGGCTGACTGCCCGATACATAGGTGGCGGGGCCCGGCGGAGCTGGGAGCAGGACCAGGAACAGAGCGAAGAGGGCGGTTACCGCAACACACGCGGCGAACCCTCGCACGATGAGCTTGGCCTCTCCCGGCCCGCGGCCGGCTTGCGATCCTGTGGCGCGGGACTGCGGCGTGCCGGCGGTGGATCCGGGTCCGGCTGTGCCGGATACCGCCAGAAAGGACGGGGGCTCGCAGGTGTCCGGGTCGGCGGTTCCATCCTTCGCGGCCCGCGGGCCGACGCTCTGGGGTGCCTCCCCACGGACGGCTGGGCCCGGGGGACAGGTGTGGCCGGTACCAAAACGGGCGTCCGGGAGCCGAACGGATCGGTAAGGCGGCACGGTCGACTGGTCGGTGTCCTGCACCACACGTGCATCCAGACCAGTGCCTTCGGGCGGCTTCACCGGGCTGCCGGGCCGGCCGGCGTCATGCCCCGGTGGCGCATCAAGGGCTGCCATCGCGGCGTCGCTGTCCCCGTTCGGGCCTGGCGGCGGATGTCCCTTTGAGCTGGGGATATGGATTGCTTCAGGTCGTGCGTCAATCCAGGCGGGTTCGCCGGCGCCCAGTTCCTCGTGCTGGACGAGAGCTCGGCTGACGATGTCGTCGAGGTCGGCGTTGAGTGCGCGCTCGGCAATGAACGAGGTCAGTTGAGCGTCCTGGCGTACCGCGTTCTGCCGCGCCGCACGCAGTTGCGCCTGGGCCTGGCGCAACTCCTCCTCCAGGCGGCTGATGGTCTGCTGCGCCTGTTCCTGCTCGGTGCAGACCGCGGCGCCGAGCGCGTCTGCACGCTCTTGCTGTGCCGCAAGCACGCGGGTGGCTTCCTCCCGGGCGGCCTCCGCTTCGGCCAGGGCTACGGCGGCTTGGCCGCGAGCGGCATCGGCGTCGCCGAGCGCTGAGCGGGCTGCGGCGTGGCCGGCCTGGGCCTGATCACGCCAGTGGGTCTCCCGGACCCGAAGGGCCGCTTTGAGCGCCGCTGCTTGTTCAGCGGCGATCTGCAAGGTCTCGCAGGCCTGCGCGAGCCGCTCCAGCAACAACGCTTCCCGCTCCTGCCAAGCCTCCCGCTCCGTCGCCGACTCCTTCCGGGCTTCCTCTTTCTCCCGCAGGTGCCATTCCGCTTGTTCCTGCCAGTGCTCGACCTGCGCTCGAGCCGTGGCCACGTCCTGACGCAGCCTGGCCACCTCAGCGGAAACACCGTCCAGCGCCTGCCTCATCCGCTGCTCCCGCACGCGCAGCCGGTCCACTTCCTGCCCAGCCGCCCGCAGCGCCCGCCGCAGAACAGCTTGTGCCCGCAGCACACGCTTGACCCGCTCGTCCGCCCGTACCGCCCGGCACTTGTCCCTCATCAAATCCTTTTCGAGCCAGATGATCTGCTGCTGCTGAAAACCCACCAGCAAACGCGCACTGGCATACCCGTCGACTACTGCGTACACCGCGTACACGTCCGGCAGACGCTCTCGCAGGGCCAGCTTGTACGCCGCCCACAGCTCCTCCACGTCGTGACGCTGTGGCACGCCACGCTCCTCCTCAAGAACCCGTAGGAGATCGAAAACAACATCCCGCGTGGGCACCAACCGGCCCTGGATCATCCGCTGCACCGAGGCCTCGCTACGCCCCGACCGCAACGCACCCAGCCGCTTCGCTCCCGCGGCTCCGGGCTTGTCGTCCGTTGCTTCAGGCGGTGCCGTTTCCAGCAGACGCTGGGCGATGTCCTTCAGCGTCAGCGGCCGATCACCGCTCTTCAGCGGATCGAAGACGACACGGCGCACGGTGGTCGTCCAGCTGAACACCGGTTCGGGCAGGCCCTCGTCAATAGGCTCCACAGGCCGTCCGGGACGCGCCATGTTCATTCCCCCCCTGGAGTAATTCCTGGTCACGTTCTGCATCAATTGTGGTTCCGGAACCGTGGAGCGCAGACCAACCGACCACGGACACAGGAGCCCACCATGGCGCGCCCCACACCTGCTACGCAGGTCAACCGTCAATCCCGCCGCAGCCGCACCGCCGGGGTGCGGACTGATGTTCGTCTTCTGAGTTGGCTGACCACCTTGACCGGACTGCTGTCCGTCATCGCGGTGGTCATTCTGACTCTGACCGACCACGGCGAGGCCGCCGTGGCGGTCGGTGTCATCGGTGGGGCCATGGGCACCGCCGGCGGCATCCAGGTGACCGTTAACATCCGCCGATAACTGAAGGGTCGTCAGCAGCCCCCGGGTACGACCGGCACCACCTTGTCAGCGAACCGCTGGGGGAACGACAGATGTATATGCCCCCGTGAGACTGCGGACGGTGGTGCGGGGCGTGGTGGCACTGCGCGCGATGAGCGTCAACGCCGCCGTCGTCGCGTTCACCCAGGGCGGCATCGGTGATATCACCTCCTGGCGGGCCGCAGCTCCCACGCGCTGGCCACCTCGGCCAGGCGACACGTGCGTGCACAGGGGGTGCTGCGCGCGAAGGAGGCCGGGCCACCGTTGCGGATGCTGGAGATCGACAGGAACTCCGAGCCGGTGCAGCGCGTCGCAAAACTCCCGCCTACGCCGCCTGCTACCGCCGCCCGTGTCAACGACCTGGCCACGCCACGCACTTAAACTTCGTGCCGCCGGGCCGAGGATGCCGAGACCGTGCCGTGCTGGCACAGCGGCCGCATGTCGGCGCGCTGCTGCTTGGTGCCGAACGCCATCCAGGCGGTGACGGGAGGGGTGCCTGCCTCAGTCGCGCCGGATGTCATCCCCTGCCGCCCGCCGCCGGCTCACCCGGCGGCGGGGTGTCTGGGTCGGGTAGGGCTGGGCCTTGTGTTGCAGGCGGTTCGCGGGCGTAGGCAGCACCCAGCCCAGCGCCCGGCGGTGGTCCGTCACCAGCAGGATGCCGAGGACCAGGGCCAGGACGACGTCGCGGATTCCCTTGATGATCAGGAAGCCGCCGCCGTCGCCGGACGGCCAGCTCGGGAGGCCGAAGCCCGGGGCCGTCGTCTCCGGGCTCAGGATGAACTCCGTCCCGAACCAGAGGATGAAGAGGATGAAGGCGGCGGCCAGGACGGTGTTGATCTTCTTTAGCGACATCGTTCTTCCCCTTGCGAGTCTTCGTGAGCTGCGGCTGACGACCGGGCGGGTGAGCCCGTGGGCTCAGGTGAGGGCAGTGACCAGCAGGGCGAAGGCGGCGATGATGACGGCGACGCGGATGTAGTGGAGACGCTCCCAGCGGTTCAGCTGCTGCTTCCAGTCGGCGGGCCGGTTGTCAACGGTCCATGTCTTGTTCCGGTTGTTGATCGGAACGAGCAGCAGAAGCGACATGACCACGCTGAGGATCAGAAGCGTCCCGGCGGTGACGACGAGGCCGGTGTCCTGGTGGTCCCACCCGGCGAAAGCCCAGATGCCGACCAGGACGAGCGAGCCGATGTACCAGAACGGCATCACGGCGCCGAGCATCCGGCCCCCGTGGGCGTGGCCGAGTTGGCCGCTGTCCTCCGGGAGGGCGTTGAGGATCGGGCCCATGACGAAGGCGACGCAGAACTCCACCCCCACCATCACGCCGACGATCACGGTGGTGACGACCTCGAGTGCGTTGAGCATGATGACCCTCTTGGCATCTAGTGCTGCTAGCTGACGAGTCAACGCTAGTACTGCTGCCGCTCTCTTGTCTAGCAGTGCTAGCATCGAATCATGTCGGTACAGGAACGCAAGGAACGCGAACGGGCGGAGCGCGAGCGCCTCATCGTGGCGACAGCCCGTGAACTCGCCGAGCAGCAGGGCTGGGACGCGGTCACCACCCGCCGGCTCGCCGAACGCATCGAGTACAGCCAGCCCGTCCTCTACAGCCATTTCCGCGGCAAGCGCGAGATCATCGGCGCCGTCGCCCTCCAGGGCGCCACCGAGCTGGCCGCGGCGGTGCGGGCCGCGACCGCCGCCGTGGACGGCCCGCGCGAGCGGGTCGCCGCCCTCGCGCGCTCCTACCTCGCCTTCGCCGCACGCAACCCGGCGGTATACGACGCGATCTTCCAGCTCGACGGCGGTCTGGCGTACGCACAGGAGGACACCCCGGCACCTCTCAAGGACGCTTTCGCCGCGCTGCTGGAGTGCCTCGGAGAGGTCGCCGGGGACGGCGTCGACTCGGGGCTGTTCACCGAGGTGTTCTGGGCGTCCCTGCACGGGGTGGCGACCCTGACCCGGTCGGGACGGCTGCCGCCGGAGCACACCGAGCCGAGGGTGGAGCTGCTGGTGGACCGGCTCGCCATCGCCATGGTCTGACACACCATCCCGGCGGGCACGCGGCCGGGGCCCTCGGGCCCCGCCGCTGCCTGCCTGCGGCATCGCCGGGATGACGTTTCCCCCGAAGAACTCGCGAGTTGCTGCCTCTACGCGTTGTTACGGCCAAGGTCGCAGTGCGCCGCCTCGTCGAGGTCGCTGTGACGGGGCTGCGCGGCGGCCACTGACGCATGCTCGCCATCATGTTTCCACGGCTGAATTCAGTACTTGTGACTGCTTGGTGGCGCGCCACGCGAAGGCGGCGCGGCTTCGCCTTTGAGCGCATGGCTATGTAGGTGAGTAGGGGAGGTGTTTGTCGTTCAGTGCGGAAGGCGGCTTCGTATTGTGAAGGGTGATGTCCTTGCAGTGGGACGATCGGTGTGCTTCTCCCGCTGGGGGTCCGAATGCACATATCGACGAGCAAGGTCGAGCTGTACGCGGCGATCCGCCGTGACCAGCGTGCCGGCCTGTCGATGCGCGCTCTGGAGCGCAAGTACGGGGCGACCTGGCGGACGATCCGCAAGGCCCTGGACTCGAACTGGCCTGAGCCCCGGAAGAAGCAGGCACCGCGTCCGACCAGGCTGGACCCGTATAAGCCGGTGATCGATGGAATGCTGGAGGCAGACCTCGACGCGCCGCCGAAGCAGAAGCACACCGTGAAGAGGATCTTCGACCGGCTGCTGGACGAGCACGCGGCGGCCGGGATCTCCTACCAGATGGTCCGCGCCTACGTCGCTGTGCGGCGCAAGGAGATCCGGTGGGAGGCCGGACCCGGGCCGGAGGAGATGTTCGGCCCGCAGTCCCACATGCCGGGGGACGAAGCGGAGGTCGACTTCGGTGATGTCCACATCGTGCTGGCGGGGGTGCCCACCCGTTGTTACTTGTTCTCGCTGCGGCTGTCGTACTCCGGCAAGGCGCTGCACAGACCCGTTGACCGCACTATCGGCGTGTCCTACGCGTCGGCGTGGTGAGGGCGAGGAGTCTCCGTTCGGGATGTTCCCGAGGCGCAGGAGCTTGTCCCGGAGGGACAGTCGGAACAGCACCGCCAGGACGACGATCATGATGGGGCCGCCGACGAATTCCGCCGCGGTGAACTGCGCGGCGTGGCCCTCCACGGAGCCGGCCAGTCCGCGGTCGGCCTGCTGGCGGGCAATCGTGGAGTTCACCTTCGGCGGTATCGGCCTGATCCCCGACCAGGCCGACGCGAAGCTCCCCATGGAGGGCGTCACCTGGAACTACACGACGTTCCTCAACATCGCCTTCCTCATCCTGGCCGGCGCCCTCCTCATCCGGTTCCTGCGCGCTGGACAGCGGCAGGATGCTCACGCCGCCGTCCGGCCGGCGCGGCGAAGTTGACGGTCATCAAGATCGCGTCTGGTGTGTGGCGGCGGGCCGACCGTACGGAGCGTGACGTCACAATGTGATGCCTCTATGTCACGCCTTCTTGGTGACAGCACAACCGCTGAGGAGGCCATCATGCCGCGCACATGCAAGGACGAGGCTCCGCTCCTCGTCGACGCACCAGTCATCCAGGGCCGGTACATCGAGCTTGACGACTACACGGTCTCCTTCGAGACCTTTCCCGGCGACGCGGACGGCACGGAGGCGTTTCGCGGGTTGCCCGACGACCGGTGCCAGTGCCCGCACTGGGGCATGGTGTTCTCCGGCCGGCTCCTGCTCCGCTACCGTGACCGCACCGAGACCTACGAAGCCGGCGACGTCTACTATGCCCCGCCCGGCCACGTGCCCGTCGTGACGGCGGGGACCGAGACCGTCGACTTCAGCCCGTCCAAGGAGTTCCGGCAGACGATGGCGGTCGTGGCCGCCAACATGGCCGCCTCGGGAGGTACGCGATGAGTACCACGCAGCGAACCGTTGAGACCACGGCCCGCGAGCTGGCCGACCGGCTCGTCACCTTTCGCGAGACCGGGATCCCGCCGGCGGGCCTGTTCACGCCGGACGCGTTCTGCGACTTCACGCTGCCGCGGTGGCGCCTGCAGGCACAGGGAATCAGCGATCTCGTCGCGCTGCGCAAGGCCGGGCACCCCGCCGCCGGCCGGGTGTCCCGGTCCCGGTACGACGCCACGGCGACGGGCTTCGTTTTGGAAGTCGAGGAACAGTGGGAGCAGGACGGCGAATCCTGGTACTGCCGGGAGCTGTTCCGCGCCGACGTGGCTGACGGGTCGATCTCGCAGCTCTCCGTGTACTGCACTGGCGACTGGGATCGAGCCCGCGTCGCGGAACACGCCAGGTCCGTGCGGCTGCACAGACCGTGACCGCGGGCCGGACCGCAGTATGATCTGGCCATGGAGCCTGCGGCCGGCACGGTCGCCGCCGCCCGAGCGGCACTGCTGGCGGCCTACTACGAGGCCCGCGACAACGGCGACGCCGAACTCATGGCTGCGGCGGCACTGAGACTGCCGTCGAGTCAGTACTTCGGCACACATCCGGGTCACGTGCCTGCCTTGATCCACGAGGCGTACACCGTGGCGGTCGAGCCGGCGAGCCGATGCCGGCTCGCCGCCGCGCTCGCGCGGGCGTGGGCCTACGGAGGCGAGACCCAGCGAGCGGTGGCATTCGCCCGGGAAGCAGTCGCGCTCGCCGACCGCCTCGGCGATCCCGAGGTCGTCGCCGACGCCCTCGACGCCGCGCTGCTCGCCAGTTGGGGGCCCGACGACTTCGCCGAACGGCTGGCTCTCTCGGCGCGACTGGCCGACGCCGCGGCCCATCTCACCGAACCCGCGCAGCGGCTGACCGCTCATCTGTGGCGTCTGACCACCGCGTGGGAATGCCTTGACGTGGTCGCTGTGCAGCGCCAGCTTCGGGCGCTCGACATGATCGCCGAGGAGTCGGGCTCGGCCCGCGCCGCCTTCTTCGCCGCGTCCCGCCGGGCCATGTACGCCCTTGCCACCGGCGACATCGACACAGCCGATCGGCTCATCCCGATCACCCACGACCTCGGAGGCCAGGCCGCCGAGCCCGACCGGGAGGCGGTCGTGCACAGCCTCGTCGCCGCCCGGGCACGACACGTCGGTGACGCCGAGACGCTGCGGAGCGAGGCCGCCGCGTTCGAGGCATACGGCTCCAGCGAGGGAGTGCCCTCGGTGTCCGCCGAAGCCGCGGTGTTCTGGCTCGCCGCAGACGAACCCAACCGCGCGGAGCAGCTGCTGCACCAGCTCGCCGGCGCCGGGCTGGCGACTGTGCCCCGCGATGTCGACTTCCTACTCACCGTCACTTCGCTCGTCGATGTCGCCGCCGCGCTGCACAGCGATGAGATCGTCGCCGACGGCGCCCGCCTGCTGGAACCCTTTGCCGGCCGAGCGGTACTCAACGCCGGCGCGGTGACCTTCCACGGCGTGGTCGACGACTACCTCCATCGCGCCGAACAAGTACTCGGCAGACCCGACACGACGCGGTGGCGCCACAACGCGGCATCCGCCTACCAGCGGATTGGAGCCGCCTGGTGGCGGGACCGGCTCATCGCTCCCGCGGCGGCGACACCTACAACCCCTCCCGTCACCGTGCACCTGCACCGAGACGGCGAACTCGGCTGGGTCGTCGGCACCAACGGCACGACGATCGTGCTGTCAGACCTCAAGGGACTCTTCTACCTGCGTGAACTCCTCCGCAGCCCAGGCGTCGAATTGAGCGTGCTCGACCTGTCCGCCGCAGCACCGGGTCATGCCGGAGTCGTCACGGAATCGGACACAGCCGAAATCATCGACAAACAGGCCCTGGTGGCCTACCACCACCGGCTGCGTGATATCGACGCTGAGCTGGACGAAGCCGAGTCGTGGACCGACCACGCCAGACTCGACCGGCTGCGCCTCGAACGCGAGGCCCTACTCGCCGAGGTCCGCACTGCTACCGGCCTCGGCGGTCGACGCCGACGCTTCACCTCAGCGCACGAGCGAGCCAGAATCGCCGTGCGCAAGGCGATCGCGTCGACCCTCGACCGCATCGACCACCACGACGCCCAACTCGCCCGGCTACTGCGCGACACCATTCACACGGGAGCGTCCTGTCGCTATGACCCGGACCCTTCGCGGCCGGTGAGCTGGCTGCTCGACACCCCGAAATCCGAAGAGTAATTGTTTTTCGGCGGGCTAATATTGAATGCTCTGGTTGGCGTGGAAGAAGTTGTCCGGGTCGTATGCGAACTTGATCCACGGGAGCCGATAGTGGTGGCCCGGCCAGAGTTGAGGCCCGGATCAGCCCTGTGATCTTGCATCGCCGAACATTTCGCGGCCCGTCCGCCGTCCCGGTGGACGGGCCGCGCCTGATCTGTAACGCCGGCGACTTCACGCGCTACGACGTCCACGCCATACGCGAACAGGTCGATCGACCTGGTCCGCTACCGACTCTTCGGCAGTGAGCATTTTCAGCGTGGCCACTGATCGGGTGACGGAGGCAGGGCGAGGTCCGCGACGGACAGGGCTACCGTGCCGTCGAGCTGTCCGGCAGAGCGCTGAGGCTGTTCAGCACTACGGCAGCGTGCGGGGCCGGCAGCCGCAAGGCCGACCACGTCGGCGGGGCCTCGGGGTTCGCCGTCTCCCCGGCGGTTTCTGCTGCTGCGGCCTTCAACGGGCGGGCGGCCAGTTCCGTGAATGCCAGCGGATTCGGGCCTGTTGCACGACGGTGTCGTGCCGGTCATCACCCAGTACGGAGACGCTCTCGCGGGCAAGGTCATCGTCGACATCAGCAATCCCTTCAATTCCACGTTCGACGGGCTGGCCCACCGCGGGGAGACCTCGATCGCGCAGGAAGTCGCCAAGGCGGCCCCGGCCGGCGCCAGCGTGGTGAAGGCGTTCAACACCATCTTCCGCCATGTCCTGGAGAAGGGTCGGCCCGACGTCTTCTTCGCTGGCGATAATGCGCAGGCCAAGGCAAGTGTGGAGGCGTTCATCGAGAGCCTCGGGCTGCGCCCTCTGGACGTCGGCGGCCTGAAAATGGCGCACTGGCTGGAAGGAGCTGGGGGTCACGGTGGGCCTCGCCAACCACGGGGTGGGGAACTTGGACTTCGCCCTCAGTATCACCCAACTTCCCGTCTGAGCGAACGGTTCACGGATCACCGAAGGACTCGCCAATGAAGCCTGGCTTCACACTTCCCATACGCGGGCACGCTGTTGAGGGAGGTGTTCGAAGTCTCAACCCGCCGACACGGGAGTCCTGTTGGTTCCCTATCCCGCCGCACTCGACCTCCCGCACACCCTGGTGGAGTGGGTCACGATGCTCATCGTCACCCGTGAGGGTGACAGGCGCTGCATACTCCCGCCGCACCGTCGCGCACTCGTCGCGCTGGTGTACCTGCACCGCCACGACACCCTCGCCCGGATCGCGGCCGGCTTCGGGATATCCGTCGGCATCGCCCACGCCTAAGTCACCACCGTCACGGGCCTGCTCGCCGACCGGGCCCCGGGCCTGCTGAAGACGCTGCGCGAGCACGATCCCGAGTTCGTCCTTCTGGACGGCACCCTCGCCGAGTGCTACCGCGTCGGCGGCAGCCGCGCCGAATGCTCCGCCAAGCACCGCCGCCACCACGTGAACCTCCAGGTCGTCACCGACCCGATCGGCGAGGTTCTGTGGATCTCGCCCGCGCTGCCGGGCCCCACCCACGACCTGACCGCGGCCCGCACCCACAAGTTCATCCGGATCTGCGAACGCCAGGGCGTCCCCGTCCCCGTCCTCGCCGACCGCGCCTGCACCGGTGCGGCCTGCACGTCACCACTGGCCTGAGACGTCCGCCCGGCGGGGAACTCACCCCACGCAGCGCACCGTGAACCGCGCCCTCGCCCAGGCTCGAGCAAGGGCACCCTTCCCGGTCTGAGAGGATTACCGGGACCGTATTAAAGACAAGCGCGGGGGAGGGGAACATGATCGTTCTGGTACTGCTCGGCGTCCTGGCGCTCGCGGTCGGCGGGTGCGCATGCGTGGTGTGGGCGGAGCGTGGCGGGCCCCGCTGGGTCCGTGTCGTGGCGTTCGTGACGCTCACCGCCGGCGAGGTGCTGCGTCGCTCCGGGAAAAGCCGGCGCGGGAGCGTGAACCAATCCAGCGGCAGCGGCGTTGGCGACTAGGGCGTGTAGCGAAAGTGCTGCTCACAGCTACTCGTAGAGACCTGTGACCAGCAAGGTCGCTTCTCGGGCGGCAAGTGGCCGGTCAGTTCACCAGCAGGTCGATCACGCCCGTCAGGTCCTCCTCGCCGCTGCCCTCGGCCAGGCGGCGGCGCATCAGCTCGAAGTAGGGGCTGAGCAGTTCCGGGCTGACCCCCTGCTGCTCGGCGGTGCTCAGGAAGGTCGGCGTGCCGGCCACCTGCATAGCTAGGTTGGAGACGACACCCTTGGTGTAGTCACCGCTCCGCAGCTGGTTGGCCGTTTGGTGAACTGCCGGGGCCATCGCGACGAGCCAGTCGGCGAGCAACGGGGCGAGCGCCTCGGGGTCGATGTCCTCGTTGCGGATCAGAGCGAAGGCGTGCGCGGACCCGGCGAACATCCCGTACATGGCGCTGAGCAGAGCCACGTCGTGCAGGGCCGCGAAGCCCGCGTTCTCGCCGACGTAGGTAGTGCCAACCGGGACGCCCAGGGTCTGCTTGTGTCGCTCGAACAGCTCTGGCGAGCCGCTGTAGAAGACGTAGCCGCCAGCTTCCGGGACGCCGATCATTGGAGGGACGGCCATGATCCCGCCGTCCAGGTAGCGGGCGCCGCGCTCGCGGGCCCACTCGGCGCGGGCGCGGGCCTGGGCAGGGGTGCTGGTGGTCAGGTTGACCAGGTCCCTGTCGACCAGGTCGGTGCCGGCCAGCACCCCGTCGACCGAGGTGTCGTCCAACAGGCAAACGACGACCAGGGTGTTCGCTGCGACCGCCTCAGCGGCGGTGTCCGCGACCCTTGCCCCCTCAGCGGCGAGCGCCGTGGCGCGGGCCGGGGTGCGGTTCCAGACGGTCAGCGGGTGGCCGGCGGCAAGCCAGGTACGGGCCAGCGCGGTGCCCATCACGCCGAGGCCCAGCAGTGTGACGGGAGTCTTCTCAACAGTGTTCTGTGCCATGCCGACTAGGCTGGCCACAAGTCCGGGGGTGATCAAGTACGCACTTGACAGTGGGTGGTTACCCCGGGGTGAGCGAGCACGTCGGAAGGGTGGGGCATGACAAGGCTGAACCGGCCGGGCACGCCAGACGGACACGTCTGCGGGATCGACACCGCGATGGAGGTGATCGGCGGCAAGTGGAAGGTGCTGATTCTCTGGGCGCTCCACGAACATCCCTGCCGTCGCTTCGGCGAGCTGCGTCGACTGCTTCCGGGGATCACCGAGAAGGTGCTGGCCTCTCACCTGCGTGAGCTGGAAGCGGACGGTGTCGTGCACCGTGTCTCCTACGACGAGGTGCCGCCCCGCGTCGAGTACTCACTGACCGAGGACGGCAAGCGCCTCAACGACGCACTCCAGCCGCTGGCCGCCTGGGGTCGCGAGCGGCCGATCAGTCGAGGGCTGGAGGAGACGGCAGGCCAGTGCCTGTAGTGAACGATCCGGGATGAAACAACGGGACGGAACACCCTCTCCCCTCTGAGGGGGTGCGACGACTTGCACGCCGTACGCCGTGGAGAACCACACCGGGGTCCGTCCGGCCTGCGGCAGGGTGATGCGGTCGACCAGCCCCTCAACGCCCAGCCGGGCCAGCCGCCGCCGGGTCTGCCCGATACGCGCAGAGGGAGCGATCACCCGGTGCATCTGCTCGGTGGTGACCAATCCGGTACTGCGCCACTGCGCCAGCACCCCCAGCGGGGCTTTTCAGCCATGCCCCTATAACGTCGCGGCTCGGAAAGGTACTTCCGTACAGGAGGACCCGTCTGACATCTTGCATTCACCACTCGTTTCGTACGGCCCGGCCGGTGCCCTCAGCACGACCGGGCCGTCTCCGGAGGACGCATTGATACCCCACATATCCAGCCGCCCCAGACGCACGCTGGTGCTGGCGGCCACGCTCGGCGCCGCCCTCGCGTTCGGCGCCCCGGGCGCCCTCGCGGGCTCCCTCCCCGTCGCCCCCTCCACCGCGCCGGCCGCCAAGGCCCACGCTCCGGCCGCCGTGCCGGCTTCCCAGAGTGCGGCCTGGGTGGCCGGCACGCGTGCCTACCTCGTGATCACCGCCCCCGGTGACAGTTCGGCGGTCCGCTCCGCGATCGCGGCCAACGGCGGCACCGTCTTCTCGAACTACGACGCCATCGGCGTGATCGTCGCCCACTCGGCGTCCAGCGGATTCGCCGCCACCATGCGCGGCGTCGCCGGCGTGCAGCAGGTCGGCGCCACGCGCACCTCGGACGTCCCAGCCGACGCCTACAACCCGGCGCTCCCGGCCAATCCGGCTCAGGCCTCGACCCCGGCCGGAGAACCGGTCCGGGCCGACATGAGCCAGATCAAGGCCGACCAGGCCTGGGCCGTGAACCTGGGCTCCGCCTCAGTCAAGGTCGGCATCCTGGACACCGGTGTGGACGACCAGCACCAGGACCTGGCGCCCAACTTCGACGCGGCCGACTCGGTCTCCTGCGCCTACGGCAAGCCCGACACCCGTGCCGGCGCCTGGCGGGACGTCGACACGCACGGCACCCACGTAGCGGGCACCATCGCCGCGGCCAAGAACGGCAAGGGCGTCGTCGGCGTCGCCCCCGGGGTGACGATCTCCGCGGTCCGGGTCGCCGAGCCGGGCAACTCCTTCTTCTTCGCCGAGAACACCATCTGCGGCTTCGTCTGGGCCGGTGACCACGGCTTCAAGGTCACCAATAACAGCTATTACACGGACCCGTGGCAGTTCAACTGCCCGGACAACATCGACCAGGCCGCCATCATCGAGGGCGTCAAGCGCGCCCAGGAGTACGCCGAGGGCAAGGGCTCCCTCCAGATCGCCGCCGCGGGCAACGAGAACTACGATCTCGCCCACAAGACGACCGACTCCGCGAGCCCGAACGACTCGACACCGGTCACCCGCACCATCACCAACGCCTGCCTCGACATCCCGACCGAGCTGCCGGGCGTGGTCACGGTCGCGGCCAACGGCACGGGCGTCACCAAGGCCTCGTTCTCCAACTACGGCCAGAGCGTCATCGACGTCGCGGCGCCGGGCAGCAACGTGTACTCCACCGTCCCCGGCGGCGGCTACGGCAGCAAGAGCGGCACCTCGATGGCCACCCCGCACGTCGTCGGCGTGGCGGCACTCATCGCCAGCGCCAACCCGGGCATCACCCCGGCGCAGATCCGCGCCAAGCTGGCCGCCCAGGCCAACGACATCGCCTGCCCCTCGGACGGCCGCTGCACGGGCACGACGGCCAACAACTCGTTCTTCGGCGAGGGACAGGCCGACGCCCTCAAGGCCGTCGGGACCACCCCGCCGCCCGGCAAGTACTTCGAGAACCTCGCGGACTTCTCCATCAACGACAACGCGACCGTGGAGAGCCCGATCGCCGTCACCGGCGTGACCGGCAACGCCCCAGCCACCCTCAAGGTGGGTGTGGACATCAAGCACACCTACATCGGTGACCTGAAGGTCGACCTGGTGGCGCCGGACGGCAGCGTCTACACGCTGCACAACCACGCCGGCGGCAGCGCCGACAACATCGCCCAGACCTACACCGTGAACGCCTCCTCGGAGGTCGCGAACGGCACCTGGAAGCTGCGCGTCAACGACAACGCCGCCTCCGACACAGGCAAGATCGACGCCTGGAACCTGACCTTCTAGCGCAGGGCCCGGCAACGCCCGCGTACAGCACGCACTGCGCCGGCGACAGCTCCGCGGACAAGGCGGGCTGCGGTCCTTTCGGCCATGGCTGCGAACTGCTGGGCGGCAGAGGGCACATGGGCCTCGGCGGCGGTGTACGCCGCGGTCGGGGCCTGTGGGGCTCGGAAAGTCATCGCTGCACGTCAGCCCGCGTACCGGTACTCGTTGAGGATGCCCCGAGAATGCGGGTGCGCAGGAGCCTGCGGCCTTCGAGGTCGTGGACGGGGGCGGTCTGCTGATCCGCGTCGGGCGGTAGCTGTTGGCGGGCTCGGTGGGGCCGCTGTCCGTTGTAGTGCTGCTGGTAGGCGTTCAGGATTTGTCGGGCGTGGGCCTCGCACGTGATCGGAATGTGGTCGAGTACCTCGCGCCGGATACTGCCGATCACCCGTTCGCAGTGCGCGTTCATTCGAGGCGCCCGCGGGGCGCTCAAGACCACGTCCAGGTCCTCGGACTCGAAAACGGCGTCGAAGGCTGGGCCGTACTTGCCGTCGCGGTCGCGCAGCAGGAACCTCAGCGACTCCATGCGCGTGCCCAGATCGGCGGCCACGTTGCGCGCCTGCTGGGTGGCCCAGTCCCGCGTGGGATGGGCGGTGACACCGGTGAGTTGCAGGCGCGGCGTGCCGTGTTCGAGAAACGCCAGGGCATACAACCTGTGGCCCAGCGCGGTGTCCACGTGCAAGAAGTCGACCGCGACGATGCCCTCGGCCTGGGCTGCCAGGAATTGCCGCCAGGTCGGGCCGGAGCGGCACGGGCCGGGTCGATCCCCGTCGCGTGCAGGATCTCCCACACGGTGGACGCGGCGATCGGATGTCCGAGCCGTGCCAGCTCGCCCTGGATCCCCCTGTGTCCCCAACGCGGGTTCTCCCGCGCCAGCCGCAGTACGAGCTTCCTGAGCACGGCGGCAGTCCGCGGGCGACCGGTACGGCCGGGACGTGCGGAGTAGTCCCACTTCGCGGCGATCAGTCGGCGGTGCCAGGCGGGGGTCACCGGGAAAACTCCGCACCAGCGGTGACGGGGTATCAGTGCGGACAGCGCCGCCGGGCCTTGGGTCAAGGCCCGTTCCAGCGCACGAACTCGGGTTCCCCGCGCAGGCTGAACGGCGGGCCGGCCAGCCCACGCAGCAGGAGTAACACGGTCAGGGCCCAGATACCGACGCGATAGAGCCAGTGCGGGCCGAGTTCCGGAGTGAAGTCGGCGAGGGCGAGCAGGCAGTAAGCCGCGCCCAGCAGACCGGACCCGACCAGTAGGCAGGCCGGTTTGGGCGGCATGCCAGCCCTCCGTAGACGAAGCGGCCCAACTCCGGATAGGAGCGGGCCGGCCAGGGAGTGAGCGCCCACACCACGTGCAGTGTGCCGACCGCGGTCAGGGCCACCGCGGCAATCATGGTCGTGCCGTCACGCCACATCGGCGTGCTCCTTGCCCTGGCGGGCCGTCACCAGGGCCAAGACGCCGATCGCGATCAGCAGCCACGCGCCGGACGCGGGCTCCAGCAGTGCGATCGGTATCCCGAGCCCCAGCAGGATCCATCCGGTCTCGACGGGTACCTTCCCGGTGCGCATCACGGATGTGCGGGTGAGGATGCCGAGGCCGAAGAGGGCTATTCCGCCGATCATGAACCAGAGGGTCGCCACACGGGCGTCGTTGCCCGCGCCCACGGTGTTCCATAGGCCGTCGGAGAAGATGCCCCGCCACCTCGAGTTGGCTGCGGCCCCCACCATGTGGACGGTGGCGCCAGCGAGAATCAGGCGGGGAACCCAACGCGCGAGCCGCGCGGACTCGGGTATGCGGGGAGTCGAACGGGCCGGGGTGCTCATTTCGGTGTGATCCTCTCTACAGTGCCAGGGGCTGGGCGGCTGCCCGCGTTGGTCATGCTGCGGACCACCAGGTGATGGAAGGGACGGATGAGATTGAAGTAGAGCGGACCGGTCCAGCGGCGGTAGCGCACGATCGTGACCACCTCGAACCTGGTGCGACCACCTGCCGACGGCCCAGCGAGGACAGCGAGATACCCGATCAGATGCGTGTCGGCTGACTCCAGGACGATGAACCGGTCCTCGGCGGCGGCGCTGACGGTGAAGAACGCGACCTTGTCGCCCGGTGTGAAGGAGATATCCTCGGGTCGCAACGGCACGCCGGCCGGGACGCCCGATTCACGCAGCCGCAGCAGCCGGGCGACGACCGCCCTGCCGCGAAACAGGGTCCTCATCCAGGCGGGCCGTCGCCCCATGGCCGCTGCGAGGAACCCGCGAAGAGTGGACTCGCACTCGGCTGCCTTCACATCGACGTGGTCGGCGTCGGCGAGCAGAGACGCCAGCTCGGGCACGGTGCCAATGAGGCTCACGGCGCACTCTCCTCGATGGCCGAGGCGTACGAGGTGGGCCGATCCAGCAGAGCGAGCATCGCCTCGTACAGGCCGCGCAGCTGCGCGCCCGGAAGCGGGGGCATCAGGTGCGCCGCCCCAATCCACATCACGTACAGAAGCGTGGCCATCTGTTCCGGTTGGGGGTGCCCGGCCTCATGGCAGAGATCGCGCAGATAGGCGATCCGAGTCGCGTCCACGCGTCCCTGGACCGAAGCCGCTTCAGGGTCCTGTTTCGCCCAGGCCCGCATGGCGATCTCCAGATCCGGACCGGTGTCCTTGATCGCCTCCACGACGAGCCGGCCCAGCCGCTCCCGCGCGGGCAGCTCGGCGAGCGCCTGCACCGCATCGATGATCGCCGTGGTGTGTTCAGCCTCGAAGTGGGAGAGCAAGCCGCGCCGATACTTCGGCATCGACCCGAAGTGGTGGTAGAAGGAACCCTTTGACATGCCCATCCGCTCGCACAGCCGGTCCAGGGTCACCGCCGGGGCTCCCTGTTCGGCCAGCAACGCCAACCCCTCGGCCAGCCACGCCGGCTTTCCCGCGCTCATCATGATCCCTCACTCCATACCAGAAAGTTTGGTATGGAAAGAGTAGCAGAGGAGCTCCCTGTCCGAGTGAGCTAGCTCTGACCAGGGGACAAGCAGGCTGAACGCCAAGAACCATCAACGGTGAATCCAGATACCTCCACACAGAGGAACTGCCGCTGAGGGTTCCGGGCATGACGCTGCCGGCGGCGCACTGTCACCGAGATGCTCACCGGCGCGGGTCTGTCCCGCCTCTGGCCGCACCGCCGCGCGCACGCCTTCTTCGAGGAAATCGGAGCGGTTGTGCGTGCATGGGAAGCTGCGACGGCGTCGCTCCAAGATCACGGTTTGCAACAAGGTCGAGTTGATGTGCGGCGATCATGAGTTCGCGTTCGACGGTCTTCCCGACGTCGTAGCGGGGCGCCCGGTGAGGGTTCGAGGATCCGGTGAACGTCCGGTGCCCGTGCCGTTGGATGAACACGGGTCGGGAGAGCAGGCGGGCGCGGATGTTCCTGAACCCCGACGGAACCAAGCCGGGGTCTGCTGCTCCGCCTTGACCGGTTCTCCCAGGGACGCCGGAGGGTCTCCCGCGACTGGCCAGGCGCGCTGGAGCTGGGTGCGTCGGACATCCGATACAAGTTCTCCCCCGTATGGGGAACAGGTCATCCTGCGTGCTGATGTGCGACGACCTGCGCCTCAGCACGATGGAACGCATGCTGAAGATCGACGCGCTGCCCCAGGTTCCGCGTTGGGCTGTCCTCGCCGCCCACGCCGTACCCCTCGTTACCCTGCCGTCCGGCCTGTGGCGGATCGCCCAAGTTTCCGGGCTCCCGGTGGCCGAGCAGTCGGGCCGGAACGGCCGCGAGGTGGTGTTGGCCGTCTCGCTGACCGTGATATCCGAAGGCCTCGCCCTGCTCGCACTCGGGTTGGTGCGACCTTGGGGCGAGATGGCACCCCGCTGGCTCCCGCTCATCGGCGGGCGGCGAGTGCGTACGCTCGCGGCGGTGGTCCCGGCGCTGCTCGGGGCGGCGGCGCTGTGCACGATAGGAGGCTGGTTCGCCTGCTCCCAGGCGGCAGGCCTGATCGCGCGCGTCACGCAGACGCCAGCCCAGCAAGTGCTCCTCGTGGCTTGCTACTCTCCGCTGCTGGCCTGGGGGCCCCTCCTGGCGGCCACGACGGTCGCGTACTACCGGCGCAGGACGACCGTGCTGTAGAGCGAAGGATCCTAGGACGCGTTGCTCATTTCGCAGTCGGAGCCGATCAGGTTGACCTTCCCGGTCTTGGGGACCGTCGCTGTTTCGGCGCAGGTGAAGGTCATGGTGAGGTCCCTTGCCGTTGAGCCGACCCAGGCGCGCGCCTCGTTGTGGGGCTCGATCGTGAGGTAGCCGCCAGGCGGCGCGGATGCGATCGTCATGGAGTTCAGCAACCGGCTCCTCAGTGTCGAGGAAACGCGGGACGTCGTCATCGCTTCCGAGTAGGGCGACTCGTGCTGCCGCCTTGACTGCTGGGCCGCCCTCGCTCCAGAGCTCAACTACCCGGCCCCGGTCCGTCAGGGGGGTGGCATCGACAGGGTCCACGGGGTACGGCGGCTCGTCGGCCATCGCAGGGGGAGTGGTCCCCAAAAGCCCTACGACAAGGGACAGTGGCAACAGTGCGAGGCTGAGGTTTTGCACCACGCGCGATGCCCTTCCCGGACGGATTGTCCGGGGCTCTACTTTTCTCACGGTGACTCATCTCACTGACCGGCAGTCAATTGCTGCCAGGGGCTGTGCGTCGGCGCCGCAACCGCCTTCGCTGACCTGCTCCACGACTATTTGCGGGTGCTGGGCCCCGCCGTTGTAGTGGGGGCCACCGAGGTGTCGGGCTGACGGTAGGCAGCGATCGCGCCCTCCACGTCGCCGTGCTCCTCACGTATTTCGGCCAAACGCTGCGCGGCGTGTCCGTGGTCCTCGGGCTCCGCGTACGCGAGCAGTTCCTCGATCCGGTTGTGCGTGGCCAGCGGATCGGCGACCTGGTCGCGACTGTTGACAGAGGTGACGTGCCGGGTACGCAGCAGGGCGATCGCGTCATTGGTGCGGTCCTGGCGTTCCCGGATCGTGGTAAGCAGGGCGAGCGCAGTGTCGGCGTCGAGGCCGCGGCCGCACCACGGCGTGTCGCATCGGTGGTCGGTCGGGATCCAGGTGGTCAGCAGCGAGGCGGCGAGGAATCAGTCTTCGACGACGGGGCACAGCAGCTCGAATGCCTCGGCGCCACGGTCGTGGCGGGCGAGCAGGCGCCCCACGAAGGCGAGGGCCATCCGGTCGCCGGCCTGCGCGCACGAGGTAGACGGCGCTGGGGTCGGGCCTGATTCCGTACGCCTCGCTGAAAGCCGCGGTTCGTAGGCGGCTACCAACGCCCGCCTGCCCGCGAGCCACCTTCGAGCCTCCCTCGGCGAATGCCGGAGCGGCGTTTGCATGCGCATGGCCTTCCCCGTCTTCGCCCGCGGCGTCATCCCGATCCCGGGCGCCAAGTCGGCCGCCCAGCCCCTCGGCATCCCGGTCCGCTGCGGCGGTGTGGATGTACACCCAAGCGACGTCGTCGTCGCGGACGAGGAGGTCATGGTCGTCGTACCGGCCGCCCGCCGGGACGAGAACCTGGGCGCTGCCCGGGCGAAGCTCGCCAAGGAGGCCGGGGAGTTCCTCGACGTGTGGGAGGGGGCCCACCGAGCCCGTATCGAGAAGGCCATCGGAGAGCGGATGGACATGCCGCGCCAGGACGACTGATCGGTAGACGCCGTATTCGACTTCCGTTCACCTGTCCGTTCCCGGTGAGACGCGCGCTGCGAGCAGGCTGCTTCGGCACGGTCGAATTCACCGAGGAGACAGATGAAAAGAAGGTCGTTTGCAGCCGTGGGCCTGGCTCTGGCGCTCAGCGCGATATCGGCCACCGCCATGACGGCGAACGCGACCGCCTCCGGGGCCGGGGCCGGGGCCCGTGCGCCGTTCACGCTCGCCGTGTACGGCGACGCCCCGTACGGCACCTCGCCGACCGACACCTCCGAGTTCGACGCGACGCCGGCGTTCATCGCCAACGTCAACGCCGACCCGGACATCAGCACCGTGATCCATGTCGGCGACATCCACTCCGGCAAGCAGTACTGCACCGCCGCTTACGACCAGTCCGTCGCCGCGCTGTGGAAGACCTTCGCGGATCCGATGGTCTACACCCCCGGCGACAACGAGTGGGCCGACTGTCACAAGGCCAAGGAGGGCGGCGGCACGTACAACCCGCTCACCGGGAAGATCGACTACGTACTCGATCCGGCCACCGGCCATTCAGTGGACTACGCTTCCGGCAACCCGGCCGCGAACCTGGATCTGGTCCGCAAGACGTTCTTCCCCAAGCCGGGCCACACCCTCGGCAGCGGGACGCTGCGCGTCCTGTCGCAGGCGCAGCTGCCGAACTGGGCGCACCCCGAGGACGCCAAGTACGTGGAGAACGTGCTCTGGGTCAAAAACGGCACCCTGTTCGCGACGGTCAACGTGCCCGGCGGCTCCAACAACGACGCTGACCCCTGGTACGGCGCGCCGACGGCCTCACGGCAGCAGCTCGACGAGGCCGCCCAGCGCACCGCGGCCGACCTGCGCTGGCTGGACACCGCATTCGCACTCGCCAAGGCCGGCGGCATGTCCAGCGTCGTCGTCACCACCCAGGCCGACATGTGGGACGTAGACGGCAAGACGGCCGACCACGTGGCGAACTACGAGCCGGTCGTCTCCAGTCTCGCCAGGCACACCGCCGCCTTCGGCAAGCCGGTGCTCCTGCTCGTCGGCGACTCGCACGTCTACCGCTCGGACAACCCGCTCACCCAGGGCGCGCCTTGCACGGGTGACGAGGACGTCTGCGCGTACGACGCATGGAACAGCCACCCCGGCTACGCCGTCCCGAACTTCCACCGCATCGTCGTGCACGGAAGCACCACACCCCTGGAATGGCTGAAGCTGACCGTCACCCCAGGAGCCCACAACCCGACGACGTCCACCTCGTTCGGCCCGTTCACCTGGACCCGCATCACCGAGAGCTGAACAGCAAGCCCGGAGCTGAACAGCAAGACCAGCGGCGGCCCGAGGATTACCTCGGGCCGTCACTGCCATGCGGAGTCAAGCGGCGCGAGCCGGGCGTAGAGCCCGTACGCTGTGGGCCACACCACGCTGACACTGTTCCCGATGCACAGGGTCGCCATGTGCTCGGGCAAGGCATCGGGTACGAGCAGCGTCATGCCGTACGCGTCGAAGAGCCGTCGGATATCCAGGAGCGTTGAGAGGCAGCTTCGGATCGACAGCGTCTACGAGGGCGACTCCTACCGCAGCATCGAGCTGTTCGATCCAGACGGACAGCGTCGCAGCGAGGTGAAGACCAGCCTGGACCGCGTCGCCCGGCTGATCGAGGGAGATACCCATGGCCGCCGTGAAGCGCTCCGTCTCCTCACGGAAACGGGCGACTTCACTACGAGCCGCGATCTCACGGGCCTTCCGCCTTACAGGGTCTTCGCCATCCGGCGCGATGGGGAGCAGTTCGATCAACAAAGGATCGCTATCCATGGCGCCACCGAGGGCAGCAGGATCCGGGTGACGCTGCCCCGGGGTACGGACTGAACCGGACCGACAGTCACCCGGCCGTGCGCCTGATCGTGCTGATCCCCGACCGCCGGGACAGAGGCGTGCAAGGCGCTGGATGTAGGAGGTGGTTGTCTCCCACTGCAGGGGGGCCGCACGCCAGGAGCTGGGGTTCTGGTGCGACCCGACGCCAACGGATTTAGCACTCGTTCCGGGATGAAACACCGGGAGAAAACGACCTCGAAGAGGGAGCGTCCCGAAGCGGCGGAAACCTCGAGGGGCTGAGTACCGGTGCGGGACCCGCCGGCGGACCGGCCGTAGTAGTGATGAAGTCCCTGTAATGGGGGCGGAGCGAAGGGGCCGGGTCATCCGTGGCTGTGTTCGTTCGATCAACCAGGTGTTCCCTGGGAGGAGTCGCATGGGCGAGCCGAAGTTGGCAGAAAAGCCGTTACCCCGGGTACACCGGACCAGGCGTCCGGCACCTGACCAGGAACGAAATCCGGTCCCGAGGACGGCCGGCGTTCATGACGGGGCTCCTGGCCTACGGGTTGGCATACGGCGGCGACCGCTACTGCTCGGTGGGGCCCAGGTCCGGGGTCGGGCGCAGCTCGACGGTACGGGGGCGGTGGGCGGCGTGCAGTTCGAGCACGACGATCTCGTTGGCGCCTGCCCGCAGCACCGGCTTCGGCACGTACAGCGACCCCTGTGGGCCGCGCGACCAGTAGCGGCCCAGGGCGAAACCGTTGACCCAGGCGTTGCCCTTCGTCCAGCCGCGCAGGTGGAGGAAGGTGTCGGCCGGCTCGGCGAGGTCGACGGTGCCGCGGTGGAAGGTGGGCCCGGTCGGCGTCGTGGTGGTGTTGGTGAACGGCAGCTGCGTCAGGGAGGTCAGCGGCAGGGGCCGGCTGCACCACCCGGTCAGTGCGGATCCGTCCAGGAGGATGGCGCCGAGCAGTCCTTTGCGGTCGTGGATGCCCGGCCCGTAGTTGACTCGCCCCTGGTTCTCCACCAGCACGCTCAGTACGGTGCCCGCGCGCGGCACGGTGAAGGCGATGGCCCGCTCGTGGTTCTCGCGCTCCAGCACCCCGATGGGCAGGCCGTCGAGGAACACCTGGGCGCGGTCGCGCACCTGCTCCACTTCCAGCAGTACCGGTCCTGCCGCGGGCAGCGCGGTCTCGTACAGTACGAATCCGAAGTCCTGCCCGAGCTCCTCCATCGTCAGTGGCCGCTCGGACGCCACCGCGTCACCCAGATCGGCAGCGCACGCGAGCAGGGAGGCGCTGTCGGTGAGCGCGATGGTGTGGGGGGCGAGTTTGGCCCCGGGGTGGGGGACGGGCTCGGCGGGGACCGGCGCGTACTTGGCGAGGACCCGGCGGAACGCGGTGAATTTCTCGGTGGGGTCACCGGCCTCGTCCAGCGGTGCGTCGTAGTCGTAGGAGGTGATGGTCGGCCGGTAGGTGTGTTTGTCGTTGGCGCCGTTGGTGAAGCCGAAGTTGGTGCCGCCGTGGAACATGTAGAAGTTCACCGAGGCCCCGGTCGCGAGCAGTTCGTCCAGCTCCTGGGCGGCCTGGGCCGGGTCGCGGATGACGTGGTGGGCGCCCCAGCGGTCGAACCAGCCGTTCCAGAACTCGGCGCACAGCAGCGGGCCGGCCGGCTGGTGTGCGCGCAGGGCGGCCAGGCTCTGCGCCGAGCGGCTGCCGAAATTGGCTGTCGCGAGCACGCCCGGCAAGGCGCCCCGCTCCAGGTCGGCGGGCTGGTCACAGGTGAACAGCGGCACGTCGACACCGCACCGGCGGAGCGTGGCGGCTAGGTGCTCCAGATAGGCGGTGTCGTCGCCGTAGGCCCCGTACTCGTTCTCCACCTGCACCGCCAGCACCGGGCCGCCGCGGGTGGCCAGGTAGGGCTGCAGGGGGGTGAGGAGCTGGGCGAGGTAGCGGTCCAGCGCGGACAGGAACCGGGGGTCCCGGCTGCGCAGGGCGATGTCCGGCTCGGCCAGCAGCCAGGACGGCAGGCCGCCGCCCTCCCACTCGGCGCAGATGTACGGGCCCGGCCTGAGCAGTACGTGCAGCCCCTCGGCCGCGGCCAGGTCGAGGAAGGCCGGCAGGTCCAGTTCGCCGTCCATCCGGAAGGAGTCCGGGCGCGGCTCGTGCAGGTTCCACGGCACGTACGTCTCGACGGTGTTGAGGCCCATCAGGCGGGCCTTGTGCAGCCGGTCCGCCCACTGCGCGGGGTGGACGCGGAAGTAGTGCAGTCCTCCGGACAGGATTTGGAAGGGTGCGCCGTCGAGCCGAAACCCGCTGTCGTCGAAGTCAAGAACGGGCATGTGCGAGTGCTCCTGTGCTGAAGGGGGAGTGTGAGGTGGGGCGGTGCCGGCCTCGAAGAGGCGGGTGGGCCGGCCAGCCGCGCGGAGGGCTCCCGCGCGGCCGGCCGGGTACCCGTACGCGCCGGCAATCTGTTACGCCGCGGAACTGCTGGGCCGGTGAACTGCTAGAGGGTCTGCCACTTCTGGTTGTCGCCCGCCCAGCAGTCGTAGAGCTGGCCTTGGGCGGTGGTCTGGTCCAGGTCGAGGCAGCGGCCCGACTGGACGCCGCGGATCGTGCCGTCCGAGGAGAACGTCCACTTCTGGTTCGCGCCGCCGTTGCAGTCGTAGATGCCGACCGCGCTGCCGTTGGCCGTCGCCTGGCCGCCGACGTCCAGGCACTTCTCGCCGTTGTAGACGGTGAGCTGTCCCGACGGCGTCCTGGTCCACTTCTGGTTGTCGCCGCCGTTGCAGGTCCACGCCATGACCTGGGTGCTGTTGGTATGGGTGGCGCCGGGGACGTCGAGGCAGCGGTTGGTGCCGCTGAGGCTGTGCAGGGCGCCCGTGTGCGCGCCGGGATCCAGGCCCCAGGCGTACTTGAGCCGGTCGATGCCGCTGATGTTGCGGACGCCCAGCGACAGGTTGGTGCCGCTGCCCTGAAGGGCGAACAGGGAGTAGTAGTCGTAAGTGGGCCGCTCGTTGTGCGGGCCACCGAGGGCAGGCCAGTAGACCGCGCCCACGCCGAGGGCGCGGACGGTGTCGGTGTCGGCACGCAGGTAGCGGATGAAGTTGTCGGTGCTGGTGGTGGTGTTGTAGTTCAGGCCGTCGTCCATCGGCGCGCCGAACTCGTCCAGGACGGTGCGTGAGGCGCAAGGGCCGATGCCGTCCTTGAAGTGGGCGACCCATTGGTCGTAGGTCTTGGCGGCGCTCATGAAGGCGTAGTGGTGGTAGGAGAGGTAGGTCCCGTCCAGGCGGCTGTCGCCGCACACGGGCTTGACGTCACCGTTGTAGCCGACACCGCTGATGAAGATCCGGCCCCGGGGGACCGAGGGGCGGTCGGCGAGCCAGGTGGCGGCGACGTTCGTCCACTCGGTGGCGTCGTAGCCGTGGGGCTCGTTCATCGGCTCGAAGTAGACCAGGCCGTTGGAGCCGTACTTGGCGACAACGGTGTTCCACATGGCGTTGCAGGCGGCCATGTCGACGATCCGGCCGTTGGAGGACGCCCCGTCCTCCCAGTAGGACAGGACGACCTTGAAGCCCTTGGCGGTCGCGGAGTCGATGGCGCCGGTGTAGGCGTTCCACCAGGCGGTGCCGACGGATTTGGTGTTGACCGGCAGGCGGACGGTGTTGGCGCCGAGGGTGGCCTTCAAGCCGTTGTAGACGGCGTCCGCCTTGGCCTTGACGGTGGCGTAGCTGTCGGTGACGTTCAGTCCTTCGAGGACGACGGGTCCGTCGACGTAATTGTCGCCCGGGCGGGCCCAGTTCACGCCCTGGAACTGTGCGGCGGCGAACGGCGGGGTGTCGGCTGCGGCCGGGGAGGCGTCGGTCAGGGCGGTGAGCGGTGCGAACAGAGCGGCGCCCAGCAGACAGGCCAGGACGCGGTGGACGGTGCGGGACGGGGAGGGGTGGGGCATGGCTTTCCCTTTCTGTGAGGCAGTACCTCGGGGCAGGCACGACGACGAGCAGGAGGAAGCGCATGGCGATGCCGGGGCGCGGTCCGGTGGGCCGGGAGCGGGGCCCCGCCGCCGGTCGGGTGCACGTCGGCGGGGCGGGCATGCGCGGATGATCGCGCGCCGGGGTCTACTTGACGGTGAAGCCCTGGTCCTTGGCGTACTTGAGGGAGGCCTCCTGCCAGGCCTTCAGCCCGCTGTCCAAGGTGGTGCCGCTGACGTACGCCTTGCCGACGGTGTCGTTGAAGACGCTGTTGGCGTAGACCTGGAAGGGCAGGTAGGACCAGCCGGGGGCGACTTGGGTCGCCGACTGCGCGAGTACCTGGTTGATCTTCTGGTTGCCGAAGTACGGGTCTTGCTTGTCCAGGAAGGCGGGGGAGTTGAGCTGCTTGGTGGTGGCGGGGAACGCGCCTGCGTCGACGCGGCTCTGCGCGCCCGCGTCGACGGTGGCGTACTGCAGGAAGGCGTAGGCGAGTTTCTTGTTGGCGCTCGCCTCGGTGAGGGCCAGCGAACTGCCGCCGTTCTCGGCGGTGACCTTGGCCCCGCTCTGCCACTGCGGCATGGGCGCGACACGCCACTTGCCGGTGCCGCCCTTGACACCGGATTCGAGGGGGCCGGGCATCCAGGCGCCGGTGACGAGCGAGGCGATGCTGCCGTCGCCCAGCCCCTGGTACCAGGCGTCGCTCCAGGCGGTGACCGGGGAGAGGAGCTTGCCGCTGACGAGCTGCTGCCAGGCGGCGGTGAACTTCTTGGTGCCGGCCTCGTCGAAGTTCACGCCGACCTGGGTGCCGTCGACGGTGTAGGGCTTGCCGCCGGCCTGCCAGATCATGCTGGTGGCGAATCCGGCGTCGCCGGTGTCACTGGCGAGATACGCCTTGGGGTCGGCCGCGTGCAGCTTCTTGGCTGCGGCGAGGTACTCGTCCCACGTCGTCGGCACCGCGATCTTGTACTTGTCGAAGACCTCCTTGTTGTAGAACAGGGCCATCGGGCCGGAGTCCATCGGCAGGCCGTACACGCCCTTGGCGCCGGCGTGGACGGAGCCCCACGGGCCAGGGGTGAAGCTGGAGTTGAGCTGGTCGGCGCCGAACGCCGTGAGGTCGGCGACGGACTTGGCGAGCGTGAACTGCGGCAGGGCGTAGTACTCGATCTGCGCGAGGTCGGGGACGCCCTTTCCGGCCTTGACCGCGTTCTGCAGCGCGGTGTACTCGTCCTTGTTGGTGCCGGCGTTGACCAGCTTGACCGTGACCTTGGGGTACTTGGCCTGGAAGTCGGTGACGACCTTCTGCAGAGTCGGCTCCCAGGCCCACACCGTGATGCTGCCGCCGGTGTCCAGGGCGGCCTGGAGATCGGCGGCGGACGCGGGCTGCGCGCCGCCCGAGTCCTTGGAGTCGGAGGAGCCGCAGGCGGTCGCGGTGAGAGCGACCGACAGGGCGGCCGCGCCCAGCAGGAGGGCGCGACGGCGGGCTATCGCCATGAGGGTGTTCCTTTTCATGAGGGTGTCTTCAGACGTGGATCGGGGTGCGGGGGAGAGGGGTGAGTGGGGCCGTGCGCCGGTCAGCCCTTGACGCTTCCGGCGGCCAGGCCCGACTGCCAGTACCGCTGCAGCAGCAGGAACGCCGCGATCAGGGGCACGATGGTCAGGAGCGATCCGGTGATCACGAGGTTGAACACCACGTCCCCACCGACGGTGGCGGCCTGGGCGTTCCAGCTGTTGAGGCCAAGGGTCAACGGATACCAGTCGGGGTCCTTCAGCATGATCAGCGGCAGGAAGTAGTTGTTCCAGGTCGCGACCACGTTGAAGAGCAGGACGGTGACCATGCCGGGTGCCAGCATCGGCATGCTGATCGAGAAGAACGCGCGGAACTCGCCGGCACCGTCGACCCGGGCCGACTCGAGGATCTCCTTCGGGACGGCGTCAGTGGCGAAGGTCCACATCAGGTACAGGCCGAACGGCGAGATCAGCGACGGGATGATGATCGCCCACGGGGTGTCGGTCAGTCCCAGCTCGGAGAACATCAGGAACGTGGGGACCGCCAGCGCCGTGCCGGGCACGGCAACCGCTCCGATGACGGTGGCGAACACGGCCCGCTTGCCGACGAAGTCGAACTTGGCCAGCCCGTACCCGGCGAGCGTGGCGAGCAAGGTCGCGCCACCCGCACCGACCACCACGTACAGCAGGGTGTTGAGCAGCCAGCGGGTGAAGATCCCGTCGTTGTAGGTGAAGGTGTCGGCGATGTTGCCGAACAGGGCGAAGTCACCGTCGAGCCACAGGCCGAAGGAGTTGAACAGCCCCTGCTGCGTCTTGGTGGCGTTGATCGCCAGCCAGGCCAGCGGCAGCAGCGTGTAGATCAGCATGATCGCCGTCAGGGCGGTCAGGGTGGCGCTGCGCCGCTTGTGGCGTGAGGTGCTGCGGGTGGCGCGGAGCGTGAGCGGGCCGGAGCGGGTACCGGGGCGCCGTGCCGGGCGGGGTGTGTGCCGCAGGCGGGGAGTGGTGGTCGCCATGGTCAGAGTTCCTTCCGCATGCCGCGCAGCTGGACGGCGTAGGCGATGATCATCGTGATCACGCCCATGACGATGGCGATGGTCGCCGCGTAGTTGAACTGCTGCCCGGCGAAGGACAGGGAGAAGGCGTACAGGTTCGGGGTGAAGTCGGACGTGATCGCGTTCGGCGCCAGGTTCTTGAGGATGCTCGGCTCGTTGAACAGCTGGAAGCTCCCGATGATCGAGAAGATCGTCGCGATGATCAGGGCCCCGCGCAGCGCCGGGAGCTTGATCGCCCGGATGATCCGCAACTGTCCCGCTCCGTCGATCTCCGCGGCCTCGTAGAGCGCCGGGTTCACCGTCCGCAGTGCCGAGTAGAGGATCAGCATGTTGTAGCCCACGAACTGCCAGGTCACGATGTTGCCGATGGACGCGAGGACCAGGTCGGGCGAGAGCGGGTCCGGGAGGGTGATCCCGAACGCGTCGTTGAGATTGCCGACCAGGCCGAAGCGCGTGCCGTACATGAAGCCCCACATGAGTGTGGCGACAACGGCCGGCACCGCGTAGGGCAGGAACACCGCGATCCGGAAGAAGCTCGATCCGTACAGGCGGCCGCTGTCGATGGCCAGCGCGAGCAGGAGCGCGAGGAACAGCATGATCGGCACCTGCACGGCCAGGAAGGCCGCCACCCGGCCGAAGGACGACCAGAACTGCGCGTCGCCGAACGCCTCGGTGTAGTTGTCGGCGCCGACGAAGCTGGTTCCGCCGATCAGCCGGGTGCGGAACAGGCTCAGGTAGATCGAGTATCCGATCGGGGCGAGGAAGACCAGGGCGAACACCGCCATGAACGGACCGACGAACTGCCAGCCGGTCCACGACCGCCGTTCGGGGGCCGATGGCCTCGCGGCGGGTCGCGCCCCCGCCTCTGGTACTGCGGCCACCATGTCGCTCCTTGCTCCTCGCTGCTGGGACACCGACCTGTCCGGACGATGGGTGTTTACGTAAACATCGTGCCGAACACAAGGCGCCGACCCGATCCGTGCAGGGAGGCCGAGCGGGCCGGGCAGCGCGATGTTTACGTAAACTTGTGCGGTAGCGTGGCACCCGTCACGCCGATCGGTCAAGGTTTCGCGGACGTTACGTTTCCGCTGGCCGCACTGGCCGGCGACGGGCGGACGGACAGGAGTGAAGGGGTGATGGACCTGAGTGAGCGGGGAGCACAAGATCCTGTTCCTGCCGGCGGCGCGCAGCGCGGCGGCTCGGGCATACCGGGCGGACGCCGCAAGCAGCGCGTGTCCATGGCCGACGTCGCGCAGCGCGCGGGCGTGTCGTCCCAGACCGTGTCGCGGGTGTCCAACGGCCACCCCGGCGTCATCGGCTCGACCCGCGAGCAGGTACTCACAGCCATGCGCGAACTGGGCTACCGCCCCAACAGCGCGGCACGCGCCCTGCGGTACGGACAGTTCAACACCATCGGCGTGATCCTCCACGGCCTGTCCACCACCGGTAACAGCAACACCGTGGAGGCGATCGCGACCCAGGCCGCCGCCGAGGGATACGCCATCACTCTGATCCCCGTCGACATCCCGACCCAGGACAACGTGCTGGGCGCCTTCACGCGGATGGGCGAACTGGCCGTCGACGCCGTCATCGTGTTCATGGAGATCCACCTGCTCGACGCCGGCACCGTGGCGCTGCCGCCCGGCGTGCCCGTGGTCGTCGTGGACTCCGACGCCGGAGACCGCTACCCCGTCGTCGACACCGACCAGACGGGCGGCGCCCGGCGTGCCGTCAGCCATCTGCTCGACCTCGGCCACGCGACCGTCTGGCACGTGACCGGCCCGGAGTCGTCGTACGCGAGCGAGCGGCGCGCCCGGGCGTGGCGGACGGTCCTGGAGGACGCTGGCCGGCCGGTGCCGCCGCCCCTGCGGGGCGACTGGTCGGCCGCTTCGGGCTACGCGGCCGGCCTCGCGCTCGCCGAAGAGCCGCAGTGCACCGCGGTGTTCGCCGCCAACGACCAGATGGCCCTCGGCCTGCTGCGCGCCTTCCACGAACGAGGCAGGGCTGTCCCCGGCGACATCAGCGTGGTCGGGTTCGACGACATCCCCGACGCGGCTCACTTCATTCCGCCCCTGACCACGGTGCACCAGGACTTCGCCGAGGTCGGCCGGCGCAGCGTCCAGGAGGTCCTGCGCCAGATCCGCGAACACGACGTCCCGCGCTCGGGCACCGACATCGTCTCGACGCGCCTGACGGTCCGGGACAGCACGGCGCCGCCGTCCCGGCCCGCATAGCGGGTGGCTTTGACGCCGGCCTGCTTCAATGCGGTGACCTGGGCGGTCAGATCCTGATCGGTCGGCTTGATCTTCTGCTCGACGATGCTCAGCTTGTGCTGCCGCGCGGCGTAGGTGGCTCCGGCGAGGGCGTTCTCACCGTATTCGCCTTCGAAGTAGACATGGCCGATCTTGTCGCCCGGCTGCAGCTTGGCCGTACGGACGAGGAAGTCGACGCCGTTGACCATGTCGATGTCGTAGGCGGCGGCGGTCTGGGCGATGGGGTGCTGCACGGTGAGGACTCCTCAATGCCGCTCCGGCTGAGGGCCGTGGACGAGGTGATCAGGACTGCGGTCAGCGCGGCGGGCATCGACCCGGCGCAGGGCCGTCCGACCGTCGTGGCCGACGCCCAATCGAACAGGACGGGCTGGATGGCCGTCCGCGAGAAGACCGCCGCACAGTCGGAGATGAACGCGATCTGCGCCGACCTGGAGCGCCAGGGCTGGACGCTGAACCCGAACGGCGACCGCCCCGACGCCTCCCGCAGCTACAAGCGCGGGGGTTGGTACCTGCTGGTGAGCACGCGCGGGAAGACCCAGGTGCCGTCCACCACTTCCGCCTTGACCGACTCGCAGACCTACCTGACTCTGGCCGGGCTCCAGCTGAACCTTTCCGACATACCCCTCCCCGAGATCACCGTCCGTATCGGCTGACCCCTCGCAGAGAAGCCCACACCGTCTTCCGGGGACACCCCGGTGTCCTGGGCCCGGCCGAGTTGGCGGGCCCTGTGCGGGAGCGCATGTCCCACCTGTAGCCGCGCCCGGCATAGCGACGTCGCTGCTTTCGTCGCTGCGGCAGACCCGGATGAAGGGCACCTCGATGCTTGGGTCGATGCGCGGCTTGGCCCGGTGGTTGAACAGCCAGGCGACCTCGGGATGGTTGGGGGAGTAGCGGACCCTCCCAGAGCCCCTGCTGCGCTGGGAGCCCGCAGGGCCCGCGGATCGCACCGAGGAATGCTCCTACGGCTCGTCTGCCACCGGCGGTTCCAACGCCGCTGACTTCGCCCGCCGTACGGACGTCGTCGGCGGCGATGTCAGCGCGGCCGTGCAGTAGTGGCTGTTGGATCGACTTCGATCCCGACGTGCTGGCCGCCTACCGGCCCACTGGAAAGGGCCGAGTCGAGCGCCAGGTCCTGTTCGTCCGCGACCACGTCTTGGCCGGACGCGCCTTCTCCTCGATCGAGGAACTGGACTCCGCATTCACTGCCTGGGTTCCGCTGCGGCGGGCCGAAGTCCACGGCACCCACGGCGAGGTCATCGGTCTGCGGGCGGTCCGCGAACACATGGCTCTCCGCCCACTGCCGGCCACTCCATACGTGGTCGCCCAGCGGCACCTCCGCTACGTCGGCAAGGACTGCCTCGTCGCCTTCGAAGCGAACCTCTACTCCGTGCCGGCTCTATGGATCCGCCCGCGGCAGCTGGTCGAGATCCGAGCCACGAAGTCCCAGGTCACCCTGCATGCCACCACACCCAACCGCCAGGGGGAGACTCTGCTGGCCACCCATCCGCGGGCAGTTGGCCGCGGGGCCCGGGTCGTGGACGGGCGGCACTGGGACGGTCTGCCCACCGGAGCCGGCCGCCGCGTCACAGCGGGCGGAGACGTGCCCGCACCCCGCCGACAGGACGGCGTGTCAGAGGCGGGATCGCTGTGGGCCTTGTTGAACCGGGCCGCGGCCACCCAAGTCGAGGTCGGCCGCAGACCGGTGTCGATCTATGACGAGCTGACCGGAACACCCGCCCCTTCACACCCACCAGACCACGAAGGAATCGTCTTGAGCGAGCTGGTCTCCACCCGCATCCGCAACACGGCCGCCAAGCTGGGCCTGCCCCACCTGGCCGAGGCCCTGACCCAGTACGCGCAGCGGGCCGACGAGGCCAAGATGGGCTACCTCGACTTCATCGACCTGGTCCCCTCCGAAGAACTCGCCGTCCTCGATGGACCACAGGGCGTCGACTCGACCAGGGCCTTGGCCGCGGACCACGGTGGTACGGCGAATGCAGGGGCGTCCCGGGCGGTCCCCCGGTATGGTCGGCGGTCCGGGGCGCTGGCGGGTTTCCGGATGCCGAATCCCTACCGGTTCCAGGAGTGCTCCGTGTCTCACGATGTCTCAGGCGACGCCCAGGTCACACTGATCTCCATCGGCCGGTCGGAGCCGGAAGCCTGGGAGGTCCAGCGCCAGCGCCGGAAGATCGTCGGCGGCGTGATCGCCCTGATAGCAGTGGCCGGCGCCATCGGATGGGTGGTGGTCACCGGGAACGAGGATTTCAAGGCGGTCAAGCACACGGCCGTGCTTCCGGACGGATTCGGCGCTTACACCGCTTCGAGGCCCGGCACACCCGAACAGGCCGGGCTGAGGAGCTCGAACACGGACCCCAACAAAGGCTATGCAACGGTTAGTTACGGCACGGCCGACGGCAAGGGGCTCGTCATCGAAGTCACTCTGGATCCCGCATTCGCGCAAGAGCCGGGAGAGGCGATCCAAGAACTCGCCGTGCTTTTCGGAACGAAGGTCGACAGCACGACCGTGAAGGAGTACGGCGCGGGTTCCGTGGGCGGAAAGATCCTCTGCGTTGACATGAGAACAGCCGCTAAAGCGGTCACCCAGTGCGTCTGGCACGACAAGTCCGCGAATGTCACGCTGTCGTCCCTACGCGACCATCACACCGTGATCTCCGCCGACGCGCCCGACGACCTCCGCGCCTTCATCAATGCTCTGCGACTCACGGTGAAGTAACTCATGGCATTCGGGCATGCGACTTCGTCTCTGTCCGAGCCGGGGGTTCCGCTACATGGACGCCGACGGGCGCCCGGTCACTGGTCCCGTCCGGGGTCGATGCCAGTATCGCGGCAGCGCGGTGGAGCGGCAGTCCGCCGCGGTGCGGGAGCTGTCTCGCTGGGCGTTCCCCGAGCCCGACGTCGTCCCGGACGATGCGCCGGCCTCGATCGAGCAGGCACGCGCATAAGAGCTTGCAGATCATTAACACGTCGTCTTGATCTTGGTTGCGGGCTCGCCGGTCAGGGTGAGGACGCGGGCTTGGAGAACGGCGAGGGTCGCGGGTGGGGCTGCTGCGGGCGGGATGGTGATCCTGTGCGCCTTGATCAGTTTCCTGTTCTTGAGGAGGGTGCGGTGCATGGCCGTGCGGCTGCTGCCGAACAGTACGGCCAGGGGTTCCGCGGCTAGCGCGACCCGCAGGTGAAGCACGGTGGCCAGGACTTGTTCGGGGAAGGTGAGCCGGGGTGGACGGCCGGTTTGGGTATCACCGTCAGGAGCCAACGTTGTGGTGAGTTCGTCCAGTTGGGGGCGGGTCATCCCGGTCAGGGCGGGATCAGAGAGCAGGGCCTGGTCCCACTTCGAGGCGGGTTCTTGCGGGGTTCGCGCCGCTGGGACGGTGGGGCAGGGCTGGGGGTGGAGGTCATAGTTCCAGTCACCGTGGAACGTGTGCCGGACCAGCGGCAGGGCGGCCATCTCCGCGTCGCCGATCTTCACGCCGGTGGGGTAGCTGTTGGTGTCGAGGGCGGCCTTCACGCGTAACCCGGTGGGGGTGGTGGTCGCCGCGATGCTGTTCACGATGACTTCGTGGCTGGTCAGCGGGCGGCCACGCCAGTTCATGGTGATGTGCGAGAAGAGTCGGTGCTCGATCTTGTTCCAC
>NZ_JAAIKO010000063.1 GCF_016107395.1 Streptomyces fildesensis
TCCCGCACCCGACGCGACGCCGGTGCCGGACCTGCTCCAGCGGGACTTCACCGCCGCTGCACCGAACCAGAAGTACGTCGGCGACATTACCTACCTGCCCATCGGGGACGGACAATTCCTTTATCTCGCAACCGTGTTGGACCTGCATTCCAAGCGACTGACGGGCTGGTCGATCGCCGACCACATGCGGACCGAACTCATCGCCGACGCCCTGCGGGCCGCCGCCGGCACGCGGGGCGGAGACCTGCATGGAGCGATCTTCCACAGCGACAACGGAGCCCAATACTCGTCCAAGGAGTTCGCGGCGCTCTGTGACCGGTTCGGCGTGATCCGATCGCGCGGAGCCGTCGGCACGAGCGCCGACAATGCCGCCGCGGAGTCCTTCAACGCCAGCATGAAACGCGAGACGCTCCAGGGCGCGAAACGCTGGCCCGGGGCCCGCGCCGCCCGCCTGTCCGTCTTCCGCTGGGTCACCCGCTACAACACCAGGCGACGGCACTCCGCCCTCGGCCAACAGAGCCCGATCACCTACGAACAACGATCAACCACGCTGACCATCGCCGCATGACAACCGGTGTCCTCGATCAAGGGGAAAGCCCAAGCCGCACCGTCACCCACCTCGACGTCACCATCCTCGAACCCACCGATCAGCAGCCCGCGCTGCCCACCGCCTCCCGGGACGATCGGCACACCGCCCCCGACAAGCGCCGCCGACACCGAATTCTGACCCTGCTCCAGGAAGACCCCACTCGGCTGTGGCAACCCCGCGACATTGCGGCTCACTTCGGCGACGTCACCCTGGAGACCATGTACAGACAACTGAACCGCTGGGCCACCAGCGGCCTCATCCACAAGCTCGGCCCCGGCCTCTACGCCGCCACGACATGGTCACCAACTTCCCTTGCGTGACCTGCGAAAACGCTAACTACCCGGCCTTGGGGCAAGCCCCCCGGCTCTTCTCCCACATCACGATGAACTGGCGCGGCCGGCCACTGACCAGCCATGAAGTCATCATGCAATCCATCGCCGCGACCACCACGCGTACCGGACTGAGGGTGACGGCCGAACTCGACACCAACGCCTACCCGACCGGAGTGCACATCGGCGCCGCGGAGATGGCCGCTCTGCCATTGACCCGGCATGTCTCCGCTCACAGCTCCGTGTGCGTCTGATCCGATCAAAACATGGCCCCTTACGCGTGAGGGGCGCTCACCCGATCAGGTAGCGAGGGAGAGCGGGCGTACCACCGGCGCGCGAAACGTCGTTGCGGTAGGACATGAACAGCACATTCACGACGACCGGGTGGCTCCTGGGCCACGTAGGGCCGGTTGGCCCAGGGCTGGTTGGCCCAGGGCCCGTCGGTCATACGGGCCGCCATCGGACACAGGCCGAACCCAAAGGGGCGTACTGCATGGACCCTCCGATCTATTCCGGGCTCGTCGCCGAATGGCAGGCCCACGGGCGGATGGTGCCCGGGCGGCCCGAGGCGCAGGCCCGGGGCCGGGCGGGAGTACCTACGGACCTGGCCCGATCAGCGCCGTTCGCCCCTGGGAGTGGTGTCGCGAGCGGCGTGCCCGGTACTCGCCGGGCCGTCCCAGGGATGGGGCCGCCGGGGCCGGACTACGGTGGCGAGCAGGCCGACCGCCTGACGGAGCGCGAGCTCCACCGCGGCGGGGCTGTACAGGGTGCCGGTGCCGTCGGGTGGGACGAGCCATCGCAGGCGACCCGCAGCCCGGTGCGGGGCCGGCACCGCGATCCACGTCCCCTTCCCGGCATAGCGAGTGCCGCAGCCCACCCAGTGGGTCGTGGGATCGGGTGGGAGGAAGAACCCCACTCGGTGGGCGCCGAAGTCCGCCAACGTCGGACCGGGCTCCTGCCGGGGGACGCGCAACAGGGCGTCGACGGCAAGCAGACCCAGCTCTTCCGGGACGCTGAGCACGTCCCAGAACCGTCCGGCGGGCAGTAGCACGGTCCCGCTCTCACCATGTTCCCACTCCCGCTTGCACGCCCGGGGATCCGTCGCGGCAGCGGCGAGCCATTCCAATGCCTGCCTCGGGACCGTACTTCTCATGTCCACTCCTCCATAACTGCCGTGCCCGCCACCGGACGTGCCGCCCTCGGGGCGCGCAAAAGCTGTTCGAATTTCCGGATAACTGCCGGGTTGGGTCGCCCATGCTGGTGGATATTTCTACCCGGCGGAAGAGGTGGCGCGGTGTGGCGTTTCCTCCGGAGCGCCCTCTCCTCCGGCGCCCTTGACAACGATCGAGAACAGGACATGCCCAACGCCACAACAGCGGCATTCATGCGCGCCTGGAGACACCCGCTCCTTTCGCTACTCTCACTCAGACGCCGCCTGAGCAGGGATCCCTTGGCCCAACTCGTGGAGACGGCCAAACGCCTCCAATACGGCGCCGGTTGGGATCACCCGGTGGATGACGACGACCCGAGACGGTGAGCGGCGGCCCCGGGGGTACACGGTCAAAGTGCCCGTCCATAGCGGACGTTGTGGGTCCAGATCCGCTCCAGCCGCACCCGCGCTCATCCGGCACCAGCCGCTCATCAATCCCCACGGCCGACAGCCTGCCCAGCCATCCAAATGAGATGACTTCTTATCCCCATCGATTCGGTTTTGACAACTCCCTTTGCGTCCAATCTGGTTGACCTCCCCGCCTGGCGGCTCGGCACCCGCTTGCTGGGATCCTTGCGGCGTCCGGATCGGCTGCGGGTCTGGCCGACTCAAGGGAAGTCTGAATGGACCGCAAGCAACTCATGATCATCGCTACGACGGTGTTCGGGTGGAGCGTGGTGATGGCCGCGCTGGGCCGGGCCGCCGGGTCACCGCGTCGCACCGGTTCCGGACAGGGAGGGCGGCGCTGCGTGACGATACCGGCCGTACCCCCTGCAAGACCTGTACCGGTGCGGCCCGGCCGCAAACTCGGCCCGATCGCGGACAGCGTCGGCAGCGCCCACCGCGCCTTGGTTCAGCTCGGTCTTCAAGATCGGGCGGGGCGGCATGCCCGCCCCGCCCGATCAGCGGGCCTTGGTGGCCGGTGTGCGTCGTGGGGTGTAGCAGTCGTAGAGCGGGGAGCTCTTGTCCGATGTGTGGCCGTAGGCGCTGGGGCGTACCCGGGTGCAGTGGTCCTTGATCCAGGCGGTCGCCGGAGTGGCGGGCCGCTGCGCGGTCAGCAGGGCGTACCGCACCTGGTGCGCGGCCACCAGGCTTTCAAGTTGCGGGGCCGTCGGGTAGGGGGTCAGGCCGGTGAAGCCGCCCATCACCAGCATCGGCTGGGTGGAGGCCCGCAGCAGCGGCTCCGCGGTGTAAGCGGCCTGGGTGGCGAGCAGGTACTTCTCGCCGGAGAGCCGGGCGGTCAGGTACTTCAGCAGCTTCGCGTCCCGGACCGACGGGTCGTTCAACGTGATCGGGGCGCTCCGGTGCGCCGGGTGGCGGACCTGCTCCTGGTAGGCGTTGCCGACCGGTCCGGCCAGCGGGGACATCGCGGAGCCGGCGTACCGGGAGTCCAGGGTCGAGGCGGTCCATACCGCCGGGGCGAGCAGCGTGGCCGCCACCCCCGCCGTGAAGGCCCAACGCGCCACCTGCGGCATTTCGCGCGCCCGGCGGATCCACAGGCCCGCCGCCGCGCCGAGCCCCAGCACCAGCACCAGGGGCAGCAGCCACGGCGCGAAGGAATGGTGCGGGACCTGGAGCACGACGGCCCACACGACGGTCAGCGCGATCGCCGCGGGCAGCGCCACGCGGCGCGGACCGTCCGCCTGCCACTGCGACCGGAAGAGGGCGAGGCCGGCGCCCGACAGCGCGGCCAGCGCCGGTGCGAGGACGGCGGTGTAATAGCCGTGGTTGCCGTTGGAGGAGCTGAACACCACCGTGTGCAGCAGCAGCCAGCCGCCCCACAGCACGAAACCGGCGCGCAGGGGGTCGGTGCGGGGCTGCCCCTTGCGCCACAGCACACCGAGGACGAAGGCGAGGAGCGACAGCGGGAGGAACCAGGATATCTGCGGGCCTATCGTGCTGTTGAGCAGCATCGTCAGGCCGGTGTTCCCGCTGGCGCGGCTGGCGGTCGTACCGGCCACGGAGCCCAGCGCGTCCGGGGCGCCGCCGAAGCGGCTGAGGCCGTTGTAGCCGAAGACCAGGGTGAACGGGTTGTTGTTGCGCGTCCCGTCGAGGTAGGGGCGCTGGCCGCCGGGGGTCAGATAGACCAGCAGCACCCAGGCGCAGGACACGACGAACGCCGTGCCGCCGGCTAGCAGCACCCGGCCCGCCCGGCGCAGCGGAGCACCCGGCGCGGCCAGCAGGTACACCGCGCCGAAGACCGGCAGCACCAGCCAGGCCTGCAGCATCTTCGCCTGGAAGGCCAGCCCCACCAGAGCGCCGCAGGTCAGCAGCGGCACGAGTCTCCCGGTCAGGACGGCCTTCTGCAGCGCTCCGGCCGCCAGCACCAGCAGCAAGGTGAGCAGGGTGTCCGGAATGCTGTGCCGGCCCAGCGCCACACTGATCGGGCTGAGCGCGAGGATCAGGGCGGCGAGCAGCGCGGCGACCGGTCCGGCCCAGGCGCGCACGATGCGGTGCAGCACCAGGACGCTGAGCACGCCCTCCACAGCCTGCGGGAACGCCACCGCCCAGACGTGCGGTCCGAACACCCGGACCGACAGTGCCTGCGGCCACAGCGCGCCGGGGATCTTGTCCACGGTGATCGACCCGCCCGCGTCGAGCCCACCGAAGACGAACGAGCGCCAGCTCGCGGACATCGACCGGACGGCCGCGCTGTAGTAGGGGTGGATCGCCGCTTCGCCCATGCCCCAGAAATAGAGCACCGTGGCCAGGACGAGGACCAGCAGCAGGGCCGGCAGCTCCCAGTGGAGGGTCTCCTGCGAGGGCTGCCCGACGACGGGTACGGCGGGCTCGGCGAGTCCCTGGCGGCTGGAGCGGCGCCGATGCGAGGATGCGTGCCGGGTGGTGGGACTCGTGGTCATGAAGCCGGACTCTCGTGTGGTGGCGGACCTGGCGCGGGGCCGGGTTTCGGCGACTGGGGCCGGTGGTCGGCCGTGACAAGTGCGGACCCAGCGTAGGCCCTGCCTGCCGGCCGCCGACGCCCGACCAGGCCTTGCGTAAACGCTCGTATGAGAAGCTGTTGCGCTATCGATCTTGAGGAACGTCGGTTCGAGTGATGAGCCTCGGTCGGGTGGTGTTGGGTTGTGGTCCGCATGAAGGCAGGGCCTCCGGTGCAGCTCGTGGTTGTCGAGACCGTTGAGCGCGCCGGGAGGCCCTGTTGTCCCAGTTCTATGCCCTGGCCGCGGCTGGCTCCAACTTCGTTGCGCGTGGGTGTGATTGTCTCGCGCACCGGTTCGGGAATGCGGCGGATCATCCGCACAGGCGGTCGAGGTATCCCTCGGATATGACAGACGCGGAGTGGGTGCAGGTTCGTGATCTGCTGCCGGTGCCGGGGTGGTTGGAGGGCCGGGGCGGGCGCCCGGAGGCCTACTGTCACCGGCAGATGGTGGACGCGGTGCGCTACCTGGTCGCCGGCGGCATCACGTGGCGGGCGATGCCTGCCGACTTTCCTGCCTGGGACCGCGTCTATGCCTTTTGGCGGCGCTGGCGTGACCAAGGCTGGATCGCGGAGTTCCACGACCGGCTGCGCGACCGGGTCCGCGAGGCCGCCGGCCGGGATACGGAACCGACTGCGGGCATCATCGACGCCCAGTCGGTGAAAGGAGCCGCTTCGGTGCCGGCCGCGAGCCGGGGCTTCGACGGCGGCAAGAAGGTCAACGGCCGCAAGCGCCACATCGTGGTGGACACCCTCGGGCTGCTGCTGGCAGTGAGTGTCACCGCGGCATCGGTCACCGACCGGGACGCCGCACGCACGGTGCTGACCCGCCTGCACCAAAGGCACTGGCCCTGGCCCGGGTATGGGCGGACGGCGGCTATACCGGGCCACTGGTCGACTTCACCCGCAGCACCCTGCGGATCGCGTTGACGGTGGTCAAACGCAGCGACGACTTGTCAGGGTTCGTCGTGCTGCCCAAGAGGTGGCTGGTGGAGCGCACGTTCGCGTGGCTGATGCGCTCACGCCGACTGGCCCGCGACTACGAAACCCGCACCGACAGCTCGCAAGCGATGATCTGGTGGTCGATGAGCATGGTCATGAGCCGCCGCCTCGCCCGCCCACGACGCTGAACATTCCCGGGCTCGCTTCGGCCAACCAGCCCCGCACCGCCAGGCGCTTCGTCTTCGACCGCACCCCCTCGACCTTCGCGGGAACCGGCTCCAGGCCAAGTGCTACCGCCAGCTGCCGGCAGTCCATCGCCCCGCCGCCGGACCTGCCCCGCTCCTGCAGGATTTCCATGATCCGCCGGTAGCCCGGGGCCAGAGCATCAGCCTCAAGCCCGTCCCGCCGCACCGGCACCACCGAACCGGGCCCCGCCGCCGCGACCTGCACCGGCCGCTCGCCGGCCCCAGCGAGTGACGAATCCTCCGCGCTTCCGCGAGGTTCCGCGAGGATCTGGCCGACTGTCTCCCGAGCGATCACGAACCGCTCCCACACAGCCTCTGCCTCACCCAACTCAGCCTGCAAGACCTCCACCCGCTGCCGGGCGGCACGCTCACGCTCTTCCAACAAACCCATCACCGACGGCACCCCAGCACCTCCACCGAAGAGACGACACGACACCTCATCCCTGCCGCCAAGATGGCAATGTCATGCCTGACCAGCGGAAACACAGCGATCACTCGCGGAAAGACAACAGCTTCTTACGTCCCGGCACCACCCCGATGATCAGGCGCAAACCCCCTGATCAGGTGGAACCCATACACCACCACCCCGGACGTGACCTCCACCGGAGGGCTTCGCCATCCGCAGTGGGCGGAATCCTAACGGACGACGAGCGGGATCTCCGACGGCTGGGGCACAGGCTTTTCGGCCACTTGTCGGACCTCCACAAGTCCTTCGACGCCGGGCGGCACGCGCCTCGGCGTAAGTCCCGCGGAGTTGCCGTCTGCGATGCGGGTGCCGACCGTGCCGTTCTCCGGCATGCGGTCTGGCGTCACGTCCACACCGAAAGGACTCGCCGCCGCAGTCATGGACTGGCTCTTCATGGGTGTCCGGCATCTGCGAGCAGCCGCCGCTTCGCGCCGGACCCGCTTGGAACGGCCACGCTCGTGGCAGCGGACGCCGCCTCAACCGACAGGCCGGATCGCCGGTTCTCCAGGAAGCTGCGCCTACACGCCCCACGCCTCTCGAAGCGCCCTGCCGCCGGCCGTCCGCAGGATCTCGGTGACCAGGTCTTCATCTGAGCGGCCGCACTGGGTCGCCAGGCGCCGCAGTCGCCGACGGAGCAGGGCCGCGACCTCCTCGTCGTCACAGGCGGCAGCGCAACCCTGGAGGAAGAGTTTCGCGAGTTCACCATCGTGGCGCCGCATGAGCCGGAGGCGGTTCGAGGGAGCGCCCGCATCCGCTCGGAGCGAGCCGCCCTCGCCGACGTCCAGCAGGTCGAAGCCGTGCTCGAGCACCGCCAGGAACAGTGCGCCCTTGGACCCGAACAATCGGAACAGGTACGGCTGGGAGAATCCGCATCGTGCAGCGATCGCCTCCGTGGTGGTGCCTTTCAGACCGCACCGGGCGAACTCGCCGACAGCGCGCTCAAGCACCTGTCGTCTGCGCTCGGCAGAAGCGGTCCGCGGACCACGAGCCGGGCTGTCCATAGTCCCATCTCCCAATCAACTGGCTGCGCTTGCAGCACCATTCACATGACGTTTGCCGTATATATGGGTCTGCCGCGTCCACACTGCCGGACCAGGTCCCGTTCACGCCGCGGTTTCAGGGCGGTCGGGCTGGGACCAGTGGGTAGGGAAGGCGCCGGGCCGTTCGGTGCGCTGGTAGGTGTGGGCACCGAAGTAGTCGCGGGCCCTGGAGGAGGGCGGCGGGCAGCCGGTCGGCGCGCAGGGTGTCGTAGGAGGACAGAGCCGCGGAGAAGGCGAGGACGGGGATGCTGCGGCGGGCGGCGGAGGCGACGACCTCCATGGCACCTGGGCGTCGGCGGTCTCCGCGGTGAAGCCTTCCTCGGTCAGCAAACTGACCAGGTTCGGCTCGGCGGCGTGGGCGACGCGGATGCGGTCGAGGAACGAGGCCCGGATGATGCACCCGCCGCGCCAGATTCGGGCGACCGTACCGAGATCGATCTTCCAGCCGTACTCGGCGGCCAGAATAGCTCCCTCGCGCGAGCCGCACCGCGTGTGGGAGTGCTGTCGGCCCCGACCGAGGTCATGGCCCAGCTCTGCGTCGCAGTCTGGGGCCGATGACAACCGCCCGTCGACCGCACGACCGATCATCAGGCCCTCGCAGTCACGCCACCGCGTTCAACAGGTCGGCCAGCACGCCGGGCCTTTCCAGGGCGATGAAGTGGCCCGTTCCTGGCACCTGCGTGAATTCGGCGGCAGGCAGCAGCTCCTTGTTGGCTTCCCGGTCCGAGCGCCGGGACCAGTCCTTCTCCCCGTAGACGAGGTGAATCGGGGCCCTGACCTCCCGGTAGCGCGAGCGGGCCGCGATCAGGCTGGGCAAGCTCTGGTACACGGCCCGGGCCACGGTCGGGTAGCCGGGGTGGCTGCCCACCTGAAGGAGTTCGTCCACGTAGTCCGCCCGCAGAGCGGTCCTGTCACCCAGGCCGCCCTGCAGGACCCTGCGGAGAACGGGCTTGGGCTCCACTCCAGCGATCACCGGGCCCACCCCCGGCGTGAGAACACCGCTGACCACCAGACGGGCGAGGAGACTGGACCGGGCGATACCGTCGCGGAAGTCGTACGCATTCACGGCCACGACACGCCGTACCCGCTCCGGCAGATCAGCCGCCGTGGTCAGAGCTAGCACCGCCCCCAAGGACTCCCCGACCATCGTCACATCGCGGAGGTCGAGTTCGGTCAGGAGCCGTTCAACGCCCGCGCGCATCGCCGGCTCGTCGTACGACGCACCGGAAACGATCTCGGAGTAGCCCATCCCCGGAAGGTCGAGGGCGTACACCGTGTACCGATCCGAGATCAACGGGATGAGGAAGCGGAAGTGCTCGGCCTGCGTGCGCACGGTGTGCAGCAGGACCAGGGGGGCACCGGTGCCCGCTTTGAGGTAGCGCAGCGTCCCCTCGCGGTTCGGGGGTCCTCCGCGCGGGGCGATGGTGTGGCTGGTGGCCCCCGGAATGTGGATCGTGGGACGCGTCTCCTGATCGGGCATGACGCAGACTCCTTCTCTCCCGGGCATTGGGGGCGCGAGTACCCCACATGCGAAACCGATCGGTTTCCAGTCATCGTAAACCGATCGGTTTCCACGCGCAAGCGCGGGATCCGCGAAGACGGCCTTGGGGGCCGGCTTGTTGGCGTGCGTCTCCGCCGGCCCGTCGGTCTCCTTGATGCCGAACCGCGCATGGAAGCGCGCGAGTGGGCCCGAGGCCCACCAAGCCGCCCCGCCCAGGAGTTTCATGACGGCCGTCCCCAGCAGGATGCGCACCACCAGCACGTCCGTCAGGGCCGCGAACACCATGCCGGCACCGAAGAGCTCCATGGTCAGCACGGCGCTCATCTCGATCGCCGCGAGCCGTCCTCATAGACCGCCGACTCGCCGCCGAAGTACGCGTGGGCGCCCGGCGGCGCCGGGACCGGAACAGTAGGTGCCCCGGGTGCGGGCAATCTCCCGGCAGGCGGTGGGTCGCCGGTCAGCGGTTGTCAGGTAGGGAATTGCCGCCGCCGGTGGCATCGAGGAATGTGCCGGCGGTCGCGACAGCGAGACCGTCGAGACGCCGTGCGTGTACGACAGACCAGGCGCTGGCTCCGTCGAACACAAGGGTCAGCCGCCTGGCCAGCTGGGCGGGGTCGGCTGCGCCGCCGCGTTCGGCTTCCCGCCGAAAGAACGCGGTCAGCCTGTCCTTCTGTCGACGGGCGACCAGACTCGCCGGATGCTCGGGCGACTTGACTTGGACGGCCGCAGCGACGAACGGACAGCCACGGAAATCGTCTCATCGTTCGAGGGCTTCCAACCGTTCGAAGACATGCAGAATCCGTGCTCGCGGCGGACGGTCGTCATCATCGGCTGGCAGCAGAAAGGCCGCATAGTCGAACGCCGCGCGTTCCCGCAGGCCGGCTGCCACCAGTTGATCCTTGCTGCCGAACAGTTGGTACATCGAACCCTTCGACACCCCGGCGGCGCGGCACAGCGTGTCGACGCCGATGTGGACGCCCCGTTCGTGGAACAGCTGCGCGGCCACGTCGAGCAACCGGTAGCGGTCGAGACAGCACCGGCAGTCAGCGCGGGCGTCGGCCTTGTCGGGTCGCTCACAGGTCGGAGACTACCCGTTTACTTGCATTGTGGAAACCGATCTGTTTTCCTGAGTGGAAACAGATCAGTTTCCGACGGGTGTTCGGCCTATGACCAGCGATAAAGGGGAAAAATGACTACCACCTTCGATCGTGGGGCGCCTGCCTCCGGGAAAACAGACTCGGGCCGTCGCGGCTCACATGCCATGCGCTGGTGGGTGCTTGTCGTGCTGGGCGTGGCACAGCTCATGGTCACGCTCGATGCGACCGTCGTGAACATCGCGCTGCCCGCAGCGCAACATGACCTCGGTTTCAGCGACGGCAGTCGGCAGTGGGTCATTACGGGTTACGCCCTGGCATTCGGCAGCCTGCTGCTGCTCGGTGGCCGACTCGGTGACCTGTTCGGCCGGCGTACCACCTTCGTGACCGGCCTCGTCGGTTTCGCGGGCGCATCCGTCGTCGGCGGCGCGGCCACCAGCTTCGAAATCCTCGTCGCGGCACGTGTAGCCCAAGGTCTCTTCGCCGCGCTGCTTGCGCCCGCGGCCCTCTCACTGCTCAGCGTGACCTTCACCCAGCCGTCCGAAAGGGCGAAGGCCTTTGGCATCTTCAGTGCGCTGGCCGGTGCGGGCGGCGCGATCGGGCTGCTGCTCGGCGGCATGCTCACCGAATGGGCGTCGTGGCGCTGGGTGATGTACGTGAACGTCGCCTTCGCGGCCGTCGCGCTGGTCGGTGCGCTGTTGCTGCTGGCCAAGCCCGCGATCACCGAGCGGCCCAAACTCGATATCCCGGGCACCATCACGGTGAGCGCCGCGCTGTTCGCCATCGTCTACGGGTTCGCGCACGTCGAATCCACCAGCTGGACCAACCCGGTCACCATCGCCTCCATGATCGCCGGCGTGGTGCTGCTCGCGGTATTCGTCTGGCTGGAGTCCTGGGTCGCGCATCCGCTGCTGCCGCTGCGACTCGTGCGGGACCGTACCCGCGGCGGTTCGTTCCTGGCGGTGTTCGTCATCGGCATGGGGATGTTTTCGATCTTCCTGTTCCTGACCTATTACTTGGAGGCCAGCCTCGGCTACTCGCCGATCAAGACCGGTCTGGCGTTCCTGCCGATGGTCGCGGGCATCGTTGCCGCGTCGACCACGGCGCCTGCGCTGCTGCTGCCCAGGGTCGGCCCGAAGATCGTGATCAGCGCCAGCTTCCTGGTCGCCGCAGCCGGTATGGCCTACCTGACCCAGCTCAAGCTGGACAGCACCTACGCCGCCCACATCATGCCCGGCCTTATCTTGTTGGGTCTCGGCCTCGGCGGGGTGATGACCACCGCGTTCCAGGGCGCGACCGCAGGCATCCACCACGAGGACTCGGGCGTCGCCTCGGCGCTGATCAACACCGGCCAGCAGGTGGGCGGTTCGATCAGCACGGCGCTACTGACCACCGTTGCCTCATCGGCCGCGACCCACTACCTGTCCTCGCACAAGGCCGGCGCGCTGACCGCGGCGCAGGCCGGGGTCGAGAGCTACACGGCCACCCTGGCCTGGGGCGCCGGGTTCTTCGTGGTCGGTGCGGTGCTCGCGGCGTTCCTGATCCCGAATAAGGCCCTGGCGCCGTCGGAGGGCGAGCCCGTGATCGCCCACTGACAGTGAGGATGTTCATGAGCGTCTCCCGGCGGGGTCTGACCCACCCACTGACTGACCTCGGGTCCTCAACGGGATCTGTCGACTCTGTCCGGGAGACGCTCGTGTGCAGCCACCGGACCGGCCTGCGTGACTTCATAAGAGCCTGGCCAGAGGCCCCATCACTGTCTTCTCCGCCCGCTCGGCCGGTGGCTGCCGCCCTGACCGCTCGAGTGGAGAGGACGGCGATGTCCACCATCGCACAGCAGGACCGCGAGATCACCGGCGGCGTCGACACGCACAAGGACACCCACACCGCGGCGGCCATCGACTCGGCGGGGCGCCCGCTGGGCGCCGAGCAGTTCGAGGCGACAGCGGCCGGCTACCGCAAGCTCCTGGCCTGGCTCCACTCGTTCGGCACCCTGGTGCTGGTCGGGGTGGAGGGCACCGGCGCCTACGGGGCCGGACTCGCCCGCTACCTGCACGAGCAGGACGTGAGCGTGGTGGAGATCGACCGCCCGGACCGCAAGGCCCGCCGCTGGCAGGGCAAGTCCGACCCGGTCGACGCCGAGGCTGCCGCCCGCGCGGCTCTGGTCCGACGCCGTACCGGCATACCCAAGCAGCGCGACGGCCAGGTGGAGGCTCTGCGGAGCCTGCGCGTCGCCCGCCGCAGCGCGGTCCGCCAGCGAGCCGACGTGCAACGGCAGATGAAGACTCTGGTCATCAGTGCGCCGGAGGAACTGCGCGCCGCCCTGCGCGAGCTGGGTGACAAGCAACTGATCGCCACGTGCGCGGCCTCCCGACCCGACGCCGAGCGCGCCGGGGAGCCCGCCATCGCGGCCAAACTCGCCTTGCGCTCCCTGGCCCGCCGCCACCAGCGGCTCACCGAGGAAGTCGGCGAGCTCGACGATCTCATCGACCCGCTGACCTCGGAGATCGCCCCGACCCTGCTTGCCCTGAACGGCGTGGGCTCCGACGTCGCCGGGCAACTGCTGGTCACCGTCGGCCAGAACCCCGAACGCCTCCGCTCGGAGGCCGCCTTCGCCATGCTCTGCGGCGCCGCCCCACTTCCCGCCTCTTCCGGGCGCACCCAGCGCCACCGCCTCAACCGGGGTGGCGACCGAGCGGCCAACTCGGCCCTCTACCGCATCGTCCTCTGCCGCCTGCGCTGGGACGAACGCACCAAGGAGTACATGGCACGCCGGACGAAGGAGGGCCTGTCGAAGAAGGAGATCATCCGCTGCCTCAAGCGGTACATCGCCCGCGAGATCTACCAGATCCTGACCGCCCCCACGCCGACGACCATCACCGCAGAGCAGCTCACAACCGCCGCTTGACATCCATAAGAGCATCCCTGAATCCACCGGGGATACGCGGTTGATCACAACGAGTGGTCAGTGAGAAATGCCCTGCTACCTGCGATGATTGGTGTTCTCAAGGCACAAATCAGCGAAGGAGGACCGGGCATCTCCGAGATGATGCCCACTTCTACCCGCGCGATTCGTCTTCAGAAATCTGATCATCACAGGTAGCGGGCACCTTCCGTCAACACGGCGTCAGATCCACGATGTGGGCTGAAATGCCGAGGCTGATGGGCATGCTGGTCATGGCGGGCGCGGTCGGCCTCATGGGGGTGGACGCCTCCTACCTGCCGCCGCTGTGGCTGTACTCGGTGTGCGCCATCGCGGTCTCCGGGATCGGTGCGCTCACCCTCCTTGCCGTGTTCGGCACGCCCGGCATGCTGGTGGTCACGCTGTTCCATGTCGCGAGGGCGGTGCCGACGGCCGGTGCCACCGCCCCTTGAGGCGCTGTCCGTCTTCTACCGCTTCCTCGCGGAGTTCGAGCCGCTGCGGCAGATCACCAGCGGTGTCCGCTCGATCCTCTTCTACGGCGCCCAGGGTGATGCGTGCCTGGCCCGAGGCTGGGGGATGATGGCTGTCGGCGTCATCGCAGCCGGCACTCTTCGGCTTCGGGGTGACGGGCTGGTACCGCCAGGGGCTGCACCGCGGCCCCGCCGGGACGAAGCCCGAGAAGACCGCCGCCCCGGCGTAGCGAAACCGTACTCACCTGCCCGCTCGGCCATGGGCGGTGCGAAGATCGCCGCCCAAAGCTTCGTAAACCGATCGGTTTCCATTTCGTCGGAAGCGAGTTAACCTCGCAGTATGACCACCGAGGCGAAGTCAAGTTCCCGAGAGCGGCTGTTGGAGGCGGCGGCCACGCTCACTTACCGAGATGGTGTCGGCATCGGCGTCGATGCGCTGTGCAAGGCTGCGGGGGTATCGAAGCGTTCCATGTACCAGCTGTTCGAGAGCAAGGACGAACTGCTGGCGGCGAGCCTGGAGCGACGAGCCGATTCCTACGCTGCGACGCTCCTGCCCGAGGCGGACGACGGCCGTTCACCCCGCGAGCGAATCCTGCACGTCTTCGAGCAGCTGGAGTCGCAGGCCGGTGCACCCGACTTCCAAGGCTGTCGGTACCTGGCCGTTCAAATCGAGCTCAAAGACCAGAGCCACCCTGCGAGCCAGGTGGCCCACCGGGTCAAGGAGAACCTGACCGCCTTCTTCCGCGCCGAGGCCGAACAGGGTGGGGCGAGCGACCCGGATCTGCTGGCCAGGCAGCTGACCCTGGTCTTCGACGGCGCCAGTGCCCGCGCGGGAATCGGAGCCGACACCCCGACAGGGCTCATCGCTCCCACGGTGGCCACCCTGCTCGATGCGGCAGGCATGCGCTGACGCATCGCCTATGCGAGCAGGCTCGGTGACCGATGTGCTCTACGAGTTGATGCCGGCCTCCGGCGACCCGAGCAGCCCCCAAGGCTTCATGCCCTCTTCCCGGCACTCGGGGGAAGCCCCCATGGCCGTAAGAGTGCTGATGAGCATGCCGCGAGCCAGGAAGGTCGTGGTCTCGTTGACATCGACGACCAGCGGCAGGTGCACGGTCTACCAGAGCCTCATCCAGCCGGCCCGGACGAGCTCGCCGATCTGGCCATCGCCCTGCGCCTCGGCGGCTGCCGCGAAGGTGTGTCCCCGCATCTGCATCAGGAGCGTTTCGGGGCGCGTGGAGATCAGCTGCGCGCAAGCGCCCGCCATCGCGTTCAGGGCCTGCTCGCCCCCATCCCTTTCGCCGCCCTCTCGAAGGCCAGGCGAGTGTCTTCCATGCTCCGCGCCAAGGCGGCGACGAAGATCGCCTTCTTGCCCGGGAAGAGCCGGAAGAGGTACGGCTGCGTGACGGCATGGACGGCGTGTTCAAGCACGGCTTCGAACGGACCGCCGCACCCCGTGCAGGGCACATCCTGCACCTCAAGCAGCCCAAGACGGCGGCCGATCACATCCTGGGCTGTCTGAACAGCTGACTCACCCAACCAGACTTAGGACATATTGATGCCAGAGCGCAATCCCATCCTGATCACCGGTGCCGCCGGCGAAATCGGTGGTGTGAGTCGAACGATGGTCGACATGCTGCTTGAACAAGGGTACCCGGTGCGTGCGTTCGTGCGGCAGGACGACGAACGCGCGGACTCGCTCCGCCAGGCCGGGGCCGAGGTCTTCGTCGGTGACCTGCTCAACATCGCTGACGTGACAGCCGCACTGAAGGACTGCCGACGCATCTACTTCAGCATGAGCCTGTCGCCGTACTACTCCGACGCCGTCATCCTGATGGCCGCGGCGGCGCGCGCCCAGAGCGACATTGAGGTCTTCGTCAACATCTCCGAGTACGAGCAGTCGTTCATGAGGCTCGAGAAGATGACCTGTTGGAGGGCGGGCCCAAGAAGCCGGGCGGCCGCTTCGACCGCACCCGGATGCAGGCCCTCATGGCAGTTGCCTGGTTTTGCGACAGCCGAAGAGATCCTCGACTCACTCGCCCGTTTCTGCCGACGGATCTCCGGCGCAGGACACTAGCTCAACGCATGCGCCAGCAAGGGCGTGAACGCCTCCCTGAAGGAGGCCCTGGCGGTTACGCGGCTGCCGACGCAAGTGGACCGGGACCGGGCTCCCTTGGGGCATGTGCAGACGTCGATGACAGCCGATCTGCTTGCTCCGAAGCGGCCGCCGCGGCGTCGACACCCGAAGATGCTGCCGGAGGGAGCCAAGGACGAGTTGCGGGGCGTGATGAACACGGCCCGTGACGAGATGGTCCTGTAGTGGCTGTCGGACACCAGCCTGCGGCCGGGCGGGTCATCGTCATCACCCAGCCCACCGGCAGGCCGGTGCCCGACCTCGTGTCGTACGCCCCCGAAGCCCCCGCCTCACGCGAACAGCCCGGCTTGCCGCTTCGCCGCCCCTGACCAGCACTTCAGCGCTACGGTTATCCGTAGATCGGCCCTGGTGCCGCCCTCCCCCCCGTGGGGCGGCACCAGGGCCGTCTGCGTACTCACCATCGGCGAGATGCTCCACTTCAAGAGGTTCGGCCACGGCCTGCCGATGGAGATCGTGATGGGCCATCTCCTGACCGGCGGCGGTCCGGACGGAATGGACGCGTCAAGGTCGTCCCTGTCCAGGTGGTACGTGGCGACGAACCGCGCGCGTGGACGGACATCCACGCGGCGATCGTGGACCTGCTCGCGGGCCATCTGCCGGCAACGGATCGGCGGTAGCGCTCTCCCGGCTGGCGCCCGTGCCGGAACTCTTCGTGGGGCGGCCACGAGGGCCGTTGTCAGAGGCGATTGGCAAGATTGCGGCCATGAATGTCACTCCTGTCACTCCGCCACGGCCGATCGACGCTGCCGCGGTCTTTCCTCAACTGGCTCCGCTGGCCCGCACGGCGACCCGCCTGCACCCCCGCCCTGGGGCGCCGACATGGCACGACAGCTCGATCGGCGGGCCGCTGCTGTGGCCCGCTGAGGAGCCGTGGCCGCACTGCGAGGAACCGCATGTGGTGGATGGCATCAACCCAGCCCAGTCCCCGGCGGATCTGCGGCTGGAACGACGGATCTTCGCCGCCTCGCACGGCCGGGACCTGACTCCGGAGGAACGGGAGACTCTCGAGCGGATCCGGCCCCCTCGGACGTATCCGGTGAGGCTGGCCGTCCAGGCGTACGACGGCCCCATAGCGATGCTGCCCGTCGCGCAGCTGTACGTACGGGATGTGCCCGATCTGAGCCCGCCGGAGGGCAAGGACCTGCTGCAGGTTCTGTGGTGCCCCTTTGATCATCCGATCATGCCCAGGACCCTGCTCTTCTGGCGTTCGGCAGCCGCCGTCACTGACATCTTCGACACACCCCCCGAGCCGCCCGCAGTGCAGTTCGACGGCTATCTACCGGAACCGTGCGTGCTCGAACCGGAGCAGATCACCGAGTACCCCGACCATCTGGAGCTGAGCGAAGAACTGCGGGAGCAGCTCAAGCAATGGAGTGTGCCGCAGGCAGCAGAGGAAGACATGGACCCGGACACGTACTACGACTGTGTGCTGTCCAACGCACCCGGCTGGAAGGTCGGCGGCTGGCCCGCTTGGAACTCCACCGACCCCAGCTCGCAGCCCTGCTCCGAGTGCGACACCGGCATGGAGGTCCTGATGACCGTCGCCACGTTCGAGGAAGGGGACGACGCCGGGAACAGCTGGTCTCCGCACCCCCACCCAGGTGCTGGACCGTTCCCCGGCCACCGCGGCTACAACGCGACCGGGGTCCAGATAGGCAGCGGCTACCGGCAGCACCTGTTCGTCTGCCCGGCGGAGCCCGAGCATCCGCACATCGAGTTGATGACGTAGCCCGTCCGCAGTGTGCACCCGGGGCGTCACGGTGCGGGCATGCCGTGACGCCGGGTGGCCGCGAGGCTCAGGGTGCGTCGAAGCCCGCCGCTGCGTCCGGCGCGCCCTCACCGGAGCGGTTCAGGACGTGCGTGGCGCCCAGCTCCTTCGGGCGGGCACCACGCTCGGGCGACGAGGTGGTGACAGCCACCGAGACCGCGCCGCCCTTGGCCGCGAGCTGGACCGTTGTGATCCCGATGCTGCCCGCCGCACGGATGCTGAGGCCCTCACCCGGCAGGCCGCCGAGCGCGACAACACCGCCGCTCTGCTCGCCCTGGCCCAGGTGCGGGAGGAGGCCGGGGACCGGGACGGTGCCGCAGCCGAGGATCGGCGTGCTCGTGAAGCAGGCGGCGAGCTGAGACGCGCGGACGGGCACCGTCGCGACTGCGGGACTCCGCGAAGGCGACCTCGAGCATCCGAAGACCGGATGAGTGGACGATCACCGCGGACCACTCCCCAGACCGGTGCTCCGCCGTGGCTGCCGCCGCCCCTGGCGGAGCAAGCCGTAGGCCCATCGCACGCCTGACAGGAGCACTTGTCGAGGCAGTTTCCGCGCTCAGGGAGGGTAGGCGGGGTGGAGACTTCACGATGTCGCACCACGGAACGTGGTCAAAGAGGAGGCTCTTCTTCATGGGAAACACGCCGCACACGGGGACACGCCGTATCGGGGACATGCAGGTCAGCGCTGTCGGCCTCGGTGGGATGCCGCTGTCCATCGAGGGGAGGCCGGACCGGGACCGGGCGGTCGCCACGATCCACGCGGCGCTGGACTTAGGCATCACCCTGATCGACACGGCGGACGCCTACAGCCTGAACGGTGACGACTTCGGGCACAACGAGTCGCTCATCGCCGACGCCCTCGCCGAGTACGGTGGCGACACCTCCGACGTACTGGTCGCGACCAAGGGCGGGCACACCCGCACGGCGGAAGGCGGGTGGAGCCTCGACGGATCGCCCGCGTACCTGAGGCAGGCCTGCGAGGCGTCGCTGAAGCGGCTGGGCGTGGAGGCGATCGGCCTGTACCAGTTCCACCGGCCGGACCCGAAGGTCTCGGTCGCCGACTCGGTCGGCGCCATCCGCGAACTGCTCGACGAGGGCAAGATCCGATTTGCCGGGGTGTCGAACTTCGACCCCGCGCAGATCATCCAGGCCAACGAGATCCTCGGCGGCCGGCTGGCCGCCGTGCAGAACCAGTTCTCTCCCGCCTTCCGGTCCAGTGAGCCGGAGTTGGAGTTGTGCGACGAACTGGGCATCGCGTTCCTGCCGTGGAGCCCGCTCGGGGGAATCGGGAAGGCGGGCGGCCTCGGGACGCGGTTCGCCCCGTTCGCCGAGATCGGCGCCGCGCACGAGGTTAGTCCCCAGCAGGTCTGCCTGGCCTGGATGCTCGCCAAGTCGCCGGTGGTGGTCCCGATCCCCGGCTCGTCGCGGTCGGCCAGCATCCAGGACTCCGCCGCGGCGACCACGCTGGAACTGACAGCGCAGGAGGTCGCGCGACTGGACGCGTCGCATCAACCGGCGTCCTGACGTTCCGGGCCGGGCCGGGCCGCCCGGCGCCGGCAACGGGGGCCGGTCACTGACCGGGGCTGCGGTGTCAGTACGCTGACGTATTCTTCCGGCCACCGCACACCGACTCGAAGGACCACGCCACGTGACCGGCCTGTCTGCATTCCCTCTACCTTTCCAAGCTTCCCGTTCCCTGCCGTTCGCGACCCCCCGAACGCTGCGGGAACTGCAGATGATGCAGTGCAGCGCACATATCCGGGCGAAGCCGGGGTGGTTCGACAAGATGAGCGATGCCGACATCGCCGCCAGGTGGACTCAGGAGGCGGTCGCCCAGGGCTGACCGAAGCGCAGGTTCGTTACGTGCTCGGCGAACTCCGGTACTACGCCACGCTGCGGGATGCGCCGACCGGGGTCGAGGTGTCCGCCGTCGACGGAGTGTGGCAGTCGGACACGCTGGTCGACGACCAGCTCGGATCCCGGCTGCGCGAGGCGGTTCGGGTACTGGAACAGGTCCCCGCGGCGGATCAGGACTGGCATCCCGGATCCGACGGGCTGGTGCTGGATCTGGTTCATCCCTCGCTGTTCTGCCTGGCGAGAGAGGTGAGTGGGGCCCCCGAGCAGGCTTGGCAGAACCCGACGGACCGCTACTCGAAGTACGAGTTCTCGGAGAAGTTCCAGTGGCTGCCCACGGACGTCGACATCTCTGACGACGGCGATGCCGCGTTCTGCTCGTACGTGAACAACGTCCACCCCGAGACGCATCGCGAACTGGCTTCCGTCCTGCCGGACATGTTCGCGCGCATGCGCCCGCTGCTGGAGAACGTGCTGACCGATCTCCGCCACCCACGGCCCTTGCGGATCGAGGCCGATCCCTACGGATGGTACGACCCGGAGCCGGAGTACCCCGACAAGGCCTCCTACAGCGACAAGGAGGCCTTCGCGGAGGCCGTCCGGGTATGGGAGGAGACCCATGACGACTGGTGGGAAACCCGTCGTCCAACCATCCCCGACGCCCCGGCCTTCAGCGCGCCCGAGTTCCCCGACGAATCCTCCCGAGTCGACCTGTGCGGCCGCCGCCTGCAGGTCATCGTCAAGCTCGCCACCATTCAACTCACCCCGGACAAGACTGAGTATCCCGGAGGTAGCTGGCATGTCGAGGGAATGATGAACGAGCGGATCGTCTCAACAGGCATCTACTACTGGGACAGCGATAACATCACCGAAAGCCGGCTGAGTTTCCGGACGGCACTCGATGACCCGTCCTACCAACAGAGCGATGACAACGGCATGCGTGAGGTCTACGGCCTCGAGAACGAAGGCGCTCTGAACCAGATCCTGGGATCGGCAGCGACCCCCGAGGGCCGCTGCCTGGCGTTCCCGAACATCCTGCAACACCGCGTCAGCTCATTCCGCCTCACCGACCCCACCCGCGCGGGACACCGCAAGATACTCGCGTTCTTCCTGGTCGACCCGTCGGAAAGAATCGTCTCGACCTCCGATTTGCCACCACAGCAACCATGGTCCGACACATCGACGATGACGCTCAATCAGGCCAAGGAATACCGCGAACAACTCATGCAGGAACGCAAGTTCTTCGTCAATGAACACAATGAGCAGCTCTACGAACGAGAATTCTCCCTCTGCGAGCACTGAATCCCTCTGCCGTCGCGGCGCATTGGACGCTAGCGCCCAGGTGAGATAGTCGAGGCGCTGGACGGTCACCTGCCCCAGCACGTCACGGAGTCGGCGCGAAAGGCCGTCGGGGCCCGGGAGTGTCATTCCGCCCCCGAGGCCCCGCGCAGGTCCAACACTCCGCCCGAAGGCTGCCGTTTTCCGGCTCGTCCCCGTTGGGCTGCTCGGGAGGGTATGCGGCCGGAGCAGCCCCTGACGGGGTGCTCCGGCCGCTCGGCGTTCCAGCGGTGGTGGTACGCCAGTGTCACTTGGCCGTGAGGCAGCTGCCGCCGTTCATGGTGGTCGACATCGGCAGAGCGCGGCGTCGAGGCGATCTGCTTCGCCGACACCCGCGGCTCCCAAGTCGAGATCGTCCAGAACATCGGCCGGGCGCTCCGCCTCAACAAGGACGGCTCCATCAAGGTCGCCAGGATCATCGTGCCGGTGTTCCTGGAGTCCAACGAGGACCCTGACGACATGGTCGCCAGCGCCTCGTTCCGCCCCCTTATAGCCGTATTGCAGGGGTCTGCCGCACGATCGGGTGACATCTGAACTGGCTTGCCCTGCAGGGCAGGTGGGAAGGATGTCGCTGTGCCCAAGCCCTATCCGGAAGAGTTCCGCCAAGACGTCGTGCGGGTCGCGAGGAACCGCGGCCCGGGCGTGACGGTCGAGCAGGTGGCCGCCGACGGTGAGCGCCTGCCTTCGCAGGGCGAGGCTGCCGAGGACTGGGTGCGCGAAGCGCTTGAGTTCGTCACGGGCGGGTCGCGTCTCATTCCGCGCCCACAGACGGCGGAACTCCTCGTCCGTCTCCAACTCGGCGATCAAGCGGACGGTCCTGGGGTCGTGTGGGTCGGCTTCGGCGCGCAGGGCCGCTGCGGTCTGCGCGGCAACTTCGGCCCAGTCGGGCAAGAGCCGGCGGGACGCCGGGTCGAGGAACACCCGGCCCGGACCAGGTTGCGCCCGGGCTCGTACAGGGGGGCGAGCGCGCGGGCCTGCTCGTCGGCGAGGTTGCGGCTCACGGCCGGGGCGGGCGGACACGAGAGCGTAGAGAAGGGCCAGCGCCGGCCGAGAAATGTGTCGAGGCCCGGTCCGAAGGCGGTCCCCGGTCATGATCCCTTGCTCAACCGGCGGGCAGCAGGCGAGACTTCACTTCGGATGGGCAAGGGCACATATGAGGGGGATCCATGGGACAGCCGGCACTCGTGCGCACCGGGACGACGGAATTCTTCGTCGAACTCGCGGAAGGCAGCGGTCCGCAGACCGTGGGCATTGCGGACGCACTGTCCTTCGACGGGGTCCGCGGTACGGTGGAGGCCATCGGCGACCAACTCGCCGCCGCCTGGGACAGGGTGCGACCCGATGAGGCGACTGTGGAGTTCGGGCTGAACCTCACCGCGAAGTCCGGGAAACTGACCGGCATGCTGATCGAGGGCAGCGGGGAGGCGGCGCTGCGGATCACCCTCACCTGGAAGGCCGGAAGCCGGCCCTGACCGGTCGGGGCCGCGCGATGTACACACGCGTCGAATCGCGGGAGTTGCGCCGCTGTGTCGTCAGGATCGACACCGTGGACCAACTGCTGTGCGGCACCGGGTTCTTCGTGGCACCCGGATGGGTACTGACCTGCGCACACGTCGTCAAGGACCAGGCGGCGGTCAGTGTGGTCACGGACGCGGGCATCAGCGCGCACCCGGTACAGGGCACCGTCGTGGCACGGTCCGCGCCGAAGGGGGCCGGCGCGCTGTGGCCCTTCCCCGATCTGGCCCTGATCCGCCTCGACGCCGCACTCGACCACCCTTGCGTCCTGCTCGAAGCCGATGATCCGCTCGGGGAGCAGGAGTGCCAGACCTGGGGCTACCCGCCTCGGGAATACGGCCTCGACCCGCCCGGCTCTCCCGCCACCTTCCGTTTCGAGGGAGTGGAAGGCGACGGCTACCTCCGGCTCAAGGCGGGACAGGCCAGACCGGGGCTGTCCGGGGCGCCGCTGTTGTGCCCCGAGCGCCGAGCGGTGGTCGGCGTCGTATCGGCCTCCCGGAACATCGACACGGATCTGGGCGGTTGGGCGTCGCCCGTCTCCGCGCTCTTCGACGGCGGCCCCGGCGTGCCGGCGGACCTGCTCGCCGCCGGCCGGCGGATACGCGGCCTCAACCGCGCCGCCGTCCTCGCCGACCGGACCGCCTGGCACCGTGTCCTGCCGGTCGCGGACTGCGCCACGGCGCTGGAGCGGCCCTGGGCGCCCTTCACCCGAGGTCCGCGCTCCAGTCCCGCAGATCTGCTGCGCAGCGACTTCGCGGTGGTCCCGTATCTGTTCCGCGACGCGGAACTCGACGCTCTGACCGCGTGGTGCCGGGCACCGCACGCGATGTCGGTGGTCCAGGTGGCCGGGCGCGGAGGCGCAGGCAAGACCCGCTTCGGCCTGGAACTGGCCGCCCGGATGGAGCGGCACGGCTGGGTGAGCGGGCTGTGGAGACGCGACAGCGCTCCAGCCGATCTGGCGCGGCTGCCACTCCCCCGGTTCGTGGTGATCGACTACGTCGAAGCCGTCGGCACGCCAGAGTTCCTGGCCCTGCTGGAAGCCCTGCGCCACGGCGCGACGGACATCGCGCCGGTCCGTGTTCTGCTGCTGACGCGCACCGGTACAGGTCCGTCGGCCGACACCCTGGCGAGGCTGGAGGAGGACGCGCCCGCACCGTTGCGGACGATCCTGTCCGAGGCCGGCGACAGCGCCACGGCCGCTGGGCACCTCACCGGCGAGCAGCGCCGGACGCTGTACCAACAGGCCGCTCACGCGTTCTCCCGTGCCTGGCACGCACCCGGCGGCCCGGTCGTCACGCCACCGGATCTGGACGACGCGCGCTACGGGCTGCCGTTGGAAGTTCTGTTCGAGGCGCTGGACCGCGTCCTTCGCCCGGATACCGAACCGGGGGCGGGGTCCGTCGGGGGGCCGGGCAACGAGGGACTTCCCGTGGACCGGATCCTTCGCCATGAGGAGCGCTACTGGGCGGCCACCGCGACCGCCGCCGGCGTGCCCTGGCTGGACGGTGCCTTGCGCCGCCGCCTGGTGGCGGCGGCGACACTCGCGGGCGCCGCCGACAGCCGGCAGGCCCACGCGCTGACCGCCCTGGCCGCGGCGCGGGAAGGCGGCTCGGGCCCGGAGAACCGGGCGCTCGTCGGATGGCTGGCAGGGCTCTACGAGGGACCCGCGCTCCTGGTCCCGTTGCGCCCCGACAAGCTGGGCGAAGCACTGGTGGCCGCGGTCCTGCGCGAGGACCTGCGGACGGGCCCGCCAGCGGACCTGGACAAGGCGCTGTTGACAGGTGTGCTGGGCCTGGACGCCGACGGCCAGGTCGTCCATGCGCTCGATGTGCTCGCCCGGCTGGGGACGGCGGACGGCGAGGTCACCACCTCGGTGGCTCAGGCGCTGGCTGCCCGGCTGCCCGCGCTCGCCCGGCGCGCCGAGCGAGCCGTGCAAGCCCCACCGACCGGGTCCGGCGACGTGTCGCTGCTGCACGGCCTGCTGCGGCTGGTCGGCGCCGAGCTGCTGGAGCGGATCTCAGCGGCCACCCGGTCCGCCGACGACAATGCGCTGCCCGACCTCGCCGCCGCCCTCCTGCGCCTCGGAGATCTCGCCAGGTCCTACGGACGCGGCGAGGAGGCCGGCCGGCTGTACCGCCAGGGCACGGCTCTCGGCCGGGACCTGATCCGCGATCACCCGGAAAACACCGGCCACCAGCGGGACCTGGGGGTGCTCTGCAACCGGCTGGGCGACACGGCCCGAGCCGCCGGGGACCGCAGTGAAGCCGCCAAGTGGTACCAGGAGGCTCTGGGCATCGCCGAGGGTCTGGTGCGGGCGACACCGTCGAGCCCGGTCCACCAGCGGGACCTGGCCGTGTGCTGCGACCGGCTCGGCGAGCTCGCCCGGTTGGACGGCCAGTGGTCCACGGCCGAGCGGCTGCACCGTAAGGCGCTGGCCACAGCACGCAGGCTCGCCACTGCGGAGCCGGGCGACGCCTCGGTGCAACGGGATCTGCTGGTCGCCTACAACCGGCTCGGGGATCTGCTGTCCGGCACGGAACAGCCGCACCAGGCCGCCGAGATGTACCGGCAGGCGGTCATGATCGGACAGGAGCTGGCGCGGCGCGCACCCGACAGCACCGTGCACCTGCGCGACCTGGCGGTCTCGTACAACCGGCTGGGCGATCTGGCCCGTGCCGAAGGCGGCCTGGACCGGGCCGCCGCTCAGTACCGCCAGTCCCTGCGGATCCGCGAGGAACTCGCGCGCACGGAACCCGAGAGCGCCGCCTCCCGCCGCGATCTGGGCCTGTGCTACGCCAGGTTGGGAGATCTCGCCCATGCCTCGCATCAGGGCGAGGAAGCGGCGCGCCTGTACCGGAATTCCTGGGAGGCGGCCTACACGCTCGTGCGGGACGAACCGCAGAACACGACCTATCAGGAGGATCTGACCGCCGTCCGCAAGCGTCTGGCGGCGCAACTGCGGGACCTGGACCAGCGCGCGCCGGGCGACGAGACCGGCGACGACGCGATGAGCTGGGCTGACCTGGCTCGTATGCTCCGGGAAAGCGCGGGAGAGGCCGACGGCGTGGACCTGGATGACGACGTCCAGGACATGTTCTTCGCGGAGCTGGGTTACGACTCGCTCGCTCTGCTGCAGGTGGCCGGCGCGACCGGCATCGAGTACGGACTCTGCCTGGACGACGATGCGATCGCCGAAGCGGACACCCCGCGCAGCCTGCTCGCCCTGATCAACGCCACCGCCGCCGACCTCCGCCGTACGTCGCGGCGCCCCTCGAACCGGAGAGCCGCGAACTGGAGAGCCGGACGTCCCGTCTCCGTCTCCGCCCTCCGCTCCTGGGTGGTCGGCTGGCTGACCGGCAACCTGGGGCTGAGTTCCGCGCAGATCGACCTCGGCGACACCTTCTCCGCGTGTGCGGGCTTCGACTCGATCCGGGCGCTCGATCTGTTCGACGACATCGAGATCGTTTATGGCGTCTACGTAGCTTTCGACTCCGGCTGGGGAGAACTCACCATCCGTAAATTCATCGGCGACCTCCACGCGGACGTGGCACGGCATCAGCAGCGCTAGAGCCTGTCTCTTGGAAGTGCGGTGCGCAGGGTGCTGCATGCCGGATCGAAATCTTGTGGCAGCAGCGTTCGCCCCGCAGCGGCTGATCGAGCGGGTCGTGGGCCTCGACGAGGCGGCAGCGCTGCCGCCTGGCTTCGACCGGGCCTCCCCCGCCGGGATGACGACGATCGATCCGCTCCACGGCTGAATCCACGGCGGACGCGGCCGGGGTGGCGGGCGTGGCGTCGGGATTTGTACGGGTTGTCGGGTGATGATGGCGCCGTGCGACTTGATCACGTGTCCTACGCGGTGGCCCGCGACAGCTTCGTCTCGACCGTCCAGCGGATCGGATCGGCCCTCGGCGCCGGGTTCGTCGACGGCGGCGTGCACCCGCGATTCGGCACCCGCAATTTTATTCTCCCGCTGAGCGGCGGCACCTACGTCGAGGTCGTCACCACACTCGACCACCCCGCCGCCGACCGCGCACCCTTCGGCCAGGCGGTCGCGCGCCGCGCCGCCGAGGGCGGCGGTTGGCTCGGTTGGGTGGTCTCCGTCGACGACATCGCCCCGGTCGAGACCCGCCTCGGCCGCACCTCGGCCGAGGGCCACCGCGTCCGCCCCGACGGGTTCGACCTGAGGTGGAAGCAGATCGGCCTGCTGGAACTGCTGGAGGACCCGCAACTGCCCTACTTCCTTCAGTGGTCGGTCCCCATCGAGGAGCGCCCGAGCGCCGACCCGCGCACCTCCACCACCATCCACGGGGTCTCCATCGCCGGCGACGCCGCCTCCATCGCCGAATTCCTCGGCGAACCGGCCGACCACCCCCTCGACCAGATCGACGTCACTTGGGTTGAGGATGAGGAACCGGGCCTGGTCTCGGTCGAGTTCGCCACCGCCCACGGCCCGGTCACGATCTGACCAGGGCCCGACTGCTCCGCGGGAGCAGCCGGCCGGGATCTCCCGGCTGGCGCGTGTCGATTTAGTGGATTGGTCAGTTGATCGGATGTGTCTGCCCGATCAGTGATCACTGATGCGATGTGGAGCCGGATCGAGCCGCTGATGCCGGCTGACCCGGTCCGTGGACGGCGGAGGGCCGATCACCGCCGAACGCTCGAGGCCATCGCGTGGCACCGCTACGAGACCATGGGCACCCCGGTCTATCCCGAGCCGCACACAGGGCTGCTGCCTTGCTGCACTCATTGGTCCGTGTCCCCGCGATGGAGCACAGCAACCTGCTGTACGCAGCCTCGGTCGCGGTGGCCTACCTCACCGCCAGCGGCCAGCCCGTCAAGGTCACCGCAGCCGAGGCCGGCGACCTCGTCGATCATGTCGACCACGGACAACTCGACGTCCGCCAGGCAGCCGCCGTCCTGCGCGGTTGGACCCATGCCTGACCTGCAAGCACCTCATGGGTGCCCACGGTGGACCTGCGGTGGTACCTAGCGAGCCCAATTTGGGGCATCCTGCCATCACGGCGAACAGCACCCCCAGGCGCGCGGCGGTCCGTCAACTTCGAGGCCGCCTGGTGCCGACCACCAACTAGTCGGGCCTTCATGGCGCATCGGCAGGACCAGGATGGAGAAGTGGGGGCCTGAACTCCAGTCCCGGCGACCCGGGGAACCCCGCTCCGGAGCCGAACCCTGAACCTGAGCCCGGCGATGAGTGACGCGCCGGCGATCGGGGAGGTGGCGCACATCGCGGACCGGCTCCGGGTCCAGTGTGCGCAGGAGCTCGACGCACGCGAGAGCGGGTACTTCCATCAACGCGCCTGGCTGCGCACCGCCTTCCTGACGGTGCCCAGGGAGAACGTCGTCCCGGAGCAGGTGTGGTGGCCCCACCCCCGGGACGATGGCCTGCACCACGTCATCAACCGCGGCCAACACCCCCGCGCCTGGATCAAATCTGACCTCGCTGGGAAACAGGCGAAAGGACTGGGGGGACGCGTGGAGGGGCCCTGGTGCCATGGCACCAGGGCCCCGAAGGACGGAAAACACCACCTGCCGACCCCAATACTGCGCCGGCCTACTGTGTCCGCACCCGACCGGTAATCAGTCGGGGGTACGGGGATCGCTGATGCGTGACCGGAGACCACCTCACTATCGATGTCCTGCGGTACCCGGGCGCACTACTTCGCCCGGGCGATCCTGATGGCGCTCAACCCCTCCGTTCCCTCTGGATCAATCACTTGCTCGTTCGGTACTGCGCACTACGGGTGATACGTACTGCTGGTGGCCTTCACCGCACCACCGTCCGGCAGCCAGCCCCGTCGCCCGTACTGCAACTGCCCTGGCTTAGAACCCCACTGCCGAACCCCTTGGCACGCGCGCCCGCAGCCCGACGCCTTCACCAAGAGAACTTCATGCCACTGCACTGCTGGTACTGCCGTACAGCTGTGTTGCGGGTACTGCTGGTGGCCTTCACCGCACCACCGTCCGGCAGCCAGCCCCGTCGCCCGTACTGCAACCGCTCTGGCTTAGAACCCCACTGCCGAACCTCTCGGCACGCGCGCCCGCAGCCCGACGCCTTCACCGAGAGACCACTTGTGTACTGCGCTGCTGGTACTGCAACCGCATCTGGTACTGCTGTCCTGCGTGATGCGGTACTTCGGGTACTGCGTGTCAGACCTGCACGTGCCGTACTGCGTTACTGCGGTCCTGCGCGGCGGCCCCTCCCGGGGCGGCCCGGCCCGGCAATCAACCCTGCGACCCACCAGCACTGCACTGGCCGCCGGATTCCATCACCGTGCCACACACTCCGCGCGGCAGTTCGTGTCTGCCGCGCCCTGCTTCCTTCTTGACTACGACCAGAACACTACCCACACCCGGAAGCGAATGTCTACTTCACACGCGATAGGTTTTCGCGGCACTGCCCGATAGGCATTCTGTCGCCCACTCAGCGACACCCCCGGTCGCGACACGGCACGGAAAGGGCAGGAGAACCGCATGAGACACGACCCCTCACCGCCCATCCCGCACACGGACATCTGCGACGTGTGCGCCCGGCGGCTCACCGACGGGTGCCGCCTGGCCGTCGTCCGGGACTCCTCCGCTGTTCACGCCCGCGACCCGGCACGTGACGGCCTGCGCCTGATCGCCACCTGCTCACCCGAACACCTCACCACCCTGCAGGATGAGTACGACCAACGGCCCTTCATCCCCGAGGAGCTGTGGGCCGGAAAGATCCTGCGCGCCCTGGCGCAGCAGCCCGTCGGGATCACCGGCGAAGCCCTGTCCGCGGCGACCGGGCTGGACGATCTGCAGATCCAACGCACCAGGGCATGGCAGCAGCACCACGCCCGGCGCATGCAGCGCTCCGAGCACCCCCCCACGATCCTCCGAGGGGTGACGGTTCTCGATTGCCGGCTGGGGGTTGTAGCAGGTGGGTATGGGGGCCGCCCTTCGAAGCCTTGGCAGGCAGGGGCCGCGGCTCGCCCCGCGACCATCTCGCGGGCCTGGGGTCCGAGTAGGAACGGCCCAGGAAACCGGTGTTGCTGTCAGAAGTTTTGACAGGTCGTGATCGGGGACGAGTGACGCGGACGTGGTACGAGGAGAATGCGCGGCGCGCTGGGCGCCGGCGAAGCTTCCTGATCGTCCTGGACGAGACGCGTGAACTCACCGAGGACGAGGTCAACGACCTGCTCGGCGACGACGGCCGCCGGCCGGCCGGGCCGAGGAGGATGACTACGAATGGGTGCGCTGATCAGCGCACCGTCAGGGCCCCGCGCGTGCGCGTCGCCGGTGCAGACGATGGCGTTCTCGCCGGGGACCGGGGTCTCAAAGCGGGTCGAAGAAGTCGTCCAGGGCTCCGGGGGTGGCGGTGAGCGCGTTGGCGCGCCGCCGCGGGGTCGGGCTTGTGGGCGGGGCCCTGTGGTTCCCGTCGGCGCCCGTGACGCCGAGCCCGGTAGCGCACTGGTCGCGCTACCGGGCTCTTGTGCGCTGGCCGACCGGGTGCCGGGTCAGATCTCGATGTCGACCACGATTTTGGCGTGTGCCGAGCCGTCCTCGACGGCGGCGTGGGCCTGGGCGACCGTGTCCAGGGTGTAGCGGCGGGGGTCCAGCAGCGGCTTGAGCAGGCCCGCGTCGGCCATGGCGGCGGCTTGGCGCAGGATCTCGCCGTGGTGCTCGCGGCCGCGGCCGGTGAGCATGGGCAGCAAGGTGAACACCCCTGAGTAGGTCGCGCCGCGAAAGGAGAGCGGAGCCAGGCTGTGGCTTCCCCACCCGAGGGCGCTCAGGACGTGGCCGGTGTAGGTGCGCACCGCGGCGAAGGAGTCGTCCAGGACGGCGCCGCCGACGGTGTCGAAGACGATGTCGAAGCCCTCGCCACCGGTGTGTGCGGTGACATACTCCTGCACCTCGGTCGTGGCGTAGTCGATCGCGGTGGCTCCGAACTGCCGCACGAGCGCGGCGTCGGTCGCGGAGGCGGTGGCGAAGACCTCGGCGCCGCGGGCGCGGGCGATCTGCACCGCGACGTGACCGATGCCGCCGGCGCCGCCGTGCACCAGGACCTTGTGGCCGGTGCCGACCTGGGCCCGGTCCACCAGCCCCTCCCAGGCCGTGACGACGGCCAAGGGCAGGACCGCGGCCTCCCGCAGGGTCAAGGTGGCGGGCTTGTGAGCGAGCAGTCGGACGTCGGCGGCAACGTACTGGGCCAACGATCCTTGGAGGTCACCGACGCCGCCGCTCAGGCCGTAGACCTCGTCGCCGGGAGAGAACCCGGTCGCGCCGGGGCCGACCTCTTCGACGGTGCCGGCCAGGTCCAGGCCCAGCACCGCGGGCAGCACCGTACGGGCGTGCGAGGCCAGGCCGGCGCGGATCTTGGTGCCCAGGGGGTTCACGCCGCTGGCAGCGATCTTGACCAGGACCTGGCCCGGGCCGGGTACGGGTTTGGTGATGTCGGTGAGGTGCAACGAGGTGGCGAACTCGGTCAGTACGGCTGCGCGCATGGTCCTGGTCCTTCGGTAGGTCACGATGGAGGCCACCGTTATGAGGAGCGGTTGGGCTGGGGGCGGGCCGTTGGATCGGGCAGGGCCAGGTCGAGGACCGCGGCCGCGAACGCGGCCGGGCACTCCTGGGGGAGGTTGTGCCCGGCATGCGGCACCCGCAGGTGCTCGCGCGGGCCGGTGAGGTGCGCGGCTGAAGCGGAGCCGTCGGTGGCGGGAAAGTTGCCGTCCGCCTCCCCGTCCAGCGTGATCGTCGGCACGGTGATGGCAGGCTGGCGGGCGAGCTGCCGCTCGAGCTCCTCGTAGGACGGGTCTCCCGGCGCCAGCCCGAGCCGGTGCCGATAGGAGTGGATGACCACGTCCACATAGTCCTCGTTGAAGAAGGCCCGGGCGGTGCGGTCCAGGAGCGTGTCGGCGAAGTCCCAGTCGGGCGGGTTGCGCCGCCAGATCACCTCAGCGATGTCGCGCCGGTTGGCGGTCAGGCCGCGCATGCCGCGTTCGGTGGCGAAGTAGTGGAAGTACCAGAACCCGGCTTCCAGGTCGGGTCGCAGGGGCCGGCCCGCGACGCTGATGTCCTGGATGAGGTAGCTGTTGACCGACACCAGCCCTGCACAGCGCTCGGGCCATAGCGCGGCAACGACGTTGGCGGCCCGCGCGCCCCAGTCGTAGCCGGCCAGCACCGCGCGCGGCAGGCCCAAAGCGTCCAGCAGTTCGATGACGTCGGCGCCCAGTGCCGCCTGCTGCCCCGACCGCGCGGTGGCAGGGTCCGCGAAGCGGGTGGGGCCGTGGCCGCGCAGGTAGGGGACGATGATCCTCAGGCCGGCTGCGGCCAGTTCCGGGGCGACGTCGACGTAGCTGTGGACGTCGTAGGGGAATCCGTGCAGCAGCAGGACGGCGGGGCCCCGGGCAGGGCCGGCCTCGTAGTAGGCGACCTCCAGGACACCGGCCCGCATCGTGCGCGAGGTGCCGAGCCCGGCAGGTCCTGCGGAGGTCGCCGCTGCGGGGATCACGGTTGCAGCAGCCACTGGGACTCGGCGCTTGCGCGCGAGGGGCGCCAGTCGATGACCGTGTGCGTGGCCACCTTGTTCCTGCCGAACGGGTCCCGGGCCAGGATGCGGCCCAGCTCCTCTCGGTCATTGGCCCTGGCCAAGATCAGGCCGCCCGTCCTGGGGTCCTGGCGGCCGGAGGCGATGAAGTGCCCGGCTGCGAAGTTCTCCTCCAGCCAGGTGTTGTGGGCCTCCAGGTGGCGGTCGATCTCGTCGAGCGGAGCGGTGTAGTTCAGGATCACGATGAACATGGTGTGCACGGCCAATCATCAGAACGGAGCGGTACGGGCCATGGGGTCAGGCGGGCTGGACCCGGGCCCAGAAGTCGTTGAACTCGACGCTGTCGAAGAACGCGACGGCGCTGACGATCCGGTGTTCGCGCATGGTCAGGAACCAGGCGTAGGTGTTGTCGTAGCGGGAGCCGTCACGCACGGTGGCGCTCGCGTCGAACAGGGCGACCACGGTGTCCCCGTCGGCGTACAGCGCCCGTACGGACGGCACCAGCGGGCTGCTCAACCGCGCATTGAACGGGGTGATGACCGTGTCGATGAATGCCGCACGGGTGGGGTAGGTGGCGGAGGCGACGCTGTTGCCGACGATGGTCCAGTTCGCGTCCTCGGCCAGGAGGTCGAACACCCCTCCCGTGCCGGCGGCCCAGGCATCGAACGCCTCCGCGACCAGGTGCTTGTTGGATTCCTCGGACATGGGATCTCTCGTTTCGTCGGTGAGGTGTTCGGCGGCTGCGCCGTCCCTGACCATGCTCGTCGCAGCTCCCGGGCGGTACATGAGTCATCCGACCCGGCTTTCTGCACCGAAACGCCGATGATCGCCTGCGGGTGCCGGTCCGATGCCGCCCATGGCGAGCGCACCGCCCGCGGCGCGGCGGACTGGCCTGCGGCGGCGATGACGTGGAGTGACCGCGGGGCCGCACAAAGAGCCCGCTGCAGTCAGGTCGGATGACTGGTGCGGTGTGCGGGCCTGCGGGATGAGGATTCAGTTGTTCCCGCCGCTCGGCGGGGCAGCCCCATCGCATCCTTAGTACTGCAACCGCATGTGGGGGTGGTGGCCTCGGCGTTGGTAGTGGCATCT
>NZ_JAAIKO010000064.1 GCF_016107395.1 Streptomyces fildesensis
ACAGTCGGACCAACGAGCCACACCGCCAACAGTCACACCACATGCGGTTGCAGTATTAGGAGCACCTCATGCCGTTCGTCAACGTCAAGCTCGTCGACGGAGTGTTCACCACGCAGGAGAAGCACGACATGGCCGCCGCCCTGACCGAGGTCATGGTCAAGTTCGAGGGATCCGAGGCCTTCCGCGAGATCGTGTGGGTCCTCATCGAGGAACTCCACACCGACGGCTGGCACATCGGCGGCAAGCCCTTCGCCGGTCCCGCCACCCTCCTGGACACCCTCGGCCGCTCCGCAGCCACCTACCAGACCATCGACGGCCACCCCGTCACCCGCCCCGACCTCGCCAAGGCCGCCCCCTACACCGGCAAGTAGCACCACCCGGCACCACCTGAAGGGGAATGGCCATGCCGCTCACACAGATCTCACCGGTCATCCTGACCCTTCGCGACGCGGCCACGGCTTCCGCCGCAGGTGTCGACAAGGCCACTGAGCTCGGGGTTCCGTGCACCTTCACGGTCCTGGACGGCGGCGGCAACACCGTCTTGGTGACCCGGATGGACGGTGCGGCGCTCGCGTCCATCGACACCTCCGGGGCCAAGGCCCGCACCGCGGTGTACTTCGGCGCCGCGACTGCGGACCTGGCCCCGGCGGTGCAGTCCGGCGCCCCGCTGTCGTCGATCCAGACCGCCACCGCGCTCCCGCTGGCCTTCGTCGCCGGCGGCGTCCCGATCATCGACGCCGCCGGGGTCGTCGTCGGGGCGTTCGGCGCAGGTGGCGGATCACCCGCCCAGGACCACGAGGTCGCCGCGTTCGCGGTCCAAGCCCTGCGCCGCCCCTGACCCGGCAGCTATCTCCGCAGCGCCGCCCCGACACATCCCATCCCTCCGAAAGGGAAGCAGCGCCATGCCCTACATCACGGTTGCCAAGGAAAACACCACCGACGTCGACCTGTACTACGAGGACCACGGCCAGGGCTCGCCCGTTGTGCTGATCCACGGCTACCCGCTGGACGGCAAGTCCTGGGAGCTGCAGATCCCAGCGCTCCTCGCGGCCGGGCACCGCGTCATCACCTACGACCGCCGCGGCTTCGGTCAGTCCAGCCAGCCCACCACCGGCTACGACTTCGACACCTTCGCCGCCGACCTCGATGTGCTGCTCGACGTGCTGCGCCTCAAGGACGTCGCCCTGGTCGGCTTCTCCATGGGCACCGGCGAGATCGGCCGCTACATCGGCACCTACGGCACCGCCAACCTGCGCAAGGTCGCGTTCCTCGCACCCATCGAACCGTTCCTGCTGCAGACCCCCGACAACCCCACCGGCCTGCCCGCCGACGTGTTCGACGGCATCATCGCCACCGCGCAGAAGGACCGGTACGCCTGGTTCACCAACTTCTTCAACGACTTCTACAACCTCGGCGTGAACCTGGGCACCCGCATCAGCGAAGAGGCGGTACGCAGCAGCTGGAACACCGCCACGACCATGTCGCCGTTCGCGTCCTCGGCCGTGGTGCCCAGCTGGCACACCGACATGCGCGCCGACATCGCCAAGATCGACGTGCCGGCACTCATCCTGCAGGGAACCGCCGACCGGATCCTGCCGATCGACGCCACCGGGCGGGTGTTCACCCAGGCCGTGCCGGCCGCGCAGTACGTCGAGATCGACGACGCCCCCCACGGGCTGCTGTGGACCCACGCGGAGCAGGTCAACACCGCACTGGTGGACTTCCTCGCCGCCTGACTCCGCGTGGACGGGCAGGTGACGGCCGCTGCCGCCACCTGCCCGTCCATGGCCCGCCCGCCTCCTGTCCCCAACTGGGCAGCCACGTCGAGGGGCAAAGGGACAGGCGCACAACACCCGATGAAGCCCCTGGCTGAGGAGAAGAAATCAACCATGCGCGCCAGTCCCCTCGTTCCCCTGCTCAACGTCTGGCAATGGCAGGCCGACGCCGCCTGCCAGGGCATGGCATCGGCCGTGTTCTTCTCACCCCCCGGCGAACGCGGCCACCGCCGACGCAGGCGCGAACAACGCGCCATCGCCGTTTGCCAGGACTGCCCGGTCCTTAACAGGTGCGCCGCGTTCGCCCTGAACACCCGCCAGCTATCCGGGATATGGGGCGGCCTGACCGAACGCCGGTGCAGGATCCCGCAGCCCGCGTCGAGGGCCGCGTGAGCACAGCCGATCCGCTTCCTGCAGGGAACTGCCCTCGTCAACCCGCCCCGGGGCTTTGGATCACCGGGCAGCGAACCTCGAACAGCGTGACCTTGCGCGTGGGCGGTGAGATCGATCTGGATACCGCACCGGTCCTGGAAGCCGAGATCTACGCCTGGCTGCGCTGCCCACCGGTAGCCGTCACCGTGGACCTCAGCTCCGTGACCTTCATCGACTGCTCCGGACTCAACTCATTGCTGCGCTCCCACGCACGCGCGGCACGCGAGCACAGCACCGTCCGCATCGGACCCGTGAGCGCCACAATGGACCGCTTCCTCACCCTGGTATGCGCCATGCACCCACTGCCCGACGACCTGTTCCAGAACCACGGGCAGCCCGTGCCAGCCACGGCCCCTGCGCTTCTGGTCCTCAGCACCACCTGAGCTGACCTCCCTTTGACCCGCTGGACCCCACCACCTTCCGAGGAGATCCGCCATGTCCGTCCGCCGTCCCCGCCTGCACACCCTGCTCGTCACCGCCGCCGTCACGGCTGCGGCCAGCCTGTCCCTGACCCCGCTGGCCTCCGCCCACACCACCCCCGCCGCTTCGAGCACCGCCGCCAAGCCCACGGTGGTGCTGGTGCACGGCGCGTTCGCCGACTCCTCGAGCTGGAACGGCGTGGTCAAGCGTTTGCAGCACGACGGCTACCCGGTCATCGCTCCGGGCAACCCGCTGCGCGGCCTGGCCCAGGACTCCACCTACATCGCCAGCGTCCTGGCCAGCGTCAAGGGCCCGGTCGTCCTGGTCGGCCACTCCTACGGCGGCGCCGTCATCTCCCAGGCCGCCGCGAACGACCCCCAGGTCAAGGCCCTGGTCTACATCGCCGCACTCGTCCCCGACACCGGCGAGAACCTCGGCGCGCTGGCCAACAAATTCCCCGGGACCAACGCACTGAACCCCTCCCTGCGCCCCATTCCCTTCAGCAACGCCGACGGCACCGGCGGCTCGGACCTGTACGTCGACCCCACCTTGTTCCGCTCCGTGTTCGCGGCCGACCTGCCCGCTTCACAGACTGTTGTGATGGCCGCCGAACAGCGCCCCATCGCCGCCGCCGCATTCGCCGCCTCGCCCACGGCCGCCGCCTGGCACACCATCCCGTCCTGGGCCCTGGTCGCCAAGCAGGACCAGGCACTGGGCGCACCGGTGGAGCGTTTCGAGGCCCAGCGCGCCCATTCACACACCATCGAGATCAGCAGTTCCCACGTCGCCATGATCTCCCACCCCGGCACCGTCACCCACCTCATCGAGGACGCCGCCACCACCACCCGCTAGGCCACGGCCTGAAACGACCCCCCGGCGGGAACGGGCGGCCGTCCCCAGGACGGCCGCCCCACGCCGTGGCCGCATTGCAGCATCAGCTGCGACACCGCGAGCCGAGACAGACTGCGGACCGCCGCCTATAAGACCCCCTGCGAGTTCGTGGATCAGTACGAGGCGGAACGGCGTCCAATAGAATCGGGACAGCAAGGGATGCATCGAACAGAGAAGATGATCATGAATAGGTCCCGCCGACCCGCGTCTCCGCGGACCCGGCCAGGTCCGCTGCTCGCGTTCGACGCGTTCGGCCAGCCCGCTGCGCACTCGGCCCGCCGAGGGATCCCGGTACCGCATTGCCGCATTCCCTGAGGTGACAGCACCCGCATTCGGAAAGAGGCACCTTCGCATGAGCGCAGAGCATCCGGGAACCGGGGATCGCAGCGCCGCGCCCAGTCTGACCGGCCGGTCCAGCGCATTGGACCTCATCAAAACGGTGATCGACGACACCGCCCGGCTGGGCGGCTCGTTGACGCTGTTCGGTGACCCCGGTGTGGGAAAGTCCGCTCTGCTCGATGCTGCCGCCGATCTCGCCCAGGCCGGCGGCATGAGGACGTTGCGGGCCGCCGGCGCCCAGTTTGAGGCCAATATCGCGTTCGCCGGCCTCAACCAGCTCCTCGTGCCGCTTTTCCCCCTGTTCTCCGACCTCGACCCGGACCACGACAGCGCCCTCCGCGTGGCTCTGGGCTTCGGCGAAGGCGCGACGCCCTCGCGCATCCTCATCTCGACCGCGGCCCTGTCCGTCCTGCTGCTCGCCGCACGCGAACAACCGCTGGTCGCCATCATCGACGACGCCCAGTGGCTCGATGACGCCAGCGCCGACGTCCTTTCCTTCGTCGCGCGGCGGGTCGCCGGAACCCCTGTGCGCATGCTTTCGGCAGTCCGCACCACCGGGCAGCCCCTGCACACGCGCGGGGACGTCAACAGCCTCACCATCCATCCTCTGGACGACGCGCAGTCCGAAGCCCTGCTGTTCGCCCGCCACCCGGACCTGGCCGAGCACATGCGCCGGCGCATCGTCTCCGAAGCCCAGGGCAACCCGCTCGCCCTCGTCGAGCTCCCAACAACGCTGACGCCGGACCGGTACCCCACGGCGGACACCCTTCCCACCGTGCTGCCACTCACCGAGCGACTCACCCGCATCTTCACTGCCCGCATCGCCGCGCTGACGCCGCAGACCCGGGACCTGCTCCTGCTGCTCGCCCTGGACGGCTCGGGCCAGGTCCTGTCCGACGAGCGCGTAGTGGGACCCGATGCCGCCACCCAGCTCGACCTCGCCGAACGTGAGCGCGTCATCACCGTCGACAGCCGACACTCGGTTGTCTTCCGTCACCCGCTGGTGCGTTCCGCTGTCGTCGAACTGGCCCGACCGGAGCAACGACGCCAAGCCCACCGGGCCCTTGCCAACTGCCGGCACTCCGATCCGGGGCACCGCGCCTGGCACCTCGCCGAAGCGTCCTTCGGCCCCGACGAGGAGGTGGCCACTCTCCTGCAGCACGAGTCGATCCAGGCCCCTAAACGCGGCGACCCCTCTGCGGCCGTGGCGGCGATGACCCGGTCGGCCGATCTGAGCCCGGATCCCGAGCACCGATCCCAGCGCCTGTCCGGCGCCGCCTACTTCGCCGCCGAGGTGATGGGAGACCTGCAATCGGTCTCGCAACTGCTCAGCGACGCCCGGCAGCTGGACGCAGGGGTCAGCTCGCTGGCGACCGCGTCAGCCGCGGCCTCCCTCATGCTGTACTCCGACGCGGACGTCATCTCCGCCTTCCGGGTCCTGACCACCGCCCTGCAAGCCCCTGGCCTGGAGCCGACCGCGGAGGAGATCAACGCCGCGATCTGGGTCCTGTCGGTGATCGCCTCCCTCAACGGCCGCAAGGAGATGTGGGACCCCTACCTCGAGCTGGTGGAGAAGTACCGCGGCAAACTGCCGGAAGGCGTGCTCATCCGCTCCGAGGTCGTATCCAATCCCGCCCTGGTCTCCCCCCAGGCGCTGCACACCTTGGACCAGGAGATCGCAGCCCTGACCACCGAGCTCGACCCCGGGCAGATCATCCGCGTGGGGTATGTGGCCAATGATGTCGACCGCCTTGCCGACCTGCGCGAACCACTGCTGCGCGTGTGGCAGGACGCCGCCCGTACCGGAGCCGTCGCCGCCGTCACCAACGCGCTCATGCTGCTGTGCGCGGAAAGCTACCTCGCCGGACGGTGGGACGACACCCAACGCTTCGCCGAAGAGGGACTGGAGCGCGCCGAATCCTACGGGTACGTCAACTTCGTCTGGTTCCTGCACTACAGCAAAGCCCTGGCCGCAGCCGCCCTCGGACAACAGGAGGAGGCCGAGGAGCCCCTGGAGGAAATGCTCGCCTGGTCGATCCCCCGCCAGGCCTTCATCGTGCCGCAGCACGTCTACCGCGTCCGAACCCTCGCAGCGATCGGACGCGGCGACTACGAGACCGCGTACACCCAGGCGACCAAGATCAGCCCCCACGGACTGGAACCCGGAACCGCCCGGCAACTACAACTCTTCGTCGCCTACGACCTCGTCGAAGCCGCCGTACGCGAAACGAACTCGGGGCAACCGGCATGTCCCGCAGGCAGGCCGACACGACGGACATACTGCTCACTCCGCAGGAGTTGCAGATCGCCACACTCGCGGCCTCGGGGCTGACCAACAAAGCGATCGGCGAACGGCTGCACCTCTCCGCCCGAACGGTCAGCGGACACCTCTACAACGTCTTTCCGAAACTCGGCGTCACCGCCCGCGCCGGCTTGCGCGACGCACTCACCACCCTTGCAGCGCAGGAGCACCCGTTGCCAGGTGCCATGGTGCGCCAGGATCCCGACGGCCGATAGGCCGTTGAGGCGCTGCCTCGCCCAGGACGCCGAGGGCCGGGCCCGCGACGCCCGCGCAGCAGCCGAGGCACTGGCCGCCGAATGCGGTGATTCCCCGCCAGCGCCCCGCGCCGTGTGAGGCATAACCAAAACGGGGTTCGTTCGCCCGATCGAGTACGCCCCGCACACCCGTACCGCGATATCCTTTTCTCAGAAACGTTCCTTTCCCGGAGCAAGCTGCGGACCGGTGTGACCTTGCCGACCAACTCTTGTTCCCCGGGGTCCGGACGGGCCGCCTACCTACCGGCGCCTTCCGCTCCAGCCCGCCCAGGGGAGCATCAGTGCACCGCCTGCCATACCGGCGGTCACCGTGGCAGCCAGTTCCGCCGCGTCCCGCCACCAGCGTCCGAGCAACAGGTGCATTGCCGCCATGCCGACCGATGCTGTTCCGACCATCAGCAACCCGATCAGCACGACCCTGCGCAATCCTCGCCCCCTCCCAGCCCGCTACCCGTCGGCGCCCTCTCAACGCCGGTACCGGGCGAGGCAGTGTCCAGGCGGGCAGACGCGTCTGCCTACCCGGTGACCTGCGGTTGACGGCGCATCCGTGTGCGGGTGCGGGCGGGGATGCGGAGCACCTTGTGCAGGGAGGTGCCGTGCTCGGCCCACTGGCGGAGTTTGTCGCGGTCGAGCCAGTGGACGTGGTTGATCTCGCCCCAGGTCTTGGCGTCGCGGGTGAAGCCGCCGTTGGTGACGACGAACGCGATGTCGGCGCCGTGCACGGGTCCGGCGGTGCCCTTGACCTCGTACATGGTGCGCGAGACGACCCGGCCGGCGACGGTGGTGTGCTTGCACTGCGCGACGAACACCCGCCCTACCGGGTCCGTGCCGACCGCGTCGGCGGCTTGGTCGCCGCGCTGCCCGACATGCCGAGCAGCGATCCCGTCACGGATCATCAGGTCCCGCACCGCCAACTCGAACCCCGTCGGGTCCAAGGCGTCCAGCTCGGCCAGCGTCAGGCACAGGTCCTTCAGGCGCAGCGCCCGGGCGCGGTGGGCAGCTTGTCGCCGGGCCCACAGCACCAGAGCCACCGCGGCGGCTGCGGCGGCCAGGGCCGGCAGCAAGTACCAGGCCCGCACCAGCGCCCCGAGCGCGGCGCGGACCAGCTGCAGCACGATCAGGAAGCCGAAGAAGCCGGCGATGACGGCGGCGATGCGCTCGTTGCGGTGGCGTGGCGGCGGCGGCAGCAGCGCCCGCCAGCGTGTCCAGCGGCGGTTCACCGGGCGGCGGCCGGCTGGGCGACGGTCGGCGTCGGTGTCGGGGTGCTGTTGGTGTCTGTGCTGGTGCTGAAGCCGCCGTGCAGCGCCCCCCATCCCAGGACGGCTGCGACCGCGAAGCCGATCCACTTGCTGCTGCTCTTCGCCCCACGGGTCGAGTTGTTGACCCAGTGGCCGCGCCGGTAGTGCTTGCCTTCGGGCATGAGGAGTCCCCCTCCACGAGCGGGCCGCCCGGTGCGGCCCGTCTCCCTTTCAGATGTAGCAGCGGCAACCGACAACAACCGGTGGATCATTACTCAAAAGGCCGCATTCGAGCCAGAGCGTGCAAACCGTTCCGGGCCATCGACCTGCGGGCATAGGGCGCCGGACACGAGGCACGGGTAGGGATTGCGCCAGATTTCGGGGCAGGCCGCGACGGCGGCGGCCGGCGGCGATGATCCGCGCGCCGTCCGGGGCGTCCTGGCCGACCGGCACCGTGCCGGTCACGATCCGCGGGCGCTGTGCGAACCCGCCGATCCCATAGAGCAGGATCGAGCGGACCCCGCGGGAGGCGAGGCGGGCGGCTTCGCGGCCGCGCTCATCGCCGTGCAGTTCTGCTTTGCCCCGCAGCAGCGACCAGGCGTCCTTCAGCTTCTTCGACCACGCCTTGAGCGGGTCGCCGGATTGCCACACCAGGCCGTCGAGGATCTCGATCCGCCACGGGGCGATCGGGTTGCGCAGCGCCAGGTTGACCTCCGCTCCCCCGGCCCACGTCACGCACGAGCCGCCGCCCTGCGACGGGTACTCCCACGCCCGGTCCCCGGCCGACGGTGCCGGCAGAATCCCGACGTGCTCCCACCTGTCGGGGACCGTCACCCGCACCTGCCAGTGCGACGGCGCGAACAACGCGTTGACCTTCTCCTTGTCCGACATCGCCGCGAACGTAGCGGCGGTGACCCGACGAGGGGTGCCGACGCCGGAGGCCCAGGCGTGCTTGGCGTAGGCGAAGGTCCGGTCCAGCTCGATCAGGCGCGGCAGCTGCTCGGGCACGTACGGCGGCAGGATCAGCTCCGTGCGGCCCTGCCCGGCCGTGACATGCATGAGGCTGCGGATCTCCTCGGACATCACCGGGTAACCGTCGGCCCACTTCGCACCCGTCTTCGCCGGGATGGTGCGGGTCCACAGGTCACGGCCCGTCTGGGACGGGGAGCCCATCACCGTCACGTCCGACCAGAGGATTTTCAGGGCCTTCCACAGCTCCACGAACGCGTCCCGCACGGTGGCCGGGTCAGCGTCGCCGACCTCGAACCACTCCCCCACCGAGCGGATCTCGGTGTACTGCTCGCCGCGCTGCCACCGGCCGACGGGGTTGCGCGGGCGGACCAGGTGCCCGGCCATCCGGTCCCTGCCCCGCGACGCCTCCACCCTCCAGCCCTCCCCGGGTGGCGCGTTCAGCCACGCAGCGACCGCGTCGCGCAGGAACGGGTAGCGGGCGGCGTCGGCGCGCCACGGGTCACCGGCGGTGATGTAGATCCGCTCCACCGTGGCGGGCAGCACCGCGTACACCGCGGCCGGTGCCTGTGTCTGATGCTGACATGCCAAGAGGAGGGTTTTCGGCGAGACGGACGTTGAGCACGTTGTGGCGCCAGTAGCGAGGGCGGGGAGAGAGTTGGGTAGTGGCCCGGCGGCTCATTTTGAGAGCCGCTGATGGTGAATGTGCCAGCTCGCAAGGCTCCTCCCCCGTGATCTCAAGACTGTCACTCGAACGATCGGGGCCCGCGGCCTCACGGCCAGCCAACTGTTGCGATAACGGCGGCAGCGACCTCGGAAATGGGGAGTGTGGTGGCATCGACGGTGAAGTCATCGACTCCTGCCCCGTCGAGGATCCCGGCCAGTTCACTGGATCTCTTCAGGTGCCAATGCAGCGCTTCAGGCTCGTTCTCGTGGCGGCGGGAGAGACGCTGGTGGACCACCGGCAGTTCGACCTGGAGCCGACACACCGAAAGACCGATACCGACCGCGTCGCCGCACTGCTTCCGGTCGTCCAAGTCCTCGACCACACCGGCCAGGACCATCCGGACCGCACCAGCGACGAGGTAGTTGCTGGCGATACTGTGCAGGTTCTGCAGCATCATGCCGAAGTTGAAGCGGTCTCCCGGTGCCGCCGGCCAAGACCGCCTCAGCCAGTCGAGGTCGATAACGGCATTCGGCACCCCGGACTCGGTGAGAAGACCGCCCACTGCCTCCGCCACCGACGTCTTGCCGACGCCGACGGTGCCGTTGATCAGGAGGGCACGGGGTTGCAGAGGACTGTCGGCATACATGCCCCGAACCCTACGGCCTGGCGTGACTGGCGAGCTGTGCAGGTCAAGGGCTTGTCGTTTGGCGCCTATTTTCACAGCTGCCGTGCGTATCGCCCGCCTCAGGATCCGAGCAGGTGGTGAGCTCGGGCACTGCAGCCGAGGCCACGGGGGGGGGAGAGCTGCCAGCCGGCAACCTGGCGGTTGTGCTGCTGGGCGGGCTGCGTAGGGTTCCTCGATGTCTTCCACCATGTCTTCCACGACCTATCTTGCGCAAGGGCCACGGGTAGCTATCCGCCACGTCTGTCGCCAAGACTACGAGGAGCTCGAAGGGCTGGCCCGCGAGAGCTCTGAGATGCTGCGGCGCTGGCTGTCGGCTCGAGACTCGTCCTTCGAAGCCTTCGAGACTTACCTCGGTCGGTTCGAGCAATCCACTCACGAAGGCTTCGTAATTTGCTTGCAAGGCACTGGCGCGATCGTTGGCGGTGTCAACATCAACAACATCGTCCGGGGCACGATCCAGAGCGGGACTCTGGGGTATACCGCCTACGCATCCACGACCGGCCACGGTTATATGACCGAAGGGCTCGGACTCGTCATGCAGTTCGCCTTCGGCACGTTGGAGTTGCATCGGCTCGAAGCGAACATCCAACCTGAGAACACGCCGTCGTTGAACCTGGTCAAGCGCCTTCGCTTCGTGCGGGAGGGTTACTCGGCCGACTTTCAATTCATCAACGGGGCGTGGAGAGACCATGAACGTTGGGCCATCACAGCGGAGATGGCCTGATCGGAGCAGGGCTTCGAAGGAGGAGATTCGACGTGCCTTGCCGGCGTTGTGGTGGGCTCACGTCGCTGGTCGAGCTGACGGCTCATGACGGCGGTGAAAGGATCGATGCGGTTCCGCAGATCAGGGGCCCCTCCATGGCGGTGGTGAGGACCAACGCCGGGTTGATCAGTCCCGTGCCGTGCTCGACGCGGATGCGGCGTGAGGAGTGGGCCTTGCGCTGGCATTCGTGGATCTCTTCGTACCAGTGCGGTGCGTTCTTCTTGAACTTGCGGTGTGGCGGTGTCACGACGCGTCCGCCTGCCGCGGGACGCAAGGACCGGGAGAAGTTCATCTCCGGCAAGAACAAGCAGAACGCCGTCAAGTCCATGGTCCTCACCGACGCCGACGGCACACCATTGAGATGGCGCAGCCGCGCGTCGCGAGCAGGGGCCGCACCTCGCCGATGGCGCGGGTGATCGTAGAGCCGTCGACACCGAACCAGCAGGCCAGAACATTGTGAGTAGCACCGTGGCGAAGGTGATGGAGGGTGACCAGCAGTGGTCGATGAAGACCAGCCTGTACTTCGCCCCAGCGCCTACAGCCCAGCCTTGCGACGAAGGCGCGACACCAACGCCAACTGGTGCCGCTCGTGCCACACCGGGCCGATCTCAGCAACGAGTTCAGCAATCACGTCAGGCGACAGCCCTGTGACCCGATGACTCCGGAGGATCGCTGCACGCGCTCGGTTGCCCACCACACGAAACATGATCAACGATCAAGATCCCGACGCGCCAGTCCCAACTATGCACGAGCTCGTCATCTGACTGCGGCGGCCTCCGCCAGCTCGCCCCGGCTCAGCCGCTTCTCACCCATCGCCCCGAGTGCGGTGGGCTATAGGGTCTCGGTCCCCGCCGAGGGGAACCCTGGCCTGCGGCGCCCGCGGGTCAGCCCTTGCTGCTGTGAGACGCCAGGCGGCTGGTGCGCTGCGGCCCAGCGGCCACCGCACAATCTTCGGGAGTCCACACAACCCCCGTCGATCACGCGGTGGCCGTTCCGTTCCTGCCCGGTCCGACGCGAGATCGCGAAGTCGATCCGGAGTGTCAGCAGGTGGAGTTGCCCACGCCGTAAGCCGCTTGTCCGATGCACCGGTAGAGCGCATCACATCGCGATCACCGTGGATCAGGCGGGTTAGCGCTGCAGGGTAAGGACACCCGGCCGGTACGGCAGTTGGTCGTAGGGACCGCCGGCGGTGGGAGACTTGCCCTGGTAGAGGAACTGCAGGTTGCAGGGGTCGATGGTCATGGTCTGGTCGGGGTTGTTGCGGACCAGGTCACCATGGCTGATGTCGTTGGTCCAGGTGGCACCGCTGTTGGCCTTGCCAGCGAAGGGGTTGCTCTCGCTGGTGGCCTGCGGGATCCACGAACCGCTCAGGCTGGAGGCCGTGAACGAGCGGAAGTAGCGCTGCTCACCGGCACCCCGAGCCTCAACGATCATGAGGTACTGGTTCTGGCCCTGGACCTTGTAGACCTGCGGCGCCTCGAACAAGTTCTTCACCGTGTCGCTCATGACCGTCGTGTACGACGAGCCGAAGTTGCCGGGGAAGTTCCCGATCGGCATGCTCGCCCGGTAGATGCTGCCGTTGTCACCGGCGAAGAACAGGTACATGTTCTGGCCGTCGGCGATCAGCGTCTGATCGATCGGGGCGGCGCCCGGGATACCGCCGGTGAACAGCGGCTGCGGCGCGGACCAGCCATTGGGGTTGGTGGGATCGCTCGACGTGCGGTAGATGAAGGGCCACGCACCCCACTGGTACGCCAGCACCCAGATGTTCTTGGGCGCGAAGTAGAACAGCGTGGGCGCCACCGTGGACTGGCTCATCCCGTTCTGGCCGGCCGACGCCATGTCCGACCAGTTCGTGAAGGGACTGAACATCATCGAGCCGTACGACGAACCCGACACGTTCGACGCGTAGACCAGGTGCTTGCCGTTGTACACCACGTTGGTGAAGTCCTTCAGCGCGGCCCACCCGTTCGCCGGCTGCGCCAACGCACCCGTCGACGACCAGCAGTACGTCGACGGAAGAGAACACGGGCTGCCCGTCGGCGGAGGGGTCGACGTCCCGGACGGGCCGGTCCACTTCTGGTTGCTGCCGGACCCGCAGGAGTACAGCTGGATCTTGGTGCCGTTGGCGGTGGCCGCGCCGACGGCGTCGAGGCACAGCCCGGACTGGCCACCGGCGATCGTGCCGTTGGTGTTGATGTTCCACTGCTGGTTGGCGCCGCCGTTGCAGTCCCAGATGACCACCGCGGTGCCGTTGCTGGTGCCCTTGGCCATGGCGTCCAGGCACTTGTTGCCGTAGATCATCAGCTGCTTGCCGGAGGTGTAGGTCCAGCGCTGGTTGGTCTGTCCATTGCAGTCCCACAGCTGTGCCTGGGTGCCGTTGACGGTGGAGGAGCCGTTGATGTCGATACAACGACCGGCGGCGACGCCCTTGATCTCCCCGGTACCGGTCCCGCCGGTCGTCCCGCCCGTGGCGGGACCGGGCGCGGCCTTGAGGGCGTTCATGACTGCGGTGTACGCGGCCTTGGGGTTGCCGTTGTTGTCGAACAGCAGGGGGCTGTCGCCGCTGCGCCAGGAGTCGCTGTCACGGATGCCCCATACCGTGATGCCGGTGCACCGGGCCACGGACAGGCAGGCGTTGACGGTGTTGGCGTAGTTGGCTGGCGATGCCTGGGCGATGTCCAGCTCGGTGATCTGGACGTCAACGCCCAGGGCGGCGAAGTTGGACAAGGTGCTCCGGAAGCTGGACGGCGGGCCGCCGGTCCCGAAGTGGCTCTGGAACCCGACGCAGTCGATCGGCACGCCGCGGGACTTGAAGTCCTTGACCATGCTGTAGACGCCTTGGGTCTTGGCGTCCGACCAGTTCTCGATGTTGTAGTCGTTGTAGCAGAGCTTGGCCGAGGAGTCGGCCGCCCGGGCGGTGCGGAACGCTTCCTCGATGAAGCCGTTGCCCAGCACGTTCTGGAACACCGAGCTGCGGTGCTGGGTGGAGCCGTCGGCGAACGCCTCGTTGACCACGTCCCAGGCGTAGATCTTGCCCTTGTAGTGGGTCATCTCGGTGGTGATGTGGTTGTTCATCACGCTGCGCAGCGTGTTCGCGTCCCGGATGGAGCTGACCCAGGTCGGGAGCTGTGAGTGCCAGACCGTGGTGTGGCCGCGCATGCGCTGGCCGTGTGCCGTGGCGTGGTTGACGATCTGGTCGGCGGGGCCGAAGGTGAAATTGCCGCGGGACGGTTCGATGGCGTCCCACTTCATCTCGTTCTCCGGGGTGATCATGTTGAACTCCCGGTCCGCGATCGCGGCGTACGTCGAGTCGCCGAGCCTGCCAGCGGCCACAGCGGTGCCGAAATACCTGCCCGAGGGCGCCGCCTGCGTACCCAGGGTTGCGGCTCCGGCGGAGGGGAGGAGCGTCACGACACCGGCCACCACCGCCGCGGCCGACAGTCCTATCGTCCATGTCCGGCGACGCCTGCCGAGCCTGTGCAGGCCCTTCATGATTCTCCTCGGGGGTCGCGGGTCACTCTGGGTGCCGTGATCGTGCGCGCATCGGCCGGTACGGCCTGATCCGCCGCGGGGTGGGTGCGGTGCAGGACGTGAGGTCGTTCCTGTGGACCGGTCGCCCGGGGTTCATGGATGTGTCGCGTCATTGGAGCGGCTTTCTTCAGGGGATACGTCAACGGGGGAAGTCGGGGAACCTGCCACGCCGGCACGTCGCGGTGAGCGGCGGGAAAGACACCCCACGAAGTGGAGGCCTCCGAACTCGCGGTCTCGTAACAGAAAAGACGCGCCGTCCGAACGATTGCTCAGTGATGCATCTCGCAGACAAAAAGCGTTATGCCAAGCCCCACGGTCTGGTCGTCCCTGTGGAAAGGGCGCGCCGTCCTGATCATCAGTGAAGGTCTTTGGAGTGGTTACGGTGGCGGTGGCGGTGATCAGACTTCAGACCCGTCACGGCGAGGCAGCCGTCGATGAATGCGGATCGAAGCTGGCGTTCGGGGCAGCACTCGGCTCACCGCCGATGTAAGAACGGCGTGGTGCAGGATCACCAGCCGTCACAGCACTACTCGGTCCAACATGCTCAGGGAGCGGCTCTCAAGCCCAGGCCCTGCGGACGATGAAAGAAGCCTGGCCGGCGAAGGCCTGAGTGCCGTCGGAGCCATCGAGCCAGATGCCACCGTCGCGGTGGCGGAGGACCGATCCGGGATAGTTGTGCGCGTGCAGGGTTACCGCCCCGGCGACCGCTCCGGGGCGCGGACAGAAGGTGGCGTCTTCACGGAGCAGTTCGCTGCCGTCGTTGGTGCTCAGCCGTAGCCGCAGGTCACGATGGCGCAGATAGCGGCCGTCGGCGGCGCGGAAGGTGACGCACCGTGTGTCGGCCAGCCCCCGGATGACTGAGAAGGTGACTCGCTGCCGTGTCTGCGCGCTGCTGGCCGCGGAGACTCGGCCGAGCGTCGCGAAGTCTCCGGCATACGTGAGGTACAGGGCGGGCTCGTCCACGGACTCCAGCGACTGTGCGCCCGGCGGGACAGTGCCCGCGACGGCGGACGGACTCACCGGGGACGGTCCGGCCGACGCGGTGGTGCGCGACGGGATCGGCGTGGGATTGCCGACCGTGGGCGCGGCGTTGACGCCAGGCACCCGATGCGCCGGTTCGGGCCAGGTCGCGTAGGTGGCGGTCCCGGCGATGAGCACCGCGCCGGTGGCAAGGCCCACCAGCTGATGAGCGGTCACCGCGTGGAGTTTGCCGATCAGCGAGCTGTGCAGACTGCCTCCCCCCGTCGCCGTGCCGACGGCGACCTGTGCCGTGACCTGCCCGGCGGCGCTCACGGCCGTTCCCGACAACAGGCCCTTGGCGGCCAGCGCGGCGATGAGCCCGGCCGGGACCGCCAGCTGCGCGAGACTGAAGAGCAGTAGTTCGGCCGGAACCCGATCTGTCGTCGACGCCGCGCAGACCAGGCATCCGCGGGTGTGCCGCGCGATCCGCTTGCGCCACACCGAAGTACGGAGACCGTCCCAGCCCACGACGGTCTCGTCCAACTGCGGACAGCGCGGGTCTGCCTCCAGGGCGGCGACGATCGTCCGGCACAGTTCCAGCTGCTCGCGCATGCGTTGCAGACGCACTCCGACGTGGGCGACCGTGAGCCCCGTCGCGGCGGCGATGTCGTCACGGCTCAGCGAGCCGGAGCCTTCCTGCCACCACAGCGACAGCAGCACCCGATGGTCCGGGTCGAGCCACCGGCCGGCGTGGACAACCTGACGGCGCTCGTCCGACGCATGCAGACGCAGGATCGTCACGTCCCCCGGTTCGGCGCCGGCATCCGGTATCTGGCGTGCCTCGTCAATGACCGCGGTCCGGCGGAAGAAGGCCCGTTGCCGGTTCCGATGAGTACTGATCTGACGGAGCGTGATCGACACCAGCCAGGACCGGAAGCTCTCCGGGGCACGCAGGGCAGGCAGGTCGCGCACCACGCGCAGCAGCGTTTCCTGGACGACGTCGTCGACGTCGGCATGTCCGCTCAGCGCTCGCCCGACAATGTTGTAGAGCAACGGCAGATACGTGGCGATCAGCTCCTCGCGCGCCCGGTCGTCACCGGCTTGCGCCGCGACAACCAGCCCCGCGTGGTCCGCATCCGTGAGTTTCATTGCCACTCCCTCTGGGGAGCGATCCGCTCCGTACGGCGCCACACCTTGGCGTCGGCAAAGGTATCCTCTGCGCCAAAGGCAGGTAAACGGGAGGGCCGCTGGAGCATCAGTTCTCTCGATGCTCCAGCCAGCCAAGGCGCCAACGCTGTCACCGTGGATGAGACGCTGTTCAATCGCCGCTGACTCCGGACTGGCGCGGCAGATGTCTTCCTTGCCCCGCTTGGGTAGGCAGGCGACTGCGGCGAGGGCCTGAGGCGTGCGCGGCTTCAGACGCCCTGGGTGCGTCCGTCCGTTCCGTGCCCTGGGCTGTCCCGGTCCACGACGGCGGCAGATTCTCCTGCAATGGCAGGATGCCCACCGACCGCGGCGCCGACGTGAAAGGCATCGGCCCGCCGGGCTGAGCCGGCGGGCCGATGCCCGATCATGTGTCGTTCCCGGTGGTGGGGCCGGTCGGTCCTCGCCGGTGAGCCGCCGGATCTGGTTCTTCTTGGTGGTCAGGGTGCTGCCGGTGTCACACGTCCACTGGTGGACGCCTGCGCCGCGTGCGGTGGAGATATTGCTGACGTCGACACACTTGCCGCTGTTTCCGGCGACCAGTTGGAAGTCGTGGCTGTTGCCGGGTGCGGTCACCGCGCGGACGCACTCGGCTCGGCCCAGTCCGCCGTCAAGTAACGAGGATCCCGGCCAGCCGATGAAGCACACGACACAGTTGCCGGAGCGAAGATCATCGCGGCTGACGGCGCCCCTCTCGGAGCCATCAAGGGAAACCGTGTCACCTTCGGCGCAGTCGCCTTCACCGCCGGCCACGCCGCAGGCGGCCGTACGGTGCTGACCGCCACCACCACCTCTCGCCCGGCCCGTCCCCGGCCGCGGTCGGCAAACCCACCTCCGCCCCGTCGGCTCCCGCCGCCAAGGCCGGTGACGACATGGCCAGGAACGGCAGCGGCGGCTCAGCGACCGTGTGGACGGCCGCGGGCCTGGCCGCTGCCTTCGCCGTCGCGGCGACGTTGTTCACCGCCACCCGCAGCCGTACGCGTCCCCGTCGCACGGCGCGCCACGGCCGCTGACAGTTGCGCACCGAACGGCCGCAGCACCGCCCTGACAGGGACTGTCCTCAACATTGCGTATGCCCCGGTGTGGCCTGGATGGCGTGAGACGTGGCCTCTGCCGGGAAGGATCACTCACGGGGATCAAGGACGAGCTCCCCGCTACAGCTCGAACATCGTACGAACGGGGCGGAGTGCCTCCGCGTCCGCGACACGCATATCGTGCTTCAGCAACTACGAGCTATGCGTGACCCTTCCGGGCGTTGCGGCCCCCCGTTTCGGAGTCACCGGTGTCGCCGCCCGCCCCGGTCGCAGCGATGCCGGCATCGGATCGGCAACCTTTTCGCCGCCGGCGGCCACTGAGAGGTACATCGTCGACTCGATCAACCGAACGGATGGGCATGAGAACAACGAACCACCGCGCTCCGAAGCCGCGGCGCGGGCGCGGGCCGGCCATCAGCATTGCGTCGGCGCTGATAGCCGTCGGGGTTCTGGCCTGTCTGGCCATCGCGCTTCTCCCTGGGAGCAGGGCCGATGCCGGGCGTCGCGCCGGCGCCTCCGTTGCAGCTGCCCCAGCGAGCGTCCCGTCCGGTTCCGGGTCTTCGGCCGCGGCGGCCGGCGCCACGACCGCATCGGCGCGGCCGCCGGTCACAAGCTCGCCGCCGTCAGCCGGCGGTACCCGGACACCCGCGGCCTCCAGTACCGCGCGAGCGACATCCTTGGCGGGACGGATCAAGCCCGCGGTCAGCTACAAGGGAGTCGCGACCTCCTATGCCGCAGGTGACGGCAATGGTGCCTGCCTGTACGGCCCGTCCAGTGATCTCATGATCGCGGCGATGAACCACACCGACTACGAGTCGGCCAAGGCGTGCGGGGCGTACGTGCTGGTCCGCGCCGCCAACGGGGCCTCCATCACGGTGCGTATCGTCAACGAGTGCCCCCTGCCCTGCGCGCCCGGGCAGCTCGACCTCAGCCAGCAGGCCTTCGTCAAACTCGCCAATCCCTCGCTCGGCCGGATCCCGATCACCTGGACGCTGCTGAGCCCCACCGCGCCCAACACGATCTCCATCCGGTACAAGACCGGGTCCAGCCGCTGGTGGTGCGGCGTCCAGGTGATCGGCCACCGGAACCCGTTGGCGGTGCTTGAGCTCCGCACCGCCAACGGCTGGCGGCAGCTGCCTCGCGCCGACTTCAACTACTTCCTCTCCACCGACGGCAGCGGATGCGGCGGGGCGATCAGGGTCACCGACATCTACGGAGAGCGACTCACCGTTGACGGGATCGCCTTGAAACCGGACGTCGCGCAAGCGACCCGCGTTCAATTCGCCCGGCATTGACCGTATGTCAACCCACCGTCGGGCTGCGGTGACGGGCACTGTTACGCTCCAGCCGGTTGTTAACGCGCACATAGCAGGGAGAGGGCGACCGAGGGAGATGCTCCTCGATGACGCGTCCGCGGAGTTCCACGACTTCTTCGAACGCCACTACGCCGAACTGGCCCGTCTCGCCCACCTCCTGACCGGCCAGACAGACGCGGCCGACGACCTCGCCGCGGATGCCCTGGTCGCCCTGTGGCAAAACTGGGACCGGTTCCGTACGGCACGCCACCCGCTCGCCTACGCTCGCGGCGTGGTGGCCAACCTGGCGCGGGAACGGATCCGAAGTGCAATCCGCGAGCGACGCCGGATCGTGCTGTTCTGGTCCCGCACTCCCGAAGGGGTGGAGCCGCAGGACGTGGCGGCCGTGCTGGACGTCCGTGCGGCACTCGACCGACTGCCGTTCCGCAAGCGAGCGTGCGTGGTGCTGCGCCACGCCTTCGACCTGTCGGAGAAGGACACCGCGATGGCACTGGGCATATCGATCGGCACGGTGAAAAGCCAGACCTCGAAGGGGATGGCCGAACTGGAACGGATCCTTGGCGCACGAGCGGCCGGGGAACTGGCGGCGGGAAGGAGGGCTCGGTGAACGACGAGATCAGCCGACGGCTGCGCGAGGCCGCCGAGGCCCACCAGCCCGACCGCGCGAGGATGCTGGCGCGCACGGAGCGCGGCGCGGCCGGCGCCACCGTCCGGCACCGCTCGCCGTCGATCACGTGGTCATGGCCCAAGGCGGCACTCGCCGGCCTCGCTACCGTCGGCATCCTGGCGTCGGGTGGTTTCGCCGTCGCCGGCATCGTCGGAAAAGCGTCGCCGGCGCAGACCGCCACCGCTCCCGCCGTCCCGACCCCGGCCGGCACTTCCCGTCCGGCGCCGTCGACCCACACCACCACCGGTCCGAGCCCGACCGCCACCCCCGGCAGCTCGCGCCCCACTCCGTCGACCGGCAACCGGATCCAGAACGGCCCGCTGTGGTCGAAGGGCTCGGTGGACCCGCACAGCACCGTGTACTGGACCCAGAGCAACCTCGCTCTCAAGACCACCCGGCCGCTCACCTCACTCACGGTGGAACTGCGCATCGCGCAGACCGGCGGCGTGCGGAACACCGGCAATTGGCGCACGCTGCCGAGCGACGACTTCACCGTCACCGTCCGGGAAGCCGGCGGTGCGCTGGTCTACCGCTGGGTTCTCAAGCCCGGCCGCACCGTGCCGGCCGGGCAGCACGAGTTCGCCGCCCAGTACAACCACACCACCGGCGTGCGCAGCGCCACGGACGACAGCTACCGCGTCGATGGGCGGACCGCGGGCGGCTCCGCCGCGGTCTGGGGAGGATTCGCCCCGGCACATTAGGGTTCGGGGCCGGGGCCCCGCCGCTGCCCCAGCCCCAGCCCCGAATTCCGTGTCAGTTCTGCGCGCTCCACCGCTGGTTCGCTTTCCGCCGGAGGAGTTCCACAGCTGGATCTTGGTTCCGTTGGCGGCACCTGCACCACTGGCGTCAAGGCACAGTCCCGACTGCACCCCTGTGATCGTGCCATCGGACTTGATGTTCCACTGTTGGCTCGCCTGTCCGTTGCAGTCCCAGATCACCACCGCGGTACCGTTACCGGTTCCCTGGCCCGAGGCGTCCAGGCACGTGTTGCCGTAGACCATGAGCTGCTTGCCCACGGTGTAGGCCGTGCGCTTGATCTTCACTCCAGCCTGGCGCCGCACCGAATGGCAGCCTGCCCCCAGTCCGACGCGCCGTCGAACTGCCGGTACGGGTCCCAGACCGTGTACACACCAGCAGCCGCGGAGGCGTCGTCCGAGCCTACTGAGGACGACCCTCCGCAGGCGGCGGCCGTGAACATGACCAACCCGATAGCCAGCGACGCGACGGCGATCCGCCACCGTATGGATGTCTTCCTGGCGTCTGTCCTTGTCGCCCCAGGGCTTCTCCCTTCGAAGAGGCACCGGGCACGGTCGTGGCCACGGCTCCGCCGAAGCCGGAGTGAACCACGCGCAGGCGCCGGCCCCAGCCTGCCTTCAGGAGGTCTTGCCGGTCACGGTGGATCCCGACTTCGTCACGTAGTACGTCACCTTGGCGCCGCTCCAGAAGTGGAAGGTGACCGTCACGCGCGCATCGGCCTTCACCGCGTCGAGGAAGGCAGGAGTGAGACGGATGACCTGCTTCGCGTAGTCGGGCACGAAAGCGGCGTTGAACTGCTGGTACGGCGTCCAGTCGGTCGGGCCGGCGTTTCTGCCGTCGGCGTACGTGGCGCTCATCGTCGCCAGCACGTCCCCGCGGAACTGGGTGGGGATCCGGAACGCATCGGCCGCTCCGGTCGTGGCCGACTGCACCGGGGTGCCGTAGGTGATCACCTGGATCCGCCAGGGCACGCCTTGGGAGAACTCGGCCTGGAGCGTCGCATTGACGCCATCGGCGCGCTGGCCGACCAGCCGGGTGAGTGTGGCCGCCTTCAGGGTGAGCCGGCTACCGGAGAGGGTGTAATCCTTGCCGTTGACCAGCTTGGTGGTGCCCTGCTTGAGAGCCTTGAAGGTGGTGCCGTTCAGGTCCAGGGTGAGCGTGTGGGCCTTGACCGGACCGGACTTCGGCACAAAGACGTTGTCCGAAGCTGCCGTTGCCGAGCGCGTCGCCCAACTCGACTTGATCTGACGGAACAGCCCGGCATCCTTCCACTGGAGACGGCTGCGGTCGAAGAGCGACCCGTTGTCCCACAGGACGGTGGTGACCTTGCTGGTGCGGGACGCGTGGCCGAGCGCCTCGAAGTACTTCAGCATCTCGCCGCGTTCCACACCGCCGGGGCCGTGGTCGTCGCCGAGCAGACCGTACTCGCCGAGGATGACGGGGATGCCTTGGGCGACGAAGGTGTTATGCATCCGCTGGAACGCCTTGTCCAGGTCGCCTTGGGCCATGGCATCGAAGCGGGTGGAGCCTGCGAGGTTCACACTGAACGGCCAGTAGCCGTAATAGTGCACGGTGGCGATCAGTCTCGCGTCGTGCAGAGACTTGATCTCGGTGGCCAGGTTGTTCATCAGCGCCTGGTCGGGCGTGCAGCCTTCGGTGGGCAGCATGAGCAGACGGCTCTTGTTGTTCCCACCCGATGCGCGCACGATCTGGTCGAAGGAGGTGTTCAACTCGTTGAGCAGACCAGCCTTCCGGGTGGCGTCGGCGTTGTCGAATTGGGGCTCGTTGATGCTCTCGAAGACGAGCTTCGCGGGCTCGTTCTTGAAGGCGGCGGAGATCTGGGTCCAGGTGGAGTTGAAGCGGGACAACACCTTGTCGTGATCGGTGGACATGGCCTTCGTCCATTGCCATGAGTCATGATGGACGTCGAGGACCACATAGAGGCCGTCGTCGATCGACCAGTCGATCACCTCCTTGACCCTGCTGATGTACGCCGGGTCGATGGTGTAGTTCGGTGCCGCTCCCTGGTGGTCGCTCCACGTCACGGGGACGCGAATGCTGTTGAAGCCCTGGGCGCGGACCTTGTCCACCAGGGACTTTGAGGTACGGGGCTGGCCCCACGCCGTCTCATTGGGGACGGCGTCGAGACTGTTGCCCAGGTTCCAGCCCGGCTGCATCGCGGCTACGGCCGCCATCGCGTTGGCGGGAACCGGCGCTGCCGCCGCGGACGCCTTGGGCGTGGCGTCGTCTCCGAACGTTCCGAAGACCGTGCCGTACGTGAGCGCGCTCGCGACGACCGCCGCCAGCGGCACCCCCACGGTCAGCCGCAGTCTGCGGCGGCGGTGCTGTGGGGCCTGCTTGTTCTTCATTGCTCATCCGTTCTGGAAGATCGGGCGGTGTCTCCCTGTGAAGTTGCCGCCGACCAACGGGAGGTTGCTGTGTTTCACCATCCAGTTTTCCGTTTCGCTAAAACGTTTCGGGCGCGGAAAGGGCTGGTTGCCCGGCGGAGCCGGGCAACCAGGGCGAGGGGCCGTTCGGTCAGGATGTCGTGCCGGTGACCGAACCACCGGACTTGGTCACGTGGTACGTGACGGTGGCGCCGCTGTAGTAATGGAAGGTCAGCTTCACTGGTGCGTTGTCGTGCAGCGCGGCCAGGAAGGCGGGGGTGAGGATGGTGGTGCCGCCCGGATAGTCGGGCGAGAACGCCTGGTTGAACTCCTGGTACGGGTTCCGGGAGATCGGGCCGGCGTTGCTGCCGTCGGCGTACGTGGCTTCCATACCCGCCAGCGCGTCACCGCGGTACTGCGTGGGAATGGTGAAAACGTCGGCCGTACCAGTGGAGTTGGAGAGCACCGGAGCGTCGTTGGTGACGATGTCGATGCTCCAGGGCAGACCGCGGGAGAACCGCGCCTGGAGCGTCGAGTTGACCCCGTAGGCCCGGTTGCCGGTCAGCCGCGTCAGTGCCGTGGTCGTGGGGGTGAGGCGGCTGCCGGAGACCGTGTAGTCACGTCCCGCCAGGAGCTGGGTGCTGCCTTGCCACAGGCCCCGGAAGGCGGTGCCGTTCAGGTTCAGCGTAAGCGTCTGGGCCGCGATGGGGCTCGACTTCGGTACGTAGACCTTGTCGAAGGATGCGGTTCCCGAACGGGTGGTCCAGCTCGACTTGATCCAGGCGAACAGGGCCGGGTCGCGCCACTGCATGGTGGCACGGTTCAGGTAGGAGAAGGGGTCCCACAGGGCGGTGGTGACACCCGCGGCGCGCGCCGCGTTGTTGACCTCCTCGAAGTACTTCAGCGCCTCACCCCGCTCGACGCGCGGGGGCTGGCGGATGTGCATCAAACCTGGCGGATATTGTCCGGGTTCGAGTCCTGGCTGGAGCTGGACCGGGTGCCGCTGGCGCCGGCCCGAGCCGGGACGGCTCGCGAGCATGAAGGACCGGTGGCCGGGGTCGTGGGTTGAGGCTGGCGGGCAGAGCGTCTTCCCACACGCGGGTGATGGGAGCGGGCGGACGCGGCACGGGCCCGGGGCAGTGGCGGGCCCAGCGACGGAGCCCGGAGGATACGCACCGACGGCGGGGCCGGTCCTGCTGCGGATTCGTGCAGTGCGACGGTGGCGCCCGGCAGCGCGTACGGCAGGCCGCGGATGAACGCGTCACCGTCCCAGCGGGTTGTGGCGGTCGTCGCTACGGCGCGGGTGGGTCTCGGCTCCCCCCGGCGGACATCTCCCGCACGCCCTGCCGGCGTTCGCGGTCGAGCGCGTGGCGCAGCCGCTACGGACGGCTCGCTCGGCTTCCCGCGATGCACTGCAATGAGCCACCGCGGCCGGAAGCTGCGTGTTTGATTCCTCGCAAGTCCTTGGGGACTCCGCGGCAGAGTCCTCCACGGGCGTGACCTGTCTCACCCGTTGCCGACTGAAGCTTCGTCAGTTTCCTGTTCAGCGGCGTCGCGCCGGGTTATCTCGGTGAGCCTGGCAGGATCCGTCAACAGACTGTCATTGCGGCCGTCCCCGCGGCGGATACAGGCTGTGACCGTGCTGATGCGACGTGTTGTGGTGGTTGTCTATTCCGGGGTCCAAGCGCTGGACATCGCCGGTCCGATCGAGGTGTTCGACACCCTCAACCGGCTGTTGGCCGAGCCGGGGACGGGCTACCGGATCGAGTGCGTCTCCGCCCACGCTCCTATGGTGTGCACCTCCTCGGGAATGGTGATCCAGGCCGAGCCACTGGACGCTGGCGAAGGCCCGATCGACACCCTTCTGGTCCCCGGTGGCTCGGGGTTGAAGGAGGCGTTGGCGGACCGGGCGCTGATCTCATGGATCGGGCAGGCCGCCGCCCGGTCCCGGCGGGTCGCGTCGGTGTGCGGAGGAGCATTCCTGCTGGCCGAGGCGGGGCTGTTGGACGGGCGGCGCGCCACCACCCACTGGGCGTACTGCGAGGAGATGGCCCGTCGATATCCGCAGGTGACGGTGGATCCGGGACCGATATTCGTCTGGGACGGCCGGTACGTGACCTCCGCCGGGGTGTCCACCGGTATCGACATGGCCCTGGCACTGGTGGAGGCCGATCACGGGGCGGTGATCGCACTGGAGATAGCCCGGTACCTGGTCCTGTTCTTCAAACGGCACGGCGGGCAGCCGCAGTTCAGCGCGATTCTGGACGCTCAGCTGGCCGACCGGGCGCCGGTGCGGGCCGCGCAGGAGTGGGTTCTGTCCGGCCTCGAACGTCGGCTGCCGGTCTCCGAGCTCGCGCAGCGGGCCAACATGAGTCCCCGGAACTTCGCCCGCGTCTTCCTGCGTGAGGTGGGCACGACGCCTGGCCAGTACGTGACGCGGATGCGTATCGCGCGGGCCCGCGAACTGCTCGAGACCACCGATCTGCCGGTAGGCCACGTCGCCCGCCGCTGCGGCTTCCCGAACGCCGAGACCTTCTGCCGCTCGTTCGGCCGTGCGGTGGGGCCCACCCCGGGCGAGTACCGACAGCGATTCCAGGCCATTTCGCCGTCAGGTCTCATGGTCGAGCCGGACCGGGCCGAGAGGAGCGCGGTATGACAGCCCGAGTGCGCCTCGTCGACTACCTTGCCGCGGAGTTGGGCCGGATGGGTGTCACGTACATGTTCGGCGTAGGTGGTGCGAACATCGAGGACCTGTACGAGGCCGTCCATGGCGCGACGGAATCCGTCCGCGGCATCGTGGCGAAGCACGAGTTCTCCGCTGCCACCATGGCCGACGGGTACGCCCGTGCCACAACACGTCTGGGCGTCGTCGCGGCCACCTCGGGCGGCGGTGCGATGAACCTGGTGCCCGGGCTGGCGGAGGCGTACGCCTCTCGGGTTCCGGTGCTGGCGTTGGTGGGGGAACCGCCGACCGTTCTCGCCGGTCGGGGAGCGTTCCAGGACTCCAGCGGTCAGGCGGGCTCCCTCGATGCGCTCGAGCTGTTCGGGTCCGTCACTCGCTTCTGCGCCCGGGTCGTCGAACCGGACTCCATCATCTCATTGTTGGCGCGGGCGGTCGCGGTGGCGCGGACGGATCCCAAGGGGCCGGCGGTGTTGCTTCTGCCCAAGGACGTACAGCAGGCGTTTGTCACGGTTCCCGGGCCGCGCGTGGCGGCGCACACCCCGCCGGCGGCGCTGCCGGAGGCCGCGGCCCTGGACCGTGCGGCGGCCGTGCTGCGGGGCGCGGACCGCGTGTTGCTGATCGCGGGTGAAGGGGTGGCCGCGGCCGGCGCGCGGGCCGAGCTTTGCGAGGTGGCGAGGCGGCTCGGCGCCTGGGTAGCGGTCACCCCGGACGCCAAGGACGTGTACGACAACCACGATCCCCGGTTCGTCGGAGTGGCCGGGGTGATGGGACATCCGAGCGTCGAGGACTGTCTGCGGCGGGCCGAGGCGTGTGTCCTGGTGGGTACCCGGCTGCCGGCAATGGCGCGTGGCGGATTGGACCGGGCGCTGGCAGACACCCCACTGATCTGCGTCGACCCAGAATCGCCGTTCGTGCCGGGCATCGCGCTGCACGGCAGTGTGCGCGACACACTGCGCGCACTGACCCGGCGGCTGGAACCGGCTGCGCGCGCCTGCCCCGCGCACATGGGCCCCACCCGGCTGCCACTGCCGCTGCCACTGCCGCCGGCCAACAGTGGCAGCACGTCCCACGCCGATGCGTTCGCCGCAATAGCTGCGGCGTTGCCGCAGGACGCGCATGTCTTCGTGGATGCCGGCAACACGGGAGCCGGCGCGATCCACCTTCTGCCCGCCCCACGGCATGGCCGCTTCGTGGTCGCGGTCGGCATGGGCGGTATGGGCTACACCTTCGGCGCCGGCATCGGCGCCGCGCTGGCCACCGGGCGGCGCACCTACGTGCTCGCCGGGGACGGGGCGTTCTTCATGCATGGGATGGAAGTGCACACCGCGGTGGAATACGCCGTGCCCGTCACCTTCGTGATCCTCAACAACAACGCGCACGGAATGTGCGTCACGCGCGAGCACCTGTTCCAAGGCGGCGCCCGCGAGGACAACGTGTTCCTCTCGTCCGACATCGCCGCCGGCGTCGGCGCGATGTTCCCGACTCTCGACGTGACCCGGGCCCGCAACGCGGCGCAGCTGCGCCAGGAGCTGCTGCGGAGCAACACCGGCGACGGTCCGGCATTCGTCGCCGTCGATGTCGACCGCCGCGAAATCCCACCGTTCCTTCCCTTCCTGACCGCCCCTGGTGGCAAGCCGAACGACACTGAGGAGACTGCAGATGAACGCGGACCGGTCCATGTTGGCTGATGTCCCCGGACTGATACGGGTGGAGAACACCAGCACCGAGCAGATGGCCGCCCGATGCCTGGAGATGACCCCTGCGGTCCACCAGCACCAACAGGTCTACGGGCAGTACTGCACCATCCAGGCTTACGCCGACTGCCCGCCGGAGCAGACCTACGAGTACCTGAGCCAGGGACACCACCTGGAGGAGTGGACCTTCAGCCTGCGCGGCTTCGCGCCGACCGAGACCCCGGGGCTGTGGGCCGGCTGGGACCTGCTGGCGCAGGACACCCGAATCTACTGCACGGTGGTGGCCAACCCCGAGGCCATGACCGTCGACTACCACTGTGCCTGGGACCAGGGCGACAAGCTCTGGATGATCTACCTGATGCGTGTCCTGCCCGCACAGTTGGTGCTCGACAAGCCGGGTTCGGTGATCACCTGGACCAACTGCCGGCACCCGTCCTACGACGACAACCCGCGCCCCGACCTCGCGCCCAGCGCGGACCGGCCATGGGTGGGCGACTACTGGGACCTGTTCTACGCCGGCCACACCGTGGAGATGGCGAACCTCACAGCGATCCTGGAGCACCGGCACCGAGGCGGCCTGCGGGTCAGTGTGCCGCCGGGCAGGACGGTGACCCGGTGACGACGGTGAGCCTCATCGACGTCGCCGGCTACCTGCCCGGTGAGCCGGTTCCCGCCGAGTTCTACACCGGCTACCAGGGCGCGCAGGACACCCTCCGCGACAACCCGATGTTCCGGATCCCGCCACTGCGCCACCACGTGGCCGCCGACGAGACCAACGTCGACATGGTCGAGCGTGCGGTACTTCCGCTGATCGAGCGGCACGGCCGGGACGAGATCCGGTCCGTGGACGTCCTCCTGGTGCACAGTCAACTGCCGGACATGCCGTTCGTGGGGGCCGGCACGGAGGTGGCACGCAGGTTGGGTCTGCATCCCGAGTGGCTGATCGACGTGGCCAACGCCGGCTGCGCGTCCTTCGTCTTCATGCTCGGACTGGCCCGGCAGATCCTCGCCACCACGGATGCCAGGTCCGCTCTGGTCTGCAACGCGCAGAGCGCTGCCGGCCGGCTCTTCACCCGGTCCGAGGTGCGCGGGCTCGCCCAGGCAGCGGTCCCCGGCGACGGGTGCGGCGTGGGATATCTGACAACATCACACGCTGCCCCGCTACTCGGCGTGGAAACCCTGCACGCCGGCGAGTACGCGGGAGACATGACAATGGTGCGTGACGACGGCCGCAGGTACTGGGAACCCGGGCCGTCGGCGTTGCGGATCGGGTTCACCGAGGCCGGCCTCTCGCAGGTGCTGGCCCGCGGCAACCGGCTCGTTCCACAGGTCGTCACCACCCTGTGCGGACGGCTCGGGAAAGCCACGACCGAGATCGACGTGCTGGTGACCAATCAACCCAACCGGACCTTTCTGCGGAACTGGCGGGACGCGCTGGAACTGGCCCCCGACCGGCACCCGGACACCTTCGACCGATGCGGCAACCTGTTCGGAGCCGCCATCCCGGTCACCCTGGACCACGCCATCCGCTCCGGGCACGTCAAGGACGGCAGTCTCGTGGTGCTGGGCGGGTTCGCCCACGCCGGGGACTTCGCCGGAGCCGCTGCGGTCCGGTGGCACGGGCAGGGGTAGCTGATGGTTCCACCCCGGCCCGCGGTCGGCCGCGGCCGGTGTCGGAGCCCTGACGGCTGCCGGCTGGCTCGCAGTTGCTGAGAGCCATCGCCCAGCCAGCCGGGACGGACCGGTTTCCAGCCACTGCGACGGACGCACTTCCGAGACTCATCGGTGTGTCCGCATTCCGCCCTGTCGGCCCCCGAACACGGGCAGGTAGCGTCCCGGACTCCCACGCTGGGAGTTACCGTCGCTCACTTCACCGACCACCGGAAGAGGAATGAGCCCAAGTGCCCACCACTTCACGCGATCACGCTGGTCGTCCTCGGCGCCTGTTCGCCGTGCTCACCGCGGGAGCTCTCGCCGCCGCCGCGCTGTGCGCGCCCGCACCCGCCGCGGCCGACGGCCCATCGGAACGTCCGGCCGCCATCGTCGCCATGGGCGACAGCCTGACCGCCGGTGAGGGAGGCGGAGCCTACGAGCCGGGCCTGCCGCCGTTCGGCAGTTACTGCCATCGGTCACCCAACGCCCAGGTGCCGCAGGCCAGGCCGGCGGGACTGGGCGTCGCGGTGAACCTGGCCTGCTCCGGCGCCACCACGGATGACGTCCGTATCGGCGGCACCGGCCGCTACGGCGAACCACCGCAGGCAGAACAGCTCAGGACCGCGGCTCGCACCTACGACATACGCACCGTCGTGCTGAACGTCGGTGCCAACGACATCCCCGCAGCCGGATTGACGATCACCTGTGCCAGCGCCTACCTCGTACCGGGGCCGCCGTGCTCCCGCGCGTGGAACACCCTGCTTCCCGGGCGGCTGTCGGCCATGGAACCGCGGATCGAGAAGGACCTGCGCGACATCCGCACCGTGATGCGACAAACGGGCTACGACGACGAAGCCTACGACCTCGTCCTGCAGTCCTACCCTTCGCCCTCCAGCGGGCTCTCCCGCTACTCCAGCGCACAGCGCGGCCTGCAGGGCTGCCCGTTCCAGGACGCTGACTTCGCCTGGGTGCACGACGTGGCGTTCCCGATGCTCTCGCAGTACCTGGAAAGGGCGGCGGCCAACGTGAGCGGCGTACGGTTCCTGGGACTGTCGGCGGCCTTGCAAGGCGGTCAGGTCTGCTCACCCGGCATCACCCACGGCGGTGAGCTCTCGTGGGGCCTGTTCCTGGACGTGTCCGCCCTCAGCCACGGCATCGGCCCCGATCTGGTCTCACAGTCCCTGCACCCCAACGCCGGCGGCTACCGGCAACTCGCCCGGTGTCTGCAGGCATTCGAGCAGTCGCCGGTACGCAGCGCGGAGTGCGAGCGCGGCACGGACGGACAACCGCGTCTCACGGCAACGCGGCGAGCCATCGGTCGATCGCCACTGAGCCGGAACCGCTGATGGAACGGTTTGCTGAGGCCGCCTGGGATCCGCAGGTATCCGCCCGGCCGCATCAACGCAGCTTCCACGTTCCGCTGAGAGCCCTCCGGCGTGCTGGCCCCGCAGTGCTCACGACGGCGCGGGCAGCAGAACTACCACCTAACCGCTTGATCTCGGCGGTCACTTCAGAGGATCCGCACCCGACCGCCAGGTGCGCCTGAGCCGAGCGCAGGGTCAAGGGCAGGGGCACGATGACAGCGTTGGCGCCGTGCCGAGCGAGTATGCGGAGGCCGCCTCATGGCTCTGCCGGCCACCTTCCGCTCGTCCACCGCCGCCGACCGGCCTGTCGTGGTGGCGGGATGCGCCGGTCGGGGCGTTCCATGGTCAGGCCATCGTGAACGTCGCGTGCAGGCGGCGCGTGTGGTCGAGGGGACGGACCGGGCCGGTCAGCGTGAGAGGGACGCTCAGTCGGGTGTCGGTGCTGGATGCGGCGATATGCAGTACCAGCGCGCCGGGTTCGACCAGGCGATGGCCCGCGCGTCCGGTGAAGGATGCCAGGTCGGCGGGAACAGCGACGCGAATGCGCACCAGTTGGCCCGGGGCGAGGGGGACTCGCCGGTATGCGACCAGGCGTTTCACCGGTTGTGCGACCGAAGCCACCGGGTCGTGCAGGTAGATCTGGACGACTTCGGTTCCCTCGCGGTCGCCCGCGTTGGTCAGGCTGAAGTCGAACCGGAACGCGCCGTCGGTACTGGCGCTGCCTTCCACGATGTCGAGTCCGGAGTAGGTGAAGTGGGTGTAGGTAGGTCAAACCATGGCCGAATCCATAGGCCGCAGTCGGATCGGTGCTGGACACCTCACCGGCCTGGGCCAGTCGGGCCGCGAGATAGGTGGAGGGTTGTACTGCGGGGCGACGGGGCACACTGACGGGCAGTTTCCCCGAGGGATTGACCCGTCCGCTGAGCACACCGGCGAGGGCGCGGGAGCCGGCTTCACCGGGGAAGAAGCACTGCACGATGCCGGCCGCCTCTGTCACCGCGCGGCCGAGCGCATAGGGGCGCCCGGCCAGGAGGGTGAGCACGACCGGTGTCCCGGTGTCGAGCACGGCATCGAGCAACTGCTGTTGGACACCACGGAGTTGAAGCAGTTCGACATCACATCCCTCGCCGCTGGTGCCGCGGCCGAAGAGCCCGGCCCGGTCCCCGACGGCTAGGGCGTGTGGGGGGTTGTGATCAAGGCTGTGATTCGAGGTGTCGGATCCAG
>NZ_JAAIKO010000065.1 GCF_016107395.1 Streptomyces fildesensis
CATCTGACGTGCCGTCACTGACACCACCCCACTGACACCAAAGCGGCACATCGCACACAACCCACCGGCTCCGGACCGCGCCAACAGAAGGAGCCGGAACCCCTTGCGCTCCAGAAAAACCGGTGAAGGGGAACCGACTCGCTAGCCCGAGATAGAGGCAGCAGCTGTCGCCCAGCACCCCACCTGCTCAACCCAAGGAACCTGGGCCGGGACCGAAACAAACGGCAACCCCATACCCATAACCCCTACACCAAGCAACCCGCGCAACCCGAGGGGCCAGGCATGCGACTCCCTTGGGGCCTTTTGAAGGACCTCTGACGTCTTTGAGCCGTAGTTCACCAGCATTCCGGCCACTTCACAGCGTCTCCTGAGGCCACCCGCCCCCTCATCTGCGCAGCTCAACGGGCCTTTGACGAACAACCGAGCCGAGCCGCAATGTACCCGGTCAAAGCCCGAAGTGGCGCTGGCCCTCTCGGCCGCCGAAGCTCCGACTCGCCCGGAGACACAACACGTCCATGGCCTGAGCCTCCCGAGGTTCAGGCCATCAACACACCCACCTGCTTGCCCAACACCACCGCCTCGCGGGGGTAGCGCGGCTAACCACCGCGCTCCCTACCATCCGGCTGACCACCAACCAGCAGGGGCGCACCCATGTCTAGGCGTCCCCAGCCCGCCCAAGGGCTGAGGACGCGACGCAAACCAACTCGGTCCTCGAACGAGTCCCGCCGTACATGCCCGCCCGTAGTCGAAGGAGCTCCGCCATGCCCTCACCCGTATCCCTGGCCGCACTGTCTGCCCTACCCCTGGGCAGCGTCGCCGCCCTCCTCACCAACCATGCTCTGTATGCGTTCCTGCTGGGCTTGGCGGGCTTGGTGCCCGTTCTCGCCAACACCTGCATGCGCTGGCAAACGCATCGCATGTGGCTGGAGTTGGAACGGCGCAGACTCCGGGCACTGGACCGACTGGAGGCTCCCGAACAGATCCTGGACCGGCTGCCACCACCTACCGGTCCTCTCGGCCTCACGCCGCCAACGCAGGGGCCAGCACCACCCGCCGCTTCACCAAGCGATCCGGCAGCAGGCGGAGCAGCGGGGGCCGGATGATGTGCCGCATCAGCGAGACAGGCACCACACCCGTCACCGCCCGGGTGACGTACGGCACCAAGCAGCAGCTCGCCGACATGCGGCCGCTATTCAAGGCCGAACGGGCCAGGGCGCGGGCGCTGTCGACGACGCCGCGCTGGGACTGGGACGGGCTTCCCGGCCGGGAAGCCGCGGCGAAGCGGGCGCAGTGGGCGATGTACCGGGCACACCTACGCGAGATCGGGCAGCTGGCCGACATGTTAGACGTCCTGGTGACGTTCGGGGTACGGGGCCGAGCTGGCAGCACGCGGCTGGGACCAGGACTGGCCGGCGGCTGCCAGCGCAGGCGAAGAACCCCGGTGCTGGGACGGCGGCTGGCCGGAACGGGTCACCGTACGCCTGCCGGCCCGGCTGGTGAACCAGGTACTGGCCGCATGCTGGCACACCAGCGCCGAGGCGATCGGGAAGCTGCGGGACTGGCGCGACAAGCACCCGAACATGCTGCCGACCACAGCACGACGACACGGGGGCGGCCAACACCACGGGGCGAGCACCGCCACGGCACCGACCAACACAACAACACGACGGCCCACCCGGCACGAGGCAACGAGCGCAGCCCGACTCCAGGAACGGCACAACAGCCAGCGCGGCCAAGCCCGTTGGGCTGTGTGACATTTTCGCCGGAGGCCCTTCCTTATGGATCTTTTATGTTTGTAATATGCATTTGCCGTGGTCTTGGACCTGGCGTGTGTTCATCCGTGGGGGGTGGCCAGGCGGTTTCGTCATGCCTGCGCCTGCGCGCGTGTTCGCGCTCGTGTCGTTCGTAAGGACATTCGTCCGATATGTTCCATCTTTCTAATCGCCTGGTACACCGGGCGGTGATCCGTGCCACCGGTCTGGCTACAGCAGCCGTCCTCGTCATGGCCGTTGCGGCATCGGCGTCGTCGCCAGCCGCCGTCCGGGGATCTGCCAATGCCGCCGGACCGGCCGCTCAGAACGCGACCAGTACGACACCGATGTTTCCCGCCTTCGGCCGCAGGGCCGACGGTCACCTGTACGACTACGAACCGTCCGGCACCGGTGGCTTCCGCGCGTCGGTGGACCTGGGCGGCGGGTTCGGTGAAGCAACCGCGATCGTGCAGAACAATGTCTCCGCCGATAAGGCCAGTGATCTGTACTTCCGGATGGGCGGGTCCCTGTACTACACCGCCGAGCGCGGTACCGAGACCAAGCTGCTCGGCAGCGGTTGGGACCAGTACGACCTGCTGGTCGCGGGAGGGAACTTCGGCGGAGCGGCACAGCCGGACCTGATCGCGAGGGAGCCCTCGGGTGCGTTGTGGCTCTACCAGGCCGGAGCCGACGGGGTGTTGGCCGCGAAGGTCAGGATGGGGACCGGCTTCCAGGGTATGGACCGGATCATCGGACGCGCGGACTTCACCGGTGACGGCAAAGCCGACCTCATCACCCGCTCCCCGGGTGGGACCCTGTACCTCTTCCCCGGGTCCGGCAACGCCGTGACCGACGCAGTGTGCACGGGCCGGCTGACGGTCAGTACGGGCTGGAACGCCTACAACGTCCTGATCTCCACCGGCGACCAGAACAGCGACGGCAAGGCCGACCTGATCGCCAGCGACCCCGCAGGGGCGTTGTGGCTGTTCAAGGGCACAGGCGACCCCGCCGCCCCGTTCGCCGCCCGGGTGCAGATCGGCTCGTCCGGCTGGAGCTCCTTCAACACCCTGTTCTGAACTCCGGCCGCCCGCCCCATCACACTTCCTGCCCCGTGGCAAGGTCCGTCGAAGACCGACCGGGGCAGCATCAGCAGATCGGCTGACTCACCCCCATGCGAACCAACGCACCACCCTTCCCCCGCCTGCCCAGACGCCTGCTGGGCCGGCTGCTCACCACCACGGCCCTGGCCACCGTCGCCGCGGTGACCTTCACCGGCGGCCAACTCCAGCCCCTCGCCAGCGCCGACGCAGTGCCGGCTGGTGCAACCCTGGACGCGCCAGCTTTCGACGCCGCCAAAGCCGCGCAGATCCGTGCGGCCCAGTGCCGACTCACCCTCGCGCAGCGCAAGGGCGGTCAGGAGCTGAAAGGCGTCGCTCGTGCCGGTCTGAACGGCAACGAGTCGGAACTCCTCAACGCGGCCGATGTTGTGTCCCAAGGCGCGCCCCTCGGGGTCGCCTATGAAGCGGACTTGAGACAGGCGATCAGCAAGGGCAACGAACTTCTCTTCCGGCACCAGGAATGGGAGAAGAGCCTCAACGTCACGAATCCGGTCGGGTACACCCAAACGGGTTTTCAGCAGGTAGATCCGAAGGACAACCCCTTCGACACCACTGGCCTTCGGAGTTGGCTTGACGGCCAGGTCCGGCTCAGCCAGCACGACGCGTTCTTCTCCCAGAACCAGGCCCCGTTGGCCAGCGCGGAGAGCGTAGCCGCCGTCACCCAGGTTGCCACCACGCGGTACACCGACATTTCGTCCACCGACTACGCGTACTGGGAACGATGGAAGACCGACCGGCAGTACATGGAGCCCCAGGGCGCCATGTACGCCGACGACGCGCGGTTGTTCCTGCAGTACGGCGGGTTCCCCACCAGTGCGCCAGCTCCGGATACCATGGAATTCCGGATCGATGTGGAAGCGCTCAAGGCGCGCTTCGCGTCCTGTACCACCAGCACCCCCTACGACCCCCAGCAAGTTCTGGGCGCCGAGATAATGCAGGCGTCGGCGGAGTGGCAGGACGAACTGTCCGGTCAGGCCGCCCCGCGCGACACCATCATGGGCGCGGAGAAGCAGGCCTCCGCCGACCTGCAGGTAGCCACCCAGGCCCTGGGAGAGGCCCTCGGCCAGTCCATCATCGCCAGCCGCCTCGCGGACTGGCAGGCCTACTGGCTCAAGCAGCCCACCAGCGCGCAGCGGTACCCGACGGCGGCTGACTTCGCGAAGGTCAAGGTCGACATCGTCAAGGCACAGGCCATGGCGCTGGGCCGGGTCCACGTCGCGTCGCGGGCCGCGCAATCCGCTCAGCAGCAGGCCACCACCGCCATCGCCGCGCAGCAAAGCGCGTACGGCATCGCGGACGCCGCCGGACTGCCCCGCGGACGCGGGCTCCTCTACGGCCAGCAGGCCGTCCAGGTCGCCCGGGCCTCGGCGGCCGCCGCTCTGGCAGTGGCGAAGGCCACGGAGACCGCGTCGAACGCCACCAGGGCCTCGGCCTCGGACAGCAAGACGCTGATGGCTCTGGCCCAGACCCAGGCACACGCCTCAGCAGCCGAGTTCCGCCGCATCGCCGCCCAGGAAGCAGCAGCCCAGGCGAAGGCCGCCGCGGACGGCGCGGCGCTGCAGGCCACCAAGGCCGCGGAAAACGCCACCAAGGCCAAGGCCGCCCAAGCTAAGGCCGAAGCCGCCGAGCAGACCGCAAAGACCGCCGCCGCCGACGCACACGCCAAGCGGCTGACGGCCGAGGCCGAGCGTGACAAGGCCAAGACACAGAAGGAGATCGCCGCCACCGAGCGGCAGAAGGCAGCCGACGCCAACGCGCGAGCCCAGACGGAACGCACGACAGCAGCGGAGAAGCTGTCGGCCGCGCAAACCGCCGGGACCACAGCGGCTACGAAGAAGGAGGCCGCCCTCACCGCGGAGCGCAACGCCATCTCCTCACGCAACGACGCGCTCAATGCGGAGGGCCGACGGGACGCGCTGGGCGCCAAGGCCGCCGCCAAGGAGGCGAAAGCGGACGCCGACGAAGGCACCGACGCCGCGGCGGATTCCCGCACCGCAGCGACCCAGGCGCGCACCGATGCCAATGCCGCGACCACCGCTGCCACGAACGCCCGTGCAGCGGCCAACGACGCCACCAACGCCGCAGCCAACGCCCGGGAGGCGGCGACCAAGGCAGAGGCCGCGGCGTCGCGCGCGAAGGCCGCGTCCGACGGGGCCCAGCGGGACGTGAAGATCACCAACGCCGCGGTGACCAAGGCCCATGCGGCCGCCGCTGACGCGATCGGATACTCCGAAGCGGCTGCCGAAAACGTTCGTGCCGCCAAAGCACTGGCCGATACCGCCCAGGCGAAGGCGGCCGAGGCCCACGCCAACGCCGTGCTCGCCCGGGTCGAAGCCAACGCCGCCGCCGTGTCAGCAGTGCAAACAGCCGGCTTCGCCTACGCCACCGCGCAAGCCGCTCTGGCCGCCCGCGACAGTGCCGCCCAGGTCATCAACCCCGCCAACGACGCTGTCGAGCTCGGATCCCCATACAAGGAGACCGACGCTTCGGCCGGCCTGGCCGTCCTGACCGGACAGGCCGCCAAGACCGCAGCCCAACAACAAGAAGCACTCGCCCAAGCCAAGGCCAACCAGGCAGGCAAGGCCGCCACCGAAGCAGCGGCCCTGGCCGCAGCTGCCGACGCCGACGCCAAGGCAGCCGCCACCGCGGCATCCGCAGCCGCAGCCTCCGCCGTCGCAGCGGTAGCGTCGCTGGGCCAAGCCCGCGCATCCGCAGCCGAGGCATCCAAGGCGGCAGCGGCAGCGGTCAAGGCCGAAGCCAACACCGTCGAGTACAACCGGCAGGCCACCGCCGACGCGGCAGCCGCGACCGCCGCCTCGACCGAAGCAGCCGGATACGCCACCGAAGCACGCTCTTCAGCCACCGCCGCCGAGCAAGACGCCACCTCCGCCCGCGGGGCGGCCACCGCCGCCGAAGCAGACGCCGCCACCGCCCGCGGCATCGCCGACCAGGCCGAGAAAGACGCCACCGCAGCCGAAGCCTCAGCCACGCGGGCCCAGCAGGACGCGAAAGAAGCCCAGGAAGCCGCCGAGCGGGCCGAGGTCAAGGGCAACAACGACCAGATCAAGGCCGGTACCACCACCGGCGTCGGCAACGTGTTCTACGTCCCCAACCACATCGAGCAGATCGGTGAACCCGAGGACGTCAAGACGGACAACTGCAACCCCATCTTCCACACCGGGGACTGCACGGTCACCGAGACCATCCACTTCACCGCGTTCGTCGACCTGTACCAGTGCACCGACGAGGACAGCCCCGCCACCCAATTGATGTGCCCGCCCTCAGCCCTCGTCTTCCTCGGCTCCGCAACGCTCACCAACCAAAAGGAGACCGTCACCCGAACCCTGTCGATGACCGAGTTCAACTCGGGCATCGACCCCGTCAAAATCGTCTTGGGCGACTTCATCGAATGCGCCCAAAAACTCGTACCTGGCGGCGACAGCGGATCCTGGACCGGATGCGCCTGGGCCGCCACCTGGTTCGTCGGTGGCAAAGCACTCAAGGTCACTGCTGACGCCGTCAAGGCCCTCGATGCCGCAATGAGAACGGGCATCGGAGTCACGGACGCCTGGAAGGGCCTGCGTGCCGCCGGCCTCACCGAGGCCGCCATCGAGGGAATCGGAGCGAAAATCCTTGATGGCTTCGTCACAGCATGTACCAGAAGGAACCCCCTGCGCGCGGCGGCCGTACACAGCGGTAATCCGTGCGAGGGGATCATTGCCTACGGCAGCACTGATCTCGCTCTCATGGCGTACAAGGGCAGAATGGGTTCTGGAGTCACCGCGGGGCGCAATGTAGCGGTTGCGAAGGTTCCAGGGTGGAACGACCCGAAAACTGGTGATCTTGTGGTCGGTTTCAGCAAGGGGGACGGGTATCACTCGGAGAACCACATCCTGGACCAGTTGGCGGCAAGGAACTTCAAGCCATCACAAATCACAGAGTTGTACAGCGACCGGAAGCCGTGTCCTGTGTGCAGCCCCCTCTTGGAGGACGTTCTCACTCCGGGGACTCCCATCTTTTGGGCCGTCCCTGACGGACCTGGATCCGCAGCACTCCTCAAGAATATGATCCAGAGGTTCGGCGGGAGGGCATCCTTCCGGACCTCCGTGAAATCTGACGAGGAGTAGCCTATTTGTCGGGTGTGGTGGGCGTGCGCGTATCGCTCACCACACCCGACAGGAGAAGAAAGAAACACGATGTCCGAATACGGATTTGCCCGCGCATCCGATGAAGTTCTTGCTGCCCGAACAGGCCTGGCCGATCAGGTGGTCCAAACGCTCCGGCGCGCTGGCCTGCCCGCCTTCCGCGATGAAGGCGCCCATTCGGAGGAGCAGTCAGGTGCCGCGGTGTATGTGGATGATGATGCAGAGATCGCATCGGCTCCAGTATCTGTGGGATGGAATTGCGACCCTGACATGGTGAAAGCCGCTGTCGACAGCCTCACCTCAGGCACCCCTGATACCTCGGTCGTACGGTATCCCGGAGTGATCGGCCTCCACATGCAGACAGCACTGATCAAGATCTTGTTGTCGGCCGGTATCATTGCAACGCTGGAAAAAGACAACATGAATCCAGAACACGTCCTGGTCTTCGGGACAACATCCGACCTACCCCCCGCGTTCCGACCCACATTTATTCCACGGAACATGTGACAACAGGTCTTCGCGGGGGTCTGTCGGCATACTGGCGGGCCCCCGCAAGTGCAACGACTCCAGCTACCAAAGTAGTCGGGGCAACCGGGGCCAGGGGCCGACTCTCCGCCCGGAAAGCGCTATGCCCAAGAGTGCCACTATGGTGCGGCCTCCGACGACGCGCGGCTGGGCGAAGACTGCAAAGAACCCGACCCGCTGACCCGGAACGCGGGACGGCGGCCGGCGGCCGGCGGAGACCGTACGGCTCCGATCACCACCTGACACAGATACCGCTGAACAGTTCGAGCCGTGTCATCGATCCCCTGTTTCCCAGGTGGTGAGCTACAACTGCGTCACTGCACCTGTGTCATCAGGTCAGGCGCACCCTCCGGGGCCCGTGACGCCGGTACACAGATAAGGACGCCTACCTGGCGAAACAGGGCTCCCAGTGCACAGGTACACAGGTCCTCACCGGGCCTGACCCCCAATCCCCCAATCCCCCAGTGGGCTCCGCCACCTGGGCAAACAGGGGTTCTATCCCCCAATAGGTTGGGGGATTGGGGGATTGGGGGCGCTGCCGTGAACCCGTCCTCGCATCCTTCGGAGCCCGGCCGGGTGATCTGGCGGCGGGCGGGGTGGGTGGGGCGGGATGATGTTCGGCATGACCGAGGCCGGCACCATCACCGTCACCGCCCGCGTCGCGTACGGCACCAAGCAGCAGCTCGCCGACATGCGGCCACTGTTCAAAGCCGAACGGACCAGGGCGCGGGCGCTGTCGACGTCGGCACCGTGGGACTGGGACGGGCTGCCCGGCCGGGAGGCCGCGGCGAAGCGGGCGCAGTGGGCGATGTACCGGGCGCACCTGCACGAGAGCGGGGAGTTGGCCGACACGCTGGACGGCCTGGTGGCATTCTGGGTGCGGGCCGAGCTGGCGGCGCTCGGCTGGGACCGGGACTGGCCGCCGTTGCCGGCGCAGGCGAAGAACCCGGGCGGTGGCCCGGGACGCGGGACGGCGGCTGGCCGGAGCGGGTGACGGTCCGCCTGCCGGCCCCGCTGGTGGGCCAGGTGCCGGCCGCGTGCTGGCACACCAGCGAGGACGCGATCGGACGCTTGCGGGACTGGCGGGACAAGCACCCGGACATGCTGCCGACGAAGCCGTTCCGCTACCCGGCCGAGGACGCGGCGCTGGCCGAGTACGAGGAACTGGCGGCGCAGGTGACGCCGGCCGGGGACATCTGGCGTGCAGCGGTGCAGCGCGGCATTGCAGCCGAGCCGGTCATCCGCGAGCGCCAGGCCGTCGCCGTCGACGCGTGAAGTGTCACGCTGTCACGCCCCCTGCTGCAAAGGGGGTGTTGAGGGGTGTCCGCCCTGGTCAGGGGTGTAGCACAGGGTAGCGTGACAGGCGGCGTGACACCCCGCGTGACAGGGTGGCGTGACACCTGCTGCTACCCCCGGCCGCTGCTGTCCTGACTGTCCCGTGTCATCGAACCTGGATCGTTTGCCATCGAAGTTGGACGACCGGCAGTCGGAGGGTTGAGTGCTTCAGTTGCTCCCTCGGTCCGGAGACGCGGAATGATCGGGATATGGACGTGGCGGATCAACTGGTGCGGTCGGCGGACGCCGGCGACGTGATCTCGGTAGCGCGGCAGCTGGAGCTGGGTGCTGCGGTGGATGCGCCGGACACGGGCGGGCGTACGGCGCTGGATGTGGCAGCGGGGCGGGGACATGCCGATGTCGTCCGTCTGCTCATTGATGCGGGGGCCGATTTGGAGCAGCGGGCGGGTGAGTACGAGGAGTCGACGCCGCTGTGCCTGGCGGCGATCCGTGGGCACACGGCAGTCGTGGGGGCTCTGCTCGATGCCGGTGCCCGTACCGGTGCCCAGGGCCGGATGGGCTACGTGCCGCTGGTGCTGGCAGCCACGGCTGGGAACGAGGGGTACCCGGCGACGGTAGATCTGTTGCTGGACCACGGGGCGGATGTCAACGCGGTGATGAAGCGCAAGACCGCACTCGACTGGGCGACCGGGTTCGGACAGATACCGATGGTGCGCCACCTGCTCAGCCGCGGTGCCACCCCATCGGCCAAGGCTCTGACCAACGCGCGTGAGCACACCGACCGCGATCCGGAGTGCCGGCAGAAGACCGGGCGCATCGCCGCCGTGCCGCTCGGGGCGGGCGCCACGGCCGGCGCGGAACAGGTCATTCGGCATCTACCTGAGCAGGATGATCCCGGAACGGAAGCCAAGAATCAGGCGTAGTGACCGCGCAGAATCTGAGAACCTATCTTTGATCCCCCAGTTCGCGGACGGTGCTGATGTCACCGGGCTGCTGCTCCTGCGGCGCTGTCTTCGCGAGGACCTGCGACCCACGCGGCCCGCGCCGGGATAAGCCGTGTCCAAGGTTCGGGGTCGAGCCCTGACCACGCCCGGAAGCCGGCCGCTGGTGGGATGCGAGCTGACGCAGGGGTCGCCGCCCGTAGGGCTACGGATGATGCGGTCGGGCCTGGCAGGAAAGGGCGAAACCGCCAGGCCCGACCGGACCTCGATGTCGCACCCCATGAACGAGCCGCTCGCGGTCCACGACACGGGCGGCGCCACCACCGGCAACCCGCATTCACCCGGACGGCCCCCTGCCGGCGTCCCGGGACTGCGGCGCGTGATGCGGGCGCTCGTTCGGCGTAACGTCCGTGACCTGGGGCCAAGCACGCCCGTTGGTGAAGTCGACGCCGTGACCCTGCGGCGGACTCAACCCTCCCAAGGAGACTTTCGATGTCCCGTATTGCCAAGGCAGCCGCCATCACCGCCGTCGCCGGCGCCATCATGGCCACCGGTGCCGGCATTGCCGCCGCCGACGCCGATGCCCACGGTGCAGCCATCGGCTCCCCCGGCGTCCTGTCCGGCAACCTCATTCAGGTCCCCATCCACGTGCCGATCAACGTATGCGGCAACACCGTCAACGTCGTCGGTCTCCTGAACCCGGCGTTCGGCAACGTCTGCCAGAACATCAGCAGCGATGACGACGACCACAGTGACCACAAGGGCGACGACAAGGGCGACTGGGCCGGCCACGACAGCTACAACCGCTGACCACCGCCCCACCACCATCACCCGGGCCGCCGGAACCGGACTCCAGCCCGCACGGAAACAGGGGCAAACGCCCCTGATCCCGTGACGCGTCCCCCGGCGGCCCGGGGCTCGGGAGTGTCTAAGAGCTCGCGCAGATAGGCGGAGTAGAGCGCCCCGATGGCAGAACAGGCACAGGACTTCGCGATCATGGAGTTGCGACGCTCTGTGACCATCGGGGAGACCTGTGCCTGCACTGCCATCATGGCTGACAGACCCACTCTGGGACCAATTCTCTGCGCTCCTGCCGAAGCGGCCGCTTTACGATCCGGACCACCCGCTGGGCTGCCACGGCCCTCGGATCAGCGACCGGATCGTGTTCGACAAGCTGCTCCAACTCCTGCGGTTCGGTTGCTCCTACGAAGGCATAGCCGACACGACCTGCTCGGCCACCACAATCCGCAACCGCCGCAACGAGTGGATCCGACTCGGTGTCTTCGCCCGCCTCAAGCACATCGTCCTGGAGGCATACGACCGGATCGTGGGCCTCGTGCTGGACCAGATCGCTATCGACGGATCGATCACTAAGGCACCCGGCGGCGGCCAGGCAGCCGGGCGCTCCCCGGTCGATCGAGGCAAACAGGGCCTGAAACGATCCGGTATGACGGATGGTTACGGAATTCCGCTGGGTCGCGTCCTGGCCGGAGCGAACTGCCACGACTCCCCGCTGCTCGCCCCGACGCTCGACCTCTTGGACGACCTGGGCCCGCTGCCCGATGACATCACGGTGCATCTGGACGCCGGCTACGACTCAACTACGACGCGCACCTCCCTCGCCGAACGCGGCCTGCACGGCCAGATCGCCTGCAAGGGTGTAAAAGCACCCATCCAGGCAAGTCAGCGCTGGCATGTCGAGCGCACGCGCGCCTGGCAGAACGCCTTCCACCGGCTCGCCCGCTGCTACGAACGTCGGACCATCGTGATCGACGCCTTCTTCGACCTCGCAGACGCGATCATCACCGTCCGCAGCCTGATCCGCCGGGCCTGGACTACCCATCGCTGGGACGACCGCCCGTGGCGCCGCCCATGAACCCCGCCTGTCTGCGCGGCCTCCTACGCGGAGACTGCTCCTGGCGACCGGCAACCCGGATCAGGCAATCCTAAAATGACGACGGGCGACGTCTTGCCCCTGTGGTTCAGGCGACACGGGTGTCGTGGGTCTCGCGGTTGGCGAGCACATCGTCCATGTGCTCTTCGGCCCAGGTCTTGAGGCCGCGCATCATTTCGTGCAGCGACAGGCCGAGATCCGTCAGCTCGTAGGCGACCGTGACCGGCACGGTCGGCGTCGCGGTGCGGGTGATCAAACCGTCGCGCTCCAGGGAGCGCAGCGTCTGGGTGAGCATCTTCTGGCTGACGCCGACCAGCAGGCGCAGCAGCTGCGAGTAGCGCATCGACCGGGGCTCGCCGGAGCAGTCGGCGCCTGGCTGATGCGAGCCGCCGCCGCTGCCGAGCGCGGCCAGGATCAGCGTGACCCACTTGTCGGAGAGCCGGTCGAGCAGCTTGCGGCTGGGGCAGACCCGGGCGCACCAGGTGCAGGATCTGCGTGGCGGTCGCCACCTTCAGCACACCCAGCACCCGCAACGCGTCCTTCCGGTCCCGAACCGTCGATCTCGCCTTCGCCATGTGACGCCTCCCCGTACGGCTGCTGCGGAAGCTCCCCATGGTCGCCTGCCGGTACGACAACCCGCCCCGGCCCAATTCACCGGCCGACGCACCAGCGGCGGCCACGCGGCCCGCACAGGGCCCGCCGGAGGCCAAGAACGCCCCTTTCGAACCCTCGCGTCCGCCCACCACCCAGCCGTACCCGTCTCTTCTCAACGGGTACAGCAGGGGGTGGGAGGCAAGAGGGTTGTCAGGGTTTCCAGTGATGCCAGGTCAAGGGGTCTGAACTGCAGAAACACCGGATCGCCGCGCGCTGCTGTCGGTAGTAGTCACGGGTGCAGAAACGGTAGAAGCCGCGGGAGGAATCTTGGGAGCCGGCCGACACGGCCCCGCCGGTCAGCAGCTCCATCACTACCGCCGCCTGGTCCCGCTCGCCGCGCACCATGCCGGGCGAGCACTTCCGCTGCGGCGTGGTCACCGCGGTGCCCACGGTGACCGCGGCCGAACCCGGCCCGGGAGCGCCGCCGTTCAGCATCCCGTCCATTGTGCACTTCACCGGCGTCTCCACGCCGGTCAACGACGATCGAACGGTTTGGCTCCAATTGGAGCCAAACCGTTCGATTGGGAATCAAACAGGGATTGCTCAGCTTCCGTACCGGCGAGCCGGCTACCGCCCCGCCGGCGAGAGTGAGGAAGCAAGAACACCTCTCCCCTTCACAGGGAAGAGGTGTCGGCACGCGCCGCCCGGTTGCACTCCTAGCCTGACCAGGCCGGATGTGGTGCAACGGCGCTGCACCGGTAAAACCTGCCGCGAAACCTCCGGCGAAACCCATCACGAAACCTGCCGCGAAACCCGCCGCGAAACGTCCGCGCACGCCGATCGTGGCGCGGGACAACAGAGTGTCCGCGCACGGAGCGTGAGCCTGCGCCGGAGCAGCTCCCAGACTCCCAGACCACCTCCCAGCACCATCACCACCAGGCAGAACGCGGCCCCCATCTCCCAGACATCCCCGATATTCAGGAACCGTCCCGGCTCCCAGCTCCCGGCGCCTCCCAGGTCATCCGAGAGCTGAGAGGTTGCCCAGCGTGAGGCTCTGGGCGTTCGCCGCTTCCACGCCACGCAGGCGCCCTTCTACTCACCGGGGGCGGGCCGCGACGGCATCCTGGGATGTATGAACAACCGACGCCGCAGCCGACAACGTGCCCGCGCCATCGCGCTGGGCGTCAGCCCCGACGAGCCGGCGCCCCGCGCCCCCGTCGTCGTGCCGCTGCCTCACCTGCCGGTGGCCCCGGTGGCCCTGCCGGAACCGCCAGCCCCTACCGCCGAGCGCTCCTGCTGCCAGGCCACCCGAACCCGGCGCGTCAGTATCGGCGGTACCGTCGTCATCACCCACACCCACCAGGCCCACTGCCCCGACTGGGGCCACCACACCTCCTGAGGCCGGCTGCATCGGGCCCACCGAGGTGTTCCACCGTGGAACCGTCCGAGCGTTCCACGATTCCACGGGTGTCCGTTTCCGCCCGTTCCAACCCCTTGCCCCACTGGTTTGCCCAATTCATCTCAGATATCTGCCGTATCTACCGTTCCATGCCCTTCCATATCTTTTCCATTTGGTGCGAACGGGTCCGGTGCAAGCACTTGGGCAACCGCCCACCTACCCGGGCCTGGCCCCCACCGCGACGCTGTACCGCGTTCCCGGCACCGTGACCTGCGGTAGTGATGTCCGTGGAACACCCGCCCGGCCGGTCGCCGACCGGCGTTCCACCCGGGAATCGTCTGAGGTTGGAACGGTGAGCAGCGAGCGGGACGGGGAGCAAGCGGCGGATCTGCCGGCGGCCGACGGGCCGCTGGTGCGGGTGCGGCTGCACGACGGCCAGGAGCTCTACGCCGTGGTGAAGGGGCGCCGCAAGGAACGCGACGGGACCTGGTGGTACCGGCTGCAGATCCACCTCCCTTCCGCCACCGAGCAGCGCGGCCGCCTGATCGACGCGCCCGCGCCCGTCGACTTCACCGCACCGGCGAGCCGGTGCGAGCCGATCGATGGCCAGGCGTACGACACGGTCCCCACGGATCGGCACGGCGTCGCCCCGGTCTGGCGGATCGAGGAGCCGGTGTACTTCGGGCCCGAGCGCGGGCCGGCGCGCCTCGTGCACCGCGGCGACTGCCGCGCCGTCCGCGACATCTCCCACCCCGCCACCACCGAGCAGGCCCGCACCACCCTCGCGCAGCCCGACGCCGCACCCTGCACTGTCTGCCGCCCCGACCGGCCCCTGAGCCGCGCCATCTAGCCGCAGCCGGCCGGGCGCGGGGCGTCGATGCTTTCGCCGCTTTTGCGCCCCGCTGCGCAGTGACCCGGGCCACTGCGCAGCCATCGCCGACGGTCATCGACTCATCGCCAACGGCGACCAGCGCGTATGCGCAACCGGTGGTTAGTCCAGCCGCGAACCATGGTGAGTTTCCAGCGGCTCCATGGTTAGTTCCACCCATCACAGCAGGTCAGACCTCATGCGCAGTAGCCATTGCGCATCTGCGGTGGTTGCGCAGCGGCGCCTGCGCCGCTGCGCAATCGCTCCCGGCCGGGACGTGGTGAGTTCCAGCGGAGCCCGTGGTTGGTTCCCCACTCCGGGCAGGCCGGCGCGCCGCGCGCAGTGCCGGAGCTGGCACGTTCAGGGCTCCAGGCCGAGGGACCGCAGCACCTTGCGCCCATCCTCGATCTGCTGCCGGGCGGCCTGGACTTCCCGGCGGGCGGTGCGCAGCGCGTTCCGTACGCCGTGCAGCTGCTGGTGCGGGGGCAGGTCCGCGGGCGGGTTGCTGGTGGACAGCAGCGCCTGGGCGGCGTCCAGGAGGTGGTTGACCGCCGGCGCCACCGTGTAGCCGTCACCGTCGTCGTCGGTCTGGGTGGCGGCCAGGTCGGTCAGCGTGCGGTTCACCCGGGCCTGCAGCAGCCGCGACCACACCCCGCCCAACGCCTCGGGTCCGTCGCCGTCCGCGCGCAGCGTGTTGCTGATCCCGGCGACGTAGCCCTCGCGGACCGCCTCCAGGTCCAAGCGGTCGGTGTCGATAGTCGCGGCGGACTCCACGCAGTACAGCAGCATCCCCAGCGCGACCGCCCGCGGCATCGGGTCCGGCACCGGGAGTTCCACCCCGATCGTGCGCAGACAGGCGTGAATCTGCGCGGTGCTCAACACCGGATCATCGCTCACGAACGGGCCCTTCCACGACGCGGCTGACTGCCTCACCAGCTTGCCGGTACCCGCCCCGGACCCGGGCAGGTTCGACGGAACCGCCCCGTGCGATCCGGGGCCGGCGGTACGTGAAACCGGTGACGTACACGCGAGAACGTTGACGTACACGGCGAAGCCGGCCGGGCCCCGGCCGGCTGGCCGAACGCCTGTCGGAGCCAGAACAACCTGTCACGACGGCGGCCGACCGGGCCCGTTGATCCGAAGGAGGGCAAGGGGGGTCTTCGCCTGCCAAAGCACGGAAGGACAAGGGGGTGCAATCTGCGGATCACCGGCCACGCCCGTCCGGCCACTCCGCGGTGCAACCGCCCCGCCCGGACAAGTGCAACCACCCGCCGGACCGGTATCGCGGAAGGTTTCACCCACGGGTCCACCGACAGTTCTACCCACGGGTCCACCGACAATTCCGCAGCCGGTTTCGTACGCGGTTTCGCAGCCGGTTCAACCGCCCCTCCCCACCGACCGGGTATCGGTGCAGGTCACCGGGCGAGTGCAACCGGCCCCGCCGAATCGACACCTCTTCCCGGTCTACCGGGGAGAGGCTCCTCTCTCTCGCGTGCGGGAGCGCGCGGCGCGCCCGGCACGGGACACATGCGCGGCACGCGTTGGCCGATCGGCAGGACCGCTGCCCAGCGGTTCCGCCGATGCCCGCAGGCGGCGTCGGTCGCCGGGGCCGGGGAAGGCGGCTCGGGGCTGTCCAGCAGGCCCAACGCGTGGGCGGAGAGGGGAATCAGATGCTGGGTCAGCCGCGGCGCGTCCGGAGCGCTCCAGACCTTAGTCCTCGCTGCGCTGCGGGCGGCCTTGAGCGTACCGGCCGTGTCAAAGCGGAGAAGGGAGGCGCGCCGATGCCGGCCCCCTCCGCCGATCCGGGCCGGATACCGCGGCAGCAGGCGATGTCTGACGGCCGCTGAAGCAGCGTGCGGACGGCTATGCCCTCACTGCTGCAACCAGATGCCTGATGATGTCCTGCGTCACCGTCGGCACGTTGTACTTCGCGAGCGAGCAGCGCGGCCGCCTGGTCGACAAGCCCGCGCCCATCGACTTCGCCGCGCCGGCGAGCCGGTGCGAGCCGATCGAAGGCCAGGCGTACGAGGCGGTGCCCACCGAGCGGGAGAGCCTCGGTCCGGCCTTCTAGATCGAGGAACCGGTCTCCTTCGGGGCCGTGCGCGGGCTGGCCCGCATCATGCATCGCGGCAACCCGAACGAGAGGGCAGTTCCGTCGGGGGGTATCCCCAGGTGGGCAAGGAACTGAGGAAACGGTTCGGCAGGAGATCGTGCCGGCCTTGCGTGCCCCCAACGTAGAGATTTGAGGCCGAAGTTCCACGCATCTGCCTATTTCTAGACATTTGATCATCAAGTGGCACGCGAGAGAGGTCATTGCGGCCTACGGTGCACGTGTGCCGGTCGGGGAGTATCCCCGAGCGCACAAACCGAAAGGCGTACCTCATGCGCACCACCGTTGTAGCTCGGACCTTCCTGATCAGCGCGATCGCCGTGGCCGGCCTCGCTTCCCCCACCCTGGCGTCCGCGTCGGCCCCCTCCGGGGGCAGCTCCCTAACCTCCGTCAGCCTGGGCGCCCTCGGTGTCCCCGGTGGTAACGGGGCCAACGGCGTGGGGAGCAACAACGGCCTCGGGGGCCTGGGCGGTACCGGGGGCGCGGCCGGTGCGAACGGCGACGGTGGTGTCGGTGGTGACGGTGGCAACGGCGACGGCCTGGGAAGCACCGGCGGGGCAGGCGGCGCGGGAGGCGCGGGAGGATCCAACGGCAACGGCGGCGCGGGAGGCGCGGGAGGTGCTGCCAACCAGGGCGGCACCGGCGGCAAGGGCGGTGTCGGCGGCGTAGGTGATGCCGGTACCGGCATCACCGGCGGCCAGGGCGGGCAGGGCGGCGCGTCCACCGCCGGCGGCACCCACACCGGCGGCATCGGCGGCGCCGGCGGCGCGGCAAGCCCGGTGTGTCCCGGCCAGCCCGGCGGCAACGGCACCCCCGCCACCCTGACCGCGGACGGCATCGCCGGTTCCACCGGAGCTGCCGGACACACCACCCTCCCCTGCTGAACAATCGGACCCGTTAATCGGCAAAGGCCCCCGGAGGATGCCTTCACCAGGCGTCTTCCGGGGGCCCACCGGCCGAGTGAAGTCGCGGCCTACACAGCTCCTGTCGCGATCAGCCGGTACCCGGGCCAGGCAGCCACCAGGTCCGGTCCGGTGACAAGCAACCCCAGGCAGACCTCGCGTTCGCCGGCCTCCGCGCCAGTCAGGGCAAAGGCGATCGGCAACGCTCTGCAAGGGCCTTCACCGAAAGTCGGTTCACGGACCCTCAGTGACGGGGGTCAGGGTGCGGCGCGTCCCGGGAGGTCAGCAGGTGACCTTGCGGTGTGATGGGGTGGGGCGCCTGGTGGGCGGGCGGGTCACGGTGTTCCGTTGGCGCCGCTCGCGCAGGGGCTGCCGGAGCCGAAGGTTCCGCCGGTTCCCCCGGTGCCGCCGTGGAAGAGTGTGCCTCCGGTGGCGTTGCCGCCGGCGCCGCCGATACCGCAGGTGCCATCGGCGCTGGCACCCGACTTGACGCCGCCGTTGCCGCCGATACCACCGTTGCCGCCGGCGTTGGCGATGCCTCCGGAACTCACACCGCCGGCTCCGCCGATGCCTGCCGCGCCGCCCGGGTAAGCACCGCCGGAGCTGCCGTTGCCGCCGTTTCCGGCATTGCCGCCCTTGCCGCCGTTACCGGAGGCGTTGATGCCGCCGGCGCCGCCGTTGCCGCCCATGCCGCCGCCGTGGCCGATGCCGCCGTTGCCCGCGTTGCCGCCCGCACCACCGGTGGATCCACCGACGCCACCCAGGCCACCCTTACCGCCGGCTCCGGCGTTGGCCCCGGAGTTCCCGCCGGCGCCACCGGTGCCGCCCGCGGCGGCCCGGGTGCCCGCACCGCCGGCACCGCCCGCGCCGCCCGCACCGTTGAGGCCGCCGGTGGCACCGGTCCCGCCGTTACCGCCCGCCGCACCATCGGGGCCGCCATTGCCACCGACAGCACCCGCGCCGCCCGAGCCGCCGCCCAGACCGAGGCCGCCGTTGCCACCCGCACCCCCGACCCCGCCCAGGACACCGTTGCCGCCCGGGCCACCCGCACCACCGGCGCAGTCCCCGGTCCCGGTCGCAGCGCCACCCGCGGTCCCGGGAAAGCCGGCGGGATGCAGGGCGGTGCCGTTGGCACCCGCGACGCCCGCGGTGCCCGCGGTGCAGGCCAGGGCCGAGGCCCCGGCAGGAGCACCGAGGAAGAGTGCAGCCCCGGCGAAGAGAGTCGGGAGGGCGAGGAGAGCGGTGGTCTGTTTCCTGTTCACAGGGTTCCTCTGGCTCAGGTGAAGCGAGGGTCGATCCGAAGCACGAAATCAGGTTGGCACGGAACCGAGAAAGGAATCATTTCCCTCGAACAGTTTTCCGTGCCGCATGCCATCAGGCAGCCCGAGAGATTCTGTGCTACTTCCATACGACACGCCTGTCCAGATATTCGTAATGGGATAACGAGTGCAATCTTCATCGATATTCACCCGGCAGCGCGGTACCTCACCTGCGGTAGAAAAACTCCGTCGGATTTAGGCGTTTAGCCAATATTCATTGATTCAACCGACGAATATCGACGCAAAGTCGCCACTTCTGAAAATTCTTGATGGCCTAGGCGCCGAGCTGCGGTTTCTGGCAAATTTCGGCAGCCGAAAGACACTTCCGGCCATCCGAAACCCCAGGCGCGACGGGGCCCCTCGCACAGCATCGGGGCAGGTAGGACCGGGTGACGACGACACATTTCCTCGGCTGCCCGTCTCCCCATGGCTTGAACCGAGGTGACCGAATGCACGAGGTTTCGGCATATGCGGCCCCCGCGTTTGACGGGCAACTGTAGCCCTCATGCATCCCATACGCAATCACACCGGAAAATACCGGGGAGGGCGAGGACAGGATCATCACCACCGGCGGCAAGGAGCAGAACAAAATACTTTATAGATTGCAGCCGCTGCCACCCCCGAACATTCAAAACAGGCGCCGACCGTGAGGGCACAGGAACGGCGTGCTTCCACGGCCGCCAAGGGCGCAGCAGACGCATCACGGCCACCGCGCTGCGCGGTCCTCATCCTGAGAAGAACCGACATCGCACCCGCGTGGGAAGGCGGCCGGTGTCGACGGCGGGAAACCGCACGCGCCGGCACCGGGCGGAAGTACTGTGAAGTGCCCCGCTGGCATTCCAGCGGGAGAGCGGCCTACGTGCTGCGACCCCGGCGCCCCATCCCCCCAGGCGCCGGGGCATCCCAGCCAGGTGCGAGCGTCGACCACTCTCTTCCTGCCTCGGATCACAGGGTGCGACAGCGTTTCAGGGGCGCCTCGGAGCTCCCCAACCTGCGAGGGGCCGGGGGCCTGCCCCAGCGTCAGCTGGGCTTCCAGCCGCGGACTTCGATGTGGGTGATCTGTGCGTCGGGTTGCAGGCGGCCGGTCTCGACCAGCCAGCCGCGTACCGCGGCCGCGACGTCGCCGCCGGCCGCGTCGACCTTGTCCTTCCATTCCGCCGCGTCGAACCCACCGGCACCTTGTCCGGCCCCGGGGCTGGCTCCGTAGGCGCGTTCCTCGGTGCCGTCGTTGCGCTGCACTACCCCGCGGCGCAGGCCCGGGGAGTCGATGCGGGAACCTGCTGAGTGGGTGAAGGCGCCCTTCTTCGCGCGCACCGTGAACGCGAGCTTCCCGCCCTCGGCGGCCGCGGTGTTCGCCACGACCGGGCGCAGGCGGGAAGCGCCGGAGGCGATGTGTTGGCGGGCGGCGCGGGCCATGGCCGACTTGCCGGGGGTGCCGACGATGTCCTTGGTACGCACCCGCGCCCGGTGCGGCTTGGTCTCGCCCGGCTTGGCCTTGAGCAGCCGCCGCTTCACGTTGGGAGCGGCGATCCGCTTGAGGTCGGCGACGTCGGACGCGCCGCCGGCCTGGACCTCCTGAACGACGTCGCGCAGCGCGGCGACGAACGCGGCGCCCTTGTCCTTGGTGAAGAACTGGCTGACCAGGCTGGAGTTGCGGCCGATGATGTCGCCGACCTGCTTTCTGGTGTAGCCGGCGGCCAGCAGCTCGTTGGTCAAGCGTGCGGCTTCGTTCAGCTGGGGGGCGGCCGGGCCGCCGCGGCGGCGTCGGGGCGTCATTGCGGTCCTTCCGTCAGACGGGTGTGGTGGCCGATGCACTGCACGTCGATCTGATCCGCCAGTTCGTCCAAGGACGCCGCGAGGATCCCCACCGTCTCGCCGTCCAGGTCCGCCATGACGCCGGCCTCGACCCACTCGGACCAGTCGGCGCCGATGCGGCGCAGGAAGGAACTCACCGCGTGGGCGGGTGCGTACAACTGGCCGTCATCGTCCCGGATCAGCGGCAGCACCACCGCGTCCCGGTCCTCATCGCTACTCACCGGGTGGCCTCCTGCATCTCGGCCAGTGCCTCGCGGCCGATCGCCTGATGGGACAGCAGCTCATCCTCCGACCGGGGGGCGGCCAGCTCCCACGGGATGTGGCCCTTGCGCAGGTAGTCGCCGGGGTTGCCGTGGTACGGCCAGGCGACGTCGGCGGTGGTGTAGATCGCGTCGGTACGGAAGGCGACGACCGTGCGGGCGGGCAGGTGCAGGGCGCCGACCGACACGTCGTCCTCGCGCATGCGGGTCGACAGCAGGGCGGCGCGGGCCCCGGACCAGACGCCGGCGGACCATTCGGGGTGCGCGTTGGGGTCGCGGGAGAAGCCGCTGTTCTTCTGCCACACGATGGTGTCGTCGTCGATGCCGATGATCTGCGCGCCGTCCGGGGCGTCCTGCCCGACCGGCACGGTGCCGGTCACGATCCGCGGGCGCTGCGCGAAGCCGCCGATGCCGTAGAGCAGGATGCTGCGCACGCCGCGCGAGGCGAGGCGGGCGGCTTCGCGGCCGCGTTCGTCGCCGTGCAGCTCGGCCTTGGACTGCAGCAGCGACCACGCGTCCTTCAGCTTCTTGGACCATGCCTTGAGCGGGTCGCCGGACTGCCAGACCAGGCCGTCCAGGATCTCGATCCGCCACGGGGCGATCGGGTTGTTCAGCGCCACGTTCAGCTCCGCGCCGCCCGCCCACGTCACGAACGTGCGCCCGCCCTGGGACGGGTACTCCCACGCCCGATCGCCTGCGGCCGGCGCCGGGAGGATCCCGACGTGCTCCCAGCCGTCCGGGACGGTGACCCGCACCTGCCAGTGCGACGGCGCGTACAACGCGTTCGTCTTCTCCTTGTCCGACATCGCCGCGAACGCGGCCGGGGTGATGCGGCGCGGTGCGCCGACGCCGGAGGCCCAGGTGTGCTTGGCGTAGGCGAAGGTGCGGTCGAGCTCGACCAGGCGCGGCAGCTGCTCCGGCACGCCCGGGGGCAGGATCAGCTCGGTGCGGCCCTGCCCGGCGGTCGCGTGCATGAGGCCGCGGATCTCCTCCGACATCACCGGGTACCCGTCGGCCCACTTCGCACCCGTCTTCGCCGGGATGGTGCGGGTCCACAGGTCACGGCCGGTCTGCGACGGCGAGCCCATCAGCGTCACGTCCGACCAGTGGATTTTCAGCGCCTTCCACAACTCCACGAACGCGTCGCGCACCGTGGCGGGGTCGGCGTCGCCGACCTCGAACCACTCCCCCACACTGCGGATCTCGGTGTGCTGGTCGCCGCGCTGCCACCGGCCGACGGGGTTGCGCGGGTGCACCAGGTGCCCGGCCATCCGGTCCTTGCCGCGCGAGGCCTCCACCGTCCAGCCCTCCCCGGGCGGGGCGTTCAGCCAGGCCGCGACCGCGTCGCGCAGGAACGGGTGCCGGGCGGCATCGGCGTGCCACGGGTCACCTGCGGTGTCCCGCGCGCCTACGCCGCCCTCCTGGACCGTGCGGAGCAGATCGCCGCTCAGTGCGCCGAACAGGCCGCCCGGTGCAGCCGCTGCAACACCACCGGGGACGTCTGGAAGTGGCGCACGTCCAGCAGCAGCGGCTACACCACCTTGTGCCCCGCCTGCGCCGCCTGCGTCGCCCGCCCCTACCAGGACCACCTGCGCGGCCGGCTGTACGCGTCGCTGCTGAAGAACGCGCAGCCGCAGGCGTTCTTGTGCCGGCTGTGTCCCGGCCCGCGGCAGGCCGCGTACTGGGACCACTGCCACACGCACGGATTCGTGCGCGGCCCGCCGCGTCCCCAAGGCGATCTGACCCGCGCCTCCGTCGAGGACATCGCGCAGACGGTGCGCACGACCTGGCCGACGAAGTCGGCCGACAACCGATGGAACCGGAGCCGCGGCGCCCGGGACCTCCTGGAGCACCTGAGCCAGTTCCCGGGCGAGACCTGGCAGGAGCGGTGGGAGGCCAGCGGGTTCAACCAGGGCGGCAACCCCGTTTCGGTACTGAGATCGGCTCCCAGAGAGAGAAGCCAGATCGGCACCGGCGCTGCCTGCCTGATGTGTCTGCGGATCATCCAGCCCTCACTGGAGGCATTCCGGTCGAACACCTTCCTCTACTACGGGCAGCGCTTCCTCGCCGCCCAGAACGACCCGCTATTGGAGAAGTTTTGGGCTGAGACCCAGGCCACGCCGGTGAACCCGATTCACCACGGGACCGCGCTGTTCGACATCGCGGTCGCCCTCACCACGCAGGGCATCGCCCTGGCCGATCTGACCCCCGAGGCATTCCTGCACTACGCATGGGAGTGCCGCCGCCAGGGGCTGGTCCTGGGGGCTCGCGGAGCCGGCAGCCGGTTCCCCGGGCACCTGGCCTGGCAAGTGCTCTACACGATGGGCCACTTCCCGTCCCATGGGCCGGCGACGCTGAAGGCGGCCCTGCTCAACGGGCGGTCGACGGTCGAAGAACTAGTCGACCGCTACAAGATCCGCAATACCGGGGTCCGCCACCTGCTTGTCGCCTACCTGGAACGACGCAAGCCCGAACTGGACTACTCGACGCTGGACAACCTGTCACGCCACCTGGCCAGCAACTTCTGGGCGACCGTCGAACAACTTGCCCCCAACCAGACCGGCCTGCGCATCGACGGCGAGCTCTACCAGCGGTGGCGGGACCGGGTCGCGATTCGCGTGGACGGCAAAGGGCGGCGCGACTTCGACCCCATCCTGCGGGCAGTCCGCGCCTTCTACGCCGATCTGCAGGCGTGGGCAGCGGCGGAGCCCGAGCAGTGGGCGATCTGGGTGGCACCCTGTCCGGTCTCGGACGCCGAGGTCCGCGGTTACGGGGTCCGCAAACGACGCGTCAAGGAACGCATGGACGACCGCACCAGGCAACGGCAACCGCTGTTGAACACACTCCTGGAACACCTGGAGAACCGGTACGGCCACCTCCGTGACCTGCTCGCGCAGGCTGCGGAAATGCCCGGTGGGCAGACCGTCACGCTGGAAGGCCGCACCTATCAGCGCCTGTGGAGCCGGGTGGATGAACGCCGCGTCCGGCTCGGAGGGCTGGCGAACGTCCGCGTCCTCGATCTGGGGAGCGGCAAGAACATCAACGTCACGCATGCCGAGGACGCCGCCTTCTGGGAGTGGGCGATCGTTGAGGTCCTGCGGCACTCAGGCGTGCGCATCGAGGAGGCCCTGGAACTCACCCATCTCAGCATCCGGCAGTATCAACGGCCCAACGGCGAGGTCATCGCCTTGCTGGTGGTCGCTCCCTCGAAGAGCGACCGGGAACGCGTCATCCCGATGTCCGCCGAGTTGTTCGCCGTCATCGCGGCCATCGTCCGCCGCCACACCACCGGCGGCCAGACCATCCCGCTGTTGCCTCGTTACGACCCGAAGGAACGTCAGAGCAGTGCGCCCATGCCGTTCTTGTTCCAGCGCAAGATCGGCACGAAGCACGAGGTCATGTCGGACACCACCGTGGTGAACATGCTGAAGCGCCACTGCGTCGAGCTCGGCGAACAGCACCCCGGCTTCCTTGCGACCAGTTTCACCCCGCACGATTTTCGCCGGCTCCTGGCCACTGAACTGATCAACAGCGGGCTCCCCATCCACATCGGAGCAGCCCTACTCGGGCATTTGGATCTTCAAACAACTCGTGGCTACGTCGCCGTGTTCAACGAGGACGTCGTCCGGCACTACCAGGGATTCCTCGACCGGCGCCGCCAGGCCAGGCCAACCGACGAGTACCGGCCGGTCACCGCACCCGAATGGCTCGGCTTCGAGGAGCACTTCGACCAGCGCAAAGTCGAACTGGGAGGATGCGCCCGCCCCTACTCGACACCTTGCCAGCATGAGCACGCCTGCCTGAGATGTCCCATGATCAACATTAATCCAAAGATGCTGCCCCGCCTCGACGAGATCGAGGTCGACCTTCTGGCCCGCCGGGCCCGGGCCGAAGCAGAGGAGTGGCTCGGTGAGATCGAAGGGATTGACCTCACCCTGTCCTTCCTGCGGCAGAAGCGAAACCAGACCCGTCGGCTCACCAGGGTCGCGCCGGTCGACCTCGGCATACCCGGCATCGCGCCGCGATCAGCGGCCAGGCGAGAATGAGGGGATGTATTGCCTGCAGGCGGTCATCGCCACCGAATCCGTGCTCCGAGAGTTGGTCGGTTCCACGGCTGGGGCGTGCATCGTTCCTCTCGGCCAGCACCTCTGGCTCCTGCCGATGACCGACGCGCTGTTCGATGCGGTCACGGTCGCTGGAGCATCCGAACTCGACGGGTTCTGGAAGGCACCGGCGGGCCTTGATCGCCTGCTGGCCACGTGCTCGGAGACAGGACCGGTGGCCTACATCGAGGCCGACCACTTCGGCGGGGCAGGAACCCAGACCGCCCAGGTCTGGAATGCAGGCCAGGTAGCCCTTGGCCCATTGCGCCTGGCCGAAGGGGGGCCGTCGCCGACGACCGGCACTCCTATCTCTCAGGCGCTGCGGTGGCTCGGGGCCGCAAAGGGCGATCACGTCGACGAGTTCGCCGCAGTCGGCCTCGGCCGCCATCGCGACACAGGCGACTGGCTTTTACCCAGAAACCGGTGAAGGCCCGTCGGGCCGACCACTTGACTTGGTGCAGAGAAGCCGTCAAACGCCCTGGCTAGGCGAGCACCCACTGGGGCGGGTGTCCGGGGTCGGCCGGGCAGGTGAAAACGTGCAGGTCCCGGTCCCGGCCGAAGCGGAGCCGAGTGGGTTGGGCAACGGATTGACCACCCCGGATCGACGCCTTCCCGCTCAGGGTCGGGTCACGGTCCTCCAGTGGCACCCAGCTGTGCGAGCCGGCGTCCATCTCGTAGCCCTCGGCCGTCAGCAGCAGCCGCATGGGGGTTGCGCAGGACGCGCAGCCGATGGCCATCGGGCCCGTTGACGCCCAGCTGGGGAAGCCACCGACGCGCCAGCCGGGCGGGATCGACAGGTCGTACTGGTAGCTGGGGGCGTTGGGGCCGTGTTCCACTACCTGGGTGTCGTCCCACGCGTCGATGCGCGCGATCAACGAGGCGGGCAGCGTGTCGTCCTCCGCCCAGGGGTAGGTGTCCACCTCCTCCGGGTGCAGGACGCAGGGCTGGGGCAGTTCGTGCTCCCATCGAAGCAGGGGCAGGTGGGGCGGATCAGCGAGGAAGGGTTCCGCTTGCTCGGTTTGCCCAGCCAGTCGCCACCGCAGGTGGTAGCGGCGCTCCAGGTGCGGGCCGTGGGTGAAGGGGCAGCGGAAGAGCTGCACCAGGTCCGCGTTGTCGGGTCCGCAGGCAAGGCCCGGGATGTCACGGTGGAAGAACTGGGCCAGCCCCACGAAGGGCACCGGACCGTCCAGTCCAGGAGTTACTGCGGGGGGCCATGGCCGGCTCGGCGGCCAGGCCCCTGCGGCCCGGGCGCTGCGGATCTCCTCCGGTGCGTAACCCTCGCTCTCGCGCTGGTGCGGCTCATGGCAGAGCGGCCAGGGTTCGCTGTCCGGCCACAGCATCGGCCCGCCGACGTGACTGTCGTGCATGCCGGGCTGCCCCGGTCTAGGGTGCAACCGGGTTGTCCGAGCTCGGTAGTGGGCCAGCTCCGGGAACACGACCTCCACGGACACCGGTCTGGCCGGCGTGGTCCTCGTCATGCGCAGACCGTACGCGGTCGGGCAAACGACGGGCGAGCGGATTGCCGCCGTCCCTAATCCCTGCCGCCTCGGGCCTGGCGGTCCAGGAACTCGATCACTCGCGATTCCGAGCGTAGGAGCCGCTCGCGCTGCTCAGGAGGAAGAGAGGCGAGGAGGTCGACAAGAACTTGCTGCCGCGGAACGTAGAGCATGTTGCCGGAGTAGACCCTGCAGCAGGAACACCAAGCGAGCCCGATGCAGCGCTCGAACATGGAGGACTCGGGCGGATGGAAGCGATACTGGCTGACGCCGACTGACGTTCGGCTTCCTCAAGCCACGACAGATACCAGCGCGCGAAGGTCATCGACGCACCATTGCCGTCGAGCAGCGGTTATGCGTTGTTGGACGGTCCGCGTGGGCCTCGGCTGCTTGCCCGTCTATGCGCACGTGGCGCCCCGAGTCCCTGCCGGGTCGAGGGAGTCGACGTCCTCCATGAAGGACAGCATCCGGGCGTTGACCACGTCCGGGTGGTCGATCTGCGGGCCGTGCCCGGTCGCGGTGATGATCTCGGCGCGGGCCCCGGGTATCAGGCGCGGTACGCGCTCCAGCTGCCGCTTCGGGTGCACGAGCAGGCTGTGCCTGCCCATGATCAAGTACAGCGGGGTCCGGATGGACCGCAGCGCTTCCTCGGCAAGCGGCAGGGGTGCGGGGCGGCGGATTCGGTACGCGCGGGCGCCGAGCTGGATCCACTTGCGCATCTCGGGGATGGCGATGACCGGCTGGTCCAGCCACTTGGCGAGCCGGGGGCGCAGGGCCTTGGGGGCGAAGGTGGCGAACAGGCTGATGAAGACCCAGGCGAAGAAGCGCAGGCCGACTTTCTCCAGGCCGCCGGGGTCGAGGGCGGTGACGGAGACAAGTCGTTCGGAGCGGCGGTGCGCCTGGTTGAGGACGAGCCAGCCGCCGTAGGAGGAGCCGACAAGGTGGACCTTGTCGAGGCCGAGCGCGTCGAGGGCTTCGTCCATCCACTGGGCAGCGCGCTCGGGTTGCCACATGGGCTCGCGGTGGACACTGCGATTGGCGTCGCCCGGGGTGTCGAGCGCGTAGACGGGGCGGTCGAGGCTGAGCCCGGGGGTGTTGGGGTACCACATGGCGGAGCTGTACCCGGCGCCGTGGATCAGGACGATCGGCGTTCGGGACTCGGCCTTGGGTTCGGTGGGACCGTAGCGGTAGACGTGGGTAGTGCCGAAGCTCGTCTCCACGTCCGTCTCGGAACGGGCGGGTGCTCCCATCGCGTAGAGCACGTCCGCGGCGGCGAAATAGCGGTCGCGCAGCTCGTCACTCACGTAGCGGCCGACGTCACGTCGCACTCGGGTCGCGTTCTTGGGCACGGGGCACCTCCAGGAAGATCTGTTCTTCGTGATACGAACGTACCACGTTCTTGATACGGCGGTACCATGGAAATGTCGGACCGAGCCGGCCTGCAAGCCCCTGAACCACCCACTCCACCCACTGCCGGAGACAGCACTGATGCCAAAGCGCGTGGACCACGAGGAACGGCGCACCCAGATCGCCGAAGCGCTCATCCAAGTCGCGGGGCGGCGAGGGCTGCACGCCGTCGGCATGCGCGACGTCGCAGCCGAGGCCGGCGTATCCCTCCGACTCGTGCAGTACTACTTCGAGACCAAGGAGAAGCTGCTCTTCTACGGCCTCAAGCACCTCACCGACCGCTTCACCACGCGTGTGAGCGCCCGCCTGGCCGCCGCCGGCCCAGACCCGGGCCCGCGCGCCACGGTGGAAGCACTACTGCTGGCCTCCCTGCCAACCGACGACGAGAGCCGCACTTTCCACCTGCTGTACAGCTCCTACGCGATCCTCTCCGTCACCGACAAGGCACTGGCCGCCCAGCCCTTCATCGACAACCCCGACGCTGCCGAAAACGCCCTGACCGGACTGCTCCAGCAGGCGCAGGAGACCGCCCTGGCCGATCCAGCCGTCGATGCACGTACGGAAGCAATCAGCCTGCTCGCCACGACTGCCACGATGGGCACCAGCATCCTCGTCGGCCAACGGACGTCAGAGTCGGCCATCGCGGTAATCCACCATCACCTCAACCGGATCTTCACCAACAACCACACCACGCCCCCCACATAACCCCGACGGCAACACCGGACTCCACCCAGCGGGCAGAACAGCCTTCAAAAACAACCACTTATGGAGAGCGAGGTGTGAGTGTGCCTCGCTCGATCCGGTCTTGCCAGGTGTCGAGCACAAATTCCGTCACAGTCACGGTGCTGTTCAACGCCAGCCGGGCATGCCGGGCCAGTGCCGGGCTGGGTGCGGTGCGTCCGTGGCCGAGTCCGAGCTGGTTGCGAAGCTCAGCTAGGCCGTGTCCGGCCGATCATTCGTCTGTGATGGAACGTGTGATGTCGCCCAGGTCTTGGCATCTGCGGCGCCACCACGGCCAGGCACGTGGAGCATGAGGGTTGGGCAGGGTGCGTGCCAGGAAGTCGGCGTCGGCATCTTTGACGATCGACGCGATTTCCCGTGCTGCTCGTCTGTCGAAAGCGCCGATGGCTCGCTCTATCAGTAGTCGGTCATCCCAGATGTCGTAGCCGGGCAGGTGTGGCTCAGGCAGGTAGAGAGGCCATCCTGGACGGCGTACGAACGCTTGCCAGCAGTGGACGGCGTCTTCTAGCTGCCGGATGGGTAGGCCGCGTTCGGCTTCGAAACTGGCCGCCTGACGAAG
>NZ_JAAIKO010000066.1 GCF_016107395.1 Streptomyces fildesensis
TCAAATCAACGACGGCCCTGGCCACCAGTCACGCCAAACGCCGTTGCAGTACTAGAAGCGACGGATTCGCATTAAGGTGGATGGTATGAGCCCCCAGCCCATGACCCGCCCCGGCGGGCGCAGCGCCCGCGTACAGCAGTCCGTCCACACCGCGGTGCGTGACCTCGTCAGCGAGGTGGGCCGCGAAGGGCTGACCGTCCCGATGGTGGCCACCCGGGCCGGCGTGACGCCCTCCACGATCTACCGCCGCTGGGGCGACCTGCAAGAACTCCTGTCCGACGTCGCTGTCGAACGGCTGCGCCCGGAAACCGACCCCGCCGACCTGGGCAGCCTTCGCGCCGACCTCGACGCCTGGGCCGAGCAGTTCCTCGACGAAATGGCATCTCCCCCCGGACGCGCCTACATCCGGGACGCCCTGCTCGGCGACCCCGACGGCAGCAACGCCGGCCGCTGCTCGGTCTACGCCGCCCAGCAGATCGACACCGTCCTCAACCGCGCGGCACTACGCGGGGAACGGGCACCCGATACCGAACTGGTCATCGACCGCATCGTGGCACCGATCATGTACCGCATCCTCTTCCGCCCCGACAACCTCACCACCCACTACGCGCGCGAGCTCGTCACCAACGCCCTCCAACAACCCTGACAAACAGCCCCCGTGCACACCAGCCACAACGACGACCGTCGCCGTCGCTGCGGAGCACCGAGAGGGCTCTCGCACCCGCGCCGGCCCTTCGGCGCCCGCACCGCCCGCACCGGCGGAACCGCCCGCACCGGCGGAACCGAAGTCCGTGGCCCAGGAGTTCTCCACGGCGCCGGCAGAAGTACCCACGAGCGGCAGCGGCCGGACGGCGGCAGGCCGGAGGGGACGCGGCCGGAGCGCAGCAGCCGGCACGGCGGCCGAGGTGCGCGGGCCGAGGTGCAGCTGGCCGGCGGCCGCCCGCGGCGTGCTACAGCCGGGCACAGACGCAAAACGGCGCCGGACAGCCGAGACGGTGGGGCCGTGGGGGCGGCGGAAGCCGAGCTGCGACCGGTGACGGGCGCGGCTGCACCACGAGCACCGACACCTTCAACCGTCACCAGGCTCGGAACCGACGCGGCGGGCCATATCGACGCCCTCGCCGCCACCTTCGTCCAGCACGGCGAAGGCCGCCCCCCACCTTCCACGGCACGATCCACCACTACGCCTGACCGGCGCGGCCCGATACAAAGCGAGGCCGGCCGGACGGTCGTGCGGCAGACCCCGCTTCCGCGTCACCCGGGCGCCGACCTGACGCAGGATGAAACATCCGCCGTCGGCTGGGACGTCATAAGAGCAACGGGGTGCCGCACCCCGAGCCTGGGGGGTTACGACGTGGCTGTCGGCATACAAGTCCGAACTCTGCTCATCGGCGCGGTATCCGCGCTCGTCATCGGCGGGGGGCTACCCGCGACCGCCGCAGCGGCCCCCGCCGCCGCGCCGCGCTGGAGCGCGGCCGAACTGCCGGACGGCGACACCGTCCTGAGCGGTTCGATCCGACCTGACGCACACACCACGTGGACGGCCGGCTTCCGGCTCGGCGACGAGGACGGCAGCGGCTCGTTCCACCCCGTCGTCTACACGCACGACGACCGCACCGACGGGCCCTGGACCGCCATGCCGACCGCGCCCGGAGCGCTCGGCCGTGTCAACGCCCTGGCGGCGACCTCGGCCCGCGACGGGTGGCTGGTCGGCGACACCGACCGCGAGGGCGATCCCGTCATGACACAGCACTGGAACGGGCACACCTGGCGCGTCGAACCGGCGCCCGTGCCCCAGGACACGATCAGCGGTGGCCTGCTGGGCGTCGACGCCCTCACGCCGGACAACGTGTGGGCGGCGGGCTGGGCCCAGGTCCTCGACGAACGGATCCCCGACCCGGACGGCGGCCCGACCCAGATCATCGACCATTCCGAGGGCCTCGTCGAACACTGGGACGGACACACCTGGCACCGCGTGCCCCTGCCCAAGCAGTACGCGAACTGGGGCCTCAACGCGATCGCGGCATCCGGCCCGAACGACATCTGGGCCGTCGGCAGCGGCTACGGCGACGACGACCGGCCCGTCGTCCTGCACTACGACGGGCGCTCCTGGACAGCACTGCCGACTCCGCCCTACGGCGGCCTGTACGGCGAGTTCAACGACGTCATCGCCAAGGGCCCGCACGATGTGTGGGCGGTGGGCCGCACCCTCCTGGACGAGGACGACCGCGGCCACGCGCTGATCATGCACTGGAACGGCCGCACATGGACACCCCTGGACCGCCCCGCCGACGCCGGCCCGCTGACGGGCGCGGCCGCCACACGTGACGGCATCGTCGCTGTCGGCATGACCCACGACCGCGAGAACGGCTACGCACTGCGGGTCGCCGGCACCCGTGTGACGTCGCTGGGGTTCCCCGCCGGGACGGACGGGACGGCGTACTCGCCCTGGAAAATCTCCGCCGCCGGACGGGAAGTGACCGTCAGCGGCTCCCTGACCTCACCCAAGGAACAGTTCCCCCGCCCATTGCTGCTCAGCACCCGCCTCTGACACACCCACCCCTGACCCGGCCGCCGTGCCCCCGACGGTCCTGACAACCCGCCGGGGGCACGAGCGCGGGTGCGGGCGGCGGTCAGCAGGCTAGGGCCGGGCGCGGGCGCCCGGCCCTACCGTCGATGCCGGTCGACGAGGAGCACGGTGCCCTCGCGGAAACGTCCACCCAACTGCCGCACCCCGCACGAAAACCTCGTCACTCACGCCCGTAGGTACGCCCATCGCCGGAAACCCAAGGACCCGTACGGCATGCACCGGCCACCAGGCAGCGAGCAGTTCCAGCACACGGGGCGTTACCGGCCAGGCCGGCGGCCCTCCAGGAGTGGTAGCCGTCGCAACTCCGCTGGCCGTACGGCGGCGCAGTAGCACTGCATGGCCTGCAACTGGTCCAGCCACGGGCCGCTGGGGGCAGGCAGCGCAGCCCGGCCGGGAAGGGGAGCAGGAAGCCGGGAGCACCGTCCGCAGCCTTACACCAGCTGCTTTATCTCGCCCCGCACCCGGTAGAAACCGCCGGATGAGGTGTGCAGCGCGTCCACCACATAGCGGGCGCCGATCTGCCGCATTGAGCGCGGGAACTGAACGTGCCACGTCGGCTCAAAGCCGTCCGAGACGACGTGGACCCGCAGCCGCCCGCCGACCTGCACGCACTCCACGACGATCCCGGTCCCCGGCGCGGGCACCGCGCTCACCGTCGCCACGGTCGCCGCCGGGGTGTAGGTCGGCAGCGCGGCTGCTTCCTTGACATCCCTGGCCACCGGCACCGTGCCGGTCTGCGCCGCCGCGATCGCCGCCGCGCTCGCGTCGATGCAGGCCAGCGAGCCGTCCGTCGTCACGATGTACAGCTTCTCGTCCCGGTACTGCATCGAGAGCGCCGAGCCCCCGCCCGTGCCCAACTTCCACAGCCGGGTGCCGTCCGCGTCGAAACAGTAGACCGAGGAGGCGGAATCGCCCGCGAAGACGTACTGCCCGCCCTGGGACGTGGCGCAGGAGTACACCGCGGTGTCACAGGCGTACGTCGCCTCGATCCGGCCCGTCCCCTTCGACAGTCGCTCCACCACACGCCGCCCCGTGCCCGCGTACACAGCGGTGTCCTCCTGCCACCCGAACAGCACGTTCCCCGTGGTCCGGGTGTGCCACAACTCCCCGCTGCCGTCGGCCGCGTAGGCCGTCACCCCCTGGTTGTGCCCGTGGAAGACCGCACGGTCGTCCGCCCGCACCATCCACGCACTCGAACCCGCCGACTGGCGTGACCACTGGAACTCGTCCTCGTGGTCGATGACGGTCAGACCGCCGTTGCGGTCAGCGACGTTCAGCACGCCCTCGTGGATGTCCAGCCAGAAGATGTCCACGTCGTCGGCGATCTCATAGGCGGCGAAGGGCACCTTCGACGACAGGTCGTACACCTTGCCGTCGTCACACCCCGCATAGATCCAGAAGTCGTCCGCCACCAGGCACTTGACCCCGTCCGGCAACGAGAACCGGGCCAGCACCTCGCCGTCGTGGCCCAAGGTGTAGACATCGCCGCGCTGGTTCCCCACCCAGCAGCGGTCCTCGTCGATATGGATCCCGAAGGCCGAAGCGCCCGTACGGAACCGCCACAGCACCGGCGCCGTCGCCCGCGCCGTGGAGGGCGCCGAGGTCACCTGGCGTCGCGTCACCGCACGCGCGGCGCGCTGCCCCGCCACCGCCGGCGCGTATCCCTTCCGGACCTTCTCGCCTATCTTCTTCGCCGCCGCGGCCTTCGCCTTCTCCGCCGTGGGGAACGTCGAGACCTGGTGCTGTCCGCCCGCGCCGATCCGCCCGTATCGCACGGAAACCGTTGTGCCGTCCACGGTCACCTCGTAGAACTTGTGCGCCCCGCCGTCGTCCTGCGACAGCTCCAAATACGTCGTCACTTCCGCATGCGCAGCCGCCATGGCACACCCCTCCCCACGGACCGGCCAGTGCGGCCGATCTTCAATGATCTCAACGTAGCCGCCACCACTGACAAGCGGTCACACAAAGTGGTGACCACAGGTCAGGCTCAGCAGTGCGGCGTCGTTGCACACGACGTCGCCGCCGACCGACGCCGATGACCTCGACGATCTGACCCGCTCACCACCGGTGGCTGCCGAGCTGCGCGTCAGCTCTTGGTCGTGAACCTGTGGATGGCGATAGGCGCCATGAGCAGCGTGAGCCCGGCGCTCCAGGCGAGCGTGACCACCAGGCCGTGGGCGATCGGGCCGCCGATCATCAGGCCGCGGGCCGCGTCGGCCAGGCCCGACATCGGGTTGTACGCGGTGAAGGTGCGCAGCCATCCGGACATCGACCGGGTCGGGGCGAAGATGGAGGAGCCGAACTGCAGCGGCATCATGACCAGGAACCCCATGGCTTGCACGGACTGGGCGTTCTTCAGGGTGACGCCCAGCACCAGGAAGATCCACATCATGGCCGAGCCGAACAGGACGGCCAGCCCGACGGCGGCGAAGAGGCCGGCCCAGTTGGTGAACTCGAAACCGACCAGGGCGGCGACGATCATCAGGATGGTGGTGGCGACCAGCATCCGCAGGAGTTCCACCGAAATCTTGGCGATCAGGACGGAGGAGCGCCCGATGGGCATCGTCCGGAAGCGGTCCATGATGCCGTTGTGAAAGTCCTCGTTGAAGCCGGTGCCCACGCCCTGGGCGATGGTCATGCTCATCATGGCAAGCATGCCGGGGATCACATACTGCACGTACTGGTGGTGGCCGCCGCCGAGGGAATGGCCGATGGCGCCGCCGAAGACGTACACGAAGAGCAGGGTGAAGACGACGGGCATCAGGACGGCGTCGAACATCGACTCCGGGTCCTTCTTGATCCACAGCAGGTTGCGCCGGACCAGGGCGCCGGTGTGCCGGAGGCCGGCGCGCAGTCCGATGCGGTCGTCGGCCTCGCCCTGCTGGATGGCGGGAAGGTCTCGGGTGGGGATGGCGGTGCTCATGCGGCGACCTCCTGGTGAGCGGGGGCGGCGTCCTGGGAGATGCCGGTCCGGTGGCCGGTGACGGACAGGAACACCTCGTCCAGGGTGGGTAGTTCGGTGGTGATGTCGGCGAGGGCGACGCCGTGGGCGGCCAGGGTGCCGACGAGCGCGGTGAGCTGCTCGTCGCTCTGCACGGGAACGACGACGGTCCCGGTCTCGCGGTCGAACGCGGTCGCGGCGAGCCCGGTCAGGCCGGCGGCGTCGAGCTCGGTGGCCAGAGAGCTCAAGTGCAGCGGGTCGGCCGGGCGGATGCGCAGGGTGCGGCGGCCGACCTTGGCCTTGAGCTCGGAGACACCGCCGCGGGCGATGATCTTTCCGCGGTCGATCACGGCGAGTTCGGAGGCCAGCTGCTCGGCCTCCTCCATGTACTGGGTGGTGAGCAGAACGGTGACGCCTTCGCCGACCATGCGCCGCACCTCCTTGCGGGTGCGCGGGTCGAGACCGGTGGTCGGCTCGTCCAGGTAGAGGACGGCGGGTCGGCCGATCAGGGAGGCGGCGAGGTCGAGGCGGCGGCGCATGCCGCCGGAGTAGGTGCCGGCGGTGCGCTGGGCTGCCTCGGTGAGGGAGAAGCGCTCCAGGAGCTCGGAGGCGCGGCGCCGGGCGTCGGGCCGGGACAGGTCGAGCAGCCGGCCGATCATGTAGAGGTTCTCGATGCCCGAGAGCTTCTCGTCGACCGAGGCGTACTGGCCGGTGAGCCCGATCGTGCGGCGTAGCTGCCGGGGTTGGCGCAGCACGTCGCAGCCGGCCACGTAGGCGGTGCCGGCGTCCGGCCGGACGAGCGTGGACAGAACGCGGACCAGGGTGGTCTTGCCGGCCCCGTTGGGGCCGAGCACGCCGAGGACGGCGCCGGGGCGAACGTCGAGGTCCACACCGTCGAGCGCTGTGGTCGGGCCGTAGTGCTTGATCAGTCCCCGTACCTTGACGGCGAGGGCGCCGCTGGCGGGAGCTCGGGACGTGGGCATGGCGTGTCAGTTCCTTCCAGGAGGGGGTCGGGACCGGAGGCGAGAGGCGAGCATCCGGTTGCGTACATCGCGTACATCCAACCCATGCGTACAACGTACGCAGCGCGTACGATGAAAGCAAATGGTGAACTGGGAGAAAGCCGGACGACCGGCACGAGCGGCACGCGCTGCGCTGTCCTACGACGCGATCGCCACTGCGGGCATCGAGGTTGCCGACGGCCAGGGGTTCGACGCGGTGACCATGCGCAAGGTCGCCGACCATCTCGGCGCCGGCGCCATGTCGCTCTATCGCTACGTCGACAGCCGCGACGATCTGCTGGACCTGATGGCCGACCGCGTCAGCGCCGAAGCCATCGCTCCCCCGCGCACCGGTGACTGGCGCGCCGATCTGACGGGTGCGGCGCACATCCTCCGCGACGTCACGCTGCGCCATCCCTGGCTGACCCGCCACGCCATCACCGCGGGCGGCTTCGGGCCCAACACCGTCACCATGACGGAGTCCACCCTGACCCTGCTGGACGGCTACGGTCTCGACATCGACGAGATGCTCGACGTCTGGAGGACCCTGGTGGCCTTCGTCCAGGGGTACGCCTCGGCGGAGGCCCAACGTCTGGAGGCGCACCGGCGCCGTGCCGAGCAGCCCGCAGCGGACGGGGACGAGACCGGACCGTCCTACCTCGACACCGTCGCCGCCTCCGGCCGGTACCCACTGGCCTCCCGGGCGCTGCTGGGTCCGAAACGCCCCGTCGACCCCCAGCAGACCTTTGACCGACGCCTGGGCTACCTTCTCGACGGTCTCGCCCACACCTTCTTCGCGGGCCCTCGCTAGGACCGCCACCGGCCGGCGACCGACCGGCCGGCACGTCCGTGCTTGCCCTCAGGCGCGTCCTGCCGCCCGGACGGCGCGCTCGGTGCGCACCATCAGTTCGTCGCGGCGCAGGACGCTGTGCAGACCGGTGGCGTCGAGGAGTTGGTCGAGCGCCGTCAAGTCGTCGTCCGCTGGTGCCTCGGCGACGCTGCCGCGCAGGCGGCGCAGGTGAAGCGCAATGCGAGCGTCGGCAGATGACACGGATCGGCCGATGCAGGAGCTTGATGGGCAACCCGGCGCGACCTGTGGTCCATGAGCGGCGAGCGGCGCCGTCGGTATCCTGACAGGCGCCGTGCCCACCTGGGCCGCCTGGGACCTGATCACCTCCGGGGCATGGCGCTGCAGCGGCGATGCTGCGCGCCTTCCCCCTGGCTGTACCTATAAGGACCTGGAAGCCTCCAACGTCGGTGGCATGTTCGTCCCTCGTCGCCGGATTCCTTTACGCCCTCCTCGTCCTCCTGATCTACGTCCTCATCCCCGCAGCCCGCGGCATCCGCCTGCGCCGCCGGCTCATCGCCGCACTCCTGCCCGCAGCGCAGCCGGCAATGATCGTGGTCGCCGCCATCGCCATCGCCATCGCAGGATGAGCGGCACACACGCAAGCCCAGCGCTGCGGCACTCCCCCGTTGACGGGATCCACCCAACTGGCCGCCGCGCCCGCCCCGGGAACGAGATGAGGTGCTGGGTAGCCCCGGGGCGCGGGTGACCAGAGGCCCGGCCCTGAGGCCAGTCCATTTCGGTCGCGGGATACCGGATCGGCGAAGGGCAGGGCCCAGTGCAACAGAACGGGTCGGTCACGACGTTCTTCGGTGGAGCCGTCACGAAGTGCGGCCGGGGAGGGGAACAGTGATGAGACCCATGGAGGGCTCCTTTGAGGAGTACGTGCAGGCACGTGGTCCGGCCCTGCTCCGGCTTGCCTTTCTGCTGTGCTCGGATCGGCATCTGGCCGAGGACCTCACGCAGGACGTACTGATTCGGGTGTACCGGCAGTGGCGGCGCATCAGCGGCCTCGGTCATCCCGACGCCTACGTCAAACGGATGCTGGTCAACGAACATCTGAGCTGGCGCCGGCGCAGATCCAACGGTGAACTGCCTACCGCCGAAATGTCGTCCCCTGCGGAGCAGGGGGATGCCGCAGACACGGTGGTGCGGCGCCACGCCGCCGTGCACCTGCTAGCCGGACTACCGAAGCGGCAGCGCGCGGTTCTGGTGCTGCGCTTCTACGAGGACCTGACCGACCAGCAGATCGCCGAGGTGCTGCGCTGCTCTCCCGCGACGGTGCGCAGCCAAGCCTCCCGCGCTTTGGCGACGCTGCGCACCTCCCGCGGGCTCACCAGACAGGACGTATGAGAGTGAGGGACGAGAGCATGAACGACGAGCAACTGGGCGCCTTGGTGAGTGGGTCGCTTCGAGCACAGGCGGCAGACGCCCCCGGCGGGGCGCACTTGCTGCAGGCCGTGACCACGGGCGTACGGCGCAAGGCAGTGATCCGCCGGCGGTGGGTCGTCTCCTCAAGCGCAGCGATCGCGCTGGCAGCGGTGTCGCTGGGGCTCGGGCTGTGGTCCTCGGCCCGGCCGGGGGACGGCACCCAGCAGGCCGCCGCGCCCAGCCTGCGGCCCTCCTCCTTCCACCATTTGCAACTGGAGGTCCCGGCGAGCTGGGCGTTGAATCCGGAACCGTGCAGTCCGCACGGCCGGGACCGGGTCATCGACCATCCGGACCTGCTGCAGGTCCCCTGCCTGACGCCGCTCACCGAGGCAACGAGACTGGGACAACAGGTTCTGTTCAGCACAGGCAGAACGTTCTCCACAACCTATCTCGGCCCCGCGGCCACCACCCGCCCCATCACCATCGGCGGAGTGAGCGGAACGCTGTCCTCGAGCACCAACGAACAAACCGGCATGACCGAATTCGCGCTGGCGCTCCCGTCCCTGGACGTGAGCGTGCTGATCGACGTACGGTCCCCCGCCCTGGCTGAAACAATCCTCCACTCCGCCCGCGTCACAGGCCAGTGAACTGACCCCCGCTTCCCTCCGGAACCACAACCACCACCGCACGCGCACCGGACCGGCTCGTGGATACCAGCCGATCCGGTACGCGTGCTCGGCGGACAGCATGTGCGTCAAGCCCAGGGCCGGGCCGACCCTGCCGCTGCCGCTGCCCAGGACGGTGGCCGGCTCGAGACGGTGCGGTCGAGAGTGCCACGCCGCGCAGCTACGCGAGGCTGCTGCAGCCGTTCCGGAGTCGGCCCTGTCGGTGCTCAGTGGTAGGACAGCCTGATGACCCATAGCTTCGACAGCGCTGAAACCTTCTTCCAGGATGGCTGTCAGCTCCTACGCAATGACGCCGAGAGCAGAGGAACGGTCGAACGGTACTTCGAGGCGGCCGCGCACGCCGATCCAGAAATCGCATGGCGGGTCGCCAGGGAGTGGGCAGCCGTCGCCGACGGGCGCGCGGCTCCCTGGCTGAGACGGGCGATCACCTCGCTACCGACCCGCGCCGGCATCACCGTCGCGCCAGGGACACTGCCCATCGTCACCGAGCACGGCTTCGCCGTGCACCAGATCTGGCGGATCACGGTCGCGGCCGACGACCGCAACCGCGCCGTCGCCGCACTGGAGTCCGCCCGACCCCGCCTGATGCGTACCACTGACAGCGGTCAGGAACTGACTGCCACAGCATTCGAAGCGGCGCTGGCCCACGTGCACTTCTACAGCCCCAACAACGTCACGGTCCACGACAAGCGCACCGGCGACCCCGTCATACAGCTGAACTGCAAGGACGTCATCCTGCCGCTCATGGCCCGCACGGTGATCTGCATCATCACCGACGAGCTGGCCCGCGCGGGAGTCACGGCCTCGCTGTCCACACCAACCGAACCGGCATAGACGAGACACCTCCAACAGGCACTCAACTTGCTTCCTTTCTCTGAACTTGGGGGTCGGTTCGTCCCAAAGCCTCTGATCTGCCGCTCTCTGAAACCAAATCGGTGATGCCAGAGGAATCACAGCGAAATGTTCAGGAGCGAGAGCCCCTCCGCCTGCCGCCTCAGTACTGTGACTTCGCATGACCGACGCCGAGATCGAGATCACCGCCGACCTGGTCCGCGACCTGCTGCAGGAGCAACATCCAGACCTTGCAGGGCTGGCCGTCCGCGAGGTGGCGGGCGGCTGGGGCAACCAAATGTGGCGCCTCGGGGACGAGTTGGCCGTGCGCATGCAGCGCATGGACCCCACCCCGGAGCTCCAGCTCAAGGAGCGACGGTGGCTCCCCGTGCTGGCCCCGCGCCTGCCGCTCCCGGTGCCGATCCCGGTGCGGTTCGGCGAACCGTCCGAGCGCTTCCCCAAGCACTGGACGGTGATGACGTGGGTTCCCGGCGAGCCGCTGGACCACGGCTCGATCAGCCGCGGCGATCACGCGGCCGACACGCTGGCGGGCTTCCTCCGGGCGCTCCATGTGGAGGCGCCCGCCGAGGCGCCGATCGCTACGGACCGCGGTGCCCATCCCAGGAACTGCACGGACGGCTTCGAGAACTTCTTCCAGGCCGTTGCCCCCGACGACATCACTGCCGATATTCGGGCAGTCTGGGAAGACGCCGTTGCTGCCGACGCGTGGGAGGGCCCGCCGGTGTGGGTGCACGGCGACCTGCATCCCGCGAACGTCGTCGTCTCGGACGGAACGCTCTCGGGCATCGTCGATTTCGGTGACATGTTCGCCGGGGATCCGGCGTGGGACCTCGCCGCCGCATGGGTGCTGCTGCCCGCGGGCACGGCCTCACGGTTCTTCGACATGTATGCGCATGCAGACGAGGCGGCGATCCGGCGCGCCCGCGGGCTGGCCGCTTTGAAGAGCCTCTTCCTGATGGTCATGGGGCAGAACGGAGATCGGGGCATTCCCGGTGGCAAGCCGAATTGGGGACCTGTAGGCCGGGCGGCACTTGATCGCGTTCTGGAGGGTGTTTGATGTGCGCTTCTTTGAACTTGTTCTCGATCTTGACTACCTGCAGCAACGCTGGGACGAGGGCGAACACAACGCCAAGATCCTCCACCAGGAACTCGTCGGCAAGGGCTACCTGAGGCACTACCAGCGCGTGAAGATGGCTCTCGCACCCCTCAGGCGTGGCCCTACCCCTGAACGAGCCCGCGAACGACCGCCGTCCCCACGCGAAGCCGCACGCTGGATCATCACCGCCCCCGACCGGCACGGCCCGCAGACCGCCGAGCGTCTGCGCCGGCCGCTCGAACACTGCCCGGAGCTCAAGCGCACCCACGACCTGGTCCGCGAGTTCGCCGCCAGGCTCGACACCCGCGATGCCACCCCTCTACCGGACTGGCTCAGCTGGCTCAGACGACTCACCAACAGCGGACTGACGCCCCTCGCCCGCATCGCTACCGCCCTGCGCGAAGACCAACTGCGGTCGCCCAGGGCATCACCACGCCTCACAACCCCGGAGTCGACGAGGGCCGAATCACCGACGTGGAGCTTCAAAAGCGCATCATGGGAAGCCGTGCCGGCATCCCGCTCCTGCGTCATCAGGTCGTACTGATCGCCCACCTTCGCCGCCGCTACATGTGCTGAGGCTCTCCAACCTGACGCGGCGCGAGGCCTCCCGCCGGCTCAACCACGGCCACCACTTCGACGACTACCTCCTGCACGCTCCCATCACCGACCAGCACCCGAGCCCTAATCCGCACCACTCTGTCCCGCCTGTACCGCCCCGGAGGCACGTTCTACTTCTCCAACATCGCGACCCCGAACCCTACGCCGCCCTGATGACCCACGTCGGCCGCTGGAACCTCGTCGAACGCACCCCCGCCGACATCGAGGCCGACGTCCGTGCCGCCGCGCCGCCGGGAACCGTCGCCGGACTGGACATCACCGCCGATGCCACTGGCGGCCTGACGCTTTTCGTGTCGGTGCGGCGCGCTGACGAGCCGGGGTGATCCCCGCAGTCGGCTTCGTGTCCGTCGCCGACGCAGCCTCGATCGTCAGTCGAGGCCCTCGATGATGCGGAAGTCGCGCTCGACGCCGTCAGCAAGTACGGCCAGCGCCTCCTGGTAGGCCGCACTCGCGCGTGCGGCGACCGCCTGTTCGAAGCTGTCGAACTCGATCAGGATGGTGCGCTCGGCGATTCCGGCGTCGTGTGCGACGACCCGGCTGCCGCGGGAGAGCAGCCGCCCGCCCGCGGCCCTGACGGCTGGACCGGCCAGCTCGTCGTAGGCAGCAAGCCTCTTAGGATCTGCGATGGTGCGGTAGACGCTGACCCAGTAGCCCTTGGCCACGGTACCTCCTGTGTTCGGAATTGATGACCGGAAGCATGCTCAGATCCATGGCCGGCGCGCTGTGGGTCAGCGAGCCGACGGAGACGGCGTCGAAGTCGGACGGCTTCAATCCTCAGCTTCCGGTTCGACTCGACCGGCCCAGGCCGGGCACACCGACTGGGGCTGTGATCGGATTGGTCTCGGGTGAGCGTCGGCGGGCGAGGGCGAGGCTGGCCATCGTCGTGATCGCCATCGCGGCGACGCCGACCAGCGCCGCGGTCGTGTAGGCGTCGTCGTTCGGGAAGAGGCGGCCCGTGGCGGTGCCGGCGGCCAGGACCAGACCGCCGATGGCGCTGCCCAGGGAGTACCCGACGCTGCGGACGACGTAGTTGAAGCTCATGGCGCTCGACGTCTCGCTCGTGGGGGTGACGGCCAGGATGACGCCGGGCATGGCGGCCGAGAAGCTGCCGACGCCGAAGCCCAGCACGCCCATGGCCGCGAGCAGTTCGGCCAGGTTGGACCGGGCGGTGGCGAACAGGACGAACCCGCCGCCGACGATGGCGGCGCTGCCGGCCAGGAGCAGGGGGCCGTCGATCCGTTCGCGGACCCGCGGCGTGAGCTTGCCGGCGACGAACCCCAGCACGGAGAACGGGATGAGGACCAGCCCCGCCACGAAGGTGGTCAGTCCGAAGCCGTAGCCGGCGCTGTGCGGCGTCTGCGCGTAGCGGGTGATGAGCGTGAGCAGGAGGTACATGCCGCTCCCGCCGACGAACATGACGATGTTCGCCCCGGCGACCGCCGGGTGCCGTACGGCCCGGACGTCGACCAGGGGCGTCTTGGTTCGCAGTTCGGAAACGGTCCAGACGCAGAGCAGGAGTACGGCGGCGATAGCAAGGGTCACCGCCACGGCGAGGTGTCGGCTCCACAGGCTCCTCTCGCCGGCCAGGAACAGGACGAGGAGCAGTCCACCCGCCAGGACGAGCGCACCGGCCACGTTCACGTGAGCGGAGCGGCCTTCGGGAGCTGCGGGCATGGAGCGCCACGCGGTCACGAAGGCGATGGCGGTGACGAGCAGGCCGAGGCCGTAGGCGGCCCGCAGTCCGCCGAACTCGGCGAGCAGCGCGGCCAGCGGGTAGCCGACGCCGGCTCCGATGATGGAGACCACTGAGATCAGGGCGATCGTGGCCGCGCTTCGCTCCTCGGGAAGATGGTCGCGGGCCACGCCCATCATCAGCGCCGTGAGACCGAGTCCGACGCCTTGGGCCGCTCTGCCCACGAGCAGCCAGGCGAACGGCAGCGGCAGCGGCAGCACGGTGAGCGCGCTGCCGACGACGACGATCGCCAGCGTGGCGAGAATCGTGGCCCGCCGGTGCGGACCGGCGCCGAGCCGGCCGAGGACGGGTGTGGCGACGGCGCCGCTGAGCAGGGCGATGGTCAGCGTCCACTGCGCGCTGTCGAGGGAGACGTGGAACGTGGTCGCCACGCTGGTGATGAGCGGCGTCCCGAGGCTGGCGACCGCCGCCACGACCAGGGCGATGAACACCAGGGCGGGGACCAGCAGACGTGCCTCGGAAGGTATCAGGGCAGTACTCATGGGCTGGTCATGAGCCTGGGCCTCGGTCACCGGTCCGACTCCTCTCGGGCGTAGCTTTCGAGCTCCGCCAGATGCAGCAGCGCCGGAAGGGCTGCTGTCAAGGCCTCGACCTCGTCACCGGTGAGTTCGTCGACCAACCGCGCGTACGCGTCGACGCCCGCCTGGCGTCGCGTCCGGACGTACGACGCGCCGGCCTCGGTCAGGCACACCAGCGTGACCCGCTTGTCGGACGGATCGCCCTTCCGCTCGACCAGCCCGGATTCCTCCATCACCCGGACCAGGACGGTCATCGCGGGCTGGGTGACGCCCTCGGCCACCGCCAGATCGGTGATCCGTCGCGGGCCGGTCTTGTCCAGGGTGGCCAAGGTGGCGGCGGACGTCAGGCTCATGTCGCGGGGAAGGCGTCTCACTGCCCTGGTGGCCAGACCGTAGAGGGCTGACCCGATGGCATCGGAAGCGCCGTGCGCGGCGTCTCGGCGACTCATGCCTGAAGCATAGCAGCTTTATATGAATCCTTTATGCATCTCCCGATCGGGTTTCGGCGATACTCGACTCACAACGCGTTCGCGTCAAGGTTGACTCTGACGTCTGCCACGGCTGGCGTGCTCCCCTCGGTGTGGTTGGCGACGGCGCAAAGACGATCTTCGCTACGAAAATCTTGCCAGTGTCAGATACGGGTGTACGCCGACAGTTCAGGCCAGCAACGCCGCCGTGAACCTTTCCCGCTGGGCCGCGAGCCAGGTCTGGAGGCGGTCCCAGCGTTCCCAACCGCCGTGCCCGGCCAGTGCGTGAAGGTAGACGGGGTCACCGTCAGAGACGCGGCCGGCGACGAAGGCCCGGGCCACCTCGGTCGCCTCTTCGATCACTCCGGGCAGCTCGGCTCGGTCGTGGGGAGACATTCCGTAGCCGTCAGCCAGCAGCCGCAGCCGCGCTGGTGCATCCAGGCCGTCGGGATACTTGAGGGCAGCGGAGGTGGGATCCAGCGTCGGGACCCAGTAGCGCGCGGTCATCGCAACGTCCCAGACAGGCCGGCCCGGAGCGGCCAAGTCGAAATCGATCAGTGCGACGGCTCGGCCGTCGCGGAAGACGACGTTCTCCGGGCATACGTCGTTGTGGCACAGCATGGTGCCGCCCAGCGGGTCGGCCAGGTCCCGAGCCCAGTCGGCCGTGGCGTCCAACGGCACCAGCGCGCTCGCCTCGTGCAGGCGTCGGAGCAGACCACCAACCGATCTCAGGGCGGTTGCCGTCATGACCCATCGCGGAAACGGCGGCAAGGCAACGTCGCCGGGGACGAAGGTCAACTCCTCACGGCCCTCGGGGATGAGGCTGATCGGCATCGGACCACCGTCGAACCCGCGTTCCCTCAACGCAATGAGGTAGGCGTGAATGGCCTGCGCATTCCGTGGCGCGGGCCGTTCAACCAGCGCACCCCGGCGGAAAACCGCGCCCGCGTTCGCCATGCCACCGATCAGCGCTTCGCTGTCCACCACTCCCCCGTCCCATTCCCAACGGCGACCTCGCTGTCCCAGGCGGTCGCCCCTCGAAGCAACGCTACGAGGACAGACGAGTCACAGGGACACCTTGGGCACCCACTCGGGCGGCGGGTACCGTCTGCACCGCAGCCGGCGTGCGGTGCCGGGCACCGCGCGGTCCAGGCAGCCGAGCGCTCCGGCGACCCGTCATCGTGCCCTGCGCCGCGCGGCAACTGGCCGACGCGACGTGGGCGTCGGTTCAGCTGGTGGCGGGTGCACCGGTGAGACCCGGTCAGCGGCGGCCGGCGGCCAGGACGACGAGGAACTGACCGCCGCCCGCCTCGATGTCGGCGGTCACCGGCAGCCCCGGCACCAGTCGGGAGAACCGGTCCACCAGCCAATCCGCCGCCTCCTGGGCGTCCCGCTTGGTCGGACAACGACCTACCATCTCGCGGCCGCCCTTGCGCTCCAGCCTCCCGGCAACGGTGATCAGCGGCGCGGGCTCGACCACATACAGGCGCTCCGGCCAGGCGATGACCACCTTGACCGCGCCCTTGCGGCTGTTGCACCCGCGGTGCGCGAGCCGCTCGGCGACCTTGGCCTTCCGGTCGGCAGTCCGGCTGTCGACACTCGGCCCCCGCGGGTCGTTCACCGACTCGTCGGGATCGACCGGTTCGTCACATACCCAGCAGCGCCAGCCATCGCGCTCAGCCACATCATCAAGAAGACTCACCCCAGCAAACTAGCCTGCCCAGCCCCCACCCCACACACCAGGGCGCGCCAGCGCGCTTCAGCACTCTCTCGACCGTCTCCATCCTCACCGGGGACGGCGTCTCGTGTTGAGACGCCGTCCCCCCACATTTCTGATCTCAGCAGCGGCTGTCGAGTGTCGGCGCCGGTGCCGGTGCCGGCGTCAGTGGCTGCGGCTGCGGCTGCGGCGCCTGCCGCGCGTGGCCAGCAGCAGGCCGCCGCCCACTGCCGCGACCGCTCCTGCTGCGAGGAGCGCGGGTCCGGTGTCGGCCGCTCCCGTGTCCGCGAGCTGGTCGCCGGGCGGGGTGGCAGGCGTGGTGCCGCCGGGGCCCGGGCTGGGGGCCGAGATGGTCGGCTTGGCGGTCGGCTGCGCGGCCTTGTCGGAGACGTGGACCACCAGCGCCGTGCTGTTGTCGTTGATGTCCTGCTCCGACGGCGCACGGTCGGAGGTGACGCGTGCCTCCCGGCGTTGTTCCTTGCCGAGTGCCGCGGGGAAGACAGTGAAGCGGAAGGTGAAGGTGATCGATCCGCCAGGCGGTACCGATGTCTTGGGGTTACACATCAGGCCGTGGCCCTCGGTGGCGGTGCCGCAGCTCTTGTCCTGTTTCCCGTAGAGCTCCATCTGTGCCGGGTAGTCGGACGGGCCGCTGGTGATGATGTACGGGACGCCGGCCTCCGCGCCGTGGTTGGTGACGACCAGCTTGGTGGTCACCGGTGTGCTGCCGGGCTGCACCGGGGTGGTGGGGCCGGTCCACTTGACGCTCCAGTCCGCGCCCGGCTTGACCAGCACCACCTGCCGGGCGGTGTTGTCCTCCGGATGGCTGTCGACCGCGTCGCCGATGTCGGCCGACGCGGTGATCGTCAGCTCGGTGCCGACCGGCACATCGTCCGCCACCTGGATGGTCGCTCCCGGCTCACCGGGAGTGCAGGCGATCTCTCGCTGGTTCGCCGACGTCGCCTTGCAGTTCCGGTCCGCGTTGGGGACGAGAGTCATGCCCTTCGGCAGGTGCACCAAGGTGCGGAATGTGTCCAACGTGCCTGACTTCAGGTGGCCGAAAACGTCCAGATCGAACTGCCGGCCGGGCGCAACCTGCGGGTTGTAGAACTGCAGACTGACCGTGGCGTCCACCGGGTCGGCAGCCGCCCGCGCCTCGACCGCCGGACCGGCCGCCAGCAACAGCACCGCCAGCCCGCACCCGGCCAGAAATGCTTGTGTACGCCGTCCCATCGGAACCCCCTTGCCCGTTGACCACAGGGCCCACGCGGCCGTGTGTTCACTGCAAGACACCCCATGGCCAAGGAAAGTTGTACGCGACGCCTCCTTCCCATGCCCACCGGGGGCCCCACCGTGCAATGGCGCGGAGGCAGCTGCCGATGTGACGTCTTTCGTGGCCGCAGCACAGTAGAGAGTGAGCCATCTGGTCATCGGCAGCAGTCACTCGCACGATGCCCAGAAGGCGCGATGGGAAGGGAATTCTGGCGGACGATCCAGATGGGCGATACAAGCCGACCACCGGGCGCCACAGTTGAGGCTGCGCGCGTTCCCCGATCGGGAGCCGGAAGTCGAGGCATAGCGCACGCCAGGAACAGATGATCTCCGCCAGCACAGCCTCCGTGAAGCACCGTCCAGGGGAGATGGCGAAAGGCCGTGGGTTCGCGTTCCCCGAAGGGGGATCGAAGTCGAACTGCATTGATCGGAATGGCTTCCCTCTGTAAGGATGTCGTCCATGACGAACCGACGAAAGGCCGATGGCGCGTAGACCGCCAGGCCAGGTGCGCGCCAAGCTGTCGCGCAGGCTCCGCCCGGAGCATGGCAGGAAGACCGTTTCTGGGGTCTCGGCACGCACACAGAGCGAGATTGCCACGTTCGAGGATTCACATCTGTGGCCGGGGGCCATCGCCGATGCGGTGACGCGATGGATCGGCACCGTTCACGGGCCGGCCCGTGGGCTGAGAGATCCTCAGCTCCGTGGCTGCGGAGTTGAGGCGTGCTGCCCCTCTGACCCTCATCCACGGGAGATGCTGGAGCAGGCGCTGTGCGGACTTCCGCCAGGATCGTCGCGGGAGCTCCGGCGACGCGTGCATCCGCTTGACGAGTTCTACCGTTCCCGCACGATCATGGACTCCTATGGCGATCCGTCTCAGCCATGGTGGATGCGGAGATGCTGAACCTCGTACAGGGGGATGCCACGTAAGCGCCCCTCCGCCGTCCGGCCGGAGTCCGGATCATGCCAGCGGTGCGGCACCAGGCAGGAGTACTGCGAACGGTATGACGCAGCGCTGTGCGTGGTGTGCGACCGGTGGTGTGAAGGCGTCTGCGATGATCCTCATTGCACGTATTGCCGACGACGGCCCGAACGACCAAGCCTTGCCGTGGAACACGTCCCTACAGAGGCCGTCTTGCGTCGGGCGGCCCGGCTGGCCGCCCGACGATCACTCTGGTCCCGGCCGAGCGGGCCGTGAGGAGGCGGTCGGTCTCCTGGTCCGCAAGGCTCCAGGACAACCTTCTGCCGCAGTGATCAGCGCGTCGGGCCGTTGAAGGTCCCGCCCCGGTCCCTCACGTGAACTGGGCCACCGTGACGAGGGAGTAGCCGCGGGCGCTCAGAGCGGAGAGGACCGTGGGCAGTGCGTCCGCGTCCAGGGTGCTGCCGTCGTCCGGGTTGGAGCCCACGTGCATGAGCACGATCTCGCCGGGCCGCAGGTTGGCCAGCACCCTGTTCACGACGGTGGACACGCTCTGGCCGCCGGAGTTGCCCTTCCAACCGAGCGTGTCGACGGTCCAGTTGATCGATGCGTAACCGAGGGCGTTGACGATGGAGAGGGTCCGCGCGTCGCTGGCGCCGAAGGGGAAGCGGAACATCGGCCGCGGATCGTAGGCGGCGCCGGCTTGGACGGCGACCTGGGTGCGCAGGATCTGATCGCGTACGGCGGCGTCGCTGAGGGTCGTCAGGTCGGGGTGGGAGAAGGAGTGGTTGCCGGTCGGGTAGCGCAGCCGGAGCAGCCGGGTGTCCTGGGGGAAGGCGTTGGTCCATGTCCCGGTCAGGAAGAACGTTGCCGGCGCGCAGGCGTTCTGCAGGGCGTTGAGGATCTTGGGCAGGCCGGCGGCGTTGGCCCCGGCGTCGAAGGTCAGTGCAACCACCTTGGCTCCGGTCGGCAGCACGGTCATGTGCCGTCCCGCGAGCGACGCGGCAAGCGGGCGGCCGCCGCGCTCGCGGACGAGGGTGGAGGCGGTGGAAAGGCCGATGTCACAGGCGTTGCCGAAAGCGAACGACACGTTCGCCACGCCGCTGGTGTTGCTGTTGCGCAGATACCAGTTGGCGCCGCGCATCACGCCTGGGGTGAACGTGCCGTTGCCGTCCCAGTCACCGGCCACGGGGCGGTCGCCCGCGCTGCCGTAGGTGAGGGTGGTGTTCGCTATGCCGCTGGTGTTGCTGTTCCTCAGGTACCAGGTGTCGCCCCGCACCACACCCGGAGTGAACGTGCCGTTGCCGTCCCAGTCACCGGCCACCGGGCGGTCGTCCGCACTGCCGTAGGTGAGCGCGATGTCGGCCACACCGCTGGTGTTGCTGTTACGCAGGTACCAGGTGTCGCCCCGCACCACACCCGGAGTGAAGGAGCCGTTGCCGTCCCAATCACCGACGATCGGTATGTCCCCGCGACTGCCATAGGTGAGCGTGATGTCGGCTATGCCGCTGGTGTTGCTGTTGCGCAAGTACCAGGTGTTGCCGGCCACCACGCCCGGTGTCAGAGTGCCGTTGCCGTCCCAGTCACCTGACATCGGCAGGTCCCCGGAAGTGCCGTAGCTGAACGTCGTGGTGGCGGGGTCGCTGCTCAGCGAATCACGCACATACCAGGTGTTGCCCCGCACGATCAGTGGACGGGTCGCGGTCGTAGCAAGTGCCGCCTGCGCGCTCACCTTCAGTCTGCCGGTCGTCCCCCGCGACGCCGCGCCGGGGTCCATGCCGACCGCTGCGGGTACTGCGAACACCGCTGCCAGCGCAAGAGCTATGACACCCGTGCCAGTCCGCATCCCAATCACCTCTCGGGGAAGCGCCCGGCCGCCCGGACCCGGGCGCCCAGGCGCTGCTCTCTCGGATCCGACGGGCGCGGCACGTCCGGACCGTAGGAGCGTGGCTTGTCATCCGTACGGGCGGCCGACCGCCGCCTCGGGTTTCGCTCGGACGCCGACCGTGCTCGGGAACAATCACCGGTACTGACTCCGGAATAGCTAGTGCGGCGCTACTGCAGGCGCACTGGACCCAGAAAGATCAAAATTCGCCTACCTTTCCGCCCCTTCCCCGGCGACGCGGTGGTGTCGCCTGGGCCCGGCCGTCGTCCGGGGCGCCGCACCCTGGTCCTCAGCCGGGACGCCCGCTCCCGCTGGCCGTCACCTGATTAATGTAGTACCCGAGCTGTCGGGTGAGGGGATTCCCATCACGCCATTACCGAGCAAAAGGCGTCACCACCACCGCCACCGCCACCCAACCGCTCTCGCGTATCAAATGTCAGTCCTCATTCATAGGATCACGGAGCATGTCCGCCGACCGTGCATAGAGCAGCCCGGTCAACGCAATCTGTGACGGCCGCACCGGCGGACAGGGTGGGGGGTGCCCGGTGCGGTGCACACGCCACCGTTCGTCACGGTCGCCGAAGGGGCCTACTCACGCGCACCGCACCGCACGTGCGTCCGTCGCACCGCCCACGCAGGGCCGGCTCAGGCAGTGCTGCCGGCCCAGCTCACCGGGTCCAGGCCCCGTCCACGCCCTGGTGTCTCGCCCTCGGCGGGGCTGGCACGGGCCCGTACGGCCCATCGCGGCGCGGACGGCCCCGGCCCGATGGGCCGACACAGGCCCTGCAGCGCTATGACGTCCAGCCCACGCAGAGGCCCGGCGAGTGGGAGGAACGGTACTGGAGCCCGGTCAACGCGCCCGTCCTCGACCACGACGGCAAGGTCGTCCTGATCGTGCACCGGGTGGAAGAGGTCACCCAACTCATCGCGGCCCGTGGCGCACCCGACGGCAGCCGAAGCAGGGTCCTGGAAGGCGAGCTCTACACCCGCGCGAGGGAACTGCAGAAGTCAACGACCGACTACGCCAGGCACACACCCGCGTCACCTGAACTGGAAACGACCACGAGCTGCTGCGGGAAGCCGGATACGAACACACCGAACAGCGAAACGACCCGGCAAAGGCCTGTTGATCAACCGTGGAGCCGAGCAGCGGATGTGTCTGCCTGCCGCGTGGGGTCAAGGCGTGCAGCTCACCAACCCTCCCCCCGATGACCTCACCGAACCCGCAGGAGCAACCAGCGCCCGGCACGCGGGCGTCCAGCTCCAGACGCCTGTTCATGTCCAACTCCAACCGGCCGTAGGTATTCACGTACATCCAGAACAGCCATCGCCGCCGCGCGCACGGCCGGCGGCCTGGGAGGTGGCGGTGGGCTGTCGGCCGTCGACGTCGTAGCCGAAGACGTACGTCATACCGTCCGGGTCAGTGCGGTTGGCTCCGATGCCCAGCACCTGTGTGGCGCCGCGTCGCTTCCGTACCTCTGTCTTCGGGTGCCGGATTTTCGGAGCCACGAAACAGCCGGATCGCGCGGGGCGGCCTTGGGGCGGTGAACCGTCGTATGATCGAAAGGGGTTTCGGCAGAACGGAGACCTTGTGGACGGGCCCGGTTCCGATGCGGTGTTCGCAGGCTCGATTCCCGAGTTCTACGACGACCACCTCGTGCCGCTGATCTTTGAGCCTTACGCCGAGGACCTCGCCCGCCGCGTGGCGGATCTTGTTCCGGCCCAGGTTCTGGAGATCGCTGCCGGCACGGGCGTCGTCACGCGCGCGGCGGCACGAGCGCTGCCCGAGCCTGTGGAATTGGTGGCAACCGATCTGAACCAGGCGATGCTCGATCATGCCGAGGCCGTCGGCGCCACGCGACCGGTGCGGTGGCAGCAGGCCGACGCCATGCGGTTGCCCTTCGCGGCCGCGAGCTTCGATGTGGTCTTCTGCCAGTTCGGCGTGATGTTCTTCCCGGACAAGAGCCGCGCATTCGCCGAGGCTCGACGCGTGTTGCGTCCCGGCGGAACCCTGCTGTTCAACGTATGGGATCGCATCGAGGAGAACGAGTTCGCGGACATCGTCACCAACACACTCGCCGGCGTGTATCCGGACTGCCCTCCGCGCTTCCTGGCACGCACACCACACGGACACTCCGATCTGAACGCCATCTCCGCCGACCTGGCACGTGCGGGCTTCACCGCCGCACCGCGCCACGAGACGATCACCGCGCGCAGCCGCGCGGCGTCGGCGCAGGTGCCGGCAACCGCGTACTGCCAGGGGACACCGTTGCGTGCCGAGATCGAGGAGCGCACCGGCGCAGACCTTGCCGAGGCAACTGCGGCGTGCGCCGCGGCGATCGCGAAACGATGCGGCCCGGGCCCGGTCAACGGCAAAATCCAGGCGCACGTCGTCACCATCGGGAACCTGTGACGGCCCTGACGGCTGATCACGGCGTGCGCGAAACGATGGACAGTGTGTATTCCGACCCGGCGTATTCCTTGGGCCAGGTGATCAGCCCGTCGCGGGAAGGTCCCGACGCGTGGTCGTCCGGTGCTGCCCCGGGGCCTCTTACAACAGCCGGGGCTGTCGGTGGGCGCCTACGGCGGCTGGTGCGCCCGGGCGATCGTTTGGTCCACGCTGACGTCCCAGGTGCTCTGGATCCGCAGCCACAGCACGGACCCAACGCGGCATGAGGCCAGCCCCCTTCATCGGGCCACTTGGAATCGATCGTTAGGCTGGCCTGGTGACTGATGAGCGGGAGCGGGTGCAGCCGTCGGGAGTGTGGGCCACGGCGGTGGGGGTGGCCAGGGTGCGGGCACTGGAGACCGAGCGGGAGAACCCGCTGTTCCGCGACCCACTGGCACAGGCCTTCGCCAGCGCCGGCGCCTTGTGGCTCTCCTCGCCGCCGCTGCCCGATGACGAGGGCGCGCGACGCCGCCGACTGGCCGTGTCGTTCTCCATCGTCATCAGGACGAAGTTCCTCGACGACCTGTTGCAGCAAGCCTCCGCGTCCGGGGTCCGGCAGGTCGTGCTGCTCGGCGCCGGCATGGACAGCCGGGCCTTCCGGATGGACTGGCCCGAGGGCACCCGGCTGTTCGAGGTCGACACCGCCGCGCCACTGGACTTCAAGGCTTCGGTGCTGCGCCAGGAGCGGGCCGTCGCACGCTGCGAGCGGATCACCGTCGCGGTGGATCTGCGTGAGGACTGGCCAGGCGCGCTGGCCGCCGCAGGGCACGACCCAGCCGTGCCGACCGCGTGGATCGCCGAAGGGCTGCTGATCTATCTGCCCGAGGATGCCGTGGAGCTACTGCTGGCCCGGATCAGCACGCAGTCGGCGGCTGGCAGTCGGATGGGGCTGACCTTGGGCTCGCGCGGCGTGATCGAGCGCTTCGGCGCGGACGCCGCGCCGGGATCGGCGGCGTCCATGTGGGTCTCGGAGATGCCCGACGACCCGGTGGGCTGGCTGGCCGCGCACGGCTGGGCGGCCGACAGCCACACCCTGCGCGAGCGCGCTGCCGCCTACGGCCGCCCGATCAGCACCCCGCCGCAGCGCGAGGAGCGGCCCGGCGGACTGATCTCGGCGGTCCGCCGGTAGAGCGCCTCCCCCGTTCCCTGGATGATCGATTCCAAGGGGAGCCTGATGAGGGGAGTTAGCTTCCTGCGCGGTCAGCCTGTCATGCGCACGCTGACCGCCTACGACCACTAGACCCGCCAAGGCGAAGATCAACAGTCACCCTGTGTACGCGACCAAATAGAGCTGACCAGAGCCCTTGTGGGGCCTGGTTCAACTTCCGTGCAGCCGCCGCTCTCCGTCATGCGAGGAGAACTCGCTTGCGAACGAGTTGGAAGCCCGCTCGGCTTCGGGCAACTGGCTGAAGGTGTCCTCCAACGTCGGCGGGCACGCCCGGTGATCGCTGCACAGACGTTGACCCGGAACCGGAAGTCCTGAACAGAGCCGGCAAGTCAGACGTCGGTCGGCAATTGGCCTGGGGGTGTCCGACCAGACGTCGAAGACGAAACGTGTCTCGTCGGGGCCGCCCTCCAACCACCACGTGCTCACTGTGGCGATGTCGTCTGTGACCTCTTCCACCAACCGGGGGTCGCATAGAGCTACCGGTGCAGGGGCAACGCGTTCCACCACCACTAGGACCTCCACCGACTCGTCCGGCCCGGCGCAACCAGCGGCTCGGCGCATCCGTATGGGTGGACAGCGGCAGGCCCGCGGCCAACAGCGAACAACGACCAGACCGCACGCCATAGCCCGCTCACCCGACGCCCTCCGCAGTGCACCTGCACGTCACATGTCCTCTCCGCGATATTCACGTCAACCGGCAGCACCCCGGTGTTCTCCGTCCGTGGAGGAATCGCTGCCTTGACGCCGCATACCGTAGGTGGGGATTCTGGCTCAGACTTGGCTCCGTGCAGGTGCAGCCCGGTGCGCGAGCATTTCGCCCGGACATGCCTGCGCTCTCGAAGGGAACCCAATGATCAAAGTTACGCGGGCGCTCACGGCGATCGTGCTGGCCAGCACCTTCACCATCGGCGGCGCCTCGGCCGCTTCGGCCGGTCAGCAGTCTCCTGCTGGTGCGAACAGCTGGGCTCAGTGCGAGGCCGGCGACTGGTGCATGTGGGACTACGACAACGCGGGCGGGGACATCTACGACGACCAGAACGCGGTGAAGTACAACCCGAATCTGGCGGCCCCGGGCTATGGGTGGAACGACCGGGCCAACTCCGTCGCGAACATGAGCACCAGGTACGTCTGCGTCTTCTGGGACAAGAACCTGGGAGGGAACTACGTGCGCATTGCCCCCAACGGCCGGGTGAACCTCCCCGTCTCATGGAAGAACAAGGTGAGTTCCTACCGCAGCCTGCCCGCCGGCGTCAGTAGTTGTGTCTTCGACTGACAGCACTGCGGATCGGGGGTCCCGCTGCCCGGCTGGTCATACACGGCGGTCGCCGCCGCACGTTCCGCCGACGTCGCCCGCCCTCGTCCAGGAAGAGTCGATCACCGGGCCCAACCCGGGCGCCGGTTGTCCGGGGTGGTCATCCGTGTGCGGGCTCGTCCCTGGAGCGCATCAGAGCTTAATTGACCGCATATGACCGCATATGAGCGCGTTGGAGCTCATTAACCCCCCTTCCACGACCAGCGCCCCTGTCCCGCCGTCCGGAAACCGCCTCGCCGCGGTCGAGGAAGCGGTCCAATGTGGAGTAAGCCGGACAGTTCCGGTGGGGGTGGCGGGCGAGCCAGGGGGACAGACGTGGCACGAACGGCTGCGGCAGGGCCTCCGGTCCTCCGGCTGGTCCCCTGGCAAGTGCGGGCCGGATGGCTACTGCGGGCGCATCGGCTGAGTCATGCCGACCCGGCACTGCGGCGGCTGACCGGCTTCGCCTCCGTCTACCGCGAGGACTGGCAGTACGCAGGAGGCAGCCCAAGCTGCCTGTCACGCTGGGAGAACGGCCTCGTTCCGGTGACCGCCTCGTCCGTCCGCCGTTACGAAGAGGTGCTCGGCCTCCTCCCGTACCGCTTGCTTCTGCCGATCCAGACCATCGCCCGCCACGAGGGGGGTCCCGCCGCGGCAGCGTTCCTCCGCTCTGGCGACGGCTCACCGCCCGCGGGCCGGGACCGGCGCGTCGACTTGCTCCTCGACCGCGTCCTCGATGGTGGAGTGCTCAGCGCGGCCGACTGGGACGAGCTGACCCGGTGGGCCGCCTACGGTGGCGGGCAGGTCTCCCCGAGCCGCATCCGCGAGGCCGTGGTGCAACGGCTGCTGGAGGAGACCCTGGTCTCCGGCGGAGCTTCCTGGATGCGCCGCTTCGAGGCACTGGGCCGGCTGATGGCCGACCCGCAGTGGGGGCCGGAGGCGATCGCCGTGTGCTCCGGTGTTGCGGAGCAAGCCGAGCATGCCGGCTTGATCGAGGCGGTGTGCGCACTGGACGGCAGCCCGCACCCCGATGCCGGACGAGCCGTGCTGCGCCAGCTCACCGATCCCACCACCACCGACAGCTTGTACGGCGCTCTGCTGGCCTCAGCGCGAAAGACCCGCAAACATCACTTCACCCCTGAGCAGACCCGGACGCTCGTGGACGTGGTGGAGGGTGTGCTGACCAGTGGTCCGCGAGCGGCGCACCCGGGGTCCGTCGTGGAGGCTGCTGCAGTGCTCCTGCACCAGTTACCGTTGTCCGCCGCCCACGCCGCGCGGCTCACCGGCGCCGCGGCCGATCGCCACCCCGTCGTCCAGGCCATCGTCGTGCACGGATCGCTGACCGATACGGCCGTGGCATCGATCGTCGTGTCGCGCATCATCGCCCGGCTGGGCGACCATGCGACCGCTGTGCTGGGCGGCATCGTGGACGACCTGCTGCACCACCCCGTGGCGGACGTGCGGCTCTACGCGGCGATGCTGCTGCACGCCAGCCCCTATGGACCAAGGGTCGCCGCCGCCCTGGCCGCAGACCTGCGGCAGACCGCGACCCTGCGCGACGAGGTACGCGCCGTTCCGATGCTCGACGCTCTGCGCGTCCTCGGCGGGCACGGCCAGCGGGACGTGGTCGCCGATCTCACCCTCGCGCGGGGTCTGCCCAAAGAAGTCGTCCTGGCGGCAGTGCACGCGTTGGGGCACATCGGGGGCCGCAGCCCGGAGAGCTACTGGCGCGCCGTCTTCCACCAGCACACCGGATCCGCCACGGACGCCATCGGGCAGACCCGCGTGCTCAAGAGGCTCGTGTACGGCTTCGCCATGGCCGGCGAACTGGACCTGCTCACACGGCTCGTGGAGGAGCAGGCCCAGGCCGCACCCACGCAGCATCTCTCCGGCTGGTGGAGCGGCCTCGCCCGTCACGTACGCGAGAGTGCCCAGCAGTAGGACATTCCTCGCTGATCGGCTCGCCGGCCAACTGCGAACGGCGGGGACGTCGGCCCCCGTTGCCGGCACGCCCCACCCGCCACTCCTCCGCGCGCGGCAATCGACCAGCACGATCACCTACGTCCCCGCCCCACGATCCGCGACAGGCGCTTGCCGAAGGCCGTCGCCGCAGAGCGGCGTCGCCGCCTCGCTCATCGCCCGGCCCAGGATCCGCAAGCCCGTCTGCGCGGTTGGTCCGGCTTCCGGAGCCTCCCGTGCCGGAGCGGCGCAGGCGACCCCTTTGCCTACGCCGCTCCGCTACACCTACCGGTGGGGCTCCGCCACACCTACCGGTGGATTCGAGTCGCCGGTGAGCCGGTCAGCCAATGGCCGTTCGTGTAGAACTGGCCATAGACGAGCGAACCGTCGGGGAAGTTGTGACCGATGGTCATGGACACCCATGCCGCCCCTGGCACGCAGCGGTTCTGCATCGGCGACTCCCAGTGTCCCCCCGTGCCCCAGAAGCGGACCTTGTAGTTGCAGATGGTCGTCTTGCCGCCGACATTGGTGACTTCGACCCACGCGACGTTGAGGCCGCTGCCGTAGACGTCGAGGCAGGTGGTGGAGGCGTTCTCCGACCAGGCACAGTTGTTGGTCGACGTGGCACTGGCACTCGGGGACAGGACGGTCATGAACCCGAGAGCCAGTAAGAAGGCCACCACGGTCGAGGCGAGGGTTCGACCCACGGTGCGGGTTGACCGAAGTGCGGGCGAGGTCCGGCATCGTTCACTGAAATCAGCGGGCACAAGCCCTCCTCTGCCGTGAGCGAAGAGCGTGCCGATACGTGGGTGCTTCTTCATGTTCCCTCCGGGGTGGTCGAGTCGATCGGTGTGCCGATCCTTTCTGCCCGAGCACGCCCATGGCGGCGCTGTTGCAGAGCGAAGGCGCGCGTGCAACGGCGCTTGCGCTCGATCACCGGATGCGCTAATACTGCAACCGCATGTGGTGTGACTGTTGGCGGTGTGGCTCGTTGGTCCGA
>NZ_JAAIKO010000067.1 GCF_016107395.1 Streptomyces fildesensis
CCACGTACACCAGCCCGAGCAGGAACATCGTGACCACCATGCGGGCGGTCAGCTGCCGGTCGGGCTCGAAACGGCTTCGCATCGTCATCACCCCGGGATCAGACCCTCGTCGGAGAGAAGTTCCCGCACCTGCCGCAGACTGGTGTCCTCGTCGGGCAGCACCAGGTCGGAGGGCGTGATCCTCTCGTCCGGCAGCGGCGTGCCGAGACTGCGCACCGCGTCCAGCAGGGCCGCCAGGGCGGCGGTGAACGCGGTCTCGTCGCCCGCGTCGGCGGCCGGCTGCAGGGCGGAGTCCAGCTCGTTGAGCCGGTCCAGGTGCTGGTCGGCGATCTCGTACTGGCCCTCGCCGAGAATCCGCATGATCATGATGTCACCTTCTGGTCCGGCGGGTCCTTCGTGGGCTCTGCACCCTCCACTGCCGGCGGGGTGGCAGAGGCCGGGAGCTGGGCCTTCATCCGGGCCAGCTCGATCTCCACGTCCTGGCCCGCGGTGACGGCCTCAATTTCTGCCTGGATATCGTCACGCCCGGCCGGAAGAGTCGCGTCCTCCAGCGCGCCGGAGGCGATCAGCTCGTCGAGCGCACCGGCGCGTGCCTGCAGCTGCTCGGTCCTGTCCTGGGCGCGCTGCATGGCCAGGCCGACATCGCCCATCTCCTCGCCGATGCCGGTGACGGCCTCGGCGATGTGGGTCTCGGCCTCGGCGGCGGTGTAGGTGGCCTTGATGGTCTCCTTGCGGGTGCGGAACGCGTCGACCTTCGCCTGCAGGCGCTGCGTGGCCAGGGTGAGCTTCTCCTCCTGGTCCTTTAGCGACGCCTGCTGGGTCTGCATGTCGGTGACCTGGGAGGCCACGGCCGTGCGGCGGGTGAGCGCCTCACGGGCCAGGTCCTCCCGCCCCGCGGCAAGTGCCTGCTCCGCCTGGCCCTGCAGCTTTCCCGTGGACTGTTGCAACTGGGTCACCTGCAGCTCGACGCGCTTGCGGCTGGTCGCCACATCGGCCACGCCGCGCCGCACTCTCTCCAGCATCTGGAGCTGCTGTTCGTAGGAGTAGTCCAGGACTTCGCGCGGGTCCTCGGCGTTGTCCAGCGCCTTGTTCGCCTTGATCCGGAACAGGGTGGCGATGCGGTGAGTGATGCTGGTCATGGCGACCGCCGTCCTCTCAGTCGGCTTGATGGTGTTCCGCGCGACCCGCGGCCGGTCGTGTCCCGCTCCGGGCTCGGGACGCTGCCTGCGATCCGGGGGCGTCGCGCAAGGTGTCGGCGGCGCAGAAGACCGAGGCAGCAGCGATGGTCACACCGCCCCACAGGCCCCAGGCTGCGGCGGGCAGATCGCCGGCAATGAGCGCCGGAGCAGGCAGCAGACCGGCCGCGAGGAGGACGGGGGCGCGGTGGATCGAGCGGGCCAGTCCCGATGCGTTGCGCCGGTGGCTCCAGGTGAGATGGACGGCGCAGGCGGCGGTGGTCAGGGCTCCCAGGGGGATCAGGGTCCAGGCGAGCACTTCCATGTCAGGTCACCTCCGTGCCGGGGGGACGGGGCTCGGCGCCTGCGGGGCACCGTCGCGCGGCCTGGCCGGCGCCCGGCGGAGCCGCCTGGGCCAGGTGCCCGCCGGCGTGGGTGTCCTTGAGCAGCGGGAACCGCTTGCCCAGCAGGTAGATGGTCAGCGGGGTGCCGTACATCTCGGTGAACAGCGCCACCAGGAACCACCATGCTCAGCACGCCGTTCGACATCGGCGCCAGCGCATCCATGATAGGTCTCCTGCCGTCGCCGTGTGGTTCAGCGGAAGGGCTTGTGGTCGTGTAGGTCGCGGTCCTTGGGTGCGTCGTTGTGACCACGCCCGCGCCTCTGTATGTCATCGCCGCTGTTCATGCCACGCATCATGAAGAACATCATCAGCGGGCAGGCGAGCACGATGAGAGGCAAGGCCAGGTTGCCCAGTGGTACGCCGAGCGCGAGTGCGCCAACCACGGCGATCGCGACCGCGATCGCGTAGAGGCCGTAATTCCTGGTGTTCTTCATGGCCAGTTCTCCTCTTGGGAGGGGCATCAGTGTTTGGTGACAGGGCCGGAGGAGCGCAGGGCGGCGAGGCGCCGCTGGTACTCGTCCTCGTCTATGTCACCGCGGGCGAACCGCTCGGCGAGCGGTTGCTCGGGCGAGGTGCCGGCGGGGATGGGGGCTGCTCAGGGGCGTGATTCAGGGCGCGGAAGAACAGGACGGCGGCGGTGATGATCAAGGCCCAGAACAGGATCATGCCGGCTGACACGGCGAACCAGCCCCAGCCGCTGACGTCGTGGTCGTGCCAGAACATCATCGCGATTCACTTTCCCGAGCTCAGGGGCTGCGGGCCGGGGCCCGCCGTCCGGTCGGCGTTCTCTGTTGTTTCCCACAGTCGCCCTCACCCGGTGTCGCGCACAGGGCCATCCGGCCCCCTGCACGAGGCCGGTCAGCTCTTACCTGGCAGGGGTACCGGGGCGAAGCTGGGGGCGTGGGATCCTGGAGAAGGGACGATCTGCCATGAATATCGTCGATATTGCAGTAGTGGCCCGGCCGTGGCGTTGATCGCTGGTATGGGGCGATTCTTCTTCGGTCCTCGCAAGGCCCGCACCGCGCGGCTGGAGGGCGGGGTGCAGCACGTCGAGGTGACGGTGCGCGGCGGCTACAGCCCCGATGTCATCCGAGTCCGGCAAGGGGTTCCGGTGGAGCTGGTCTTCGACCGGCAGGAGTCCGGGGAGTGCACCAACCGGGTGGTCTTCCCTGACCTGCGGGTGAGTGCTGGACTGCCGGCGTATGCGCGTACCACCGTGCGTGTCGATCCGGCTGGGGCCGGATCCTTCGGGTTCGCGTGCGGGATGAACATGATCCACGGCACGATGCTCGTCGAACCGGATGGCGGGGAAGGCTCCCGGGACGGCGCCGAGGACCACGCCCCCTCCGCTTCGGGAGCGCCGGTAGGTGATGCGGCAGCCAACGAGGCGGAAGCTGCGGAGGCCGCCGAGCGGCACGCGGAGATCACCGACCTGACGCGCCGGGTGGCCATTGGCGCGGTACTCACTGCGCCGGTGCTCTTCGCTGTGATGGCGCATGAACTCTTCGGTGCCGACTGGATGCCGGGCTGGCTGCTCAACCACTGGCTGCAGCTGGCGCTCATCACTCCCGTCATGTTCTACACCGGGTGGCCCATCCACTCCACCGGCTGGCTGACCCTCCGCCACCGCAGCGCGGACATGAACTCGCTTATCGCACTGGGCACTTCGGCCGCATACAGCTACAGCCTGCTCGTCACGCTCGCGCCCTCGCTGCTGCCCGAGGACGTGCGCGAGGTGTACTTCGAGGCGGTCGGGGTGATTCTTACTCTGATCCTGCTCGGGCGCCTGCTGGAAGCCCGCGCCAAGGCCGGCACCGGCGAGGCCATCCGGGCGCTGCTGGGCCTTCGGGCCCGCACCGCTCGGGTGATCCGCGACGGAACCGAGGCCGAAGTCCCCGTCGAGGACGTGCTCGTGGGCGACGAGATCGTGATCCGGCCCGGCGAGAAGATCCCGGTCGACGGCGACGTGATGTCCGGGTCATCGGCGGTCGACGAGTCCATGGTCACCGGCGAATCCATGCCGGTTACCAAGCGAGCGGGCGACACAGTCATCGGCTCGACCGTGAACACGACCGGGTCCTTGCGGGTACGCGCGAGCAAGGTCGGCGCGGACACGATGCTCGCCCAGATCATCCGTCTCGTGCAGCAGGCCCAGGCGTCCAAGGCGCCGATCCAGCGGCTCGCCGACGCCGTCTCCGCCTACTTCGTACCCGCCGTCATCGCCATTGCCCTCGCCGCCTTCGCGCTTTGGTACGTCGTCGGTCCCGCCCCCGCGCTCACCCTCGCGCTGGTCTCCGCAGTCGCCGTGCTGATCATCGCCTGCCCCTGCGCACTGGGGCTGGCCACCCCGCTGTCCATCATGGTCGGCACCGGCAAGGGCGCCCAGGCGGGCATCCTCATCCGCTCGGCCGAGGCCCTGGAGACCGCCCACAAACTCGACACCGTCGTCCTGGACAAGACCGGCACCGTGACCGCGGGCAAGCCCGTCCTCACCGATGTTCACGCGGCCGACGAGTTCGACGAGGCCGCGTTGCTCGCGCTGGTCGCGGCGGCCGAAGCCGACAGCGAACACCCCCTCGCGGCCGCAATCGTCACCGGTGGCCGGGGCCGAGGGCTGAGCCTGCTGCCATCGTCCGGTTTCGACTCCATCACCGGCAAGGGTGTGCAGGCCGGCGTGGACGGCCATGCCGTCCTGGTGGGCACCGCCCGCCTGCTCTCCGATGTGGGCATCGACACCAGCGCCCTCGCCCCGGTCGCGGCGGAACTGTCCGCCCAGGGCAAGACCCCTGTCCTTGCCGCCGTCGACGGCCGGGCGGCCGGGGTGCTGGCCGTAGCCGACACCGTCAAGGACGACTCCGCCCAGGCCATCGCCGCCCTGCACCTACTCGGCATCGACGTCGTCATGCTCACCGGGGACAGCGCCCGCACCGCCGCGGCCATCGCCGCCCAGGTCGGCGTGGACCGCGTCCTGGCCGAGGTACTGCCCGAGCACAAGGCGGACGAGATCCGCCGCCTGCAGGCCGAGGGCCGCACGGTGGGCATGGTCGGCGACGGCATCAACGACGCCCCAGCCTTGTCCGCTGCCGACGTCGGCCTCGCCATCGGCACCGGTACGGACGTGGCCATCGAGGCCGCCGACATCACCCTCATCTCCGGCTCCCTGACCGGCGTCGTCACCGCCATCCGCCTGTCCCGCGCCACCATGCGCAACATCCGGCAGAACCTCTTCTTCGCGCTCATCTACAACGCCGTCGGCCTCCCCCTCGCCGCCGGCGCGCTCTACCCGCTGTGGGGCATCCGCCTCAGCCCCATCGTCGCCGCGGCCGCGATGGCCCTGTCCTCTCTGTCCGTAGTCACCAACTCCAGCCGCCTGCGCCACTGGCACGCCACCCCACTGCCGACCGCCGCACCGGCCCCGGTCGAGCCCCAGGTCGAATCCGCCGCCGACCGGACCTAACCCATGCCCGCAGACGATCTCGAGCACGACGACCAGTGACTGCCGATAGACCAAATGCTTAGAAGGCACTCGCCCTACGCGCCGGGCCAAGGGCGCTGACCTGCGCGAACGCACTTCCCTGGCGTCACCCCCCACAACGTGGGGGACATATGGGGGAAAGGCAAACCCCTGAGGTTCAAGGGGACGCGGGTGGTCCTCGTAGGCCGTACGTGCAGTCTCCCACGCTGCCTCCACCAGGCTGAAGGCCCCAGTGGAAACAATTCTGCCCCTGCTCGGCGTTGTTGATCTCGGTGCCGAGGAGGGGAAGGTGTCGGGTCTGAAGCTGTTCCAGACGACGAAAAGCGGCGTGACCGAGGTCGCGCCGCGTCTTGCTGAGGTCGAGGCGGATGGGCAGGGCCTCATCGAGGCGCACATGGAGACGCTGCTGGGTGTCCGTTTCCTGGCGAGCGAGTACGGCACAGGGCCGGTGCACGGGGGCCGGATCGACTCGCTCGGACTGGACGAGAACGGGTCGCCGGTCATATTGGAATTTAAGCGCGGGGTCGACGCAGGGGTGATCCATCAGGGGCTCTTCTATATGGCGTGGCTGATGGACCACCGGGCGGAGTTCGAACACCTGGTCCGCGACCGGCTCGGGGTGACGGCCGCGTCCCAGGTGCTGTGGAGCGGACCGCGCCTGATCTGTATCGCCGGCGACTTCACGCGCTACGACGTGCACGCCGTACGCGAGCACCGGAGGTCGATCGACCTGGTCCGCTACCGACTCTTCGGCAGCGACCTGCTCGGCCTTGAGACCGTGGCGTCCGTGAGCGGCGGGCCACAGGCACCCCGGCGTGCGCGTCGGCAGGCGGACGCACGGGCGGCAGCCGACGTTCCGGGTGCGTCGATGGTCGAGCTGGCGAACGCGGTCGATGAGGCGTTGCACGGTCTCGGGGACGGCGTGAACCGTGTTGAGCGCAAGCAGTACCGGGCGTATCAGCGTCTACGGAACTTCGCCTGTGTGTGGCCGCCCCAGCGGAGCAAGCTCCTGGTCTACTTGAAGGTCGACCCGAAGTATGTCGACCTCGTTCCCGGGTTCACCCGGGACGTATCCGGGCTCGGCCACCACGGGACGGGCGACTTGGAGGTGCAGCTCCGCACGGCGAGGGACGTGGAGCGTGCGCAGGATCTGTTCCGGGCGAGCTACGCCGCGGCGTGATCGCTTGATGGCACGGTGGCCGTGAGCGCTCGCGTTTGGTCTGTGGTCGTCGGGTGGTGCCTTTCGTCGTTCGGGCAGGTCGTGGCGGTGGACTATCAATGATGCGCGGGATCGCCGGTTTGGCTAACCGGCGATCCCGCGCTATGTTGCGCCGCTCTGACGTGCCGGTGATCAGCGGGTGGGACTGGTTGCGTGGATGCCTGTGACCGTCGAGATGGCCAGCGGCGTGATGCCATGGCTCGTCCGGCGTTCGCGGCCATCGGCCTGTGCCTGGCGGGTGCCGGTTCCGTGCGCGAGGTTCTCGGTGAGGTCGGCCAGCAGTGCGCTGGGGGTGCGCGGGGACGCGGTGAGGGTCCAGGTGGGGCGGTCGGGGTTCGGGCCGGCCCAGATGGTCCAGGTGGCGAGGTTTCGGGTCGGGTGCTGGGCGGCGAACGCATCGAACTGGACTCCCGCGTGTGCGGTGGGGGACGTCCAGCGGATCCAGCGCCCGTCCACGGTGTGCTTCCACCCGGCCTCTGCGAGGGGCTGCGTGGCGGCGGTGACGGTCTTTTCGTTCACTGGGGTGCCGACGGCTGTGTCCCAGCCGTCTCCGCCGGCGAGGTGCTCCAGCAGCTCGTGCAGCACGGGGGGGTGGCACCGGTTGCGGTGAGAATCCACATGCGGTCCGAGACCGGTGTCTCGTATGCAGCGACGGTCCAGGCGGTCTCGTGGGCGGGGGCGTCGTGGATGCGCTCGATGCGCAGGGTCTGGTCTTCGTGGATCGCGTGGGTCGTGTCGTCGGACCAGGTCCGCCACTTCGCCCAGTCGTCATGAGCGGCGAAGAATGCGTCTAGGAGAGCATCGTGGTCGCCGGCATCGGCGGCGTACGCCGGGACGGTTTCCGGTTCTGGTGTGGGCCGAGGTTCGACGCCGGGTATGGCGAAGGATGTGCGGGCCTGGACGGCGTCGCGCTCGGTATCGGTCATGGGAGCAGGGCCGGGCCGCATCGTGCCGCCATGGACTTTCTCGAAGGCGACCAGGGCCTGAGCGGGTGAGTCGAAGGTGTCGGCGACCTGCCGCAGGTGGTTCTCACCGTGGAGATAGACGCTCTTGCCGCCGCCGCTGAGGTAGGTGCCGACCGCGACGGTGGTGTGGCCGTCCTCGGCGTGGGCGTGGATCAGCAGGTGCCCGTGGCGGATGTCGTCGTAGATCGTCTGGGCTTCGTTGGAGACCTCGCGGATCTCGGCACGGGTGCACCAGGGCATCGGATGGTCGGCCCATGTCCAGTCTTCGTCCATGGCTTTGCGGAGCTGGGGGGTGATCTCGACGGTGATCCCGTCAGCGGCCAGTTGCTGGGCGGCCTGCTCAGCCCAGTATGGCTCCTCATGGTCGATGCGGGCTAGAACCAGGGTGTTGGTGGCGGCGACGTGCCAGTTGGCGGCCTCCAGGCCCACGTGGGGGATGTGGGCCTGGGTGCCGGTCAGGTGGGCGGTTACGGCGCTGGAGTGGGTGGGGTGGGTGTCGAGGAGGACGTTTGCGTCCAGGGAGGGGGTCGACATGAAGGCGGCTCTCTTCTGCCGGTCGCCGGGTCGCAAGTGGCCCGCCGTGCCCGGCTCGGGGGCTTAGCGGGAACTGCGGACGGCGGGCGGTGCTGTGGTCCGCGGCGGCCCGGCCCGGGGCACATGCGGGGTCCTGCGGGGTTTGGTGGGGCTGGGCGGAACCGCCGGCGCGGGTGTGGTGGCGTGCTGCCATCGGGTGCGTACGGCGGACAGGTCAGCGAGAGCGCGGCGGCTGCCCACGACGAGTTGGTTCGGCGTGATGGCCGGATCGTTGGTGAACGCCTCGATGATCTGGCTGGTGTGCTGAGCGGTGGCCAGCAGGGAGCGCTGCAGGACGCGCTCGCCCCAGTGGTCGGGGGAGCCGAGCGGTCCGTTGAGGAGGTCGAGCAGTTCGCGTGGGTCGGCTCCGGCGGTCAGCAGGCGTCGGTGCTGTGCCTCCCACAGCAGCGTGACGGGGTCGACGGGGGTGTCGCGTCGGATCAGGGCGTTCAGGCACTGCCACAGCCCGGCGTGCAGTGGGTGGGTGAAGTCGCCGGGCGTCAGCCACCGCATCTGCTCGATGACGGTGGGGAACGCGGTCGCGGTCGCGAGCAGCAACTGTTCCTCGCCGAGGGCCTCCTGGTTGGGGGGCGGCGTCGGCTCAGGAACGCGGGTGCGGTGCAGGGAGCCGGCGTGTGGGGGGAAGCGGGCGGCGATGTCGTCCAGCAGAGCGGCGAGGGTGTCGGCCTCGTCGAGGGTGGTGATCACGGGCTGCGGCAGTGAGGTGTCCCGGGCGGTGTGTCCGAGGTGTTGGGCGGCGGCGGCCAGACGGCGCCGGGCGTGCTCGGCCTCGATCATCTGCGCGTACGCGGGCGCGTGCCGGGGCCGTGGGCAGACCTGGATGAGGTGGTGCAGGTAGGTGGCGGTCAGGCCGGATGCTTGCTCGCGGGCGGCGCTGAGCACGGCATCGAGCCAGTGCGTGCTCTGCGTGTGGTCGACCGGGTCGGCCGCCGGCAGGGAGCTGATCGCGCGGAACACGGCGGCGTGTGCGGCGGTGGAGAACGCGTCGCGGCCGATGCCGGTCACTTCACCGAGGCGTTGGGGTTCGAGCAGGAGAGCGCAGAGGAGGGCCTGCTCGGCATGGAAAACCGGCGGCGGACCAGCGGTGGCGTCGAGGTCGTCATGGCCGGGTTCGGGGGTGTGGTGCATCAGGCGGCCAGGGTGAAGTCGTCGGGGTTGAGGAGAACGCCCAGGTGCGGGGCGAGGAGGTGGGCGGCGAGCAGTGGGGGTACGGCGTTGCCGATCTGTGAGAACTGCTGGCCCTTATTGCCGGCCCAGGGGTGGTCGGCGGGGAAGGTCTGCAGGATGCCGGCCTCGCGGGCGGTGATCCGGATCGGTTCCGGAACCGGAGTCAACGCTGCGTCTTCCCTTTGGGAGGCGGGGGGTTCAGCGATCCAGGTGCATTCGTTGGCGCGGTGCCCAAAGAACAGCGTCCCGGCGGGTTCGGACAGCGGCCGGATGGTGGCGTTGGTCTGGTTGTTGCTCCGCAGGGACCAGGACCAGACGGGCGCCTCGGCGGGTCCGGGACGGCTCTCGCGCGTCCCGAGCCGAGTTGTCCGGGACGGCAGCATGAAGCCGTCCGGCCGCGACGTCCAGGTACCGCGCTCACGCGAATGGGACAGAGCCTTGCGGGACCCGGAGGGAAACGGTTCGGGGCCACCACCGGGCCCACCGCCGGCGCAGACGGTGGGCACGGGCCGATCGGTGGCGCCCCACCCCAGGGCCTGGGCCATGCTGACCCAGCGGACGCGGCCCGGACCGAACAGCGAGTCGGGCTCGCCGACTTGGGCATGGGTCGGGGCAGGGGGCTGGGCTGTGCGGACCCGGGAGGCGAGCAGGATCGCCCGCCGTCTCGTCTGGGGCACGCCGTAGTCGGCGGCGTTGAGGATGCCCGTCCACACGCTGAATCCCCACGCCCGCAGCACGGCCGCGTACTGCTTCCACAAGGGCAGGACGTCCGGTACCTCCTCCATGGCCACCCACTCGGGCTCGCCGACGGTGTTCAGGGCGTGGAGGTAGCGCATCGGCTCCGCCGCGAGCAGGGAGCGCTCGTCGCGGCAGAGGGCCACGAGGCGTGCGCGTGTGTCGCGTCCGGCGGCGAGGTGATCGACGGCCTCGTGCACGAGCGGCTGGTCCAGCAGGCCAAGTCGTTTGCCGGCTGTGCTCCATGCCTGGCACGGCGGAGACGCGATCAGCCCGCGGGTCCGGCCGACAAAGGGCCACGTCGGATACCGCGCCACGTCCGTCCGCACGGTCAACAGGCCGGCCGCCCGACGGGTCTTGCTGGCCCACTCGTCCCACTCCAGACCCACGTCCTGAACCCCGAACACGGTCAGGGCCCTACTCCAGCCGCCCGGCCCCGCGAAGAGGTCCAAGATCACGTGGCCAGCTCGAAGTCGTCCTGTTCCGGCTCCGTCGCGGATCCGCGGCAGGACCACGGGGAGCACCCGTCAGCGGCTCCCTGCTCCAGTTCGTCCGCGTCCGTATCGGTGTCGCCGGATGACTGCGGGAGAGCTGCCCGTTCGGCGGCGGTGACGTGGTCGATCGGGGCCTGGTCGAGCGGCACGCGGGAACGGTGGAGGAATGCTTGCCCCAGGAGCCGGTTGCCGGTCGCATTGGCGCGGGCGTTGCCTTTGCGGATCGCGGCGTCGAACGCGACGACATCCGCCCACTCCGCCGGCGAGGTGTCCCGGATGCTTCGCCACTGCGCGTTGCCGTGGAAGGGGCAAGTTATTGAGAATCGAGACAGGTTCGTGACCTTTCGTCTGGGGGAGGGAGCGCCCTCCCGGGGCGGTTGGGGGGTGCGTGAGCGGGCGTGGTAGACACGCGGCATGGCTGCGTTTATGGCGTTCTTCGATGGTTCGACCACCACCTGGCGGGTCAGCTCAGCCGCCGTGACTTCTGGGATCACCGAACTTTGGGCGGAGGTCGAAGCCGGTCCGACGCAACGCAGTGAGGTATGTGCCTTCAGCTGGAGCTTCTGCACGGGCGAGGGCCCGGGCGAGGTGCTTCTGCCGGAGGATGGGACGGGCCTGTACTTGGACGCGGCCCTGGCAGACTCGGGGCAGGTCGCCTGCCTGCTTCGTCGGCTGATGCCGGATTCCGTTGAGCTGGTGTTCTGCGATCAGGGATACAACTTCGATGTTCGAGTCCAGCCGGGCGTCACCGCGGCGGAGCTCATCGCAGACGTGGATGCCCAACCCTGAGTGGATACCGTCCGCAGGCGATCGCGGCCTGGTGAAGGCGGCCGGTCTTGCTCAGCTGTTCCTCTCTCGGGAGATGGTGCCGGTGAGCTGGGTGAGGGGGATGAAGGCGGACTCGATGCCCAGTTCTTTGGGTGTGGGCCCCGCAGGTGTGGGGATGTCGGCCAGTCTCTCGACCAGCGCGGTGACGGCGTCGCGGTCACCTTCGAGTGCTTCGCGCTCGTCGTCGGTGAGGTCGACCTGTTCGAGCATCCTGTTGATGCCGTCCTTGACCGCGAGGAGCTGGCCCTTGGTCGACTCCTTGGGGACGTAGAAGGGACAGCGGGCGCAGGCCATGCGGTGGGGGCACTTGGCGAAGAAGTCGTAGCTGCAGTAGCCGTCGCCGAGGTCGTAGTACTTCCAAGGCTGTTCGCCGCCGGCGGCGGCGCCGGTGAGGATGCTGTCGCGGTCGATGAGGACCTCGATGGTGCGGATGTTGCGGGCGAAGTAGTCGGCTTTCCGGTAGGCGGCGGTCAGGGTTCGTTGGAGGATCTTGGCGTAGTAGCGGGTGCTGGCGGGGTGCTTGTGGCCGAGCCATTGCTGCAGGTCGCCGAGGGTGAGGGGGTCTCGGGCGTTGAGGAGCTGAGTGGCGATGGTGCTGCGGGCGCGGTGGCTGGTGAGGGCGCCGCGGGAGTCTTCGGCAGGGATGCCGGCTTTCTGGCAGAGGCCCGGGATGATGTTGTCGTTGAGGTAGGCGTTACCCACCAGTTGGCCGCGGTGGCAGAAGAGGTGCTGGCGGGGGAGGCCGGTCTTGCGGTCAGCGAGGTCGGGCTGGGGCGAGCGGACGAGTTTCCAGGCGTCGATCAGTTCTCCGACGAGGGGGTCGACGGGCTTGGCGAAGGGCCGGCTAATTTTGTTCCGCGGGATGTGCAGCAGACAGATGCGGTAGGTCTCGCCGCTCCGTTCGTCGGTTCCTTCGTCCCAGGTGATGCAGTCCAGGTCGAGGCGGCGCAGCTCGTCCATGCGGCAGCCGGCGAACAGCCAGACGCCGACCATGGCCCGGACCATCTCGATGGGGTAGTAGGTGGCCTGCCAGCCTGCTGAGCGGGCCCGCGGGGTGCCGTAGGGCTTGAGGTCCTCGCTGTTGAGCGTCAACCCGGCGGCCATGAGCTTGGCCCAGGTCGCGTCGTCGATGATCCGCGGGTTGGGTCCCATGAGTGCCCGGAGCGACAGCGGCATGCTCAACACCTGCCGCGGGTCGAACCTCGGCTTGATCCACTCCCATTCGATGAGGTCGTTGAAGAAGCCTCTGATGCTGTCGATCCGGTTGGCCTTCCCAGCGGGGCTCAGCGGCTGGCCGAAGCGGGAGCGGTTGCGGCTGTGACCGGCCCACTGCCCGACGTTGGCAGTCATCGTGTCGGCGATGTACTCGGCCGCGATGTCACGCGTCCAGTGCTCGGGAGCGACCGCCTCAGGGTGCTTCTCGGCTGCCCATCGGCCGGCGACCAGGATGGCCGAGAGCATCGACCGCTTTGTCCCGGGTTCGTGAGTGACCAGCCGCATCCACCGCAGAGCCGCATCCCGCCACGGGGACGGGACCGTGGCCAGGGCCGCGGTTTCCGGCCCGGCCTTGTCCTGGTTGGTGCGTAGAGGCGAGGAGATGATGCCCTTGTCGGCCAGGACGCGGGAGATCTTGAACAAGCCGCGCCGGCGGCTCGTCGCGCCGGTGGAGCGGTAGTGCTCCATCAGCTCTTCCAGGAGGGGTTCGCGCAGGTCCTCCAGGTGAGGGCTGTTGTTGCTCAGGAGCACGTCGATGGTCGTGTTGCGGACCTGCCAGGGCAGCAGGTGAGTGGAGTTACGCCAGGCGGTCAGGGTCTCCGCGATGGCATCGACCGCGGGCTGGATGGCCTGCGGGCCGAAGACGAGGTCCGCAAGCCGGGCCAGACTGGTGATGCCGGCGGTGCCGTGCAAGCGGTGGTGCCCACCGAGCTGGTGGCCCAGAGCCGCGAAATGAAACCGGAAGGCCCCGGCCTCCGCTGAGGCCTCTGCCCAGGTTTCCTCGTCCCAGGTCCAGTACGGCCTCTGCTGCCGGTGGACCTCCTTCAACAAGCGAAACCGCGCCGAGCGTGCCTTGCCCGGATCCCAGGCGGAGGTGACCTCATCGATCGGGATGATCAGGCGTGCCAGCTCCGCCGCTGCCCGGGCGTGCATCGCATTCAACGGGGCGATGTGCTCCAGTGCGGTCACCTCCTTCGGTATGAGACCGGGCAGCAGGTGCATGGTCAGCCGGTGACCGGGGGTGTGGTTCACGGTGTCTCCAGAAGACGGGCGAGGAGTCGCTCGCGGTCGGCGTGGAGGGTGGTGTTGGCCCGGTGGAAACGTGCTGCGAGCTCACGTCCGGACAGGTGGATGTAGCGCATGGTCGTAGCCAGGTCGCGATGGCCGGCGTACTGGGCGATCTGATCGATGGTCCAGTCGGCCCGGGCCAGGTCCGTCAGCCGCAGGTGCCGGAACGTGTGCGTGGAAAGGCGGCTGACACCGGACGTGCTGCTGAGACGTTCGACGATCTTCGACCAGCTCGACGCTCCGAGCGGACCGCCCGGGTTCCGGTTCGACGTCGACCGCAACAGCGGCCCTCCGACCCTGCCGACCGAACTGCGTCGCTCGGACAGGTAGGCCATGAATAGCTGCCCCGTCGCCTCCCCGTAGGTGACTTCCCGCGACCGCTTGGACTTCGTCGTCTCCGCCCTCAGCCGGATGAGGCTGTAGGCGGGATCGAAGTCGTCGCCGGACAACTGGACGAGTTCCTCGCGCCGTAGAGCGCCGTCATAGGCGAGCGAGACCATCAGGCGGTTCCGCAGCGGCTCGGCACGAGCAGCCTCCAGGATCCGCTGCCAATCGGCCTCCGTCGGTATCCACGGCGCCTGCTCGATACGCCGCACCAGACCCCGCTTGGGCCGGCGCCCTCGTCTGGCCGCCTGCCCGCGCCGAACCGGGTTCCGCTCCCGCAGTCCGTCCTCCACCAGGAACTCGTAGAAGGAACGGACTGCCACGAGCCGCTGCTGCACCGTCGCGTTCGCCAGCCCCGGCCCCGCCCGACTGGCGCCCTTCCCCCGCGGCCGGCCAGGCGGGCGCTCCAACATCTCCCCGACCCACGCCGCCACCGTGTCCGCCTTCGCGTACAGCGGCTCCGTACCCTCCGCGGCGCAGAACCGCAGATGGTCCTCCACCGCGCGGCCGTACGCGTCGATCGTGTTCGGCGCCCGCCCGATGTTGGCCATGAACTGCAGCCACCTGCGGGCTTCTTGGTCCGCTGCCAGGGTAGGGAACTTGTCCCACGGGACATCGACCATGGCTCCAAGCTAGCCCCGGTCGATTCCACATAATACCGATGCCGACACTCTCGCCTCCCAGACGTGCTGCGTCACGTGGTCAGGATCTGCTCCGTTTCGATGGTGGGGTCGATGACTATCTTGGCGTGCGCTTCGGGGTCAGCGAGGGCCGTGAAAGCGTGGTTGACGCCGGCGAGCCCCACCCTTCCGGTGACCAGGTGCGAGGCATCGAGGGTTCCGTCGGCGAGTGCGTGGAGGGTGTCGCGGAACTCCAGCGGGGTGTAACCGACGACGAACCGCAGATCGAGCTCCTTGTTGACGGCCAGTGAGGGCCGGATCGTGTCGGACCCCATGCAGACGCCCACGACGACAACGCGCGAATGCAGCGGTGCCGCCGCCATGACACCGTCGAGCATTCCGGGAACGCCGACGCACTCGAAGACCACCGGGCGCTTCCGTCGGGTCACGCCCACCTTGTCCAGGGCCCGCCAGGTGACCCACCAGGGCACCGGAAGCCGCTGCATGCTTTCGATGGCGTCGATGCCGGCGCCGTACTCCTCGGGCATCGTAGTCATGAAGCCGTGGCCGTCGCCCATCGCCTTCCAGGGCGTTTCGACGCTGGGATCGACCACGATGTCCGCTCCGCAGCTCTTCGCGAGCGCCCGTCGGCCTGCGGAGTAGTCGCTTGCGATCACGGTGGCCACCCCGCGGGACTTGAGCACGGAGATGACCGCGAGCCCCACCGGGCCGCAGCCGAGGACGATCGCGGTGTCTTTGCGTGTCACGTCGCCGCGGTTGACGGCGTGCCAGGCCACCGCCATGGGCTCGGTGAGCGCGGCGATATCGGGGCGCAGGCCGTTGGGGACGGGCAGGGTGAGCGACTCCTGGACGACGACCTGCTCGCCGTACCCGCCCGGGGCGTCGGCGGACAGGCCGATGCCGTCGACCTGGTGCCCGTACCGGACCAGGGGGACAGCGACCACCGGTGTGCCGGGCTTGATCCGGCCTGAGGTCCAGGGGCCGTATTCGACGACCTCGCCGTAGATCTCGTGCCCCATGACCACGCGCTGCTCCGAGCGCATGTAGCGCGGGTAGCCGCACACATCGAGCGTGTCGGCGAGCTCGTCACCGTGTAGACGGGCATGCAGGTCCGAGCCGCAGATCCCGCATCGCCGCACATCGAGCAGCAGTTGGCCGGCCCTGGGGCGCGGGGCGGGCAGGTCGACCAGTTCCAGCCGGCCCTGGATGATGACCGTGGCCTTCATGACGCGTCCTCGGTCATGACGGGGTGCCGTCGTCCGGATCGGGGCGGGGGCGGGGCGAGATGATACGCGTCCGGCTTCCACCGGGTGGCCTGGCGGCGGAACGCGAAGGTCCAGTCGGGGTAGAGGGTGGCGTTGCGGCCGTTCGCGTCGCGGTAGAACGTCTGGCAGCCGCCCGTCTCCCACACCGTCGTGGCCAGCTTGCGGTCGAGTTCGGCGTTGTACACGTCGTGGACCCGCTGGTCCACTTCGATGCTGGCCGCGCCGGAGAGGTCGAGGGCGCGGATGGCGTTCTTCACGTGTTCGGCCTGCGCCTCGATCATGTAGACCATCGAGCTGTGTCCCAGGCCGGAGTTGGGGCCGAGGAACATGAAGAAGTTCGGGAAGCGCGGAACCGACACGCCGAGGTACGCGCGCGGCGAGCCCGCCCAGACGGTGCTCATCGACTCGCCGCCGCGTCCGCGCACCTTGTCGGCGAAGGGGATGTCGGTGACGTGGAAGCCGGTGCCGAAGACGATGGTGTCGACCTCGCGTTCCATGCCGGCGGAGTCGATCACGCTGCGCTCGCGGATCTCGCGCAGCGCCCGGGGAACGAGTTGCACGTTCGGCCTCTGCAGGGCGGGATACCAGGTGTTGGAGGGGACGATCCGCTTGCATCCCAGGGTGAAGTCCGGTGTGAGGGCACGGCGCAGCGCCGGATCCCGCACCTGTCGTTCCAGGTGCTTGGCGGCGACGTTCTGGAGCACCTTCATCAGTCGCGGACGTTTGACGAAGCCGAGTACCAGCAGTTCCTTGGCGGCGTACACCTTGGCGCGTTCGATCTTCTGGCGCAGCGGGCGGGCCCGGAACTTCGCGCGCTCGGCGTCGGTGATGGACCGCTTGTCGTGGGGGGTGATCCAGGGGGCGCTGCGCTGGAAGACGAAGAGCCGGCCGGTCCGGTCGGCGATCTCGGGGACGTACTGGATCGCGGAGGCGCCCGTGCCGATCGAGGCGACCCGCTCGCCGGTCAGGTCATGGTCGTGGTCCCAGCGCGCCGAGTGCATGATCGTGCCCTGGAAGCGGTCGATGCCGGGGACGTCGGGGAGCTTGGGCTCGGTGAGTGGGCCCACGGCGCTGACCAGGACCTGCGCCGTCCACGGTCCGGTGTTCGTCGTGACGTGCCAGAGCCGGTCGTCCTCGTCCCAGCGTGCTTCTTCGACCTCGATCCCGGTGCGCAGGTGCGGGCGCAGTCCGAAGCGGTCCAGGCAGTGCCGCAGGTACTCCTGGATCTCGGGCTGCGGTGAGTAGGTGGAGGTCCAGTCGGGATTGGGGGCGAAGGAGAAGGAGTACAGGTGGGAGGGGACGTCGCAGCGGCATCCGGGATAGGTGTTGGAGTGCCACACTCCGCCGACGTCGGATCCGCGTTCGAGGATGCGGAAGTCGGTGAACTTCGACTTCCGCAGTGCGCGTCCGAGCGCGATGCCGGAGAAGCCGCTGCCGACGATGAGTACTTGAGCGTGCTGAACCACGGAGTGTCATCCTTCTGTGTGCGTCGTGCCGATCGCTGTGCGCGCCATGCCCCGGCTTCGCGGGAGCGCGGCGGTGGGGGACTGCCGGGGGAGAAGTACACCCGCGGTCCCCGCACGCGCCGTCGGATCGTCCGGGCTGCCTCGGCGTCAGGCCGACTGCGTGAGCCGGCTCAGTTCCAGGTCCACGGCCCGCTGGTGTGCTTCGGCGTCCTCGCGCGCCCGGCGCGGGCTCCACCGGCCCTTCATGGCGAAGACGAACGGCAGGAACAGGATCTGTCCGCCCATGCAGACCAGCCACCAGTCACGCCACTGTGCGGGACCCTCCGCGGACGCCTTCTGGACCTTGGCTCCGTACTCCTGGAGGATCTTGAGCTGGGGCTGCGCCTTCTGGACGAGGGCCAGGTCGGCCGGTCCCACCTCCTTCACCGCTCTGGTCTGCAGCTCCAGCGGGGCCTGACCCGGCGGATGCGCCGCGAGTTCGGCGAACAGACTCGGGTGGGCGTTCACCACGGCGAGGGCGGGACCGGCCTGCGCCTGCGCGGCCTGGACCTCGTGACCGTGCTCGACGATCGGCGTCACCGAGGTCACCGCTATCGGCAGGACCGCGGCGGACACGGCGACCACCACCCGCAGGATCCACCCCCACACCGCCAGCCCCGTCGCGGTGGCCGCCGGGTCGTGCCGCTCGACGGTCTCGGTGAAGGCCGCCATCCACGGCCCGTACGTCAACCCGCTGAACAGACCCATGGCCACGAAAAGCCAGGCGAACGTGTAGTACCCGGTGTCCTGGCTGGTGGCCAGTGAGGCGAACACCGCGGTACAGGCCACGGATCCGACACCGCCCACGATCATGAGGGGCTTGCGCACCCGCAGCCGGTCGGAGACGACTCCCGCCGCGATCAGCGCGACGGCGCTCGGCGCCCAGTACCAGTTGGCGAGGGCGTTGGCCCGCTGTTCGCTGTAGCCGTAGAGGGCCGAGTAGTAGATCACGAGGTTGCCGACCGCCGCGTAGTAGAACAGCAGGTAGACGCTGATGGCGAAAGCCGGCCCGACGATGCCGGGGCGCAGCATCTGCCGCCAGTGACCGGAGCCCGGTGACCGGGGCTCGGCGCCCTGCGCGCGGGCCTCGACCAGAGCGCGGTCGTGCAAGCTCACCATGACCTGGTCCCGCAGCCCGGGAGAGAGTTCCCGCAGTCCGAACAGGGCGACGACGAAGACGACGAGGGCCGCCACTCCCGCGTAGCGCAGTTCGTCCTGCCAGGTGGAGGTGTCGAGCGTCGCGCTGGTCACCGTGGTGACGACGAGGCTGCCCAGGACCGGGCCCATAGTCCATGACCCCATGGCGGTGGCGCGGCCGAGCTGCGGTGAGAAGTCACGGATGAGAGCGGGCGTCGCGACGAGGACGATGCCCTCGATGAAGTACAGGGCCCCGAACAGCACCAGGTACATCGTCTTGTTCGGTGCGCTCGGCAGGAGCAGGACGAGGACGGCTGCGAGCAGCACGCCGTAGACCACCATGTTGGCCCGGCCCCACCGGTCCGCCAGGCCTGCCACCAGGGAGGCGACAGCGCCGATCCCATTGCCCAGCACCGACAGCATGATGAAGTAGCCGAACGTCATGTCGTAGTGCGCCATGATCGACGTGGCGACGGCGTACTGGATGTACAGCAGGTAGTACAGCACCACCGTGGTGATGACGACGATCCCGAGGTACGTGTAGCGACGTGCCGGTCGCGGATAGGCGGGCAGGTCGCGATTCCACAGTCGGGAGACCACCCCCGGTGGGGTCTCGTCCATGACGAGGGATGGGACGGACACGCGGCGGCTCCTACGGTGAGAGATGTGCCGGGCTGGAGAGCGGTTCGGGAGATCGCGGGGGTGAGATCACAGGTGTGAGATCGCAGGTGTCCGGACGGCCGGAACGCTCCCGCGCGGCTCTCCCCGGGCAGATCCGTGCGGCGCCGCGGTGCGCCGTGGATCGCCGGGAGGGCGGTGTGGCAAGCAGTATGTGAGCGGGTCCGGTGGGCGCGCAAGGTTCTGGAACGCACGAGTTCCAGATTTATTCGGCCGTTCGCCGCACCAGTGACTATGGTCGGAGCGCGGGCCGTCCGCTGGAGCGGGAGGATGCGGGTTGGGGAAGGGGAAACGGGTTGAGCGAGCGAGCGGCGGGCGAACGGGTGCGGGGCGAGACCTACGGGGGGCAGTCCCGGGAGGCACGCGCTGCCGACCGGGGTGAACGCCTCATCGGGGCGGGCCTGGAACTCTTCGCCGCGCGCGCGTTCGACGACGTCACCGTGGCCGACGTCTGCACGCGCGCGAAGGTGTCGAAGCGCTACTTCTACGAACATTTCACCGACCGTGAGGCCCTGCTGCTCGCGGTGCACCGGCGGCAGAACGACTGGCTGCTCGCCGGTCTGGCCGCGGCGGCGCCGGAGGAACCCGCCGACCTCGCGGCACTGCTGCGGCCGATGATGACGACGCTGGTGCACCTGCTCGCCGATCACCCGGACTCTGCACGGGTCATCTACATCAACGCCCCGCGCATGGAACTGCGGCGCCGTGGCCTGCTGCGCAAGGATGCCGACCTGTTCGGCCAGCTCATTCGCCGAACCCTGCCTGAACCGCACGACGTCCTGCGCCACGACCGAGTACTGCTGGGGTTGGTGGCCGGTGTAACCGAGGTTCTGATCGACTGGCTGCAGCGGGGGATGGCGGATGACCCCGACGTGCTGGCCGACCACCTCACCGGCTTCGCCCTCGCGCTCTTGGTCAGCCCCGACGAGTGACGACCGCCCTGACCCGGGGAACCGAGAGGAAACTGCGCAGGGGAGGGGGCCAGTGACATGAGCGTGCGGCAAACACGCCGCAACACGCCCTTTTCGGAAGGGCGTGGCCGCGGACTGCACTTCCCATCTACCCAGGAGATCATTCCCGGCTTCAGAGCGGCTACGAAATCCAGTTCAGCTCAGCCCATCAGTGGACGGCGAACGACCGCACGGTTCTGATGGGCCGCTTCGCCCGATACCTCAAGACCCTGCTGCTCCATCTGACCGACCAAATCTGAAGGAGGTGGCCGGTGGTCTCCTCCGTGAGGGAGCCGCGCGGTGTCGCCATGCCGAAGCCGCCTCCCGCTGCTATGCCGCAGCTGCCCGGAGGGCGCCGGCGGGTACGGCGGCTCCTACCAGGTCAACCTGGATGACGAAGAAGCCGTCGGGCTGGGCGGCGTGGAACTGATCCGTGCCTCGCTGAGGAAGGCAGCTCGGCTCGAAGGTCATCACGCTCGGGCCGGCTATTCGGTAGGTGCTCCGGAGGCTGATGAGCGACAAGCACTCGGTCAACGTCAGCGGCGCCCGCTGTCAAGTCGCGTGGCAGGTAGATGCAACGGCGTGAGGGCATCAGGGCTTTTCGTGCATAAGGTGATCAGCCGCCGTTGTCAGGCTCGCTGGACGCCGTGGTAGCCGCGGCACGCGATATAAGGTCTTCAGTCGGCCGTCATCGGCTTCAGTCCTCGAAGTACGTTTCATCATCGGACGCCGGCGGCGGGACGAGGATGCTCTGCACGGCGGGCCCCGCGAGGGCGATCAGCGCTTCGCGGTCCGCTCCGGTGAGCGTCGGGACGCCGACGACGCCTCGTCCTACGATGAGCCCGACGAGCATCGACGAGGCGATTCCCACTCTGAGCGTCGCGTCGTCGACCGCGCGCGACGTGAGAGCGTCGACGAGCAGACGTTCCTCCAGGAACTCCCGCAGCAGTCCGTTGGCCTGGTCATTCACGATGGCGCCGCGGAGCATCGCCATGAGCGGTTCCGAACTGCGCGCGTCTCCCTCCCACACATCAAGGAAGGCGCGGACCACGCGCTCGCCCAGGTGATCGTCGGTCCCTTCGAATGCGGCGCTGAAGCGCGTCAGAGCGTCCTGGGGGATGGACAGCACAGCGGCGAACAGCTCGTCTTTCGACCGGAAGAACTGCATCACCAGCGACGCGTCCACCCCGGCGTCGACCGCGACCCTTCGGATGGTCGTCGCGGTGAAGCCGTCGGCCGCGAACCGGGCCCTGGCCGCGTCGAGGATCGCCTGACGGGTCGTGCTCGTCCCAGGCCGGCGTCCGCGGCGCCCGGCCGCGGCGGTATTCGTGTGCGCAGTCATGCCCCAAAACTACCGCCCGAATGAATCTCAACAGGTGTTGAGATATGACGTCGACGGGGCTACGCTCGCAGTGCGGCCACAGCCCGTTACGGGAACAGAGACGCGAGGCGCTCCCATGAGTGAAATCCAGAAGGTGTTCATGCCGTCCGACCCGCTGGAGTCGGGTGATCGGTACGGGATTCTGAGTGGCTTCGACCCCGGAACCCGCACGCTGGAGGCGGGGTTTAGGATCGCGCCGCCGTTCAAGCCGTTGCCCGTCGACACCGTGCTCGAAAAAGACATCGCCGTCACACTGCGTGACGGTGTGACCATCCGTGTCGATGTGCTGCGACCCGCCGGCGCTGAGAAGGTGCCGGTTATCGTCGCGTGGAGCCCGTATGGCAAGGGCCAGGGAACCTCTGCCAGCGTGATGGGTGTGTTCGGTCTGGTCGGACTGGACAACGGAATCGTGTCCGGGCTCGAGAAGTTCGAGGGCCCCGACCCGGCGTACTGGTGCGCGCAGGGCTACGCGATCTGCAACCCGGACGTCCGGGGTGTGGCTGACTGCGAAGGTGACAGTGTCCTCTGGGACCGCCTGGAAGGCCGGGACTGCTACGACTTGATCGAGTGGCTGGGCGTCCAGGAGTGGTGTACGGGCAAGGTCGCGATGAGCGGGACCTCCTACCTCGCGGTCTCGCAGTGGTTCACCGCCGCCGAACAGCCCCCGCACCTGGCGGCGATCAACCCGTGGGAGGGCGTGAGTGATGTCTACCGCGATCTGGTGATGCGCGGTGGCGTGCCCGACCACGGGTTCGCTCGCCAGCTCCGCGACCACAGCTTTCGGGGCAGGGGACGCAAGGAGGACATCATCGCGGAAGCCGAACGCCACCCCCTGGTGGACGACTTGTGGGAGCAGAAAATCCCACTCTTCGATCGGATCACCGTGCCGTCGTACGTCGTCGCCAGCTACTCCAACACGCTGCACACCGCGGGAACGTTTCGCGCATGGCGCCGAATGGCGTCCGCGGAGAAGTGGCTGCGCATCCACAACAGCCAGGAATGGCCCGACTACTACGACGAGGCGAACAGGGAGGACCTGCGCCGGTTCTTCGACCACTTCCTCAAGGGCGAGGACAACGGCTGGGAGAACACGCCCCGGGTGCGCTACTCCGTGCTCGATCTCCAGGGCGGCGACCGGGTAAACGTCCCGGCCGACCAGTTCCCGCCGGCGGACGTCACGCCGACGAAGTACTATCTCGACGGCCTGTCGCGAACCTTGGGGCCTGTGGCGCCGACCGTCGGGGCGACGGCGGGCTACGCCGTGGGGTCCAACCCGGACACCGTGTCCTTCGTGACGCGTTTCGAGCGGGAGACCGTGCTGGTCGGGTATCCCAAAGCGCACCTGTGGGTCGAGGTGGAGGCGGCGGACGACATGGACCTGTTCCTCCTCGTTCAGAAGCTCGACGCGCACGGCACGCCACTGCAGCAGTTCACCGTGCCCAACCAGGGCGCGCGGGTCCACGACGTCACCGAACGCGGTGGCTCGATCCTGCGGTACAAGGGGGCGGACGGACGGCTGCGCGTCTCGATGCGCCACCTGGACGAGAAGCTGTCGACCGAGGACGTCCCCGCCCACAGCTTCGACCGGGTCGAGAAGCTCTCACCCGACGAGGTCGTCGAGGTCGAGATCGACCTTCTCCCGGTCGGTCTCGTGTTCTACCCGGGCGAACAACTTCGCCTCGTCATCAGCAGCCGCTCGCTCCTGGGTCCGATGATGCCCGGGATCCGTGAGTACACCACCCCACACGGCGGAGAACACGTCATCCACACCGGCGCCGATCGCGCCTCGTATCTGCAACTGCCGGTGAAACCGGCTTGATCCCGATGGCGGACCGAGCCTTGCGGTTCGCGGACCCCCCGAGCGTGCGCGGCCACGCGGTTCCGCACCCGGGATTCCCCGCAGACCACGAGCCGGAGCCAGTTCCCTGACCGTGTCGGGTCGAGGATCACACCCGGCGGACGCACACCGACCCGGTCGCAGGTCGCCGCGCCGTTGACCGACGCGGTCGAATGCGCCACCCAACGCCCGCGCGGACACGACCGTACACGCACATCTCGTTGACAGTTCGCTCCCGTCCGCGCCATGCGCATCCCGTCGCATGGCACTTCGACACGCCTGCTTTGAGCGGGGCTGATGCCGGGCGGCGGCCAGACAAGGAGGACGAAGTGAGAGGTATCGAGCCGGTGATGGCAACCGCGCAGTTGCGGCGGGCCTTCGGGTGCTTTCCGTCAGGAGTCGCCGCCGTGTGCGCGAGCTACGAGGGAGAGCCCCTGGGGCTGGCCGCGAGTTCGTTCACATCGGTATCCATGGACCCCCCGTTGGTGTCCCTGTGCGTTCAGCACACGTCCGCCACGTGGCCGAAGCTGCGGAAGCAACCACGGTTGGGGCTGAGCGCGCTGGCCGAGGGCCAGGACGAGATATGCACCCGGCTGGCCGGCAGGGCCGGCGACCGCTTCGCCGGCACGAACTGGTTCGCCTCCGAGGACGGAGCCGTCTTCGTAGACGGTGCGACCCTGTGGCTGGACTGCACGATCCGCGAAGAAGTCTCCTGCGGCGACCACGACATCGTGTTGATGCAGATCCACGGCCTCAGTGCGACGCCCGACATGTCCCCGCTGGTGTTCCACGGCAGCAGATTCCGACGCCTGGCCAGTGTCTGACGACCCGGTCGGGTCGCCCGTCCCGCAAACGGACCCGTGCAGTGCCCCGGATCCCGACCTCGGGATGCACCTCAGGAGTGCACCTGGAGTGAGCACCTCACGGGGAGCCCCGTCGCCGCCAGGCATGAGGTCACCCTCTGGCAGTGGCGTCGCGCGCACCGGACCCACACGGACCATCACCTTTTGATCGTTCCGAACTCGAAAGCAGAGGACCATGCTGCGCAGCGGAAATATGGCAGGACCCGTCATCGGTCTGCGGTTCGAAACCCCGACCTGCTCGGGATTCACGGACGATGACGGCACATTTGCGTTCCGGGACGGTGAGGTCGTCGTCTTCTCGGTCGGTGCGGTCCTGGTCGGTGCGGCGCGCGGGGCGAAGAGGCTCACCCTCGCCGACCTCGTTGCGCGGGTGGACGGCAGCCTCGACAAGCTGGCGGACCCGGGGCTGACCAACATCGCACGATTCCTGCTGACGCTCAATCACCACGACAGTCCGGACGATGGAATCCTTCTTACGCCGGAAATTCACGCCCTGGTGGGAAACCGCCCCATCGACTTCCGCTACGGACTCGCTTCGCTCCCGGGAGCTCCCGCCGATCCCGTTCAGGCATTCACGGGCGATCCGATGGTCGCAACGCTCCTCGACGAGCTCAACCGGGCGAAGGTCATCGGCGGCGTCGCACCCCGAACGGTCACCTCGCCGGCAGCGGCGCGCAACGAGGTACGGCGCCACGTCCTTGGCATCCGGCGCTTCCGCGATGTCAGAATCCCGCTGCGCAACGGCTCCTTCGTGTACGCGGACGTGTATCGCCCGGACACCCCCGAACCGGTTCCCGTCATCATGAACTGCGGTGTCTACGGGCGGGCGTTCGTCCATCACTCCATCGCGAGCGAGCAGGACGCCGAACACCATGAGCAGATGGAAGAGAGGTACTTTCAGGGCAACCCGGATGGATACGAGTACGAGAACCACGAAAGCATCAACACCGCGGCGTGGATTCCGCGTGGCTACGCCCTCGTGCGCATCGACAGCCCCGGCGCCGGCAGGAGTCCCGGGACCTTGGGAATCTGGGGAATCGACGAGGCGGAGGCCTACTACGACGCCATCGAGTGGGCCGCGGCGCAACCGTGGTCCAACAGCAGCGTCGGCCTGTGGGGTATGTCGTACTACGCGGTGAGCCAGCACGCGGTGGCCAGCCTCAAGCCGCCGCACCTCAAGGCCATGATCGCGATCGGCACGGACACCGACCTCTATGAGGAGGTCATGTACACCGGAGGCATCCTCAACGAGGAGTTCTTTCCCGGCTGGTTCCAGCACGGCATCGTGCCGGCGATCTGCGGCGAGGTCGACGCGAAGGACTTCCTGGAGATCGCCCGGACCAACCCCTTCAAGGACTCCGACCCGTCGGCGGTATTCGGGCCCCGGTCCGAGGTGCTGATGAGCCCTGATCTCCGCGACGTGACCGTGCCCCTGTGGACGGTTGCCGCAACGACACATCCTGGCAACTTCCACCAGCTCGGAAGCAGCGAGACCTACCTCAACACCCCTACCCCGAACAAGAAGATCGACTTCTGGGAGGACTGGTTCCTGAAGTCGTACTCCCGTGCCGCGGTGGAGGAGCACATGGCGTTCTTCGACCACTGGCTCAAGGGGATCGACAACGGGATCATGGACAGGCCCCCGGTCCGCCTGGAGATCAGAACCGGGCGCGGTTGCTCCTACCTGCAGGAGGAGCAGGAGTGGCCGGTCGCCCGCACCCAGTACGTCCGCTGGTATCTCGACGCCACGCCCCTCGGCAGCAACGTCGGCCTGCCCTGCGACAACGTCCTGCGCCTGGCGCGCACCCCGCCCGAGGACGATCGCTTCGTGGAGTACTCCGCCGAAGTGGACCTGAACGCACCCCGCATCCCGCCGGCGACCGGCACGGGCGCCGTGGCGAGTGCGCCTTGCGCTCCGGGCGCCACCTTCATCAGCGAGCCGCTACTGGAGGACACCGTTCTCGCCGGCTACAGCAAAGCGGTGCTGTGGATGGCCAGCACCGCTACGGACATGGACGTCTACGTGGCTGTGCGCGTGCTGGATACCGACGACCGCGAAGTCGACTACTGCGGTCCGGCACTGATCCCCGGCATCTCCACACGCTTCTACCCACTGGCCAAAGGCTGGCTCAAGGCATCACACCGCACGCTGGATCCCGAGCGCTCGACCGGCTACCGGCCCAAGCACACGCACCTGCAGGACGACTACGCCCCCCTGCGGGACGGCGAGGTCGTCCCGGTCGAGATAGAGATCATCCCGAACACCGGTCTGGTCAGGAAGGGGCATCGCCTTCGTATCGATGTCCAGCCCTACACCGGGGTCGGCCACGGTATGCGTCACGCCTACGACCCGGCCTATCACGACGGGGCGCGGAACACGGTCTACACCGGACCGAAATACCCCAGCTTCGTACAGCTGCCCGTTCTTCCCGCGCGGGAGTGCTGAAGGCCGTCGGCCCCGAAGCAGCCCGGCACGTATCCGGCCGGCCTCCCCACTCGCGGCTCCGCCTCGCCCACTTCAGCCCCAAACACCGATCCCTTTGGAGGGAAACGCCGATGAATGTCGACGAACTGAGCGCCCGTGCTCACATCCACGATGCCTTGCTCCGCTACTGTCGCGGCCTGGACCGGGTGGACATGGACCTTGTGCGTAGCGTGTTCCACGAGGACGCCTGGGTCCAGTTTCCCGCGAGCCTGCATATCGGTCCCGTATCCGGATTCGTCGACTTCCTGGCAGGGGAGATGCCGCGCTTCGTACGGACCATGCATTCCCTGGGGAACAGCCTCATCGAGTTCAACGGTCCCGACATCGCTCACGTCGAGACGTATCTCCAGGCTGATCACCAAGGCTCCGAGAGCCATCAGTGGAAAGGCGAGTCCGTCAAGCTCTGGGCACGTTACCTGGACCGGTTCGAGCGCCGTGACGGGCTGTGGCTGATCGCCCGCCGCCAACTGATCGTCGACTGGATGTACAAGTACCCCGCCGACGGCTGGTTCGACGACCACCCCGACGCCTCGGCAGGCCGACGCGACGGTTCCGATCCGTCCCTTCGCCCGGTCGCCGGCTTCGGCGGGGTGCCGTCGGCGGACGACAACTGGCCTTCCTGATCTGATCCGCTTTCGGCGACCGGCGCAGGATGCGTCCGCCGCTACAGGAGCGGTATGTCGACCCTTCGGACATCGCGAGTACGAATCACGAGAAAGTCATGGGCCATGACCCTGCGCACCAATGCGAACGAACGGCAACCATCCGCACACGAGATAGCCGACCGGATACACAAGATTCAGCCGTGGCTTCGCGACCAGCAGCCCGTGGCGGAACAGCAGCGTCGCATCCCCCAGGAGAACATCGAGCGTCTCGACGCTGCCGGCGTGTTCACCCTGACCACTCCGAAACGCTTTGGCGGCGCGGACTTCACCACGCGGGAACTGCACGACATCTACCGCGCTCTTGGCGCGGGATGTGGGGCGACCTCCTGGGTCGTCTGGGCGGCCGCAGGGGGGAACCTGTGGAGCTTCTCCTTCCCCCAGGCCGTCGTTACGCCGGTGTACGAGTCCCGGTGGGTCGGGAACCGTACCTTCGCGGTAGGAGGCACGAGCCGGCGGATGTCGGGAACCGCGCGACGGGTCGACGGCGGCTGGATGGTCGAGGGAAAGTGGCCGTTTGCGACCGGCAGCGTCCACGCCTCGCACGGATACCTCGCCGTCTACTACGACCCTGCCGACGACACGAAAGTCGGCATGGTCCTCGTGCCTAATGCTGAATTCCTCAAAGGCAGTAGACGTAGCGTCGGCGTAGGTGTCGGGTGGGTG
>NZ_JAAIKO010000068.1 GCF_016107395.1 Streptomyces fildesensis
CGGCATCCCCCTCGCCGAAACCGCCACCCTCGGCCTCGCCGCCGCCGGCATCACCGTCCAGGAACCGGTACCGGCCCAGCCGCCCGTACCCGTGGCCGCCCTGGCCCTGGAGACGGTGCACCCGGCCGCCCAGCAGGAACAGCGGGAGCAGGAGCAGCTTCAGCCGGAACCACAGCAGCAGCGGCAGGCGCAGCCGGAGCCCGCGCCGCGGCCCGTGGCCCGGCAGGAGCCGGTCCGGGAGCCCGCACGCGCTCGAATACCGGCGCCCGCACCCGAACCCGTACCGGAGCCGGCACCGGGGTCCGACGGCCGCCCGATGGTCCCTGTCTCCCCCGGCCGCGTCCGTACCCTCGCCAATGGCTACGGCTCCGTGAACGTCAACAGCTACATCCCGGAACCGGACCCCGAGCCCGAACCCGACCCGGAGCCGGAAGCGGAACCCGCCCTGCACCGCCCGCCGCACATCGAGCCCGACGTGCCGCGCGAGGAGCAGTACTACGGGGCGTTCCGCCGCTATGTCGTCGAGGTCAACGAGTTTCCCAACCCGCGTCAGTTCGGCCGCTATCTGCTGGAGAACTACGGCGTCACGGGACGCACCGGCGGCCCGCTCAGCGAGGGGACGCTGCGCCGCTATCTGACGGAGTTCGAGTCGCAGTACCGGACCGAGTGGGACTCGGAACAGGTCCCGTAAACGCCTGATCCCCCGGCCGCCGGAGAATCCGGCAACCGGGGGATCGTTGTGATCGTCAGGCGCCCAGCAGCGTACGGACGCGGTCCGCGCCCACCGCGAGCAGCAGGGTGGGCAGCCGGGGGCCGGTGTCCCGGCCGACGAGCAGCTGGTAGAGCAGCGCGAAGAACGAGCGCTGCGCGACCTTGAGTTCGGGCGTGGGCTTGGCGTCGGCGTCCAGGCCGGCCTGGAGCTTCGGCACGGCGTAGACGAGGGTCGTCAGGCCGTCCAGCGACCAGTGGTCGTCGAGTCCGTCGATGAGCAGGTCGAGCGCGGCCCGGTCGGTGGCCGGGAGCGCGCCGAGGGTCTCGGTGTCCGGCTCGGTGCGGACCCGGGTGCGCTGGTCGGCGGGGACGTGGGTGGTGATCCACGCCTGTGCGCGGTCGAGCCGCGGCCGGGTGGCGTCGAGCGAGGTGACGGGGTTGGCGGGGTCGAGGTCGCGCAGGATGCGCAGCGTCTGCTCCTCGTCGCCGGTGGTGATGTCGACGACGGAGGCGAGCGTCCGGTACGGCAGCGGGTGCGGCGTCCTCGGCAGCTCACCGGCGGCGGTGCGGGTCGCGCGGCTGTACGCGGCGGCGTCGGCGGCCTGCACCGAGCCGTCGGCGATCTTGCGCTCCAGCGCGTCCCACTCGTCGTAGGTGCGCTGGATCTCCTGGTCGAAGGCGATCTTGAACGACTGGTTGGGGCGGCGGCGGGCGTAGAGCCAGCGCACCAGCGGCGCCTCCATGATCTCCAGCGCGTCGGACGGCGTGGGGACGCCGCCGGCCGAGCTGCTCATCTTGGCCATGCCGCTGATGCCGACGAAGGCGTACATCGGGCCGATGGGCTGCTCACCGCCGAAGATCTCGCGGACGATCTGACCGCCGACGACGAAGGAGGAGCCCGGCGAGGAGTGGTCGACGCCCGAAGGCTCGAAGATCACGCCTTCGTACGCCCAGCGCATCGGCCAGTCGACCTTCCAGACCAGCTTGCCGCGGTTGTGCTCGGAGAGCTTCACGGACTCGGCGTGGCCGCAGGCGCAGGTGTAGGAGAGCTCGGTGGTCTCGTCGTCGTAGGACGTGACCGTGGTGAGGTCCTTGTTGCAGACCGAGCAGTACGGCTTGTACGGGTAGTAGCCCGCGCCGCCGGTGCCGTCGTCCTCGTCGGCCGCGCCGGAGCCCGCGGCGGCTTCGACCTCGGCCTCGTCGAGCGGCTTCTGCTGCTTCTGCTGCGGCTTCTTGCCGGTCGCCGGCTTGTCCTTCGTCCGGTACCGGTCGAGGATCGCGTCGATGGCGGCACGCTCGCGCATGGCGAAGAGGATCTGCTCGCGGTAGGCGCCGGCCGTGTACTGCTCGGTCTGGCTGATGCCGTGGAACTCGATGCCCAGCTCGCCGAGCGCGGCGATCATCGGCGCCTTGAAGTGCTCGGCCCAGCTGCCGTACTCGCTGCCCGCCGGCGCCGGGACCGCGGTCAGCGGCTTGCCGATGTGCTCGGACCAGGACGGGTCGATGCCGTTGGGCACCTTGCGGAACCGGTCGTAGTCGTCCCACGAGATGATGTGGACGCACTCACGACCGCGGCGGCGGATCTCGTCGGCCACCAGGTGCGGCGTCATGACCTCGCGCAGGTTGCCGAGGTGGATCGGGCCGGACGGGCTGAGACCCGATGCGCAGACGATCGGTTTGCCGGGGGCGCGACGGTCCGCCTCGGCAATGACCTCGTCCGCGAAACGGGAGACCCAGTCGGTCTCGGGGCTCTGAGCCACGATCGGCACTTCCTTCCTCGACAGCATGTCGCACCCATTCTCACAGACCGCAATGCGGCGTCGCGCACGGATTACCGGCGGCTCGCCCGCGGCTCGCGATCAGCCGGATTCAGGGACCGAAAAGGGGATGCGCTCCCGTGGGATACTCGAAGGGTTTCCCACTCCCCCAACCGGAATGGCACCCACCCCATGGCCTCGGTCGCATCCCTTTCCGCCTCTGTCCAGCAGCGTGTCTCGGCCGCCCTGGCGGCCGCCGTGCCGTCGGCCGTCGATGCCGACCCGCTGCTGCGCCGAAGCGACCGGGCCGATTTCCAGGCCAACGGTGTGCTGGGCCTGGCGAAGAAGAACAAGGCGAACCCGCGGGAGCTCGCGGCCCAGGTCGTCGCCGGTCTGCCCACCGACGAGCTGATCTCCGAGATCGAGGTGTCGGGCCCCGGCTTCCTCAACATCACCATCTCCGACGCGGCGATCACCACGACGCTGGCCGCCCGCGCCGCCGACGACCGGCTCGGCGTGCCGCTGACCGCGGACCCCGGCACCACGGTGATCGACTACGCCCAGCCGAACGTGGCCAAGGAGATGCACGTCGGCCATCTGCGGTCGTCCGTCATCGGTGACGCCATCGCCAGGATCCTGGAGTTCGAGGGCGAGACGGTGATCCGCCGGCACCACATCGGCGACTGGGGCACCCAGTTCGGCATGCTCATCCAGTACCTGATCGAGCACCCGCACGAGCTGGACCACTCCCCCGCCGACACCGACGGCGAGGCGTCGATGTCCCGCCTCAACCGGACGTACAAGGCAGCCAGGACGCTCTTCGACGCCGACGAGGCGTTCAAGGACCGGTCCCGCAAGCGGGTCGTGGACCTGCAGGCCGGGGAGCCGGAGACGCTGGCGCTCTGGCAGCGGTTCGTCGACGAGTCGAAGATCTACTTCTACTCGGTCTACAACAAGCTGGACATCGCGATCCAGGACGACGACATCGTCGGCGAGTCCGCGTACAACGACATGCTCGTCGAGACCTGCCGGATCCTCGAGGACACCGGCGTCGCGGTGCGCTCCAACGGCGCGCTCTGCGTCTTCTTCGACGAGATCAAGGGCAAGGACGGCGAGCCGGTCCCGCTCATCGTGCAGAAGGCGGACGGCGGCTTCGGCTACGCGGCCACCGACCTGTCGGCGATCCGCGACCGGACCGGCAACCTGAAGGCCGACACCCTCCTCTACGTGGTGGACGCCCGGCAGGCGCTGCACTTCCGCATGGTCTTCGAGACCGCCCGGCGGGCCGGCTGGCTCACCGAAGAGGTCACCGTCAAGCACCTGCCGTTCGGCACGGTGCTGGGCAAGGACGGCAAGCCGTTCAAGACCCGTGAGGGTGAGACCGTCCGGCTGGTCGACCTGCTCGACGAGGCCGTCGAGCGGGCCGCCGTCGTCGTGCGGGAGAAGAACGAGGAGCTCTCCGACGAGGAGGTCGCGGAACGCGGCGCCGAGGTCGGCATCGGCGCGGTCAAGTACGCGGACCTGTCGACGTCCCTGGGCCGCGACTACGTCTTCGACCTGGACCGGATGGTGTCCCTGACCGGCGACACGAGCGTGTACATCCAGTACGCGTTCGCCCGGACCCAGTCCATTCTCCGCAAGGCCGGAGAAGCCCGGGCCGTCGCCCGCCCGGAGCTGCCGCTGGCCCCGGCCGAGCGCGCGCTGGGCCTGCTGCTGGACGAGTTCGGTGACGCCCTCGCGGGTGTCGCGGACACCTACGAGCCGCACAAGCTGGCGTCCTACCTCTACGCGGTCTCCTCGGCCTTCGCGACGTTCTACGAGCAGTGCCCGGTCCTCAAGCCCGAGACCCCCGCGGACGTCCGCGAGAACCGGCTCTTCCTCTGCACCCTGACCGGCCGCACGCTGCGCCAGGGAATGACGCTGCTGGGCATCCACACCCCCGAGCAGCTCTAGGTTCTGTCCGCCACGGCAGCGCCCGGCCCCCGTGTGGAGGGCCGGGCGCTGCCGTGTTTGCAGGGCTACAGGTGCTGGACGGGCGGCATGATCAGCACGATCGCCACCAGGCAGGACCGAGGCAGCACGAGCACATCCACCCATCCCCCGCTCGCCAGCTCGAACCTGCGAACGCCGCCGGGCTGACCTGGCCGGGGCCCGGATCCCAGATCGCTGACGTCAATAGCCAACCCGGCGAGGGCTACAGCTCGGCCGCGATGTGCTCGGCCTCGGCCACGACGTGCGCGGGCACGCCATTGGTCAGTTGCTCGTCGGGAACGTAGTCCCACCGCCATCCGTCACCGTCGCTCATGTGCCGTCCTCGCCCCGGTCGAGCCCGGCCTCGATCGCAGCAGTGGCAAGGATCGCGCCTACTTCAGCGGCCACGCGGCGGGCCTCGTCAAGGTCATCCACGGTCGCTGCCCGCGCTTCCAGCTCGCGCAGTCTTGCCGCGCGGTCGGGGTGCCGCTCGATCGCGACGTACACGGCCCACTGCTCGACAAAACGCCGCAGCGGCGCGGCTGAGACAGCGGCACGGGCCGCGTCGGTGGCGGCGATTCTTTCCTGGTCGAACGCAGGAAGCCGGACAGGAGCCACTATCGCCAGAGCCGAACGGAGCGCCTCGGGCGTAGCGGCTGGTTGCGGCACCTGACCGGGGCTGCTCGCTCGTTCTGCGCTCATGGTCGGCTCGTCTCCTTCGGCTCGGGTGGCGTCTCCATACTGCCTCGCCCGGCCGGTTCCCGTGGCACCGTTTCACCGGCAACCCGGCAGGGCCCGGCCCGGGCTCAGACGGGCACCACGTGTACGTCCTGTGCGTCGAGTTCCGGAAGGTCTTCGCACCCGTAGATCAGTTCCATGGCATCCCGTACTTCACGCCGCTCCGCCTCCGTGAGCTGATCGTCCGAGACCCCGGGCAGCGCCGGAAGCACATCTGCCCCCGCCGTGGCCTCGACGATCACCCGGTCGATCCCGGCGAACTGCGTCTCTACGGCCTCGGCATCGCCGCACGCGAACTCGCACCAGACGATCTTGCCGGGCTCCCGCAGGGCCTCGCCCCACTTCTCGGAGAGCGCCTGCACCAGCAGCAGCCCGCGCCCCGACTCGCAGCCCGCGCCGGAGTCCGGAACGAGGTGCGGGTGACCATCCCCGCTGTCGTGGACCTCGATGCGCAGCGGACCGTCACCGGTGACGGCGAGGTGGAGCAGGAACCCGCGTCCGGCGGGGACGCCGTGCAGGAGTGCGTTGGTGGCCAGTTCGCTCACGCAGAGCAACACCGCGTCCGCGAGCTCCCCGAGTCCCCACCCCACCAGGGCCTGCCGGGCGAACTCCCGTGCAGCGGGCACGGATCGCCTCTCACGTGGGTAGAAACACGCACGGGAACCGGTCGGTCGGATGTCGTCGTTCATGCGGCAAGGGTTGCGCTCAGTGACTACGGTGGACCAGAGCGTCAACCCGTACGGATCGCGCGTACGGGCGCGTCGCCGGTCACGTACGGACCCGGGTGGGGAGTTGGTCACCATGCACCCCTGGCAGAAGCCGAAGAAGAACGCGTCCGCACTGCGGCTCGTGGGCGCCCAGGTGGCCATGTTCCGCAAGGTCGCCGGACTCACCCAACGAGAACTGGCCGAGCGCCTCATCGTCCACGAGGAGACCATCGCCTCCATCGAACAGGGCAGACGCGCCCTCCAACCCGACCTCGCCACCGACATGGACCGCGCCCTCGACACCAAGGGCGCCCTCGCGGTAGCGGTGGAACACCTGCCGGAGCGGGACAAGTACCCGGTCTGGGCGGCGGAGTTCATCACGTACGAGCGGGAGGCCATCACCCTCTCGTCATACGAGAACCAGGTTCTGCCCGGGCTGCTCCAGACCGAGGACTACGCCCGCGCGACCTTCCGGAGCAACGTCCCCTCGCTCAGTGAGGATGCGATCGAGGAACGCGTCACGTCGCGGATCGAACGTCAGGCGGTCCTGCACCGCACAGACCCACCGAGCGCCAGCTTCATCATCTCCGAGGCCGTTCTCATGGACCGGCTGGGAAGTGCAGCGGTGTTCCGCGAACAGCTTCGGTGGTTAGGGGAGTTGACGGACCTCCCCGGTGCCTCGCTCCAGGTGATGCCGTTCGGCCGCAGAACCCATGCCGCGCTCGCGGGCCCCTTCGTCCTGTTGGAGACACCCGACCACGACCACCTCGCCTACACCGAGGCCCAGCGCGGCAGTCACCTGGTCTCCAACCCCGATGAGGTCAGCATCCTCGCTCGGAAATATGCGATGCTGCGAACCCAGGCTCTCAATCCTGAGGACACCAGGAGCCTGCTGGATCGGCTGCTAGGAGACGCATGAACGGCGCACCGACCACCACCTCCGCCACCAACAACCTGACGTGGTTCACATCCAGCTACAGCAGTGAAGAAGGCGGCAACTGCGTCGAGATCGCCTACGCCTGGCGCAAGTCCAGTCACAGCAGCGACGAGGGCGGCAACTGCGTAGAAGTCGCCGCCCACCCGGCCGCAGTCCACGTCCGGGACTCCAAGGACCCGGACGGACCCGCGCTCACGTTCACGCCCGCCGCCTGGGCGGACTTCGCCGCCTTCGCGGCAAGCCACTCGGCCCAGCGCTAGCGCGAAAGCTTCTGGGCGACCTCGGTCGCCCAGTACGTGAGGATCATGTTCGCGCCCGCCCGCCGCACGCACGTCAGGGTCTCCATGATGGTGCGGTCGCGGTCGATCCAGCCGTTCGCCGCCGCCGCCTCGACCATCGCGAACTCGCCGCTGACCTGGTAGGCCGCCACGGGTACGTCGACCGTGTCGGCGACCTTCCGCAGCACGTCCAGATACGGCAGCGCGGGCTTGACCATCACCATGTCGGCGCCCTCCGCCAGGTCGAGCGCCAGCTCGCGCAGCGACTCGCGGAAGTTCGCCGGGTCCTGCTGATAGGTCTTGCGGTCGCCGGTCAGCGACGAGTCGACGGCCTCGCGGAAGGGCCCGTAGAAGGCCGACGCGTACTTCGCCGTGTACGCCAGGATGGACACGTCCTCGAACCCGACCGCGTCCAACGCGTCGCGCACGATGCCGACCTGACCGTCCATCATCCCGGACGGCCCCACCACATGAACGCCCGCGTCGGCCTGCACCTGCGCCATCTCGGCGTAGCGCTCCAGCGTCGCGTCGTTGTCGACCCGGCCCTGCGCGTCGAGCACCCCGCAATGGCCGTGGTCGGTGAATTCGTCCAGACACAGGTCGGACATCACCACCACCGCGTCCCCGACCTCACCCACCACGTCACGGATGGCGACCTGGAGAATGCCGTCCGGCTCGGTGCCCTGCGTGCCGAGCGCGTCCTTCACCGCCGGCACACCGAACAGCATGATCCCGCCGACGCCCGCCTCGGCCGCCTCCAGGGCCGCCTTACGGAGCGTGTCGCGGGTGTGCTGGAACACGCCGGGCATGGAGGAGACCGCCACCGGCTCACTGATGCCCTCACGGACGAACATCGGCAGGATCAGCTCAGCGGGGTTCAGCCGGGTCTCGGCGACCAGGCGCCGCATCGCCGGACTGGTGCGCAGCCTGCGGGGGCGCGCTCCGGGAAAATCACCGTAGCCAGTCATGTCCGTGCCTTCCTCCAACACCGGAGCCATTCCAGACGTCCACGCTACGCCTGGTCCCAGCATGCTCTTCCCGACTAAAAGTCGGCCGGAGCGAACGGAGGGGGGACGTGGGGCACACCCACCCACCGACCGGAGGGGACGTGGCGGGGTGTCCCCGCAGGACGACGAACGAATCGGGCCGTCACCTTGCAACGGACACGAGCGTTCGTCGTCCGAGGAGATACCCCGGCGCGGCCCCGCCCTGTCAGAGCGGACCGCACCGTACCCCTCGTCCCAAAAAAACGCGTCAGACGCGCGCCCGCCGCCGCGACCCCGGCCGCCGCTCGCTGGGCCGCGTCACAGGATCGCCCGCGTCCTCCGCCGCCACCCGCCGCGCCGTACCGAAATCGGCCAGCGCCTGCGCCAACGCATGCACGGACGGCTCCGGCGACATCACGTCGACCCGCAGCCCGTGCTCCTCGGCGGTCTTCGCCGTGGCCGGCCCGATACAGGCGATCACGGTCACGTTGTGCGGCTTACCGGCGATCCCCACCAGATTCCGCACCGTCGACGACGACGTGAAGAGCACCGCGTCGAACCCGCCGCCCTTGATCGCTTCCCGAGTATCCGCAGGCGGAGGCGAGGCGCGCACCGTCCGGTAGGCGGTGACGTCGTCAACCTCCCACCCGAGCTCCACCAAGCCCGCCACCAGCGTCTCCGTGGCGATGTCGGCGCGCGGCAGGAAGACCCGGTCGATCGGGTCGAAGACCGGATCGTACGGCGGCCAGTCCTCCAGCAGTCCGGCCGCGGACTGCTCACCGCTCGGCACGAGATCCGGCTTCACGCCGAACTCGACCAGCGACTGGGCGGTCTGCTCGCCGACCGCTGCGACCTTGATCCCCGCGAAGGCGCGGGCATCGAGCCCGTACTCCTCGAACTTCTCCCGCACCGCCTTGACCGCGTTCACGGAGGTGAAGGCGATCCATTCGTAGCGTCCGGTGACCAGGCCCTTCACGGCCCGCTCCATCTGCTGCGGGGTGCGCGGCGGCTCGACGGCGATCGTCGGCACCTCGTGCGGGACCGCGCCGTACGAGCGCAGCTGGTCCGACAGCGAGGCGGCCTGCTCCTTGGTGCGCGGCACCAGGACGCGCCAGCCGAACAGCGGCTTGGTCTCGAACCAGGACAGCTGGGCGCGCTGGAGACTGCGCTGGCCCACCACGGCTATCGCCGCGATCGGGCCCTCCGGGGTCGGCAGGGCCTTGGTGGCCTTGAGCTCGGAGGCGATCGTGGCCAGTGTCGCGGTCCACGTGCGCTGCCGGGTCGTCGTACCGGCGACCGTGACCGACAGCGGGGTGTCGGGCTTGCGGCCCGCCGCCATCAGTTCGGCGGCGGTGGCGACCACGGTCTGCAGCGTGGTGGTGAGGACCAGCGTGGCATCGCTCGCCCCGACCTCGCTCCAGCAGCGGTCGGACGCGGTGGCGGCGTCGACGAAACGGACGTCGGCGCTGAGCGGGACCCCGGCGTAGGCGGGTACGCCCATCGCCGCGGAGACGCCCGGTACGACCTCGAAGGGGATGCCGGCCGCCGCGCAGGCGAGCATCTCGCTCGCCGTGCAGTTGTCCAGGCCGGGATCACCCGCTACCGCACGGACGACCCGCTTGCCGGTGCGTGCGGACGTCATGACAAGCTGGGTGGCGGCAGCGGAGGCGTCCAACGCGCCCTCGCCTACCGCTGGTTCAGCCGTGCCCACATCTGCTCGGGCGTGCGTACGCACGACCTCCAGCACGTGCGGCTCGCCGACCAGCATGTCGGCATGAGCCAGCGCCTCGACGGCGCGCAGGGTCAACAGCCCGGGATCACCGGGCCCGGCACCGAGGAAGGTGACGTGGCCGAGGCCGGAGTGATTGACGGCGGTGGGGCTCAAAGTACGCGCTCCCCCATAAGACCGGCTGCGCCCTTGGCGAGCATCTCGGCCGCGAGTTCGCGACCGAGAACCGCGGCGTCATCCGCGGACTCAGGGGTTGCACCAGTGATGGACATCTGCACCAGCTGGGTGCCGTCGGTCGTGCCGACGACCCCCCGCAGGCGCAGCTCGGAAATCTGCCCGTCGGCCACCAGGTCGGCGAGCGCGCCCACAGGGGCGGAGCAGCCGGCCTCAAGGGCGGCGAGCAGTGATCGTTCCGCGGTGACGGCGGCCCGGGTGAACGGGTCGTCGAGCTCCGCGAGCTGTGCGGCCAGTGCCGGTCCCGCCGCGTTACCGGCGGCACATTCGACGGCCAGCGCCCCCTGTCCGGGGGCGGGCAGGACGGCTTCGACGGGGATCAGCTGGGTCGCCTCGGCGAGGCGGCCGAGACGGCTGAGCCCGGCGGCGGCCAGGACGACGGCGTCGAGTTCGCCAGAGGTGACGAAGCCGATGCGGGTGTCGACGTTGCCACGGATCGGCACCGTCTCGACCGCTCCGCCCAGGCTGCGGGCCCAGGCGTTCAACTGTGCCATCCTGCGCGGCGATCCGGTGCCGACGCGGGCCGGCCGGCCCAGCGCGGCGGCGGCCGCCACGAGCTCCTCGAACGTCAGCCCATCGCGGGCCACGAGCGCGTCGCGCGGGTCCTCGCGGACCGGGATCGCGGCGAGCGTGAGGCCCTCGGCGGGAGTCGTCGGCAGGTCCTTGAGCGAGTGCACGGCGAAGTCGATCTCACCGGCGAGCAGCGCGTCCCGCAGCGCGGAGACGAAGACTCCGGTGCCGCCGATCTGCGCGAGCTGCTCGCGGGAGACATCCCCGAACGTGGTGATCTCGACGAGTTCGACCGGCCGGCCGGTCAGCTGGCGCACCTGCTCCGCCACCATGCCGGACTGCGCCATGGCCAGCTTGCTGCGCCGGGTGCCCAGTTTCAATGCGGTGGGGCCGTTCATGGCCGCCCTCGATTCGGGTCGTCGGCCCTGCTGACGGCGGCGACCGCCTGCGGGTCGAGGTCGAAGAGTTCACGCAGCGCGTCGGCGTACCCGGCGCCGCCGGGTTCGCCCGCGAGCTGCTTGACCCGCACGGTGGGCGCGTGCAGGAGCTTGTCGACGACGCGGCGCACGGTCTGGGTGATCTCCGAGCGCAGCTTGTCGTCCAGGTCGGGGAGCCGGCCGTCGAGCCGGGTGAGTTCACCGGTGACGACGTCGGCGGCCATCGCGCGCAGCGCGACGACGGTGGGGGTGATGCGGGCGGCGCGCTGGGCGGCGCCGAAGGCACCGACCTCGGCGGCGACGATCTTGCGGACCTCGTCGACGTCGGCGGCCATCGGGGCGTCCGCGGAGGCCTCGGCGAGCGACTCTATGTCGACCAGGTGAGCGCCTTCGAGGCCGTGCACGGCGGCGTCGACGTCGCGCGGCATGGCCAGGTCGAGCAGGGCCAGCGGTGCGGCGTCGGCGCCGGTCGCGGTGCGGGTGGCGACGGCGGCGGCGACGGTGGCATGGTCCAGGACCAGCCCGGTCGCGCCGGTACACGACACGACGAGGTCGGCCGAGGCCAGTTCGCCGGCGACGGCGTCGAAGTCGGCGGCCCGGCCGCCGAGCTGCGCCGCGAGCCGCTCCGCGCGGTCGGCGGTGCGGTTGGCGATGACGAGTTCGGTGACGCCCGCGCGGGCCAGGGTCGCGGCGGCGAGCGAGGACATCGAGCCCGCGCCGACCACCAGCACGCGCTTGCCGGCCAGCGGGCCGGTGGTGGCGGCCAGTTGGTCGAGGCCGAAGGTGACGAGGGACTGCCCGGCCCGGTCGATGCCGGTCTCGCTGTGGGCGCGCTTACCGACCCGCAGGGCCTGCTGGAACAGGTCGTTGAGCAGCCGTCCCGCGGTGTGCAGCTCCTGGCCGAGGGCGAGCGCGTCCTTGATCTGGCCGAGGATCTGGCCCTCGCCGACCACCATGGAGTCCAGGCCGCAGGCGACCGAGAACAGATGGTGGACCGCCCGGTCCTCGTAGTGCACATAAAGATAGGGAGTGAGCTCTTCGAGGCCGACGCCGCTGTGCAGCGACAGCAGCATCGACAGCTCGGCGACGCCCGCGTGGAACTTGTCCACGTCCGCGTACAGCTCGATGCGGTTGCAGGTGGCGAGCACCGCCGCTTCGGTCGCGGGCTCGGCGGCCAGCGCGTCCTGCAGCAGCTTGGCCTTGGCCTCATCCGTGAGCGCGGCCCGCTCCAGCAAGCTGACCGGGGCGCTGCGGTGGCTCAGGCCGACGACGAGAACACTCATGCCGGCATCACGGCGGGCACGTCCCCGTCCGGGCCCTGGCCCTGCTCGCCGGCCTTGCGCTGCTCGTGGAACGCGAGGATCTGCAGCTCGATGGAGAGGTCGACCTTGCGGACGTCGACGCCCTCGGGGACCTGCAGCACGGTCGGCGCGAAGTTCAGGATGGAGGTGACGCCCGCGGTGACGAGGCGGTCGCAGACCTCCTGCGCGGCGCCGGCCGGGGTCGCGATGACACCGATCGACACCTGGTTGTCCTCGACGATCGCTTCCAGCTCGTCGATGTGCCGGACCGGGAGTCCGGCCACCAGCTTCCCGGCGAGGGCGGCGTCGGCGTCCATGAGGGCCGCGACGCGGAAACCGCGGGAGGCGAAGCCGCCGTAGTTGGCGAGCGCGGCGCCGAGGTTACCGATACCGACGATCACTACCGGCCAGTCCTGGGTGAGGCCCAGCTCACGGGAGATCTGGTAGACGAGGTACTCGACGTCGTAGCCGACGCCGCGGGTCCCGTAGGAGCCCAGGTAGGAGAAGTCCTTGCGCAGCTTCGCGGAGTTGACGCCCGCGGCGGTCGCGAGTTCCTCCGACGACACCGTGGGCACCGAACGCTCGGAGAGCGTGGTGAGAGCCCGCAGGTACAGCGGAAGCCTGGCGACGGTGGCCTCGGGGATACCTCGGCTGCGGGTCGCCGGTCGGTGAGAACGGCTAGTTGCCACGATGCTCCTGCGGATAGAGCGTAGACGTCCAGGGACCACAGTCCCCGGGGCCGCCCCGTGCTTGCCAGGCTATGTCTTTGTGAACGCGTGCACAAAGATAGTGTCCGCTTTGTCCAGGGGAAGTGACCGGCATCACGCACTCCCATTCCGGACATTAGGAACCATTTGCTGTGCCGAATCGTTCCACCCCTTCGGGTCGTTCGGTATTTCCGCCGACCGAACCACCGGACGATCAACGGAACGCCGCCCCAGCCAGAGCGCGTCGGCCTCCGGCATATGCGCGATCACCGGCCACTCCACTCCCGCCGCCGCCTCCACCGCTCCGGGCACGCCGGCCCGGTCCGGTGCGTCCGCCGCGTAATGGGCGAACAGCCGCGCGGTGGCCCGCGCGTCACCCAGCGCCGTGTGCGCCGCCCAGTCACCCAGTCCGGCGTCCGCTACGCAAGCCCCCAGCGAGAATCCGCGCGGAGCGGGCACCCGGGAGATGGCCATCCGCATGGTGCACAACTCCGGCACGGCCGGCAGCGTCACCCCGAGCCGCGCGTACTCCGCGACCAGGAATGCCCGGTCACAGCCCACGTTGTGCCCCACCAGCACCCTGCCGCGCAGCAGCCCCAGCAGTTTCGGCGCGATGCCCGCGAACGTCGGGGCACCGCCGAGGTCGGGCCCCTCGATGCCATGGATGTGGGTCGGGCCGACCGGCCCCTCGGGATCGATCAACGTGCTGAACTCACCCTGCGGGACGCACTCCCGGTCGAGCAGCACGACCGCCACCTCGATCACCCGGTGCCGTCGTGAACTGGACCCGGTGGCCTCCAGGTCCACGACGGCATAGCCGCCAGACCCCTGGAACCGTCCGGAGAGCACGCGCCCACACTCCTCACGCCTAGCCCCCGGGTGTACAAAACGAACTCGATGGTAATCGAATACGCGCACCACGAGTAACGCGCTCAAATCACCCGTCGGCCAGGAACGCCTCCCACCTGCGACGCAGCCGGATCCGTGTCGACCCGGCCTCAGCCGGTGAGCGCGGTACGCAGCCGCTGCTCGTCGACCCGCCAGAAGTCGTGCTGCTCGCCGTCGACCAGCACCACCGGAATCTGCTCCCAGTACTTGCGGTACAGCTCCTCGTCCTGCGTGATGTCCCGTTCCTCGACCCGGGAACCGAGCTCCCCCGCGACCTTCTCGATCACGGCACGGGCGTCGTCGCACAGATGGCAGCCGGGCTTGCCGATCAGCGTCACGGTGCGGTCGGCGGGATCCTTGCGGGCGCTACGGCGCAGGAGAGGACTCATTCGAGACATTGTGCCCCCGACCGCCACCGGCGCAGCCGGCCGGCGGGTAACACGTACGTCGCGAGGAGTTCACGCCTTCGCTCCTTACGCGGCAAGGACCGGCCGAACAAAATGGCTATGCTCGCCGCATGGCCGCTCTGCAATGGCTCACCCCCCGTAGGCGCTCCGCCACCGCGCGCAGCGTGCTGGCAGGCGAGGCCGCGGCCGAGGCCGCACTCGCGGCGCCGGAGAAGGAAGCGGAGAAGGAATCCGCCGCGCCCGAGTTCCCCGTCGTGGGGGATCCGCACGCCGCCGCCTTCTTCGACCTCGACAACACCGTGATGCAGGGCGCCGCGATCTTCCACTTCGGCCGCGGCCTGTACAAGCGGAAGTTCTTCCACAAGCGCGAGCTCGCCCGCTTCGCCTGGCAGCAGGCCTGGTTCCGGCTCGCCGGGTCCGAGGACCCCGAGCACATGCAGGACGCGCGGGACAGCGCGCTGTCGATCGTCAAGGGGCACCGCGTCGAGGAGCTCATGGCGATCGGCGAGGAGATCTACGACGAGTACATGGCCGAGAAGATCTGGCCGGGCACCCGGGCACTCGCCCAGGCCCACCTCGACGCGGGCCAGCGGGTCTGGCTGGTCACGGCCGCGCCCGTGGAGACCGCGACGATCATCGCCCGCCGGCTCGGCCTGACCGGCGCGCTGGGCACCGTCGCCGAATCCGTCGGCGGTGTCTACACCGGCCGGCTGGTCGGAGAACCGCTGCACGGCCCGTCCAAGGCCGAGGCGGTCCGGGCGCTCGCCGGCGCCGAGGGACTTCAGCTGTCCCGCTGCGCCGCGTACAGCGACTCGGCGAACGACATCCCGATGCTGTCGCTGGTCGGACACCCGTACGCGATCAACCCCGACACCCGGCTGCGCAAGCACGCCCGCGCCCACGGCTGGCGGCTGCGCGACTACCGCACCGGCCGCAAGGCCGCGAAGATCGGCATCCCGGCCGCGGCCGGGGTCGGCGCCGTCGCGGGTGGCGCGGTCGCCGCGGTCGCGATCCACCGACGCCGCCGCTAAGGCGTGTTGCGAAAGTCCCGCCTGGCCCACGGGCGAACGGCGCCACTTTCCGCAACACGCCCTAGATCCGGCACGCCGACGGCCCGTCGTACCCCCCTCTGGACCCACCGCAGTCGCAGCACTGCCACACAGCCACAACACGCACTCCCCGCGAGCAATTCACGAACAGATGCGGTCAACTTCGGTTCAGTGTTCGATAATTGATCGATCACCAATGCACCAAGGAACCGACGTAACCGGCGATTTAGGCAACACGGTGTAGCGCCGCCTGTACGAAGCGTTATTCTCCTCAGACGCAATCGGAACCCACACGTCGACCACGGCGGGTGCACGGTCCCGTACTGCACGTGATGGAAGTTCTGCCTCTGGGAGTCCCGTGTACCCACACGACGGGGTTGACACCTCCGGCCTGGCAACGCTGCGCGCATTGGTGAACGACTGCCTGCGTGTCGTCCCCGCGTTCGCCGAGCCCGCCCTCGCCACGCCCTTTCCCGCCGGCCCCGCGTACGCACTGGCCGAAGTCAGCACCGCCGCAGGCAGACGCACCCGGAACAACCCGCAGAGCGGCTCGGGCAGCAACGCTGCCGGAGGCCCCACCGCTCGACGTCCCGCCGCGGACAGTGACAGCGGCCGGATGATGGACCTCGTCGAGCGGGCCCAGGCCGGCGAGACCGAGGCCTTCGGCCGGCTCTACGACCACTACTCCGACACCGTCTACCGCTACATCTACTACCGCGTCGGCGGCAAGGCGACCGCCGAGGACCTGACCAGTGAGACGTTCCTGCGCGCCCTGCGCCGGATCGGCACCTTCACCTGGCAGGGCCGCGACTTCGGCGCGTGGCTCGTCACCATCGCCCGCAACCTGGTCGCCGACCACTTCAAGTCCAGCCGCTTCCGGCTCGAGGTCACCACCGGCGAGATGCTCGACGCCAACGAGGTCGAGCGCAGCCCCGAGGACTCGGTGCTGGAATCGCTGTCCAACGAGGCGCTTCTCGTCGCCGTCAGGAAGCTCAACCCCCAGCAGCAGGAGTGCGTGACGCTGCGCTTCCTGCAGGGCCTGTCGGTCGCCGAGACCGCACGCATCATGGGCAAGAACGAAGGGGCGATCAAGACCCTTCAGTACCGAGCCGTGCGAACCCTGGCCAGGCTTCTCCCCGAAGACGCCCGGTGAGACTGAGTTGTCCCTTTTTCCCCACCCTCTCCGGCCTTTTTTCCGGCCGCTCCGGTCCGATCATCATGACCGCGTAACCCAACTGGCGCGGCGCTCGTTGCACCACATGCAGACACCTCTCTGCCGCGCTCTGGCCGCTTCCAGTCACTCGATTGGGTGGACAGAAACAAGGAATGCAACCTTCCGGGCGGCTTCGGGAGTCGAGTGTGGATGACGAGAGGAGGTGCCGCCCATGATCGGACAAGCAACGGCACACCGTCGGGCGAACGCCTTCGCCCAGGCCCTTGAGACTGCCGGTTTTCCGGGGAAAGACCCCCGGAACTCCGACAGCGCACCCCAGGAGCCCACCGGCGAACACGGCGCCCATGCCACGGACCGGCACGCCGACCCCGATCAGGGGCGGCTGCTGGCACTGGTCGGCGCCATCGGCAACCGGCAGCCGCCGGTGCTGAGCGCCGAGGCGAAGACGGTGCAACGTGCCCAACTGATCGCCGCGATGGAGACCGCGCTTGCCGACGGCAGCCTTGAGGTCTCCCCCAAGGTCCCCGAGCAACGCACCGGCGGCGCGCACCGCGCCACCGGGCTCGGGAAGCTCAGGCCACGATCCCGCTGGTCCCGCCGGCTCGCCGCCGGCGGGCTCTCCGTGGGCGTCGCGGCCGGGGCCCTCGGCGGCGTCGCGGCGGCCAGTACGAACGCACTGCCAGGGGACACCCTCTACGGCCTCAAACGGGGCATGGAGGATCTCAAGCTGGACATGGCCAACAACGACGCCTCCCGGGGAAGCGTCTATCTGGACATGGCCGCGACCCGCATGCAGGAGGCCCGGCGCCTCATGGAGCGGGGTCGCTCCGGCGAGCTCGACAGCGAATCGGTCGGCGAGGTCCGCCGGGCGCTCTCCGGTATGCACCAGGAGGCCGCGGAAGGCCACCGGCTGCTCACCGAGGCGTACCAGCGCGACGGCTCGCTGCAGCCGATGGAGCTGCTGAACGAGTTCAACGCCTCGCACCGCGAAGGCTGGAGCCAGCTGCGCGACCGGCTGCCCAGCCAGCTCGGTGATGTGAGCAGCCAGGTCACGTCGGTCTTCGACGCCATAGAGCACGATGTCGCGCCGCTGGCCGGCAAGCTCCCCAAACCCCAGGGCAGCGAAGGCCCCGCGCACCGTCAGGCCGGCAAACCCGGCTCGGTCGGTACCGGTCACAGCGGCACAGCGACGCCGGCGCCGCACGCCCCCGCCACCGCGGAAGGCCACAGCGGCACACCGGGCACCACCGACAGCCCGAGCGCCGGCGCCGGCAAGGACCATCTGCTCGGCGGTACGGACGGACTGCTGCCCCCGTCACCGGGCACCGGCGGCGAGAACCCGTCCGATCCGGCGGCCTCCACGCCGCCGTCCGTCAACCTGCCCCCGCTGCTCCCCGGCCTGCTCCCGGGCCTCGGCCTCGGGGCGGAGGACGCCAAGGAGTAACCGGCGGTCGTGCAGGTGAAAGGGGTGGGTCCTGGCCATCGGCCAGGACCCACCCCTTTGACGTCCCGCGAGAACTCAGAAGAACACGGACCGCCGCTGCACCAGCAGCTTGTACAGCGTGTGCTGGATGGTCTCCCGGACCTGGTCCGTCAGGTTGAAGACCAGCATCGGGTCCTCCGCCGCCTCCGGCGGGTAGTGGTCGGTCCTGATCGGCTCGCCGAACTGGATCGTCCACTTCGTCGGCAGCGGCACCAGGCCCAGCGGCCCCAGCCAGGGGAACGTCGGTGTGACCGGGAAGTACGGCACGCCCAGCAGCCGTGCCAGCGTCTTGGAGTTGCCGACCATGGGGTAGATCTCCTCCGCGCCCACGATCGAGCACGGAATGATCGGCGCCCCGGTCTTCAGCGCCGTCGCGACGAAGCCGCCGCGCCCGAAGCGCTGCAGCTTGTAGCGGTCGGCGAAGGGCTTGCCGAGACCCTTGAAGCCCTCCGGCATCACCCCGACGACCTCACCGCGCTCCAGCAGCAGCTGCGCGTCTTCGGTGCAGGCCAGCGTGTGGCCCGCCTTGCGGGCCAGCTCGTTCACCACGGGCAGCACGAAGACCAGGTCGGCGGCGAGCAGCCGCAGATGCCGGCCGGCCGGGTGGTGGTCGTGGACGGCGACCTGCGCCATCAGCCCGTCCAGCGGCAACGTCCCGGAGTGGTTCGCGACCACCAGGGCCCCGCCCTCGGCCGGGATGTTCTCGATGCCCTTGACCTCGACCCGGAAGTACTGGTCGAAGAACGGCCGGAGCACCGACATGAGCACCTGGTCGGTGAGCTGCTCGTCGTAACCGAACTCGTCGACCTCGTAGTCGCCGGTGATCCGGCGCCGCAGGAACGACAGCCCGTGCGCGACCTTCCGGTCCCAGCGGGCGCCCATCAGCCGCTCGGCCGCACCGCCGAGCGCGTCGGCCAGGGCCTCGGCGACTCCCGAGGCGGGCGCCGTGCGCGGCGCGCCACCGCCGTCGGCGACTCCGGTGCCTCCCGTTGCCCCCGGGTCGCCCGCGGGGCCGTCCTGGCCCTGCTGCACGCCCTCAGGGGCGGTCGCGGGAGCGCCCGCGGGGTCGGCGTCGTCGCGCGGAGCGCGCGGCTCCGGTGCGCCGGCCGGTTCGTTCGGGAACTCCGCCGGGACGGCGGACAGCGGTGTCGCCGACGCGGCCCCTTCGTTCTTCTTGCGGGACCCCGCCCGTCCGCGCGGCCGACCCGGCCCCCGACGGGCACGGGTGTCCTCGTCGAACGGGATGACCTTGGCGTCCGCCATGCTGCGGCTCCTCCTCGTCGGTGCTCTCACGTCCGGTTGGCGCCCGCGGGAAGTGCGGCGGCGATCGCGTCGACCGTGCGGGCGAGCCGGTCGGGCGGCAGCAGGCCGGGGCCACGGCTGCGGGCGAAGTCGCAGAAGGTCTCGGCCGTCGTGTAGCGCGGCGCAAAACCGAGCGTCTCACGCATCTGTGTGGTGTCCACCACTCTGCCGTGCGTCAGCAGCCGGATCTGTTCCGGCGAGAAGTCGGTGACCCCCGCCGTGCGCAGCATCTGTCCGACCCAGGTGACGGCGGGCAGCAGCACCGGGACGGTGGGGCGGCCGAGCCGCCTGGCGGTCTGCGACAGCAGCAGGACGCCGTCGCCCGCGATGTTGAACGTGCCGCTGTTGAGCGTCCCGCGGCGGGCGTCGAGGGAGGCGAGGACCAGTACGTCGGTCACATCGTCCTCATGCACGAACTGCAGCCGCGGGTCGTAGCCGAACACGGTCGGCAGCGCCGGCAGCGAGAAGTACTCCGCGAGCGGGGAGTCGGCCTGCGGGCCGAGGATGTTGGCGAACCGCAGGACGGCCACCGCCACGTCCGGCCGGCGGCGCGCGAAGCCGCGCACATAGCCCTCGACCTCGACCGCGTCCTTGGCGAAGCCACCGCTGGGCAGTGACTTCGGCGGCATGGTCTCGGTGAACACCGCCGGGTCGCGGGGCGCGGAGCCGTAGACGCTGGTCGTCGACTTCACCACGAGGCGGCGCACCGTCGGGGCCTTCTGGCACGCCCCCAGCAGCTGCATCGTGCCGATGACGTTGGTCTCCTTGACCTGCGCCCGGCCGCCGGAGCCCAGCGGGGTGCCGCTGACGTCCATATGGACGACGGTGTCGACGGCGTGCTGGGCCAGCACCTTGGCGATCATCGGGTGCCGGATGTCCGCCCTGACGAATTCCGCGTTGCCCAGCTGGTGCTCGGGCACCTCGGCGTCCACGCCGATCACCCGGTCGACCTCCGGATCATGCTGGATCCGGCGGACGAACCGGCTGCCGAGCTTTCGCGCGACTCCGGTGACGAGCACCACCTTGCCCACGATTCAGCGCCTTCCGTCAGGGATGTACGCACCGTATCGGTTCGATGTTGCGCTGTGATGACGGCCTCCGGGCCGTTGGCCACGGCGGCCGCACCGGAACGCCCCCCGTACGGCGGGCGCCCCGCCCCTTCGGCTACCCCCGGGTAGCCGAGGTACCCCGGAAACGCAGCTGCCCTCCCACCGCCGTGCGGAGCACGGTGGTGGGAGGGCAGGAAGTGCAGCGAGTGGCTCGCTTACTTCTTGTTGCGACGCTGCACACGCGTACGCTTCAGCAGCTTGCGGTGCTTCTTCTTGGCCATACGCTTGCGCCGCTTCTTGATGACAGAGCCCACGACTACCCTCGCTTCGTTTTCACTCGGTGCGGGGCGTCCGAGCCCACACGACCTACGTCGGCCAAGCCTACCCGCCCCGAGGGGGCGGGTAGAACCGAGGCGACCGAGAAGGCCGTCAAGCAGATTCCCCCACCCCCACGTAGGACTCACGCAGATAGTCGTGGACGGCTTGTTCTGGCACCCGGAAGGACCTGCCCACCCGGATCGCCGGCAGATGGCCGCTGTGTACCAGTCGGTACACGGTCATCTTGGACACACGCATCACTGAGGCGACCTCCGCCACAGTCAGGAAAACGACCTCGTTGAGAGGCCTGTCGCTAGCAGCCATGACACACCTGAACCTTCCGCACATGACGGCCACCGGCTTCCCCTCCGGTGACTCCAGCAGGCACGTGCGCTCCTCCCCAGATTAGGTGCGGGTGATGCAAGTGGGGAAGAGGAGTTGCGATCGGTTGACTACTGTGACAGACACGCTCGATTGAGTACATAGCGTGTAAGCGGCCGGTAGTAATCGGACCGCACAGCGTCATCAAGCGGAACGGCGACGGAAACCCGCCCCTCCGCCTCGGCCACGAAGACCGCCGGATCGTCGGCGTCCGCCAGCCCGATCGCCTCGATGCCCAGCTGACCAGCCCCGCAGACCCACCCGTGATCACCGACCACCAGTCCCGGCAGCTGCCCCCCACGGCCGGCCGCGGCGGCCAGTGCGGTACGAACCGGGAGGGGGGAGTGCGTGTGCGCCCCGGGCTCACCCGAGGTGGGGAGCGCGTCCACGGTGCGGACCATCGCGACTCCGCCTACGTACCAAAGGTTGTGCTGGCGTAGCCCGAATCGGGTCAGAATGTCGATACGTCGACCATGCGCGGAGGTGAGGACAGGACATCCCGCCGCCGACAACGCGGCAGCCAATCCGGCGTAGAAGCCCAGGAGTCGGTGCGGATGACCTGTTCCGATCAGCACCGGAACCCGGTCAACAGCCGCCCGCGCCAATCGTTCCGCAAAAGCGTCGAGTGCCGCCACCGTGCAGTCGGGGTCGATCACATCCTGCCCCGAAGTGTGTCCGGGATCCGGGGAAACCCCGCATCTTTCGGCCATCAGCCGCAACAACTCCGCGGTACCCCACGCCCCTTCGGGGTCGAGGCCGAGCGTCTGGCGCGGATCGCGTGCCGCGAACATCCGATAACTGAGCAGACTTTTCTCCCGGGGCGTCGCCACGGGACCGGCCAGCCGGGCCGCCAGCAGATGCGCGCGCAGCGCGCCGACACTCAGCACGCCTTCGATACTGCCGTCCATGCCGCCGTCATCCACCCGAAACCGGAAAACGCACCCCTTGCGGGTGATTGGTGCTCAATACCACCCATCCCGCTCGCTTCTCCTGCCCGCCCGTTCGGCCGGCTCAGGCCAGCAGGCCGTGCAGCGGGAACACCGCGCGCCGGGTCGCCAGAACCGCCTGGTCGAGGCGGTCCGCCGGGTCGTACCCCGCCTCCTCGAAACTCCGCCAGACGACCGGGTGACGGCCGTCCGTCATCCGCGCGGGCGCCACGGCCCGCGCCGCCCGGTACACCTCGTGCCGCCACGCCTCCGGCGTCTCGGCGGCGGGATCGATCGGCGTGCCCGCGGCGATCGCCACCAGATGCGTCCAGGAGCGCGGTACGACGTCCGTCACCGCGTAGCCGCCCCCGCCGAGCGCCACCCAGCGGCCCTCCGCGTGCTCGTGCGCCAGCTCGTGACACGCCTCGGCGACCGCGCGCTGCGCGTCCAGACTCACCGCGAGATGCGCCAGCGGGTCCTCGAAATGGGTGTCCGCGCCATGCTGCGAGACGACGACCTGCGGCCGGAAGGCCGCGATCAGCTCCGGTACGACGGCGTGGAACGCCCGCAGCCACCCCGCGTCGCCCGTCCCGGCCGGCAGCGCGATGTTCACCGCCCCGCCCTCCGCGCCGGCGCCACCGGTCTCCTCCGGCCAGCCGGTCTGCGGGAACAGCGTCCGCGGGTGCTCGTGCAGCGAGATCGTCAGAACGCGTGGATCGTCCCAGAAGACGGCCTGCACCCCGTCCCCGTGGTGCACATCGACATCCACGTAGACCACGCGCTCCGCACCGAGCTCCAGCAGCCGCGCCACCGCCAGCGCCGCGTCGTTGTAGACGCAGAAGCCCGCGGCGGAGCCCGGCATCGCATGATGCAGGCCGCCGGCGAAGTTCACCGCGTGAGCAACGTCACCGCTCCACACCGCCTCGGCCGCCCCGACGGACTGCCCGGCGATCAGCGCGGAGGCCCGGTGCATGCCCGCGAAGGCCGGGTTGTCCTCGGTACCGAGGCCGTAGTCCAGCTCCACCGAGTGCGGATCGGCGGAGACCCGCCGCACCGCGGCCACGTAGTCGGCGCGGTGCACCAACCCCAGCGTGGAGTCCCCGGCGGCCGGCGCGGAGGTCACCTTGAGCGCCTGGTCCAGCCCGAAAGCCTCGACCAGCCGCATCGTGAGCGACAGCCGCACCGGGTCCATCGGATGCCCGGGGCCGAAGTCGTAACCTGTTACCTGCTCATCCCACATCAGCTGTGCGCGGCCGCTCATGGCCGACACGGTATCGGGCCTCGCCGGTGTCGAACGACTTGGCATAGAGCAGAGTCGCCAGCACCAGCACCATGGGGATCAGCATCGCGCCCCGGTAGCTCCACGCGTCACCGATCGCACCCACGAGCGGGGCGCCGATCAGGAAACCGACGTAGTTGAAGATGTTCAGCCGCGCGATGGCCGTGTCCGAGGCGCCGGGGAACAGCCGTCCCGCCGCCGCGAACGTCGTCGGCACGATGACGCACAGCCCGAACCCCAGCAGCGTGAACCCGAGCATCCCGGCCCACGGGCCCGGCGCCGCCGCGACCACCCCGAACCCGACCGCGGCGAGCACCGTACCGGCCCGCACCACGGCGGCCCCGCCGAAGCGCCGCACCCCGAGGTCCCCGGCCGCCCGGCCGAGCAGCGTCGTCACCATGTAGATGTTGTACGGAACGGTGGACAGCTGCTCCGAGCTCCCGAGCGTGTCCTGCAGGTACTTCGCGCTCCAGTTGGAGACCGTCGAGTCCCCGATGTACGCGAAGGCCATCACCAGGCAGAGCGGCAGCAGCAGCCGCATCACCACGGGTGTCGCCACGGGAGCCGCCGCGCCCTCGGCCACCGGTTCCGGCCGCTGGTCCACGTACCAGCGGCTCCCGATGAGAACGAGCGGGATCAGCACGACGGCGACCGGCGCGTAGAGCACCGCGAGCGACAGATGCCAGTGCGCCCCGGCCCACGCCAGCGAGGCGCCGGTGATGCCGCCGAGGCTGTAGGCGGCGTGGAAGCCGAGCATGATGCTCCGGCCGTAGGTGCGCTGCAGGCTCACACCCAGCATGTTCATGGAGGCGTCGAGCCCGCCGACACAGATGCCGAACAGGCCCAGCGCCACGGCTATCTGCCACATGGCGTTCCCGGAACCCGCCGCGACCAGGACCAGCGCGACCAACGGCTGGACCCACCGCAGTACGACACTGGGCCGCACCCGCTTCACCAGGTGCTCGGTCGCAACGCTGCCCGCCCCGGCCAGGATCGGCACCGCGGCGAGGAAGACCGGCAGCAGCCCGTCACTGATGCCGTAGCGATCCTGGATCGCCGGGATACGGGTCACGAGCAGAGCGAAAACCACGCCCTGGCTGAAGAAGCTGACCGCCAGCGAGGCCCGGCCATGCCGCAGAGATGCGTCCATGAGCGAGCAGCGTAGATCCCGAAGCTACGGATGAGTAGGTGTTGCGGGTCACAAGTTAGACGATCAGATCCAGGAGCTCGTGCATCTCGCTGAACAGGGCATTGGCGTCCCCGAGCTTGGCCACGGGAGTCATCGCGGTGAACCCGTACACGTCCATCCCGGCCGCCACGGCCGCCTGCACTCCCAGCGGGCTGTCCTCGACGACCGCGCACCGCCCGGGAGCGATTCCCATCACCTGTGCCGCGTGCAGGAAGAGGTCCGGTGCCGGCTTCCCGCGCCCGACGTCCTGCGAGCTGAAGATGCGCTCCTCACCGAAGTGCTCGAAGAGCCCGGTCTTGTGCAGCGCCACCCGGATCCGCTCATGGCTCCCCGACGAGGCGAGACAGTACGGCACCCCCTCCGCCGTCAGCTTCCCCAGGACGTCCCCGACCCCGGGCACCGGCTGGAGGTCCCGCCGGAACGCCTCGAACACCCGAGCATGGAAGACGTCGTTGAAGTCCGCCGGCAACTTCTGCCCGGACTGCTCCAACACCAGCTCGTGGACCCGGTGCATCGCGGAGCCCATGTAGTCGCGGATCGACTCCTCGTACGACGTGGGGTGGCCGAGTTCCGTGAGATGGCCGGCGAGGATCCGGTTGGAGATCGGCTCACTGTCCACGAGGACGCCGTCGTTGTCGAAGATGATCAGGTCGTAGCGCATGGCACCACTGTAGGGAACGCCGGTATCGACAACGCAAAGAAGCCCCCAGGCAATAGCCTGGGGGCTTCTTCTCAAAAATTGTTCG
>NZ_JAAIKO010000069.1 GCF_016107395.1 Streptomyces fildesensis
GCCGCTCCGGATCAGGCGAGCGCCCCGCGCCCCGCACGACCACCACCGCCGCGTAACGCCGCAGCCGACGCTGCCGAAGAGCCGTCCCATCTCCGATGTCAGGGGTGGGGCGGCTCTTGGCATTTCCTGGCGTTCAGGCGGTTTCTTCGGCGCTCGCTCGATCCGGAGGGACTCGGGGGAGTGACGGAAGGTAAGCGGGGCACACGAACAGTCACTGACATATCGTGCGGGGAAGGCAGAGCGATGATGACTGATCCTGGTACTGCGACGCTGGTCGAAGAGCTCCGCGAGCGGGCCGGTGCGTTCGTGAACTCCCATGTCGACCTGTGGGTCACCGTGGAGGACGACGGGACGCTGATCCTGGCCGGACAGGACCCCGCCGCCCTGTTCCAAGCGGCCGCGGACTGGCTGAGCGACGGGCCCGCCTGCACCGTCGCCGATACCCGCTGGGACCGAGGGACGGCCGAGCCCGCCCACACTCTGCGCCTGTATCTGCGCCCGGTCGGGGCGGAACTGACGCCGCAGCGGACGGCTGAAAGGGTCTAGGACCGCTCCCTGGGCCCAGTGAAGTCCGGCAGGTGACGGCGGCGGCGCCGATTTCCGCGCCGCCGCCCGTGTCCGGCCGAGCGCCGCGACCGGGCCGAAGGGGTGCTGAAAGGCAGGTCGGACGGCACTGGGTGACATCTTCTTCTCTCGGTCCTGGCGGGCCGCTACCGTCGCATGCACCGCGGTGGCGTGGTGTGCAGGCAGGGGGAGGGACAGCTGTGATCGCTTACATCGCGCCGCTGTGGATCTTCGGTGTGGGGTGCCTGGTCGCGTCCGTGGTGGGGAAAGCGGTGAAACTGGGCGGGGTGGAGATCCCGGCCATCACAACGACCAGGGCTCAGCTCGTGGTTGCGCTCGTCGGAGTGGCGGCGATCGTGCTGGGGACGGTGCTGTTCCAGCACGAGGGATCATCGTCGACCGCTGGCTCGTCGGCAGCGGTCCCGTCCGGTGCGAGCTCGGCGAGCGGCGCGAGCGCCCCGCCCCCGGCACCCACGCGGGACCCGCCGCGCACCCCGACCACCGCACCCTCCACCACGACCCCGCCGCCCTCCACCGAACCCGCTACGCCGCCCGCCACCGAGCCGCCCGCCTCGACGGCTCCCGCGGCCGTACACGTGCGCTGGCAGGGGACGTTGACGCTGGATGACGGGAGCACGAGCGGGAGTCCGATCACGGGCTGGTCGCTGGATTCCGTACCGCCCCAGCGGGCACCGATGGGGGATCTCGGACTCGCCTGCCAACTCAGCTGCGAACCGGGCCAGATCGTCGGCACCACAGTCGTGTCCTGGAACGGCGCGACCCCGCCGAAGCGGGAGCAGTGCGTCACCCTTCTCAATACGCACCTGGGGCAGCGAACGGCGGACGTTACGGCGGGCTCCATCGTGTGCTTCGGGACGGACGGCGGTCGGGTCGGGTTCTTCACGGCGGACGGCGGCGCGGGCGGCGGCCGGCAGACGCTGGCGGTGACGGTGTGGGAGCGGCCCTGACCGTGCACGTGGCCGGAGCCGCCCTCAAGGACGCCCGCCACAGCCTTCCACTCGATTCCGAGAACGCCCCGTCCTCGTCGCCGCGACGCCGGAATACTGGCGGGACGGCATTCGGTCGAATCCGAGGTGCTCGTTGATCGATGACCGGGGGAGATCGGATGAGCGGTGACCGTCCGGGCCGGCGCCGGGAGATGGCGGTCCTGGCGTCCGGGCCCGTGCTCGGCGCCGCGGTGGGGGTGGTCACCAACATCATCACCTCGACCTGGAACTGGTGGCTCTTCTCCTCGCTGCTCGTCCTCATCACACTCGCAGCCGTGGGCGCGGCCCTCGTGCCGGGCTCAGATCGCACCCCGGTCTCCACCGACGACGATCCGCCTCCTCATCGGGCCCGGGTCAACACCCTCCCGCCGGAAGCGGCAGTCTTCTCCGGCCGACAGGAGGAGCTGCGCCGGCTCGTGGAAAGCACGCCGGAGCTCAGCGCGTCACGACCGTTCGTGTGTTCCATCACGGGTCCGTCCGGCAGCGGGAAGACGGCTCTCGCTGTGCAGGCGGCTCATCGCCTCGTGGCCCGCTACCCTGACGGCCAGCTGTTCCTGAGGTACCGGAGCCATTCGGAACCGGCGGGAAGACTCAGCGCCCAGGACGTCCTGGCGAGTGCCTTGACCACCATCGGTGCGCCCGCTCCGCAGACACGGTTCGGTGTCGACGACATGAGCGGCCAGTGGCGGTCCGCGGTGGGGACCGGACGATTCCTCATCGTTCTCGACGACATCACCCGGGCGGAACAGGTGCGGCCCATTCTGCCGAACTCCCGCCACGCCATGGTGATCGTCACGAGCCGGCGTGTTGTTGCCGGTATTGATCCCGACCTGCACCTCGAAGTGGGGGGTCTCACCCGGGACGAGGCGTGCTCCGTCATCACCGCCGTCCTGACGAGAGCCTCACACGACATCGACACCTCCGTCATCAGCGCGCTGGCCGAGATCTACCGGCTGCCTCTGACCGTCAGACATGTGGCGGACCGCCTCATCACCGCACCGGACGGATCCGGGCTCCGTAGCGGGGACGGCGTCCCGCACCGAGCAGGAGACGATGTGAACGTGGATCCCTTCGGCTGGTCAGTGACGGCGTTGGACCCACGTGACCAGCTGGTCTTCCGTCGGATGGCGCTCCATCCCGGGCCGCATGTCACCGGCGAAACGGCGGCGGTGCTGGCCGGCATCCCGGTGGAGGAAGCAGATCGGTCGCTCAACGAACTCCACCGCCGGGGCATCATCGGCCGACCGGACCCGCATGGATACGGCGTGCACGATTCGGTACGCGCGCTTGCGTTACGGGAGTCCGAGCTTCATGACAGCAGTTCATCGCGTACGGCGGCAATGCGGCGGCTGTTCCGGTTGACGGCACGCCAGCTTGCCCTGGCGAATGCCGCCATCGGTTCTCCTCTGGTCATCGACCTGCCGGCCGACGCCGCCACCGAACCCGATGTTCCCACGGAGGAGAAGGCAGCTCTGGAGTGGCTGGAGATCTATCTGGTGGACTTCAGGGCGGTCGCCCGGCTCGCGGTCGACGAGGAATGGGCGACGACCTGGCAGCTGACCTGCGGTCTCAGCTATTTCCTGCGGATCCACCGGAACATCGTCCAGGCCGAAGAGCTGAACGATTCCTCGTTGCACTTGGCTGTCACGACAGGGGATGTCCTCGGACAAGGCTGCAGCCACAGCCAATTGGGGGTCCTGCACCGGTGCACCGGACGGTACCGCAGCGCACTCGGACACACACAGGCGGCATTGGGGCACTTCGAGACCCTGGGCGACGATCGTGGCCGCGCGTTCTGCTACGCCGAACTGGCCGTCATTCACTACCATCTGGCGGAGTATGCCCCCGCGCGGAACGCGATGGAGCGTGCTGTCACCCTCCACGGACGGATGGGCGGGCTCCGGGGCGTCGCCAACGGCCGCGGCACGCTGGGGTTGTTCAGCAGGGCGACCGGCGACTATGCCGCGGCCCGGGTCTCCTTCGACGAGGCGCTCGGCATCTATCAGAGCCTGCGGAACCTGCGTAACGAGGCATGGATCCGCATCGAACTCGGCACACTCGACCGACTCCTCGGTGACTATCCGAGTGCCCTGGACCAGTTCGCGGCCGCGCATGCGATCTGCTCCGACACCGGCGACCGCAGCGGACGAGCGTGGGCCGAGCGTGAGACCGGCATCACGAAGCGGATCCTCGGACAGTACGCCGATGCCCAGGCCCTGCTCGAAGGAGCTCTGGACGTCTTCACATCCATGGACAGCGCCAGGAACGCCGCCGACGCGCGGGTGGAGCTCGGTTCCCTGTATCGCTCCATGGGAGATCTCGCCGCCGCACGACGCCATGTGACGGACGCCCGGGATGAGTACGAGCGCCTGGGGAACAGGCGCGGTACGGCGTGGGCGAACATCGAACTCGGTGTGCTGGACCTGCGGGAAGCACGGTGGCAAGCGGCCACGGAGCGCTTGGAGCAGGCCGGGAGGACCTACGCGGCGATCGGTGATCGATCCGGAGCCGCCAGGGTTGAACTGGAATCGGGCCGGCTCGCCCTGGCGCGCGCTGACCCAGTGACAGCACGCGAGCATCTGCAACGGGCCGTATCGGCGTACCGGGACCTGGGCACGCCCGAAGTAGCCACAGCCCAGGACCTCCTGAGCGGTCTGTGAGCATCATGACGTGTCCAGTGTTCCACTGCGCCGAGGTCGGCAAGGTGTGAAACTGGCTGCCTGTAGCACCAGTTGTGCGGCCGGCCGATACCAGGCCGATTCGGTTCGATGACGGGGCGAGGATGTCTGGAGTGGATTTGGTGATGGCCGCGCTGGCCGCGGGTGCTTCGGCGGGGCTCACGGATACCGCGAGCAGTGCGGTCCGGGACGGCTACGCGGGGTTGCGCGAGGCGGTGCGCCGGCGTCTTGCCGCTGGGGGTGGGGACGGCGCACGGGTCCTGGACGCCCGTGAGGTCGAGCCCGGGGTCTGGGAGGCCCGGCTGAGGGAGCGGCTGGCCGCGACGGGTGCGGACCAGGACGCGGAAATCCTCGTCGCCGCGCGGTTGTTGCTGCGGGACCTTGGGGTGGCCGGGGCGAATGTCGTCGACGCCAGGGACGCCAAGGGCGTGCAGATCGGCGACAACAACACGCAGACCAACACGTTCAACTGACCGGGCCTGCCAGTGGGAGCGGACGAGAGCGGCCACCACGTCGACGCCCGTGGTGCGCGAGGGGTGCAGATCGGCAGCGGCAACACGCAGATCAACGTGTTCGCAGCCGCCCACCCGGTTGCGCAGTCCGGCTATCTCCACCAGGTACGGACGATCGCCCCCGAGATGCTGCTGGGCCGGGAGGAGGAGCTGGCCGAGCTCGCGGACTTCTGCACCCGGCCCGATGCCGGTGACTATCTGTGGTGGCGCGCGAAGGCGTGGGCGGGGAAGTCCGCCTTGTTGTCCTGGTTCGTTCTGAACCCGCCACCGCGCACCCGCATCGTCTCGTTCTTCATCACCGCGCGCCTGGCCGCCCAGGACGATCGTGAAGCCTTCCTGGACGTCGTCATCGAGCAGCTGGCGACCCTCCTCGGCGAACCTGTCTCGCCCTACCTGACTGCCGCCACCCGTGCCGCGCACATGTGGCAGTTGCTCGACGCCGCGGCCGCCGCCTGCCGGCAGCGAGAACAGCGCCTGGTGCTGGTCGTGGACGGTCTCGACGAGGACAGGGGAGCCATCGCACACAGCATCGCCGCGCTGCTTCCGACCCGGCCCGTGGCGGGGATGCGCATCGTGGTGGCCGGACGGCACGACCCGCCGCTCCCGTCCGACGTGCCCATCGGGCATCCGCTGCGTGACCCCGGGGTCGAACGGACGCTGAAGGAGTCCCCGTACGCCCAGATCGTGCGCAACGACGCGGAGCGGGAGCTGAAGCGGCTGCTGCGCGGCACGACGGCGGAGCAGGACCTCCTGGGGTTGGTGACCGCTGCCGGCGGCGGCCTCAGCGGCCGGGACCTGGCCGAGCTGACGGGACGCCTGGAGTGGGAGATCGAGGAGGTCCTGGGCGCCGTGGCCGGACGGATGTTCGCCTGGCGCCCCGCCCCCGCCCCCGCCCCCGCCCCCGCCCCCGCCCCCGCTCCCGGCTCGTCCGGCCAGGTGGCAGTGCGTGGGGTCTACATGCTCGGCCACGAGGAACTCCAGCAGATCGCCGTACGGTTCCTGGGCGAGCGGCGCCTGACGGAGTACCGGGAGCGCCTGCACACCTGGGCCGACCGGTACCGGGCCGGACACTGGCCCGCTCACACCTCCGGTTATCTGTTCCGCGGCTACTTCCGGTTGCTGCACGCCGACGGCGATCTCACCAGGATGATCGCCTGCGCCCTCGACGAGGCCCGCCACGAACGGATGCGCGACGCGGGCGGCGGGGATGACGCCGCGCTCGCCGAAATCACGACTACGCAGGACGCGATACTCGACCGAGGCGATCCGGGCCTCGATCTGAGAGCCATGACCCTCTTGGCGGTGCGTCGCGACAGCCTCGCCCAACGCAACACCAACATCCCCGTCGGGCTGCCCGCCGTCTGGGCCCTCCTGGGGCGCCCCGCGCACGCCGCGGCCATGGCGCGATCCATCCCTTCCCCGGAAAGACGCGCGCGTGCGCTGGGGGCACTCAGCGAGGCGCTGGCCGAGTGCGATGCCGGCAACCGGCCTCCCAGCAGGACCGACGACACCGCTCACGACGCCGGCGACGTCGCCCACGAAGCCGAATCCGTGGCCCGGACGATCATCAACCCGGAACTTCGGGCATCCGCGCTGGCAGCGGTCGCACGCGTGGTGGCACGGATCGGGGACGCCGATCGCGCTCGGCACCTCGCCCGCGAGGCCGAGGCCCTGGCCCTGACCGTCACTCACCCGGAACTGAAGGACTCGGTGCTGCGGATGGTGCGGGAGGTGAACGAGGCGGACCGCACCGGGGACCTCGGCCGTGAGGCCGAAGGCATGCCGATGAACCACGTCGGTACGTACAAACGGGCCCACGACCTGCGACGGATAGCGCACGCGTGGCCCCCGGCTGACGACGTCGACCGCGCCGAGGCCCAGGCCCGCTCCCGCAGCATCGAGAAGGACACGGAGGTGCGGGCGATGGTGCTCACCGCCACGGCACGGATGGCGGCGCGGACCAACGCTGTCGACCGTGCCGGACGGCTGGCCCGAGAAGCCGAAGCCGTGGCCCGGACCGGCACCGATCTGTACCGGAGGCAATTGGCGGAAGCGGCACACGCGTTGGCGGCGGGGCTGGCCCGGGTGGGAGAGGTGGACCGCGCCGTGACCGTTGCCAGGACCATTCCCGGGCAGGCCATGGGGTTCGAGCAGGCAAGGGCATTGGAAGAGGTGGCGCAGATCGTCGCGCGGACCGGAGACGTCGACCGCGCTCTCGCGGTGATCCGGACCATCCATCGCTCGACGCCGATGGAGCTGGCACGCGTCGCGCGGGCGCTGGCCGAGGAAGGCCACACCGCCGCCGCCGAGACCGTGGCCGGAACCATCACCGACCGTACCGAGCACCCTCTCGACCGGCAGTTCCAGGCGGAGGGACTGGCGCAGGTGGCGGAGGCGCTGGCGGGCGCGGGAGATGTCGCCGCCGCCGGGAGGCTGGCCGGCGTGGCCGAGTCGAGGGCTCGTGCCCTGCCTCCCACGAACCTGTGCGCGCAGGAGAACGCGATGACAGCGGTGGCACGGGCGGTGGCGCGGATGGGGCAGGCGGACCGTGCCGAGGAGCTGACCCGCGAGGCTGAGGCCATGGCCCTGCGCCAACCCGGGTTTACCCAGGCGATGGCGTTGGAGGTGGTGGCGGGAACCGTGGCGAAGCTCGGAGACCTCGACCATGCGGAACGCCTGGCCCGCATGATCACCGAACCGGGACTTCGGGCATCGGCCCTGGCGAACGTGGCCCGGGAGACAGCGCACCAGGGTGACGTCGACCGTGCGGAACGCCTGGCCCGCACGGTCGCCGACCCGCGATGGCAGGCATGGGGTCTGACGGGCGTGGCGGAGGCGATGGCCGAGGCAGGCGACTTCGACAGCGCCGAACTCGTGGCCCGTGAAGTCGAGATGATGGCCGGGGACGCGATCAACCCGGGGCCACGGGCGAGGGCACGTGCACTGACGAGTGTGGCGGAGGTGATGGCGCGGGGCGGGAACATCGACCGCGCCGAGTCGATGGTCAGAACCATCCCCGACCCGGACCGTCAGGCGTGGGCCCTGACGGCGTTGGCCCGCCATGCCGGGAAGACCCGTGCGCGCCCGCTGATCGCGTGGGCGCTGCGACTGGGGCCGTGGCATGCGGCAGCCGATGTCCTTGCCGTGCTGCAGCCTGATGTCCTGACGGTGATTGCGGACGACCTTCTCGCGTGACTGCGCTCCCGGGCCAACGGTCTGGACATCCCGTTGGCGCTGCCACTTTGGACGGATGGATGCTGAAACCAGTTTCGGACTCGGCCGGGAGTTGGAGAACTGGGGCGGTGCGGAGGACCTGCCGGCGATGAGGACCCACTACCGCGATGCCGCCGAAGCGGGCCTGGTCGAGGCCATGGGCCGACTCGGGCTCCTCTGCGAAGGCCGGACTCAGGCGAAGCTGGAGAACAGGCTCCCCGCCGAGGTCCAGGGGGATTTCGTCGAGGCGGCGCGCTGGTACCGGACGGCTGCCGACCGTGGGGACCTCTACGCGGCCTTCTGGCTGGGGCGTCTGTACGCGGAGCGGCTGGGGGCTGGGCCCAGGCGGAGCCCTGGTATCGGCAGGCGGTGGACGCCGGACATGACACGGCGAGGAAGCGGCTGGCAGCAGGAGCGAACGGCGCGGCCCGGCGGGTCGCGGAGGATGCCTACCTGATGCACATGGACAAGTTGCGTGGCGGAGGTCGTTCCTAGCGGTGATGGCGGACGCGACGCACTGCGGGCAGCGGTTTGAACCGCTGCCCGCAGAGTCGCCGCCTGAAGACGGGTAGGAGACAGGAGTCAGTACTTGGTGGTGACCGTTACACCGCTGAAGGCTGTCTTCGCGTACAGGCTGATGTACCGGTATCCGGCGGTGGTGTTGGTGACCGTGATGGCTTCGGTGTTCCCGGCCTTGGCCGAGCGTGCCGTGTAGGCGGTGCTGGTCGCCCACGTGTTGGGGTTGTAGTAGAGGTCGGCGTTGCCGGTGCCGCCGGTTGTCGTGATGTTCAGCGTCGTGGTCCCGGCCGGCAGGTAGAGGTACAGGTAGTCCAGGTTGCCCGTCGAGGCCGACCGGGCGGAGCGGGAGCAGTTCTGGCCCATGACGCGGGGGTCGGCGCTCGTGCAGGTCGGCAGCGCGCCGCTGACCGTGACGGGCTTGGCCGTGGTGGAGGTCAGGCCCTTGGCGTCGGTGACGGAAAGGGTGATCGTGTACGTGCCGGCGGCGGTGTACGTCTTGGCGGGGTTGGTGGCGGTGGAGGTGGTGCCGTCGCCGAAGTTCCACGAGCGGGCGGTGATGGTGCTGCCGGCGTCGGTGGACCTGTCGGTCAGGTTCACGGTCAGGCCGGAGACGGCGGCGTCGAAGGCTGCGGTCGGTCCGCTGCTCGTTCCGCCGCAGGCGCCGGCCGCGCACGCGTCGAGCCAGGTGTTGAAGTCGGCGTCGTAGCGGGTGCCGATGCCGGTGCTGTAAACCGCGTAGGCGCCGTTGTAGTCGCCGGTGCGGAACTTGGCGAGCATGTTCTGCACGTCGGCGGGGTGCTTCTCGATCATGTAGCGGACGGCCAGGTAACCCCACGGGTAGGTGCGGTCCAGGCTGCTGTTGCCGTAGGTGCTCTGCCAGAGGGTGCTCAGCGCGAAGGTGTGCTGTCCGGCATCGGCGATCGCCTCGGTGTCGGGGAGGTTGCGGTAGCTGTAGGAGACGTACTCGGCGAAGCCCTCGATCCACCAGATGTCCGGGACGCCCTGGCCGGCGGTGAAGTCGCCGTACATGTCGTAGCGTCCGTCGAGGTAGTGCGTGTACTCGTGGTTGAGGTTCCAGATGTCGCCGGGGAAGCCGTCGTTGACGCTCTTCACGTAGGACAGGAACCGGGCCTGGTTGCCCGGGGTGGCGGGGTCGCCCTCCAGGTACTCGCCGCCGTTGTCGGTGCTGTTCCCGAAGATCCAGCCGGAGTAGACCTGGTAGTCCTTGGGGCTCGCGAACGTCACGATCTGGATGTTCGTGTTGTTGTCGTTGGCGACCGGGCCGCTGTCCTTGACGATGCCGTGGAAGTACGCGTCCTGACCCTTGAGGCTGGTGCACGCGGCGGACAGCGCGGCGTTGGTCAGGGACTGGGCGCGGAAAGTGTGCCCGGCGTCGCACGGGTAGGTGATCGGCAGTGATGCGGCGGTGAGTTGGGCCGTGAAGTTGCACGTCGTGTAGTACGAGCACTGGGCCTGGTCGTGGGCGTCGGTCATGCCGGCGACCCCGACCCACAGCGGTGCGGTCGTGCCGGTGATCGACGAGGCGCCCAGCAGGCCCTTCGCGAGCGGTCGTACCTTGGCCTGGAGCGCGGGGGTGTCGAGGAAGCGCGCCATCTCGGTGCCGGCGTTGGCGTCCAGCCAGAACCAGCTGCCGTTCAGGATGTCCCGGTGGTTCAGCGCGAACGTGCTGAGGGTGTCGATGATGCTCGGGTCGGCGGTGACCGCGGTGATGTACGCGGGGTTCCAGTGCCCGCGGAAGATCGGGGTGAACACGCTGTTGACGGCCGAGTCCATGCTCCAGTAGGCGTCGTAGGAGCTGTTGTAGGCGTTGAGCACACTCTTGTAGGTGCTGAGGTAGCGGCCCTGCTCGTTGGCGCTGTCCGTCAGGACCAGGACTTCGCCCAGGATGTCGCCGTTGGCCGAGCTGACGTCCAGGAAGTGGGGGGACGCCACGAAGGTGTCGAGCGCGCCCTCGGAGGCGGTGGCCAGGGTCGGGCCGTACGGTCCGACGGCGGAGGAGTTGTAGGACTGCACGTAGTAGCCGGCGCGCAGGAACAGCACGAGCTGCCACACGTTGCCGGAGTTGTCACCGGGGTAGGTCCTCGCCGTGTTCTTGAAGGCGTTGGCGATGGTGACCATCTGTGCTTCGCGGAAGGCGTTGTACGCGTTGGTGCCGGTGAGGCCGAACAGGGTGTTGACACAGGCCGTGGTCGAGGCCTGGACGAATGCGACCAGCGCGGATCCGGTCCGGCTGAAGTCGGCCGGGGTGCAGGACGCCGCGGCAACACCGCTCGCCGTGTTCCCTCTTGGTGGGGCTTTCGACGGGGCCCGCGAGGTGACCGGGCTCTGCGGAGGAAGCTGAGCGGTGTCGAGCGGGTGGCGTTGCACCTCGGCGCGGTCCGATATGTCGGCGGTCGAGCCGAGTGGCGGGGGAACCTTGGGGGACTGCGTTGCCGGTCCTTGCCGGCTGTCCGCTGCCGTGGCTCGGCCCGGCTGGATCAGCATGGCTATGCCCAGGCACAGTGCGAGGGCAAGTATCAGGAATCCGGTGAGACTTCGTCGTAGCGGTTGGGTGTTCACGTGCCGCCTCCCAGCGGTGTGAAGGCCGTGCTGCACTGCACGGCGTGGGGGGATCCGCGGGCTTCGAGCGTCCCGGTCGCCGATGACTTCCGACGGGTTCGGGGCGTGACGAGGGCTGCCTGCGGGCCGCGCTGTGTCGTTTGACATGGACACAGCCTGCGCGCAATAACATTGCACATGTCACATCGCAGGAGAAGGGGGTGGAAGTAAATCGGAGGCAATATCTGGGCCGCATCCAGGTCGCATCTGGGCTGCATCCGAGGCGGCATCCGGGACCGCGAGGCTCCGGCAGGACCCTGATGGCACGGCACCCCTGATGGCGGCGACGGTCGGCACGGGCAGGGATCTCGCGTGGATGACAACGGAGCCGCAGGGGCCGGTTGTGGCGGTAATGCCACTGCGTCCGGGTGCTCCTGACGGGTCCTCGGATCCTGGGTACGCTGCGGAGTTGTGACAGTGAACGGGGGAGAGTCGTTGGACGTCAGTGGCAGTGGGGCCGAGCCACTCGAAGGGGAGGACCCGCGGCGGATCGGGACGATCCCGCTGCTCGGCAAGCTCGGTTCCGGCGGCATGGGGCGGGTGTATCTGGGCGTCGTCGACGGCCGCTACGCCGCGGTCAAACAGGTGCTGCCGCACTTCGCCGCGGACGAGAACTTCCTGCGGCACTTCGGCCACGAACTCGACAACCTCGCCCGGTTGCCGAACGAGGTCAGCACGCCGCTGCTGGCGAGCGACCGGCAGGCCCGGCCGCCGTGGTTCGCGACCGCCTACATTCCCGGCCTCACCCTGACCGAGGCGATGGCCCTGCACGGCGGGCCGCTTCCGGTGCAGGCCCTGTGGCTGCTGCTCCGGGAGGCGGCCGCGGGACTGCGAGCGGTGCACGCCCTCGACATGGTGCACCGGGACCTCAAGCCGTCCAACGTGATGCTGACCCAGGACGGCGCCACGCTCATCGACTTCGGGGTCGCCCGCGCCGCCGACCAGAGCCGGCTCACCCGGACCGGCGTGGTGGTCGGCACACCGGCCTATATGTCGCCGGAACAGGCCTCCGCGTCCAAGGAGTTGACGGGCGCCACGGACGTGTTCGCGCTCGGCGCGCTGCTCGGCTACGCGGCCGTCGGCAGACCGCCCTTCGGCGAGGGTTCCGGCGTGGACGTGCTCTATCGCATCGTCCACGGTGAGCCCGACCTGGACGGGTTGCGCGCACTGGACCAGGACCTGGCGGAGGTCGTCGAGGCGTGCCTGGACAAGAACCCGCTCGGACGCCCCACGGCGGACCGGCTGTTCCTGCTCGCGGAGCAGAGGGCCGTCCCGGCCAGACCCGGCTGGCCCGCGCTGGTCATGGACCGGCTGGCCGGGCGCGCGGCGTTCGCGGCCCGGACGGCACCGCAGGTGGTGCTCGAGCCGGAGCCGGACTCTCCGGAACAGGCCGAGCCCGTAGTAGTGGGGCGGAACGCGCCGATCACCGCGGCCGGGCGACCGCGGCGGCGAACCCGACTGCTGCTGGCGGTGGTTCCCATCGTCCTGGTGGCGGGCACGACGATCGGCGTGCAGTTGCTCCCCAAGCTCACCGCACCCCGCGCGGCGGAGAGCGGCCCGCCGGCCTCCGGCCCGGGCGGGGCGGGCCCAGCGGCATCCGCGTCCTCAGGTTCGCCGTCCGCAGGTACGAGCCCCTCGGGCGTGCCGTCCGCGAGCGGCCAGCCGTCGGCCGCGCCGTCGCCGGGCAGCGTTGCCGGAGTCCCCGCTGCGAGCGGTGGCGGGGGTGCCGGCGGCGCCAACGGGACCGGCAACAACGGCACGGGCAACACCGGCACTGGCAGCGCGGGAAGTACCGGCGGGCCTGGCAACACCGCCGGCCCCAGCACCAAGCCCACGGCGGCGCCACCACCGGCCCCCACCCCATCGAGCGGGTCCCGCTTCTACGTACTCAGAAACGGCAGCAGCGGGGACTGTCTGGGCGTCAACCAGTTCGGCAACGCCCTCACCCTCGGATCGTGCACCGGCAACGCGGTCCTGTGGTCGTCCAGAACCGTCTCGGGCGGCGGCTTCCAGGTGGTCAACAAGGGGACCGGCCAGTGCCTCCAGGCAGGCATGTTCAACAACGTGTCCACGATCAGCGACTGCGCCCAGAGCGGTCTCAAGTCCTGGTACTCCGGCTCCCACAGCAGCCTCGCCGACCAGTACGACGGCAAATGCCTGGACCTGGCTTTCGGCGGTGGCGCGACCACCGCCAAGTGCTCGGGCTCCGCGTCACAGCAGTGGAAGCGGCAGTGACAACCTGACAGCGGCCTCCGCGCGGCCATCTCCGGCCGCCGCGCGGGGCCTTCCCGATCGTGGTGGGAGGGAACAGCGACGCGGCCGCCGAAGGACTGTCACTTCACCGAGCCGGCCATCACCCCCTGGACGAAGTGACGCTGGAAGGCGAAGAAGACGATCAGGGGAACGACCAGCGACAGAAAGGCGCCCGGAGCGAGGACGTCGATGTTGGACCCGAACTGCCGCATCTGCGACTGCAGCGCGACGGTGAGGGGCTGTGAACCGCTGTCGGCGAAGATCAGTGCGACGAGCATGTCGTTCCACACCCACAGGAACTGGAAGATGCTCAGACTCGCGATCGCCGGTTTGGCCACCGGGAGGATCAGCCGCCGGAAGATGAGCCATTCGGAGCCGCCGTCCATCCGCGCCGCCTCCAGCATCTCGCGGGGGATGTCGGCGAAGTAGTTCCGCAACAGGAAGATCGCGAACGGCAGCCCGTAGGCGACGTGGAACAGGATGACGCCGGTGAGCGACCCGAAGATGCCGAGCGCGCCGAAGAGTTTGGCCACCGGCAGCAGCCCGATCTGCACCGGCACCACGAGCATGGCGACGACCAGCAGGAAGATCACGTCGCGCCCCGGGAACTCCAGCCAGGCGAAGGCGTATCCGGCCAGGGACGCGAGGACGACGACGGCCATCGTGGTGGGCACGGAGATCAGCACCGTGTTCCAGAAGGCATGGGTGATTCCGCTGTCCGCCAGGATCGAGCTGTAGTTGGAGAACCCCAGGCCGCCCGGGTGGGCCAGCGCCGTCCACCAGCCGGTGGTGGCGTTGTCGGTCGAGGGCCGCAGCGACGAGACGAAGAGACCGAACGTGGGCACCAACCAGACCAGGGCGACGACCACCAGGAGCGCCTGGACCAGGCCCTTGCCCAGAAAGGCGGTGAGCCGGGAGGTCAGCCGCACGGGGCGGCGCGCGGCCGGGGGCGCCGCGGTCGTGCGCGGCGCGGCCCCGACAGGTGCGGTGTGCTGGGTCGTCATGTCTGGCTCCTGCGGAAGCGACGGATGTTGAGGACCATGACGGGTACCACCAGGAGCAGCAGCACCACGCCGATGGCGCTCCCCAGCCCCTGGTTGTTTCCGCCGCCGAAGGAGACCAGCCACATCTGCAGCGCCAGCACGTTCGCATCCTGCTGGACCGGACCGGGGGCGATGATGTAGACGAGGTCGAAGACCTTCATCACATTGATCAGCAGCGTCACGAAGACCACGGTCATGACCGGGCCGAGCAGCGGCACGGTGATCCGGCGGAAGATCTGCCACTCGCCCGCGCCGTCGATGCGGGCCGCCTCCAGGACCTCGCGGGGAAGCGAGGACAGTCCGGCGCCGATGAGGACCATGGCGAATCCGGTCCAGATCCACAGATAGGCACCGATGATGGCGGGGGTGATCAGTGCCGGTCCCAACCAGGACACACCGCCGTACGGTTCGGCGAAGTTCGCCGCCGGAAGGCGCACGGTGTAGGAGCCGTCAGGCACCGCGTCGAAGCGGAAGGTTCCGTCCGGCCCGGTCGCGGCGTGTCCGACCACCTGCTGGTCGCGGACCAACTCGACCGTCATCTGCGGCAGTCCGCGTTCCCGGGCGTCGACCGCGTCGGGCCGGCCGCCGCCTCCGGGGACGAAGTCCAGGAAGACGGTTCCGGTGACCGCGCCCGCCGCGGCCGAGGCGGTCTTCGCCTGGGCGGCCGTGGCGGGAAGGGCGGTCGGTTTGAGGCCGACCAGCCCGAGGGTGAGCGAGTCACCGGGACGCACCGGCCGCGCGGTCCGGTACCCGCCGCCCTTCTGCGCTTCCAGCACCTGGGAGCCGCGGGTGCGGGCACCGGGGTAGGGGGAGGCATCGGTGAAGGCGTCGTGGGCGCCGACGGCGACCGCGTTGAGCACCCCGCGCTGCGGGTCCTGTTCGTAGACGAGCCGGAAGGTGATGCCGGCGGCGAGGAAGGAGATCGCCATCGGCATGAAGATCAGGACCTTGAACGCGGTGGCCCAGCGGATCTTCTCGGTGAGTACCGCCAGCATCAGCCCCAGGCCGGTGAGCAGTGCCGGGGCCACCGCTATCCAGATCGCGGTGTTGCGGATCGCCTTGAGCGTTGCCGGGTCGCCGAACATCTCGGTGTAGTTGTCGAGGCCGGCGAAGTGTTCCCCCGAGGCGTCGAACAGCGACCGCACGACGGCGAAGACGATCGGGTAGCCGACGAGCGCGCCCAGCAGCAGCAGGGCGGGGAGGGCGAAGACCACGGCGTTGATCTTGCGGCGGCGTACCGACCGCTGACGGGCGGTGCGGGCGCCCCGTGCGGCACCGCCCGGCCGGCTCCGGTGGTTCATGACGGACATGTCGGCCGCCCTCAGCCCTTGTAGGCTTTGAGCGCGGCCGTCTCCAGGACCTGGGCGGTGTTCTTCGGGGACGACGGGTCCCGCAGGAAGTCCTGCAGGATCTTCCACTCGCCCGAACCCTGGGTGCCGCCGAAGGCCGCCGGGGCCTGGTCGGACATGTCGAAGCGGACAGTCTCACCCGCGTCGACCAGCGACTTGGCGGTCTGCCGGGTGGTGTCGTCGGTGTAGTTGGCGATGTCCAGCTTCTGGTTGGGGGAGAGGAACCCGCCCGCCTTGGCCCACACGGCCGCCGCCTCGGGGGTGGCCAGGTACTCGATGAACTTCATGGCGGCTTCCTGGTTCTTGCCCGCCTTCAGCGCCACGGCGGCGTCGCCGCCGCCGACCACCGGAGCGGTGCCGCCCGTCACGGCGGGGAACGGGAAGAACTTGGCGTCCTCGCCGACGTTCTTGTGCAGATCACCGGAGATCAGGCCGCTGACGAAGTCGCCCTCATAGACCATCCCCGCCTTCGGCTGCTTGCCGAAGACCTGTTCCACCGACTCGGGGAAGTCGGTCTCCAAAGCGCCCTTGCGGCCGCCGGAGATCAGCTGGTCCTTGGCGAACAGAGCGCCCAGGGTGCTGAGCGCCTTGACGACCGTGGGGTCGGTCCAGGGCATCTTGTGCTGCGCCAGCTTGTCGTAGTTCTGCGGTCCCGCCTGGGACAGGTAGATGTTCTCGAACCAGTCGGTCAGCGGCCATCCGGCCTCACCCGCGACGGAGAAGCCGGGGAGCCCGGAGTCGGTGACGGCCGAAGCGGTGGTGATCATCTCCTCGTAGCTCTTGGGGACGGTGGCCCCGGCGTCAGCGAGCGCCTTGGGGCTGTACCAGACCGTCGACTTGTTGGAGGCCTTGAAGTACAGCCCGTAGAAGGCGGAGTCGACGGTGCCGTAGTCCTGCCACACCTTGGCGAAGTTCGCCGCTGCGGCCGTGCGGGCGGCGGGGGACAGCGGCCGCAGCCAGCCCTTGCGGGCGAACTGCTGGACCACGCCGACCTGCGGGACCATGACGACGTCGGGTGCGTTGCCGCCCTCGATCTTGCTGCCGACGACGGTGGAGACGTTGTCACCGGTGGAGATGAAGGAGGTCTTGGCACCCGTCTTCGCCGAGAAGGCGTCCAGCACCTTCTTGAAGTTCTGCTGCTCCACACCGGTCCACACCGCCGCCACGGTGAGGGACTGGCCCTTGAGTTCCTGCTTGCCGTCCTGCGCGGCGGTTTTGTCCTGGCCGCCTCCGCAGGCCGTGGCCGTCATGGTGAGGCCGAGTACCACTGCTGTCGCTGCCACGATGCGCTTCATTGGGTAGATCCCTTCGTCGAATCCGCCCGCGGAACCGGGGGCGGTGGTGAGGTTGTCCGGTCGGGCCGGGGCCGGCGGACCGGCTCAGGACGCGGGCAGGTCGCAGACCCACCAGGCGGCGGTGTTGCCCGGAAGCAGCCCCGCCGGGCAGGGGGCGCTGGCCAGCAGCGGCGGCCCGGGAACGGGGGCGGGTACCGGCTCTTCGCCGAAGTTGACGGCGCAGACCATGCCGTCGCCGCGCACGAAGGCCAGTACCTGGGGTGGTGACTCGAGCCAGCGCAGGCTGCCTTCGCCGAGCTGGGGAAGCTGTTCGCGCAGGTTGAGGCCGTCGCGGTACAGGTGCCAGAACGAGCCGGTGTCGCTCAGAGCGCGGTCGGTGGTGTGTTCGGCGAACCAGGCGGGCTGCGGCAGCCAGGGCTGCACGGTGGAGCCCGGCGCGGTGAACCCGAACGGTGAGGCGTGTCCTGACCACGGGAGGGGGACCCGGCAGCCGTCACGGACGTAACGGCGGCTGCCGGTCCGGCGGAAGATCGGATCGGTCAGCGCGTCGTCGGGCAGGTCGAGCACCTCGGGCAGGCCGAGCTCTTCGCCCTGGTAGATGTAGGCGGCGCCCGGCAGCGCCAGCATCAGCAGCGCCGCGGCCCGCGCGCGGGTGGCGCCCACGCCGCCGCTGTCGGCGTCGTAGCGGGTGACGGTCCTGACCTGGTCGTGGTTATTGAGCACCCAGGTCACCGTGGAGCCGGTTCCGGCGATGTCGCGCAGCGCCTCGACGATGGTGCGGCGGAAGTCGGCGGCGTTCCACGGGGCGCTGAGCAGGTGGAAGAAGAACGCCTGGTGCAGTTCGTCGGGGCGCACGTACAGGGCCTGATCCGCGGCGGTGGGTACGGAGACCTCGCCGACCAGCAGCCGGTCCTGTCCGTCGTGGGCGGTGTACGACTCGCAGAGCGCTCGCCACCGGCGCCACACGTCGTGCACCTCGGGCTGGTTCCAGGCCAGCGGGTTCACCGAGTCGCGGGTGCGTTCGTCGGCCTCCGGGTCGGGGGAGTCCGGCAGTTCCGGGTGCCGGAACAGCCCTGCGGCGACATCGATGCGGAAGCCGTCGACCCCCCGGTCGAGCCAGAACCTCAGCACCTCCTCGAAGTGGTCCCCGACCCGCGGGTCACGCCAGTTGAGGTCAGGCTGCTCGGGGGTGAACAGATGCAGGTACCACTGGCCCGGGCTGCCGTCCGTCTCCTTGACGCGTGACCAGGCCGGACCGCCGAACATCGCACGCCAGTTGTTCGGCGGCAGCTCCCCGTGCTCCCCCCGGCCGTCGGCGAAGTGGAAACGGGACCGGGCCGGGCCGCCGGGGCCGTCGGCGAGCGCCGCCCGGAACCAGGGATGGGCGCTGGAGCAGTGATTCGGGACGACGTCGATGACGACCTTCAGCCCGAGCCGGTGCGCGTCGGCGACGAGACGGTCGAACTCGGCGAGGTCTCCGTAGAGCGGGTCGACGGCGCTGTAGTCCGCGACGTCGTAACCGTGGTCGTGCTGGGGGGAGGGATAGAAGGGGCTGAGCCAGATGCCGTCCACGCCGAGCTTGCGCACGTAGGGCAGTCCCACCCGGACTCCCGCGAGGTCACCGACGCCGTCCCCGGTGCTGTCGAGGAAGCTGCGGATGTAGACCTGGTAGACCACGGCGTCGCGCCACCAGGGGCGCTGCCCTTCGGCCGGCCGGGCCGCAGGTGTGCGGCCTGCGGGGTTCTCGACTGGGACTGCGAGCATCCCGTCACCATCCTGAATCTGACGCGCGAGCGGCCGTCGTTGGAGTTGGAACCGTGAGAACCGATCGGTGTGCCGGGACCGGCCCGCGGCATGCGGGCAGGGGGCAGCGGCGCACCACGGTGCGATCGGCGGGGTTGGGGTGGGGTGCGCACTGCCAACGGCAGCCGCACCCTGTGATGCATGCATGTTAAGTAGGAGAGTCGGGGAGGTGTCAACGCTCTCGGGCCATAAGGCCTTCATAGAGGGGTATTCATCCCGATATGTGCGGGAAATTGGAGCGACTCGTCCCGACGGAGATGCCTAACAAGTAACTAGGAAGGTGAATCTGGAGCGGGGGTCAGCCGCTCCGTACGACGTCCTGGAGCTCTCGCTGCAGCCGGGCCAGCGCCTGCTCGGGCGTCTGCCGCAGGGCCAGCGCGTCATAGGTCACGGCGGCGACCACCAGGCTCACCTGCTCGTACCGTGCGCTCTTGGGGCGCGGCCTGGCGGTGCGGACACTCTCCTTGAGGACCGGCAGATACGGGTAGCGCCGGATGAGAGCCGGGTCCGAGTACAGCGATGCCCACACCGGCGGCAGCCCGCCGTCGGTGTGGACCTGGCGCTGCACGCCTTCGCTGGACAGGTAGGCCATGAGTTCCGCCGCCGACCGCTGGTGCTGCGAGTGCGCGTTGACGGCCAGGTTGGAGCCGCCCAGCACGCCGCTGCCGGGCCCGTCCGGGCCGGGCAGCGGGACCACGCCGAACTTCCCCGCCACCGCGGAGTCACGGGCCGAGGCGAGGTTGTAGACGTAGGGCCAGTTGCGCAGGAACAGCAGCTTGCCGTCCTGGAACGCCTGCCGGGATTCCTCTTCCTTGAAGGTCAGCGCCTCGCGGGGAATCCAGCCGTCGGTCACGCCCCGGGTCAGGAACCGCAGGCCCTCCAGTGCGGCGGGGGAGTTCACCGTCGCCTGTCGCCCGTCACCGCCCAGGATCGATCCGCCGGCCGACTGGACCGCCTCGGCCACGTTCACCGTCAGCCCCTCGTACGGCAGGAACTGCCCGGCGTAGCCGCCGATCCGGTACTTGGCCGAAAGGGCGGAGGCCTCTTTCTCCAGCTCGGCCCAGGTTCGCGGCGGTGGCAGGCCCTCCCGGTCGAGGATGTCCTTGCGGTAGTACAGCAGCCCCGCGTTGGTCACGTACGGCATGGCGTACAGCCGGCCGCGGAACGTGGCCGTGTCCGCGACGGAGGGCAGCAACCGGTCCATGGGCAGACCACGCCCGTCCACGGGGGCGATCCAGTGATTGCCGGCGAACTCGGAGGTCCAGGCCACATCGATGTTGAGGACGTCGAAGCGGCTGCTGCCCGACCGCAGACTGTCCGCCATCTGCGCGTGGACCTCGTCCGCCGCCTCGGGCAGCTCGACCAGCTTCACCGGCTCGTCGGGGTGGCTCCGGTTCCAGCCGTCCAGCACCGGCTGCAGATAGCCGGTGAGGTCCCGGCCGGTGACGAGGGTCAGGGGCCCCCCGCCGTCGGAGGCGCCCGGCGGTGCGGCGTCCGCACCGGCCCCCGAACCGGCGTAGCCGGCCATCACCAGGGCGCCCACGAGCAGTCCCCTGCCCATGATTCGCGCCCAGCGCATCGGTCCCTCCACTCCTCGCTCCGCCCGCGACATGTTCCGCATGGCCGAGGCGTCCTGTATACCTGCTGAGCATGCGCGATACTAGGGGCCGCGGTCAGCTGCCTGTCCGGGCACGGCCAATACCCCTAACAAGCAGGTAGCCGGGGAGGAGGCTCAACCACCGTGCGTCTTCCGCTGCTCGCCCTGCTCGCCGCAGGTCCCGCTCATGGTTACGAACTGAAGCAGGGCCTGGAGAAGCTCTTCGGAGCGGCGTACCCTCAGCCCAACATCGGTCAGATCTATGTGACCCTGGGCCGACTGGAAAAGGCCGGCCTGATCGCGGGCCAGGACATCGTCCAGCCGGACCGCCCCAACAAACGCATCTACGAACTGACCGAGGCGGGCCGCGAGAGCGTCGACGCCTGGTTCGAGGAGCCGTCCCCGACCCCCCGGGTACGGGACGACTTCTTCATGAAGCTCGCCCTGGCCCCCCGGACCGGCAGGGCGGACCAGGTCACGCTGATCAACAAGCAGCGCCGTCACTACCTGAACCTCATGCGGGCCCTGTCCAAGCTGGCCGCAGGGGAGGACCAGGACAACCGCATCGCACAACTGCTGATCGAGGGCGCGAGCCTGCATCTTCAGGCCGACCTCGACTGGTTGGAGCGCTGCCAGGAGGAACTCGAATGACACGAACCGAGCCGGCCACCGGTCCAGCGCCGCACCTGCTGAGCGTGACGGGCCTGACCAAGACCCATTCCACCGACGGCGCCAGGGTACGGGCCGTACGCGGTGTGGACCTGAACGTGGCGCGGGGCGAGTTCGTGGCCGTCACCGGGACCTCCGGAGCCGGGAAATCCACCCTGCTGCACCTCCTGGGGGGACTGGAGCGCCCCGACAGCGGGCGCATAGCCCTCGACGGACGCCGCGTCGACGATCTCAGCGAAGCGCGCTGGGCCGTACTGCGCCGCCGCAGGATCGGCATCGTCTTCCAGTTCTTCAACCTCGTCTCCACCCTCACCGTCGCGGACAACATCGAACTGCCCGCCCTCCTCGCGGGTCGCACGCCCCGCCAGGCGCGGGCGTCGCGGGAGGAATTCGTCGGCCGGCTCGGACTGGGCGGCAAGGAGAACAGCCTGCCCGGCGACCTCGCCGGCGGCGAGCAGCAACGGGTGGCGCTGGCGAGAGCCCTGGTCAACGAGCCGGATCTGCTCCTGGCCGACGAGCCCACCGGTTCCCTGGACGGCAAGGGGACCCGGGAGGTGATCAGGCTGCTCACCGAGCTGCACCAGCAGGGCCAGACCATCGTCCTGGTCACCCACGACGCCAGGGTGGCCAGCGCGGCCGACCGCGTCATCAGCTTCTACGACGGCCGGATAACCGACGACACCACCCTCGACACCACGGACCAGCACCGGGCAGCCGCCGCCGACATCGTGAAACTGACGGGCTGACCAGATGCGCGCCATCACCCGCTGGGCACTCGCCGACCTGCGCACACACCGCGGCCAGGCCCTGTCCATCGTCCTCGCCACCGCCGGGATCACCGTGGCCCTGCTGCTCTCCGCGGCGCTGCTGCAGTACGCGGTCAGCCCCTGGCAGCGGCTGTTCACCGAAACGCAGGGCGGCCATGTGTGGCTGCGCACCACGGCAGGCACCCCTACCTGGCCGCTGAGCGGGCTCGACGGAGTGCAGGCGCTGTCCGGCCCGTTCCGCACCGATTCGGTGACTGTCCGTCTCGGCGCCGAGACGGCCGCGCTCGACCTGCGTGCCGCCGGACCGCACAGGGAGGACATCGCCCAGCCCAAGATCGCCGCTGGGCGCTGGCTGGACGGCACGCAAGGCGACGGGATCGTGCTGGAGCAGTCCGTGGCCGGCGCCTTGTGGGCCCAGCCCGGTGACACCCTGCAGATTGAAACCGGCGGTACGAGCGTCCGTACGCTGCGCGTGGTCGGAACGGCCAGGACCGCAGAACGGGGATACGTCCGCGGCGACGTCCCCGGCGTGGGCTGGGCTTCGCCCGACCTGGTCGGTGCCCTGGCCTCCGCGCAGACGCACCCCGGGCAGACCGTCGGACTGCGGCTCGCCGACCCGGGCGACACGGACTTCGTGGTGCAGCGGGCGGTCGCCGCGGTGGGCCCCGACCATGTGCTCTCCGTCTCCACCTGGCGCGATGCCCGCTCCGCCGCCGAAGGCGACAACCGGCTGCTGGGGCTGCTGCTGAGGATCTTCGGGCTCGGCGCGCTCCTGGCCGCCGCGGTGGCGGTGACCGGAGGTGTCAGCACCCGCGTCCTCGCCCACGTCCGGGACATCTCGGTCCTCAAAGCGGTGGGGTTCACCCCCGGACAGATCGCCGGGATGTTCTTCGCGCAGCACGCCGTGCTCGCGGTGCTGGGCGCCGCCGTCGGGACGGCCGCCGTCCAGATCGCGGGCACCGCCGTGCCCGGCCCGATCGGCGAGGCGGTGACGCTCTGGCAGGCGCTGCCCGGACAGAGCTCGTCCCTGGTGTACACCTGCGCCGCCACCGTCTCCGCCATCGCCGCCGCCACGATGTTCGCCGCCTGGCGTGCTGCCCGGATCCCGCCGATACCCGCCGCCCGGATCACCGCACCGGGGCGACGGAGCTCGGCTCGGTCACGAACGGCGTTCCGCTTCAGGACACCCCCGTCGCTGGTGCTCGGATGGCGCGGAGCCGTGCACCGCCCGGGGCGCTTCGCGGCGTCCGTGGCCCGGCTCGCGCTGCCCATCGTCATGATCACCGTGGCTCTCTCCGCCGCCGCCACGCTGGACCGTTTCCAGCATCCCCCCGAGAGGGCCGGACTGACGGCACAGCTGACGGCGCGCGAGGACGGCGCGTCCACCACCGGGCTGGAGACCCGGCTGACACAGCTGCCCGGCGTCTCCGGCGTGTACCCGGCGACCGAGGTCGCCGCGCTCGTGCCCGGGCAGACCCGCACCATCACCCTGCGCGGGCTCGGCACCGCCGAGCACCGCTACCCCTTCGCCGCGGCGGAAGGGCGGGTCGCGACGGCACCGGACGAGGCGATGGCCGGACAGGGACTGCTCGACGCCATGGACGTCCGGGTCGGCGAATGGGTCCGGGTCACCGTGGCCGGCACACCGCACATCCTGCACATCGTGGGACGCAGCATCGAAACCGAGCACAACGGGATGGTCATCTCCACCTCCCTGGACACTCTCCAGGAAGGGCAGGACTCGCTGCGCCCGCAGTTCTACCATCTGGCGTTGCGGCCGGGCGCCGACCCGGCCGCGGTGTCCCGCGCCCTGCCCCAGGCCTCGGACGGCCGGCTGGAGATCCGCACGACGGCCGGCCCCGCCGACGAGCTGTCCCCGATCCGCGGTGTGATCGCCGGGCTCGTCGCCGTGCTGGCACTCATCGGCCTGGTGGACCTCTCCACCTCGATCACCGCCGCCGTGCGGGATCACAGCCGGGATCTGCGGGCCCTGCGCGCCATCGGGCTGACTCCCCGCCAGACGGTCGCGGTCATCCAGATCAGCGCCGCAGTCATCGCCCTGGCGGCGGCACTGGCCGGCACCGTCGTCGGTGTCCTCACCTCGCACTGGCTGATCGACCTGCAAGGACGCTCCAGCGGCATCGGCGCGGGCATAGCGCAGACGCCCGCCCTGATGACGCTGCTGCTGGCCGGGGGAGCGGTGGTCACCGCCGCCGTCACCATCGCCACGCTGCCCGCGCTGCGGGTGGTCCGGGGCCGTGGGGCGGACACGGGGATCACCATCTACTGACGTCGGCCCGCGGGGTTTCGCGTACCGCCGTTCAGTAAGGATTTCAGCGGGGTAAGAAGCCCCCCATACGAGGCAAGCGCCCCGCCCGGGCGCTGGGGGTGACCCCTTCGACGTGCACGTACGCCTCGGTACGTGCATCGTGGAGGAGAGGTGATCTTCACATGCCCCTGTACATAGCTGTGGCTACGTTCGAGGCGAATGGACCGTTGGGTACCGTGCACATCGCCGACCACCCGGAAGAAGCCCCCGACGCGCAGAGCTATGCGAACACCAAGCGCGACGAGATCCTGGCCATGGACGAACACCCTGAAGTCGATCCGTCCCAATGGTCGGACCTCCGCCTGGTGCGCATCGACGTCTGGCCGGACGGCGTCGACATCGCCACCGCGGACCCGGAATTCGCCCTGCCTGTGGCATGAGGGCGGCACCTGTGCGGTCCCCTTCGCCGAGAAGGGGACCGCACAGGTGCCGCAGGCGAGCGATGACGTTCACCGGAACGGCTTCGGTGCCCACCCGAATGGCCTAGTGCTGAATTCCTCAAAGGCAGTAGACGTAGCGTCGGCGTAGGTGTCGGGTGGGTG
>NZ_JAAIKO010000006.1 GCF_016107395.1 Streptomyces fildesensis
TGACCACGCTCCGCCCGGAGCAGGCCGCCTACATCGGCGTCCCGGTCGAGGGCCCCTACAAGGCGGACCACTACCGCTACTGAACCATCGGCGCAGTCCGGCAAACCGACAAGGAAACCATGAGCATCTTCGAGCTGGAACGACAGATGACCGGTGCTCCACCGGAAATCGTGCCGCCCGCGTCACCGAACCTGGACCCGGACTCCGTCGACCTGCCAGCCGGCACCGCGACCGCTCCGGCGCCCGCGGACATGCTCGGCCGGATCGCCGAACTGGAAGGCCGCAAGGCGGAGGCGGAAGCGGGGCCGAGCGAGCAGGCCACCCGCAACCAGCACGACCGCGGGAAGTTCACCGCCCGCGAGCGGCTGGAACTGCTCTTCGACGAGGGCACGTTCAACGAGGTCGAGCCCTTCCGCAGGCACCGCGCGACAGGGTTCGGCCTGGAAACCCGCAGGCCCTACACCGACGGAGTGGTGACGGGCTGGGGAAAGGTGCACGGCCGTATCGTCTTCGCCTACGCGCATGACTTCCGGATCTTCGGCGGTGCGCTCGGCGAGGCGCACGCCGAGAAGATCCACAAGTTGATGGATCTCGCCGAGTCCTCCGGCGCCCCGCTGGTCAGTCTCAACGACGGCGCGGGCGCCCGGATCCAGGAGGGCGTCACCGCGTTGGCCGGATACGGCGGGATCTTCTCCCGCAACACCCGGTCCTCCGGAGTGATCCCGCAGATCAGTGTGATGCTCGGCCCGTGCGCGGGCGGCGCCGCGTACTCGCCGGCGCTCACCGATTTCGTGTTCATGGTGCGCGGGACATCACAGATGTTCATCACGGGGCCCGATGTGGTGCACGCGGTCACCGGCGAGGAGGTCACGCAGGAGGTACTCGGCGGCGCCGACACCCACGCGGCGACCTCGGGTGTCGCGGCGTTCGCCTACGACAACGAGGACGAGTGCCTGGAGGAGGTCAGGTTCCTGCTCTCGTTGTTGCCGGCCAACAACCGCGAGCTGCCGCCGGTCTGGCCCTGTGACGACCCGGTCGACCGGCCCAACGACGTGTTGGTGGATCTGGTGCCGGCCGATCCGACGCAGTCGTACGACATGCGGGCCGTCATCGAGGAGATCGTCGACGAGGGCGACCTGTTCGAGGTCCATGAGCGCTGGGCCACCAACGTGGTGTGCGCACTGGCCCGTATCGGCGGCAATGTCGTCGGTATCGTCGCCAACCAGCCGGCCTCGATGGCCGGAGCACTGGACATCCAGGCTTCGGAGAAGGCGGCCAGGTTCGTGCAGACCTGCGACGCGTTCAACATCCCGCTGATCACCTTGGTCGACGTGCCAGGCTTCCTGCCCGGCAGGGACCAGGAGCACAACGGCATCATCCGGCACGGTGCCAAGTTGCTGTACGCGTACTGCAACGCGACCGTCCCGCGCATACAGGTGATCGTGCGCAAGGCGTACGGGGGCGCGTACATCGTCATGGATTCGCGCTCCATCGGCGCCGACCTCTCCTTCGCCTGGCCGAGCAACGAGATCGCGGTGATGGGGGCCGAGGGCGCCGCGAATGTGGTGTTCCGCCGTCAGATCGCGGCGTCGGAGGATCCGGAGGCCACCCGGCAGCTGCTGGTCGAGGAGTACCGACAGGAGTTGGTGCACCCCTACTACGCGGCGGAGCGCGGGCTGGTCGACGATGTGATCGACCCCCGCTGGACCCGGCGCACACTGGCCCGCTCCCTGGAGATGCTGCGGTCCAAGCAGCAGGTCCTGCCGGCCCGCAAGCACGGGAACCCCCCGGTATGAGCGAGCGATGGGCGGTGGAGCGCGGCGACGTCGGCCAGGAGGAGTTGGCGGCCCTGGCGGTGGTCCTGGCGAGTCTTTCGACGCGCGCCCAGGTACCCGGGCCCGAGACCGAACCCTCCCGCGCCGCATGGCGCCAGGGCTACGGGTACCAGAGCGCGGGCTCCTGGCGGGCGGCCGGACGATGACGCCGGGCCCGCCGGCCGCGGCGCGGTGGAGGGCGCGCGGGATGCAGCCGCCCTCCATGGCTGTTCGAGCGGGAATGCCGACCCTGGCACTCCCGCGCGTCGGACTTCAGGAGCGGAGAGGACGGCAAGGATGACGAAGGTGCCCTGGGACAAGGCGTTCGACGAAATACTGAGATCCAGCCTTCCCCTGCTGAAGCAGGACGAGGCGCTGCTGCCGAGCACGCCGCTGTCCGAGTACGGTCTGGACTCGATGGGGATGATGCAGCTCATCGCCCGGCTGGAGACCTCGCACCGGGTGACGTTTCCGCCCGGCACGATGCCCTCCTCCGCGTTTGCCAACCCGGGAGTGCTCTGGGGCATGGTGCAGGCCGCACAGCAGGCGACGGAGTGGGGGGAGCCGGACGGCGGGCACCGCGGTCCCGCACATCGGCGCCGGACCGGGCTCGCCGGTTGGTCGGAGCACGGTTCCCGGGGGACGGTCGCCGGGGCGTCCTGGCAGTACTGAGAAGAGGGTCCCGCACGCGAATCGCGCCCCGCCGGTGACACGGACCCGGCGGGGCGTACCCATGTGCCGGGTCCTACCCGTCGAGTTCGGCGCGAACGCCTTCCAGGACCGCGTGCAGGGCCCGGGCGCTGACCTCGGGTGCGATCATCGGCACCGACCGCCCGGCGAGCAGGGCCTCGCTGTCGGCGACCATCGACGTGACGTCGCCGCAGCCGTCCTCGATCCACTGCTCCATGCGCATGCGTACGGCGATCCGCAGTTCGTCGCTGATCCCGGTCCAGTCGAACATCGGCAGTTCTGCGGTGAGGACCGGAATGCGCAGTGTCCGCTCGATGTACAGGCCGGCCGCCTCGCTGTCCGTGATGCCGATCTGTGCTGCTGCGAAGTAGGAATAGGTGCGCGGGCCGAGATGGTGCGTCCACTCCACCTCGTCGAGCGGGGCGTCGGGGAACGCGCCGGCCGGCGCGGAGGCGAGCAGCCGCTCGGCCTCGGGCCACCGGCGATTGCCGTACATGTAGGGGATCCGGGAGAACGCGTCGTTGTGGACGAGGATCAGTGCCGCGGGGGCGGCCAGCCGCACCAGCCGGCGGAAGTCGGCGGCATGGTGCTGGGCGGGTGTGACCGGAACGGCGGTGTGCGCGAACTCCGTCTGCTCCTCCAGCGGCTGCAGATAGCCGGTCCGCAGGAACTCCCGGAAGTCGCAAGGTAACGGGAAGCACCGGTCGGCGGGCGGCGGATCCACCGGCCAGACCACCGCCACCTGCCCGCACCCGTCGGCCAGCTTCTCCAGCGGCCGGTGCAGGGCGTACCCCAACGGTTCGTTGGCGTGCGGCATCAGCGCCAGGGCGATCACGGGATCGCCCGAGCCGAACCACTCGATGGTCATCTGCGGGCGGCCGGGCCAGGCGTACTCGGCGTCGTCGAGCGGAAGCCGGTAGCGGGGCCGGGAGATCCATTCCATGAAGGCACTCACCAGATGCTGTAGCCGCCGTCCACGACGAGTACGTGGCCGGTGACGTGGTCGGACATGGCGGAGGCGAGGAAGAGCAGCGGTCCGTTGAGCGCGTCGGCGGGGCCGACTTTGCCGTCCGGCATGAAGCGCTCCTGGAAGCGCCGGCCCGCCGCGGAGGCGAAGTAGGCGGCGTTCTTGGGGCCTTCGAGGTAGCCGGGGGCGAGCACGTTGATCTGCACGCCGGACGCCGCGTATTCGAGTGCGGCGCTGCGCGTGAAGCCGATCAGGGCGGCCTTGGCCGCCGCGTAGGCCGGGACGGTGGGGACGGGGTGCAGGGCCAGGACCGAGGAGACGTTGATGATCTTTCCCCGGCCACGGGCGGCCATCCGCGGCGCGAAGCGGCGGCACAGCCCCGCGGCCGTCTTGAGGTTGATGTCGAGCATCCGGTCGATCAGTTCGTCGTCGGTGTCGGCCAGCGGCCGGGCGTCGCCCGCGCCGACGTTGTTGACCAGCACATCGGCATCGCAGCAGTCGGCGGCCGCGTCCTGGACGGCCTGGTCGCACAGGTCGCCGCAGAGGTGGTCGGCGAGGATCCCGGCCTTGCGCATCTCGCGCAGCGGTTCCTCGTTGCGGTCGATGCCGACGACCGCGGCGCCCGCGGCGGAGAAGGCGGCGGCAGCTTCCCGGCCCACCGCTCCCGCGGCGCCGGTGAGCACCACCCGGCGGCCGGCCAGCAACCAGAGATCCGGCCCGGTCATACGGCGCCCTCCTTCTCCCCGGCCGGTGCGGGGGCCCGTCGGCTCCGTGCGGCTCCGGACCGGATCACCAGCGTCGCCCCGGCGCAGGAGAAGAGCAGCGCGCAGACCAGCGCCAGCCCGTCCGGTTGCAGCCGGGCGACGAGAATGCCGAGGAACGGGGCCAGGACGGCGAATCCCAGGCTCGACGCCGTGGTGACCACGCTCATCGCGGTGGCGTCGCCGCGGTCCGCGAGATCCCGCAGCACCAGGGCCCGGTACGAAGGCAGCAGCCGCCCCTGGGCGCACTGCACGACGAGGATCCCGGCCAGGACGAGGGTGACGGATGTCGAGGCCAGGGCGGCGGACGCGGCGACGGCGGCCAGTACCACCGTGCCGGTGCCGAGCCCGCCGGGTGCCAGGTGCAGCAGCAGAGCGGCCCCCAGTGCCACGGCGGCGGCGACCAGGCCGACCAGCCGCTCGTCGATCCCGGCGGCCACCACGTACACGGGCATCAGATACAGCAGGATCGAGAAGGCCGTCCCGGTCAGCACCATCGCCGTCAGGTCCCAGCGCAGCCCGGCCGCCTCGCGCACGGCGCGCACGACGCCGGTCAACTGGGCCGCCAGACCGGGACGTTCGCCGTCCGGGGCGGCGCCGCGTACGTCGGGGACCGTCAGGACCAGGCCGACGGTCAGGCAGAGCACGATGCCGCTCGCCACGAAGGTGGCCCGCAGGGAGATCAGCGAGAACGCGCTGGCGGCGGCGAAGACCACCGCGTTCCAGCCCAGCGCCCCGGCCTGGAACAGCCGCTCCCCGGACTCGAATTCCGCGTCGCGTCCGGCCCGCCGCAGCAGGGCGCCGGCCAGGCCCGCGTCACTGCCCTGGGTGAGCGCGGTGGCCGCCGCGAACAGCGGCTGCACCAGCCAGAAGACCAGCGCGTGCGGCCAGCAGCCCAGCAGCAGCGCGGCGGCGCCCTCCATGCCGGCCCCGATGGCCAGCGCCTGGCGCGGACCGATCCGGTCGGCGAGCAGCCCGGCCGGCAGGTCCACCAGCACGATCAGCAGCGCGAAGACGGCCTCGATGACGAGGAGAGTGCCCAGCGACACCCCGACCTGGCGGGCGTACAGCACGATGTAGGGGAGGAAGAAGTAGCTGCGCAGCAACAGCCGCGCGCCCAGCAGGCGTCCGTACGCGGCGGGCCAGGGGCGGTTCACCGGCGCGCTCCGGACGGGCTCAGCGCCTCCCAGCTGCCGGGCTCCTTCACATCGAGCCAGATCAGCTCCCGGTAGACGCCCTTGTAGTACGAGCAGTGCTCCGACTCACGGTCGAGCCGCTTGAAGTGCGTGTAGCTCTTGTGCACGCAGCCGCCGTGGCACATCTGCTTCCAGGTGCACTTCGCGCACTCGTCGATCTCCTCGACATGCCGATCGCGGAGCTGCCGCACCACGGGGCTGGTGTCGAGGACGTCGCGGATCGTCTCGCTGCGCAGGTTCCCGATGACGAACTCCGGCTTGCCGACCATCTCCTCGCACGGGTAGAGGTCGCCGTTGGTGTCGACGGTGATCATGTTGACCCCGGCGCCGCACGGGTTGCGCATGCACATGTACTCGCGCTTGAAGGAGCGCAGCGAACCCAGCTCGCCCGCGGTGAGGTTGGCCAGCGGGACGGTGGGGGCGCCGGACCGCCCGAGGCGGGCCACATGCCGGACGACGCCGAGGTACGCGGCCAGGTACCGGTCGCCGGTGAGCCACTGTTCGAGGCCGGCTTTCCCGGTGGTGAACACCGGCAGGAACCGTACGCTGGCGACGTCCAGCGCGGCCATCGAGTCGTACATCTCGACGATGCGGTCCGCGGTGCCGGCGTGCACGACACACACCGCGTGCACCGCGATCCCCAGCTCCTGGAGCCTGCGGATCCCGCGCACCACACCCCGGTACGAGCCCTTGCCCGCGTGGTCCACCCGGAACTCGTCGTGCGTCCCGGGAGTGCCGTCCAGCGAGACCCGGACCGAGAAGTCGTTGTCGGCCAGGAACCGGCACACCTGCGGGGACAGGTTGTAGGCATTGGTCTGGATGGAGAACCGGACCTTCTTCCCCGCGCGGGCGTAGACCCGCTGGGCGTGCGCGGTGACCTCGCGGATGGCCGGCATGGCCATGGTGGGTTCGCCGCCGTGGAACTCGAAACTGGTGAACCGGGTGGGCATCTCGACGAGTTCGTCGACGGCCTTGCACATCACCTCGGCGGAGAGCTGCTCCCGGGGGATGCCCTCCTCGATGGTGTAGCAGTAGGTGCACGCCAGATTGCACCAGTTGTGCACATGGAAGATGCCCAGCACCGGATAGCTGTTGTGAGCGGCCTTCGGGGAGATCAGTTCCAGGCCAGGGGCTGGGCGGGTGGCGGAGGTGCCGCGCACCCGCTGGTCCAGCTCCAGCAGGCCCCGGTCGAAGAGCTCGCGGACGGTGTCGTGGGTGACGCGGGCGATCGGGTCACCCAGCGCATACAGGTCGCTGAGGGAGGCGGGGCCGTTCGCGTCGAGATGTGCGAGCAGGGCCAGTGCGCCGGCGTCCTCGGTGACCGTCCAGCCACCGGTGCCGGGCGCGACCACCAGTGTCTTCCCCGTGGCTACGCCGTCGCCGGCTTCGAGCTGGAGATGGTCGGAGACCCCGATCCGGGTGTCCGGCGCCAGGTCGATCGGCATGTGGCGGCCTTCCCTTCCCTACCGTCCGGCTTCCGCTCGCTCTGCGTGGTGCCGCGCTGCCACCTCCGGCCGGTGCCGGAAGGGGTGTGGCGCGGGCGTGCCCGCCCATGGCGTACGGGCACGCCCCTCGTTGTGCCGCTGCTCAGGTGGCCACCCAGGAGGGCTCCACCGACTCCTCGTTCTGCTCCGACTCCTCCAGCTCTTCCGGCTTGCTGGAGGGGGACGACATCTTCTTCTCCGACATGAGATTCACCTCCTCCTCGATCCGTGGGACGGGTAGGTGAAGGGAAGGTGGCGAACGGCTCTCGAGCCGGGGTCGGGAGGTGCTGGACGTGCAGGTGGGTCACGGCAGCGGCTGGGGCGGCGTGGGTCCGGTGTAGTGGCCACTGGGACGCAGTCGCAGCGGGCGCTCCTGGTACTCCTCCAGCGCGTGGGCGATCCAGCCGGCGGTGCGGGCCACCGCGAAGACCGCCTCACCCGCCTCCGCGGGCATGCCGGCCGAGACCGACAGCACGGCGAGCGCGAGATCGACGTTGGCGTGCAGCGGGGTGTACCGCGCGGTCGTCTCCACCACTTCGCGGGCGGCGGTGAGTGCGGGGGCCGCCTGCGGCAGGTCCTCGAGGAGACCGAACAGCATCCGGGCACGCGGGTCCTCGCCCGGGTACAGGCGGTGGCCGAGCCCCGGGATCCGGCGCCCTTCGCGTAGGTGGTCGGCGACGACCGCCGCCGCGCTGCCGCGTTCCAGCACCTCGGTCAGCAGCCGGTGCGCGAGGCCGCTGGCGGCTCCGTGGAGCGGTCCGTCGACCGCGCCGAGGCCGGCGGAGACGACGGCGTACGGGTGGGCGCGCGCGGAGGCCGCGACCCGGGCGGCGAGGGTGGAGGCGGCCAGGTCGTGGTCGATGAGCAGGGTGAGCGCGGCGTCGAGCACCCGCACCGACGCCTGGTCGGCGGGGTGCCGGGTGAGCCGGGGCCAGAGCCGCTCGGCCAGCGCGCTCTCCGGTCCGTCCGCCGCGTCGGCCTCCCGTACGGGCAGGGCGCTGACCAGGGTGGCGATGAGGGCGGGGGCGGCGGCCAGCACGGTGGGCGCCGACAGGTCGAACCGCAGCGGATCGGTGACGGCCGCCGCGATCGTCGCCGCCCGGAGCCGGTCCACCAGCCCGCTGTGGGCGGGCAGCGCCTCCACGGCCCGGCGCGCGGCGGCGAGGCTCTCGGGCGGCGCGGTGAAGCGGATGCCCGGCGTCAGTTCACCGGTCCACAGCCACGCGGCGGTCTCCTCGTAGCCGTAACGGGCGGCGAGGGCGCAGGCGTCGACGCCCCGGAAGTAGTAGCGGTCGGTGTCGATGAGGGTGATGCCGGTCCTGGCGGTCAGGTCCCACGGGCCGTCGCCACCGGAGGAGCCGGCGGCCCGGTCCGCCGCCATACCGTCGCCGCCCGGCCGTCCGCGTCCCGACCGGCGGGCGAGCGCGTCCACCTCCTCGGGGTCGAAGGTGCTGCCGCGCCCGCCGGGCGCGCGCCGGCTGGTGAGCAGCCCGCGGCTGACGTACGCGTAGACCGTCTCGGACTTCACCCCGAGCCGGCCGGCGGTCTCCCGGGTACTCAGCCGCTTTCCGCTCCCGCTCGTTCCGCCGCCCGTGTCGTCCGTCATGAGCCACACCGTATCCAGTCGTGTCCATATTGATTCAATCAACATTGACAAGCATTGAATCAATCATAGACAGTCGAATCAACATCCAGGGAGGAAAGCCATGCCCACCACCGAGCGGAACGCCCCGATCGATGTACCCCGCGGACTGAAGGGAGTGGTCGTCACCGACACCGCGCTCGGCGACGTCCGGGGCCTTGAGGGCTTCTATCACTATCGCCAGTACTCGGCCGTGGAACTGGCGGAGACCCGCACCTTCGAGGACGTCTGGCATCTGATGTTCCACGGCACGCTGCCCGACGCGGCGGGGCGCGCCGCCTTCACCGCGCGGACCGCCGAGCTGCGCCGGCTACCCGCCGACGTCCGGGACGCCCTGCCCGCCATAGCCCGCTCGTGCGCGCTCGCCGGACCCCTCGCCGGACTGCGCACCGCCCTGTCGCTGGCCGGCGCCTCGGCCGGCTTCCGGCCGCTGTACGACATCGACGCCGACCGCCGCCGCGCGGACGCGCTCGCGGCGAGCGCCCTCGTGCCGACGCTGCTGACCGCGCTGCACCGGCTCGGCCAGGGACTGGCCCCCGTCGAACCGCGCGCGGACCTGCCGTACGCGGCCAACTACCTGTACATGCTGACCGGGCAGGAGCCCGAGCCCGCCCGGGCCCGGGCGATCGAGCGGTATCTGATCTCCACGATCGACCACGGCTTCAACGCGTCCACCTTCACCGCCCGGGTCATCACCTCCACCGGCGCGGACCTGGCCGCCTGTCTGGTCGGCGCGATCGGCGCGCTCTCCGGGCCGCTGCACGGCGGCGCGCCGAGCCGCGCGCTGGACACCCTGGATGCCATCGGGACACCCGAGCGCATCGACCCGTGGATCCGCGAACGCGTTCTGGCGGGCGACCGGATCATGGGCTTCGGGCACCCGGTCTACCGCACGGAGGACCCGCGCTCGCGGATGCTGAAGGAGATCGCCCGGGGCTTCGGCGGGCCGCTGGTGGACTTCGCCGTCCAGGTCGAGGAGCGCGTCGAGGCGATCCTCGCCGAGCTGAAGCCCGGCCGGGAACTGCACACCAACGTCGAGTTCTACGCTGGCGTGGTCATGGAGCTGTGCGGGCTGCCCCGCGAGATGTTCACCCCGACCTTCGCCTCGGCCCGGGTCGTCGGCTGGTGCGCCAACATCCTGGAGCAGGCCGAGGACAGCAAGATCATCCGTCCGGCGGCGCGCTACACCGGGCCCCCGCCGCCGCAGCCGGTCCCAGCGATCTGACCGGCGAACCGCGGTCCGGCCGGGCGCCGGTGGTGGCCCGGGCGGCCCGTGCGGCGGGTCAGCCGACGGGCCGGCGGTCCACCGGCGTCACCGGATTGCGGATGGTCACCGAGGTGCGGCGCGGACCCGACCACGGAGCCGGAACGGCGTCGATGTCCCGCGCCAGCCGGTAGGCCAGCGCCTCGTAGTTCACCCGCCACCCCCTGAAGTGCGGCCAGGCCTCCTGCGGGGTGCGCTCCATCGGATAGCCCTGGTCCGCCATGCGCTGCACGCCGCGCAGGTACTCCGCGTACTCCAGGATCAACGGGTCGTCCGGCAGCGGATCGTGGTTGTACGCGACACCGCGCATGTCGGCGATGTCGCGCAGGCAGACGAAGCCGCCGCGCAGCGCCATCCGCACCTCGGCCTGCGGCCGGGAGGGGTTGAGCGCCAGCCGCAGGGCGGCCGCGTCCATCACCGACAGCAGGCTGATCAGCCAGTTCCGGGTGGCCCGGGGAGAGCGGAACATGATGAGCACCGGGTAGGTCGTATGGCTCTCGCTCACCTCGGCCGCCCACCGCTCCCAGTTGCGGAACAGCTCGGTGAGGCTGTCCAGCAGCTCCACCTGGGCGTACCGCGCCAGGATCTCCGGCCCCCACGGCGGGCTCCCGGCGCGTGCCTGCAGCATCGTCACCTCGGTCTCGCGGCGCGCGTACGCCCCGTAGAGCGTCGGCAGATAGCCGATCTGCAGACCGATGACGATCGGGCCGGTGGCCGCCGCGCAGAAGTCGATGGCCGTCAGCGTCGGGCGGCTGCTGCTGGCGAAGCCGAGGGTGAACAGCGAGGAGCCGGCCTCGAACAGCGACGTCTGGGGGCCGAGCCCGCTGACCGCGGCCTCCAGCAGGGCGTAGCCGCCCATGAAGCACGCCAGCCAGCTCATCAGCGTGATCACGATCGCCAGCGGGGCCGCGGGCGCGAGCACCCGGTCCTTGCTCTCGATGCTGTCGCAGCGGTCCGCCACCAGTTGGAAGGGCGCGTGCACTAGCCGTTGGACGATCTGGGTGAATCCCGAACGGCTCGCCCGCGGTATCACCAGCGTCCGCAGCACGGAGGAGTAGATGCCGAGCACGATGGCGGTACCCACAACGCCCAGCAGTGCGCGCAACACGGTGTCCTTCCAGGTCGGAGCGGGCCGGAAGATCGACTCGCTTCGCGGGAAAGCGTAAGCGCGGCCGCACCGTAACCGGCCGGGGCACGCGCGGCACAGATCACATACCGACTGGTCGGTCACCCATTCCCCTGGCGCCGCGCACGCTCTACCGTGAAACCTGCGGGAACACGGCCCATGACGGACCGGGAACGACCAGGAACGACGAGGAACAGCGGAAGGAGTCGCGTTGCGCGCGATCCAGATCACGGAGTTCGGCGGACCCGAGGTACTGCGGCAGGTGGAACTGCCGGCGCCCGAGGCACAGCCGGGACACCTGCTCGTGGAGGTGTCGTCCGCGGGGATCAACTTCGCCGACACCCACACCGTCGAGGACAGCTACCTCTCGCGCTCCACCCTGCCGATGGTCCCCGGCGCCGAGGTCGTCGGCCGCACCTCCGACGGCCGCCGCGTCGTCGCCCTCGCCGACAACGGCGGGTACGCGGAGATCGCCGCCGTCCGCGAGTACCTGGCGCACGACGTCCCCGAAGGCGTCAGCGACGGCCAGGCCCTCGCGCTCATCGTCCAGGGGCTCACCGCCTGGCACCTGCTGCGCACCTCCGCGCGGATCGCCGCGGGCGAGAGCGTCGTGGTGCACGCGGCCGCGGGCGGCACCGGGTCGCTGGCCGTGCAGCTCGCCAAGTCCTTCGGCGCGGGCCGGGTCATCGCCACCGCCTCCACCAAGGAGAAGCGGGACCTCGCGCTGGAACTGGGCGCCGACATCGCGGTCGACGCCGACGCCGAGGGGATGAAGGACCGGCTCGTCGAGGCCAACGACGGCAAGAAGGTCGACATCGTCCTGGAGATGACCGGCGGTCCGGTCTTCGACGCGTCACTCGCCGCCCTCGCGCCCTTCGGCCGGCTGGTGACGTACGGCATGGCCTCCCGCGTCCCCCCGACGCCGGTCCAGGCCGCCCAGTTGATGGGCCGCTCCCGCGCGGTCGTCGGCTTCTGGCTGATGCACTGCCTCGGCCGCCCCGGCATGTACCGCGAGCCGATGGCCGAGCTCCTGGCGATGACGGCCGACGGACGCCTCAAGCCCCAGGTCGGCGGCGTCTACCCGCTCGCCGACGCCGCCCGCGCCCACGAGGACATCCGCGCGCGGCGCACCCACGGCAAGCTGATCCTGGACGTGACGCGCTGAGCCGCCGCCGGCGGCAACTGCCCGCAGGGCCGGCCGGCGCCGAATGACCCGCTGATCCGGAAACCCGTGGCCCGTCGTGTTCGTTGTCCAAGATGCACCATGGACAACGGAGTACATCTCTCCCGCCGGTTCCCGGTCTGGGGAGCGTTGGGCCTGTGAGCCGACGCGCCGTGAAGCGCGGAACGGAATCCCTGATTCCCGGCCGGTTTTGATCCCTTTGTTCCGCCCCGAGCGGCCTAGGGTGGAGATCACATCCGAGAACGACCTGGAGGCAGTGGCGTGACGGCGTACAACGAGAAGGAAGTACAGATCAGCCCGACGGAGTGGGTGGCCACGCAGGCGCGGACCTACGAGGAGTCCGGTGGCACCAAGGGTACCGACATGAACGGCTCGCCCTGCCTGCTCCTGGACTACCTGGGCCGGCGCAGCGGCAAGTGGCACCGGACGGTGCTCATCTACGGCCGGGACGGCGCCGACTACCTGATCGTCGCCTCGAAGGGCGGCGACGACAACCACCCGCTCTGGTACCTGAGCCTGCAGGACAACGCCGAGGTCCATCTCCGCGTGGACACCGAGCGGTTCGCCGCCACCGCCGAGACCCTGTCGCCCGACGAGAAGGCCCGCGTCTGGCCCCACCTGGTCGACGTCTACGGCCCGTACGCGGACTACCAGCAGAAGACCGAACGGGACATCCCCGTCGTGCGGCTGCGCCGGGTCTGATGTGACATCGGCCGGGGGAGGCGGAGGCGCTGATGGTCTGCGCCGCCGCTCCTTCGCCGCCCCCGGAGGCGGGGTCTCGTAGGCGGGCCCGGCGGCCGAGTGCCCGGCCGGTCGTGCGACGTGCGGAGGATCTTCGGCCCCGCGGCCGTCAAGCGGGCGGGGTAGCGATGTCAGCCCGCAGGTCGATCCCCGGCAGGTGAGGCCGACGGAACACTGATGGCATGTCAACCAACACGGTCTGCTGACCCTGTGGGAGCCCCTGGTGCTGGCCTTGGCCTACGGCTACTACCGCCGTCGCTGCCGCCCGGCCGTCTGCGCGGTGGCGGACGTACGGCTGTCAGCCGCGGTTGCCCTGTACTCCGAAGTTGCATGGACCCCACTGGGTGAGCCCGGAGAAGACGTCCTTCTCCCAGGTGTGCGCGAACAGTTGGAACTGCTGGATGTTGTCGGGCGAGAACGGGATGCTGATGCGCAGGACGTGCGGCAGACCGGGGTCAGGACCGCCGTCGACGGCGAGCCCCTGGCCGTCCGCCGCCGTGTACGAAACCGCGAAGGGAACGGCCGAGGTGATGTCCAGGGTGCCGCGCCAGCCGTCGTGGTCCATCTGCCAGCGGCCGACCCAGAAGGCGTCCGTCTGCGGGGCGGCGTCCTGGGCGGCGACGTCGATGATGTAGCGGCCGCCGAGGATCGGCCGGTCCGCCGAGTCGTAGGACAGCTCGATGAAGGCACAACCGATGGAGTGAAATCCCGGGCGGCCGCGCATGTTCCGCTCCGGTGCTTCATGCACCGGCGGGCTCCGCCGCGGCCCGGGCGGTGGCGGGCGGCGGCTACGCGCTCGGCCGTGGCTCCCGTTCGTCGATGACGCGCTTGATCTTTCCGACCGAGCGTTCCAGGGTCTCCGGATCGACGACGGCCACCTCCACCGTCACGCCCACTCCGTCCTTGACTCCCTGCGCGATGGCGGCCGCCGCCGCGGTCCGCTGCTCGGGGCTCGCGCCCGGGCGTGCCTCGGCGCGTACGGTGAGCCGGTCGAGACGGCCCTCGCGGGTGAGCCGCAGCTGGAAGTGCGGTGCCACGCCGGGGGTGCGGAGCACGATTTCCTCGATCGCGGTGGGGAAGAGGTTCACCCCGCGCAGGATGATCATGTCGTCGCAGCGGCCGGTCACCTTCTCCATCCGGCGGAAGGGGCGCCGCGCCGTGCCGGGCAGCAGCCGGGTCAGATCGCGGGTGCGGTAGCGGATGACCGGCATCGCCTCCTTGGTGAGGGAGGTGAAGACCAGCTCTCCGCTCTCGCCCTGCGCCATCACCTGGTCGGTGAGCGGGTCGACGACCTCGGGGAAGAAGTGGTCCTCCCAGATGTGCAGCCCGTCCTTGGTCTCGACGCACTCCTGCGCCACCCCGGGGCCGATGACCTCGCTGAGCCCGTAGATGTCGACCGCGTCGATGTCCATCCGCTGCTCGATCTCCCGCCGCATCTCCTCGGTCCACGGCTCGGCCCCGAAGATGCCGGTCCGCAGGGACGTCGAGCGCGGGTCGATGCCCTGCCGCTGGAACTCGTCCAGCAGCGTGAGCATGTACGAGGGGGTGACCATGATGATGTCGGGCTTGAAGTCCTGGATGATCCGGACCTGGCGCGCCGTCATACCGCCCGAGGCCGGGATGACCGTACAGCCCAGCCGCTCGGCACCGTAGTGGGCGCCGAGGCCGCCGGTGAACAGGCCGTACCCGTAGGCGATATGGATCCTCTGTCCGGGCCGCCCGCCCGCCGCGCGGATCGACCGGGCGACCATGTCCGCCCACATGTCCAGGTCGTTGCGCGTGTAGCCCACGACGGTCGGGGCGCCGGTGGTGCCGCTGGACGCGTGAATCCGCCGGATGTCCGCCTCGGGCACGGCGAACATGCCGAACGGGTAGTTGTCGCGCAGATCGGCCTTGGTGGTGAAGGGGAACCGGGCGAGATCCTCGAGAGTGCGGCAGTCCTCCGGCGACACCCCGGCCGCGTCGAACGAGTTCCGGTAGAAGGCGACGTTGTCGTACGCGTGCCGCAGGGTGGCCCGCAATCGCCGCAGCTGAAGATCCCGCAGCTCCGCGCCGCTCAGCTGCTCACCGGCGTCGAGGAGGGCGCCGCCCGCTCCCGACCGATCGTTCGGTACTGTCGTCACGGGCTCAAGTAATCAGGATCCGCATCGCAGGTCAAGAGACGCGCGATGATCCACAGACTTCCGTGCGGCCCGACCGGCGCACCGTGCGGTAGTGCTTGACCCGGGCACCCGTGCCGTCCGAAGGTGGCCCGGGGCAGGTCCGGCAGCGGGGAGGCGTCATGGTCGCGGTGCACAGCAATACGGTCGACGGGGTGTTGCGGCGCAGCGCCCGGCGGGTACCCGACCGGGTGGCGGTGCGGTTCGGGGACCGGACGTGGACCTATCGGGAACTCGACGAGGCGGTGTCCGCGGCGGCGGCCGTCCTCCTGGAGCGCGGGCTGCGGCCGGGCGAACGGGTCGCGGCCTACGGGCACAACTCCGACGCCTATCTGATCGGCTTCCTCGGCTGTGCGCGCGCCGGCCTGGTGCACGTGCCCGTCAACCACCATCTGGAGGGCGAGGACCTCGCCTACCAGCTCGGGCAGTCCGGCAGCGTGCTGGTGCTCAGCGACCCGCAGCTGCGCGACCGGCTCCCCGCCGGCGTCCCTGTCCTGGCGCTCCGGGACGACGACACGTCGCTGCTCGCCCGGCTGCCCGCCGCCGGGCCGGCGACCGGTGCGGCGGAGGCCGGGGCCGAGGATCTCGCGCAGCTGCTCTACACCTCAGGGACCACCGCGCTGCCCAAGGGCGCGATGATGACGCACCGCGCGCTCGTCCACGAGTACGTCAGCGCCGTCACCGCGCTCGGCCTGCGGGAGGGCGACCGGCCGGTGCACTCGCTGCCGCTCTACCACTCGGCGCAGATGCATGTCTTCCTGCTGCCGTACCTGATGGTCGGCGCGGAGAACACGATCATCGCGGGACCGGATCCGCAGACGGTCTTCGACCTCGTCGAGGAGGGCCGGGCGGACAGTCTCTTCGCGCCGCCCACCGTATGGATCGCCCTCGCCAACCACCCGCAGTTCGCCGAGCGCGACCTGAGCGGACTGCGCAAGGCCTTCTACGGTGCCTCGATCATGCCCGTTCCGGTTCTGGAACGGCTGCGCGCCCGGCTGCCGCACCTCGCCTTCTACAACTGCTTCGGGCAGAGCGAGATCGGCCCGCTCGCCACCGTCCTCGGCCCGGACGAGCACGAGGGCCGGATGGACTCCTGCGGCCGTCCGGTGCTGTTCGTCGAGGCCCGGGTGGTCGACGAGGCCGGCAAGGACGTACCGGACGGCACACCGGGCGAGGTCGTCTACCGCTCACCGCAGCTCTGCGAGGGCTACTGGGACAAGCCCCAGGAGACGGCGGAGGCCTTCCGCGACGGCTGGTTCCACTCCGGCGACCTCGCCGTGCGCGACGCCGAGGGCTATCTCACCGTCGTCGACCGGGTGAAGGACGTCATCAACTCCGGCGGCGTGCTGGTCGCTTCCCGGCAGGTCGAGGACGCGCTCTACGGGCATCCGGCGGTCGCCGAGGTCGCCGTCGTGGGACTGCCCGACGAACGCTGGATCGAGGCCGTCACCGCGGTGGTCGTGGCGCGCGGCGACGTCACCGAGGACGAACTGCTGGAGTACGCCCGCGGACAGCTCGTCCACTTCAAGGCGCCCAAGCGGGTGCTGCTCGTCGACGAACTGCCGCGCAACGCGAGCGGCAAGATCCTCAAACGCGAGCTGCGCGACCGCTTCGCACCGGACGCCGGGACCGCCTGACGCCCGGCGCGCGATGAGAGGATCGGCGCATGATCTTCCGCACCGCCACCCGCGACGACCTGCCCGCCCTCATCGCCCTGCTCTCCGAGGACACGGTCGGCCAGCCGGTGCCCGCCCAGGACGCGGCCGCGGTCGACGAGGCCTACAGCCGCGCCTTCGACGCGGTGGACAGCGACGCGCGCAACGAAATCGTCGTGCTGGACGACGGCGCCGGCACGGTGCTCGGCTGCCTCCAGCTCACCTACATCCCCGGTCTCGGCCGGCGCGGCGCGGAACGGGCGCTCATCGAAGGCGTCCGGGTGCGGTCCGACCGGCGCGGCGCCGGACTGGGCCGCGCACTGCTCACCCACGCCGTCGAACGCGCCCGCGGCCGCGGCTGCGCCCTGGTCCAGCTCACCAGCAACAAGCGGCGCACCGACGCGCACCGCTTCTACGACTCGCTCGGCTTCGTCCGCAGCCACGACGGTTTCAAGCTCGCCCTGTAGGTTCCGCGGCCGGGCGCACGGCCGCTCATGGTCCCGGATTTCCCCGTGGAGTTGGCGGTCACTAAGCTCCCCGGATGATCACCAAAAGACGGCTGGCGGCCGGCCTGTGCGGCCTTGCCGCAACTCTCGCCGCCGGACTGTTCCCGGCGTCCGCCGCCGCGGACGAGCCCACAGCGCAGGAACCACCCAAGATCGACCTGGTCCTGGACGTCAGCGGGTCGATGAGCGCGCGGGACGTGGACGGGAAGTCGCGGATGTCCGCGGCGCAGCAGGCGTTCAACGACGTGCTGGACGCGGTGCCGGACGATGTCCGGCTCGGCATAAGGACGTTGGGGGCCACCTATCCCGGCAAGGACATGAAGACCGGCTGCCAGGACAGCAAGCAGCTGTACCCCGTGGGCCCGGTCAACAGGACCGAGGCGAAAGCGGCCGTCGCGACGCTGCGCCCCACCGGCTGGACCCCCATCGGGCTGGCGCTGCGCGGCGCAGCCCAGGACCTGGCGGGCGGTGACGCCACCCGCAGGATCGTGCTCATCACCGACGGCGAGGACTCCTGCGGCCAGCCGGACCCCTGCGACGTCGCCCGTGAACTCGCCGCGCAGGGCACCCACCTGGTGGTGGACACCCTCGGCCTGGTGGCGAACGACAAGATCCGCAAGCAGCTGAGCTGCATCGCCGAGGCCACCGGCGGCACGTACACCTCCGTCCAGCACACCGACCAGCTCTCTTCGCGCATCAAGCAGCTGGTACGGCGCTCGGCGCAGACTCCGCCGGTCGTTTCGAAGGCGGTCCAGGGATCGGCACAGTGCGGGAACGCGGCCGGCATCACCCCGGGCGTGTACACCGACCGCGAGGAGTTCGGGCAGCACCGCTACTACAAGGTCGCGGTGACCGACGGCCAGGAACTGCGGGCCACGGTCAGCGTCGGCGCCGACCGGGCGGTGAACGCGGACTACGGCGTACTGCTGCGCGCGGTGAGCGGTGAGGGCCAGGAACTGGTCCGCGGCTCGGACGCCGGCAGCGGCCGGACCGATGTGATGTCCTCCGGACTGCGCTACGTCTACCCGGAGAAGGACACCGACTCGGACGACGCCCCGCCGCCACACACCGTGTGCCTGGAGGTCAGCAACTCCTTCTCGGCGCCGGACGCCGTCAAGCGCACCCCGGGCCTGCCCGTCGAGCTGACGCTCGACCTGGTCGACGCCCCCGACGAAGCCGGTGATGTCGCCGCGTTCGGCCTGGGCCGCGGCTGGGTGCTGCTCGGCGTCCTGGCGGTCACGGGACTGTTCGCCGGACTGATCTGGGGCTGGCTGACCCGCTGGCGCGTCGCCGTATGGAGGAGCAACTGATGCGTACGACACGTCTGGTGACCGCCGCACTGCTCACCGGGGCGGCCCTGCTCGGGCCCGCCGCGACCGCGCTGGCCGACACCCCCGGCGCGAGTCCGAGCACGGACCCCGCAGCGAGCCCCAGCGGGAGCTCCGGCACCGAGGAGGAGGCCGCGCCCACCGAGGCCGGCACCGCCTTCCGTACCGCCACCGCGATCCGGCAGGGACAGGCCGCCACGGCCGCCGCCTCGACCGGCGACTACCTGTACTGGATGTTCCCGGCCGCCGCGGGGCAGACCGCCACCGCCAAGGCGACGGTGACACTGCCCGACCAGGCCAACCGGCACGGTGCGCAGACCTGGCAGATCGACGTCTACGACGGTCTCCGCCGCCGCCAGCCGTGCGTCTCGGGCGACCGGACGGTGAAGAGCCCGGACTCGGGTCCGTCCGTCACCCTCACCTGCACCCTGCGCACGGTGCGGCCGATCGCCGACACCAGGTCCAACGACCCGCTGCCGGGCGCGTACTACGTACGGCTGACCGTCATCGATCTGCCCGCCGACGATCTCGGGCAGCCGTTCAAGGCGGAGGTGCTCGCGACGACGAAGGACGCCGGGGGAGCGCACTCCGAGGGCGGCGAGCTGGCCGTCCCGCTGACCCCCGCGACGCAGCCGGACGCGCTGGCCGCCCCGGAGGGCGGGTGGACTTCCGGCTGGTGGTCCGACCGCTGGCTGTGGACCGCGGGCGGAGGTGTGCTCGGCGCGCTCGCCGCGATCGGCGGCTACACCCTCACCAGGGGACCGCGCCGGTCCTCGGCCCGGGTGCCGTCCCAGGGGTACGCGGGGCCGCCCAGCGGTTCACGGGACGCCGAGGCGTACTCGAGGCACTGAACGGCCGGGAGAAGGCGGTCGGAGGTCGGACCGCCTTCTCCCCACCGTCAGGGCGAGACAGTCAGGGCGACAGGGTCAGGGTGAGACGGGCGATCCGGCCCTTCTCGCCCGACGCCCAGCAGCTGAGGTCGGGGGCACAGTCGACCGTGTCGAAGGACCCGGAGTCGAACTGCCGCCAGCCGCGCCCCGAGTCGAGGGACAGATCGCTGCCGGTGGGCCCGACCGCGATCGCGGCGAAGCCCGGATAGGGGAGCCACGCGACACCCGAGCGGTACGCCTGCGGTGGCGTCGCGGACACCGTCCAGGTGGCGCCGCCGTCCCAGCTGACCGCTCCGGCGCTGGGCGAGGCCTGGTCGGCGCGGTAGTCGCCGCCGACGGCCAGGCCGTGCCGGGCGTCACGGAAGGCGAGGGCGAAGACGCCCTTGGCGGGGTCACCGGCCGGGATCACGGTCGGCGCCGCCGTCCACGTCAGACCCCGGTCACCGGAGTGCAGCACGCGGGAGGCCGCGCCGCCGCCGGTGGCCAGCCACACGTCACGGCTGCCCGACGTGACCAGGCACTGGCCGCTCGCCGCGAAGGAGGCCTCGCCGTCCTGCGCGGCGGGCATGCCGTCGGAGGGCAGCACCCGCCAGCTGCGGCCGCCGTCACCCGTGGACAGGATCCGGTACTTGCCGTCCACCGGGTCGCTGACGGCCAGTCCGTTCTTCGCGTCGAAGAACGTCAGGCAGTCGTAGAACGCCTTCGGGTCGGGGTTGCGGAAGGTCTCGGTCCAGCTGGCGCCGCCGTCCTGCGTCCGGTAGACGCGGGAGGTGTCGCCCTCGCCGATCGCCAGGGCCACCGCGTGCCGCGCGTCGAACGCCTCGATGTCGCGGAACTCCAACTCCGCAGCGCCCGGCGGGGACACATTGCCCCAGCTGGCGCCGCCGTCGGTGGTCCGCAGGACGGTGCCGGCGGAGCCCGCCGCCCAGGCGGTCCTGCTGTTCACCGCCGACAGGCCGCGGAACCGGGACGTCGTTCCGGTCGCCTTGAGCTCCCAGCCGAGCTTCGGCAGGCTCACCTTCGCCCCGTTCGCCTGTGGCGCGGCCGGCTTCGTGCCGCCCGGCTCCGGGCCGGCCTGCGCGGGAAGCGCGGCCACCGCGACCAGTGCCGCCCCGCACAACCCGATCGTCACCGTACGTCTCAGTATCCCCATGGCACTCATGCCGCGGAACGTAGCCGACCCCCTCGATGCCGTCCAGACGGCACCGAGGGGGTCGGCGGATGCTGACCGGGTGGATTCATCCCGTGCTGGCCGCCTTGCGGGGCAGCAGCAGGACGAGTGCGGCGAGGGCGACTTCGACGGCGATGAGGAAGCCGAGACCGAGACCGAAGGCGTGCGGGAAGGACTCCGGCTGTCCGCTGCCGACCGCGTCGTAGAAGATGATGCCGATCAGCGCGACGCCCAGCGCTCCGCCGATCTGCTGGATGGTGGCGACGGCGCCGGAGGCGGAGCCGACCAGCTGGGGCGTGACGCCCCGGAGCACGATGGTGGTGAGCGGTGCGATGACCATGCCCATCCCCAGTCCGTCGAAGAACAGCCCGGGGACCAGCCAGCCGATGCCGCCGGTGGTGCCGATGCGGTGCGAGGCCTCCCAGAGGAGTGCCAGGCCGAGGACCATGCCGAGGGCGCCGACCGAGATGGTGTGCCGGCCGAGCCGTGCGGACAGGTGGTGGGCGGTGGTCGACGTGATCATGTAGCCGGCGCCGATCGCGGTGAAGACCACTCCGGAGGCGAGTGCGTCCAGACCGCGGCCCTGCTGCAGATAGAGGGCGAGCACCAGGAAGAACGACGCCTGGCCGATCCAGAACACCAGCTGGGCGAGGACGCCGACGGTGAACGTCCGCTCCCGGAACAGCGCGGTGTCGACCAGCGGGTCGGCGCCGCGGCGGCCCAGGCGGTGCTGGTGCACGGCGAACTCCGCGAACAGCAGGGCGGACAGCGCCAGGCACAGCCAGGTCCACAGCGGCCAGCCCTGCTCGCGGCCCTGGATCAGCGGCAGTACGAGGGCGACGACGGCGAGGGTCGACAAAGCGACACCGGTCACGTCGAGGCGGGGGCGCTGCGGGGCGCGGGACTCGGTCAGGGCGCGCGGGACGAGCAGCAGTGTCACGGCGCCGACCGGCAGGTTGATGAGGAAGCAGGTGCGCCAGTCGAGTCCGAAGAAGTCCGCCTTGATGAGCAGGCCGCCGATCAGCTGGCCGAACACCGCGCCGATACCCATGGTCAGCCCGTACATGCTGAACGCGCGGGCCTGGGCCTTTCCGGCGTAGTCGGTCTGGATGATGGAGAGCACCTGCGGGCCCATCAGCGCGGCCGCCAGGCCCTGCAGGACGCGGGAGGCCACGAGTATTCCGGCGGTCGGGGCGATGCCGCAGGCCACGGAGGTCAGGGTGAACAGCGCCAGCCCGACGGCGAAGATCCGTCTGCGGCCGAACATGTCACCCAGCCTTCCGGCGGTGATCAGCCCGGTGGCCAGGGCGAGTCCGAAGCCGGCGACCACCCACTGGATCGACGCGGTGCCGGCGTGCAGGTCCACCTGCATGGACGGGATCGCGACATTGACGATGAAGAAGTCGAGGGCGGTCATGAAGGTCGCGATCAGGAGAACCAGCAGGCCCAGCCCCGGCCGGCGGGCGGGCGGCCGCTGACGGTCGGCGGCGGAGGGGATGGTGCGTTCGTCGGTGAGGGGCGATGCCATGGCGGAACTCCTGTGGACGATAGGGCGACGGGGCGTAGGGCTGCGGCGGGGGCGGGCCGGACGGGCCCGCCCCCGGGGCGGTTGCTCAGGCCGCTGGAACCTTGTCGAGGAAGCCGAGGACGCTGCGCAGCCGGCCGTCCCCGGTCAGCACCGCGACGTCGAACCCGATCACCAGCGACTCGCCGCCGGCCGGGCCCAGTTCCCAGGTGAAGCGGGCGATGTTGTGATGGGCGTCGACGGGCCCGCCCAGGGTGAACACCAGTCCGGGGAACTGGGCCTGCACGGCGCCGATGGTCGCGTCGATCGCGTCACGCCCCTCGGCGACCACCAGCGGGTCGGTGTACTCGGCGTCGTCGGCCCACAGTTCGTCGATCGCCGCGCGGCGGGCAACAGGGTCGGTCTCGTTCCAGGTGGCGAGGTAGCGCTCGACGAGGTATTGGGTGTCGCTCATGTCCGGGGTCTCCCTGCGGGTCGGTGCGCGGCGTGCGCTGTCGTGTTGTTTGCTGTGCTGCGTTCCTGCAGGTCAAGACGTTACGGAGATCGAAGGGACGCGGAATCAGTCATCGTTAGGTACTTGGGTGCGGATCGGCGGCCGTCTCCGCGCTCGGGGCGGCAGCGCGGTACGGGATGATTCGGGCGTCGGCGCGAGCCTCCCGGCGGTAGCGCCGGCAGCCGCGGAGGGCGATGCCGAGACGGCGGAGGAGCGCCCGTCGCTCGCGTTCGTGCCGCGCTGCGGTGGTGAGGGCGTTGCTGGCGGCCACGACCAGGGCGACGTTCGCTTCGGCCAAATGCCGCTTCGCGGCCGCCAGGTCGGCGAGCGCCTGCTCGAGGCAGGCGTCCCGCCGGCGGATGGTGGTGAGTCCGAGCACGGGATCCCTCCTGCTGCGCTGGTCGAAGGGCTCGCCTGCGCGGCGCTCCCGGTGTTCGTCGGCGTGGACGTAGTACGCGACGGCCTCGTCGCGGGTGAGTCCCTGGGCCTCGGCGATCTCGTCCCAGGTGGCAGCGCCCTCAAGGGCGTCACGCACTGCCTTCCACCGGCCGTCCAGCAGCCGGCGGACGAGCTCGGCGTTCGCCGCCAGCGACTGCAGCGGAGTGACGTGCGGCACGGCCAGTTCCAGGGCCGCCCGGTCCGCCTGGTCGTGGTCGCCCGACTCGACGGCGAGTACGTGAACGATTTCGATCCGGGCCAGGCGAGGGCCCTGGTTCCACCGTGCCAGCAGCTGCTCCAGCGTCATGGGCTCAGGCATCCGCGGTCACCGCCTCCGTGCCCTGGGCAGGGGTGCCGGGCCCGGTCGCGGCGAGCCCCTCGGTCAGCGAGATGACGGCGCCGGCCGGGGGAGCAGCGGCGGCCACGGGAGCAGGGGCGGGTGCCGGCAGATAGGGCACGGCGGGCCGGAGCGGGCCCACTTGGTGGACCACGTTCGCCAACGAGCACGGAACGTTCTGCCCGGCGGCGACGAGGAGCGGCATGTCGTCCGGACCCCTCCGGACCAGGTACTTCCAGCGGCAGCCGTCCCGGTCGACCATCGGGCGGCCGAGGTCGTGGACGCGTCCGTACAGCCGGTACGGGTCGATCGCGGCGGCGGCGAGAGCGTCGAGCAGCTCGGGCACACCGTGTGCGACCAGCCGTACTTCGGTGTCCTGCAGCCGGCCGTACGTGACCTGGGCGTTGCCCACGGACCGCCCGGAGTCGTGACGGGAGACGCCGGTCTCGGCCATCCAGTGGTCCCAGTCCTCAAGGGACCTGACCCGGACGGCGACGACAGCGCGGTCGTAGTCGGTGCCGATCTCGATCACGTCGGCGTGTGAGACGTACTGCGAGAGAAGCCACCCGGCGACCTGCATGGCTGGGTCGCACCGCTCGTCCCACGCCGTGGCGGTGAGTTCGAGCTCGGTGCCCTCGCCCTCGGCCTCGGTGGCCTCGACCTCGGCCTCGGCCATCGGCGCCCGAGCCGGGCGGCCAAGACCCTCGGCGGACGTGATCAGCCCGGCCGCGTCCATGGCCGTCGCGATGCGCGTCGCCACGTCACCGGTCGTGAACTGCGCCAGCCCCTCGTGAATGACTCGCGCGGCGCGGGAGAGGTTCGGATTCATCAGGCCGATCGCATCCCTCGACGGCACGGTCGGCTTACGCAGCGCAGCGCCGGCTTCCGGCCCGCCGAAACCTCCTCGATAGCCGCCAGGCCGAAGGCCTCCAGCTCGGGCGGGAGATGCCCGCAGTGATCCGGGGCCGTCACCATCGACTCATGGCCCAGGCGCCGCTGCACAGCCATGCGGCTGCCCCGCAGGGGTCACAGCAGCCGCATGGCTGTGCCGTGGATCGCGGATCGCAGGCGTCTTCTCCCGGCCCGGCGCCCGCGCCCGCCCGCTGCTCCCCGGCCGGAATCCCGTAGGGGACTACAGGGAGACAACAGGCGTGGTCTTGAAGCGGACCTGTGCCTACCGGTTGGCTGTGGACGATCACTGTTCGTAACCCGCCCGTGGAGGCAGCCCGCGGATGAGCCCACCTCCGCCCCCCTTCGGCTTCTCCCGGGCCAAGGACGACTTCGGCTTCGATCCGGCCCTCGACGACGTCGAGCTGGTCGCGGCGCGCAGCGCCCTGGGACAGGGCCACTGGTCCGAGGTACGCACCTTGCTGGCCGAGACCGGCGACCACTGGGACCGCCGCGGTCACCGGCTGGTCGTGCTCGCCGAGGGCCCGGCCACCGCCGCGTGGACCCGCGAATGGCAGCTCGCGGAACCGGACAGCCAGGACGCGGCGATGCTGCTCGCGTGCTCCACGGTGTTCCGCGCCGTGGCCGGCAAGGCGAACCCGGAAGTCGCGCGGGAGGCCTGTCTCGCGGTGGCCCGGCTGGCGCCGGCGGACCCCTCCCCGTGGCTGGCGCTGCTGATCCTGGCCCGCCGCACCGGTACCGACGAGGACCAGGTGCGCGCGTTCGACCAGGTGCGCGGCCGGCACCGTAGCCACCACCACGCGCACCATCTGATGACCGCCTGCCTGGCCGAGCGTCAGAAGACGGACCGGAACGACCCGTTCCATGAGGTGTACGAGTTCGCCGAGTGGGCCGCGGGGGAGGCACCCGAGGGTTCGCCGCTCGCCGGACTGCCGCTGCTCGCCCACATCGAGCGCTACCGGGTGCTCGCCGGGACCGGCGCCGAGCCGAAGGATCCCACCGGCCTGCCGCACTGGACCAGCGGCCGCGGCCGGCAGAGCCTGCGCACGGCGTTCGACTGGTGGCTGGAATGGCACGGTGGCGACCATCCCCGGCTGGAGCTGGATCTCAACCTGCTCGCCTTCGCCATGGTGCACAGCGGCCGTCCGGTGGAGGCCGCCGCGCTGTTCAACCGGATCGGCCCGCACGCCACCCGGCGGCCCTGGTCGTACTTCGGCCGCGATCCGAAGAAGGCATTCCGCGCCGCGCGCAGCTCCGCGCTCGGTTTCGGTTCTCCGTAGGACCCGACGCTCACCTCACCGGAAGGACACCGCAGCCATGCTGACGGGCAGTAAGACCGAGATCAGCACCTTCAAGGGCCAGGAACGGGCGCTGCGCGCCGACCGGATCGGTACGACCGGGCTCCTGCTCTCGGTGCTGGCGGCCAGCGCGCCGCTCATGGTCGTCGCGGGCGTCATGCCCACGACGTACGGTGCGACCGGCATCGTCGGGCAGCCGCTGCTGTTCGTGATCCTCGGTGTGGTGATGGCGCTCTTCAGCGTCGGCTACGCGGAGATGAGCCGCCATGTGCACAACGCGGGTGCCTTCTACGCCTACATCGCCCGCGGCCTCGGCGCCACGGCCGGTGTCGGCGCGTCCTTCGTAGCCCTCGTCTCGTACAGCCTCATGCAGGTCGGCATCTACGGCATCTTCGGCTTCGAGGTCGTCGGCCAGCTCGACCAGCACTTCGACATATCCGTCGACTGGTGGATACCGGCGCTCTTCGCGGTGCTGCTCACCGGCGCGCTGGGCGCGCTGAAGATCGACCTGAACGCCAAGGTGCTCGGCGTGCTGCTGGTCGTCGAGTGCGCCCTGGTCATCGTGTGCGACATCGCGTTCGTCGCGGATCCGGACAAGAGGCAGGGCCTGACCCTGACCGGCTTCGACCCCAGCACGCTGACGGGCGCCGGCCTCGGAATCGCCCTCTGCTTCGCCGTCGTCGGCTTCGTCGGGTTCGAACAGGCCCCCGTGTACGCGGAGGAGACCAGCAAGCCGGGGCGCGCGGTGGCGCGCGCGATGTTCCTCGCCGTCGCCTTCGCGAGTGTCTTCTTCGCCCTCACCTCATGGCTGATCGGCGTGGCCGCCGGTCCTTCGCAGGTCGTGGGCGCCGCGCAGGAGCAGAGCGCGGGCCTGCTGTTCGGTCTCACCGAGTCCCGGCTCGGCGGCACCTTCACCGACCTGCTGCACGTGTTCTTCCTGACCGGCATCTTCGCCTCGATGCTCAGCTTCCACAACGTCGTCGCCCGCTACGCCTTCGCGATGGGCCGCGAGGGCCTGCTGCCCTCCGCCGTGGGCCGCACCTCCAAGTCGAGCGGCGCCCCCGCGATCGGCTCGATGCTGCAGACCGTGATCTCCCTCCTCGTCGTGGTCGCCTTCGCGGTCACCGACGACAAGCCGGCCGGCGACCCGACGGTGCCGGTGCTGCGGCTGTTCACCTGGGGCGGCAACGTCGGCGCGGTCGGCGTCATCCTCCTCATGGCGGTCGCCTCGGCCTCCGTCATCGCCTTCTTCGTCCGCCGCGGAGCCGGCCGCGCCCAGATCTGGCGGCTGCTGAGCGCCGGGGTGGCCGGGGCCGCCCTGCTCTTCGTACTCGTCTACGCGGTCAAGGACTTCGACGTGCTGATCGGTCCCGACCAGGACGCGGCGCTGGCCTGGATCCTGCCGGGCATCGTGGGGATCTCCGGCGTCGTCGGCATCGTGCTGGGCCTGGTGCTGAAGGCACGGAAGCCCGAGGTGCACGCCCGCGTGGGCCTCGGCAACGAGGCGTTCCAGCTGGAGAAGGCCGCGGTCTCCGAGACCTCCGCCTGACCGCTCGCACCGGCCCGCCACGCCCTGGAGGCGCGGCGGGCCGGTGTCGTTTCCGGGCCCCGCCCGTCCGGCCCTTGCCAGGACTGGAACACGTTCCTAACATCACTGATGTGACATCACTACTGTCAAAGTGATCGGGGAGCCGATGGACGTGCAGGCAGGTCCCGGCCCACTGGCCGGCGTCAGGGTCGTGGAGCTGGCCGGCATCGGCCCCGGGCCGTTCGCCGCGATGGTGCTGGCCGACCTGGGCGCCGATGTCGTACGGGTCGACCGGCCCGGCGGTTCCGGGCTGGCCATCAACCCGACGTACGACATCACCAACCGCAACAAGCGGTCGGTGCTGCTGGACCTGAAGTCCCCGCGGGGCCCCGCCGCCGTCCTGGACCTCGTCGAACGCGCCGACATCCTGGTCGAGGGCTACCGGCCGGGCGTCGCGGAACGGCTGGGCGTCGGCCCCGAACAGGCGCTGGCCCGCAACCCCCGGCTGGTGTACGGGCGGATGACCGGGTGGGGCCAGGACGGCCCGCTCGCGCACACCGCGGGCCATGACATCGGCTACATCGCCATCACCGGCACGCTCGGCATGATCGGCCCGGCCGACGGCCCGCCGGCCATCCCCGCCAACCTCGTCGGCGACTACGCGGGCGGCTCGCTCTACCTCGTCATCGGCGTTCTCGCGGCCCTGCAGCACGCCCGCACCACCGGTACCGGACAGGTCGTCGACGCCGCGATCGTGGACGGCACCGCGCATCTGACCTCGATGATCCACGGCATGGTCGCGGCCGGCGGCTGGCAGGACCGGCGCGGCGCCAACCTGCTCGACGGCGGCTGCCCGTTCTACGGCGTCTACGAGACCGCGGACGGCGGCTACATGGCGGTCGGAGCCCTGGAGAAGCGCTTCTACGCCGAGTTCACCGCTCTGCTGGAGCTCGGCGAGGACGCCCCGGACCGCGGCGACCTCGCCCGCTGGGGCGATCTGCGCGCCGCCGTCGCCGCCCGCTTCAAGACCCGCACCCGCGACGAGTGGACGGCCGTCTTCGAGCAGTCCGACGCCTGCGTCGCCCCGGTCCTGTCGCTGCGCGAGGCCCCCGGCCACCCGCATCTCGCCGCCCGCGGCACCTTCACCGAGGATGCCGGCATCGTCCAGCCCGCCCCCGCGCCCCGGTTCTCCGCCACCCCCGGCGCCGTACGCCTCCCGCCCGCCCAGCCGGGCGCGCACACGGCGGAGGTCGCCCGGGACTGGCAGGTGCCCGCGCTCGGCCAGGGAGCCGAGCCCGGCCACGGCCCCGCGTCCGACGCGTCCGAAAGCCTTCGAGGAGACACATCCGTATGAAGCGTGAGATCTTCACCTCCGACCACGACGCCTTCCGTGAGACCGTGCGGACGTTCCTCGCCAAGGAGGCGCTGCCGCACCACGAGCGCTGGGAGAAGGCGGGCATCGTCGACCGGGAGGCATGGCTGGCCGCGGGCCGCCAGGGGCTGCTCGGCGTCGCGGTACCCGAGGAGTTCGGCGGCGGGGGAGAGCCGGACTTCCGCTACGGGGTCGTGCTGGGCGAGGAGTTCACCAGGGCGGGCGTCTCGGGGCTGGCCATCGGCCTGCACAACGACATCATCGGCCCGTACCTCACCTCGCTGGCCACCGACGAGCAGAAGCGCCGCTGGCTGCCCGGCTTCTGCTCCGGCGAGATCATCACCGCGATCGCCATGACCGAGCCGGGCGCCGGCTCCGACCTGCAGGGCATCCGCACCACCGCGGCCGACCACGGCGACCACTGGATCCTGAACGGCTCCAAGACCTTCATCTCCAACGGCATCCTCGCCGACCTCGTCATCGTCGTGGCCCGCACCGGCCACGAGCCGGGCCAGGAAGGCGCCAAGGGCCTGAGCCTGCTGGTCGTCGAACGCGGTATGCCGGGCTTCGAGCGTGGCCGAAACCTGGACAAGATCGGCCAGCACGCGCAGGACACCGCGGAACTGTCGTTCAGCGATGTGCGGGTGCCGAAGACCAATCTGCTGGGCGGCGAGAACCAGGCGTTCCTGCACCTGATGACCAATCTCGCCCAGGAGCGGCTGGCCATCGCCGTCTCCGGGATCGCCGCCGCCGAATCCGTCCTGGAGCTGACCACCGAGTACGTCAAGCAGCGCGAGGCGTTCGGCCGTCCGCTGGCCAAGCTCCAGCACATCCGGTTCGAGATCGCGGAGATGGCCACCGAATGCGCTGTCACCCGGTCCTTCATCGACCGTTGCATCACCGAGCACAGCGCCGGCGGGCTCGACGCCGTCCATGCCTCGATGGCCAAGTGGTGGGCGACGGAACTGCAGAAGCGCGTCGCCGACCGCTGTCTGCAACTGCACGGCGGATACGGCTACATGGCCGAATACCGGGTCGCGAGGGCGTTCACCGACGGCCGTATCCAGACCATCTACGGCGGCACCACGGAGATCATGAAGGAGATCATCGGCCGTTCCCTGCTCGCCTGATCCCCCGACCGGTCTCCGGACCCCTCATTCCCGAAAGGCACCCGACGTGAGTCCCGAAGCGTACGTATTCGACGCCATCCGCACCCCGCGCGGCCGCGGCAAGGCCAATGGCGCACTGCACGGCACCAAGCCGATCGACCTGGTGGTCGGCCTCATCCACGAGATCCGCCGCCGGTTCCCCGGCCTGGACCCGGCCGCGATCGACGACATCGTGCTGGGCGTCGTCGGCCCGATCGGCGACCAGGGTTCCGACATCGCCAAGATCGCGGCGATCGCCGCCGGGCTGCCCGACACCGTCGCCGGCCTGCAGGAGAACCGCTTCTGCGCCTCGGGCCTGGAAGCGGTCAACCTGGCGGCGGCCAAGGTGCGCTCCGGCTGGGAGGACCTGGTGCTGGCTGGCGGCGTGGAGTCCATGTCACGCGTCCCGCTCGGCACGGACGGCGGCGCCTGGGCGATGGACCCGATGACCAACTTCGAGACCGGCTTCGTCCCGCAGGGCGTCGGCGCTGACCTCATCGCCACCATCGAGGGCTTCTCCCGCCATGACGTCGACTCCTTCGCGGCCCTGTCGCAGGAGCGGGCGGCCGAGGCGTGGAAGGACGGCCGCTTCGCCCGGTCCGTCGTCCCGGTCCTGGACCGCAACGGACTGACCGTCCTGGACCACGACGAGTTCATCCGGCCCGGCACCACCGCCGAGACCCTCGCCGCCCTCAAGCCGTCGTTCGCGACGGTCGGCGAGGCGGGCGGCTTCGACGCCGTGGCGCTGCAGAAGTACCACTGGGTCGAGAAGATCGACCATGTCCACCACGCGGGCAACTCCTCGGGCATCGTGGACGGCGCGGCGCTCGTCGCCATCGGCAACCGCGAGACCGGTGAGCGCTACGGCCTCACCCCGCGCGCCCGTATCGTCTCCGCCGCCGTCTCCGGCGCCGACCCGACGATCATGCTGACCGGCCCCGCGCCCGCCGCCCGCAAGGCGCTCGCCAAGGCGGGCCTCAGCATCGGTGACATCGACCTGGTGGAGATCAACGAGGCGTTCGCCGCCGTCGTGCTGCGCTTCGTCCGCGAGATGGGCCTGAGCCTGGACAAGGTCAACGTCAACGGCGGCGCCATCGCCATGGGCCACCCGCTCGGCGCGACCGGCGCGATGATCCTCGGCACCCTCATCGACGAACTGGAACGGCGCGATCTGCGCTACGGCCTGCTGACGCTGTGCGTCGGCGGCGGCATGGGCATCGCCACCGTCATCGAGCGCGTCTGACGCCCCGTCCAACCCCCTTACGGAGACCCTGAGATGAGCGAGTCCACCACCATCCGCTGGGAGCAGGACGGGAACGGCGACGGAATCGTCACCCTGATCCTCGATGACCCCAACCAGTCCGCCAACACCATGAACGCGGCCTTCGCCGACTCCCTGGACGCCGTCCTGGACCGGCTGGAGGCCGAGGCCGACACCGTACGCGGCGTCATCATCACCTCCGCGAAGAAGACCTTCTTCGCCGGCGGCGACCTGCGCGACCTGATCCGTGCCACGCCGGAGAACGCCGCCGAGGTCTTCGCGGGCTCCATGCGCATCAAGGGCCGGCTGCGCCGTCTGGAGACCCTCGGCAAGCCGGTCGTCGCCGCCATCAACGGCGCCGCGCTCGGCGGCGGGTACGAGATCGCGCTGGCCTGCCACCACCGGATCGCCCTGGACGCCCCCGGCTCCAAGATCGGTCTGCCCGAGGTCACCCTCGGGCTGCTGCCCGGAGGTGGCGGCGTCGTGCGCACCGTCCGGCTGCTCGGTATCGCCGACGCGCTGCTCAAGGTGCTGCTGCAGGGCCGGCAGTACGCCCCGCGGCAGGCGCTGGAGGCCGGTCTCATCCATGAGGTCGCCACCGACCGCGAGGAGATGCTGGCCAAGGCCCGCGCGTTCATCGACGCGAACCCGCAGGTGCAGCAGCCCTGGGACGTCAAGGGCTACAGGATCCCCGGCGGGACCCCCAAGAGCCCGGCGTTCGCGGCGAACCTGCCGGCCTTCCCGTCCAATCTCCGCAAGCAGCTGGCCGGCGCCCCGTACCCGGCGCCGCGCAACATCCTCGCCGCGGCCGTCGAGGGCGCCCAGGTCGACATCGACACCGCTCTGGCGATCGAGGGCCGCTACTTCACCGAACTGGCCTGCGGCCCCATCTCGAAGAACATGATCCAGGCGTTCTTCTTCGACCTGCAGGCCGTCAACTCCGGTGCCAACCGTCCGCAGGGCATCGACCCGCGCCCGGTCACCAAGGTCGCCGTCCTCGGCGCCGGGATGATGGGCGCCGGCATCGCCTACTCCTGTGCCAAGGCGGGCCTGCAGGTCGTCCTGAAGGACGTGTCCGCCGAGGCCGCCGAGCGCGGCAAGGCGTACTCGGCCGCGATCCTGGACAAGGCGCTCGCCCGTGGCCGCACCACGCAGGCCAAGCGGGACGAGCTGCTGGGCCGCATCAGGGCGACCGGCGACCCGCGGGACCTCGCGGGCTGCGACGCCGTCATCGAGGCGGTCTTCGAGGACCCGTCGCTCAAGCGCAAGGTCTTCCAGGAGATCGAGGACGTCATCGCCCCCGACGCCCTGCTCTGCTCCAACACCTCGACGCTGCCGATCTCGCTGCTGGCCGAAGGGGTCAAGCGCCGCCAGGACTTCATCGGACTGCACTTCTTCTCGCCCGTCGACAAGATGCCGCTGGTGGAGATCATCAAGGGCGAGCACACCAGTGCGGAGGCGCTGGCCCGCGCCTTCGACCTGGTGCGGCAGATCCGCAAGACCCCGATCGTCGTCAACGACTCGCGCGGCTTCTTCACCTCGCGCGTCATCGGGCACTTCATCAACGAGGGCGTCGCGATGGTCGGCGAGGGACTGGATCCGTCCTCCGTCGAGCAGGCCGCCGCCCAGGCCGGCTACCCGGCCAAGGTGCTCTCGCTGCTCGACGAGCTGACGCTCACCCTGCCGCGCAAGATCCGCGCGGAGTCGCAGCGCGCCATCGAGGCCGAGGGCGGCAGCTGGCAGACCCACCCCGCCGAAGTGGTCCTGGACCGGCTGATCGACGAGTTCGGCCGCACCGGCCGCAGCGGCGGCGCCGGGTTCTACGACTACGAGGACGGCAGGCGGACCCGGCTGTGGCCCGGTCTGCGCGAGCACTTCAGCAAGCCCGACGCGCGGATCCCGTTCCGGGACATGCAGGAACGGATGCTGCTCTCCGAGGCGCTGGACACCGTCCGGCTGCTCGAGGAGGGCGTGCTGACCTCAGTCGCCGACGCCAACATCGGCTCGATCATGGGCATCGGCTTCCCGGCCTGGACCGGCGGCGTCCTGCAGTACATCAACGGCTACGAGGGCGGACTGCCCGGCTTCGTGGCCCGCGCCGGTGAGCTGACGGCGGCGTACGGCGAGCGCTTCACCCCACCCGCGCTGCTGGTCGCGAAGGCGGAGAAGGGCGAGACCTTCACGGACAGCTGAGGCTTTCCCCGCCCTTGGCGTACGGGCTTCGGTCTCAGTCCCTGCCGGACGAGGCCGAAGCCCGCAGCTCCTCCGCCAGCGACCGTTGGAAGGCGGTCACCAGGGCCTGGACCAGGGCCGGCTGGATGTACTCGGTGAGCGAGCGCATCCGGGCGGTCTCCTCCGGGCTCGGGTCACCGTCCAGATACGGCTGCCAGACCTGCTCGCGGAAGAGCTTCTGCAGCTCATGGGCGACGGCCCGGGTGTGCTTCAGCACGATCTCGCGGGTGGCGAGCACCGTCTCCAGCGGGATCGGCACGTCCAGCAGCCGCACCCCCAGGTGCAGCATCGCCGGATTGACCAGGAAGACCTCGGGGCGGTCGGTGCGGTCGAGCACACCCATCGCCGACAGCCGGTCCACATCGTGGTCGGTCAGCGCCCGGCCCGCCCGCCGCTCCAGCTGCGCGCGCGGCGTCTCCTCGGCGGAGTCCGGCACCCAGGCGGCGACCAGCGCCCGGTGCATCGCCAGATCCTCCGCGGTGATGTCGGCCGGCAGCTGGAGGAGGTAGCGCTCGATCGCCGCCAACGTCAGCCCCTGGTGCTGCAGTTCCTCGATCAGCGACAGCCGCGCCAGGTGCTCGGGCCCGTAGAGCCCCACCCGTCGCGGACCCAGCACGGGCGGCGGGAGCAAGCCCTTGCTGCTGTAGAAACGAAGCGTACGGACGGTGACTCCGGCCCGCGCCGCCAGCTCGTCGACGGTGAGGCCGGCCGGCTGGATCAGGGACTGCGCCATGCGCTGCGCCTCGCTTCCGTCGGTACCCCGGTGCCGCCCCGGTCGATGCGGCGGATCGTGCTCAACAGTATTGCTGTCTCAGCGATGGTGTGAAAGCTTGCGGTTCCCGTACTCCACCAGGTTCCAGGAGACCGGCCGCCAGGCCGGCCAGGAGGCCGTCATGCCCACGATCCTGCGACTCCCCGCCGAACCGTCCGAGCTCACTCTCCCCGCGCTGCTGCTGCGCAATGCCGAGGACCACGGGGATCTCCCCGCGCTGTCCTGGCGCACCGCCGACGGATCCGGCTGGACCACCCTCACGTGGTCGGATGTCCGCCGCAAGGTGGCCGTCCTCGCCTCCGGCTACGCCGCGATCGGCGTGGAGCGGGGCGAGCACGTCCTGCTGATGATGGGCAACCGCCCCGAGCACTGGCTCTCCGACCTCGCCCTCGTCCACCTGGGCGCCGTGCCGGTCTCCGTCTACGGCACCGCCGCGCCCGAACAGATCGGCCATATCGCCCGTCACAGCAGGGCCCGGCTCGTGGTCGTGGAATCGGCGCGCGAGGGCGCCCGGTGGGAGCCGCTCCTCGACGACCCGCAGACCCGGCTGCGGCGGATCGTCGTGGTGGAACCCGGCGAGGCGGGGCCGCACGTCGCGTACTCCTCGATCGCCGCGCAGGGCGTCCGGCTGTACGACGCCGACGCCTTCGAGAAGGGCTGGCGCGCGGTGGACCCGGCCGACCCGCTCACCGTCGTCTACACCTCCGGGACCACCGGCGACCCCAAGGGCGTCGTGATCTCGCACCGCAATGTGCTGCTCAACGGCATCGCGCTGGACCGCGTCGCGGACTTCCCCGGCCACGCCGCGAGCATCTGCTATCTGCCGTTCGCCCACATAGCCGAGCGCATGCTCGGAATCTATCTGCCGGTCTTCCGGGCCGGGCACGTCCACCTCTGCGCCGATCCGCAGGCCGTCGCGGCGACCGCCAGGGAACTGCGCCCCGTGCAGTTCTTCGGCGTGCCCCGGGTCTGGGAGAAGCTCACCTCCTCGGTACGGGCCGCCCTCGGCCTGCTGCCCGAGGAGCGGCGTGCGGCCGTCGGGGCGGCCGCGGAGACCGCGCGGGCCGTGGTGAAGTGCCGCGAGCGCGGCGAGGAGCCCGCACCGGCCCTGGCCGCGGCCTACGCCGAGGCGAAGGCCGCGGTGCTCGACCCGGTGCTGGCCCTGGCCGGCTTCGAGCGGCTGACCTGGACGGCGAGCGCCGCCGCGCCGATGCCCGTCGACATCCTGGAGTTCTGGGCCGGCTTCGGCCTGGTCATCGTCGACGCGTGGGGCCTGACGGAGACGACCGGCGTTGCCACCACCAACAGCCCCGGCGGCTTCCGCTTCGGCTCCGTCGGACGCCCGCTGGACGGAGTGGAGGTACGGACCGCGGAGGACGGCGAGATCCTCGTGCGCGGGCCGATCGTCTGCGCCGGCTATCTGCGGCCGGACGGCACGGTGCTCCCCGCCACCGACGCCGACGGGTGGTTCCCCACCGGGGACGTCGGCCGGATCGACGAGGACGGCTATCTGTGGATCACCGACCGCAAGAAGGAGATCATCGTGCTCTCCTCGGGCAAGAACGTGGCCCCTGCCGCCGTCGAGAACGCCCTGAAGGAGCACCCGCTGATCGGCCAGGCCCTGGTGCACGGCGACGGCCGCCCCTACCTCGTCGCCCTGCTCGTCCTCGACCCCGAGCTGGCTCCCGCCTGGGCCGACCGGGAGGGCCCGGAGGCGCTGCGCGCCGAGATCGCCCGCGCGGTCGCCACCGCCAACGCCCGGTTGAGCCGGCCCGAGCAGATCAAGCGCTACCACCTGCTCACCGATGAGTGGGGGCCGGCCACCGGAGAGCTCACCCCCTCGCTGAAGCTGAAGCGCCGGGTGATCCGCAGTACGTACGCTGAGGAGATCGATTCCCTGTACGAGGGGTAGGACCTGTGCACCACCGACTCCTGCGCGCGGCGCTCTCCGGGCTGCTCCTCGTGACCGCGTGCGCCGCAGGGCGCCCCTCCGCGTCACCGCCGTCCGCGGACAGCTCCTCCGGAGTCGGCGACCCGCTGTTCCCGCTGGCGGGCAACGGCGGGTACGACGTCTCGCACTACGGCCTCGACCTGGACTACGACCCCGCGACCCGGGTGCTGCGCGGCACCGCGCGGATCACCGCGCGTGCCACGCGGGGTCTGCCGACCTTCAACCTCGACCTGTCGGGCCTGGAGGTCGGCAAGGTCACCGTCGACGGGGCCGGGGCCGTGAGCTCCCGCGCCGGGGCCGAACTGACCGTACGGCCGGCCCACGCCATCGGTTCGGGGGCGGAGTTCACCACCGTCGTCGAGTACTCCGGGGTCCCCGGCACCATCAAGGACGCCGACGGCTCGCACGAAGGGTGGGTCCGTACGGACGACGGCGCCGTCGGCCTGGGCGAACCGGTCGGCTCGATGGCCTGGTTCCCGGGCAACAACCACCCCTCGGACAAGGCCGCCTACGACATCACGGTGACCGTGCCCGAAGGCCTGACCGCGGTGTCCAACGGGGAGTTGACCGAGACCCGCACCACGGGCGGCCGGTCCACGTTCCGGTGGCACAGCGCCGAGCCGATGGCGAGCTATCTGGCGACCGTCGCCATCGGGAAGTTCCAGGTGACCCGGTCGGCCACAGCCTCGGGACTGCCGGTCTACGTCGCCGTCGACCCCCGCGAGGCGGGCGAGGAGCGGTCCGGTGTGCTCCGCAGGATCCCGCAGATCGTCGACTGGGAGAGCGGGCTGTTCGGCCCGTACCCCTTCTCGTCCACCGGCGCCATCGTGGACCGTGTCGACGGCGACACCGTCGGCTACGCCCTGGAGACCCAGACGAAACCGGTGTTCCCCGGCGACCGGAAGGGCACCACCCTGGACGAGCCGACCCTGGTGCACGAACTGGCGCACCAGTGGTTCGGCGACTCCGTCACCCCCCGCACCTGGCAGGACATGTGGCTCAACGAGGGCTTCGCCACCTACACCGAGTGGCTGTGGGACGAACAGCACGGCGGTGACAGCGTTCAGAAGCACTTCGACGCCACCTACCGGGACGACGCCCAGTGGGCGTTCCCGCCGGCCGACCCCGGCAAGCCGGAGAACGTCTCCGACGCCCCGGTCTACGGACGCGGCGCGATGGTCCTGCACAAGGTGCGGCAGGCCGTCGGGGACGAGCGGTTCTTCGCCATCCTGCGCGGCTGGGCCACCGGGCACCGGGGCGGGAACGTCGACTCCGCCGAGTTCACGGCCTGGTGCGAAAAGCAGTCCGGCAAGGACCTCAGCGGCCTGTTCGCCGTCTGGCTGTACGGCGACGGCCGCCCCGGAACGCCTTAGGAGCAGCAGGCGTTCGCCCTAAGAGGTGGGGGCCGCTTCGCGCAGCGGGGCGCCGACCTCGTGCATGTGGCTGAGCGCCTGGGCGTACGAGTCGAGCAGCCCGGTCTCGGTGTAGCGGACGTCCAGCCGGTCGCAGTGCTCGCGGACCAGCGGCTGGGTGAGGCGCAGATGCGGGCGGGGCATGTTCGGGAAGAGGTGGTGCTCTATCTGGTAGTTGAGCCCGCCGAGGAACCAGTCGGTGACCAGCCCGCCGCGTACGTTGCGCGAGGTGAGGACCTGACGGCGCAGATGGCCCCAGCGCGACCCCGGCTCCGGCATCTCCATGCCCTTGTGGTTCGGGGCGAAGGCGGAGCCCAGGTGCAGACCGAACAGCGCGTGGTGCAGCAGCGCGAAGGCGATGGCCTGGCCGACCGGCATCGCGATCAGCAACAGGGAGATGTAGCCGAGGAGATGGGTGGACAGCAGGGCGCCCTCGACGCCGCGCTCGCGTGCGGGGCGGCTCTTGAGGCTCTGGAAGCTGGACACCTTCAGCGCGATGCCCTCCAGCAGCAGCATCGGGAAGAACAGCCGTGCCTGGTGCCGGGTGAGGAAGCGTGCGAAGCCCTGCCGTTCGACGGCCTGGGCCCGCGTCCAGACCAGTGCGCCCACCTCGACGTCCGGGTCCTTCTCGATGTGGTTGGGGTTGGCGTGGTGCCGGTTGTGCTTGTCGTTCCACCAGCCGTAGCTCATACCGAGCAGCAGATTCGCGTGCACCAGGCCGATGAGCCGGTTGCGGTCCCGGCTGCGGGCGATCTGCTGATGTCCGGCGTCATGGCCGAAGAAGGCCGTACGGGCACCGAAGACCGCGGCCGGCAGGGCGAGGAGCAGCACCAGCCAGGAGCCGCCGAGCAGCAGCACCCCGCTCCATATCGCGCCCAGCGCGACCAGGTTCAGGGCGATCGCGGCGGCGTAGTACCCGGGCCTGCGTTTGAAGAGCCCGTGCTCCTTGACGACCCGCAGCAAGGGGGCGAAGTCGCTGCCCGCCGGACAGTCGGCGCCGTCGGCGGCGTCGGTGACAGGGGCTGCGAGAATGCTGACGGGGGGCATGGGTGCTCCTCGATGCTGGCGTGCGGAATCCGTATGTCGAACCTACGGATCAGCGGCCCGGAGCAGCCATGACGGCATCACCCCAACCGCTGGGGTGCCAAGCCCCCGGATATTCGGGGGCTAACCCCCGCACGGTCCTGCAAGTATGGGCTGCGTGACGGCAACAACAGACCACGCTGCCCGGTGGGAGACCGTCCCCCTGGCGCCGGGGCATCCCGAGGCATCCGCGCTGCTGCGGCAGTACTACGTCGAACTGGTCGCCCGGTACTACGACCGGCCGGCGACCGACGCGGAGGTGGACCAGGTCCTGCTGGACGAGCTCAGCGACGACTTGGTCGTTCCCACCGGTCACTTTCTGGTCGTACGCCGTGACGGCGTGCCGATGGGATGCCTGGGCGTGCGGGTGCTGGACCGGGACACCGGTGAACTGACCCGGATGTTCGTTCGCTCCGAAGCCCGGGGCCAGGGCGTCGCGAGCCGACTGATCGCCGCCGCGGAACTCGCCGCGCGCGACATCCTGGGCGTGGCCGTGCTGCGGCTCGACACCCGCAAGGACCTGGTGGAGGCCCGCGCGCTGTACGCCAAGCACGGATACCGCGAGATCCCCGCCTACAACGACAGCCAGTACGCCGACCACTGGTTCGAGAAGACGCTGGTCTGACTCCGCCGGGGGCGCGGTACGGCTGCGGGCCGTCCGCGCCGTCCCGGCCCGCGCGGGCATAATGCACGCAGAAGTCCAGCGGAGAGAGCAGGTTCAGCATCGTGACGATGTCTGTTGCAGGGTCGGTCGGGCCGTCGGTCGAGCGCAGGATCGCCGAGGAACTCGGGGTACGGCAGGCACAGGTGCAGGCGGCCGTCGATCTGCTCGACGGCGGCGCCACCGTGCCGTTCATCGCCCGCTACCGCAAGGAAGCCACCGGCACCCTCGACGACGCGCAGCTGCGCACCCTGGAGGAGCGGCTGCGCTACCTGCGGGAGCTGGACGAGCGGCGGGCCGCGATCCTGGAGTCCGTGGAGTCGCAGGGCAAGCTGGACGACGCGCTGAAGGCGCAGATCCTGGCCGCCGACTCCAAGGCGCGGCTGGAGGACATCTACCTGCCCTTCAAGTCCAAGCGGCGCACCAAGGCGCAGATCGCCCGTGAGGCCGGTCTGGAGCCGCTGGCGGACGCGCTGCTGGCCGACCCGGGGCTCGACCCGCAGACGGTGGCCGCCGGTTACGCCGACGCGGAAAAGGGCGTCGAGGACGCGGCCGCCGCGCTGGAAGGGGCCCGCTCCATCCTCACCGAGCGGTTCTCCGAGGACGCCGACCTGGTCGGCGAACTGCGCACCCGGATGTGGTCCAGGGGCCGCCTAGTGGCGAAGGTGCGCGAGGGACGGGAGGAGGCCGGCGCCAAGTTCTCCGACTACTTCGACTTCACCGAGCCGTTCGCCAAGCTCCCCTCGCACCGCGTGCTGGCCATGCTGCGAGGCGAGAAGGAGGACGTCCTCGACCTCACCCTGGAGCCCGAGGAGCCCAGCGAGGGCCCCAGCAGCTACGAGCGCAGCATCTCGCACCACTTCGGCATCGCCGACCGGGGACGGCCGGCCGACCGCTGGCTGGCGGACACCGTGCGCTGGGCCTGGCGCACCCGCTTCCTGGTCCGGCTCGGCATCGACCTGCGCGGACAGCTGCGCCAGGGCGCCGAGGACGAGGCGGTCCGGGTCTTCGCCTCCAACCTGCGCGACCTGCTGCTCGCCGCACCTGCCGGCACCCGCGCCACCATGGGCCTCGACCCCGGGTTCCGCACCGGTGTGAAGGTCGCCGTCGTCGACGCCACCGGCAAGGTCACCGCCTTCGAGACGATCTACCCGCATGTGCCGCGCAACAAGTGGGACGAGTCGGTCGCCACCCTCGCCCAGCTCGCCCGCGAGCACTCCGTGGACCTGATCGCGATCGGCAACGGCACGGCGTCACGCGAGACCGACAAGCTCGCCGCCGACCTGATCCGGCTGCACCCGGACCTGAAGCTGACCAAGGCCGTGGTCTCCGAGGCCGGCGCCTCGGTCTACTCCGCGTCCGCCTACGCCTCCGCGGAACTCCCGGAGCTGGACGTCTCCATCCGCGGCGCAGTCTCCATCGCCCGGCGCCTGCAGGACCCGCTGGCCGAACTCGTCAAGATCGATCCCAAGTCGATCGGTGTCGGCCAGTACCAGCACGACCTGTCCGAGCTGAAGCTGTCGCGCTCGCTGGACGCGGTCGTCGAGGACTGTGTGAACGGTGTCGGCGTCGACGTCAACACCGCCTCCGCGCCGCTGTTGCGTCGGGTCTCGGGCATCACCGAGGGCCTGGCGGGCAACATCGTCGCCCACCGTGACGCCAACGGGCCCTTCCGGTCCCGCAAGGCGCTCAAGGACGTCGCCCGGCTCGGCCCGAAGGCGTACGAGCAGTGCGCGGGCTTCCTGCGGATCCCCGGCGGCGACGACCCGTTGGACTCCTCCAGCGTGCACCCCGAGGCGTACCCGGTGGTGCGCAGGATCAGCGCCACGGCCAAGACGGACATCCCGTCGCTGATCGGCAACGGCACCGTGCTCCGGGCCCTGAAGCCGCAGGACTTCGTCGACGACTCCTTCGGGCTGCCGACCGTCACCGACATCCTCGCCGAGCTGGAGAAGCCCGGCCGCGACCCGCGACCCGCCTTCAAGACCGCCACCTTCAAGGACGGCGTCGAGGAGATGAAGGACCTGCAGCCCGGCATGCTGCTGGAGGGCGTGGTCACCAACGTCGCCGCCTTCGGTGCCTTCGTCGACGTCGGCGTTCACCAGGACGGCCTGGTGCACGTCTCGGCGATGTCCCAGAAGTTCGTCTCGGACCCGCGCGAGGTCGTCAAGCCCGGTGACATCGTGCGGGTGAAGGTCCTCGAGGTCGACATCCCCCGCAAGCGCATCTCGCTGACGCTGCGGCTGGAGGACGAGGCCACGCCGCGCGGTCCGCGGGACGACCAGCGTCAGGGCGGCGGCGGTGGCGGCGAGCGCCGGGGCGGCCCGCCCCGTCAGGCCCGGGGAGGCCAGGCCCGGGGCGGCCAGGGCGGCGGCCGGGGCGCCCGCGACGACCGCGGTGACCGGCGCGGCGGCGGTTCCGCGGCTCCGGCGCCCGGCGGCGCCATGGCCGACGCGCTGCGCCGCGCGGGCCTGGACCAGGGAAAGGGCGGCCGCTGACCCGTCGTCACTTTCTACGGCCGGCGCGGGCGCGCCGGCCGTAGAGTGGGTTACCGCCGGTGCCGGGAACCAGGGGGTATGCCGTGGGACGCTACGACCACTTACGCGAGATCCGCCGGCTCGATCCTGAGCGGGACTTCCTGCGGATCTACCGGATCAGCGCGACCCTCGAATTCCCCTGGGACTTCGCACGGGCCCTTGAGCTCGCCCTCTACCGCACCTACGCCGTCCCCAGCATCGGGCGGCTGCTCGCGGAGACCGCGGAGCTGACGGACCGTTCGCAGAAGCGCTACGACGACACCGCGCTGCTGCTCGACGCCGTCGTCGAGCACGGCTTCGCGAGCGGGAGCGGCCGCACCGCGATCCGCCGCATCAACCAGATGCACGGGCGCTACGACATCAGCAACGACGATCTGCGGTACGTGCTGTGCACGTTCGTCGTCATGCCGAAGCGCTGGCTCGACGTGTACGGCTGGCGGCGGCTGTCGCCGCACGAGCTGCGCGCCACGGCCGCGTACTACCGCACCCTCGGCGCACACCTGGGCATCACGGAACTCCCGCGGACCTTCGAGGAGTTCGAGTCGCTCCTCGACGCCTACGAGGTGGCGCACTTCGGCTGGGACGAGGGCGGCCGCAAGGTTTCCGACGCGACCCTGGACCTGATGGCGTCCTGGTACCCGGCCCCGCTCGCCCCGCTGGCCCGTGCCGGTGCCCGCGCGCTGCTCGACGACTCGCTGCTGCGCGCCTTCCGCTACCCGGCGCCGTCCCCGGCGGGCCGGGCCGCGGTGCGCGGAGCGCTGCGGCTGCGGGCCCGCGCGGTCCGGCTGCTGCCGCCGCGCCGCACTCCGCACTACGCCCGCCAGAACCCGGAGATCAAGGGATACCGGAACGGCTTCGACATCGCGGAACTGGGCACCTTCGGGCCGGGCGGCTGTCCGGTGCCGCACGACCGGGCCGGGCACAACCGCCCCGGCTGAACCAGAAGTTGTCTCGTATCCCCCTTCTGTCATGGCGGGTACAACCGCTACGGTCCGCCCGTGCTCATACATGCGCGGGGAACCCGCACCCATTGGATATCCGCCGTGGTGGCAGTACTCGCCGCCCTGGCCGCCGTACTCACCGCACCGACCGCCGCACACGCGAACACCCGGGACGCGGGGACGGTACGGCAAGGACTGAGCCAACCCGACTACTCCTATGCCGACGCCATCCGCGAATCGGTATGGGTGGACACCGGACTCGACGGCGACGCGGACGGCAAGGCCGACCGCGTCGCCGTCGACATCGTCCGGCCCAGTGAACCCGCCAAGGCCGGCCGGAAGATCCCGGTGATCATGGATGCCAGCCCCTACTACTCCTGCTGCGGACGCGGCAACGAGGGTCAGCTGAAGACGTACGACGCCAACGGCCACATCGTCCAGGCGCCGCTCTTCTACGACAACTACTTCGTACCGCGCGGCTACGCCGCCGTCCTGGTCGACCTGGCGGGCACCAACCGCTCCGACGGCTGTGTCGACGTCGGCGGCCGGTCCGACATCCAGTCCGCCAAGGCCGTCGTCGACTGGCTGAACGGCCGCGCCAAGGGCTACAGCGCCCGTGCCGGCGGCCAGTCCGTCAAGGCGAGCTGGACCACCGGCGCCGTCGGGATGATCGGCAAGAGCTGGGACGGCACCATCGCCAACGGCGTCGCCGCCACGGGGGTCGCCGGTCTGAGGACCATCGTGCCGATCAGCGCGATCAGCTCCTGGTACGACTACTACTTCCACCAGGGCGCGCCGCTCCAGGACGGCCCCGAGTGGCTGTCGGACGCCGTCGAGAGCCCGGACGCCCAGGCCCACTGCGCCGCCCAGCAGCAGAAGATCATCGCCGGTTCGCCGCGCACCGGTGACTGGACCCCGTTCTGGACCGAGCGCGACTACGTCAAGGACGCGGACAACGTGCGCGCCAGCGTCTTCGCCGTCCAGGGCATGCAGGACCTCAACGTCCGCACGAAGAACTTCGGTCAGTGGTGGGACGCCATCGCCGCCAACGGCGTCGAGCGCAAGGTCTGGCTGTCGCAGACCGGACACGTCGACCCGTTCGACACCCGCCGCACCACCTGGGTGCCGACCCTGCAGCGCTGGTTCGACCACTACCTGCTGGGCGTGCGCAACGGCATCGAGCGCGAGCCGATGGCCGACATCGAGCGCACCCCCGACCACTGGACCACCGACCGTGTCTGGCCGCCGGCCGCGACCACCGGCACCCGGCTGAACCTGCGCGCCGGCACCACGCCCGGCGTCGGCACCCTCGGCACGAAGCCCGCCGCCCACGGCAGCACCGCGTCGTTCACCGACGACCCGGCGCTGTGGGAGGAGGACTGGGCCGCCCAGCCCGACGCCGCCAACCCCGCCAGGACGGCGTTCACCACCGGGGTCCTCACCAAGGACCTGCGGCTGTCCGGCAACGGCACGGTCACCGTCACCGCGACGTCCTCCACCACCAGCGCGCACCTGTCGGCGGTGCTGGTCGACCTCGGCCCGGCGACCATCCGGAACTATCTGGGGGCGGGCGAGGGCATCAAGACCCTGGCCACCCGTTCCTGCTTCGGTGACAGCACGGCCGGTGACAGCTCGTGCTTCCTCGACACGGCGGCGGACACCACCACCGTCGACCACACCGTGTTCAGCCGGGGCTGGGCCGACCTCGGCCACTACGCGTCCCTCGACCACGGAGTGCCGCTGACCCCGGGCAAGCCGTACACGATCACTCTGAAGCTGGCCGCCACCGACCATGTGATCCCGGCCGGCCACCGCCTCGCCGTCATCGTCGCGGGTACCGACGGCGGGCTGATCCTGCCCGCCGACACCACCCCGAAGATCACCGTCGACCTGGCCCGTTCGGGTGTGAACCTGCCGCTCGTCGGCGGCTACGGCGCTCTGCGCACCTCCACCGCGGCGGTGACCCCGCAGGCCCGCGGGCTGCGCGCGCCGGCCGTCCCGCGCCCGGCGTTCGACGGGCTCCCGGCGGCGGCGCGGCTGCGCTGACACCGAACGGTCCCCGTCCCGGCCGGACCCGGCCGGGACGGGGAATCGTGTCATGGCGGGCACCGTGCTCCTCGTAGACTGCCCGGATGACTGCTGCTGCCCTCGACGAGACGTCCGAGACGAGCGACGCGCTGCGCGTCCTGCACCGTGTGTTCGGCTACGGGTCGTTCAGAGGGGCGCAACAGGAGATCATCGATCATGTGGTCGCGGGCGGTGACGCCCTCGTCCTCATGCCGACCGGCGGCGGCAAATCGCTCTGCTACCAGATCCCCGCCCTGGTCAGGGACGGCGTCGGTGTGGTCATCTCGCCGCTGATCGCCCTTATGCAGGACCAGGTCGACGCGCTCACCGCGCTCGGTGTGCGGGCCGGATTCCTGAACTCCACGCAGGACATGGACGAGCGCCGGTCGGTCGAGGCGGCCTTCCTCTCCGGCGAGCTGGACCTGCTCTACCTGGCGCCCGAGCGGCTGCGCTCCGAGGCGACGCTGCGGCTGCTGGACCGCGGCACGATCTCGCTGTTCGCGATCGACGAGGCGCACTGCGTCGCCCAGTGGGGCCACGACTTCCGGCCCGACTACCTCATGCTGTCGGCGCTGCACGAGCGCTGGCCCAAGGTGCCCCGCATCGCGCTGACCGCGACGGCCACCGAGGCCACCCACGGCGAGATCGCGTCCCGGCTGAACCTCAAGGACGCCCGGCACTTCGTGGCGAGCTTCGACCGCCCGAACATCCAGTACCGGATCGCCCCGAAGGACGACCCGAAGAAGCAGCTGCTGGAACTGCTGCGCACCGAGCACCCCGGTGACGCGGGCGTCGTCTACTGCCTCTCGCGTGCCTCGGTGGAGAAGACCGCCGAGTTCCTGGTGGGCAAGGGCATCGACGCGGTGCCGTACCACGCCGGTCTCGACTCGCGGGTCCGGGCGGCGAACCAGTCGCGGTTCCTGCGCGAGGACGGGGTGGTGGTCGTCGCGACCATCGCGTTCGGCATGGGCATCGACAAACCGGACGTGCGCTTCGTCGCCCACCTGGACCTGCCCAAGTCCGTCGAGGGCTACTACCAGGAGACCGGCAGGGCCGGGCGTGACGGCCTGCCGTCCACGGCCTGGCTCGCGTACGGCCTCCAGGACGTCGTGCAGCAGCGCAAGATGATCGAGACGTCCGAGGGCGACGAGGCCCACCGCCGTCGGCTGGGCACGCACCTCGAAGCCATGCTGGCGCTGTGCGAGACCGTGGAGTGCCGCCGGGTGCGGCTGCTGGCCTACTTCGGCCAGCAGAGCACCGCGTGCGGGAACTGCGACACCTGTCTGACCCCGCCGGAGTCGTGGGACGGCACCATCCCCGCGCAGAAGCTGCTCTCGACCGTGCTGCGGCTGGAGCGCGAGCGCCACCAGAAGTTCGGCGCCGGCCAGATCATCGACATCCTGCTCGGCAAGAAGACGGCCAAGGTCATCCAGTTCGACCACGACACACTGTCGGTGTTCGGGATCGGCACCGAGCTCGGGGTGTCCGGCTGGCGCGGTGTCGTCCGCCAGCTGCTGGCCCAGGGGCTGCTCGCCGTCGAGGGTGACTACGGCACGCTGGTGCTCACCGACGCGAGCGCCGAGGTGCTGGGCCGCAAGCGCGAGGTGCTGCTGCGACGGGAGCCGGAGAAGGCCGCCCGTGCGGAGAAGTCGGCCAAGTCCCGCCGGGCCGCTCCCGTCGACCTGCCCGAGGCACTGTTGCCGGTGTTCGAGAAGCTGCGCGCCTGGCGTGCCGCCAGCGCGAAGGAGCAGGGCGTCCCCGCGTATGTGATCTTCCACGACGCGACCCTGCGCGAGATCGCCACGGCCGCTCCCGCGGACCTGGCGGCGCTCGGCACGATCAGCGGCGTCGGCGAGAACAAGCTGGCGAAGTACGGGCAGCAGATCCTGGACACGCTCTCCGGCACCGAGCGCGAGCCGGAAGCGGCGGACGAGCCGGAGGGGTTCGGCGACCTGCCGGAGCCGGAGGACGCGGAGGATCCGGCGGGGGAGCCCGACCCGGAGTTCTAGGGAGGCGGCCCCTGGCCGGCCCGCGCCGAGCGGACCGCACCCGCGAGGGCGAGGACCCACAGCGCGAGGGTCGGCCACAGCAGCGCGCGCCCGGCGGTCTCCGCCGCCGGGACGTCCGCCGCCGCGGCGACGGCGAGGCAGGCCACCGCCGTCATCCCGAACGGGAAGACCGTCGACCAGCGGCGGACGTCGTAGTGCGGGCGCGGCCACCGCACCTCGCACACCAGCAGCACGGCGAACCAGCACAGGTCCAGCACCAGCAGCACGACGGTGACCACGCGCAGTGTTCCGTGCGCCGAAGGGGCCCAGCGCAGGGGTCCGTTCGCGGCCGACGCGGTGACGAGTTCGGAGCCGGCGAGCGCGGAGATGGCCAGCGCGCCGCCGGCCACCCACTGATCGCCGCTGCCGGTCCGCAGCTGGCGGACGTCGAAGCGCGGCAGCACAGCGGCGTAGAGCAGCAGGCCCAGCACGAAACACACCAGCGCCGCCCACATCAGCCAGGTCTGCCGCTCGGCGAGAGCGAGGCTCCCGGCCAGTACGGCCAGGCCCTCGGTGGCGACGCAGACGAGGAAGCCCGCCCCCGGCAACCCGGGCTTCCAGTGCCGGACGACGGACGGCAGCAGCACCGGCCACAGCCCGGCGGCCACGATCAGCAGGGCCGCCGCCACGCCCTGGCGGCCCTGGAGCGACAGCCGGGTGCCCAGCACAGTCGTCGCGGCGATCGAGGTGAGCGCGGCCGGGGTCCCGGCCTGTGCCTTCCAGGTGCCGCGGTCCAGCAGCAGCCGGTCGGCGAAGAGCACCGCGAGCAGCAGCCACGCCGCGACCGCCACCACGAGGAAGACCGCGGAGGCCGCGTCGTACCCGGTCAGCCGCAGGCCGACCGAGATGATCGCGGTCGCCATCGCGGCCCCTCCGGCGGCGGGCGGGCGATCGGCCCACCAGTGCCGCGCGGTCACCCGTGCGGGCACCGGACGGTCAGTAGCGCAGGACGAGGGCGACCCGGCCGTCGTCGCTGAGCGAGTCGTCCGGGACGAAGCGGACCTCGGTCTCCTTGTCCAGGGCGGCCTCGATGAGCTGGTCGACGACGTCCTCCTCGACGCCGTCGGCCGCCGTGCCGCCCTCGACCGGCACCAGGTGGCCGTCCTGGATGCGGGCCGCGGCCTGGAAGTGCTCCTCGACCAGCAGCAGCGATCCGCGGCCCTCGGTGACCGCCCGCCAGGCCTCGTCGAGGCCGCCGGCGAAGCGGCGCCGGCCGCGCGCGGAGTCGAGCTCCTCCAGCCCATCGGCGTTCCGCTTGGCCGTGTACTCCTCGAACACCGGCCGCAGCCGTTCCGAGAGCTCGTGCGCGGGCGCCTTGTCGAGCCCGGCGCGGTCGAGGCGGCCCACCAGATCCTGCGGGTGCTGGGACAGCTCCGCCAGGAGGGTGACGGTGCTGGCCGTACCGACCAGGAAGACCGGCCGGCGCTCCTGGTTCAGTGCCTTGTCCAGGGCGGCGTCGACGGACCGCAGGTACTGGCGCATCCGCTCTTCGCGCTGGTGGCCGGGGACGGAGCCGATGTTCGGCCCGGGGACGGCGTCCTCCGGGTCCGGGATCCCGGGCTTCAGCGGGAAGCCGTGGCGCTCGACGGGCACCAGCCGTTCGCCGGATCCCTCCCAGAGCAGCGTCGCCTCCTCGGACACCACGAGCACCCAGTACGGGCGGGCGTACAGCCGCGCGGCGACGAGGTTGCGGGTGAGGAAGGTGTTGGCGAAGACGAGGCGTTCCTGGATCTCCACGGGGGAGGACAGTTGCCAGATGTGCCGTTCCCCGGGGGCGAGCAGGACCAGCAGCCCGTCCTCCGCGTGCAGGAAGTCGACGTCCTGAGCCACCAGGTCCAGCTGCCCCTCCAGGTCGAGCCGGTCCGCGCGCGAGACCTGCGGGTCGTCCGTGAGGCGCTTGCGCGCTTCCTCGAGCAGGTTGCGCAGCCGGATGGGGTCCTGGGCGTTGTCCGGCCGGTGCCGGTGGGTGGGCATCAGCAGCGAGACCGCCGGATAGGGCCGCGGCCGGCGCAGACCTTCGAGGATCGCGGGGGTCAGTTCACTGGTGTGCATGCTCGCCCTCTCCACATGCCCGCCGCGGGAGCGGGCGGATCCGTCCTACCAGGGGAACAGGCTTACGGGCGGAGCGCGACTCGCAGAGCACCACTCGCGGGGTGCCGGGCGGGCCTCGGGAGCCCCGATTCCATCTTCTGAACGCCGTTCCGCGGGTCAAAGGGAATCCTTCGCCCGAAACCCGGCCAATCGAAGGCCGGGTCGACGCGAATCCTTGACGTGTTCACGGGTTTCTTCTAACTTCGCCTCTCACCACGATGGTTCATACCAATGCACATAGTTCACAGGTGTGAATCTCGGGGAGTTGACGCCACCCCCCACCGGAAGGCACCCCCCATGCGCACCGGAACCACTCCGCGCCCCCCACGCAGGCGGAGAACCCTGGTCATCGCCTTCGCCGCCGTCGCGGGCCTGCTCTCGGCAGGCCTGGTCGCGGGCCCTGCCCTCGCCGCCAGGACGGCATCCGCCGCACCGCAGAGCCGAACCGTCGCCGCCGCACCGAAGAGCCCTGCGGTCGCCGGCGCCCCCGCCACGTTCGCCCATCCCGGTGTGCTGGTGAGCCGCGGTCAGCTCGACTTCGTCCGTGCCCAGGTCCGGGCGGGTGCCCAGCCCTGGAAGGCCGCCTACGACAAGATGCTCGCGAGCCCGTACGCATCCCTGTCGCGCACCCCGAAGCCGCGCTCCGTCGTCGAATGCGGCTCGTACTCCAACCCCAACTACGGCTGTACGGATGAGCGCGAGGACGCCATCGCCGCGTACACCGACGCGCTGGCCTGGTACATCGGCCAGGACCACCGCTACGCCGACAAGGCCGTCCAGCTCATGGACGCCTGGTCCGCGGTCATCACCAACCACACCAACAGCAACGCACCGCTGCAGACCGGCTGGGCCGGCTCGACCTGGCCCCGCGCCGCCGAGATCATCCGCTACACCGGGGCCGGCTGGTCCTCGGCCGGTGTCACCCGCTTCGCGACCATGCTGCGCAACGTCTACCTTCCGAAGGTCATCAACGGCTCCCAGAGCAACGGGAACTGGGAACTGAGCATGATGGAGGCGGCCGTCGGCATCTCGGTCTTCCTGGAGGACCGCGCCAGCTACGACAAGGCCATAGCCAAGTTCCGCGGCCGGGTGCCCGCCTACATCTACCTGCCCTCCGACGGCGCCCTCCCCAAGGCACCGCCCGGCGGCAGCATCGACACCAGCGCGGAGATCATCAGCTACTGGCAGGGCCAGCGCACGTTCACCGCGGGCCTGACCCAGGAGACCTGCCGCGACTTCACCCACACCGGTTACGGCATCTCGGCGATCTCGCACATCGCGGAGACCACCCGCATCCAGGGCCAGGACCTCTATCCCGAGGTCGGTGAGCGACTGCGCCAGGCGCTGGGCTTCCAGGCCAAGTACCAGCTCGGCGCGGCCGTACCGTCCTCGCTGTGCGGCGGACACCTCAACCTGGGCCTCGGCCCGGTCACCGAGGTCGGCTTCAACGCGCTGCACAACCGGCTCGGCATCGCGATGGCCAACACCCAGCGGCTCACCGAGCAGCAGCGTCCCGCGGGCTCGAACAACCTCTTCGTGGCCTGGGAGACCCTGACCCACGCCGCCAACGCCGGCTGACCACCGGGGCGACAGATACGGGGCCGGGCCGGTAGGGCGCCGAGGCTCTCCTACGCTGGGGGGTTCGATCACCCCTCCAGGAAGCAGCGCGCGATGCACCAGCCCGGCCCGGTACCCGATGCCACCGATGTCCCACCGTTCCCCGCCACCGGCCGCCGAGTACTGGTCAGCGGTGCCTCGCGCGGCCTGGGCAGGGCGCTTGCCCAGGCATTCGCGGCCAACGGCGACCGGGTGGCAGTGCACTACGGCTCGCGCCGTGAGGAGGCCGAGGAGACCCTGGCGGAGCTGCCGGGCACCGGCCATGTCCTGCTGGGCGCCGATCTCGCGGACCCGGCGGCCACGGCCCGGCTGGCGGCCGATGCGGCCGACGCTCTCGGCGGCATCGACGTCCTGGTGAACAACGCGGCCGTCAACACCCCGCACCCGCCCGCGACCACCGGCTACGAGGAGTGGACCGACACCTGGCAGCGGCATGTCGCCGTCAACCTGCTCGGCACGGCCAACCTCAGTCATCTCGCCGCGAACCGGATGATCGCCGCGGGCACCGGCGGCCGCATCGTCAACATCGGCTCGCGCGGTGCCTTCCGCGGTGAGCCGGACCATCCCGCCTACGGCGCGACGAAGGCGGCGGTCCACGCACTGGGCCAGTCCCTGGCCGTCGCACTGGCACCGCACGGCATCGCGGTGGCGTCCGTCGCGCCCGGCTTCATCGAGACCGACCGGGTCGCCCACCGGCTGGCCGGCGCCGGCGGCGAGGCGATCCGCGCGCAGAGCCCGTTCGGCCGGGTCGCCGCGCCCGCCGAGATCGCGGCCGCCGCCCTGTGGCTCGCGTCGCCCGCCGCCCTGTGGGCCTCCGGGACCGTCCTGGACGTCAACGGCGCCTCCTACCTGCGGACCTGACGGACCGGGAGCCATCCGCTCGCCGGTCGCCGCGGGCGGCAATCCTCCGTACGGGGTCTTCACTCGAACGTGTGAAACGCGCGGCGTCTGCGCGGGGCGAGTCGTCGGGGACGGCGTCGGCGTGCTTGCCCGGTGCGGACAGCCGGACGCGCCTCCGGCCGCCGTCCGCTCGCGACGAACGGTCCTGACACGCCCCGACCTGACGTGTCCCCAGTCGGCGCATTCCAGCGGGCGATCACCGGGGGCCGCCCTCATGGTGAAGGGAAGGCCGCCGCACGAGCGGCCGGATCCACCGTTCGAGAGGCACCACCGTGACCGACAGCTTGCACGATCTGCGCCGCTGTACCTTGGCGATCGATCTGGGGGCTGCACGGACCCGCGTCTATGCCAAGCGCGCCGGACTGATCGTCGACGAACCGAGCCTGGTGGCCGTCGACATCCGTAACGGGCGCCTTGTCGCGATAGGCGGCCTGGCCGAGCGCATGGCCGGCCGTACCGCCGAATACGTGCGCGTGGTCCGTCCGTTCTCCGGCGGAACCGTCGTCGATGTGGACATGGGCATCCTGATGCTGCGCCACCTCCTCGGCGACAAGGCGCGCAGGGCCTGGCTCCGTCAGTCCAAACCGCGGATAGCGGCGGCCGTCCCGTACGGCGCAGGACCGCAGGCACGCCGGATCCTGTCCGAGACGCTGACGGACCTGGGCGCCCGGCAGGTGGAACTGGTCCACGCCCCGCTCGCCGCCGCGGTGGGTTCCGCGATCCCGGTCGGACAGCCCGAAGGCAGCATGATCGTGATCTGCGGTGCGTCCGAGACCCAGGTCGCGGTGCTCTCCTTCGGCGGGATCATCGCGGGCGAGGTCCTCCCGGTCGGGGGGAACGCCATGGACGACGCGGTGCTCGAACACCTGCGGATCCACCACGATCTGATACTCCCGCACCAAGGGCTGCTGCCGCTGCACCAGGTGCTGTCCGAGGCGGTGGCGGAGCCGCAGTCGAACACCGAGGTGCACGGCAAGGACGTGTCCAGCGGACTCGCCCGCTCCCTGAACCTGGAGACCGGCGGGGTGCGGGAGGCGATGCGCGATCCGCTGTCCGCGCTGGTGAGCGGTATCGGCCGGGTGCTGCGGCGCTGCCCGCCGGACCTGGTGGTCGACATCGCCGACCGCGGCATCATCCTCACCGGCGGCAGCGCCGTCCTGCCCGGTCTCGACACCATGCTGGGGACCGCGACCGGCATGCCGGTGCACATCACGAAGGACCCCGCGCTCTCCACCGTGCTGGGTCTGGGCATGATGATCGAATCTGCCGAGGCCACCGAACCCGCCGTCGAAGAAGAGGTGGCGGAGGTCCGGCCGGAGAGCGCTGTGCGGGCGGCGAGCCAGGAACTCGCATGACCACCCGGTCGTACGGGCCGGCCACGTCCATATCTTCCGGGGAACTCCCCGGGGTCGGGAGCGCGTGATGACCCTGGCACCGGTTCTGGAGCGCTTGCGACGGTGCACCGTCGCCGTGGACCTGGGAGCCGACAGGACCCGGGTCTACCTCAGGGGCCACGGCCTGATCGCCGACGAGCCCAGCGTCGTCGCGTTCGACACCGAGCGCGGCGAGGTGGTCGCGATCGGCACCACCGCGGAACAGCTGACCGGCCGCGCGCCGGAGCACCTCCTCGTCATCAAGCCGGTGGCGGGCGGAATGGTGGTCGACGTCGAGATGGCGCGGCGTCTGCTCCGGCATGTGGCGGGGTCCAGACTGCGCCGGGCCAGGCTGCGCACCCCGGTGCTCAGGGCAGCCCTGAGCCTTCCGTACGACGCCCCGCCGGTCGCGCGGCGCACCGCGCTCGAGACGCTGGCGGGCCTCGGACTGCGCCGTGTCGAGCTGGTGGACTCGCTGCTCGCGGCGGCCGTCGGCTGCGGACTGCCCGTGGAGTACCCGGAAGCGGCCATGATCGTGCTGGCGAACGCCGACAGTACGCAGGTGGCGGTGCTCTCGATGGGCACGGTGGTGGCCGCCGAGACCGTGCCGGTGGGAAGCGACACCATCGACCGGGCCGTCGTGGAGTACTTCCGCGGCCACCACGAACTGGCGCCGTCCTTCCAGACCGTGAAGTCGCTGCGCGAGGCGATCGGCGGGACCGCGCCCGCGGCCGAGGCGGACGTCGAGCTGAACGGCCGGGACATCGTCAGCGGCCTGGCCCGCTCGGTGACGGCCGACGCCCACGCGGCGCGGGACGCGATGCGTGGCCCGCTGCGGCCGATCCTCGACGGGGTCAGCATGGTCCTGCGGCGCTGCCCGCCGGACCTGGTGGTCGACATCGCGGACAGCGGACTCACGCTCGGCGGCTCCATCTCCCGGATGCCGGGCCTGGACTCCCTGCTCCGGTCCGCCACCGGGCTACGGGTGCAGATCGCGGAGCATCCGGACGGGTGTGTGGCGCGGGGAATGGGCGCGATGATGGAAGGGCGGATCCTTCCGGCGCGGCAGAGCGTGGCGGTCAGGTAACCGGCACGCCGGATTCCCCCCGGAGCAGGGGTGTTGCCGGCCCCACCCCCGTCGGGTGTGTGGGGCCATGGAGCGGCGTAGCGCGGGACGGAAGGCTGAGGGGAGCAGAAACCCAGTGCTCACCGCACCTTCACCGCAGGGGAAGCCCATGTCCCGATCCGCTCGTACCGCCCGCAGCACCCACATCGCCCGGGCCGCGGCCACCGCGCTCGTCCTCGCCCTCGTCGCCGGTGTGCCGGCCGCCGCACTCGCGGCCGACGGCCGCCCCGCCGCCGCGGGATCGGCCGCTCACCACGCGGACGGCCGCGGCACGTTGCTCTCCGCCGTGCCCGTCGCCCTGCTGAACCGTACGAAGACGGACGCCTACGTCGAGAGCCAGGGATTCGACGTGCCCGGCGCGCGGTACGCGACCGCCTCGTACCGCATCACGTACCGCACGATCGGCACCGACGGCCGGCCGACCACCGCCAGCGGCCTGGTCTCCCTGCCGGTCGGCGGGCCCCGCGAGCTGCGGACCGTCTCCTATGAGCACGGCACGCGCGCCGAGAAGAAGGGCGTGGCCTCCACGGACCCGGACACCGCGGACCGCGCGGTCGCGGTGATGTTCGCGGGCGCCGGGTTCGCCGCCGTGGCCCCCGACTACCTCGGGCTGGGCACCGGCCCCGGACATCACCCGTACATGGACATCGGCACGGAGACCAGCGCCTCGCTGGACATGCTGCGCGCGGCCCGTACGTTCGCGGCCGGCCACGGCCGGACGCTGCAGCGGCAGGTGCTGGTCACCGGATTCTCCCAGGGCGGGGTGGCCTCGATGGGGCTCGGCCGGGCGCTGCAGGGCGGAGCCGACCCGTACTTCAGGCTGCAGGCGCTCGCGCCGGTCAGCGGCCCGTTCGACGCGCGCGGCGCGGAGCTTCCGGCCGCGTTCGACGGCCGGCTCGACCCGGCCATCGCCGCCTACTACCTCGGCTACTTCACGACGTCCTGGAACCGCCTGTACCCGCTCTACGGTTCGACCTCCGAGGCGTTCCTGCCGCCTTACGACCGGACCGTGGAGCAGCTCTTCGACGGCAGCCACAATGACGAGGAGATCCTCGGCGCGCTGCCGGGCGACCCGCGCAAGCTGTTCACCCCGGCCTTCATCGACACACTGCAGCACCCCACGGGCGCGTTCGCCGAGGCGCTGCGCGTCGGGGACTCCACCTGCTCGGACTGGACGCCGCGGGTGCCGGTACGGATCTTCGCCACCGAAACCGACCGGGACGTGGCGATCGCCAACAGCGAGCACTGCCAGGCGCAACTGCGGGCGAACGGGGTGCACGCGCCCCTCCTCCACGCGGGCGAGGCGGGGCACATGTCGTCGCCGTTCGTGGCCTACCCGCAGATCCTGAGCTGGTTCGAGGAACTGCGCCGGGGCTGAACCGGAGTCGGCCCCGATCGTATTCGGGGCCGATCCGGAGCCGATTTCGGGCCGAACCCGAACGGATCCGGAACTGATCATTGAACTGCCTCTTGGCGTTCCTTCGTTGCGGTGCTTGAATACACCCGCCCGGTTAGGAAAGTTTCCTAACTAAGGCGTGAGCAACCTCCTGAGCCCCGAAGTGGCCGCCCCCCGGCCGGAAGCGGAGAGCACGTGAACGACCACCGCGCAGGACGATCCCGTAAGCGCCTGACCCTTCTCATAGCTACCGGACTGCTGGCAGCAGGCGCCACCCCCCTGGTGATCGCGGCCAACGGCAACGCCGCGACGCCGGTGGCCGCGCACAGCGCCGGTGTCAAGGCTGCGGCGGGCGTCGGTCTCGACGACGCCCACAAGAAGGACATCGCGATGCAGCTGGTCTCCAGCGCAGAGAACTCCTCGCTGGACTGGAAGTCGCAGTACAAGTACATCGAGGACATCGGTGACGGCCGCGGCTACACCGCCGGCATCATCGGCTTCTGTTCGGGCACCGGTGACATGCTGGACCTCGTCCAGCTGTACACGGACCGCAAGCCCGGCAACGCCCTTGCCAAGTACCTCCCCGCGCTGCGCAAGGTCAACGGCACCGAATCGCACTCGGGCCTCGGCTCCGCGTTCGAGAGCGCCTGGAAGACCGCCGCCAAGGACGCCGCGTTCCAGACCGCGCAGAACGACGAGCGCGACCGGGTCTACTTCAACCCGGCTGTCAACCAGGCCAAGTCCGACGGCCTGCGCGCGCTCGGCCAGTTCGCCTACTACGACGCGATCGTGATGCACGGACCGGGCACCGACAGCACCAGCTTCGGCGGAATCCGCAAGACCGCCATGAAGAAGGCCAAGACCCCCGCCCAGGGCGGAAACGAGACAACGTACCTCAATGCCTTCCTCGACGCCCGCAAGGCCGCGATGAAGACCGAGGAGGCGCACAGCGACACCAGCCGTGTCGACACCGAGCAGCGCGTCTTCCTCCAGAAGGGCAACTTCGACCTCAACCCGCCGCTGAGCTGGAAGGTCTACGGCGACAGCTACAACATCGCCAACTGATCGCCGGCGGGGCGGGCCGCACCGGAAGCCATCCGGTGCGGCCCGCCCCAACAGCCGCTCCACGTGCGCCCCTTGTGGTGGCCAAATCGTTGCGTCTACCCTGTGGGGCGCCAGTCCGGCCCCCGGTCGTGGAAGAGGACGAGGTCTATGCCCTTACGTGGTCGTCACCGCCGCTACCGGCCCAGCCGGGTCTCGCAGGCCTCCCTGACCGTCACCGCCGGCGGAGCGGGTCTCGCCCTGCCGCTGATCAGCGTCAGCGGCGCGGCGGCAGCGCCGCTCAACACCTGGGACAAGGTCGCTCAGTGCGAGAGCACCGGGGACTGGAACATCAACACCGGTAACGGGTACTACGGCGGGCTGCAGTTCGCGTCGAGCACCTGGAAGGCCTACGGCGGCACCGCGTACGCCTCCCGCGCCGACCTCGCGTCGAAGTCCGAGCAGATCGCCGTCGCGGAGAAGGTACTGCGCGGCCAGGGACCGGGAGCATGGCCGGTGTGCGGCCCCCGGGCCGGGCTCACCCGCGACAGCGCGGCTCCGCAACAGGCCCCGGCGCACCCGAAGAAGACCACTCCCGTGAAGACACCGGTGAAGGTCTCCACGAAGGCCGCGCCCGCCAAGTCGGCACCGGCCGCCAAGCCCTCCTCGCCCTCGACACCCGGCAGGACCACGGCCGACGCGTATGTCGTCGTCAGCGGCGACACGCTGTCCGGTATCGCGGCGGACCATCACACCAAGGGCGGTTGGCCCCAGCTGTACTCGGCCAACCGGCAGATCGTCGGCGGCGATCCCGACCTGATCTTCCCCGGCCAGCATCTCAGCCTCACCGGTACCGAGCGTCCCGTGGCCAGGACCCAGGCGCCCGCCGTGAAGCCGCAGCAGCACGAGAAGGCGGCGCCCGCCAAGGCCCCCGCCAAGCCGGCGGCGACCCACAAGGCGGCGCAGAAACCGGCCCAGAAGCCGGCGCAGTCCGGATCGACCTTCATGGCACCGGTCAGCGGGGTCAGCCCGAGCACCCCGTACCACGCGTCCGGCGCCAGCTGGTCGAGCGGGTACCACACCGGCGTCGACTTCCCGGTCTCCACGGGCACCTCGGTGAAGGCCGTCGGCAACGGGACGGTCGTCTCCGCGGGCTGGGGCGGCGCGTACGGCTACCAGGTCGTCATCCGCCACACCGACGGCAGGTACAGCCAGTACGGGCATCTGTCGCAACTGTCCGTACGGTCCGGGCAGCCCGTCAACCGCGGTCAGCAGATCGGGCGTTCCGGCTCCACCGGCAACGCCACCGGACCGCATCTGCACTTCGAGATCCGCACCGGGCCCGAGTACGGCTCGGACATCAACCCCCTCACCTACCTGCGGGCACACGGCGTCAGCATCTGACGCCGGCGGGACCGCCGGTACCCGGCGCCGGGCCGCCCCGGCACACCCGTCGGCCGCCGGGGCGAGGGAATTCACTCTTTCGAGGGACAACGCGCAGCGGGCACCACCGCGCGCGTGAAGGCGGGCATGCCTTCATGACGACAGGTCAGGCCCGGCCCAGGTATCCCTCCGAGGAGTCACCATGACGCTCCCTCAGCTGCTGAACGTCTTCACCAGCCGGCAGCAGACCGACTCGCCCGTCCCGCACGGGGCGTCCAGCGCCCTCGACCTCGTGGTGGACCTGGGAACGGCGACCACCCGGGTGCACAGCCGGAACGGCCCGGTGAGCGAGGGCGCCTCGGTGGTGGCCGTGCGTACCGGGACCAACAAGGTGCTGGCGATCGGCGAGGACGCCCGGAAGATGCTCGGCCGCACCCCGCCCGGCATCGTCGCCACCTCCCCGCTGCGCCACGGGGCGATCACCGAGTTCGAGGCGGCGTCACGGCTGCTGTGGCACGTGCTGGGACGCAGACGGCAGTGGACGGCGTGGGCGCCGCCCCGGGTGATGGTCACCGTCCCGGTCCTGGCCACTTCGGTGGAGCGCCGGGCCCTGCAGGACGCGCTGCACGCGGCCGGCGCCCGCCAGGTGCGGATGCTGCCCAAGCCGATGGCCGCCGCGCTCGGCGCCGGGCTGCCGGTGTGGGACGGCGACGGGTGCATGGTCGTCGATGTCGGAGCGGGCACCACCGACGTGGCCGGGTTCGCCTTCGGCAGCATGGTCGCGTCCTCGTCCACCGCCGCGGCCGGGGACACCTTCGACGAGGTGATCGCCGCCCACCTGGAGAGCCGGCACGGGCTGGCACTGGGCGTCCGCCGGGCGCAGGACATCAAGACCGGCCTGAGCGGTACGCCCGGCGCACGGGGCCCGGCCGCGCTGTCGGTGACCGGCCTCGACGGCGACACCGGCCGGCCCCGTACGGTGCAGGTGACCATGGCCGAGCTGACCGAGGTCGTCGCGCCCTACGTACGGATGATCGCCGAGACGGTCGGCGCGGTACTCGAACAGAGCCCGGCCAGCGTCGCCGACGACATCGCCCGGCAGGGGCTGGTGCTGACCGGCGGCGGCTCGCTCATGGGCGGCCTGCGCGAACTGCTCGCCGAAGTGGTCGGCATGCCCGTCATCCCGGCGGCCGATCCGATGTCCTCGGCGATCCTCGGTGCCCGCAAGTACCTCACCGAGGCGAAGTTCCTGCCCCAGCAGATGCTCCCGGTCTGATCCGGCGGCCGGGTGCGCCGCGGCTCAAGGCGCTTCGGTGCCGGGGTCGCCCAGGACGTACAGCCCCGGGAGGTTGACGACGACCGCCTCCTGGGTGCTGCGCGCGATCACGACGACGGCCTCCTCGTCGTCGCTCGGGTTCTCCTCGCGGTGCGGGACGAAGGGCGGCACGAAGATGTAGTCGCCGGGCGAGGTGCGCAGCCTGACCTCTTCCCTGACACCGTTCGACTCGTCGAGGAAGACGAACTCGGGGTGGCCGCTGACGACATGGATCGCGGTCTCGGACGCGCCGTGATGGTGGTCGGAGGACGCGGTGGCCGGCGCGACGTGCGTCTGGCCCATCCAGATGCGCTCGGAGCCGACCGCGGGCCGGCCGCCTACCGGTCGCCGGACGGCCGTCCGTGCGAGTCCTGTGGCGTCCCCGTTCCCCCTGTTGACGGCGGTGCCGCTGCCGCCTGCTCCAGGCCCCTCCTCGTCGCCGTACCGCTGCACGTGCACCCGCGCGCCGTTCCCCCGCCGACACCGCACGCCCGCACGTTCCGCACACCCTCACTCCGAATCCTTCCGCGCCCTCGGTACCCGACGAGGCGCCGTACGGCGCTGCCCCCATGCCCCCGCCCGCGCATGTTCCGCACGGCCGAAAAGGGTGGCGCACGCCCATGCAGTTCTTCCGCACCCCCTCCACCACCGCGGACGCCGACCTACCCGCCACGCTCCCCGCGGGCCTCGGCAGACGCTCGTTCCTCGGGCTCGCCCTCGGCGCCGGCGCCGTCCTCACCCTGGCCGCCTGCGGCTCGGACGCCCCCCGGCCACCGCCGGCGGCACCGGAGGAACCCTCAAGTGAGGCTGGGCGCTGCCCACTTCATGGGACCCGGTGATGTCCTCGGCGGGCTGGGACGTGCACGTCCTGTCGCTCGTCTACGCGGGCCTCACCAAGGAGAACGAGAAGGGCGACCCGGTTCCCGCCCTCGCCGAGTCCTGGGAGTACAACGCCGACGGCACCTCGGTCACCTTCACGCTGCGCAAGGGGACGACGTTCAGCGACGGCACCCCGCTCGACGCCACTGCCGTCAAGAAGAGCATCGAACGCGGCCGGGACCACCCGAAGTCACTCATCGCCGCCCAACTGGCCAACTCCGACTCGGGGCGACCCTGGGGGATCCGGTCCGGCGCCGCCCCGGCCGGGCGCCGGCCTGCGGGGCGGCCGTCCGGCGCCCGTCGCCTCCGCGCCGCATAGGGTCTCCGGCATGAACGACTCCTTGAGGCGCGGCGGACCATTGTCGACACGGCTGTTCGCCGTCGGCGCCGCCGTGCTGACGGTCGCGGTGGCGCTGGGCGTCAGGGCGGGCGCCACAGGTGCGACGGAAGCGGTCGGCAAGTACGCCGGGGACGCGCTGTACACCGTGCTGCTCCACGCGCTGGTCGTCCTCGCCGCGCCTCGGGTGAAGCCCCTGGTGGCGGTCGCGGTCGCCCTCGGCGTCAGCTGGGCCGTCGAGTTCGCTCAGCTCAGCCCGGTACCCGGCGAACTGTCCGCGCGCAGCACACTCGCGCGCCTGGTCCTCGGGTCCACCTTCAACGCGCCCGACCTGTTCTGGTACGCCGTCGGAGCGGTGTTCGGCTGCGTCGTCCATTTCATGTTGAACGCGTTCAGTTCTCGGCGTACAGTCGGCGTCGTACGGGAGAATTGAACGCGTTCAACGTAGGGGTGGGGCGCCGTGACGGCTCTGGTGAACCTGATCGTCATGCTGGGCATGCTCGTCGTGGTCCCGTGCGGACTCACGCTGATCCACGGGCCGGGTATCGCCGCGGTCCGTGTGTTCTGGCTGGTCGGCGCCGTGCCGGGGAGCGTGGCGCTGTGGCTGCCGCGCGGCGGTCCGGCGACCGGGCTCGCCGCCGTCTACGCCGCCGCCACCGTGGTCCTCGCCGCCACCGCTCCGTTGCGGCTGGCCCGCACCCGGTCGCTCGCGCCCCGCGAGATCGCGGTCCTGACCGCGCTCGTCACCCCGTCGGTGGCGGGACTGGCGCTGGTCGCCGAGCGGTCGGGCCACCGGCTCCTCGGCTTCGATCTGAAGATCCTCGAGCTCACGGTGCCGCACTTCCACTTCGCCGGCTTCACCGCCGCGCTCATGGCCGGGCTGGTCTGCCGCGCCACCCCAGGCCGGGTCGCGGGCCGGCTCGCCGCGTTGAGCGTGCCGGTGGGAACGCTGCTCGTCCTGGCCGGCTACTTCATCGACGACTGGGCCGAGCTCGCCGGAGCCGTCGTCCTCACCGCCGGAATGTGGCTGGTGGGCCTGCTCACCTGGCGCGAGATCCGCACCGGCGCCCCCGACCGGCTCACCCGCGGTCTGCTCGGCACATCGGCGGCCGTCCTCCTGGCGACGATGCTGCTCGCCCTGAGCTGGGCCCTGGGGGAGGCCACCGGCATTCCGCACCCCACGCCGGCCTGGATGGCGGCGACCCACGGTCTCGGCAACGCCCTCGGCTTCGCGCTGTGCTCGGTGCTCGCCTGGCGCCGACTGCGGCAGTCGGATGAACAGCCATACGAACGGCGGGATGAACAGCGAGTTGAACGGCCGGTCGAGCGGACGGCCGCTCAGCCGGACGTACGGCTGGAACCCGATGGACGGCTGGAACCCGGTGGACGACTGGAACCTGGCGGACGACCGGAGCCGGACGAAGGGCCGGAACCGGTCCGCGACGGTGCCGAGAAGGGCGTCCTGGCGGCGGGTACCCCCGCATGACGCCGAACCCCGGGCGGAAGCCCGTCGCGAACGCCGGTCCCCGCCGGGATCCGGTCCCGAGCTATCCCGAGTTCGGCGCCACCCGGCACGGGGAACTGCCCGACGGATACCACCACCTGCGCCACGAAGTCGTGATCGGACGGGGCCGGGAGGTCTTCGAGAGGGCGGGCGCCGCCGTCACCACCTGGCAGATGCACCGCGCGGCCGGTGTCCGGATCCGGGCCGGAGCGCCGCGCGCGGAGCCCGGGATCGCGGTGGAATGCGGGATCGGCGTCGGGCCGTTCCGGATCGCCGCCCCCTGCCGCGTGGTGTGGACCGCTGACGAGGCCCAGCGGATCGGCTTCGCCTACGGAACGCTGACCGGGCATCCGGAGTGCGGTGAGGAGTCCTTTGTCGTGGAGCTCCTGCCCGACGACTCCGTACGGTTCACCGTCACCGCGTTCAGCCGCCCGGGCCGCTGGTACACCCGCCTGGCCGGGCCGCTCGTACCGCTCTGCCAGCGCCTCTACGCCCGACACTGCGGCCGGACCCTGCGGCGGCTGGCCGCCGCGCCGCCGGTGGATGCGGCTCCGATCGGGTAGCCCGAACCCTGGAAGGGACCCGGACAGGACCGGGGACAGCAGGGCCGGGAACGGGCGCTGTCGCAATGATGTGTTCACTTCTTGAACACACAGTCGTGCATCACGGATCCATTGCTTCGCGAACCGACCTCTTACATTGCTGACACGTGTCATCTACGCTCACCGACAACGCCCCGCCGCGGCCTCCGGAGCCGGTCGGTTCGACTACTGGCGCGCGTTCCCCTCGCTCTGCCCCCGTTCCGCCGTCTCTTCCGTTGAAGGGTCCACCGATGAGCACACTGCTTCCCGAAGAAGGGTCTTCGGTCCTCGCGCCCGGAGGTCCGGACGAGGTCATGCGCCCCGTCAACCGCTACCGCCTGGGCCCGCTGTACGTCACGCTCCCGCTCGCGAACATCGCCCTGTACCTGCTGTGGCTGGGCGTGGGCAGCTTTCTGCTGCCGATCCAGGTCGCGCAGATCACCGGCACGAACGACACGGGGGCGCTGTCCACGGCGAGCACCACGGGCGCCATCCTGGCGACCGTCGGCAACCCGATATTCGGCCAGCTCTCGGACCGCACCCGATCGCGCTTCGGCCGCCGCGCCCCGTGGATCCTGCTCTGCGCCGGGATGGGCGCGCTGGCACTGATCGGCCAGGCGCACGCGAACTCGATCGCCATGCTCGGACTGAGCTGGGGCGTCGTGCAGTTCATCATGAACGGCTACCAGGCGGCGCTCACCGCCTGTATGCCGGACCGGGTCCCGCAGTCCAAGTACGGCACGTTCTCCGCCCTCGTCGGACTCGGTGTGCCGCTCGGCACCATCGTTGCGGCGCTGGTCATCGGTGGTGTGCCGGGCAGCAAGTTCGGACTCGACGGTGTCATCGGCGGCTTCGGCGGCCGGTTCGCGGGGGAGAAGGGCTACTACCTGATCGCGGCCTGTGTCGTCGTGGCCGCGCTGATCTTCACCGTCGTGTCGCCCGACACGTCCGCCCGGGACCTGCCGCGGCAGAAGTTCGACCTGCGGGCGTTCCTGTCCAACTTCTGGGTCAACCCGAAGGAACACCCCGACTTCATCTGGGCCTTCCTGTCCCGGCTGGGGGTCATGCTCGGCTACTTCGTCGTCCTGACCTACAACATGTATCTGCTGGCCGACTACATCAAGATCCCACCGCAGGACCTGCTCCCGACCGTCGGGTTCCTGATGATCGTCAACGCGGTCTGCACGATCGCCGCCGTGATCCTGATCGGCCCGCTCGTCGACCGTGTCGGCAGGATGAAGCCGTTCGTCCTGGCCTCCGGCATCGGGGCTGCGCTGGCGCTGACCCTTCCGATGATCTCGCCGACCGAGGGCGGCATGGTCGCCTACAACGTCGCGGGCGGAGTCGCCTTCGGCGTCTACATGGCCGTCGACATGGCCCTGATCACCAAGGTCCTGCCGGCCACCGCGGACGCGGGCAAGGACATGGGTCTGATCAACATCGCCAACGCGGGCCCGCAGATCCTCGCCCCGACCGTCGCCGGCTGGATCGTCAGCGCCGCCGGGTACGAGGCGCTGTTCCCGGTGGCCGCCGCCGTCTCCCTCGCGGGAGCCGTCCTCGTGCTGCGCGTGCGGGGTGTGCGATGAGAATCCGTGACCACCGCGGCACCGTCACGACGCTGCTCGCCGCCGGAACGCTCGTCCTGCCGCTGAGCGGCAGCGCGAACGCCGGAACCGGCAACCACCATGACAGCGAGCCGCTCGCCGGGATGCGGATCCTGATGAGCAACGACGACTCCATGCAGATGGCCCGCCCCAACGCCTCCGACGGCAAGGGCCTCTACGAGGTGCGGCGCGCGCTGTGCTCCGCCGGAGCCGACGTCGTCGTCATGGCGCCCTGGGCCAACCAGAGCGGCGCCGGTACGGGCGCGGCCGGCAGCGGCTCGCTCACCGTGCAGCGGCGTACCGTTCTGCCCGCCGGCTACGGCCAGGACTGCGCTGGTGCGCCCGCCGCCGGCGCCGTCTTCGGAGTGTGCAAGGGCGCCGCCGCCTGCGACGCCGCGAGCGTCAGCGCCACCCCGGTCGACACCGTCCGGCTCGCGCTGAACGGCGGCCTCGCCGCCAAGGCGGGCTGGACGACAGCCCCCGACCTCGTGGTCACGGGCAGCAACTTCGGGCCCAACGTCGCCTCGGTGGTGAACGATTCCGGCACGGTCAGCGCGGCTCTCGCCGCGATCGAGGAGGGCACGCCCGCCGTCGCCCTCAACAGCTCCTACGACCCGACGGTCACCACCTCCCTGGAGGTCGCCGACCGCACCTACCGGCAGACGGCCGACTTCGGTGCCGCCTTCATCGGCTCCCTCCGCCATCGCGGGCTGCTGACCACCGACTTCGTCGTCAACGTCAACTACCCGTACCTCGCCGAAGGGCAGCAGCCCCGGAGCACCGTCCGGTCGTCGGTGGGCAGCCAGAAACTGATCCAGCCCAGCTACGCACAGACCGCCGCGAACGGCGACACGTTCACCGTGGGCGGCGCCCTCTGCGCCGCCGACAACCCCAAGTGCCGTCCCGAGACCAAGCGCGACGCCGACTACCGGCTGCTGCAGCAGGGGAACGTCACCGTCACCCCCATCACTCCTGACCGGACGTTCGAGGGCCGCGAGGCCGGGCGGCTCGAACGCTTCGTCAGGACCGGCCGCTGACCTGACCTCAGCGGCCGGACGAGGACACCGGCCCCGGCACTCCGGAGGGGAAGTGCCGGTGCCGGTGGCCCTCGCACCGCACCACCGCCCAGCGCGGGCCGAAAGCACTGCGCACCACCGCCGACCCGACCGACCTTTTTCACGGTGGCGGCGCCCGTGCGCGGCGGTGAGCCCACAGAGCCGACAGAACGGAACGAACCCCTGTGTCCCAGCACCCGACGACCCGCCCACCGACCCGCGCACCCCTGCTCCAGGCACCCGATGGCACACCCTTCCGGGACCTGAACGGTAACGGCGTCATGGAACCGTACGAGGACCCCCGGCTGCCGGCCGGCGAACGGGCGGCCGACCTCGTCGGGCGCATGACGCTGGAGGAGAAGGCGGGTCTGCTCTTCCAGACGATGGTCGGGATCAACGCCGACGGCACCCTCGTCGAGCCCGAGACCGGCGCCGCAGACGACGACCCGATGCGCGCCTCCACCTCCCGCATGGTGACCGGCAAGCTGATGAACCACTTCAACCTGTTCGGCGCCGCCGCCCCGCGCCGGATGGCCGAGTGGAACAACCGCCTGCAGGCGCTCGCCGCGACCACCCGGCTCGGTATCCCGGTGACGATCTCCACCGACCCGCGCAATGGGTTCATGGACAACCCGGCCGCCAGCGTGCACACCGAAGGCTTCTCGCTGTGGCCGGAGCCGCCGGGCCTGGCCGCCATCGGTGACGAGGAACTCGTGCGGCAGCACGGGGACATCGTCCGCCGTGAGTACCTCGCCGTCGGCATCCGGCTCGCCCTGCACCCCATGGCCGACCTGGCGACCGAACCGCGCTGGGCGCGCGTCGTCGGCACCTTCGGATCCGACGCGGGCCTGGCCGCCCGCATGGTCGCCGCCTACATCCGCGGGCTGCAGGGCGAGACCCTCGGCACCACCAGCGTCGCGGCGATGACCAAGCACTTCCCCGGCGCCGGGCCCCAGCTCAACGGCGAGGACGCGCACTTCGCCTACGGCCGTGAGCAGGTCTACCCCGGTGACAACTTCAAGCACCACCTGATCCCCTTCGAGGCCGCGTTCGAGGCGGGGACCTCGCAGATCATGCCGTACTACGCGATGCCCGTCGGCACCGAGTACGAGGAGATCGGCTTCGGCTTCAACAAGGGCGTCATCACCGGGCTGTTGCGCGGCACCTACGGCTTCGACGGCATCGTCTGCACCGACTGGGGGCTGGTCACCGACTCCGAGATCTTCGGCGCGCCCTTCCCCGCCCGGGCCTGGGGCGCGGAGCACCTGGACCGGCTGACCCGCGTCGAGCGCATCCTGGACGCCGGCGCCGACCAGCTCGGCGGCGAGGCCTGCCCCGAACTCGTGGTCGAGCTGGTGCGCGGCGGCAGGATCAGTGAGGAGCGCATCGACGAGTCGGTGGGCCGGCTGCTGCGGGAGAAGTTCGTCCTGGGCCTGTTCGACGATCCGTTCGTGGATCCCGACGAGGCCGCCCGGATCTGCGGCAGCCAGGAGTTCAGCGACGCGGGCACCGCGGCGCAGAGCCGCTCGGTCACCGTCCTCACCGACCGCCCGGCCGCATCCGCCGCGCCGCTGCTGCCCCTCGCCGCCGGACTGCGGCTGTACACCGAGGGCGTCGACCCCGAGGTCGCCGCGCGCTACGGCACCGTGGTCGCCACGCCGCAGGAGGCGGACGTCGCGGTGCTGCGGATCGCCACCCCGTTCGACCGGCGCACCGAAGGCTTCGAATCCTTCTTCCGCGCCGGCCGGCTGGACTTCACCGAGGACGAACTCCGTCCGATCCTCGATGTCGTCTCAGCGGTGCCCACGGTCGTCGACATCTTCCTCGACCGGCCGGCGGTGATCCCGGGCATTGCCGAGCAGGCGGCGGCCCTGGTGGGCACCTTCGGGGCCTCCGACGCCGCGGTGCTGGACGTGCTCTTCGGCAGGGCCGCGCCCGAGGGGCGGCTGCCCTTCGAACTGCCCCGGTCCATGGCCCAGGTCGAAGCGGGCCACGAGGACATGCCCAACGACTCCGGCGACCCGCTCTTCCCCTTCGGGCACGGGCTCACCATCGGCTGACGTCCTGCCCGCCGGTGCTCCGCTGTCCGCCGTCCGTCCGCCCGTACCGCGGGCGGACGGCGGATTCACGCTCTGGTGATGACGGAGAACTCCGTGCCGAACGGATCGGTGACGGTCGCGATCCTGCCGTAGGTCATGTCCTCGGGGACACCGGCCGTGCCGCCGGCCGCCGTGGCCCGCTCCACCGCGGCGTCGGTGCCGTCGACCTCGAAGGTGGTGGCCCAGGCGGACGACGGAGCGTCCGGCAGGCCGAAGATGCCGCCGATCTCGTAGCCGTCCGGACGGCGCAGGAAGGTGAAGTCGACGTCCGGGAGATCCTTGTTGGAGTCGAGCGTGTAGCCGAACACCGCTGTGTAGAAGGCACGGGCCGGGCCGGGATCCGGGGTGACCAGGTCGTTGCGGACCAGGGACCCGGGCTCGTTCACGATCTCGCAGCCGACGTGCGCCCGGCCCTGCCAGAGACCGAACCGCGAGCCGACCGGGTCCTCGGCAAGAGCCATGCGGCCCTGGTCCATGACATCGCCAGGGGCCGTGATCAGGGTGCCGCCGGCCTCGGTCACGCGCTTGGCCGTCGCGTCGCAGTCGTCGGTGGCGATGTACATGGTCCAGCGCGGGGACGCCCCGGCCGGTTCCCGCTCCGGGTCCTGCACGAGCGCCGCGACCGGCTTTCCGCGCAGCAGACACATCGTGCAATGACCGCTCTCCGCCGACCCCACGGCGTACTCCCAGCCGAACAGCGCGCGGTAGAACTCCATCGCGCGCTCGCGGTCGGGGACGACGAGATCGATCCACGTCGGCGTACCGTCCGGTGGATTGCTGGTGACGTAGCTCATCGCACGACCCTTCGTCGGAACCTGTGGGTCTGACGTTAGGAGTCATCGCGGTCAGGTGCTGTCCGCAATGCGGCCGCGGCGGCGGGCGGGTTTACGTCGTCGGGGCGCCGCGCACGGTCAGCTCGGCGAGGAGCTGCCGGGTGGCCTCGGCCACCGCGTCCACCGCGTGGTCGAAGACCTCGCGGTTGTGAGCGGCCGGGGCGCGGAATCCGGAGACCTTACGGACGTACTGCAACGCCGCCGCCCTGATGTCGTCGTCATCGACGTCGGGGGTCATCGGGGGTCGGAGAGTCTTGATGCTTCGGCACATGACTCCAGTGTGCTCCGCCCCTCGGACAGTCGGCCGGGACAGGCTCCCGGCCGACCGGTCGGTACTGTCGTCCCACAGGGGGCGGCAGACCACGCCCCGCCGCACGACCGACACCGGACGGGGGTGGACATGACCAAGCAGCCGACCGTGGCCCAGCGCCGCCTGATCACCGCCGCCGACCCGAACACCGGGCTGCTCCGCGGCTCGCAGGCGCTGCTCGACGCGCTCTGCGGCCAAGGGCTCGCCGTGAAGCACCCACGCGCGCCCCACCGCTGCTATCTGACCCCGGCCGGACTCGCATTGCGCACCGAACTGCTCACGCCCCCGCCCGAGCCCACCGCCGACCCGCCGCCCGAGGTGGAGACCTTCGCCGCGCGCACCGGCGACGAGCCGGCGACGGCCGACGATCCGCGCCGGGCCCGGGAGGTCGCCGTCGCCTGGGAAGGGCTCCTGGAGCTGCGCCGCGTCACCAACCGAGGGATCACCGACCAGCCCTGCCCGTGGGAACGCGCCCACCTCGTCTCGGGCGCCGCCCTGGCGCTGGAGGCGGCCGGCTGCTCCCCGGCGGTGGCAGGCGAGGGCGGATATCGGGTCGGCCCCGCGCAACAGCCCGAGGCCGTGAGCGTGGAGTGGACCGGCGGCGGCGCCGAGCCCGCCGCGGTCGGAACGGCCGCCTGCGCGGCCGCGCTGGAGCGCGCCGGCTGGCAGGTCACCGAGCATCCGGACGGCGCGGGCGGGCGCTTCCTGCTGGCCTCGCCGCGTCGCGCGTGACGATCCTCTCGCCGCGTACAGCGCTATCGCTGTACGCTGGTGCAATGTCGAAGCATGTGACGATCCGCCTTGACGAGGAATTCCTCGAGCGACTCAAGGTCCGCGCCGCTGAGCAGGGCACCACGGTCACCGCTCTGATCACCGAGGCCGCCAGGCGCGAGCTGGACGAGAACCGTGACCGGTTCCTGGCCGCGGCGGCGGACTTCAACAACGAGGAGAACTGGGCGTACGTCCAGGAGAGGTTCGGCCCCAAGTCGTGAAGATCGACCTGACCTGGGCCTGGAACGTCCTGGCCCATCACCTGCCGTCCGACCCCACGGTCTGGGACCCTTCGGGTATCGAGGCCGCCATAGCGCGTCATGCGTCCGACCTCGTCATGGCGCCCGACAGCCCCGGCCACGACACGGCCTGGCGGGCCGCCGCGCTGCTGCACACCCTGACCGTGTGCCCGCCGCTGGAATCGCCGATGAACGAGTTCTACGCCATGGCCATGACCCGTTCGTACTGCGCCGCGGCGGGCTGGAAGACGCTGCCGGACACGGTCGCCCTCGGCGATCTGGTGGACCGCGTCAAAACCCACAGGACCGGGATCCAGCAGGTCGCCGAGGTGCTGCGGCCACTCAGCTGAGTGCATAGGGGCCCGTTCTCGCCGGGTCCGGCACCGGCAGCGGGTTCGCCGCGCAGCTGGTGTCGTGGGCCGGAGCGGCTCCGGTGAGCAGGTAGCCGGTGACGATGCCGTCGACGCACGCGTTGCCGTTCAGATACTGGCCGTGGTCACCGCCGCCGGTGACCGTCACCGCCGCCGCGGGCAGCGCCGCGGCCGCCATGGCCGCCACCACCGCGCCGGACACCGCGGAGATCCTCCACCGTGACATGCCGAACCTGAACAGCGTTCCTCCTGGAGGGTGTTGCGGTCGCACTCCCGATGTTCCGGCGTACCGGGACGAAGATCGATCCCGCTGGTGCCACTCCCGCGGTGGCATCAGTGCTACCGCGGGCGACCGGTGCCACCCCGGCCCCCGGTCACCGTGATCACCCGGCTCGGTATCCTGCACCCGACGCCGGCGAAGAACTCTCCGCGCCGCGCCCCGAAGGCCGCAGGAAGGGACCGGTGACCCATATGGCCAGCGTGCCGAACGTGCCGAACACCCGTGACGTCTACATCGTCGACGCCGTCCGCACCCCCGTCGGGAAGTACGGTGGCGCGCTGTCCGGCGTCCGCCCCGACGACCTGGCCGCACACGTCCTCAAGGCCCTGGTGGACCGCACACCGGAACTGGACCCGGCCAGGATCGGCGATGTCTTCTTCGGCAACGCCAACGGCGCGGGCGAGGAGAACCGCGATGTCGCGCGGATGGCCGTGCTGCTCGCGGGCCTGCCGGTTTCGGTGCCGGGCGTGACCGTCAACCGGCTGTGCGCGTCCGGGCTGGAGGCGGTGGTCCAGGCGTACCGGGCGGTCGCCCTCGGGGACGTGTCGATCGCCGTCGCCGGCGGCGTCGAGTCGATGAGCCGCGCCCCCTGGGTGCTGCCCAAGCCCGACCGCGCCTTCCCGGCCGGCCATCAGGAGATGTACTCCACGACCATCGGCTGGCGCATGGTCAACCGGCGCCATGAACCGGCGTGGACGATTCCGCTCGGCGAGGGCGCGGAACTGATCGCCGACAAGCACGGCATCACCCGTGAGCAGCAGGACGCCTTCGCCGTCGCGAGCCATGAGAAGGCGGCGCGCGCCTGGAAGGACGGTCTTTACGACGACGAGGTCGTCGCCGTCGAGGGCACCACCCTCGTACGGGACGAGACGATCCGCGACAACACCTCGGTGGAGTCGCTGGCCAAGCTCAAGACGGTCTTCCGTGCGGGCGGCACCGTCACTGCGGGCAACGCCTCGCCGCTGAACGACGGCGCCGCCGCCCTGCTGATCACCGACGAGGAGGGTCTGGCGGCCACCGGCCGTGAACCGCTGGCCCGCATCCGGGCGAGCGCCGTGTCCGGCATCGAACCGCAGTACTTCGGGCTCGGCCCGGTGGAAGCCGTCAACCGCGCGCTGACGCGGGCCGGCCGGGGCTTCGGCGACCTGCGCACCTTCGAACTCAACGAGGCGTTCGCCGCGCAGGCCCTCGGCTGTTTCGCGGAGTGGCCCGGCCTCGATCCGGCGGTCGTCAACCCGCGCGGTGGCGCCATCGCCATCGGCCACCCGCTCGGCGCGTCCGGCGCCCGTATCGCCGGTGCCGTCGCGCACCAGCTGAAGGCCGCGGGCAGCGGTACCGGGCTCGCCGCGCTGTGCATCGGGGTGGGGCAAGGGCTCGCCCTGGTCCTGGAGCGCTGATGCGCACCACGGTCGGGATCATCGGCGGCGGTCCCGCCGGACTGCTGCTGGCGCGGCTGCTGCATCTGGCGGGCGTCGACAGCGTCGTCCTGGAGTCCCGCGACCGTGCCTACGTCGAGCAGCGGCAGCGCGCGGGAATCCTGGAGCAGGCCACCGTGGACGCGCTGCGCGCGTGCGGGGCGGGGGAGCGGATGGACCGGCAGGGGCTGGTCCATGACGGTGTCGAGCTGCGGTTCGACCGACGGGCGCACCGTATCGACTTTCCGTCCCTCACCGGCGGGCGCCGGGTGATGGTCTACGCCCAGACCGAGGTGGTCAAGGACCTCATAGCCCTGCAACTGGACGGTGGCGGGCCGCTGTTGTTCGAGGCGCGGGCCACTGCCGTCGAGGGCGCGGACACCGACACGCCCGTCATACGGTTCACGCACGAGGGCCGCGAGCGGACCCTGGAGTGCGACTACGTGGTGGGCTGCGACGGCTTCCACGGCGTCGCCCGCGACGCGATCCCCGAAGGCGTGCGGCAGACCTTCGAGCGGGTGTACCCGTACTCGTGGCTGGGGATCCTGGCCGATGTGGCGCCGTCGTGCGACGAGCTGATCTACGCGCACTCCCCGCGCGGGTTCGCGCTGCACAGCATGCGTTCGCCTTTGGTGAGCCGGCTGTATCTGCAGGTGCCCAACGGCGAGGATCCCGCCGACTGGCCGGACGGGCGGATCTGGGACGAGCTCGACGCCCGTTTCGCGATCGACGGCGACTGGAAGCTGGACCGGGGGCCGATCACCGCCAAGTCCGTGCTGCCGATGCGCAGTTCGGTCACCGAGCCGATGCGGTACGGGCGGGTGCTGCTGGCCGGGGACGCCGCGCACATCGTGCCCCCGGCGGGTGCGAAGGGCCTGAACCTGGCCGCCGCCGATGTCATCGTCCTGGCGCGGGCGCTGGCGGAGCTGCGGGACACCGGATCGGCGGAGCTGCTCGACGCCTACTCCCGGACGTGTCTGCGCCGGGTGTGGCGCGCGGAGCACTTCTCGTACTTCTTGACGACCACGCTGCACAACGAGCCCGGGCAGTCGCCGTTCGCCACCCGGCTGCAGACCGCCCAGCTCGACCGGATCACCGGGTCCACGGCCGCCGCCACCGACTTCGCCGAGAACTACACCGGCCTGCCGATCGGCTGACGGGACCTACGGCCGACGGGGTCGGCGTGGCCCGTGAACGCGCTCACCGGAACCCCCTCCCCCCGTGGGAGCGGGTGCCGGTGAGCGTTCGAGCCGTGGGACGGCCGTCGGTGCGTGCGGTCAGCCGGCGTCCGGCGCCGCCCCGGTGAGCAGGGCGAACTGGGCGCCCGCCGGGTCCAGGAGCATGGCCAGCCGGCCGACCCCGGGCGCGTCGTCCGGCGGCATGATGGCGGTGGCTCCGTGCGCGACGGCCGTGGCGAAGGTGGCGTCGCAGTCGGCCGTCCCGAAGTACGGGTGCCAGTTCGGGGTGCTGCCGGGCCCGGTGCCGCCCGGGGGCAGTTCCATGAGGCCGCCGTGCTCCGCCTCGGCGTCGGTGCCCGCCGGGCGGATGAGCGTGTAGGTCATGCCGGGCATCGGGGCGTCGTTGAAGTCCCAGCCGAGGACCTGGTGGTAGAAGGCCTTCGCGGCGGCCGCGTCGGTGGTGTGGAGTTCGACCCAACACAGCGCGTTGTCGGCGGTCACCAGGTCCAGACCCTTGTTGTCGGCGGGCTGCCAGACGTTGAACCCGGCGCCGGCCGGGTCGGTGAAGACGGCCATACGGCCCATCGTGAAGACGTCCATCGCCGGGAACGGCACGGTGCCGCCCGCCTGCTCCACGGTCTTGGCGGTGGCGTCCGCGTCGGGCGTCATGAAGTACGGCGTCCAGCGCGGTTCCACGCCCTCGACCATGATCGGTCCGACACCGGCGACGGTCTTCCCGTCGAGGACGAACATTCCGTAGCCGCCCGCGTCGGGGCCGGCGGACTGGAAGTCCCAGCCGAAGACCGCGTTGTAGAACGCGGCGGACGCCGGAATGTCGCGGCTCGCGAGGTCGAGCCAGTTCGGCGCGCCCGGGACGTAGTCGGTGGAGAGCATGAGGGGTTCCTTCCAGCTGTTCTCGCGGTGCCTGCCCGGCGCGGGGTTCGGGCGCGGCTGTCTGTGAGGTAGACGATCCGCCGCCGCAGAACTCATCGTCCCTGCACGCCGCATTTCTGGCGACTTATGGTTCTTGGTAATACATCCGATATCTGATGTCTGGCATGTCCGAATCATCGAGGCTCTGGTTCGTCCCAGGGGTCACTCTGGGAGCCATAGATCCAGCCAGTTGTTGGTTCGACGATAATTGTTAGGGTTATTGACAGATGTTTCAGCGCTGCTAGATTCCGTTTAAAGGTCCAACCTTTGCTACCCGATCAGCCCCCGATGCAGGGGATTCAGGGTGAGGGGATCATGAACGGATTACGTGCTCTGACGGCCGCGCTCGCGGCCTGCGCCGCGCTTGTCGCGCTGAACGGTCCACCGGCGGCGGCTGTACCCGAGAAAGCCTCGGTCACGGTTCCAGCCCCGGTTCCGGTGTCCGCTCCCGGCGTCGCCGCCGCCGGTACCGACTGGTCGGTCGCGATGACCGACTCGACGATGGCGCGCTTCACTCCCAGCCAGATCGGCGGCTGGTCGTACCCCGTAGGCCTCTACCTCTACGGCCAGTACCTCGTCTACCAGCGCACCCACAACCCCAAGGACCTGGCGTACATCAAGAGCTGGGTGGACCGGTTCGTCGACAGCAAGGGCGCCATCGGCCAGAGCTTCAACAACCTGGACAGCATGCTCGCCGGCCGGCTGCTGGTGATCATGCGCCACGAGACCGGCCAGGCGAAGTACGGGACGGCCGCCACCAAGATCCGCAATCGGCTGGCCACGTACCCCAGGACCTCCGACGGCGGATTCTGGCACTCCACCTCGGACAGCCGCGCCCACCAGCTCTGGGCCGACGGCACGTTCATGGTCAACCCGTTCCTCGTCGAGTACGGGCGGGAGTTCAACGACACCGCGTACGCCGACGACGAGACGACCAAGCAGCTGGTGGTCTACGGCACCCATCTCCAGCAGCCGAACGGCCTGCTCAAGCACGCCTACGACGAGTCGAGGACCGCGAGCTGGGCGAACCCGTCCACCGGGCTGGCCCCGGAGTACTGGTGCCGGGCGGTCGGCTGGTACGGAATGGCGGCCATCGACGTCCTCGACAACATCCCGGCGAACCAGCCGCGCCGGGACCGGCTGCTGGCCATCCTGCGCAACCTGGCGGCCGGTATCGAGCACTACCAGGACCCGGCCACCGGGCGCTGGTTCCAGGTCGCCGACAAGGGCACCCACTCGGACGACTGGACCGAGACGTCCTGCTCCAGCATGTTCACCTTCACCCTGTCGCGCGCGGCGGAGCAGGGCTACATCGACCCGCACTACGCGGCGGTGGCGCGGCGCGGCTACCAGGGTGTGCTGGCCAAGGTCGCGCTCGGCACCGACGGCCGGACCAACCTCTCCGACATCTCCATCGGGACCAACGTCGGCACCTACGCCTACTACATCGGGCGCACCCGGGCCACGAACGACTTCCACGGCCTCGGCGCCTTCCTGATCATGAACGAGCAGCTCCGGGGGACCACCGGCAGCAGCTCGCCGAAGGCCGGGGAGTGACGTGATGAAGCGAATCGCAGTTCTCGTGGGTCTCGCCCTGTTCGTCTTTCTCGGACTGGCGCAGGCACCCGCCATGGGAAGCACGGCCGGCTCCGCACCCGGTTCCGCACCCGGCGCGGCGGCCCGGGCGGCCGCCGAGTTCAACGTCCGGGACTACGGTGCGACGGGCAACGGCTCGACGAACGACACGGCCGCCGTCAACAAGGCGATCACCGCCGCCAATGCCGCCGGCGGAGGCACCGTCCGCTTCCCGTCCGGCAGTTACAAGTCCGCCAACTCGATCCGCCTGAAGAGCAATGTGACCCTCCAGCTGGACTCGGGCGCCACGCTCACCGGTTCCAGCGCCGACACCTACGACGCGGCGGAGTCCAACCCGTACGACGCGTACCAGGACTACGGGCACAGCCATTTCCACGACGCCATGATCTGGGGCGACCGGCTCACCAACATCGGGTTCACCGGATCCGGGACGATCGACGGCGGCGGCAACCTCATCACCGGCAACCCGAAGGCCGGCGAGGCGGACAAGATCATCTCGCTGACGCGCTGCAACGGCCTGACGCTCAGCGGGATCACCCTGCGGCGCGGCGGCCACTTCGCCGCGCTCATCAACGGCTGTTCCAACGTGACCTCGGACCGTCTGACGATCGACACCGCGAGCGACCGGGACGGCTGGAACATCATCAGCACCACCAACGCCGTCATCACGCATGCCGACATCGCCGCCAACGACGACGCGCTCGTCTTCAAGAGCGACTACGCGCTCGGCGCGAAACTCCCCAACGGCCATGTCGTCGTGCATGACTCACATCTGTCGGCGCGCTGCTGCAACGCCCTGATGTTCGGCTCCGAGACCTGCGGGGACTTCACCGACTACCAGTTCCAGGCGATCACGATCACCGGCGCCGACAAGTCGGGCCTCGGCATGGTCTCCATGGACGGCGCCGACATCTCCGACGTCCACTACCGCGACATCACCATGACCGGTGTGCGCTCACCCATCATGCAGAAGATCGGCACGAGAAAACGCTGCGGCAACAGCCCGGGCGTCGGTCACATCAGTGACATCACCTACGACAACATCACCGCGACCGGCGCCTCGCCCGCGTTCAGCCCGACCCTGTGGGGCGAGTCCGGCGGCAACCACATCGACGGTGTGACGTTCCGGAACGTCAACATCACCGTCCCGGGCGGCAGCGGCACCACGGCGGTCACCGTCCCGTCCAACAACCCCACCGACTACAACCCGAACAGCATCGGCACCCGCCCCGCCTACGGCTGGTACCTGCACAACGCCAACAACATCACCTTCACCGACAGCTCGGTGCGCTTCGCCGCCAACGACGGCCGGCCCGCCGTCCTGGCCAACACCGGCAGCACGGTGAAGTTCGACCACTTCACCGCCCAGCGCGGCACCAACAGCCCGTACGACCTCGGCTTCCAGGGCGTCACCGGCTACTGCGTCGCCAACAGTGCCAACACCACCGGCGGGGCGCTGCGCGTCAACGCCACCGGCTCGACCGCCGGTTGCGCGCCGCCGTCCGCCGCGCGGTACGAGGCGGAGGACGGCTCGTACTCCGCGGGTGGCACGGTCGACACCGATCACACCGGCTACAGCGGGACCGTGTTCGTGAACTCCGCGAACGCGGCCGGCGCCTACGTCCAGTGGACGGTGAACGCCGCGCAGGCCGGCACCGCGGACATCACCCTCGGCTACGCCAACGGCACCACGGCCGACCGCCCGATGGACATCACCGTCAACGGCGCCGCGGTCCCGGCCGGCACGGCCTTCGGCGGCACCGGCAGCTGGAACACCTGGCACACCGCCGTCGTCAACGTCCCGCTCCGCGCGGGAGCCAACACCATCCGCGCCACCGCGACGACCGCGGCGGGCTGCCCCAACCTCGACTACCTGGACGGTCCGGTATGAACGCGATGGACAGGAGGGCGGACCGGAGGACGTTCGTGCGGCTGCTGGCCGTGGTCGCGCTGATCCTCGGTGCCCTGCTGCTGCCCGGCACCGCGGCGCGCGCCGATCTGCAGAACCCGCGGCAGGACTTCCTGCGCGGCTCCACCAGCGGGTTGTTCCTGCACTGGGGCGAACGCACCGCCCCGGCGCACACCGACTGCGCCCAGTGGGAGTCCGATGTCACCAACGGCGGCTGGACCCCGGCGTACTGGGTCAACGAGGCCCAGAAGCTGCATGCGCAGTACCTGGTGCTCGCCACGTTCCACAGCCGGCTCGGCTACGCACGGCCGTGGCCGTCGGCGATCCCCGGCAGCTGCAGTACCCACCGCGACTTCCTCGGCGAACTGATCACCGCCGCGAGCGCGAAGGGCCTGAAGGTCATCCTCTATATGACCGACGACCCGCAGTGGCATGCCGAGGGCGGCCATGAGTGGCTCAACTCGGGTGCCTACTCGTCGTACAAGGGCAAGACCGTCGACCTCACCACCCGTGATGGCTTCGGGGAGTTCTCCTACGACAACTTCTTCGAGGTCATGAACCGCTATCCCACCCTGGGCGGGTTCTGGATCGACAACGACAACGCGTACTGGGAGAGCCACAACCTCTACGCCCAGATCTACCAGAAGCGCCCCAACTACACGATCAGCAACAACAACGAAGACACCCCCATCATGGACATGATCAGCAACGAGCAGAAGACCGGCATGTCCCCGGCGTACGACTACCCGCAGGCGCTCTACACCGCCGGCCCCCGGCTGACCGAGGCCGACTTCAAACTGCCTTCCACCGGGGCCTGGTGGTACGACGGCTCCAACCCCGCCGTCGACCGGGCCCTCACCCTCGGCCGGCTCATCACCAACGCCGGATCGTCCGTGAAGGCGCTGATGGCCGAGACCGCCCAGGTCAACGGCAGGTTCCCGTCGAACCAGGAGGCCTTCAACACCTTCGCCAACAGCTATCTGAACCCGATCTGGGAATCGCTGCACGGCACCGAGGGCGGCGGCTATCTGTACGGCGGCCTGCAACCCGGAGCCTGGAACGACGGCGCCCGCGGCGTCACGACCATCAGCACGTCCGACCCCGACCGGCAGTACATCCATGTCGTCACCCCGCCGTCGACGAGCACGCTGCGCCTGCGCGACAACGGGTACCGGATCTCCGCCGTCACCGATCTGCGCACCGGCGCGCCCATCGCCTTCAGCCAGTCCGGCGGCAGTCTCACCCTGACCGGGCTGGGCGGCTGGGATCCGTACGACACGGTCTTCAAGGTGACCGCCGACGGCCGTACGGGGATCTATCCGGCCTCCTCGTACACGATGAGCGCCAGTGCCTCGGCGAGCGGCCACGGCGCCCCGGCGGCGGCCGACGGCAGTTATCTGACGTACTGGGACAGCAATCAGACGCTGCCCGTGCGGCTCGACTTCGACCTCGGATCGTCGAAGCCGGTGCGGTACGTCGGCATCAACCAGCGGGAGGACTCGGTCAGTTACGCCCGCTCCGCCACCGAGCAGTCGGCACGCATCAAGGGCTACAACGTGTACGTCAGCAGCGACGGCAGCACGTGGGGGAGCCCGGTGAAGTCCGGCACCCTGCCCAGCGCCCGCGGGGTCGCGACCATCGACATCCCGGCGGTCACCACCCGTCATGTCCGCCTCCAAGTGACCAGCACCTACGCCGCCTCCACCGACACCGCGCGCTACAAGCGGCTGCGCATCGACGAGACCTGGATCGGGTCCGGGTACGCGACCGGGAGCACCGGTCCGTCCCCGGCCCGCTACGAGGCGGAGGCCGCCGCCTTCTCCGCGGGCAGCTCCGTCGACTCCGACCACACCGGGTACACCGGGACCGGCTTCGTCAACACCGGCAACGCGTCCGGCGCGTACGTGGAATGGACGGTCGACGCGGCGGCCGCCGGAAACGTACCGCTGGCCGTCCGGTACGCCAACGGCACCACGGTCAACCGTCCGATGGACATCGCGGTCAACGGCACGACCGTGATGTCCGCAAGGGCGTTCAACGGCACCGGCGACTGGAACACCTGGGCCGACTCGACGCTGACGGCGGCGCTGCACGCCGGGGCCAACACCGTCCGGGTGACCGCGACCACGGCGACCGGCGCGCCCAATCTCGACCATCTGGACGTGGGGTAGCGGGATCGCCCCGGGAGGGCCGTTCGCCGCGATCGGCTAACGGTTCTCCCGGGGCCCCTTGACAGAAGGCCCGCGTGGCGCTCCCATGCATTCTTGGTTAGGAAACTTTCCTAACCGTGTCCCGCGTCCCGTCCCGCTGTCCTGAGGGAAGGTCCCCACGTGCGCATCCCCATCCCCCGAAGACTCCTCGGTCTGACCCTGACCGCATCGCTCGGCCTGCTGTTGCCGCTGGCCGCCGAGGTACCGCAAGCCCAGGCGGCCACCACCCGCTACGAGGCCGAGAACGCGACACTGTCGCAGTCCTCCGTCGCCACCAACCACACCGGGTTCTCCGGCACCGGCTTCGTCGACTACACCAACATCGCCGGCTCCTCCGTGGAGTTCACCGTGACCGCGGCCGCCGCGGGCAGCGGCACCCTCGTCCTCGGCTTCGCCAACGGCACCACGGTCAACCGCCCCATGGACATCGCGGTGAACGGCACGACCGTCGCGTCCGGGGTCTCCTTCGCGGGCACCGGCTCCTGGGACACCTGGCAGACCAGGACCCTCACAGCGACGCTGCTGGCCGGCAGCAACAAGATCCGCGCCACCGCGACCACCGCCAACGGCGGGCCCAACCTCGACTACCTCGACGCGAACCCCCAGGGCGGAGGCGGCGGCGGTGGACCCACCGTGCCGTTCGGCAGCCACCAGTTCCCGTACACCGCGGGCACCCTCAAGCCCTCGGGCGCGCAGAGCACCATCGACCAGGCGGTCGTCACCACCTACAACCAGTGGAAGGCCGCCTTCGTCAAGCACAACTGCGGCAACGGCTGGTACGAGGTCATCTCGCCCGACGCCGACCACCCGTACGTCGCCGAGGGCCAGGGCTACGGCATGGTCGTCACCGCGCTGATGGCGGGCGCCGACACCAATGCCAAGACCGTCTTCGACGGCCTGGTGAAGTTCATGCTCGCGCACCCGTCGGTGAACAACCCCAACCTGCTCGCCGCCGAACAGGACAGCTCCTGCAAGAGCGTCGACGGCTCGGACTCCGCGACCGACGGCGATCTCGACGTCGCGTACGGCCTGCTGCTCGCCGACCGGCAGTGGGGAAGCACCGGCACCTACAACTACAAGAACCTCGCGGTCCAGCACATCAACGCCATCAAGGCCAGTGAGGTCAACTCCACCACTCACCTGATGCTGCTCGGCGACTGGAGCGGCTCCGGGGAGTCCCACCACTGGATCACCCGGTCCTCCGACTGGCTGATCGACCACTTCCGCGCCTTCAGGACCGCGACCGGCGACAGCGCCTGGGACACCATCCGCACCGCCCACCAGAACCTGATCACCCAGCAGCAGGCGAGCTACGCGCCCAGTACCGGACTGCTCGCCGACTTCGTCGTCAACACCAACACCACCCCCAAGCCCGCCGCGGGAGAGGTGCTCGAAAGCCCCAACGACGGGGACTTCGGATGGAACGCCTGCCGTGACCCCTGGCGGGTGGCGACCGACGCCGTCACCAGCGGTGACCCGGCGTCCCTCGCCTCGGCCCGCAAGCTCAACGCCTGGATCAAGACCAGGACCGGCGGCAACCCCGCCAGCATCGTGACCGGCTACCACCTGAACGGATCGACGTTCGACAGCGGCCACGACATGGCCTTCACCGCACCGTTCGCGGTCGCCGCCCTGACCGACCCCGGTTCCCAGGCCTGGCTCGACGCCCTGTGGAACAAGCTGGCCGGCACGCCCCTTGACGCCTCGCTCTACTACGGCGGCAGTGTGCAGCTCCAGTCGATGATCGTCGTCTCCGGCAACTACTGGATTCCCTGACGGGAACGACTGGGGCACCTCCCAGCGGTAGCTGGGGGAGGGCCCGGTGGAGAGCCTTCCGCCGGGCCCGTCGGTGCGACAGGACCTACGGCGTGGCCCGCCCGTAGAGCACCAGCGCCCAGATCAGACAGCCGAGCGCGCCCGTGGCGGCCACCGCGCGGAAGAGGTTCCAGCGGACCCACCGCGTCTCGAAGCGCTCACGGACCGCGGCGAGAGCGGAGGCGCCTGCCGACCCCGGGTCGCCGGCCGCGGCGAGCTCGTCGTTGAGCGGGATGTTGACCGCGAACGTGGAGACCAGCGTCAGCACGTACAGGACGGCAGCGGCGCCGATCCAGGGCAGCGGACCGTCCGGGGCGTCCCCCGGCAGGTGCAGCGCCCCGGCCAGCAGGGTGAGCACCAGTGACCCGCCGAAGCCGAGGGCGAACCAGCCGTTGAGGATACGGACGTTGATCCACTGCATGCCGTCGACGAACGTCCGGTCGTCGGCCCTGCGCAGACCGGGCATGACGGCGCAGGCGAAGCCGTAGTACAGGCCCGCGATCAACCCGGTGGTGATCGTGGCGCCCACCAGTGCGACCGTGCGGAACTCGTCCATCGTCGAAACCTCCCTCAGCGGACCGCCGGGCCGCCGTGCGGCTGATCGGTCATGAGGACAGTCAAGCCGTAACAGCCAGGACCGGCCATGATGCAGAGCCTCAACTCCATACGCGTGCGTCCACCCGGACGTCTAGGCTGAAAGACATGGACGCACTCGCCGGTCTCCTGGACGGGCCCCGGGCCCGTGGCGCATTCCTGATGCGGTCGGTCCTCGACCCGCCGTGGTCGCTGCGGATCGAGGACCGCGCTCCGCTGACCCTGATCTCCCTGGTGCGCGGCGAGGCGTGGGTGCTGCCCGAGCACGGTGCCGCGGTGTGCCTGCGCCCCGGCGACATCGCCGTTGTCCGCGGCCCCGCCCCGTACACCGTCGCCGATACTCCGGACACGCCGCCGCGGATCGTGATCCACCCCGGGCAGCTCTCCACCTCCACGGAGGGCGACGAGCTGTGCGAGACCATGGACTTGGGGGTTCGTACCTGGGGCAACCGCCCGGACGGCGCGACGATGATGTTCACCGGCACCTATGCGATGGACGGCGAGATCAGCCGGCGGCTGCTGGAAGCGCTGCCCACGCTCCTCGTGATGCCCGCCGACTCCTGGGACTGCCCGCTCGTCGCGCTGCTCGGCGAGGAGATCGTCCGCGACGAGCCGGGTCAGGAGGTCTTCCTCGACCGGCTGCTGGACCTGTTGCTGATCGCCCTCGTCAGAGCGTGGTTCGCCCGGCCGGAGGCCGAAGCGCCCACCTGGTACGTGGCGTTGGCCGATGCGGTGGTGGGCCAGGCGCTGCGGCTGCTCCACGACCACCCGGCGCACCCTTGGTCGGTGGCCACGCTCGCGGCGAAGACCGGGGTGTCGCGTGCCGCGCTCGCCCGGCGGTTCACCGAACTCGTCGGCGAGCCGCCGATGGCGTACCTCACCGGATGGCGGCTGTCGCTCGCCGCCGACCTGCTGCGGGAGCCCGATGCCACGGTCGGCTCGGTGGCCAGAAAAGTAGGCTACGGAAGCGCGTTCGCCCTGAGCACCGCCTTCAAGCGGGTCCGCGGCATCCGGCCGCAGGAGCACCGGGCGGGCGTGTGACGGCCCAGGATCCAAGGAGAGGAAACGGCGCGATGTCCGAACGGCGCGACGCGGCCGGCACGGCGCAGGTGCGGCTCGAGACCTGGGCGGAGCGGGATCTGGAGCTGCTGCGGCTGACGAACTCCCCGGAGATGACGGAGCACCTGGGCGGCCCGGAACCCGAGGAGAAGCTGCTCGTACGCCATCAGCGCTACCTGGACATCGAAGGCGCCGGAACGGGACGGATGTTCAGCGTCGTCCTGCTCCCGGAGGGCGTGACGGTCGGCACCATCGGGTACTGGGACCGGGTCTGGCAGGGCGAGACGGTGTACGAGACCGGCTGGGGTGTGCTGCCGGGGTACCAGGGCCGGGGGATCGCGGTGGCGGCTGCGACCGCGGCCATCGCCGACGCCGCGGCCCGGCGCACGCACGGGTCCCTGCACGCGTACCCGTCCGTCGACCACCCCGCCTCGAACGCGATCTGCCGCAAGGCCGGGTTCACCCTGGTCTCCGTCTGCGACTTCGAGTACCCGCCCGGGAACCCGATCCGGTGCAACGACTGGCGTGTGGACCTGACCGCGGTCGGCCGCTGAGGGCCGGTGGAGGACGGTCCCGCCGCAACGCGGCCAGGGAGTTTCGACATGGCGAAATGTCAGCATTTGGCACCATGGCCGCAGGTGGCAGGGTCGGACGTACACTGAAGAGGTGTCGGGCAGGCCCCTGCTCCGCCCGGCCACCTGTATGCACCACCTGTATCCAACCGTCTGCGGCCAGACCAGAGAGTGCTGCCGCCCGGAACTCGGCCGACCCCGGAACGGGTCCTGAGCCGGTCCGGACGCACGCCGCAGTTGTTGCGCAGTGACAGGTAGCGGTCCTCGGCCGATCCGGCCCTTCGGTCCGCACGCAGATCGCCCCCCTGTGGGGACCGCTCGCCTTCACGCGTACCACCGCCGGTGCCCCGGCTTCCGCGTCGCATGTGCACCGCACTGCGCCGGAGCGGGTCCGCACCCGGCCGACAGCACGATCCCCGGCAGCCGGGTACCGGACGACCGGTGCCGGGACGCCGGGTCATGGTCATCATCGCGGTATCCGGTTTGCCCTCACCCCTGCCGACAGGCCGGGCCACCCGCAGTGCACCACCGGCCGCTTCCGAGGGGATAGTTGTGAAACTCAGTGCACTGCTCGACGGTCACGACCACCACGTACTCCAGGGCGACCCGGCGACGCCGATCACCGCGGGAATGAGCTTCGACGCCCACCGGGTGACGGCCGGCTCGCTGTACATCGCCGTACCGGGCCACGAGGACGGCGGCCCCGAGCTGATCGGGCGGGCGCTGGAGCTGGGCGCGGTCGCGGTACTGGCCGAGGGCGACGCCCCGCACCTCGCGGGCCTGCCCGCGGCGGTCTGCGTGGTCCGGGTGACCGACATCCGCGCGCTGGCCGCGGTCGTCGCGTCGCGCTACTACGGTGAGCCCGGCCGCGCGATGGACGTCGTGGCGATCACCGGCACCAACGGCAAGACCTCGGTCTCGTACATGGTCGAGGCGGTCCTGCGGATCGCCGAGGGCGTGAAGGTCGGCGTCATCGGCACCTCGGGCAGCCGGATCGGCGACGAGTCGATCCCGATGCCGAGGTCGGTGCTGACCACCCCGGAGGCACCGGACCTGCAGTACCTGCTCGGCCACATGCGTGACCGCCGGACGCCCAGCGTGGTGCTGGAGGCGACCTCGATGGGGCTGCTGCAGCGCCGGGTCGAGGGCGTGTTCATCGACGTCGGCGTCTTCACCAACCTGACCCAGGACCACCTGGACGACCACGGCACGATGGAGCACTACAAGAACGCCAAGATGCGGCTGTTCCAGGGGCTGTGCCGGCGTGCGGTGGTCAACGCCGACGACCCGGTCAGCGCCGAGATCATCGCGCTGATGCCGGACACGGTGACCACGTACGCCCTGGACGCCCCGGCGGACTACCGCGCCACCGACCTGGTCGTGGACGCGGCGGGCAGCCGCTTCACGCTGCACCACGCCGGCCGCAAGTACCCGGCCGCGATCCCGGTCCCCGGCCGCTTCTCGGTGGCGAACGCGCTGGCCACCCTGGCGGCGTGCCATCTGCTCGGCCACGACCTGCAGGGCCTCGTCAGCGCTCTCGACCGGATGCCGCCCACCCCCGGCCGCTTCGAGCGCTACACCACCCCGCAGGGCTCCTGCGTGATCGTGGACTACGCGCACTCCCCGGACTCGCTGGAGAAGGTCCTCACCACCATCCGCAGCTTCGCGGCCGGCCGGGTCATCACCGTCTTCGGCTGCGGCGGCGACCGGGACATCACCAAGCGCGTCGCCATGGGCACCATCGCCGGCGAGCTCTCCGACCTGTGCGTCCTCACCTCGGACAACCCGCGCTACGAGGACCCCGAGGGGATCCTCGACCAGATCGCCCCCGGCCTGGTCCACACCGGGATCCCGTTCCAGCGGATCACCGACCGCCGGGACGCGATCCGCTACGCGCTGTCCGTCGCCGGTCCCGACGACGTCGTGCTCGTCGCGGGCAAGGGCAGCGAGCCGTTCCAGATCATCGGTGACGAGCTGCTTCCGTTCAGCGACATGGGCGTGGTCCGCGAGCTGGCGCTGGAGCCGGCCGCAGCGGCCCTGTAGCCACCGCCGGCCGTGCCGCGATGCGACGGCCGGTTCTTGCTCAGGCCAGTCGCATCGCGAAGGTCACGACAGCGCCGGGGGAGGCCGCGGCGATCACCAGCCGGTCGGCGAGCAGGCGGGTGAGCCACAGCCCGCGGCCGGCCGGGCCGCCGTTGATCCCGGGCGCCAGCTCGGGGATGACGTCCTCGGAGAAGCCGGGACCGGAATCGCTGATGCGGCACTCCAGTTCGTCGCCGACCCTGGTCAGCGCCAGGGCGCCGTCCCCGCCGGCGTGCTCCACCACGTTCGAGGCGAGCGCGTCCATGGCGAGGACGAACTCGCCGCGGCGCGGTTCCGACAGCCCCGCCAGGGACGCGCGCTGCTCGATGAGGACCCGCAGCCGTGGCAGGTCCTCCCCGGTGAACGCCACCTTCAGCAGGCACTCCGCCGGTTCGCCGGCACGGCCGCCGGCCGGGTCGGTCAGCATCGGCGCCCCATCCCGGTCAGCACCAGCCGGGCCGAGCCGTGCTCGCCCAGCGCGCGCAGTACGCGGAGCTGGCCGCTCTCGCAGCGGACCTCGACGCGGTCGTGGCCGTCGGCGGCGCGAACCAGCCGGAGGAGGTCGTCGGCGCACCGGACGCTGAGGAAGCTCAACTGCGTCAGATCCACGACGAGTTTGCGGGCGTCCGCGGTGCGCGTGAGCGCCTCGCCGACGGCGGCACCGAACTGCTCGCCGGTGGCGAGGTCCGCCTCGCCGATCAGCCGCAGCGAGCCGTCCCCGTGCACCGCTCGCAGTTCGCCGAGCCGGGTGAGCAGATTGACGGGGTGTGCCCGGCACATCCGCGCCAGGACGTCCTCGTCGAACCAGCGGCGGTCGTACGCGCAGATCTCGCTGTAGGAGCCGTCGGTGAACAGGTGCCCGGCGTGGGACTCGCGATGCATCATCACGTCGATGTCGGCGTCCAGGTCCGGCACCCAGTGCATGTCGATGAAGGTGCGCAGCCCGGTGTACCCCTGCCGGCCCGAGAGGGCGGTCTCCTCGCGGATCCGCTGCCATTGCCGCTCGGGGGTGAAGCCGACGTCGGGGCGGATCAGCGACCGCATGCTGGTGAGCACCAGCTGGCCGCGGGCTCTGACCCGGGCCATCGAAGGGCTGTCGGCCTCCAGCCGGGACCACACCTCGTCATCGCTCACCTGGGGAGCGGCGAAGACCATCACCTTCTCGCCGCGGGCCAGCCCCGTCCAGGCGAAGGTGGTCAGCACATCCCAGTTCGACTCGTCGTCGCCGTAGCTGACGAAGCAGTGGTCGCCGGCTCGCATGCGTTGCACGGAGATCGTGGCGGGATGGACCTCATCCCAGACAGGCATCGCCCCTCGCTTTCTGCGACCCGTACCGCTGTTTCCGCGGACCGGAGTCGTGGCAAAGCTAGCGAGTCTGCTTCCGGACGCGACATGCGCCGGCGGAAGTGAACGATGGCGTAAGGAAGTTGCCCTTCCGTTTTCAGGAAGGGTCGCGATTGGTCATTGCCTGATCACATCTGACCGTTCGCCGGGGCGCGGCCAGGGGCGCGGCCGAGGGTGCGGGGCGCGGGTCAGCGCGGAGCGCCGCGTCCTACCACTTCGAGCGCTGCATGAAGCGGCGGTGCGCCGACTGGGCGGAGTCGGAGCGCTGGACGGGCACGGGCGAGGGCTTCTGCTGCGGACTGTCGGTGGACTGGCTCGGGCCGCTGGTGGTGCCGGGCATGATCTTCGTCCTCCCTGTCGGTGTCGGTGGCGCTGTACATCAGGAAGGCGCCAGGTTAACCGCCGGGTGTGCGGTACTGGCGTCTCTCCGGGCCGTATACCCCCGTTCGGGGGACGCATCCGCTGTTGTCCGAACTGTTGACGGGACACGGTCACGGTCTTACCGTCCGATGGCGGTGGACTGAGTTGTCTTCTGTTCGCTTTTCGCAACCCTTCTCCACAAACCCCAACGGCCGTCTCTGTCCGGCCGCGAAGAAGGAGCCCCGCGTATGCGAAGCCCGCACGCCGTACCGCAACAGCGCGCCGTAGCGCACCCGCGCACCTTACGAACCCTGCGAACGCCCCTGACCGTACTGCTCGTGCTCGTCATGGCGGCCTTCGCCGTCCTGCAGGCCCCGCCCGCCCACGCGGCGGTGAACACCGCGATCACGGTCGACGGGAACTCCGCCGGCCGGATCTTCGACGGAGTCGGAGCGATCAGCGGCGGCGGAGGCAACTCGCGGCTGCTGGCGGACTATCCGGAGCCGCAGCGCGGCCAGATCCTGGACTACCTGTTCAAGCCCGGTTACGGCGCGGCGCTGCAGATCTTCAAGGTCGAGATCGGCGGCGACACCAACTCCACCGACGGCGCCGAGCCCAGCCATGAGCACACCCGCGGCACCGTCGACTGCGGTACCGGGTACGAGTGGTGGCTGATGGAACAGGCCAAGGCCCGCAATCCCGCGGTGAAGCTGTACGGGCTCGCCTGGGGCGCGCCCGGCTGGATCGGCAACGGCAACTTCTGGTCCCAGGACATGATCGACTACCTGATCGCCTGGATGGGCTGCGCCACCCAGCACGGACTCCGGATCGACTACCTGGGCGGCTGGAACGAGCGCGGCTACAACAAGGCCTGGTACGAGAATCTGCACGCGACCCTCGCCGCGAAGGGATACGGATCGACGAAGATCGTCGGCGCGGACTCCGACTGGTCGGTCGCCGGGGACATCCGCGGCGACGCGGCCTTCGCCGCCTCCGTGGACATCGTCGGCGCGCACTACCCCTGCGGCTACATGTCCGCCATGACGTCCTGCTCCACCACCTCCGACGCCCTGGCGACCGGAAAGCAGCTGTGGGCGAGCGAGAACGGCTCGGAGGACTACAACACCGGTGGCGCGCCCATCGCCCGTGCCATCAACAGGGGTTATCTGGACGCCAAGTTCTCCGCGTTCATCAACTGGCCGCTGGCCGCCGCGCTCTACCAGAACCTCCCGTACAACACCGACGGCATGCTGACCGCCACCCAGCCCTGGTCGGGTACGTACAGCGTCGGAAAGAGCACCTGGGCCACCGCGCACACCACCCAGTTCACCCAGCCGGGGTGGCAGTACCTGGATTCCGGCAGTGGCTACCTGGGCGGCGACCGGGCCAACGGCAGCTATGTCAGCTACAAGTCACCGGGAAAGACCGCCTGGAGCACCGTCATCGAGACCCTCGACGCCACGGCCGCGCAGACCGTCAGCCTCAAGACCGCCGGAGGACTGCCCGGCGGCACGGTGCACGTCTGGTCCAGCGACTTCGCCTCCGGCCGGCAGAGCGACTACCTCGTGCACACCGCCGACCTCACACCCGTCAACGGCGCCTACCAGCTGACCCTGCAGCCGGGCCGGGTGTACTCGGTGACCACCACTGCAGGACAGGGCGCCGGAACAGCCGCCTCACCCACCCGCGGGCTGCTCGCACTGCCCTACTCCGACGACTTCCAGTCCACCCGGCACGGCGGCGAGGCCCGGTACCTGGCCGACATGAACGGCTCCTTCGAGGGCGCGGCCTGCGGCGCGGGCCGCACGGGCACCTGCGTACGGCAGATGGCCACGACGACCCCCATCGCCTGGGACAGCGGCAGTGACCCGTACGCGACCCTCGGCGACCTGAGCTGGTCCGACTACACCGTGTCGGCCGACGCGATGCTCGAACAGGCGGGCGCGGTCCAGCTGATGGGCCGGGTCGGCACCCAGAAGGGCTTCTCCCCGGGCAGCATCAACGCCTACTACCTCAAACTCACCAACACCGGGGCCTGGTCCATCCTGCGCAACAGCGCCACCGGAGCGGTCACCACCCTCGCCTCCGGCACCGTCGCCGCGCCCGGCACCGGCAGCTGGCACCGGCTCGCCCTCACCTTCGCCGGCCGCACCATCACCGCGACCATCGACGGCACGAAGGCCGGCTCCGTCACCGACGACTCCTACGGGGCGGGTCAGGTCGGTATCGGCACCGCCGGGTACGTGGCCGCACAGTTCGACAACCTCAGCGTGACGCCCGGCTCCCCGGCCGCCGTGTCGGGTACGTACACGCTGGTCAACCGCAACAGCGGCAAGGCGCTCGACGCGGCCGAGCAGGGCACTGCCGACGGCACGCCCATCATCCAGTGGACCCGCAACGGCGGCGGCAACCAGCAGTGGAAGATCACTCCGGCCGCGGGCGGCTACTACACCGTCACCGGAGTGGCCAGCGGCAAAGCGCTCGACGTACCGGGCGCCGCCAAGGTCGCCGGGACGCAACTCGACCTGTGGACGTCCAACGGGGGCGCCCACCAGCAATGGCTGATCGTCCCCAGCGGTGGCGGCTACTACACGCTGGAGGGCCGCGACAGCGGCCAGCTCGCCGACGTCAGCGGTGCGTCCACCGCCGACCAGGCGCCGGTCGACCAGTGGCCGGCCAACGGCGGCAGCAACCAGCAGTGGCAGCTGGTGCCCGTCTCCTGATCCGTTCCGGCCCTTCGCCGTGCCTCCGGGGCGGCCGGTCCAGACCCTGCCAGTGGTAGGAACCGCGCTGGTACGTGCCGCATGCGTACGCAGTACAGGGGGCTGGGTCGGCCGCCCCGGGCGGCGAAGTATTCCTTCCGGGAGCCCGCGGCACGATCGGTGCGGCGGGCCCGGTATCCGGAGGGAACGGGACGATGGCGATTGTCGAAGGGGTGCCGGCCGGCGTGGAGGCGCCGGTCGGCGGGTCCGTACGGGAGTCCGTGCCCGACCGGATGACGGGCCGGCTGCGGCTGGTCCTGGTGGTGCTGCTGGTCGCGCAGTTCATGCTGGCCGTGGACTTCTCGATTCTCAATGTGGCGCTGCCGGTGGTCGGCCAGGGGCTCGGGTTCCCGCTGGCGGACCTGCAGTGGATCGGTACGTCGTTCGCGCTGGCCGCCGCGGGGTTCACGCTGCTGTTCGGCCGGATCGCCGACATCGTCGGCCGCCGCCGGCTGTTCCTCGCCGGGCTGGCGGTGCTGGGGGTCTCCTCGCTGGTCGGCGGGCTGGCGGTCAGCCCTGGCATGCTGCTGGCCGCCCGGGTCGCCCAGGGGCTGGCGACCGCGGCCGTCACCCCGGCCGGGCTGTCGCTGCTGACCTCTTCCTTTCCCGAGGGCCCGCTCCGCGACAAGGCGCTCGGTCTCAACGGCGCTCTGATGTCGGCCGGCTTCACCGCCGGCGCGGTCCTCGGCGGTGTACTGACCGACCTGCTCTCCTGGCGCTGGGCGTTCTTCGTCAACGTGCCGGTCGCCGTCGCGGTGCTGATCGTGGCCCCGCTGGTGATCAAGGAGACCCGCCCGGCGGTCCGCCCGCGGCTGGACGTACCCGGCGCGATCGCGGTCACCCTCGGCCTGCTCGCCCTGGTCCTCGGGCTGACCACCGCAGGGGAGAAGGGGTGGGGCGACCCGGTGGCTCTGGTCTCCCTGGCGACCGGCGCCGTACTGCTCGTCGTGTTCTACCTCGTCGAGAAGGGCGCGTCCGCTCCTCTGGTGCCGGTGGCGATGCTGCGGCGCCGCACCGTGATCTGGGGCAACGTCGCGGGCCTCATCGCCTTCGTCACCGAGACCTCGCTGGTCTTCCTCATGACCCTCTATCTGCAGAAAGTGCTCGGCTTCTCCCCGCTGGCGGCGGGTCTCTCCTTCGGTGTGCTGGGCCTGGGCACCGTCGCCGGCGGTCTGGTCGCGGCCCGGGTGATCGGCCGGATCGGCACCAGGGCCACCCTCGTGACCGGTGGTGTCGTCCAGGCCGTGGCGACGGTGGCGCTGGTCGCGCTGGGCGACGACCGCGGCTGGATGGCGCTGCTGCTGGCCGGCACCTTCCTCGGCGGGATCGGCAACATGCTGGTGATCGTCGGCTTCATGGTCACCGCCACCTCCGGCAACCCCGACGCCGAGCAGGGCATGGCGACCGGGCTGGCCACCATGACCCAGCAGGTCGGCATCACCATGGGCGCCCCGGTCATGAGCGCCATCGCCACCGCCGGGATCACCGTCTCGTCCGGCACGGGCGCGGTGCTGGACGGCATCGGGAACGCGGTCCTGGTGAACGCGGCCCTCGCGCTGGCCGGAGCGGTCCTCGCGGCCCTGTTCCTGAGCGGCACACGGCGGACGTGACGCGGGTCTCACACCCCATTCCGGCGGTGTGCCACAAGGGCGCCGCGCACCCGGGTCGCCGCCGGAAGGCCCGCATCCGCCATGGATGCGGGCCACGTGCTATCGTAGATCTCAGTTGCAGTTGTGGTACCCATGAAACTTTGTGTGCACCTGACGGTTACATCCCTCAGGTGCATTTTGTTTTTCCGGTCATCTCCGGATGGGCTCATTGCGGCGACGCGGAACACGTGAAGTGCGTGTTCCGGCTGTGCCCCCTATCAGAGGAGATTTGACATGGCTACTGGCACCGTGAAGTGGTTCAACGCGGAAAAGGGCTTCGGCTTCATCGAGCAGGACGGCGGCGGCGCTGACGTCTTCGCCCACTACTCGAACATCGCCGCCCAGGGCTTCCGTGAGCTCCAGGAAGGCCAGAAGGTCTCCTTCGACGTCACGCAGGGCCAGAAGGGCCCGCAGGCCGAGAACATCGTTCCCGCCTGACGCTGACAAGAGCTGAGCCAGGGCCCGCACCTCACGGTGCGGGCCCTGGCCGTTGCCCGGACTCCGTAGGACCTCCCGGGCACCATTCACCACACGGACCTCATCGGTCCGGTATTCCGGCCGCCACTTCTCAGTAGGCGCCGTTTTCATCGGAGTTCACCGCGCGGATATTTCCGCCGAACTCCGCATTCGTCATTTGCTTCGGTTCGTTTCTTGCGATTCCTTGCGCGGCTGCCGGCCGCCGGGACTTCCTCGACACGCGCCGCCTCGAGGAAGGTTCCGCATGAACCGCACCACGCGCTCGAACAGCCCCTACTCCCGCAGCAGCCGCACCGGCGGCTCGGGCAGTGGCGGCAGCTACAGCAGCCGCTCCGCGGGCTCGGGCAACAACACCGCCGGTTTCACCGGCCGCTCCCGCTCGCAGTCCCCGAACCGCTCCGGCGGTTCCGGACGCCGGCCGGCCGCGCTGCAGGGCGAGTTCGCCCTGCCCGTCACCATCACCCCGGCGCTTCCCGCCGTCACCACCTTCGGCGCGCTGGACATGCCCGTCGAGGTGCTCAAGATGCTCACCAGCCTGGGCATGAACGAGCCGTTCCCGATCCAGGGCGCGACGCTGCCGAACTCGCTGGCCGGCCGTGACGTCCTCGGCCGGGGGCGTACCGGCTCCGGCAAGACCCTCGCGTTCGGTCTGGCGCTGCTCTGCCGCACCGCCGGACAGCGTGCCCAGCCCCGCCAGCCGCTCGCCCTGGTGCTGGTGCCGACCCGTGAGCTGGCCCAGCAGGTCACCGACGCCCTGACCCCGTACGCCCGCTCGCTGCACCTGCGGCTGGCCACGGTCGTCGGCGGTATGTCGATCGGCCGCCAGGCCAGCGTGCTGCGCGGCGGCGCCGAGGTCGTCGTGGCGACGCCGGGCCGGCTCAAGGACCTGATCGACCGGGGTGACTGCCGGCTGGACCGGGTGGCCATCACGGTGCTCGACGAGGCCGACCAGATGGCGGACATGGGCTTCATGCCGCAGGTCACCGCGCTGCTCGACCAGGTGCGCACCGACGGCCAGCGGATGCTGTTCTCGGCCACCCTGGACCGCAACGTCGACCAGCTGGTGCGCCAGTACCTGCACGACCCGGTGGTCCACTCGGTGGACCCGTCGGCCGGTGCGGTCACCACGATGGAGCACCACGTGCTGCACGTGCACGGCGCCGACAAGCGCGCCACCACCACGGAGATCGCCGCCCGTGACGGCCGGGTGCTGATGTTCCTGGACACCAAGCACGCCGTCGACCTGCTGACCCGCGAGCTGCTGGCCAGCGGTGTGCGCGCGGCCGCGCTGCACGGCGGCAAGTCGCAGCCGCAGCGCAACCGGACGCTGGAGCAGTTCAAGACCGGCCACGTGACCGTGCTGGTGGCGACCAACGTCGCCGCCCGCGGTATCCACGTCGACAACCTGGACCTCGTCGTCAACGTCGACCCGCCGAGCGACCACAAGGACTACCTGCACCGCGGCGGCCGTACCGCCCGCGCGGGGGAGTCCGGTGTGGTCGTCACGCTGGTGCTGCCGAACCAGCGCCGCGACATGACGCGTCTGATGGCCGACGCCGGCATCACGCCGAAGACGACCCAGGTCCGTTCCGGCGAGGCCGAGCTGACCCGGATCACCGGTGCCCAGGCCCCGTCCGGTGTTCCGGTCGTCATCACCTCCCCGGTGTCCGAGACCGCGAAGCGCAGTGCCGCCTCGACCCGCGGGCGCCGCAGCCGTACGGCCCAGGCTCGTCGCGCCGGTGCGCCGGATCGTTCCTCCAGGCCCCGTACGACCGCCGTCTGACCGTTGCCGGCCAACGGCCGGCAGCACCCCGAATACCGCCGGGCCCCACTGACGAGTGGGGCCCGGCTTTTCGTTGTCGCTGTCAGGCGGAAGGGCCGTCAGGCGGAGGCGTCGTCAGGCGGACGCGTCGCCGGTGCGCGGCTCGGGCGGAGCGACCGGGAGCAGGGCTTCGCCCACCCCGTCGGCGAGCGTCAGGACCTGGTCCGCACCGGTCAGTTCGAGCGTGCGCAGCAGTTGCGGGCTGACGTCGGCGAGGACCAGGACGTCCCCGCGGTCCTGCAGCGTCTGCCGGATGGTGAGCAGCAGGCCCAGCCCGCGGGAGTCGCAGAAGGTGAGGCCGGCGCAGTCCAGTACCAGGCGGGACCGGCGGGTGTCGCCGTCCTGCTGGGCCGGCAGCTCGCCGTTCCCGGCCCGGCCGTCCTGCCGGGCCCGGAGCAGCTCGGCCACGGCGGTCGCCAGGACGTCCTCGCTGTCGAGGTCGAGCTCGCCCGCCAGCGCGAGTACGTCGACATCCCCCTGGCCGTGGCGTACGGGCCGCACCTGCAGCCGAGTCATGGTCGTCTCCCGAAGATCAAGATCGAGGAAATCTGGGTGTGCTCACGTCGCCCCCACCCCGCCTTGCCACGGGTCGGCCGACTCCGTGGCGAGGTAGCGCGAGGGAAGCGTACCTGGCTTCCCGGCGTGCGTAAATCTGCCTCGGCCACGATAGACATTTCCCGATCGGGTTGTTAGGTTTTCTGACGTAATGCAGGACGTCGGTGATCTCCGGCTGTCGCCTCCCCCGAGTGGGCTGTCCGCCGCAGAGGTGCAATGACCCCCAGAACCCGTACGAACACGACCGACAGGTTCGACGACGACGACTACCCCGCCTACACCATGGGCCGGGCCGCGGAGATGATCGGCAGCACGCCCGCCTTCCTGCGGGCGCTGGGTGACGCGCGGCTGATCACCCCGCTGCGTTCGGAGGGCGGCCACCGCCGCTACTCGCGCTACCAGCTGCGCGTCGCCGCCCGCGCGCGCGAACTCGTCGACCAGGGCACGGCCATCGACACGGCCTGCCGCATCGTCATCCTGGAGGACCAGCTCGAGGAGGCCCTGCGCCTCAACGAGGAGCTGCGCCGCGGGGCCGGCGGCCCGCCGCCCGGGGACGACTGACCGTCCGGGCGGCGCATCCGGGCCGGACGGGGCGGTGCGGGCCCGTGCCACGACGGCGCCGGAGCGCCTAGGGTCGGTGCTGTGCTGAGCATCGTGGATGAACTGACCGGCCCTGGTCCGCTGCGGATCTGCGCCCATGCCCCACAGGACGGCGATCCGGGCGATCTGACCGGACTGCGGGTGCTCCTCGTCGCCGATGTGCTGGCGCGCGTCGTCGAGCTGCGCGGCAGGGCGGTGCTCATGGGGTGGACCGGACCGCAGGTGCCCTCCGCCGACGGGGCGGGCATCCGTCCGGCCGACGCCACCGGCACCCTCGAGGAGATCACCGAGACACTGGGCGGCCCACCGGTCGTGCACATCACCCATCGCGCCTACGAGGGCGCGGGCGGCGCCAGCCTCCGCGTCGGCGAGGCGAGCGCCACGGGTCCGGACCCGGTGGACGGGGACATGCTCGCCGTGCGCGTGCTGCTCCTCGGCCACCCGCACCACGAACCGATCGCCGTCACGTCCGAGGAGATCGCCGTGGCCGGCCGCCTGCTGGCCCGCTGGCGGCGAGCGGTGGCCGACTGGGCCGAGGAGCCGTCCAAGCCGATGGCCGCCGACCTGGTGCGAACGGCCCGGGCCACGCTGGAGGACACCCTCGACACCTCCGAGGTGCTGCGGCTGCTGCGCGGGCTGGAGACGGCCGGTGAGGTACCGTCCGGCGCCAAGTTCGAGACCTTCGCGCATCTCGACCGGGTTCTCGGCCTGGAAGTCGTCCGCGAGATCGGCCGCCCGCGCTCCGCCGGGGCACCGGCATGAACGGGACGCGGCGACTGGTGATCCTGCGGCACGCCAAGTCCGCCTGGCCCGACGGCGTTCCTGACCACGACAGACCGCTGAACCGGCGCGGCCTGCGCGATGCCCCCGCCGCCGGCCGGTGGTTGGACGAGGCGGGCCGGCTGCCCGACCTCGTCCTGTGCTCCTCCGCCCGCCGGACCCGCCAGACCTGGGAACTGGCCGCCGCCGAGCTCGACGGCGCTCCACCGGTCCGCTACGAACCGCGCCTCTACGCGGCGGACGACGACGATCTGCTCGACGTCGTCCGCGAAGTGGCCTCCGATGTCGGGACGTTGCTGCTGGTCGGCCACAACCCCGGCCTCCAGGAACTGGCCCTGCTGCTCGCCGGCGAGGCGGCCGGCGACACCCTGGAGCGCGCGCGGACCAAGTTCCCCACGTCCGGCACCGCCGTGCTCACCTGGAGCGGACCGTGGTCGGCCCTCGAGCCGGGGTCCGCCCTGCTGACCGACTTCGTGGTTCCGCGCGGGCGGCGTGAGGAGCGTTCCTGACGGCGGGCGGCCGGAAGGGCGTTCCCCGCCTCAGCGGAAGGTCCCGGCGGCCGCGACGGTCGCCGGGGTCGCGACGCTTCTGACGGGTCCAGCGGCCTTGACGGGTCCGGCCGTTCTGACGGGCGCGGTGGTTCCGAGGCGCGCGGTGGTTCCGACGGGCCTGGGAGCGGGGGCGACCAGCGACGGGTCGACGGTGAGGGCGGTGACGCCCAGCGGCGCCCCGAGCTCGTGCAGCGCGGACGCGGACAGTCTGATCCACTCCTGGCCGGCGCCCAGCGCCGCGACGAGCCGCCGCTCGGTGGTGAAGGCGACGGCGGTGCGGCCGCCGAGCGGGGTGCGGAAGAAGCGGGCGCTGCAGCCCGCGGAACCCGGCCGGACAGGGACGAGAAGTGGTCCGGCCGGGATGCGTTCGGAAGGTTCGGGATCCTCCGCGTACTGGTGCTCGACCATCACAGTGCTCCTTGAAAGAGGCGAAGCGTACTCCGGCGTGATCGCCGGCGCCGCTCCGATGAAGGTATCCCCGCGCGGGGGGTCGTCGATCACGCTCCTTACGGGGGCTTGATGCGGCACCGGCCCCTTTGACGCGCTCCTGACGGGCAGCTGACGGGGCGCGGAGCGGCGTCCTGAGGCCTGCGCCGTCAGGGGTGCATCAAAGCTCCGGCCTGCGCGTCAAGCACGCGTCAGGGAGGGAGGCGGGGCCCGGACCTGCGGGCATAGCGTGATGGCAGTGCTCCCGGCGATCACGCCGGAGAGCATCTCGTCTCCCTTCCGGAGGACCGCCATGTGCCTGTGCCAGTACGAGGACGAGGACGAACCCGAGCCGACCGAACGGATCGCGGCCGGTTCCTTTGTCGTCCCGGCGCCGTCGGACCAGCCGGCTCCGTACGTCCGCACCACCCTCTGCGCCCGGTCGGCCCCGGCGTACCCCGCCGCCGGCCCTGACGTCGTCGCTCCCGCTCCCGTCAAGACCCTGGCGCCGGACAACTGGCGCCACGCGGACCGCACGACGCCGGCGCGCTGCGCATGACCGCCACCTCGCTCGTACCGGCCCTGGCCACGGCGCCGGCGGTGGACCCGTCGTCGCTCGTCGTCTGGCCCGCCTCCGCCCGGCCCGCCGCCCACGGCGATGTCACCGTCGCGTGCGTCTCGCTTGCGGAGGCGGCCGACCGCTTCGGCACCCCGCTCTACGTCCTGGACGAGGGTGAGATCCGCGACCGCTGCCGCACCTACCGCGCCGCCTTTCCCGAGGCCGATGTGATCTACGCGGCCAAGGCGTTCCTCTGCCGTGCCCTGCTGCACTGGGTGGAGGAGGAAGGCCTGGGCCTGGACGTCTGCTCGGCGGGCGAGTTGGAGCTCGCCGTCACCACGGGATTCCCGCCCGAGCGGATCGTCCTGCACGGCAACGCCAAGAGCCCCAAGGACCTGAGCGCTGCCGTACGGCTCGGCGTCGCGCGGATCGTGGTCGACAGCGCCTCGGAGATCAACCACCTGGCCGTGCTGGTGCCGAGGGGCACCCGGCAGCAGGTCATGGTGCGCGTGGTGCCGGACGTCTCGGCGGGCGGCCACACGGCCGTCAGAACCGGCACCGACGGGCAGAAGTTCGGCCTGTCGATCACCGACGGCTCCGCCGAGGAGGCCGTCGACCGGATCCTCGGCCGGCCCGAGCTGGAACTGGTCGGCCTGCACTGCCACATCGGATCCCAGATAGCCGACGTCGAGCCGTACATCACGGCGTTGCGCCGGCTGATCGGCCTGATGGCGCGGATCCGGGACGACCACGGCGTCGCCCTGCCGCAACTCGATCTCGGCGGCGGGCACGCGGTGGCCTACCGGCCCGGCGAGGACGTCCTCGACGTGGCCGCGCTCGCCGCCCGGGTCCGCGCCGAACTCGCGGAGGGCTGCGCCCGCGCCGGGCTGCCGGTGCCACGGCTCACCATCGAGCCGGGACGGGCGATCGCCGGCCCGGCGGGCGTCGCGCTCTACCGCGTGCTGTCGGTCAAGGACACCGGCGGGCAGCGCTTCGTCGCCGTGGACGGCGGCATGAGCGACAACCCGCGGCCCGCCCTGTACGGGGTGCGCTACGCGCCCCGGCTCATCGGCCGCGGCTCCACCGCCCCGGTGCGCCCGGTCACCGTCGTCGGCCGGCACTGCGAGGCCGGTGACGTCCTCGCGGCCGGTGCGGCACTGCCGGACGACGTCCGTCCCGGCGACCTGCTGGCCGTCCCCGTCGCGGGCGCCTACCACCTGTCCATGGCCTCCGGCTACAACCTGGTGGGCCGCCCGCCCGTCGTCGCCGTCCACGACGGCACCGCCCGGCTCCTGGTACGCCGCGAGACGCTGACGGACATGAGCCTGCGCGACATCGGTCTGTAGGACGCGTCAGCCAGGACCCGTCAGCCAGGAGCCGTCCGTCTGGACCATTCCGTCAGGACCCGTCGTCCTGCCGCGTCCGGGCGTGAGGCTGTCAGAGGGCCGTCAAGGATCCCGCCGGCCGTATATCGGGTCCGTCAAGGGATGCCGCTGCCCGCGCTTCGCGGGGATCCACTGGAAGGACAAGGAACCGGGGCGCAGGGTCCACGGTTCACCGGTCTCAGTAGAGAAGGAAGCGAAACCACCATGGCCGAGGCCACGCGGATCATCGTCGGCGTCAGCGGATCGCTGAGCAGCCTGGCCGCCCTGCATCGCGGCGTCGCCGAGGCGCGCCGCTCCGACGCCCTCCTCGTGCCGGTGCTCGCCTGGGTGCCGGTGGGCGGCGAGATCGCCTACCGCAGGACGCCCTGCCCGCCGCTGCTCAAGGAATGGGAGCGCGCGGCCGGCAAGCGCCTGGACACCGCCTTCGAGCAGGCCCTCGGCGGCTACCCCAACGGCCTGCGTATCCGGCCGCTGATCGTGCGTGCCGGGGCCGGTCAGGCGCTGGTGCGGATCGCCGACCGGCCGGACGACCTGCTCGTGGTGAGTGCGGGCCGCCGCGGCCCGCTGACCCGGATGTTCCACGGCTCGGTGGCCCGCTACTGCCTGGCCCACGCCAAGTGCCCGGTGATCGCCGTACCGCCGTCCGACCTGCTGGAGACCCTCGAACGCGCGGGGCGCCACGGGTTCCCGTTCCCCAACACCCGCTTCGGAGCGCGCTATGCGACGCGGCGCCCCGACGAGATGAGCCCTGTGGGTGAAGATCCGTATCGCCCGTCATCAACCTCATGACGGTTTGTCAGGCCCGGCGGGCCTTCTTTCGCGTCGCGGCCTTCGCTGTGCCCGCGGCCTTCGCTGTGCCCGCGGCCTTCGCCGTGCCTACGGCCTTCGCCGTGCCCGCGGCCTTCCGTGCCGGCTCTTTCCTGCTCGACCTGGTCGACCAGGTGAACTCGATCTCGAGCTCGATCTCCCCATCGCCGATCTCGACCTCGATCTCGCTGCGAAGGTCGTCGGCGATCCGCAGGCTCAGCGTTCCCGGGCTGAGTTCAAGTTCGGCATCCTCACCTTTCCTCAGCGCGGCTGCGAGTGCTGTGAGCTGGTCAGCCGCCTCAAGGCGTGTCAGTGAGCGCTTCTGCTCGAACTTGAGGTCTTTCATGGGTGTCTCCGATCCGGAAACGGGATGGGCGTCGGGCGTCGTATCAGGGCCATGCGCGGGCGCGTAGGGAACACGTCGTCCTCAGCGATGGCGGCGATGCCCACGAAGATCATTACCGCGCGTCCGCGCTCGGCCGCCCGGCCTACTTCCAATGTCGACCCACCGGGATCACTCCGCACCTCGGGGTGCCTGACCGACAGCGCTCGATGAGCAACTCGCAGCCCATCTGTGCAGGTCGGAGCGGTGTCGTAACGCATACGGCGACGACGTGACCGATCACGACAAACGGGCTCTCCCCATCCGGGCCCGCACCTGGTCGGACGCCTGCACCCATGGCCCGGCGGACCATGCGCCCCCATGCGGGAGCCCACGATGGGTTCTACGATTGGGGAAGCTTCACGCTCGCGGAACGCGGTTCTCTCCGCCTCATATCTCCCTCTCTCCCTCGAGATATCTCCCTGAAGCTCGAAACTCACCAGGAGGCCATGCGACATGTCCACTGCGTTGGAAACCCCTGTCCTGGACACCCTTGCTGCCATGACGGTCGACTCGATCGAGCGATGCGGGATGGCACCCGACATGTTCATCGTCACGCGTATCGCGGCACTCGCCGCCTCGGATGCCCCGCCCATCTCTTACGTGGCGCATATCGACCCCGCACTCCAAGCCGGTCTGACCGCCGAACAGGTGCAGGACATCCTGGTCGCCATTGCACCCATCGTCGGCACCGCCCGTGTCATGACGGCAGCAGGCAACATCGCCACGGCGCTCGGCATCGCCATCGCCGTCGCCGATGCCGAGATGGACGCCCAGGGCTGAATCTCCGTCCGCTCGTCCCGCCGCAGCAGCAGTCGATGTCCGAAGTCACTCCGCCGACCTGAGTCCACCAACCGGTCCACCAACCGGTTGACCTCCGTGGTGGGTCGCGGGTCCGCGCTCCGGGACAGCTGGGACGATTCGGCCCATGGCATCCAAGGCAGGAACCGCCGCGAGTTCGGCAACGGCGCGAATCGTCCTGCTGGCACTCGCTGCCGGCCAGTTCCTGATGGCGCTCGACAGCTCGGTCATGAACGTCTCCATCGCGACGGTGGCCGAGGACGTGGGCACGACGGTGACGGGAATCCAGGGTGCCATCACGGCCTACACCCTCGTGATGGCGATGTTCATGATCCTCGGCGGCAAGGTGGGGGCGCTGATCGGCCGCAAACGCGCGTTCATGATCGGCTGCGTCATCTACGGCTGTGGCTCCCTGACCACGGCGATCGCACCGAACCTGCCCGTGCTGCTGTTCGGCTGGGCGTTCCTCGAGGGGATCGGGGCGGCACTGATCCTGCCCGCCATCGTGGCACTCGTGGCGAGCAACTTCGTCGCCGAGCGCCGTCCCGCCGCTTACGGTCTCGTCGCGGCCGCAGGGGCCGTGGCGATCGCGGTCGGGCCGCTCATCGGGGGTGTCGCGACGACGTACTTCTCCTGGCGATGGGTCTTCGCCGGTGAGGTCGTGGTGGTGCTCGGCATCCTGGTGCTTGCCGCCCGCATCGTCGACACGCCGATCAGCGAGCGGCCGCGCATTGATCTCGTGGGCGCCGTGCTCTCCGCGCTCGGGCTCGGGATCTTCGTCTACGGCGTACTCCGCTCGGACGAATGGGGCTGGTTCCAGCCGAAACCCGACGCGCCCTCGTGGCTCGGGGTTTCGCTGGTCGTGTGGCTGATGCTGGCCGGCCTACTGCTGATCTGGCTCTTCCTTCGCTGGGAGGCCCGCATGGTGGAGCGGCACAGGGAACCTCTCGTCGACCCGGCCATGCTGCACAACAGGCAGCTCACCGGCGGACTGACCATGTTCTTCTTCCAGTACCTCGTTCAGATGGGCGTCTTCTTCGTCGTACCGCTCTATCTGTCCGTCGCCCTGGGCCTGTCCGCGCTCAAGACCGGCGCCCGCATCCTGCCGCTCTCCGTGACGCTGCTGGCGGCCGCGATCCTGATTCCGCGCCTCTTCCCGGATGTCTCGCCGCGGCGGGTGGTGCGGCTCGGGACCCTCGCGTTGCTCGCGGGCGCGGTGATCCTGATGGCCGCGCTCGACGCGGACGCCGGCGCGGAAGTCGTCACCATTCCCCTCCTGTTGATCGGACTCGGCATGGGCGCGCTGGCCTCCCAGCTCGGGTCGGTCACCGTGTCCGCCGTGCCCGAAGCCCAGAGCTCGGAAGTCGGCGGCGTTCAGAACGCCGTCACCAACCTGGGCGCCTCGATCGGTACGGCGCTCGCCGGGTCGATCATGATCGCCGCGCTGTCGACGTCGTTCCTGACCAGCGTGGAGCAGAATCCGGCGGTCCCGGCCGACGTCAAGAGCCAGGCGGCTGTCGAGCTCCAGAGCGGCGTACCGTTCTTGTCGGACGCCCAGCTCAAGTCCGCCCTCGGCGACGCCGGCACGAGCGCGAAGGTGACTCAGGCGGCACTCGACGCGAACGCCGACGCCAGGATCGACGGCCTGCGCGCCGCACTCGCCATCCTCGCCTTCAGCGCTCTCCTGGCGATGTTCTTCACCTCACGGATCCCGACGACCCAGCCCCGTTCGACGGAGCCGTAGCGGGCGACCTCGACGGCGGGTTGAGACCGAGTGCGGGGCCATCGCGGGGCTGGGACGGTCCGGTGAGGAATCCGCTGAGCAGGACCGGGGCTGTTGCCGTGATCCTTGCGTCCACGGACGGTCCACGGACGTGGCCGGATCAGAAGGGAGCAGTGCCGATCTCCTTGCCCTGGGCGTCCCGCAGTTTGATCTCGGAGGAGTGGTCGGTGCCCTGGGTACCCGGCAGTCCCAGGGCGAAGTAGGTCTGGGTCAGGCCCGGGAGCCGGAAGGTCGGGGTGCTGTAGTGCACGCCCTTCCAGACACAGTCCACCGACTTCACGCTGGGACTGACCTGCCCGATGGTCACCCACCCCACGGAGCCGTGGCCTGACGGAGCGTCGATCGTGTAGCCGGTGGTGCTGACGCCGCCGTCCGAATTGGCCGGCTGCTGGTCGCAGCCGAACATGCCGGCTGTGCCGGTGTCCGGGCCGGTCGCTGCCACGACCGCGGTGCAGGAGGTGCCGCCGCCGGCGTGCACCAGCCCCAGCTTCCAGGGGACGCCCGCGATCTTTCCCGAATGTTCGGGGAAGGTTCGGTAGATCGGGAAGGGCGGATCCTGCGGCGTGCGCGGGGCCTTCGTTGTCGTGATGCTCGGCCGGGGGATCGCCGGGGCCTTCGGGGTCGTAGCGGCCGGTGGGGACATCGGGGTGGCCGTGGTGCCCGCGGAGTTCGCCTGCGCCGCCAGCCAGCCGCCTCCCCCCAGCACCGTCGCGACAGCTACCGCCGAAAGCCCCAGCAGGGCCCGCCGCGTCCGACGTTGCCGCCGGCCGGAGGTCACGATGGCTCCCAGCGGCACCCGGCCCACCTCACTGTCCTGCGACAGCCGCTCGAACACCGCTTTCAGACCGTCCTCGGTAGGGCTCGTGGGGTCGTTCATGACTGTCCTTCCGAAGGGTCGAGCCGCAGCGCGGGATCGAGCCGAAGCTTGGCCAGTGCCTTGGAGGTCTGGCTCTTCACGGTGCCCACCGAGCAGCCCATCGCCGCAGCGACCTGCGCTTCGGTCAGGTCCGACCAGAAACGCAGCACCAGAACCGCGCGCTGCCGCGGCGGAAGCGCCGCCAGCGCCCGGTTGACCGTCACCCGCCACGCGGCGGCGGGTGCGAAGTCCACCGAGGCGGCCGCGCTCGCCTCGGTCCGGCGGTCCCACGCCACTTCCCGCACCCGACGCCGACGCATCCGGGTGCGGTGCGCATTGACCAGGACCCGATGCAGATAGGCGTCCACGTCCCGCGCCCGCGACACCTTGTCCCAATGGGCATAGCAGGACGCCAGAGCGGTCTGGGCCAGATCCTGCCCGGCGCCGACATCACCGGTCAGCAGATAACCGGTCCTGACGAGCGATGGCCACCGCCTCGCCGCCAGCAGGTCGAAATCCGGTATCCCCTCACCCTCCTCGACCGGTTCCGCAGCAACTCCGGGGGGCGCCGTGCCACGCGCTTTCACGTTGAAGATGCTCATGACCCCCTTAGAGTCACGCGACACCGCAAATGGTTGCCCGGTCACCTCAGATCACCGACTGAGCGGTGCCGCGGGCACCACGAGGAGCGCGCCGGCGGCACTGAACCGCTGCCCCTGGCTCTACGGCAGCAGCGGCGCCAGGAGTTCTTCGCCGGCGGGGTAGGGGAGTTCGGCGGGCAGGAGCCGGTCCGCGGTGTGCAGGTCTCCGGCGCGTACGAGGGTGTGGATCTCCTGGGCGAGCGGCGTCACGTCGGTGATGGTGACCGTCCACTCGTCCGCGTATCGGCGGGCGGCGTCGCCGGTGAGGCCGAGTTGGAGGGAGCGGTACGGCAGCGGCTGGAGGTGGAGATCGCGTTCCGGGTCCCATTGGACGCGGGCGGGGGAGCGTTTGAGGTCGCGCTTCCAGGTGGCCAGGTTGGGTTGGAGCCCACGCTCGTAGTGGGAGAGGCAGGCATGGCGCAGCGCCCACTCGAAGCCTTCACGGGAGATTTCGACGGCGAGTACCGTCTCCTGGTCCTCCTTCATGCCCCAGCCGCAGCGGTACATCATCCAGAGGAACGAGGGCTTGATCCACGTCAAGCCGCGTTCATAGTCCCTTTCGGACTTGGACCGAGAGGATGTCCTCGTGCTGGATGCGCCTGCCAAGGGAAACGTCGTGCGACATCAGCCCAGGTAGGGCTCAGCGCGGTGCTCCATGAAGTGGCGGATTCGGAGCTGCTGAGTGTGATGCATCGGAAGCTCGGCAATCTCAGCCTGGGCGATGAATCGGAGCTCCGTCGACTCATCCGACATGGCGAGTCGACCACCAACGACTCGGGCGGTGAAGCAGATGTTGAACTGCCGTCGTACTTCGCCGTCCGAGTAGGCGATGACGTGCCGCGGGTCGGTGTACGTGCCGACAAGCCCGGTGATCTCCACGTCCAGGCCGGTCTCTTCCTTGACTTCACGGACTGCGGTACCTGGAAGCGAGTCCGTCATGTCCATACCGCCGCCCGGCAAGGCCCAGAGGTCGTTGTCCGTCCGCCGCTGAAGCAGGATACGGCCCTCCTCGTCGGTGACGACAGCGGACGCTGCCACGACCAAGCTGTTGGGCTTGGGCGCTTTGGGGTCGTCGTAGTACTCAGTCCGGCTCGCGGTCACGTCTCCTGTACCTGCGTCGCTGTCGCCCACACCGCATCGAAGCTTCCCGCGTAGGTGTCGAACATTCCACCATCGCCGTGCCGGCGGAGGTGCCAGACGGGTGCGCCGTATGCGTTCACTCCCCAGACATGGGCATTGATCAGGGCCTGGTCATCGGCGCGATACAGCGAGTTGTACAGGGTGGTCCCGTGCGTCCGGACCTCGATCCCGGGCACGCCGACGAGTGGCGTGTAGTGCATGAGGGCGAGTCGGCAGCGTGATTCGATGCCGTGCCCGAAGCGTTCCTCCTGGCCGCGCTGCCGGACGTTGGGATCGTCCGGATCCCCAATGGCGATGCGAACCGCGCAGCCATCGGCGGCTCGCTCCCGCAGAAGCTCATTGAGGCGGGGATACGCCTCGTGCAGAAAGATGGCGGCGTACACCAACACGTCGATCTGCTCGTGTGCCTGCGACAGCATGTCGACGAACGTCGACGCGGGAATGTCAGCGCGCTGGTCATAGAGCGCTACCAGTTCGGGACTGACTGCTCGGGCAGCACGGGCCTGCCTGAGCGCTGGCCACAGAGCGTGCACGTCTTCTCCTAAGGTCTCTGCCGCCAGCATGGCTGTGACGCGGCGTGGTGTGCGGCCGAGATTGACCCATCGCTCAACGGACTTCGGGTCCACCTCGGCCTTTACCGCGAGGGCGGCGTATGTCCAGCCTCCGGCTGCCATGGCGGCACGTAATCTCTCGTTCGGCATCTGAGTCTCTCCCCACCTGACGGGACGGCACTAGGGACGTTCTACCCGGTGTGGGACGTCCCGAAGTGGGTTTTGGGGGAGGTTCCAACGTCCTGGTGATGCGCGTGATGATCCCGGCATGAGCAATGACGGGATTCCTGAAGTCGGCGCGCTGGCAGTGGATACAGCCAAGCGGCGCACGGGCCACGTCATGGGCCGCGTAGGCCCGTACATCCAACTGCGGCCAGTCGGCGGTGGAACGGAATGGGGCGCCTGCCCGGAGGACGTCAAGCCTGCCGGGACTGACGGTCAGACTGGTACGCGGGTCGACGACGCGAGCAGCGTTGAGGACCGGTGGTCGTGATGGCCCGCGTTGCGGCGCTGAGGGTACAGCGCGGGGACCGGGTCAGTGTGCGCGGTCAGTGGCGAGAGGTGAAGGCGGTTCGTTCGGACCGGTTTGCCTCGGGTGGCCTGGTAGTCGTGCTGGTCTTCACCTCTGGTCTGGCCCTGCGGCTCAATGCGGCGGACGGCCTGGCGGTCGAACGTGGTGGCCGGGGGCTGCGGTGATGGTGGGCAGGGCGGTCTATCGGTACACGGATTGGTCGCTGGCCACGGACACAACGGCTAGCGGCCCGATCTATGCGGCGGAGTGCACTTCGTGCGGCGAGGCGTCGGCGGCAGCGGATGAGCAAGAGGGTCCGGAGGTGTGGTGCTTGCGCCATGCCGGGCTCACCGGGCACACGGGATTCCGTGGCGTGATCACGAGCTTCTTCCGGGCCTCGCTGGTGGAAGGTCCACGGTGAGGGGCGTGGGTGCGCGCGAGCGGGTGGCGTCAGCCGCGTTCGTGCTGGAGGTCTGGTGGTGGCGCCACGTGACGGATCGCAGGTTGTTCCGCTTGCTGGATGGGGAGCGTGCCCGGATCGCTGCCGGGATGTCCGATGCCCGCGCGCAGGAGGGTCTGCGGAGGTTGCCGGGCGGGTTCGCAGAGCTGGTGCGGCCGAAGCGCGGGAGGGTCGCTCCCTGCCCCCATAGGTCGGGCCGGGGTCGTCGTTCCGGGAAGGTCCGGCGGCTTCCGTTCTTGACCTTCCCTGGCGCAGCGATGTCACCGTGAGTTCGAATCTCACATCCTCCGCAGCCAGAGACACCAAGTCGGCCCCCGACCAGGGACATCGGTCGGGGGCCGTTCTCATGCGTGTTGCCTGCGGGCGACCGTGGTTCCCCGTGGTTCCCCGTGGCTTCCCGGCAGATCGGGCACGGAAGGGGCACGGGGATCAACGCTGGGCGCTGGCCGAGGTCTGGTAGTCGAGGGTCGCGTCAGGGGGGCCACAATGCAAGATCGCGTCGACTGCGGCCCAGTCGCTGAGAGGCACGTCGTAGCAGTAGAGCATCCAAGGATCGTCCGGGTCCGGAGTGATCACTTCTCGGAGTTGGATGATCTGCTCGCGGCTGATCGGGCGCTCAGTTCGCAAGAACTCGTCGTCCTTGCTGAAGCCGTCCAAGGACCAGACGACGGACGGTTCATCTATTGCCATGCACCGAGCCTAACGGCGCCCTCGGCCTGATCATGCGGTGCCCGCCACGCTGCTCTTGGCTGCCATCCCGTCTGCCGTCGTCCCGCTTTGTCGTATCCGCTGTGGCATCTTGAGGAACATGATCGAACCCGATTGACGCGCGCGACCCGGCGTCAGATCGAGCGCAGCGACGTCGGTCAGCTTCGCACGGTCCTGAGACGGCCCGCGAGACAATCCTCTACGGACTCACCCATTCGTCCAGCCTGAGCTTCACCTGGTGATTGTGGTCGGCATGCCAGATCACCTGACCGGTGACTACAGCGCCCATGCGGGGTAGATCCATCTCGGGTGGCATGAGTGTGACCTCCGCCAACCCCACTGCGTTTGGCACGCCATCTATCCGGACAAACACGCCGAAGCGTTGGCGACCGATGACCTGGCAGCTGATCGTTGCTCCTACCGGGAGTGCGAACACGGTCGCCGGCCAATCTCGGCGAACGTCCTCTTCGGCCGGGATTCCGGGCCCCGCCGGCCACGCGTACTCAGACATGGGCCGATCATGCCAGTGCGAGGCTGGCCTGTAGAGCCCTAGTTTGGAAGACCAGGGATGCGGATGCTGGCCGACCTGGGAAGCGTCTGACCTGCCCCAGAGCGGAAGCGTCGCCGGGATTCCCCGCGAATCTCCGCCGCTTCCCGCCGGACCGGGCACGGATCGGGCAGGGGGTTGCTTGCTAGTAGCGCAAGCGAGCTTCATCTCCGTCGATGGTGAGGATGTACTCGGTGAGCGGGGTGCCGCCCCCGGCTGGAACGAGCGTGAGCCCAAGATCACGGATGGGCCTCAGGACGCGCATCATGGCGGTCCCCTCAGGATCGGGCCCGCGTAGAGCCGCGAAGGCATCAAATAGCGGCCTGATCGGCTCCCAGGCCGGCGTGGGAGCGAAGCGCAGGAGAAACCTCGGCTGGTCGACGTCATATCCGGTGAGCCGGCCGAGTAGCGTCTCGCCGTCCATGAGATCCCAGTCCGACGTTTGCCAGTGCTCGTTCATATTGCCCCCGGTTGTCTGAGGCACATCCGCTGTGGGGGAGCGCCGAGGTGCGGATCATATGAGTTCGGCCGGTGGTGCCGGGCCACCCCTTGACGGCTCGGAGACGGCCCGGGTGGATCAGCTCGTTCGGCGGCGGGTTTGTACGCACCTCCGCTTCAATGTCCACCATGGAACTCCGAGAGGAGTGCCCGTGGACGGCTGACAACCACAGGGCCGACGATGGTATGCGCCGCGTCTGAGTGGTCAAGGAGACCAACACCCCATGCAGGCCATACCTGTGGACACATCCCGGCTCGGCGTACTGCGGTGCGCGGTGGCGCCGGAGGCCTCCCGGCAGATGCTCTCCTGGCGCTCCACGCCGGTCTGGTCGTCGTCGTTCACATGGGAGATCCGGCAGTAGATCGCGGCCGGCTCCCCTTCCCAGTCGGTGCGGCTCTTCTTCGTCCGCTGTGGTCCGGCTGCCTGGTTGGCACGCAGCGCGCGCCGCAATCGTGCTTCGGACTGCTGGTTGTTGGTGTCGGGCGTCATGGAAAAAGACTATGAGCGCGGCTTGATCCACGTCATCCGGTCCCGTTGCCAGGCCGCCGGGAACCGGCCGGTGCTCGCCGCCGGGAGTCCGATGTGCGGCGAGTACGCCTGGTAGACGGTGACGGTCGTCTCCGTGTGCAGTGCGCGGATCCGGTGTTTCGGTTCGGCCAGGAGGTGTTTCGGTTCTTCCACGGGATACAGGGTGCGGCCACCGGCCGCGGGGGCGCCAACGGTTTCTACGGGTGGGTCGGGCCCAGGGTCCAGTAGACGACGGACAGGGTGGCCATCGAGACGAGGGTGGAGACCATCACGGAGTCGCGGGCGAGATCGGTGTCCAGGTCGTACTGGCGCGCGTAGATGAACGCGTTCTGGGCGGTGGGCAGCGCGGAGCAGAGGACCACGGCGAGCAACTGGTGCTGCGGCAGGTGCAGAAGGAGGCCGCCGACCGCCAGGGCGATGAGGGGCTGAACGAGGGTCTTGAGCACGACCGTCACGCCGACCTCGGTGAGCCGGCCCGTGCCGGTCGCGGCCGGGCGGCCGTGCAGCGACATGCCGAGGGTGACGAGGGCGGTGGGAACGGCGGCCGCGCCGAGCAGTTCGCAGGAATGGCCGAGGGCCGTCGGAAGCTGCCAGCCCGCGGCGGAGACGACGGCGCCGAGGGCGGAGGCCATGATGATCGGGTTGCGCACCGGCATCCTCAGCATCCGGGTGAGGCCGCCGCTCCTCCAGCCGGCGCCGGTGCCGGCGTCGAGCAGGGTCAGGATGAGGGGGGATATCAGCAGCACCTGGAAGAGCAGGATCTGGGCGACGAACGAGGCGTCTCCGAGTACCTGCAGGGCCACCGGGATCCCGAGGTTGGCCGAGTTGACGTAGCCGGCCGCCATGCTGCTGATCGCCTGGTCGGCGAGCTTGTGGTGGAAGAGCCGGCGAGCGGCCAGGAGGCCGAGGGCGCAGACCACGACGGTGCCTGCGGCGAAGGCGATCATCGAGGTGTTCGCGAAGGTGTCGAGGCGCGCCTTGGAGATCATGACGAACAGCGCGGCCGGCATGGCCACATGGAAGACGAACCGGCCGAGGACGGGTTCCGCCTGCTCGCCCAGCAGACCCGTGCGGCTGACCAGGTAGCCGGCCGCGGTGAGTATCCAGATCGGGGCGAAGCTGGAGAGCAGGGAGGGCATGAATCCTCGGGTCCGGTGGGTCACGGGCGCGGCCCGAAGGGGCCGCGGGTCGGCGGTTTGCCGCCGTCCATGATCCCCGCCCGCTTCCCGGCGCCTCCGGCAGGGCATGCCTGAGGGCGCCGCCGCGCCGACCCGCCGCCGCGACCCGCTGCCGCGCCGCGCCGCCGCGCCGCCGCGCCGACCCGCGGCGGCTCCCGTCGACCCGGCCGGCCCCGGCCTAGGCCGTCAGCGCCTCGGGGGCGTCCTCTGCGCTCTCCGCGCACGCGGTGACCAGCTCGTCCAGGGAAACGTCCAGCGCGGCGGCCAGCGCCGCCACGGTGAAGAAGGCCGGGGTCGGTGCCCGGCCGGTCTCGATCTTGCGGAGGGTCTCCGCGGACAGTCCCGCCGCGGCGGCGACCTCCACCATGCTGCGGTCGCCGCGGGCCCGGCGCAGCAGCGCGCCGAAGCGCTCACCGCGTTCACGTTCCCAGGGGGTCAAAGGAGTTCTCACCATGACCGTGATACTAATACCGGTATAAGTATTGGGCATCATCGAGGTCATCAGTCAGGGGTCAGCAACATGGTGGAGATCAAGACCGACGCGGCGCTGGAGGCGATGCGCGAAGCCGGGCGCGTCGTGGCCCAGGCGCTCGGCGCCGTCCGCGCGGCGGCGGCCGTAGGGGTCCGGCTGCGGGAGCTGGACGTCGTGGCCCGTGGCGTTCTGCGCGCGGCCGGGGCGCGTTCGCCGTTCCTCGGCTATCGGCCGGAATTCGCCCCGGTGCCGTTCCCCGCGGTGATCTGCGCCTCGGTCAACGACGCGATCGTGCACGGCATCCCCGGCGACCACCGGCTGCGCGACGGCGATCTGGTCAGCATCGACTGCGGAGCCGAGCTCGACGGCTGGACCGGCGACGCCGCCATCAGCTTCATCGTCGGCACGCCGCGTCCCGCCGACCTGCGGCTCATCGACGCCACCCAGCGGGCGCTGGACGCCGCCATAGCGGCCGCCGTCCCGGGCAACCGGATCGGGGACATCTCGCACGCCGTCGGCACCGTCGCCAAGGCGGCCGGCTGCGGGATGCCCGCGGACTTCGGCGGCCACGGCATCGGCCGCCGGATGCACGAGGATCCGGGGGTACCCAACCGCGGCCGTCCCGGCCGCGGCTTCCCGCTGCGGCACGGTCTCGCGCTCGCCATCGAACCGATGCTGATGGCGGGCGGACGTGACGACTACCGTACCGATCCCGACGGTTGGACGCTGCGCACCGTCGACGGCAGCCGGGCCGCCCACATCGAGCACACCGTCGCCGTCACCGCGGAGGGCCCCCGCGTCCTCACCCTGCCCTGACCCGGGTCAGGGCCGCAGGTCGCTGTGCCCGCAGACCCAGGCCAGCGCGTCGTGCACCCCCTGGATGTAGTCGCGCGGGATCGTGCGCTGGGTGGCGTCCGCCAGCTGCACGACCGCGGCGTCCGCCTCGGCCGTCAGCAGGGGCAGATCCGGTGCCCCCTCGCACGAGGCGCCCGTGACCGGCGCCGGGTCGCCGCGGCCCAGCGCCCACAGGTAGCCCGTCAGGGCGCCCCGGGAGAGCTGCGTCTGCTGGGCCGGCCCCGCCCCGACGGCCTCCAGGGCGTGAAATGCCTCCTCGACCTCGGCCAGTGACCTGGTGCCGACGGTCTGTTCCTTGTGCGGCTCTGCGCTGGGAAACCTCATACCTGTACGTATGTCCCCTCCCGCGCCGCTGATGTGTGCCCGGGCGGGGGACAGGATCCCGTCCGGGTAGACCGGCCCGTCCGGTGGTCAGACACACCCGGCCGGTGCGTCCGGCTTGACGGTGTCGAGGTGGGTCTCCACCCACGCGCGCAGCACGCCGAGCGGCACGGCCACACCGCGCCCCAGCTCCGTCAGTTCGTACTCCACATGCAGCGGGACGGCCGGGTAGACGGTGCGGTCGACGAACCCGCTGTCCTCGAGCCGGCGCAGGGTGCTCGTCAGGACCTTGGGGCTGATGCCCTGGAGGCGGCGCTGCAGTGCGCCGAAGCGCTGCGGCCCTTCCTCCATCGCTCCGATCGCCAGCGCCGTCCACTTGTTGGCCAGCAGGTCCAGCACGTCGCGGCACGGGCACAGCGCGGCGTAGACGTCGTGCTGTGCGTGGTTTCCTGTCGTGCACGCGATGGTCATGGCCACTGCCTTTCCCGGTCGTGGAGGGTGGGCGACACGCCGGTTGCGTTGCCGCTCACGGCTCCCACCTGTGATGCTTTCCAAAAGATAGTAGTAGCCCTTGCAGGTAACCACTACCCCATGGGTAGCGTCCACGGTGTTGACGATAACCGGTCGGCGCGCTGTGTGCGCGCCGGCCCCACCCCCCCCACCGGGAGCCATCAGATGAACGAGAAGCCGACCATGCGCGCGATCACCCAGGACACCTTCGGCGGCCCGGAGGTGCTGCATCTCACCGAGCTGCCGCGCCCGGAGCCGGTACCGCACGAGGTGCTGGTGCGGGTGCGTGCCGCCGGGGTCAACCCGGTCGACTGGAAGACCCGGGAGGGCGGCGGCATGGCCGGTGCGCTGGGCGCGCCGCCGTTCGTGCTCGGCTGGGACGTCTCCGGCGTCGTGGAGCAGGTGGGGTTCGGCGTGCACACCCTGGAGGTCGGTGACGAGGTGTACGGGATGCCGTCGTTCCCCCGGGAGGCCGGCGCGTACGCCGAGTACGTGACCGCCCCGGCCCGGCACTTCGCCCGCAAGCCCGCCACGCTCGACCACGACCACGCCGCCGCGGTACCGCTCGCCGCGCTGACCGCCTGGCAGGCCCTGACCGTCACCGCCGGAGTCACCGCAGGTCAGCGGGTACTGATCCATGGCGCGGCGGGCGGGGTCGGGCACTTCGCCGTGCAGTTCGCCAAGCATCTGGGAGCGCACGTCACCGGGACCGCCCGCGCGCCGAAGCACGCCTGGCTGCGCGAACTGGGCGCCGACGAACTGGTCGACTACACCGCGGTCCGCTTCGAGGACGTGGTGCGCGACATCGACGTCGTCCTCGACCTGATCGGCGACGAGCACGACCGTACGAGTACCCGCTCGCTGGACAGGCTGCACCCCGGCGGGATCGTCGTCGCCGTCCCGTCGGGTGTCTCACCCGCGCTCATGGAGGCGGCGCGGGATCGCGGAGTGCGGGCCGCGGCGTATCTCGTGGAGCCCGACGGGGCCTCGCTGGCCACGATCGCCGAACTGATCGACAAGGGCGGCGTCACCGTCGAGGTCGAGGACGTCCTGCCGCTGGCGGAGGCCGCCGAGGCGCACCGTCGCGGCGAGCAGGGCCGCACGCGGGGCAAGCTCACCCTCCACGTCGCGTAAAGGGTCGGAAAGGCGTTCAAAGTGAACGTCAACCCTGAGGGATATCAAGGGTTGAGGGGTGGGGCTCCGTGAATCAACCCGGGCCTCTCCCCGCATTCCCGACGGGGAGCCAGAAGGGCCGGTGACGAGGCGGCCTGGATCAGGACGGGTCGTGGTTGACCTCGGAGGCCATCCGCGGGTGGAGCACGCCGGGGTAGAGCCGGGCCTTGGCCACCGGCTCGGCGACGCCGCCCTGCGGCACCATCTCGACGACGCCCCAGGGGCTGTCCGGCAGGAGCACCGGGATCACGTACGAGGCCGAGCAGCCGACGCAGTCGTACTGGTCCTCCCAGACCTCCACGTCGACCAGGCTGCCGGGGTTGCGCGCGACGTGCTTGTGCAGGGCGTGGCAGCGGCCGCACTTCTCGCCGGGCTCGCAGGTGCTGCCGCACGGGCACGGGAGGTCGAGCCGGACGGGGGGCTGCCAACGCTGGACGCGGCACGCCTCCGCCGTCTGCGAGGTGTGGCGCATCGCCAGGATGTTGCGGGCGGCGACGTTGTACGTCTCGCCCGTCGCGGTCATCCGGTCGCGGATGACGTCCTTGCGGGCACGGTTCGTCGTCATACAGTCCTCCAGCGGTTTTCCACGCGGTCCCGCAGAAGGCCGGGAAGACCGGACTGAGGCGATGGCGTGAGTCGATGACCCTTGTCCTCGCCCTCGTGACCCACCAGCGCGGGCCCAGGCTCGGAACAGGCAGACGCGGCTGCCGTCCTCCACGGTACCCGGAATCGGTCACGCCGATTTCCCCCGCCGTGGCGGTGCCACGGCGGGGGACGGGCGGTGGTGGGCCGGCGCCGGTTACGCCGCGGCTCCGTCCGGGTGCGGGACGGCGGTGACCGGGGCGTCCCAGTCGATGCGGTAGCCGGCCTGCCAGGCCGACTTCTCCGGCTTGTTCAACTTCATGACCAGGGGGAGGAGCAGATCCCGCAGCACCCGGCCGACCGGTCCTGCGGCCTTGTTGCTGTTGGTGCGGTTGGCTTCCTTGATGATCCGCTCGACGCGGGGCCTGCGCAGGTCCTCGTAGGCCGCGAACGCCTCCTCGTGCGGCAGGTCACGCAGGCAGCGGGCCAGCTGGACGGCGCTTTCCATGGCGAGCGAGGCGCCCTGTCCCGAACTGGACGAGGCCGCGTGCGCCGCGTCGCCGATCAGCACCATCCGCCCCCGGCTCCAGGCCGGGACCCTCGGCATGTTCTCCATGGGGCCGGCGATCAGCAGGTCGGCGGGGTCGGTCTTCAGCAGCAGGTCCGCAGCGGGGACGCGATCGCCGGTGAACGATCCGGCCAGCACGCGCAGCCACTCCTCGGCGCCGGTCCGCCCGGCTTCGGCCACGGTCATCGGCTCGGGGTGCGGCAGGTTCACGAACCACACACCCGACGAGTCCTCGTGCACCTGGTAGCCGAGGAAGGCGCGCTTGCCGAACATCATGTACATCTTGCCGCCGGTCGGGGGCAGTCCGGTGTTCCTCACCGGGGCGCCGAAGCTGACCAGGCCGCCGTAGTTGGGTTGGGGCGCGTCCGAGTCGATCAGCGAGCGCACCGTGGAGCGGATGCCGTCCGCCCCGATCAGCACATCGGCCGTGGCCGTCGTCCCGTCCGCGAAGTGCGCGGTCACACCGTCGTCGCTCTCCTGCGCGGAGACCAGCCGCTTGCCGTGCACGGTGCGGACACCGCGGCGGGCCGCCTCGTCGTAGAGCACCCGGTACAGATCGGCGCGCCAGACGAACTGCGACGACTCGACGCCGGGCGGGCTGCCGAACTCGCCGAGCCGCTTGCCGTTCCAGCTCTGCAGCACGATGTGCGTGGTGGGCGTGCCGATGGCGCGTACGAGGTCGCCGACTCCGATGACGTCGAGGGCGCCCAGACCGTTGGGCGCCAGGCCCAGCCCGCCTCCCACACCGTCCGCCCTGCTGTCGTAGGCCTCGTACACGGTGGCTTCGATACCGGCTTGGTGCAGGGCGATCGCGGCAACCGGGCCGCCGATGCCGCCGCCGATGACGAGGGCGGTTCGGATGGTGGAGCGCATGACGTGGTCCTTTCCCAGCGGGTTTGTGCGGACACCGCAAGCATCGCATATCCACTAGTTGCAAGTCAACTAGTGGATATGAACCTATGCATCGGTTCATGGTTCACAAGGAGCGCAGGCGAAGCCTTCCCGCTCAAAACGCGAAAACCCCCGCGCCGTCACGGCAGCGGAGGTTTTCGGGCGGAGTTCTTCGGAGGGAGCGTCCGGTCGTCGGGGACCTGGGAGCGGGCACCCTGGTTGCGGCCGGTCAGCCGACCACGGCGACGGGGGCGTCCCAGGCGTTGTGGTCGACGGTGACCGTGGCCCCGCCGAAGGTCTCCTTCTTGTTCACCGCGTACTGGTGGCCGCGGCGGTGGCCGGTCCACAGGGTGGAGGCGAAGGGGAAGCCGGTCGTGGTGTCGGCGTTGTTGTCGTAGCGGGCGTACCAGAGGGCGTTCGGGAGGTCCGCCGTGTGGTTGCCGGCGGCGGTGGCGATCGCGGCGGCACTGGACTGGCTGAACCCGTAGAAACCGGCCCAGTAGCCCTTCGCGTGCGCCGCCCGGTCCCAGGCCTGCACATAGGTCAGCACGGACTGGACGCACGAGGCGTTGCTGATGTCGTACGCCTCCATGTCCAGATAGATCGCACTGCCGGAGCGCATCCCCAGCGCGGACGCCTTCGCGACGGCGTCCGCGCCGTCCGACGTGCCCAGCGAGGCGGCGTTGGCGGCGGTGATCCGCTCGGGGTTGTTGCTCGTCTGGCACGGCGGCTGCGCCCCGACGTACAGCGGGATCAGCTGCCAGCCGGCCGCGTGCACGGACCGTACCCAGGAGTTGGTGAGCTGCGGCTGCGCACAGCCGCGGTTCTTCCCGCCGATGTAGACGGCGGCGGCGCCGTACGGCGAGCTCTTGCGCCAGGCGTTCATGGTGGTCAGGTTCGGGGCGGTGCAGGTGTCGAAGGCCTGACCGGTGAACACCCGCGACGCCGGCAGCTGCACCAGGCTGTTGGACTGCCCCGGCGGCTGCTTGACACCGGAGTGCGTGCCCGCGGCCGTGGTGGCGGCCGGGGTGGCGTGGGCGGACGGGCCGCCCGGGGCTCCGGCCGGCGGCGTGGTGCCTCCGGGGGAGGAGGCACCCGCTGCCGGCTCGGCCGCTCCTGAGGCGGACGGCTTGGCGGTTCCGGCGGTGGAGCCGGTGCCGGTGGCGCCGTCCGGCGCCGTCCCGTCGGCGAGGTTCTTGGACTGCTGCGTGCCGTCGTGCCCCCGCGAGGACACGGCCTCGGCCGCAACGGCGCCGCCGCCCGCGAGCAGGATCAGGCTGGCGACGGACAGCGCTATGTAGCGGCGCTGCTTGGGCTGGCGACGGTTCGGCACGGAGTCCTCAACAGGTGGGCGGGACGGCCCGGATCAGGACCGGCGGTTCGGTGATCGACTGAGTACATATCACTTTCTCCGCCGTGTCACCAAAACCCTGGAGGTCGAGCTGGTATTCGGCGGACCGGTGGGTCGGCACGTAGCCCAGTCCGTCGTCCATGGCGCGGCGCGACGCGGCGAACGTCCCGGCGAGGTCGTCGGGGACGGTTCCGGCCCAGGAGACCAGCCGGCAGCCGGGGTGCGGGCGTTCGGTGAGCGCGGCGAGGTCCGCGCGCTCCAGCGGGAGCCGGGCGTAGGTGAGTGCCAGGACCTTGCGGGGCCGGTGCGTGCGCACTCCCGCCCGCCCGAACCGGTCAGCCGGTCCGGGCAGTCGGCCACCCGGTCGGCCGGTCAGCCGGTCCGGGTCAGCGTGAGGTCGTCGACGTCGAACAGGAATCCGCCGCCGCCGTTGAAGACGAGGAACAGGCCGGTGCCCGCCCTCGGGGTGAGAGACGCGGCGGTATCGGTGAAGGTGTCCCAGCTGCCGGTGACCGGGACGGTGACGGTGCCGAGCAGCGGTCCGGTGGGGGATCCGGCGTGGACGGCGGTGGTGCCGCCGGAGCCCGCCGAGGCGACCCGCAGGGAGATCCGGGTGAGGTGGGAGGTGTCCTCGGCGGCGAAGCCGATCCAGTCGCCGGCCTCGATGTAGCCGGCGGTGCGAGCGCCGTGGGCTCCCGCGTGGTCGGCGGCCTGGACTCCGTTCTGGCTGGTCCAGTTCTCGGCCTGGAGCGTGGTCGTGGTGGGGGCCGTCGAGCCGGGGGTGAGGGTGATGTCGTCGACGTCGAACAGCGCGCCCTGGCCTCCGGAGTAGGTCAGGTACAGGCCCGGTGCGGTGCCGGACGTCAGGGGCGTCGACACGTTCGTGAACGTCTCCCAACTCCCGGTCACCGGCACGGCGACGGAACCGAGGAGCGGACCCGTGGCGGAACCGGAGTGGAATCCGATGGTGCCGCCCGCGCCCGCGGAGGCGACCCGCACCGTCACCGTCGAAGCGGTCCGCGGGTCGAGGGCGGCGTAGCCGCTCCAGTCACCGTTGTCGATGTAGCCGGCGGTCGCTCCGCCGTGCGCCGCCGCGTGCGCGGCGGCCTGGACCCCGCTCTGGCTGCTCCAGGCCTCCCCTTGCACGGTGGTGCCGACGGGGGTGCCGATGGGGTTGTCGCAGGCGGAGCTGACGGCTCCCGCGACGGTGCGGATGCCGCCCAGGACCAGCGTGGTGAACGCGGGATCGGCCCAGCTCTCCTGGGTGTGGCCCATGCCGGTGTACCAGGCGCGTCCGCCGTCGTAGGGGTGGCACCAGGTGTTGGGATGGTCGCCGCCCATGGTGCCGCCGGAGTAGCTGCTCTCGTCGAGCGCGGTCAGGACGTGCACCTGCGCCCGGGGGTTGGCGCGGTAGTTGTACCACTCGTCGGTGCGGGTCCAGCGGGCCGGAAGGTGCGCGGTGGCCGGGTCGGTGCGGTCCTCGACGGCGACGGCGGCCTGCTGGATGGCGGGATGCGAGTCGAAGTACGCCCCGACCAGGCTTCCGTACCAGGGCCAGTCGTACTCGGTGTCGGCCGCGGCGTGCACTCCCGCGTAGCCGCCGCCCGAGCGGATGTACTGCTCGAACGCGGACTGCTGGGCGGCGTCGAGGACGTCCCCGGTGGTGCTGAGCCAGATCACCGCCTGGTACTGGCCGAGGTTGGCGGTGGTGAAGGCGGCGCTGTCCTCGGTGGCGTCGACACCGAAGCCGTTGTCCTGGCCGAGTTTCTGGATGGCGGCGATCCCGGCCGGTATGGAGTCGTGCCGGAAGCCGGCGGTCTTGGAGAAGACCAGCACCTTGAAGGCCGGAGCGGCCTGGGCGGAGCAGGTCAGGGCGAAGGGGGCGAGCAGGCCGAGCAGCGCGGCGGCCAGGGCCGGCAGCAGCGGCCGGCGGGGCGCGCCGTGCGTGCGGCGGAACCGGATGGATGGGTACATGGAGTGCCTTTCCGCAAGATAGGTGAGTCAGGCGCTGCGGGTGAGGGTGAAGTCGTCCACGTCGAAGAGGTAGTCGCTGCCGCCGGTGAAGGTCAGGCAGAGCGTCGTGGCGGGGTTGGCGGTGAGCGTCGTGGAGACGTCGGCGAAGGTCTCCCAGCCGCCGGTGCCGGTGACGGCCACGGTGCCCAGGACCGTTCCGGTGGCCGATCCGGCCCGGATCTGGAGGGTGCCGCCGGCTCCGGCGGAGGCGACCCGGGCGCTGAAACCGGTGACCTTGGACAGGTCGGTGCCGGCGTACGTTGCCCAGTCGCCGCTGTTGATGTAGCCGGCGGTCTTCCCGCCGTGCGCGGCCGCGTGGTCGGCGGGCTGCAGTCCGCCGGTGGCGGTCCAGCTCTCCGCCTGGGTGACGGTGGTGAGGGCGGCACCGTTGGTGACGGTGAAGTCGTCGACATCGAAGAGCGAACCGCCGGTGCCGCCGTGGAAGACCAGGAAGAGCCCGCTCGTCGTGGAGGGGGTCAGTGGGAACGTCAGGCTGGTGTAGTTCTCCCAGCCGCCGGTGACGGGGACGGTGACACTGCCGAGCAGCGGTCCGGTGGCCGATCCGGCACGGGCTTCGAGGGTGCCGCCGATGCCGCCGGAGGCGACCCGTACGGTCAGCCCGTTGGCATGTGTGAGGTCGGTTCCGCCGTATCCTGCCCAGTCGTTGTTGTCGATGTAGCCGAGGGTCTGGCCGCCGTGCGCGGTGGCGTGCGGGGCGATCTGCACGCCGGCGGAACTGGTGAACGCCTCACCCTGGACGGCGCCCGGCACCGTGCCGGACCCGCCGAACGTGAACTGGTCGAGGTCGTAGAGGTTCCCCGTACCGCCCTTGAACACCCAGTACAGGGTGTGGGTGCCGGTCGGGGCGGTGACGGTTCCGGTGACGTCGGTGAAGGTGTTCCAGTCGCCGGTGACCGGGACCGTGGCGGATCCGATGAGCGTGCCGGTGGGGGAGTCGGCCCGCAGTTCGAGGGTGCCGCCGGAGCCGGCCGAGGAGGCGCGGGCGGTGAAGGTGGTGATGCCGGCCAGGTTGTAGGGGGTGAACGAGATCCAGTCGCCGTTCTCGATGTAGCCGACGGTCGTGCCGCCCCCGGCCGCGTCATGGCCGGCGGGCTGGACGCCGCTGGAGCCGGTGTAGTACTCGGCCTGCTTGGTCGCGGTGGGTGTGACGTTGGTGGCGGTGCCGGTCAGCGCGGGCTGGCCGTTCGCGCCGTTGTCGGTGTACGAGGCGCGCCAGACGCCGAACAGGTTGGCGGAGCCTGCGTGTTCACCGTCGACGACGGTCTGGATGGTGCCCGAGCAGCCGGTCGCGTCGGTCATGGCATGCGCGTGGCTGTCGTGCCCGAGCAGGTACTGGACCTGCACCCGGGAGCAGTCGACGGCGCTGTCCTCGGCGTCGGTGACGGTGACCCGGAAGGGGACGGCGTCGCCGAAGTGGAAGATCTGGCCGTTGGCGGGCGCGGTGACGGTCAGCACCGGCGCGGTGTTGCCGACGGTGACCGTGACGCTCGCGGTGCCGGTCAGCCCGTGGGTGTCGGTGACGGTGAGCTTCGCCGGGTACTGGCCGTTGGCGGCGTAGGTGTGCGACGGGTCCGCGGCGGTGGAGTCGGTGCTGCCGTTGCCGTCGAAGTCCCAGGCGTAGGTGAGCGCGTCGCCGTCGGGGTCGGTGGTGCCGGCGGAGGAGAAGGTGACCGCGAGTGGCGCCCGGCCCGAGGACGGGGTGGCGGCGGCCTGGGCGACGGGTGCGCGGCCGCCGGCGCCGATCGCCTCGATGCGGTACAGCCCGGAGAAGGAGTCGCCGTCACCGAAGCCGGTGCCGTAGTCCAGGACGTACAGGGCGCCGTCCGGGCCGAAGGCCATGTCCATCACCTGGGTGCCGGTCCAGGGGAAGTCGGTGATGGTGCCCGCGCTGCCGTCCGCGTTGACCTGCACGTCCTTGATCCAGCGGCGGCCGAACTCGCCGATGAAGGCATGCCCGTCGTAGGACTGCGGGAACTTCACCGAGGAGGAGAGGTTCGGGTCGTAGTGGTAGACCGGGCCGCCCATGGGTGACTCGCTGCCGCAGCCGAACTGGGCGACGCTGCAGTCGTCGTACTTGATCCAGGACGACCGGGCGGCCGGCAGCTTGCTGATGCCGGTGTTGTTGGGCGAGCTGTTGACGGGGCCGCCCGCGCAGTCGAACTTCGCGCCCGAGGTGCTGGTGCCGAAGTCGAAGGCGTTGTACGTCTCGTTGGTGGCGTTGGTGCCGGTGCAGTACGGCCATCCGTAGAAGCCGGGCGAGGTCACCCGGTCGAACTCGACCTGGCCGCCCGGTCCCCGGGTGGCGTTCAGCGCGCCGGCGTCGGGCCCGTAGTCGCCGATGTAGACGGTGCCGGTGGGGCGGTCGACGCTCATACGGAACGGGTTGCGGAAGCCCATCGCGTAGATCTCGGGCCGGGTCTTCGCCGTGCCCGGCGCGAACAGGTTCCCGGCCGGGACGGTGTAGGTCCCGTTGGCCTCGGGGTGGATGCGCAGCAGCTTGCCGCGCAGGTCGTTGCTGTTGGCGGCGGAGCGCTGGGCGTCGTAGGCGGGATTGCGTGACGCGCGGGTGTCCAGCGGGCTGTAGCCGTCGGAGGAGAAGGGGTTGGAGTCGTCGCCGGTGGTCATGAAGAGGTTGCCCGCGGCGTCGAAGTCCAGGTCGCCGCCGACGTGGCAGCACATGCCGCGGTTGGTGGCGATCTGCAGGAGCTGCTTCTCGCTGGCCGGGTCGATGGTGTTGTCGGCCCGCAGGGTGAAGCGGGAGAGCTGGTTGTGCCCGGCGAAGGGTGCGAAGTCGGCGGCGGTCCCGTCGGAGGGGGCGTCGGCCGCCGGGGTGTTCAGGACGGGGGAGTAGTAGACGTAGATCCAGTGGTTGGTGGCGACGGCCGGGTCGGTGGTGATGCCCTGGATGCCCTCCTCGTCATGGGTGTAGACGGGCAGCGTGCCCGCGACGGACGTGGTGCCGCCGGCGTCGGTCTTGAAGATGGTGCCGCGCCGGTCGGTGTGCAGGACCGTGCGGTCGGGGAGCACCGCCAGGCTCATCGGCTCGCCGGTCTGCGCGGTGCCCCGCGCGAGCTGGACCTGCTGGAAGGCGGCCGCGGCGGCTGCGGCGTCCGGGTGCGGGCCGTCGTGCGCGGCCGCCGGGGTGATGGCTCCGGTGGCGCCCAGCAGGAGCAGCGCCGAGGCGAGGAGAGCGGTGAACAGGGTGCGGAACCGGACGCGGCGTGGACGTGGACGTCTCGCGGGCCTTGCGGGTAGGAGGCTTGCGGGCAGGACTGAACGCACGGGGTTCCCCTTCCAGGGCAGCGCGAAGCCGCCTTGCGGAAAGGACGCCCCGCCGAGGCGTCCGGTGACCGGTCCTCCTGAACTCTCAGGAGGCGTTCGTTAGTTGAGGGGAGAAAGTAAGTGGGCCGGGAGCAGTCGTCAAGAGGTCCCGCACCGGTTATCGGTGCGCCGCGGAGCCGCTGCGCGGCAGCGGGAGCCGCGCGGTGTCGATGGCGTCGATGATCGACGACGCTCCGCCCCTGGCCGCCGCGGTGAAGCCGAGCGTGGACAGTGCGACCTGGCAGCCGCCGAGGTTCGGCGCGATGGTGTGCGCGGCGAGCGTCCGCCGGGCGGGCGGCATGATCCAGGGCGCCAGCGTCACGAAGTAGCCGCCGAGGATGAGGGCCTGAGGGTTGAACAGATTGAGCAGGATCGCCGATCCGCGGCCCAGCCACTCGCCGACCCGGACCAGCGCGGCGGTCGTCCGCGCGTCGCCGGCCTCGGCCCGGCGGGCCACCTCGGCGACCTTCGCGGCCAGGTCGGTCAGCGGCTGCGCCGTACTGCCGGCCAGGTCCGGAGCCGCCTGCTGGATGATCGAGCCGATGCCGACCAGCGCTTCGAAGCAGCCTCTGCGGCCGCAACCGCACAGCGGACCGTCCTGCATCAGCGTGATGTGCCCGACCTCGCCGCCGTACCCCGAAGAGCCGCGCATCAGCGCGCCGTTGATGATCACGCCGCCGCCCACGCCGACCTCGCCGGTCAGATAGACGAGGTTCTGGGTGTGCGCCAGGGCACCGCGCCGGTACTCGCCGACCGCCCCGAGGTTGGCGTCGTTGTCCAGCGACAGGGCGACGCTGCTGTCGTCGAGTTGCTCCCGGAAGCGGTCGACGAGCGGGAACTCGTGCCAGCCGAGGTTCGGCGCCTCGGCCACCTCGCCGTCGGAGGTGCCGATCAGACCGGGGACCGCGATGGTGATGCCGAGCACCTCGCGGTGCTGGCGTGCCATCTCGCCCATCGCCCGGCGGGCCAGGTCGGCCAGTCGGACGACACAGCCCTCGGCGCCCAACTCGGCTGCCTGGACCGGCTCGTGCCAGGTCAGGACGTCGCGTTCGGCCAGGTCGACCATGACCGCCGACAGATAGTCGACGTTCACCTCCAGGCCGAGCGCGGTGAAACGCCGGCCGTCGAGGGTGAGCATGACGGCGGGCCGGCCGATCCGCCGCTCCTCGCTCGCCCCCACTTCGACGACGATGCCACGGGTGATCAGCTCGGCGACGATGTTGGAGATGGTGGCCTTGTTCAGCCCGGTACCGGCGGCCACTTCGGCCCGCGAACACGGTGCTTCGCGGCGGATGAAGCGCAGGACGACGGCGAGATTGGTCTCCCGGACATCGATGAAGTCGACAGCTCCGCTGCTGACGGGCCGCATGGCACACCCCTTTGTGCGAAGCATTGACAGTCGTTAGTCGCGACCACAAACTAAGTCGCACCGCACCGGGGCGTCAAGGTTCCGACTGCCCCTCACGTCACCTTAATCGACCGGTAATCGCAGGTCACAGAGGTGCGCCAGGACCGGTGCCGCTCCGCCGCACAGCCGCACACGTACCGCCGCTCAGCACCACAGCCGCTTACGTACCGCCGCTTTCTGGCGCCACCGAGGAGGTCCCCGTGACCGCCACCGCAGATCCACCCCTGCTCGCGATGCGGGGAATCGTCAAGGAGTTCCCGGGCGTCCGCGCCCTGGACGGGGTGGACCTCGAGGTCCGCGCCGGCGAAGTGCACTGTCTGCTGGGGCAGAACGGGGCCGGCAAGTCCACGCTGATCAAGGTGCTGTCCGGCGCTCACCACCCCGACGCGGGCGAACTGCTGTGGCAGGGCGAGCCGGTACGGCTCTCCCACCCCACCGCCGCCATGCGGCTCGGCGTCGCCACCATCTATCAGGAACTCGACCTCGTGCCCGGCCTCAGCGTGGCCGAGAACATCTTCCTCGGCCATGAACCGGCTTCCTTCGGTGTCACCCGGCGCGGCGAGATGCACCGCAACGCCCGTGAACTGCTCGGACGCCTCGGCCACGCCGAGATCCCGCCGTGGAAGCCGGTCGGCCAACTGCCCGCGGCGGCGCAGCAGGTCGTCAGCATGGCCCGCGCGCTGTCGCACGACGCCCGGCTGATCGTGATGGACGAACCCTCCGCCGCCCTCGCGCACGACGAGGTCACCAACCTCTTCCGGATCATCCGCGAGCTCGCCGCCACCGGGGTGGCCGTCGTCTACATCTCGCACCGGCTGGAGGAGATCCGCGAGATCGGCGACCGCATCACCGTCCTCAAGGACGGCCGCACCCGGGCCGTCGGACTGCCCGCCCGCACCACCCCGACCGCCGACGTGGTCGCCCTGATGACCGGCCGCGCCGTGGAGCACACCTTCCCGCGCCGGCCCGCGCCGGGAATGCGCAAGGGCGGTCCCGAAGTGCTGCGCGTCGAGGGGCTGTCGGTGGCGGGCCGCGTCCACGACGTCTCGTTCAGCGTCCGGGCCGGCGAGATCGTCGGGATCGCGGGGCTGGTGGGCTCCGGCCGCTCCGAGATCCTGGAGGGGATCTACGGCGCCCGTACCCCGCTGGCCGGCCGCGTCCTGCTCGGCGGTGCGCCCCTGCGCCCCGGCAGCACCACGGCGGCCGTCCGCCGGGGCATGGGCTTCGCCCCGGAAGAACGCAAGTCGCAGGCGCTCCTCATGTTGGAGAGCGTCGGACGCAACATCACCGTCGCCTCGCTCAGCCGCTACACCCGCTACGGCTGGTTCGACCGCCGCCGCGAATCGGCCGACGCGGCCCAGCAGATCGCCGCCGTACAGCTGCGCCCCGACGATCCGGAGCGGCCGGTACGCACCCTGTCGGGCGGCAACCAGCAGAAGGCGGTGCTGGCCCGCTGGCTGCTGCGCCGCTGCAAGGTGCTGCTGCTGGACGAACCGACCCGGGGCGTCGACGTCGGCGCCCGCAGCGAGCTGTACGCGCAGATGAGAGCGCTGGCCGACGCGGGTCTCGCGATCGTGCTGGTGTCCAGCGAGGTGCCGGAGGTACTCGGTCTGGCCGACCGGATCCTCGTGCTCCGCGAAGGCCGGGTGATCCACGCCTGTGACGCGGTGGACATCGACGAACACGGGGTCCTCGACCTGGTGATGGAAGGAAGCGCGCTATGAGCGACACACCACACGCCCCCGCCCCGGGCCTCTCCGCTCCCGCCGACATCCCCACCGCCGTTCCCGAGGCGGACGAGCACCGCCGGGTGGAGGAGCTCGCCGCGCACGCCGCCAAGGAGGGCGTACGCACCGGGCCGTTCGCCTCCCTGGGCGGGATCGGCGGGCTCGGGGGACGCGGCGGGGGATCCGGCGGCGGCCGGGGCGCCGGCGCGCTGCGGCATCTGGCGCTGGTGATCGCCCTCGGCATCCTGTGCGGCATCGGGGCCGTCACCAAGGGCAGCAGCTTCGCGACCACCAGCAACATGGTGCTGATCCTCAGCCTCGCCGCGGTGATCGGGGTGGTCACCGTCGGGATGACGTTCGTCATCATCGGCGGCGGCATCGACCTGTCGGTCGGCGCGCTGATCGCGCTCGCGTCGGTGTGGTCGACCACCACCGGCAGCCAGGCCCAGGGCCCGGCCGTCATGATCTTCACCTCCGTACTGGTCGGCACGCTCTGCGGGTTGCTGAACGGTCTGCTGATCGCCTACGGGCGGCTGGTCGCGTTCATCGTGACGCTGGCGACGATGGTCGCCACCCGCGGTCTGGCCGAACAGCTCTCCGACCGCAAGTCGCAGATCGTCACCGCGGACACGTTCCTGTCCATCGCCGAGACCCGCTGGCTGGGCATGCCGCTGCTGGTCTACATCTTCGCCGCGGTCGTCGTGCTGGGCTGGCTGGTGCTGAACCGCACCACGTTCGGCCGCCGCACCTTCGCCGTCGGCGGCAACCCGGAGGCCGCCCGGCTGGCGGGCATCAACGTCCGGCTGCACACCTGTCTGCTCTACGTGGTCTCCGGTTTCTGCTGCGGAATCGCCGCCGTGATGCTCACCGCGCAGGCCAACACCGGTGCGAGCACCCACGGCATGCTCTACGAACTCAACGCCATCGCCGCGGTCGTCGTCGGCGGGACGCTGCTGACCGGCGGCTTCGGCTCCGTGCTCGGCTCGATCCTCGGCGTCCTGGTCTTCACGACCATCACCGACCTGTTCATCCTCAACAACCTCACCACCCCCATCCAGGAGATCGCCCAGGGCGCGATCATCATCGCCGTCCTGCTCATCCAGCGCTGGGGCCGTGGCCGGTCCGTCACCACCTGATTCGGAGACCGATATGAGCACCAGCTTGGACCGCAGACACGTCCTCTTCGGCGGGGCGGCGATCGGCGCGGGCGCCCTCCTCACCGGATGCACCAACAGCAGCGACAACGACAAGAGCGCCCCGCAGGTGAAGGCCGGCGCGTCCTCGTCGGGAGCGACCGCGGGCAAGGCGGTCACCATCGGGTTCTCGGCCCCGGCCGCCGACCACGGCTGGACCGCCGCGATCACCATCAACGCCAAGGCACAGGCCCAGCAGTACTCCGACGTCACCCTCAAGGCGACCGAGGGCACCAACGACGTCGCCGCGCAGATCCAGCAGGTGCAGTCGCTGATCGACGCCAAGGTGGACGCGCTCGTCATCCTGCCCTTCGACGGCAAGGCCCTCACCGAGATCGCCAAGAAGGCGATGGCGTCCGGTATTCCGGTGATCAACCTGGACCGGATCTTCGCCAGCGGACTGGCCTACCGGACCTGGATCGGCGGCGACAACTACGGCATGGGCGTGAACGCAGGCAACTTCATCGCCCGCCGGATGAAGGCGGCGGGCAAGAGCGACCCGGTCATCGTCGAGGTCGCCGGGATCGACAACCTCGAACTCACCCAGCAGCGCAGCAAGGGCTTCAAGGACGCGCTGGCCGCCAACGGGCTGCGGCTGGCGGCCCGGCAGGCCGCCGACTTCACCGCCGCCACCGGCCAGCGGGTCACCGCGCAGCTGCTGCAGGCCACTCCGAAGATCGACGCGATGTGGAACCACGACGACGACCAGGGGATCGGCGTGCTCGCGGCGATCAAGCAGGCGCAGCGCGACAAGGAGTTCGTCGTGGTCGGGGGCGCCGGATCCCGCAAGGCCATGGAGTCGATCAAGGCCGACGACAGCCCGGTGAAGGCCACCGTGCTCTACAGCCCGAGCATGGCGTCGTCCTCGATCACCGTGGCCCGGCTCATCGCCCAGGGCCATGGCATGGCCGACCTCGTCGAGCACGAGGTACCGGCCTCGGTCACCACCTTCTCGGCGGTGGTGACGAAGGAGAACGTCGACCAGTACATGGCCGTCGGCTTCTCGTAACCACCCGGCCGGACGGCGGCACGGCCGTTCCGGAAACGAACGACGGAAACGAACGACGGAAACGAACGACGGAAACGAACGACGGAAAGGGATCGACGACGATGTCCCCAGCACAGCCACCGGCCCTCGGCGTCGGCCTGGTCGGGTACTCCTTCATGGGGCGCGCCCACTCCCAGGCCTGGCGGTCCGTGGGCGCGTTCTTCGAGCTGCCTCGCCGCCCCGCGATGGTGGCCGTCGCCGGCCGGTCGGGTCCCGATGTGGCGCGCGCAGCGGAACAGCTCGGCTGGGCCGAGGCCGTCACCGATGTGAAGGAGCTGCTGGTCCGCGACGACATCCACGTCCTGGACATCTGCACTCCCGGCGACAGTCATGCCGAGCTGGCCGTCGCCGCGCTGGAGGCCGGCAAGCACGTGCTGTGCGAGAAGCCGCTCGCCAACACCGTCGCCGAGGCCGAGGCGATGACGGCGGCCGCCGAACGGGCCGCCGCCCGCGGTGTCCGCTCCATGGTCGGCTTCAACTACCGGCGGGTGCCGGCCATCGCGCTCGCCCGCCGGCTGGTGGCCGACGGCAGACTGGGGCGGATCCGGCACATCCGCGCCCAGTACCTCCAGGACTGGATCACCGATCCGCTGTTCCCGCTGGTGTGGCGGCTGCAGAAGGAACGGGCGGGCTCCGGCGCCCTCGGCGACATCGGCGCGCACATCATCGACCTGGCGCAGTTCGTCGGCGGCTCCCGGATCACCGGCGTCTCGGCGGTGACCGAGACCTTCGTCAAGGAACGCCCGCTCGCCGGCACCTCGGACGGGCTCACCCCGGGAGCGGCGGCCGGCGGGACGGGTCCGGTGACGGTCGACGACGCCGCCCTGTTCACCGCGCGCACCGCGGCCGGCGCGCTCGCCTCGTTCGAGGCCACCCGGTTCGCCGCGGGCCGTAAGAACGCCCTGCGGATCGAACTCAACGGATCCGAGGGGTCACTGGCCTTCGACTTCGAGTCGATGAACGACCTCTGGTTCCACGACCACACCGAGAACGCGCGGACCGCCGGTTTCCGCCGCATCCTCGTCACCGAACCCGACCACCCCTACGCCGGCGCCTGGTGGCCGCCCGGCCATCTCCTGGGCTACGAGCACAGCTTCACCCATGAGATCCGGGACTTCGTGCAGGCGATCGGGGACGGTTCCGATCCCGCACCGTCGTTCGCCGACGGACTGCAGGTGCAGCGGGTGCTGGCCGCCGTCGAGGCCAGCGCGCGCGACGACAGCCGGTGGACACCGGTCGGCTGACCCAGGACCTCGTTCGACCGCCCCCCTCAGCGCGGGGTGGTGGCTCCTGCCGCCGACAGGCGCCGCCGCCCCGCTTTCCACCGGCCGTCCGACAGCCGACGACCGGACCGACCCGCTTCCCGCCGGAGGACCGCCATGCCCCGTCCCGTCACCCTCTTCACCGGCCAGTGGGCGGACCTGCCCTTCGAGGAGGTCTGCGCGCTCGCCTCCGGCTGGGGATACGACGGCCTGGAGATCGCCTGCTGGGGCGACCACTTCGAGGTCGACCGCGCGCTCGCCGACAGCAGTTACGTACCGCGGCGGCTGGAGATTCTGGAGAAGCACCACCTCAAGGTGTGGGCGATCTCCACACACCTCGTCGGCCAGGCCGTCTGCGACCACCCCATTGACCAGCGCCACCAAGACATCCTCCCGGCCCGCATCTGGGCCGACGGCGACGGCGAAGGGGTACGCCGCCGTGCGGCGCAGGAGTTGAAGGACACCGCCCGCGCCGCCGCACTGCTGGGCGTCGACACCGTGGTCGGATTCACCGGCTCGTCGATCTGGCACACCGTCGCCATGTTCCCGCCCGCGCCCGCCGCCATGATCGAAGCGGGCTACCAGGACTTCGCCGACCGCTGGAACCCGATCCTCGACGTCTTCGACACCGAGGGCGTCCGGTTCGCCCACGAGGTGCACCCGTCGGAGATCGCCTACGACTACTACACGACGGTCCGCGCGCTGGAGGCCATCGGCCACCGGCCCGCGTTCGGTCTCAACTGGGACCCCTCGCACTTCGTCTGGCAGGACCTCGACCCGGTGAACTTCATCCTCGACTTCGCCGACCGGATCTACCACGTCGACTGCAAGGACGCCAAGGTCCGCACCGGGGACGGGCGGCGCGGCAGGCTCTCCTCGCACCTCCCGTGGTCCGACCTCCGGCGCGGCTGGGACTTCATCTCCACCGGGCACGGCGACGTGCCCTGGGAGGACAGTTTCCGGGCGCTGAACGCCATCGGCTACACCGGACCGCTCAGCGTCGAATGGGAGGACGCGGGCATGGACCGGCTGTTCGGTGCCCCCGAAGCGCTGGCCTTCGTGCGCCGCCTGGCGGCGATCGAACCCCCCGCCGCCTCGTTCGACGCGGCGTTCTCCGCGAAGTGAACGCTCAGCGGGAGCCGGGCGACGGCAGCAGCAGGTAGGCACCGCCGGTGCCGTCGACGTGCACGACATGTGCGCCGACCCGGACGACCTGGCCCGGTCCTGCCCGCCAGGCGCCGCACGGGCCGCCGCCGTCCGGGAGAGGTCCCCAGATCTCCCGGAAGGTGCTGCCGTCGGGGTTGGTGCCGGTCTCGGTCAGGTTCTCGCCGTCCGGCCTGAGCGTGCCGGTGTCGTCGCCGGCCTCGCCCACGTCATGGTGGAAGCGGACCTGCTCACCGTCGTACGAGGTACGGCCGGCGAAACCGCGGCTGTCCGCGTAGTACGCGCCGGCCTGCAACCACACCACATGGTGGTCCTCGCGCAGCGGTCCGCCGTCGCGGCTGATTCCGGCGCGCAGCCACGCGCCGCGGGTGGGAACGTTCATGCCGCCCAGCCTGCCCGACGCGGTACCACCCCGTCGGTCATGCGAGGAGCTTGCCGGCCCGCGCGTACGCCCACTGCAGCAGACCCGCGGTGACGGCCGCGCTCACACACACCGTGAGGAGGAGATGCTCAGCCGTCGGTGTGTGCAGGGCGAGCACGAAGGGAACGATCAGCGCGGCGATCGCCACCAGCGGTCCCGACAGGTACCAGGCCAGGAAGAGCACCGGGCCGACGCTGCCGGTCGGACTCTGCGCGGGCGACAGCAGCAGATGCTGCTTGGACACACCCCGGCAGGCGTTCACCAGGCCGGCGGCGACGAACGCCGGCACCACGGCCGGCGCCAGCGCGACGCGCACCCCGCCGCCGAGCAGCACCACGCAGACCCCCGCGACCAGGGCGAACACCAGCCCCAGGACCACGGGCACGATGGTGTGCCGCAGCATGAGGCCGCCGTACGGGTACGGGGACCACGAACCGCGCCGGGTGTCGTCGGTCTCCAGCCGGGCCGGTTCCAGAAGCTGTGCGACGGCCCAGTAGCCGAAGACCAGTGCGGCGGCCGTGGCAGCGACGCCCCCGGCGTGCCGTGAGTCGGCGGCCACGACCGCGCTCAGGACCGCGAGCACGGACAGCAGAACGGAACGCCCGATCCGGCCGGGGGCGTGGATCAGCGCGAGCGCGTCGCGCCACGGCACGGCCAGGGCCGCGTGGCGCGGGGCGGGCAGCTGCAGCCGCGCGGGGCGCGGCGTCCCGGAGGCGCCCGCGGCGACCTGGCGGGCGGTGCGCAGTTCCACCGTCTGCAAAGCGGCCAGCACACCGGTCGTGGTGCGGGACCGCTGCCGCACGGTGGCCAGCGGTAGCGAACCCACCGCCCGCCGCGCCAGCTCGATCGCCGCCGCCGTGACGGCCAGCGCCAGCAGCGCCGCGACCGGACCGCCCGGCACGGCTGCCGGGGTCGGCGACAGGGCGGCGATACCGCTCCAGCCCCACGGCCCCGACCACAGCTCGATCCGTTCCAGCCAGGTCACCCGGTGACCTGCCGCCGCCAGCGCGCTCTGCGCGGCGAGGGCCAGTACGAGGAGACCCGCGTACGGGGTCGCGGTCCGCACCCACCGGGCCACGGACTCGCGGGCTTCGACGGCCACGGCGAGCGCGGTGGCGAGCAGCGGTACGCACACGCCGCCGACCCCGCACCAGGCGAAGGCGGCCGCGAGCCCGGTCTTGACCGTCAGTCCCAGCGTCACCATGCCGATCACGGAGGCCAGCAGCCCGACCGAGAGCGACACCCCGCAGGACACCCAGAACCACGGCAGCAGGATGCGGGAGATCCGCACCGGCTGGGTCAGCAGCCAGTCCGCGGTGTCGCGTGGCGGCACCACCGGTCCCCGCCACAGCGCGTCGCGCGCGGCGACCAGTAGCGCGCCGAGTGCCAGCGCGCAGACCCCCGACGGGACGGCGGCGAGGATCGCCGCGCCGTGCACGGTGTAGTCCGCGCCCATGGAGCTCTTGATGAACAGACTGAAGCCGGGGAGCACACCCCACACGACCAGGATCAGCAGGACGCAGTAGACCGCGAAGCCGACCTGGCCGGCCCGCTTGCGGCGGTGCGGGGAGCGCAGATTGCGCAACAGCAGCAGCGCCTCGGCGGTCCAGTCGTCCTCCTCCTCGTCCCAGGAGGCGTCCCGCTCATCGTCGAGGCCGCCGTCGGCTCCGTCGTTTCCGGCCTGTTCCCCGGTGTGCCGTGTCGTCGTACTCACCGGGCCGCGCCCGCGACGCCGGTCTGCCACGTGGTGTCGGCCGCGTCGTCGGAGAGCACCTCATCGGGTGTGCCGTCGGCGACCAGCTTGCCCTCGCGCAGCACCAGCACCCGGTCCGCGACCGCGCGCGCCAGCTCGGCGTGGTGGGTGACCAGCAGGACGCCCACCCCGTCGGCCGCCTCCGCGGCGATCAGGTCGGCCAGCCGCCGCCGCGCGTCGGGGTCGAGCCGCTGCTCGGGCTCGTCCAGCAGCAGCAGATCCCGCGGCCGCACGAGCGCGGACGCCAGCAGCAGCGACTGCAGCTGCCCGGAGGAGAGGCCCGAGGGCAGCGACCTGGCGTGCTCGCTCAGCAGCCGGTCGGCGAGTACGTGATCGATCCACGCGTCCGCCCCCTCCACCCCGTGCGCGACGGCGACGAGCTGCAGGTGCTGGCGCACGGTGAGGTCCGGGTAGCACGCCACGGTGTCCCCGACCACCGCCACCCGGGCCCGCACCCGGGCGGCGTTCTCCGTCATGGGCCGGCCGTCGAAGGTGACCTTGCCCTTGGTGGGCTTGTCCCGCCCGGCGGCGATCCGCAGCAGTGTGGACTTCCCCGACCCGTTGTGGCCGAGCAGCGCGACGCACTGGCCGCCGTCCAGCGAGAGGTCCACCGGATGCAGCACCGTGCGCTTTCCGTAGGAGCGGCTCACGCCGGTGAGTTGCAGTAGCGGTGCGCCCATCGGCCGTGCTCCTCAGAACGTGTCCTTCACCTTGCTGAGGCGAACGGTATCCGAACACGAAGGTGTCTCCCGCAGCGACGGGGGCGCTGCGGGAGACACCCGTCCGGTTGCCGGGCGTACACCAAGGGGGTGTCAGTCCTCCCGATGGTGCGTCCGGCTCGGGAGCAGGAAGGCTGACGCGAAGGCCGCGGTCAGCAGCCCGGCCGCGATCCAGAAGGTCACCTGCATGGCCCCGTCGAATCCTCCGGTGCCCCCGTGGGTGAGGCAGCTCAGGAAGACCGTGCCCAGAGCTGCCACCCCGATACTGTTGCCCACCTGCTGGAAGGCGTTCAGCAGTCCGGAGGCCGAGCCGGTCTCCTTGATGGCCACGCTCCCGATGGCGATGTTGTAGTAGGGCGTCAGTACGCCGCCCATACCCAGTCCGATCACCAGCAGCGCCGGCAGCAGCTGCCACGCTGTCACCGTTTGATCGCTGGAGTGGATGTTGGCGACGACGACGGTCAGGGCCACCGCCCCGACGGCCAGGGCCCCCAGCCCCGCCTGCAGGGTCGCCCGGTCACCCCACCGGCGCACCAGCACCGCTCCGGCGAGGGCCGCACCGATGGCCGAGCCGAGTGTCCAGGGCATCATCACCAGCCCGGCGTCCAGGGCCGAGAACCCGTGGCCGAGCTGCAGCTGAACGATGAGCGCGAACATCATGCCGCTCAGCGCCACGTAGTACAGCATGCCCAGCAGCAGCGCGACGACGAACCGCATGTTGTTGAACAGCCCGAGTTCCACGAGCGGGGTGCGCCCTGCCGCGGCACGGCGCCGCTGGTGCATCCCGAAGACGACGAGCACGGGTAGTGCGGCGGCCATGCTGATGAAGCACCAGGCGGGCCAGCCCTTGTCGCGTCCCTGCATCAGGGGGTAGGCGAGCAGGAGCATCGCCGCCGCCGCCAGCGCCGTACCCACTCCGTCCAGCCGGCGCGATCGGCCTCGGTCGGTGGGGCCGGTGCCGGGGATGAGTTTGATCCCGCCGATGACCGCGGCGAGACCGATCGGTGCGTTGACGAAGAACACCGCGCGCCAGCCCAGGCCGAACAGGTCGCCACTGGCCAGAGCGCCGCCCAGGATGGGTCCGATGATCGCCGCCATACCCACGACCGGGCCCATCATGCCGATCGCCTTCGGGAGTTCACGCCCCGGGAACAGCTCCCGCATGATGCCGAGGCCCTGCGGGACCATGATGGCGACGAAGAACCCCTGCAGGCTGCGCATCCCGATGAGCATGTCGGTGTTCACGGAGAGTCCGGCGACCACCGACGCGACGGTGAAGCCGGCGGTGCCGACCAGGAACACCCGCTTGAGGCCGAAGATGTCGCCCATCCGCCCCCCGGTGATCAGCATCGTGGCGAAGGCGAGGGTGTAGCCGGCGGTCATCCACTGGAGATCGGAGTAGCTGCCGTGCAGTCCGGTGCGGATCGTCGGGCCGGCGGTGCTGACCATCATGGAGTCGAGCAGGTCCATGCAGTGGGTGGCCAGGACCGCGGCCAGCGCGTACCAGCGCAGGCGGTGCCTTGCCGGGACGGCGGTGGTGGTGGCCTCCGCGACGACAGCCATGAGGGATCCCTTCGAAGAACTGCGCAGGCAACTGCGAGCAGGGTTCCCCGAAGCGCTCCAGCATCGCTTGAGACTCCCGGACCGCCGAAGCGATCAGGCCCGGATGCGGTCCGGGCCGGACGTCAGTGGGCGGCGAAGTCCTGGGTCCACCAAGGGCCGCCGGAACCGAGGTGGGCGCCCACTCCGATGTGCGTGAACTGGCAGTTGAGGATGTTGTCCCGGTGTGCGGCATCGCTCATCCAGTCGGCGACGGCACGGGAGGCGGTCGACGGGCCGCGGTCGATGTTCTCGCCCCATCTGCTCCACGTGTAGCCCGCGGCGGTGATCCTCGCGTCCGGGCCCACCCCCTCCGGGGTGTCGTGCTCGTAGTAGCCACGGGCGGCCATGTCGTCGGAGTGTGCCTGTGCCGCCGCATGCAGCTTCGCGTCCGCGCGCACCGGGCGGCAGCCGTGCAGCGCCCGCTGCGCGTTGACCAGCTCGGTGACCTGCTGTTCGAGGGTGGGCCGGGGACGGGCGGGCGGCGCCGCGGGCTTGGTGGTCGGAGCCGGCGTCGCGGTCGGCGTCGGAGATAGGGGGGCGGGCGCGGTGGTCACGGGTGCGGTGGCCGCCAGGGAGGGCGCGGCAGCCGGCGCGGGGGACGCCTGACCGGGTCCCCACCGCAGCGCGGCCACCACCGCTGTGCCCGTCACCAGCAGCACGCCGGCGACGACGGCTGGCGTACGGGGCCGCCGGGAGCGCGGCGGTTTTCCGCGCGAGCCCGAGCCGCGTGAGCCTCCCGAGCCGCCACCGGAGCGGTGCGAACCGCCGGAGCCGTGCGCACCGGCGGGACCATGGGCACCGCTTGAACCACCCGAGCCGTGTGCTGCGAGCGGTGAGCCGGTCGGGGCCACCGGCAGGCCGGCCGGGGAGCCGAGGCCGGGGGAGTGGAGGACGGGCACCAGGCTGAGCCGGGCGAGCAGCCCCTCGGCCGGTACCAGGTCGGCGGCGCGCCCGGAGCAGTCCGGGCAGTCGCGGGCGTGCCGGGCGATGCGCTTGCGCCACAGCGCGGACGGTATCTGGTCCCAGGGCGCGACGAGGTAGCCCAGCTCGGGGCAGCGCGGTACGGCGGCCAGCGCCCGCACCACGAGCCGGCCGGTCTCCAGCTGCTCCTTCATCCGCTGGACGCGCACCGCCGCGTGCCGTGCCGGGACCCCGAGCCCGGCGGCCAGCTCCTCGCGGGTGATGACGTCGGCCGCCTCCAGCCACCACAGGGACAGCAGCTCCCGGTCGTCGGCGTCGAGCCAGCGGGTGGCCTCGGCCACCTCCCGGCGCTGCCCGGACAGGCCGAGCCGCCAGATCGTCAGGTCGGTGAAGTCGGCCGTCGGGTCGGCGATCTCCCGCGCCTGGTCGAGCCCATCGGCGCGGGGCGTACCGCTCGCCGACCGCAGCCGGCGGACCTGGTTCATGGCGATGGCGACGAGCCAGGAGCGGAAGGCCGCCGGATCGCGGAGGTCGGGCAGGGAGCTCAGGACGCGCAGCATCGTCTCCTGCACGACGTCGTCGACATCGGCATGCCCGTCCAGCGCCCGGCCCACGATGTTGTAGACCAGCGGCAGATACGCCGCGACCAGCTCCTCGCGGGCCCCTTCGTCCCCGGCCCTGGCGGCCGCCACCAGCGCGGCCCCGCTGTCCCGCTCCACGTCCGACCGCTCCCGTCCACCGTCTCGTGCCGTGTTGCCCCGCACCGTCCGTGACCTCAGGAGGCCGCGCCGAAGTCCTGGGTCCACCAGGGACCGTTCGCACTCATGTTGATGCCGACGCCGATCTCTTTGAAGGCGCAGTTGAGGATGTTGTCACGGTGTCCCGGGCTCTTCATCCAGCCGTCCATCGCGGTTTGGGCGTCCTTGGGGCTCTTGTAGATGTTTTCGCCCCATGTGCTCCAGTGGTAGCCGGCGGCCGTCATCCGCGCGCCCGGCCCGACGCCCTCAGGGGTGTCGTGCTCGTAGTAGTTGCGGGCGGCCATGTCATCGGAGTGCGCCTGGGCCGCGGCCTGGAGCTTCGCGTTGACGGTGACGGGTTTGCAGCCCTGTCGGGCGCGTTCGGTGTTGACCATGTCCACGACCTGCTGCGCGTACCGGGCGGTGGTTCCGCCGCCGGACAGCGTGCCCGAGGAGGGTGCCTTACGGGAGCCGACGCCCGTGCCGGTCCCCCCGGTGCCGGTGCCCGTTCCGGTGGTGTGCGGCACGGTGGTGGCCGGGTGGGTGCCCGGCCGCTGCGCGGAGGGGGTCGCCGTGGCGGAGGCGCTGTGGGAAGGGGTGGCGGGGGCCGCGGATCCCGTGGCGGCCGAGGCGCCGCCCGGGGTGCCGGCCGGATCGGGGGCGTCCGTGACCGGCGCGGGTCCGGCGGCCGCACGCGTCTCGTCGGTCCGGTCCGTCGTCGACTGGACCACGGTGTACCCGCCGCCCGCGACGGCTATGAGCGCGGCGGCGCCACCGACGGTCGCCGCCCACCGCGAGCGGCGCCCCCGGTGCTGCCCGCTCCGCCCGCTGTGCCGCCCGGCGCTGCGGCCCCGCCCGGCGGCCGAATGCGTGCCCCGGCCGTCCGGGCGCTGCTGGTACGGGGCGCTGCTCGCGCCCGGTTCCGGGGTGGACGTCGGGGGCTGGGTCTCACGGTTCACGCGGCTTCACTTTCCGGTGCGGGGTCTGCTGGGTGCGGGTGCACACACAGGAGATCCGGCGGGCGGAGGCCGATAACAGAAATCCGCGGACGAGTTCCGGCAGGCCGTCAGGCGGGGGTGCGGCTCCGCGCCCAGAGCATTGGCGGCGGCATGCGGTGGAAGACACCGGAGCAGGGCACGGCCACCTCCGTGCTGGTCGCGACCTCGCCGCTGCTCGACGGCATCGGCGGCCGGTACTTCGAGGACTGCAACGAAGCCGCACCGAACGAGCCGGGCAGCTGCAGTGGGGTCGCCCCCTAGGCCCTCGACCCCGAAGCGGCCGAGCGGCTGGTGTCCGTGGGGACGCCGGCCTCGTAACCGGACGCTCCGTCCTCCGGACCACGGGGCCGGCCCGGGGACCTGAGGCGTCCGGTGCCCGCGCCGGCTCCGGGCGGCGTGCCGGGATCCTCCCGCGGCCACGGAGCCACCGGATTGCCCACCCACCGGGACCCCGCCGGCACACCCTCGCCGCGCATGACCAGCGAGGCGGCGCCGACGCAGGATCCGGCGCCGAGCACCGAGCCGGGCAGCACGATGGAGTGCGGGCCGAGCGTGGCGCCCGCCCCGACGTGGACCGCGTCGAGACGCATCAGCCGGTCGTGGAACAGATGCGTCTGCAGGACGCACCCGCGGTTGACGCTGACGCCGTCGTCCAGCCGCACCAGATCCGCCTCGGGCAGCCAGTGGCTCTCGCACCACACCCCACGGCCGATGCGCGCACCCAGGCTGCGCAGCCAGATGTTCAGGAACGGTGTGCCCGTCAGGGTCGTGCCGATCCAGGGCATGGCCAGCTCTTCCACGAAGTTGTCGTACAGCTCGTTGCGCCAGACGAAGGACGACCACAACGGGTGCTCGCCCGTGCGGAAGCGGCCCACCAGCATCCACTTGGCCGCGGTCGTGAGGAGCAGCGCGACGATGCCGGCGCCCACGCTCACCAGACCGGAGACGGCCGCGCCGACCAGCAGCCCGTACGTGGTGAAGACGGCCTGCAGCACCGCGAGGGACCCGGCGCCCAGCAGCGCGGAGCACAGCACCGGGACGACACGGCACAGTTCCACCGCCGAGCGGGCCAGCACCAGCCGGCGGGGCGGGTCGTAGGTACGCCCGGGATCGGCGTGGTCCGGGACGCGGGGCAGCGGGAAGCCCGGCCGTCCGGTCCAGGACGAGCCCGGCTCCGCGTGCTCGGGGGCGTCGGACAGCACTCCGATGAGGGCGTGGTCGGGCAGCTCCCGTCCCGGGCCGACGATGCCGGAGTTCCCGACGAAGGCCCGGCGGCCGACCCGTGCGGCGCCGAGCCGCAACCAGCCGCCACGGATCTCGAACGGGGCGACGAGCGAGTCGTCGGCCAGGAACGCGCCGTCGTCGGCGCGCAGCAGTCCGGGCAGCGCCAGCACGGTGGACGCCTCGACCCGGCGGCCCACCCGGGCGCCGAGCAGCCGCAGCCAGACCGGGGTGAACAGGCTGGCGTAGAACGGGAAGAGCGAGCCGCGCGCCGTGGTCATCAGACCCGACACGATCCAGGTGCAGAAGGCGACACCGCCGTGCGCGCGGTGATGACCGGGCTTCACCGGGATGCCGAACAGCCGCACGAGGACGACGATCAGCCCCGCGTACGCCACGACGCCCACCACCATGAGCAGCGGGGTCAGCCCCAGCAGCCGCACCAGGACCCCGGTGAGCGTCCCCTCGCCGCGGACCGCCTGGTACGTCATCCACAGCGCGGGCGCCGCCGCGATCAGCGGCAGCAGGTTGAAGACCGGCAGGGCGAGCGCGTAGGCGAGGTCCCAGCGGCGTGCACGGCGGTGGTCGGGGAGCGGCCAGCCGTCGCCGGCCTGCGGTGCGCCGGTGACGGGGCGGGCGGGGGAGCCGTGCCACTGCCGGTGGTCCGGGACGTCGCCGAGGACGCAGCTGCCGGGCGCGATGTCGGCGCCGTCGCCGATCCTGGCACCGGGCATCAGGGTGCTCCGGGTGCCGACGCGGGCACCGGCCCCGATCTCGACGGCGCCCAGGTGCAGGACATCGCCGTCCAGCCACCACCCGGCCACGTCGGCCTCCGGTTCGACGGCGCATCCGTCGCCGAACCGGGCCATGCCCGTCACCGGCGGCGCGGTGTGCAGATCGACGTCCCGCCCGACCCTGCAGCCCAGCGCGCGGGCGTAGTGCCGGGCCCAGGGTGTGCCGAGCAGCGAGGCGATGTTGAACATGGCCACCGTCCGCTCCGCCGCCCACAGCCGCAGATGGAACCGGCCGCCGCGCGGATAGGAACCCGGTCGCATCCCGGCGGTGAGCAGCCGGGCCGCCGCCGAGCCGATGGCGACCCGGCCGGCGGCGCTCGACAGCACCATCCAGCCGCCCAGGATCAGCCACCAGGAGGTGTGCGGCGCCCAGGGCAGCGGCCCGATCAGGTTGTCGACCGTCGCGAGGCCGAGCATCCACCGCAGTCCGCCGAGCGTGTACAGCACGGACAGCACCAGCAGTTGAACGGCTCCGGCGCGGCGCGGCGTCGGCCGGACCTGCCGTTCCTCGCGCGGGCCGCCGCCGAGTTCGTCGAGGTGGGCGGCGAGGTCGCGCAGCCGGGGGCGGCCGTAGACCTCCGCCACCGAGACCCCGGGGTACCGCTCCCGCAGGACCGAGACGAGTCGCGCGGCGGCCAGGCTGGTGCCGCCGAGCGCGAAGAAGTCGCTGTCACCGGTGACGGGCAGGCCGAGCGCCTCCCGCCACTTCCCGGCGAGCCAGGCCGCCGTCTCCCCGAGCGTGGCGCCGTCGCCCGACGGGTCCGCTCCGGTACCGGCGGTCGTCGGCAGCGGCCAGGGCAGGGCGTCGCGGTCGACTTTTCCCGAGGTGCGGGTCGGCAGTTCGTCCACCACGGCCAGGGCGGGGACCAGCGTCGCCGGAAGCCGTTCGAGCAGCAGGGCACGCGCCGCAGCCGAGTCGAACCGCGGCGGGTCCTGCTGGGCGGTCGCGTCTCCGCCGTCCTGTCCCTTCTCCCCGTCCGGTGGGTCCAGGACGAGGTAGCCGACCAGTACCTGGCCGCCCGCCGCCGTGTTCCGCACGGCCGCCGCGGCGGAGCGCACCCCGGACAGCGCCCGCAACGCCGCGTCGATCTCACCGAGTTCGACCCGGCGGCCGGCCAGCTTCACCTGCTCGTCGGCGCGCCCGACGAAGACCAGGCCCTCAGGTTCCGCCACCACCAGGTCACCGCTGCGATAGACGCGCGGGCCGCGCAGCCACGGGTGCGGACAGAACTTCTCGGCGTCCTTGGCGGGGTCGAGGTACCGGGCGGCGCCGACCCCGCCGATCAGCAGTTCTCCCGTCTCGTGCCAGGCGACGGGCTTGCCCTCACTGTTGACGACGGCGATCTCCCAGCCGTCCAGCGGTGTGCCGATCCGGACCGGCTGCCCCGGCGTCAGCAGCGCGGCGCACGCGACCACGGTGGTCTCCGTCGGCCCGTAGGTGTTCCACAGCTCGCGGCCCGGCGCTGCCAGCCGGTCGACGAGTCCGGCCGGGCACGCCTCACCGCCGAGGATCAGCAGCCGCACCCGGGCCAGCGACTCCACGGGCCACAGCGCCACCAGCGTCGGCACCGTGGAGGCGACGGTGACGCCCCGTTCGACCAGCCAGGGCCCCAGGTCGACGCCGGCCCGCACCAGCGACCGGGGGGCCGGTACGAGGCACGCCCCGTGCCGCCAGGCCAGCCACATCTCCTCGCACGAGGCGTCGAACGCGACGGACAGCCCCGCCAGCACCCGGTCGCCCGGGCCCAGCGGCGCGTCCGTGAGGAAGATCCGCGCCTCGGCGTCGACGAACGCGGCGGCCGAACGGTGGCTGACCGCCACTCCCTTGGGACGGCCGGTGGTGCCGGAGGTGAAGATGATCCAGGCGTCGTCGTCGGGTCCCGGGCGGCCCGGCCGGCCACCGGGCCGCTGCGCGGGGCGCGGCACGATCTCGCATCCTGCGCCGATCACCGCGCACACCGCGGCGTCGGCCCAGATCAGCTCCGCGCGCTCGTCCGGATCGTCGGCGTCCACCGGTACGTAGGCCGCCCCGGTGTGCAGCACTGCCAGGATCGCCAGATATAGCTCCGCCGTGCCCGACGGGACGCGCACCCCGACCCGGTCGCCCCTGCCGATGCCCGCGGCCGCCAGTCGGTCGGCCAGTTCCGTGACCCGGGCCGTCAGGGCGCGGTAGTCGAGCAGCCCGGAACCGCCATCGGCCCGCGAGCCCGTGCTGGTGTCCAGAGCGGGCGCGTCGGGATGCGCCCGGGCCGACGCCTCCAGCACATCGAGCAGAGTTCTGGCCGGTGCCGCCCCGGCCACCGGCCACACCGCCCCGGCCGCGAGTCCTGGGGCGCCGCCACCGAAGCCGCCGGTGCCGGTTCTGGCTGGGACTTCGCCACGTTGTTCCGGTGCTTTCACTTACCTTGCTCTCGCAGTGTGGCTCAGATATCGGTGCGCGGCGCCCGGTCCCGCCGCCGCGGGAGTCGGGGCCCGCACGGCCCCGCGAGACCGTGAGACGACACTGGTGGTGGATGCACGTTCCCGCGGTGTCCCACGCAGGGGAACGCCTTGTATGCACCCAAATGATGTCATTCACTGATGTGATGGGGCGGTCGGCCGGCTGCTGCGGCCGACGTGCCGCGGCCGGGGGCCGGGGCCAGGGGAGTTCGGCCGCCGGCCCGGGCCGGCCCAGGAGCCCGTCACGTCCGCGGACGTGACCTCCGGTACAGCACGGTGCCGCCGATCAGCAGGGCAGCGCCCGCCGGTACGGTGAAGCCCAGGGAGTCCGTGCCCGTGTGCGCGAGCGACTCGCCGGCCTCGGCCTGGACGAGCGGGGCCTGATGACCCGCCGGTACCGGCACGGTCAGCCGCGGAGGCGCGGGGAGGGTGCGGACGGGAGGCGTGTCCGGCCGGTTTGAAGAGACGTTTCCGCTCGACGGGTTCCCGATACCCACGACGCTGACCGCGTTCCCCGTGATGTTCACCGGCAGATCGATCGGCAACTGCAGGCCGTTGCCCGACAGGAGCCCCGGCGAGCCCTTCGTCGCGCCGTGCGCGGCCGAGTCGCCGGTGGTCGTGGACCGGGCGCCTCCGGTGCCCTGGCCGGCGGCCGGACCCGCGGCAGGACCGCCACCGTGCGAGACGTCGGCACATCCGTTGCCGGACGACGGGTTGAGCAGGCCGACCACACTGACCGTGTTCCCGCACAGGTTGACCGGAACGTGCACCGGGATCTGCACCGAGTTGCCCGACAGCACCCCGGGAGATCCCACCGAGTCACCACCGGCGCCCGCGTCGGCGTGCGCGTATCCGGCACTGGCCAGTGCTCCGCCGGCGACCATGGCGGTGAGCAGTCCCTTTCTGGCGACCTGTTTCATAGGTTTCCTGCCTTCCGGAATTCCACGCGGACCGAACGTCCGCACCCGTCACAACGCACCGGAGGCATTCGGGTTATGGCTCATATGTATTTCACTCCCTTCGAGTGGTCGTGTACGGCCCGGCCCAAGTGGCCTGGGGTTCCGGCCTCGCGCGCGGCGGAGCACCCGGCCCGAAGCGGCGAACCGCACGTCCTTTAGCATGTCGGAGCATGACGTTCACCCACCGCCCGAGCGGCGTTCCCGAGAGGCCCGTCCTCGACGGGCTGGAAGAGAAGTGGTCTCAACGGTGGGACACGTCAGGCGTATACGTATTTGACCGCTCCAGGACGCGCGAGCAGGTGTTCTCCATCGACACCCCGCCGCCCACCGTCAGCGGTTCGCTGCACGTCGGCCATGTCTTCTCGTACACGCACACCGACGCGATCGCGCGGTACCAGCGCATGTGCGGCAAGGAGGTCTTCTACCCGATGGGGTGGGACGACAACGGCCTGCCGACCGAGCGGCGCGTGCAGAACTACTTCGGTGTCCGGTGCGACCCGGCGCTGCCCTATGACCCGGAGTTCACCCCGCCCGAGAACCCGGGGAAGCAGCAGCTCCCCGTCTCCCGGCGCAACTTCATCGAACTGTGCGAGCGGCTGACCGTCGAGGACGAGAAGGCGTTCGAGGACCTGTGGCGCCGGCTCGGCCTGTCGGTGGACTGGACGCGGACGTACCAGACGATCAACGACGAGGCCCGTGCCACCTCGCAGCTCGCTTTCCTCAACTGCCTCGCCCGCGGCGAGGCGTACATGGCCGAGGCACCGACGCTGTGGGACGTCACCTTCCGCACCGCCGTCGCCCAGGCCGAACTGGAGGACCGCGAGCGGCCGGCCGCTTACCACCGGCTGGTGTTCCACGGCGCCGACGGCCGCCGCGTCCTGATCGACACCACCCGCCCCGAACTGCTCCCCGCCTGCGTCGCGCTCGTCGCCCACCCCGACGACGCCCGCTACCAGGACCTGTTCGGCACGACGGTCCGCACCCCGCTCTTCGATGTCGCCGTGCCCGTGCTGGCGCACCAGCTGGCCGACCCGGAGAAGGGCTCGGGCATCGCCATGGTGTGCACCTTCGGCGACACCACCGACGTCACCTGGTGGCGCGAACTCCGGCTCGACACCCGCCCGGTGATCGGCTGGGACGGCCGCTTCACCGCGGATCCGCCCCCGGGCGTCGACTCCGAAGCGGCGCGCGCCGCCTACGGCCGGCTGGCCGGAGCCACCGCGCACACCGCCCGCGAGCGCGTCGTGGAGATGCTGCGGGCCGGCGGCGAGATGGAGGGCGACCCGCGGCCGGTCACCCACACGGTGAAGTTCTTCGAGAAGGGCGACAAGCCCCTGGAGATCGTCACCACCCGCCAGTGGTACCTGCGCAACGGCGGGCGCGACGTCCCGCTGCGTGAGGAACTGCTCCGGCGCGGCGCCGAACTGCGCTGGCACCCCGAACACATGCGGGTGCGCTACGAGAACTGGGTGAGCGGACTCAACGGTGACTGGCTCGTCAGCCGCCAGCGGTTCTTCGGCGTGCCGATCCCGGTCTGGTATCCGCTGGACCAGGAGGGCAACCCGGAGTACGACCGGCCGATCGCCCCGGACCCGGCGGCGCTGCCGGTCGACCCCAGCACCGAGGCGCCCGCGGGATACACCGAGCAACAGCGCGGCGCGCCCGGCGGGTTCACCGGCGACCCCGACATCATGGACACCTGGGCCACCTCGTCGCTCACCCCGCAGATCGCCGGCCGGTGGCTGAAGGACCCGGATCTGTTCGAGCGGGTCTTCCCCATGGACCTCCGCCCGCAGGCCCACGAGATCATCCGTACCTGGCTGTTCTCCACCGTCGTCCGCTCGCACGCCGAACACGGCGTACTGCCCTGGAAGCACGCCACGATCTCCGGGTGGATCCTCGATCCGGACCGCAAGAAGATGTCGAAGTCCAAGGGCAATGTGGTCACCCCCGCCGACCTCCTCGTCCAGCACGGTTCCGACGCCGTCCGCTACTGGGCCGCCAGCGGCCGTCCCGGCACCGACACGGCCTTCGACACCGGCCAGATGAAGATCGGCCGCCGGCTCGCGGTGAAGATCCTCAACGCCAGCAAGTTCGTCCGCGGCTTCGGCGAGGTGCCCGACGGGACCCCCGTCACCGGTCCCCTGGACCGCGCGATGCTCGCCGAACTCGCCGCGGCGGTCGAGGAGGTCACCGCCGCGTTCGAGGACTTCAACTACGCGCGCGCCCTGGAGCGAACGGAGCACTTCTTCTGGCGCTTCTGCGACGACTACGTCGAACTGGTCAAGGACCGTGCCTACGGCGCCGAGGGCAGTGCCAACGGATCATGGGACATCGACGGGACGCACTCGGCCCGCGCGGCCCTGACCACTGCCCTCGACACGCTGCTGCGGCTCTTCGCCCCCGTGCTGCCGTTCGTCACGGAGGAAGTGTGGTCCTGGCACGCCGAGGGCTCGGTCCACCGTGCGGCCTGGCCCGCGGCGGCGGAGATCCGCGCCCTGGCCGCCGACGGGGACGGAGAGCTGCTGGCGACGGCGGCCGAGGTCATCGCGGCGGTCCGCAAGGCCAAGTCGGAGGCGAAGGTGTCCATGCGCGCCGAGGTGAAGGAGGCCGTGGTCTCCGGTCCGCGTGAGGTGCTCGACCGCTACGCCCTCGTCGACGCCGATGTGCGTGCCGCCGGCCGGATCGGCGCCGTGGAACAGCAGGAGGACGCCGGACCCTTGGCGGTGCGCGTCAGTCTGTGACCGGCCGGACGGCCAGTCCGTGACCGACCGGACGGACCGAAGCGGCTGCCCCGGGCCCATGAACCGGGGCAGCCGCGGCTGCGGGGCGCGATCACACGCCGGGGGGGAGCGGTCAGTTGTGGTCGGCCCGGCGGCGGCGCAGCATCACGACGCCGCCGGCCGCGACGCCGAGGAGGGCGATGCCGCCCGTGATCCGGCCGGTGTTCATCCCGCCGACCGAACCGCCCAGACCGGTCCTGGCACCCTTGCTCGCCGTGCCGACCTCGAACTGGTAGGTGCTGGTGGCGCCACCGGGACACGCGACGTCGATCGAGTACGTGCCGGCCTTGATGGCGGACCTGATCGTCGCGGTGCCGGTGTAGATGCGCGCCGAGCCGGTGGAGAGCTCGACCTTGCCGGTGAAGGCCTCCGACGTGGCCGAGGCCGAGGAGGCGGTGCAGCCGCCGCTGACGGAGATGACGACGGTGGAGCCGGGCATGGCCGGGCTCGGGGTGACGCTCAGCGAGGGCTGGTCCGCGGCGTACGCGGCACTGGCACCGGCTCCGATCGCGACGGAGGCGAGGGCGGTGGCAGCCAGGACCGTGGCTATGCGACGCATGGTGCGAACTCCGTTCACCGACACGGGGAGCGCACGATGTGCACGCAGTCGACTCCATGCCTGAGATCCATCCAAAGGGGATATGTATCGGCCCGCGCATCCTCGCCGGGGCCCGAGCGTCCCTCGGACGGCGGCACCCGACGTCGTCCTGGGCAGCGATCCGGCAGGTCACAGCATCATGGGCGGGAGGGACGGCCGCTGCCCGGCGCACCGCCGAACGAGTGGGAGCGCCACGGCCGGGGCGCCACTCGGCGACCGGAGGGGCGACCGGGCGGGTTCGGACCGGGGTGGGACCGGGGCGGGATCGGTCGCCGCGACACAGGCCGCACCTGCACAAAATGTGCCGACCGGCAAGGCGTTCGGCGAAATTCACCCACAGGACTGAACCGCCAGCTGCCTGCACGTTTCTGCTTTTCCCACGGTCCCTTAGAGTTCAGGGATGTCGCCCGGGACTCCGGTGGTAGTCCGTATGGCTGAGTGCTTCCGTCGATCCGGAAGCTGTTGGACAGGGGACCGCGCATGGATGAGGACACCCAGCCCGCCACCGCGGGCCAGACCTCCCTCCGGTCGGACTCCGCGCTGTCGCGGCGCCGGCTCGTCCACACCTACGAGCGGGGCGAGTTCACCGTGGTGGAGTTACGCGGGGAGATCGACCTGTCCACGATCGAGGAGGTCGGCGCGGGCGTGTCCGCCGTGACGGAGTCGCCGGGCGCCCTGGTGGTCGTGGACCTGCGGCCCGCCCAGTTCTTCGACTGCGCCGCCTGACGCTGCTGGTCCGCACCCACCGCCGGCTTCTGGAGCACGACGGCTGGATGGGGCTGGTCTGCACCCATCCCTGGCATCTGCGGATCCTGCGGCTGGCCGGCCTCACGATGGACCTGCGCCCCGTCGCGACGGTGGAGGCCGCCTGCGCCCGCGCACCGCGCAAGCGCCCGGACTGACGCAGCGCCCGCAGTGACGCCGGCGGTACGGCGGCCCGGAGTCGGACGGGCTCAGCCGCAGGTGATGTTGGCGTGGTCGAAGGACGCCGTGAAGGGCCGCTTCTGCGGATCACCCTGGGGCGACTGGGCGCGGTTGACGACGGAGAGGCCGATCCGGAGTTCCGGTGTCCCCTTGCCTCCCGACGTGCCCGGAGTCGGCGCCTGCCCCAGCTGCTGCCAGTCCGCCGCACCGCTCGCCCGCCAGGACGCGGTCACCGTATCTCCGGCGCGCCGCAGCCGCAGTTGGAGGCTGGTGGCGTCCGTCCTGACGAGCGTCCTGCCCTTGGCCGCCGCGGTGGTGAAGGCGTAGTCCACGGTGACGTACTTCCCGTCGTCCCTGAAGTACTCGAAGGTGATGCCGCCGGTGTCGCCGTAGCCGCGCTCCAGGCGGATGTACCCGAAGTCGGCCGCGCTGAGGAAGAGGCCGGCTCCCTGGTAGGTGTAATGCGGGGACGCGTTCACTTCGGTCTCGGCGGTGAAGTTCCCGTTCACCTCCCGGTAGAACATGGGCGCCCTGGCACCGATCGAGGGGATGTCGGCGCGCAGATCGGCGCCGTCGGCGGCGGTGATGTCGAGCTTGCCGCCGGGGAGCGCGATGGTGTCTTCCATCTTGTTGATCGGATGCCAGCCGGCGGCGCTCACGTTCGAGGTGAAGGGGTCGTTGATGCCGCCGCAGGGCAGCGCGGTGGCCGGGCCGTCCGGGGCGGGTGAGGCCGTGCTCGGCGCGCCCGAAGCCTTGCTGTCCCCACCCGTGTCGTCCTTGTTCCCCAACTGGTTCAGCGCGATGGCCACACCGCCGCCGATCAGCAGCACCGCGACGGCCACCGCGAGGATCGCGCGGCGGCGCTTCGGCGGCCGCTGGACTCCGGGATGCTGCGGGGCCTGCGGGGCCGGGACGGTGGAGTACGCGCTGTGGCTGCCGGGTCCGTTGTACCCGGTCCCGCCGGAGGCCGGGACGAACGGCGGCGGGCCGAACCCCGCGGGCGGGCCGGCTCCCTCCGCACGACCCGATCCCTCCGCCGGACCGGGATAGCCGTAGCCGGACGGCGCCGGTGCGGTGAGCGGAGCGGTGGGGGCCGGAGGGGGGTCCAGCACGGTCCGTTCCTCGTCGAGCATCCCCGACTGCCGCAGGATCGCCCGGGTCAGCGGCGCGGGCAGCCAGCGCCCGCCCGACGCGAACGCCGCGGTCGGCGCCTGATCGGGGGAGTCCAGCCCGTCCAGGATCTGCGCCGCGCTGGGCCGTTCCCACGGGTTCTTGGCCAGACAGCTCCGAGCCAGCGGGCGCAGTCCGCCCGGCAGGTCGTCCACCTCGACCTCGTCGTTGACCACCCGGTAGAGCAGCGCGGGGGTGGGGCCGGTGCCGAAGGGGGACCGGCCGGTCGCGGCGAAGACCAGCACCGCGCCCAGCGCGAAGATGTCGGTGGCGAAGGTGACCTCGCCACCGGTGACCTGCTCGGGCGCCATGAATCCCGGTGAGCCGATCGCCGATCCGGCCATCGTCAGCCCCACGGACTCCAGCGCCTTGGCGATGCCGAAGTCGATGACCTTGGGACCGTCCAGGGCGAGCAGCACATTCGACGGCTTGAGGTCCCGGTGGACCAGCCCCGCCCGGTGGATGGCGACCAGTGCCTCGGCGAGCCCGGCGACGAGCATGCGCACGGAGTCCTCGGGCAGCGGGCCGAACTCCGTCACGGCGCTGGTGAGGGACGGTCCGGGGACGTAGCCGGTGGCCAGCCACGGCGGGTCCGCGTTCGGATCGGCGTCGATGACCGGTGCCGTGAAGACCCCGCTGACCCGTTTCGCGGCCTCGACCTCACGGGCGAACCTGATGCGGAACTGCGGGTCCTGGGCCAGATCGGCCCGGACCACCTTCACCGCGACGGACCGGCCGCCCGGTGAGCGCGCCAGATAGACCTGCCCCATGCCGCCCGCGCCGAGCCGTGCGCTGATCCGGTACTGCGCCACCTGCCGCGGATCCCCGGGCCCCAGTTGTTCCACCGTGCCGCACCCCCTCCGGAACCCGTGCCGGCCGGGCGCCGCAAGCTCCCCCGCCGACGTCGCATCCGGCCCACGATCAGAGTAGAGCCGCGCGGCCCGCGGTGGGGTGTGTCGCGCAAGTCGGCGTGCCGCCGGATCCGGCGGGGCTGTCGAGCCCCGCCTGCCCGCCCGCGCTGTTGGCTATCGTGGCTGATCTGGGAGAGAGGACCCCTGTGGGCGAGAACAAGGAACGCATGCTGGCAGGCGACTGGTACCTCCCGGACGACCCCGACCTGGGTGCGGATTCCGAGCGGCGAGCCGAGCTGTGCGCGGCCTACAACTCGGTCGACCCGGGTGCGCGGCCCGCACCGGCCGAGCGTCGCAAGCTCCTGGAGCACCTGCTCGGCGCGGTGGGCGAAGGGGTGGTGATCCGTGCGCCGTTCCAGTGCGACTACGGGCGTCAGATCACTGTCGGCGCCCGGACGTTCGTGAACTTCGGTGCGGTCTTCCTCGACGCGGCGCCCATCACCATCGGAGCCGACGTGCAGATCGGTCCTAACGTCCAACTGCTGACGCCGGCCCATGAGCTGGACACCGAGCGGCGGCGGGCCGGCTGGGAGAAGGCGGTGCCGATCACGATCGGCGACAACGTCTGGCTCGGCGGCGGGGTGATCGTCTGCCCCGGAGTGACCATCGGCGAGAACACCGTGGTCGGCGCCGGTGCGGTGGTCACCAAGGACCTGCCGGCCGGCGTCCTGGCGGTCGGCAATCCGGCCCGGGTCATCCGCTCGCTGGACACCTGACCGCCCTGGTCGGAGGGGGTTGACTTAGAGCGCTCTCCAGGATGCAGACTCCTGCTCAAAGCCCGGCACCGATGGGCTCGACGAGGGGAACGCACATGCGGTACCGCACGATCGGCAAGGACCCGGCGACCCGCCGCGAGGTGAGCGTGCTGAGTCTCGGCGCCATGCTGTTCGGCACGATCACCGATGAGGCGACATCGTTCGCGATCCTCGACCGGTTCGTCGAAGCCGGCGGCACCTTCATCGACACGTCCAACAACTACGCCTACTGGGTCAACGGCACCCAGGGCGGCGAGAGCGAGGAACTGCTCGGCCGTTGGCGCCGCAGCCGCGGTGCCGGTGACGAGCTGACCATCGCCACCAAGCTCGGGGGGCGGCCGCTCGCCCCCAGCGCCACCATGGCCCTCGACGTCGAAGGCCTGTCGGCCAAGACGATCCGGGAGTCCGCGGAGCGCAGCCGGGAGCGGCTCGGTATGGAGAAGCTGGACCTGCTGTACGCGCACACCCAGATCACGAGCGTACCGACGCAGGAGATCGTCGAGAGCTTCGCCGAACTGGTCGCCGAGGGCGCCGTCGGTCTGCTCGGGGCGAGCAACCACTACGCGTGGCGGGTGGAGCAGGCCCGCAGCCTGGCCGCGGCGGCCGGCCTGCCGGGGTACGAGGTCCTGCAGTTCCACCACAGCTATCTGCGGCAGCGCACCGACTTCCCGAGCCGGCGCTCCCCGGACGGCCAGGAGGGCGTGCTCAGCGGCGACCATCTCAGCTATCTGCGCTCCGACCCCGAACTCGCGCTCGTCGCCTACTCGCCACTGCTGGGCGGTGCCTACGTCCGTGAGGACAAGCCGCTGGGCCCCGAGTTCGACCACTCGGGCACGCCGGTCCGGCTCGCCGCACTGCGGCAGGTGGCCAAGGAGACCGGGGCGACCGCCAACCAGGTGGTGCTGTCCTGGCTGATCGGATCCGAGATCCCGGCGATCCCGCTGGTCGGCGCCTCCTCGGTGGCGCAGCTGGACGAGAGTCTGGCCGCGGTCGACCTGGAGCTGACGGCGGAACAGCGCGAGCGGCTGGACGCGGCGCGGTAACCCGTCGCCTGCGGCGGGCACCCTCGTACCGCCGGTGTGATCTCCGACCCCGCCCCGATGCAGGACCGACGGCCACGGCGTTGCGGCTCAGCGGAACTCGTGGACCACGTCGATCGTGCCGGCGATGTGGGCGTTGAACTTGTCGAGCTCCTCGGCCGGGACCCACAGTTCGAGGATCGTCCGGCCGCCGGCCTGCTGGACGGGGTACCGGGCCACGAAGTCGGAGTCGACCTCGAAGCGGGTGACGAAGCCCGCGCCGTCGTGCTTGACGTTCCAGTCCCGGGCGATCCTGACCGCGTAGTCCTCGTTGAGCACCGGGTAGAAGATCGGCTGCTCCGGCAGGCGCGGCGGCCAGGCACGCCACTCCAGCTCCCGGACCAGCTCCAGCTCCTTCGGACCGGTCGGGCGCCAGAGGGTTGTCGTCGGTCGGCCGGTCATGGTGAGTGCCTTCTGCGGAGGGGCGGAAGTCGGTGATTCCGCTGGTCAGGAGAGTGCAGGATAGCGGCGCCGCGCGTCGGGCGGCCAGGGAGTTCTCCGGGGCCGGGGCCGGGGCCCGTGCGCCGGGAGTGCCGATTACCGCTGGGGCCGCCGCGTTCGGCAGGATGCGGGTATGACCGAAATCCGTACCCCCCGCCTCATCCTCCGTCGCTGGCATGACGACGACCTCGCGCCCATGGCGGAGATCAACGCCGACCCGCAGGTGATGCGCTACATCGCGGACGGCTCGGTCCGTGATCTGGAGAGCACCGCAGAGGCCATCGAGCGCTGGGAGGAGGAGTGGGACGAGGAAGGCTTCGGGCTCTTCGCCGTCGAGCTGCTCGCCTCCGGTGAACTGGCCGGATTCACCGGGCTGTCCGTGCCCAGCTTCCTGCCGGAGGTGCTGCCCGCCGTGGAGATCGGCTGGCGGCTCGGCCGGCAGTTCTGGGGCCAGGGCTACGCGTCGGAGGCCGCCCACGCCACGCTGGAGTTCGCGCTCCAGGATCGCGGCCTGGACCGCGTCATCAGCATCGCCGCGGTGGGCAACGACGCCTCCGAGAACGTCATGCGGAAGCTCGGCATGGTCGTGGAGCGTGAGACCGTGCACCCGGAGTACGGGACGCCGCTTCGCGTGCACAGCATCGACCTCACCGAGTACCACGCCTGACGCGAACGGGCCCCGGATCAGACGCCAGGGATCGAGGCCGTGGCGAGCTTCCGGAGCTCCTCGTAGTCCCAGGTGAGAGAGCCGTCGCGCAGGGAGTCGAGGACGCCGGTGACCCATGCCAGTTCGGCGCCGGTGATCGTGCGGACGTATTCGGTCTCCAGCATGGTCACGCGGGGAAGTTGGAAGCCCTCGGCCTCGGTGGCCAGTGCCGCGTCCAGTTCGGCGATCTCCCGGAGCAGCAGGTCCCGGCGCTCGGTGAGCAGCTTCTGAGCGGTCTCCGGGGTGAGCATCAGGAAGAAGGAGAGCGCGGCGGGGAACTCCGGGAACTCGTTGCGTGGCGTGGAGAGGATCTCCGCGAGCCACTGGCGTGCGGCGTCCCGGCCGCTGTCGGTGACCTGGTAGGTCGTGCGCTCGGGATACCGGTGATCGCGGTCGGTGTCCTGGACTTGGATCAGCCCTGCCTCCTGGAGCCGGCTGATCATCTTGTAGAGGGTCGCGCGCTGGCCGACGTTGACGACCTGGTCCTTGCCCCACTGCTTGATGAGGCGCTGGATGCCGTACGGATGCATCGGGCCGTTCTCCAGAAGGCTGAGGATCGCCAGGGCCAACGGGGAGCGCCGGAACTTAGTGGTCACAGAGATAAATGTACACCGCCCTCCTACTAGTTGCCGGAACACTAGAGGGTGTGCCACTATGAAGCCATGGCGAACACAGAGAACCTCCGCGAAGACTTCACTCCCGACAACGGCCCGGTCTGCATCGACGCGGACCACACGATGACCAAGCACCTCGGCAACTGGACCAAGGCCAACCGCTTCCAGATCCGCACCCGGCGCGGCGCGGTCGTCCTGGACCTGCGCTCTCCCGAGATCGCCGACGGCGACATCCACGTCCACGTCGACATCGACCACGGCATGCTCAAGCTGCTCGTGCCCTCCGACGCGACCATCGACCACTTCGGGAGCCTGTCCTGGGTCGGCCGCGGCCGCGTCAAGGACCTCGAGAGCGCCTCGGCGACCCCCAGCGGCCGCCGGATCCACATCAGTGGCAAGGTGCACGGCGGTGAGATCCGCGTTCACCGCAACGGCATGGCGCACCTGTCCGCGATCTTCTCCCGCGCCTTCCTCGAAGACGCCAAGCGCGCCCGCCGCGAAGGCGTCCTGCCCACCGTCGACGACCCGACCCGCTCCGTCTCCGGCACCACCGATCGGTGACCCGGTGCCGCCACGTCAGTAGTCAAGAATTCCGTTCCACGAACATGGTGAGGGCGGCGCGGATCCTCCACGGATCCGCGCCGCCCTCATTGCTTTGCAGACCGCTTCCGGGCAGTCGGGCAGCCGGGGAGCCGGTCTACTCGGGCCAGGGCGAGTTCTGGATGGTCTCCACGAAGTCGCCGCGCTCGAACCCCGGGACGAAGTGCTGGAGGACATCGGCCTTCACGTTCCCGAACGTCGTCTCCGGCTTCGGGGCGATGCCCGCGGTGAACGCCTCCAGGATCCGCCGCTTGAAGTCCGGGCGGGGGTGCAGCGCGGTGATCTCGGCGCGGTCGCTGTCACGGATGTCCCGGTATCCGATGCCCAGGACGTCGTACTCGACGCCGGCGGTGAGCAGCGCGACCTCAGGCTCCATGAAGCCGGGGATGCCGGGGGTGGTGTGCAGGGCGATGGCCGTCCAGACCCGCCGGATGCCGTCCTCGGGGAGACCGTGGCCGAGCAGGAAGCGGCGTGCCTCGTCGGCGCTGTCCACCTCGAAGCGGCGCCCGCTGCCACGGAAGGTTTCGCCGAGGCCCAAGTCGTGGAACATCGCTGCGACGTAGAGCAGTTCCGCGTCGAACCGCAGACCGCGGTTGGCTCCCTGCAGGCTGCCGAACCAGTAGACGCGGCGGGAGTGGTGGTAGATCAGCTCGCCGACCGTGTCGCGCACCAGCTCGGTGGCCTCGGCTGCGAGTTTGGTGTCCGGAACGGACACTCCGGCGGCGCTGGACTCCTGGACCGTCATGGAACGGCTCCTCTCCTCTGCTCGGGGAACGGGCCCGACCGGCCCTGGTGACTGTTCCAGCCTGCTCGCGGTGCCGGACGCCGCGCCATGTCGCTGAAGACAGGAACCCCACAGATGCGGACATGCGGCTACCGTGGACGGGTGCAGCGCCAAGTGATCGTCTTTGCCTTCGACGGGGTGCGGCTGATGGACGTCGCCGCTCCGCTGGAGGTCTTCGCCACCGCCGCGCGGGACACGGGCGCCTACGCCGTGCGGGTGTGCACCCCCGGGGGACGGGACGTCATCACCTCCACCGGCCTGCGGATCGCGGCCGACCTCTCCGCGGAGCAGGCCGAACGCACTCGGTGGACGGACGGGGACGCCCCGGCGGAAGCGGTTGGCCCCGGGGAGCGGGCGGGCCAGGAGGTCACGCTCATCGTCCCCGGCCCCGCCGAACTCGACACCCTCCGGAGGGAACCCGCCCTGGTCGAGCAGGTGGCTCGGCTGGCGGCGCGGGCGCAGCGCGTGGCGGCGGTCTGCACCGGGGCGTTCGCGCTCGCGGCGGCCGGCCTGCTGCACGGCCGCAGGGCGACGACGCACTGGGAGCACGCGGCGGAACTCGCCCGCCGGTACCCGGACATCCGGGTCACGCCCGATGCCATCCACGTCCAGGACGGGACCGTCCTCACCTCGGCCGGGGTGACGGCCGGCATCGACGTCTGCCTGGCGATGGTCGAACAGGACCACGGCCCGGAAGAGGCCCGCCGGGTCGCGCGTGACCTGGTGGTTTTCCTGCAACGGCCGGGAGGGCAGTCCCAGTTCTCCGCCGCCTCCCGCATCACCGCGACGCTCCACCCCGTCGTGCGTCCGCTGTTGGACGCCATCGCGGCCGACCCGGCGTCCGACCACAGCCCGCAGGCCCTGGCCGGGCAGGCCGGTGTGAGCCCGCGTCATCTGTCCCGGCTGTTCCGCGATCACACCGGCAGCACCCCGGCCGCGTACGTGGAGACCATGCGGCTGGAAGCCGCCCGGATGCTGCTGGAACGCGGCGAGAGCGTGACTTCCGCGGCCCGCCACAGTGGACTGGGCAGCGACGAGACCCTCCGCAGGACCTTCGCCCGCCACCTGGGAACCACGCCCTCCGCCTACGCCGCGCGCTTCCGCAGCACGCGCACCGAGGTTCCGCCGGCTCCGGCAACCTGACGTAACGCCTCGTGAACGCCTGTGGGGCCGGTCCCGTCCGGGGCCGGCCCCACGGGCAGTGTCAGACCTCCGCGGTAGCGTCGAAAACCGGTCCGTGAACCGGCGGACGGCGTATGGCTGAGGAGGACCACGATGGGAAACAGGATCACGGTCGACCGGCAGGGCCTGGGCCGGTCACTGACCCAATGGGGAGACGTCTACGGCACGTCCTACCAGCGCGACTTCGCCTCCCTCAGCCGATCCCACCGCGGCCGGCCCGTCGCCGAGATACTTCCCCTGCTGCGCCGGGCGGCCGAGAACGCGAGGCTCGGCTTCTCCCCGGCCGACCTGCTGGAACAGGCCGAAGCCATCAGCACCGGCGCTCCGTACGAGGTGCGGATCGGGTGAGGTGAGCGGTGGCGGGCCGGGGAGGCGGGCGAGTTACGGCCGGGGCTCGCCGAACCAGCGCCATGTGGTCACGCGGGGGTGGCCGGGCAGTTCGGCTCGCCCGGTCGCCCACAGCAGGGTGGGCCAGGGGTGGGTGGTCCGCGGCGCCTCCGGGAAGAGCCGGTCGAGCACGCGCGAGCAGATGTCGGTGGGCGGGGTCCAGGCGAGGCCGAGTCCCTCTGCCAGATCGTGGGTGTGCACCAGGGTCTCCACGATCCCCATCGCGGCGAACCCTTCCGGATCCGACACGCCGAAGCCGTGGAAGGCGCGAGTCCGCGATGGCGTCGTGCGCACCATGGCGACCAGCAGGGCACCGCACGCCTCCAGCACCTGCAGCAGTCCGTCAGGTCCCGCCGTACGGTCCGCGTGGACGGCGTTCGCCGGGCCACCGGGTCGCCGGCTCTCCCAGACGAACGGCACCTCACCCTCCAAAGGCGGTGTCCTGGGGCCCAGTTGAGCCGCGTAGGCGAACAGATCGTCGCTCAGGTGCTCGACGGTCTCCCAGCAATCCCACTCCAGCGAACCGGCCTTACCGTCCCAAGCCGTCGTGGGCGCGTTCCGCAGGGCGGCGACGGCGAGCTGGACCGACCGGTCGAGATCGTCCGCAGTCACGGCGGAAGGCGCGGATGACGGTGCGGCGGACGGCGACGCGGCGGCGGAGGGCGACGGTGAGGCTTCCGATGATGCAGACATGGCAGGACCGTACCCGGCCGGAAGCGTTGCGCGCCGCGCTGCGGTCCCGATCTGCGCGCCGCGCTGCCGTGCCGCTGACCGCTTCCGGATACGACTAGCGCTTGTCGATGTGCACGTCGGTCGACTTCACCCGGGCGGTGACGGTCACCCCGACCGCCAGCCCCAGCTCCTCCACGGCCTCCCGCGTCACCACCGACACGATCCGGTGCGGCCCGGCCTGGATCTCCACCTGAGCGGCCACATCGTCGAGCGTCACGCCCGTCACGATCCCGCTGAACGCGTTCCGCAGGGACGTCGCGACCGCGTCGGGCCCCGTCGGTACCCCGGCGGCCCGCTCCCCGGCGAACGCGGCCAGACTCACCCCGTCGATCACCCGGTTCCCCGGGCCGTGCCGGTCCATCCGGATCTGGCCACCGTCGGCCCATCGCCGGACCGTCTCGGGACTCACACCCAGCACTCTCGCTGCCTGGCCAATGCTGTAGGACGACACGTCCGCACGATACCCGTGCGCCGCGCGCCGGCGGCTTCCGATCCGCCGGATCCCGGACGCGCCACGGCACGGCCAACTTCGGCGGCAGCACCGGCAGGTGTGTACGTTGGCCCAGTCCAAACGGCTCACTTCGCTCCGAGATCCGGACATCGGTGCCGTACGGCGGGGCAGCACACACCTCAGCAGCTCTCTACGCAGGAGAATCCGCATGACGACCGTCGAGGACCACGAGCAGACGCTGCCCGGGGCCGGTGCGCCAACGGTGCCGGGCGAGCTGTCGTACCCGGAACGGAAGCAGCGGATACGGCGCCGGCTGGAGCGGCTCATCGGTATCGCGGCGACCGAGAACAACGCCCTGGTGCCGCTGCGCAACGGTGACGAGATCTTCGCGGCGATGCTGGGCAGCATCCGGGCGGCGCGGTACACGGTCGACATGATGACCTTCGTCTACTGGCGCGGTGCGATCGCCCGGGAGTTCGCGGCCGCGCTCGCCGGCCGGGCCCGCGAGGGCGTGCGGGTCCGGCTGCTGCTGGACGGATTCGGCAGCCGGCTCATCGAGCAGGAACTGCTGGACGAGATGGAGCAGGCCGGGGTGCAGGTCGCCTGGTTCCGCAAGCCGCTGTGGCTCTCACCGCTCAAGCAGAACCACCGCTGCCACCGCAAGGTCCTGGTCGTCGACGAGTCGACCGGGTACACCGGCGGCGTGGGCATCGCCGAGGAGTGGTGCGGCGACGCCCGCGACGAGAAGGAGTGGCGCGACACCCATGTGCAGGTGCGCGGCCCGGCGGTGGACGGTATCGCGGCGGCGTTCGCCCAGAACTGGGCCGAGTGCCACGCCGACCTCTTCGACGACCGTGACCGCTTCATCGAACACGCTCCGCAGGGCGACGCGATCGTCCAGGTGGTGCGCGGCTCCGCCAGCTTCGGCTGGCAGGACATGCAGACCCTGATCCGAGTGGTCATCGAGTCGGCCCAGGAACGTCTGCGCCTGGCCACCGCGTATTTCGCACCCGACGCCTTCTTCATCCATCTGCTGTGCGAGGCGGCCCGGCGTGGGGTGGAGGTGGAGATCCTGCTGCCAGGACCTCACACCGACAAGCGGGTGTGCCAGCTGGCGGGGCAGAACTTCTACGAGGAGCTGGTCGCGGCCGGAGTGAAGATCTGGCAGTACCAGCCGACGATGATGCACGCCAAGGTGATCACCATCGACCATGTCGCCTCGCTCATCGGGTCGACGAACTTCAACCGGCGCTCGCTGGACCATGACGAAGAGGTCATGCTGGCCGTTCTCGACGAGACCTTCACCGCCACCCTCGACGGGCACTTCGAGGAGGACCGGGCGGTCAGCGAACTGATCGAATCCGGCTCGTGGAACCGGCGTTCCTCCATGCAGCGGCTTCAGGAAGTCGCGGTCATCCCGATCCGGCGTTTCCTGTGATGCCGGTGGCGCCGGGAGGCAGCAGGAGTCCGGCGGCCTCCTCGACGCCGTCGGTCAGCGTGAGGACCTGGTCGGCGCCGGTGAGTTCGAGGGTGCGCAGCAGCTGATCGCTCGGCGCGGCCAGGACCAGGGAGCCCCCGCGGTCGTCCAGGGTCTGCCGCAGGCTGAGCAGCAGCCCCAGTCCGCGTGAATCGCAGAAGCTGAGTTGGCCGCAGTCCAGGATCAGCCGCACCTGGCCGGTGTCCAGCACCGATGCGGTGGCATCGGCCAGCACCTGCTCGCTGTCCAGGTCCAGTTCACCGACGACCGCCAGGACGGCCACGCCGTCATGACGGTGTATCCGTCGCGCCTGCAAGCGCGTCATGGAGCACTCCCACTCGAAGATCGACTGCCCCGTGCCGTCATTCTGCCAGGCGGTCCGCCTCCGGTCAGGCGCTTCGCACACTTGTGCCCTCGTGCACCGATGGAACCCGGCCGGACCAGCAGAACAGGACCGGGGCCGGGGACTGGGATGGAGTGGTGAGTGGTCCCCCGGCCTTCCGGGAGACCTTTCGGGAGCCTTTCCCGGAGCACGTCCCAGAACAGTGTCCAGAGCACATCCGAGGAGAAGCGATGATCACCATTGTGTGTCACTGCGGCGACAACATCGGCCTCCCGAGCGGGACCGAAACCGATCAGGACGATGGGCGTATCTACCACGGTGACGACGACGGCAGGCCCACGGCCTGCCCGCTCGACGACGAAGGGGAGATCCGCGCCTAGCGAGACGTGGGCCGGCCCTGGGCCGTGCACGTCGTGGCGTGGTCGTTCACGACGCCGACCGCCTGGAGATAGGCATAGGTGATGGTGGTGCCGACGAAGGTGAAACCACGCCGCTTCAGGTCCTTGCTCAGCCGGTCGGAGAGATCGGTGCGCGCCGGCAGCGGATCCGTGGGCCGGGGACGGTTGACCACGGGCGTGCCGTCGACCCACTGCCACAGGTAGGTGTCGAAGGAGCCGAACTCCTCGCGTGTCGCGATGAAGGCGCGGGCGTTCTTCACCGTGGAGGCGACCTTGAGACGGTTGCGGACGATACCCGCATCGGTCATCAGGTCGTCCAGCTTGGCCTGCTCGTACCGGACGATCTTCCAGTAGTCGAAACCGTCGAGGGCCTTGCGGTAGTTCTCGCGCTTGTTCAGCACCGTGGACCAGGACAGACCCGCCTGGGCGCCTTCCAGGAGCAGCAGCTCGAACAGATAGGCGTCGTCATGGGACGGGACGCCCCATTCGGTGTCGTGATAGTCGGCCATGAGCTCGGAGCCCTCGGACCAGGCACAACGGTTGACGGTACCGGCGGTCGCTGCGCTCACGGGCTGTCCTCGGGGCTGCTGGGTCGGGCAGGGAATGTCGGGCAGGGCATACGGACTCGGCCGCCGCCCCGGAACTGCCGGCCCGGGGCGGCCGCCGGTGGTCCGGATACACCGGATGCTACTGCGGGGCACTGACAGTCGCGGGTGCGCGACACCGCACTGCGGGGTGGTGGCGCGCACGGGCCGCCGGATCTTCTCCGGACGCCGCGGAACCGTGGTGTGATGGCGCCGTGAGCAGCGCAGCAGAAGAGACCAACCGCCGCATGCTGCGGGCCCGGGACGCGATGGACCGTGCCTACGCGCAGCCGCTGGACGTCGCGGCCCTGGCCCGGATCGCCCATGTGTCGCAGGCCCACTTCGCCCGCACCTTCCGGGCCACGTTCGGGGAGACGCCGCACCGCTATCTGCAGCGCCGCCGGGTCGAGCGCGCGATGTTCCTGCTGCGGGAGACCGACCACAGCGTGACGGACATCTGCTTCGAGGTCGGCTTCGGCAGCCCGGGGACCTTCAGCCGCACGTTCCGGGACATCGTCGGCCGGTCACCGAGGACGTACCGCAAGGAGGCGGCGGCCGCGAACGTACCGACGTGCTTCACGATGGCGTGGACGCGGCCGAGCGCCTGACCGCAGTCACTGCCCGTCGGCGCTGTCGGGCCCCTCCGGAGACCGAGCAGTTTTGGATAAGTTTTCGCCCGGCCCGCTCGGTAGCGTGATGCACATGTTCACCGCAATCACGCACTCACAGATCTACGTCCTCGACCAGGACGAAGCCCTCGACTTCTACGTCGGTAAGCTCGGCCTGGAGGTCGGCGCCGACATCGACATGGGCTTCATGCGCTGGCTGACCGTCAGCATCCCGGGTCACCCCGAGCGGCAGATCCTGCTGGAGAGGCCGGGCACTCCGGCGATGTCCGAGGAGACGGCACAGCAGGTCCGCGAGCTGGTGACCAAGGGCGCCATGGGCGGCCACCTCATCTTCAGCACGGACGACTGCCGCAAGACGTACGAGACGCTGCTGAGCCGGGGCGTCGAGTTCACCGAGGAACCCACCGACCGCCCGTACGGAATCGACTGCGGCCTGCGCGACCCCTTCGGCAACAGCATCCGCTTCACCCAGCCGAAGGCCTGAGGCCCCTCCGGGCCACGACCGCTCCAGCGGCTGCTGTCGGACAGCAGCCGCTGGAATGGCACGGACTAGAGGAACTGCCGGGTGGGCTTCGCCGCGTACGTGGCGCGGAAGTAGTCCGCGAGCTTGAGGCCGGACGCGGCCGCTTCGTCGATGACGACGGTGGCATGCGGGTGCAGCTGCAGCGCCGAGGCCGGCACCATCGCGGACAGCGGGCCCTCCACGGAGAGCGCCACGGCCTCGGCCTTGGCCTCGCCGGTCGCCAGCAGCACCAGGTGGCGCGCTTCCAGGATGGTGCCGATGCCCTGGGTGATGACGTGGTGCGGAACCTCGTCCAGCGAGTCGAAGAACCGGGCGTTGTCCACGCGGGTCTGCTGGGTGAGCGTCTTGATGCGGGTGCGGGAAGCGAGCGAGGAGCAGGGCTCGTTGAACCCGATGTGCCCGTCCGTGCCGATGCCGAGCAGCTGCAGGTCGACACCGCCCGCGGCGGCCAGCGCGCGGTCGTAGTCGGAGCTGGCGGCGGCGACGTCCTCGGCGGTGCCGTCGGGGCCGATGAAGGACGCCTCGGTCAGTCCGAGCGGCTCGACGACCTCGCGAAGCACCACCGAGCGGTAGGACTCGGGGTGCCCCTTGGGGAGGCCCACGTACTCGTCGAGCTGGCAGATGCGTGCCCGCGAGGCGTCGAGGGTGGCGGCGCGGACCCGGGCGGCCAGCGCTTGGTAGATCGGCAGCGGCGTCGATCCGGTGGCAACGCCGAGCAGGGCGTCGGGCTTGCGGGCGAGCAGGCCGGCGATCGCGGAGGCGATGAGTTCGCCGCCCGCTTCGGCGTCCGGAACGATCACTACTTCCATGCTGATTCCACCGTTCTGAGGCATACATATCGTGGTGTAGACCAATTTACCGGAGGAGGGCGGCGGACGGGGCGGCGGTCCAGCACTCGGAACCCGCGGTACGGCAAAGGTTCACGACCAGGTCACGCGCTATCCGCCGGCCGCCAGGATCCGTTCCAGCACGTCGGCATAGCGCGTCCGCCGGTCCGGTCGGGCGTGGTCGGCCGCGTACCGCAGAGCGGGGACCGCCGGTGCGCCCATGACGATCAGCCCCTCGGCCGCTGTCTTCCGGACAACGGGATGGGCGTGCTCCAGCAGTCCGGTGATGGCGGGGATCGCGGGCTCCCAGCGCGCGTGGCTCAGGGCCAGGACCGCCGTGCGGACGACATTCGGCTCGGGGTCGTCCAGCAGCACCGAGGTGTGCCGCAGATACGTCCGCCGGTCGAGCACCGTCCGTGAGGTCCGGTGGGCGTGCAGGCGCACCCTGGGCCGGGGATGGCGCAGCAACTCGCCGATCAGTTCCGTCAGTTCGGCATCGTCGGGGTGTGCCCCGGCCAGCCGGGTGAGCGCCCGGCGGATCTGGTCGGGGGTACCGGTACGGGCCAGGTTCATCATCTCGTCCCGGGACGGACCGGGCACGGCTCCTCCCGGCGTGTCCTGGGCGCGGGCGCGGAGCGCCGCCAGAGCGGCGGCGTCCTGCGGCCCGGCGTCCGGGCCGCGCAGGGGGCCCTCGACGAGAAGGAGCCCGTCAGCGAGAGCGTCGTGGCCCTCGGCGCGCAGCCGCCGGCAGATCCGTTCCAGCGCGGGGGTGCGCAGCGGCGCACGGCCGGTGAGCAGATCGAGGAATCCCCAGGCGCCGGCGTCCAGACGGCCGGCCAGGTGCTCGGCCAGCGCATCGGCGGGCACCCGGCGGAGCAGGTCACGGGCGGTCGGACGGAACGCGGGCGAGCCTTGCTCCCAGTACTCCAGCAGCAGCGGGACCAGCGGAAGCAGATCCCCCTGGTGGAGCTGCCCGGCCACGCGGGCCACCCGGTCGGGCAGGATCTCCGGGCCGCGCAGTTCGACCAGGCCGATGCCGGTCAGCAGACGCGCCACCTCACCGCCTACCCGCACCGTGACACGGCCACGGAGGAACGCCCGCAGTACGAGAAGCCGGGTCTCCGGCTCGGGCCACTCCAGGAGCGCCCCCGCGGCGGTGTCCCGACGGTCCCGGTCGGCGGAGTCCAGCAGGGTCAGCAGGCGCTCCCGAAGGGCGGTCGAACGGGGCTGGTCCAGGTCGTCGACCCGTACGGTGCGCGGTGCGGGGACTGCCTCGCGGGCGGTCTCGGCGAGGGTCCAGGCCGGTGCGTCGAGCGGCTGGAGATCCGTCATCCAGTCGAGGAGCGCATCGCGCGCGCAGGGGCGGGCGAAGGCGTACGCGTCGACCAGCGCGGCCAGCCGCTGCCGGGAGCCAGGGACGTCGTCGTTGCGGTGGCGCAGCTCCTCCAGTGCCAGGGTGCTCGGGGCGCGTACGCGGAGTCCAGCGCGCCCTGCCATGCGGCGACCTCGGCGGATGCCTCGGCGGCCTCCCGGGTGCCGGCCCGGGCGGGGGAGTGAGGGTCCGGAAGGACGGTGAATGCCTCCCGCAGGACAGCGGACTCGGCCTGCCAGGCGTCGGCACCGAGCCGGGCCGCGGCGAGCGCCTGGTCGAGGTCGGTGCGCAGCAGTACCGCTCCGCACCGGCGCAGCAGCGTCAGCGTGCAGCGGTCGCCTGCCGGAGCGGGCGGCAGCGCGCGCACCGCGTCGGCGAGAACCGACCTCCCGACGGCGGACAGCTTCGGTGCGAGGGCTTCGAGAACGGCGAGGAGGGCGTCGCGATCGGCGGCCGCGAGGGCGCCGGGTCCGCCGGCGAGTTCGTCGAGCACGACTCCGGTGGAGCGGGACAGGACCGTCAGCTCGTCGTCCGTCCACGGCGCCGGGCACAGGCGCAGGGTGAACCGCAGGACAGGGCCTCGGACGCGGGGTTCCGCGGTGGCCAGCCGGAGCCAGTCAGCCAACAACGGGCGCAGCGCCGTCAACTGCCCGGCGGTCGGCGGATCCGGCCGCTCGGCGATACGGAGGGCGACCGAGGGGTCCCAGCCCCGGGTCGTCAACGACCGTACGTCGCGGTCCGGTTGGCCGTCCCCCGCCGGCCGGCTGCCGGGAGGTACGTCGATTCCGTGCCGGGTCATGGCCGTTGCCAGATCCTCGACGGTTCCGGCCGTGAGGTGGACCCGGCCGGCTGCCACCAGGGCGAGCAGAGCGGGTGCGACAGGGGAGGCCTGGTGCTCCAGCGCGCGGACCGCGCGTGCGGACAACTCGCCGTCGAGGCCCGCCAGCAGCAGTCCCCGGGTGCGGTCTTCCCCGTGGTGACCGGATCGGGGCCCGGAGTCGTGCCCGGAATCGTCCTCCGGAGGGTGCTCGGCGGCGGCGAGGACGGTCGCCGCGTACGCGGCGCCGAGGATGGCGCGCAACGCTGCGACCAGTGCGTCACGTAGCCCCGGATTGTCGTGGTGGCCGAGCCGGAACAGCAGTTTCGGCACCGTCGCCGGCGTGCCCACCAGGGCCAGGACCCCGGCGGCGGTCTTCTTGATGTTCATGTTCGGATGGTCGAGACACGCGGCGACCGCACCGGCGGCCCCGCGGGCCCGCGCATGGCCCAGGGCCAGCAGCGCCTGCCGTACCGTCTGGATGTCCTGGACGTCCCGGGTGGCGGTCAGCGCGATCAACGACGCCGACAGCGCCTGGGCGTCGTCGCCGGTGGTGTCACGGGCGAGCAGCGCGATCACGTGCTTGCGCACCTGCGGGTCGCGATTCCGCAGCAGGCGGTGCACCCGTCGGCGGGTGCGCGCGTAGGGCACCCGCAGCAGCAGTTCGAGCAGGATCGTCCGCTCACCGTCCGACACGCCCGGCCGGTCCAGCAGATCGAGCGCCATGCTCGCGACCAGCGCATGACCGGCCGCCCGCGCGGTCGTGGCGTCGAGCAGACAGGCAGGCCGGATCCTCCCGCGTTCGTGGAGACGAACCCCCAGAGCACACACGGCATTGAGGACTTCGTCGGGAACCGCAGGCTCGCCGGCCGGCGGCCGGTCGCGGACGGGCCGCGCCGCGCCGCTCGCCTCCTCGGCCGCGAGATCGGCCACGACGCGCAGCAGGAGGTCCGCGACGACCGGCAGGGTGCCGACGGCCGCGTGGGCGGCCAGTCTGCACAGGGAGGCGACCGGCTCGTCCGGGTCCAGATGGGAGCTCAGGAGCGCCAACTCCTGTTCGTCCGGGCCGCCGAGGTCGGCCGCGATACGGCGGGGGAGATCGGCGGCGTCGAGACGGCCGAGGAGAGCGCGCCGCTGCTCCGGATCGGTCGTCAGCAGCCAGAGCAGTTCCAGGGCGCGCTCGCGTACGGCGCGCAGGTGAGGTGCGATGACCCCCGGGTTCTCCGCTCCGGCGAGACCGAGCCCTTCCCGCAGCGCCGCCACCGTCCGGTGCCCGCCGATGGCTTCCAGGGCGTCGAGAGCAGCCGCGGGCACCGAGGTCAGGTGCGCGATCACCGTGTCCTCGGCGTCGGTGTGCCGCAGCCTGCGGATCGCGTCGAGCAGTGGTCCTGGCTCGGGAGCGGACGGAAGCAGACGCGTGATCGCCTCCCCGATCCGCGGCTCCTCGCTCCCGGACCCCTGCTCGGACAGAGCGACGAGCAGGTCCATCCTCCGTTGCCGGTCGGGGTCGGCGGCGGCTGTCTCCCGCTCCAGCAGGACATGGGCCATGGTCCGACGGCAGGTGAACATGATCGTCGCGAGCTCACCGGCCGGAATCGAGTGATCGGCCAACGCCAGGCCGACGATGGCCGGCACGTCCGTCTCCGTGGGGAAGTGCCCGCGCCGGTGGAGACCCCGCAGACACGTCACCGCCGGTGCGGCGAACAGCAGCGGGTCCTGCGCGGCGCTCGCGGTCAGGCGGGCGATGTCAGCACGGTCGGCCAGGTCGCCGAGGAGTTCCATCGCGCGCCGCCGGAGAGCCGGCGACAGGTCGGGATCGTCGACGACCCGCAGGAGGTGGTGGCGGTGCCCGTGCCGGGCCGCGGTCGTGAGCGCGGCCTCGGCTGCGGCCGGCCCGGCGTTCGCCGAAGCCGGGCCGAGAAAGGGGGCCAGCAGCCCGGCCGGCAACGGATCCAGCGCCGCCCATGGCTCGGCGAGCTCCTTGAGCACGTCGGCCGTGACGTCGGTGACGTCCGTGGTTCCGGCACCGAGCAGCCGCATCAGCTGTTCGCGGACCAGCGCCGGAGCCAGCAGCCCGGCGTGCAGGCCCTGCCGGGCCAGTCGCAGCGCCGCGGCCGTCAGCACCGGGTCGTCGGTGCGCGCCAGCTCGTCCACGAGCTGCCCGGGTCGGTGCGCGTCGGCGACGGATGCTCCCCGTACGGCCTGGTACAGCAGCTCTCCCGGCGGTTCCTCGCGGAGCGCCGCCGGATCGTTGAGGAGCTCCGCGCGCAGCCAGGCGATCCGCACCCGCACCGGCAGCGGCGCCGCACGCCACAACGGCCAGGGCCGCCCGTCGAGGTGCGGCCCCAGCCGTTCGTAGAGTCCTGCCAGTACGAGCGCCGCCTCCGGCGGTCCGGCCGCCGATCCCGGCAGCTGCGCGGCGAACGCGGCCGACTCGACGTCGTCGGGTCGGGGGTCCGAGGCGAGCCGCTCGCTCAGCAGGGTCAGCCCCAGGTACCGGACCCGGGGATTCTCGTGCCGGACGAGACGTCCGAAGACGTCCGGCGAACAGTCCCGCACGTCCAACCGGTCCGCCAACCGGCCGATGTCGGCCCGGCGGAGCGCATCGTGGAAATCTTGGTCTGCCGGAGTCGTCATCACCGGATGCTAGCCGCGGCGATTCCGGCTCCACCAGCCGGTTTCCGGTAGCAGGTATCCGGAGGACCCGGCCTTAGTTCACATCGATCGCGGTGATCACGGGATTCCCCAAGGGCGCGGACTGCTCGTCCAGACCGGCGCCGCGCAGCGCGCTCTCGGCGAGGGCGAGGGCCTCCGCACGTGCTGTACCGCTGTTCTCCGCCTCCACTTCCAGACGGAGGGTGAACGTGGAGGTGTCCGGGTTCAGGCTCAGCGCGTCGAGATCCGCGGACTCGCCCTCCGCGACTTCATGGGGATCGGTGCCCTGGAGAGCGGCCAGGATCTTCCCCCTGGTCTCAGGGGTGAGCGGCGCCTTCAGGGTGCCCGGCAAGGAGACGACGAAATTACTCATGAGCGTCGACTACCCACTGCCGGGCATTTCCCACCAGGCCGGTGCCGGTGAAGCGCCCGGACGGGGCACAGCGTGCGCGGCGGCCCCTGGGCGACATTCCCGCAGGCGGCGGGCCATGGACGGGAGTCCGCGTCGATCGTTCCCCGGGAACGGTCCGGCCGTTCCAATCGTCTACAGTGCTGTAGACAGACAGCTCCGCCGCGGGCCGCCGGTAACGGACCGTGCCGGGCGCTCGGTGGGTGAGGAGGCAGGCCGGCATGATCGCGAACCGCGTCGACCCCGGCGATACGCGGCCGCGCGCCCACTTCCCGCTCTCCCTGGCCGCCGCCGCGGTCTGCGCAGGGGCCTTCGTCCTGCTGGCGGTGTTCGTCCTCATCCGCCACGGAGCGCCGTTCCCCGGGGACGGGGCCGCGCACACCTGGTCGATGGTCCACCGGCCGCACCTCGCGTTGACCGTGGCGCGCCGGATCACCGCGAGCGGTACGGGGTTCTGGCCGTACGCGATGGCGGTGGCCGCCGGGCTGATCGTGGGGCGTGACACCCGGCAGCGGATGTACGCGGTACTCGGGGCCGCGGTCTTCCTCGGCGTCGGGCAGGCCGTCCGGTACGGCCTGATGGAAGCGATCGGCCGGGCCCGGCCGGCCGTCGGCGACTGGGCCGGCCACGCGTCCGGCTTCGCTTTCCCGTCCGGGCACGCCACCACCTCGGCGATGGCCGCCGGTCTGCTGGCCTGGGCCGCGGCCGTCCGCGGCCGCCCGGCGGTCGCGCGAGTGTGCTGCGCCGTTCTGCTGTGCTGGGCCGCGGCCGTCGGCGGCACCCGGGTCTACCTCGGCATGCACTGGCCGAGCGACGTCCTTGCCGGATGGCTACTGGCCGCGGCGTGGATCGGTCTCGGCGCGACCCTTTACGCGCGGTACTTCGCGCGCCGTGGCCTGGATGGCGGCAGGCCCCCGAACTGACGATGCGTCACCCTGCCGCCGGTCAGCGGACGGCGTAGCCCCGCAGGCCGTTCTCGACGAGATCGAAGGCGGCCTTGGCCCGTGCCACCGCGTCCTCGTACATGGCGCCCGGGCGGGCCGTCGCGTTCACCGGGGTGCCGCTGCCGCCCGGCCCGGGTCAGGTACAGTGTTGCCGTCGTTACCAATGATCAACTGAGGAGGTGGGACCCATCACCGCTGTATCAGGTCGGGTGCTCCCCCTTCGCGGCCGTGCGGCTCACCGTCAGGCATAGGTGACCCGCGGGAGCGCCCAGAGGCGTTCCGAAAGGCTCATCGTGCCGGCTTCACCATCAGTGTTTCCCTTCCCCGCCATCGTCACCAGGCTTCGCGCCGCCGGCTGTGTGTTCGCCGAGGACGAGGCGGAGTTGCTCGTCTCCACCGCACGGACCCCCGCCGAACTCGCCGCCATGGTGGAACGGCGCGTCGTCGGTCTGCCCCTCGAACACGTCCTCGGCTGGGCGGAGTTCCACGGCCACCGGTTCGTCGTCGACCCCGGGGTCTTCGTGCCCCGCCGCCGCACCGAGTTCCTCGTCGATCAGGCGGCGGCCCTGCTCCGGCCGGGGTCCGTGGTCGTCGACCTGTGCTGCGGCTCGGGCGCCCTGGGCGCCGCGCTGGTGTCCGACCGGAACGGGGACCCGGGTTCCGGGCCCGGCCCGGTGGAGTTGTACGCCGCCGACATCGACCCGGCCGCGGTGCGGTGCGCCCGGCGCAACGTCGACGCCGTCGGTGGCCAGGTGTACGAAGGGGACCTCTACGCGCCGCTGCCCGGTCCGTTGCGGGGCCGGGTCGGAATCCTGCTCGCGAACGTGCCGTACGTACCGACCGAAGAGATCGAACTGCTCCCCACGGAGGCCCGGGTCCACGAGGCCCGGGTGGCACTCGACGGCGGTACCGACGGACTGGACGTCCTGCGGCGGGTGACCGCGGAAGCGGCCCGTTGGCTGGCCCCGGGCGGCCATCTGCTCTTCGAGACCAGCGAGCGGCAGGTACCGGAGGCCGTCGGCATCGTCGCCCGCGACGGACTGATTCCACGGGTGGCAACTTCGGAGGAGCTGTACGCCACCGTCGTCATCGGCACCAGGCCGCCGGGGTAAATCCGGGTGTGCTCCCGGCAGCGCGCGTGATACCCCTCGATGCCATGGAAGATCTTGTGACGGCGCGGCTGGTGCTGCATCCGATGAGCGTCGTCGAGGCGCGGCAGGTGATGGCGGGAGTGCCCGGGGAGGGTGCCCGGTGGGCGCCGGGGTATCCGGACCAGGGGGATGTCGCCGGCGCCCGGCGCTTCCTGAACACCTGTGAGCAGAGCGGGGATCCCCAGCCGTTCGGCGCGTACGAGCTCCGCCGCCGCGAGGACGATCTGGTGATGGGCGGGCTGGGTTTCCACGGCCCCGCGGACGAGAACGGCGGCGTGACCATCGGCTACGGCCTGGTCCCGGCCGCCCGGGGGCACGGCTACGCGGGCGAGGCGCTGCGCGCACTGCTGGTGTTCGCGCGCGCCCGCGGCATCTCCCGCGTGCACGGTGACACCGCGCGGGAGAACATCGCGTCGCAGCGTGTCATGGCCGCGGCGGGCATGCGGCTCGTCGCGGAGGACGAGCGGCTGCGGTACTACACGATCGAGTGGACGGGGATGCCCGGGACGACCTCGGAGAACGCCTGACCGCGCCCCGGTGGCACCGGCTGCCCGCCCTCACGCTGCTACGTCCCGGAGGGTGGGTTGTTCATGGTTTGCGTGCCCTCTCGGCGTCCCGCGCGTTACATCGATCATGAACGTTCGTCGATTTCTCACTGCCGCCGCCGCAAGTTCCGCGCTTCTTGCCGCCGCCGCCCCCTGTGCCCAGGCTCTTGACTTCGGAGGAACCCTGAGTGGCACGGCGCAGACCGCCGCGACCACCGGCCAGCAGGCCAAGGAAGCGGCGCAGGGCGTCGTCGGAGACAAGCTGGACAGGAAGGTGGGAGCGGTCAAGGACACCGTGAAGGCGGGCAAGGACGCGGTGAAGGCCGGCCACGAACTGGTCAGCTGAGCGCACCCGCAGTTCGGGCGCCGTCTCCCGGTCCTCCTGTTCCTCCCGGGCGGCGACCGGGTGACGCTGCCGGCGACACCAGGAGGATGCGTCGCGGCCCGGACCGGCGCGGGTAACTTCACACCCACGCCGGTCCGCCCGAAGCCCCGTGCCGGTCACCGGCTCAGGTCCGATGCCTGAGCCCTCCATGATCGGGAAGGGGTGGGAGATGCCCGTCGTACCTGATCCCGTCGTCAAACTCGTCCAGAGGTCCAACGAACCGGTCGTCGCCCAGACCCTGCGCTCCACCGCGGCAGCGGTCATCGCCTATCAGGCCGCGGTGTGGCTCACCCCCCAACCGGCCCCTCTGACGGCGCCGCTGACCGCGCTCCTCGTCGTCCAGGTCACCCTGTACGCCACACTGACGACGGGGATCCGCCGCGTCAACGCGGTGGTGGCCGGCGTCCTCATCGCGAGCGCCTTCAGCTCCCTGGTCGGGCTGAACTGGTGGACTCTGGGCCTGACGATCCTCACCTCGCTGGTCATCGGACGCTTCGTACGGGTGGATGAGTTCGTCCCCGAGGTCGCGATCAGCGCCATGCTCGTCCTGGGTGTCAGCCAGGTGGCGAACACCGCGTGGGACCGCATCCTGGAGACCCTGATCGGGGCCGGCGTGGGTCTGCTGTTCAACCTCCTGTTCGCGCCACCCGTCTGGGTGGAGTCCGCGGGGGAGTCCATCGAGGGGCTGTCCCGCCGCATGGGCCGGCTCTTCCGCGACATCGGCGCCGAGCTGTCCGGGCACACCCCCGTCGAGCGCGCCGCCGGCCGGCTGCACGAGGCCCGCCGTCTCGACCACGACATCGTCGAGGTGGACGCCTCCCTGCGGCAGGCGGAGGAGAGCCTGCGGTGGAACCCGCGGGTCCGCGAGGGGCTGCTGTCCCGGGTCGTCCTGCGGACGGGCCTGGACACGCTGGAGATCTGCGCCGTGGTGCTGCGGGTCCTGACCAGGACGCTGACGGACCTCGCGAAGGAGCGCACCGAAGAGGCGCTGTTCCCCGCCGACGTGGCGGTCGCGCTCAACGAACTGCTGCGCCATGTGGCCATCGCCATCGAGAACTTCGCCGTGCTGATCACCACGCAGGTCAGCGCGAACGCGGAGGAGGCGGAGGACGAGCTGAGCCGGGCGCTCGAGCAGAGCGGCGCGCACCGCGAAACGGTGGCGCATCTGCTGCTGGACAAGGTGCGCGAGCACCCGCGCCAATGGCAGCTGCACGGGGCGCTGCTGGCGGAGATCGACCGGATCCTGGACGAGCTGGACGTGGAGAAGCGCTCGGTCCGGCTGGTGGAGGAACTCGACCGTTACTCCCGTGAGCAGCGCGAGCGCTTCCCGCGCCTGGACGCCTTCAAGCGGCGCCTGCTGGGCTCGGGTCCGCGCCTCTCCCGGGCCGATCCGTGATGCCGGACACGAGCCCGCAGGGGTGTCGGGCGGTCAGTCGACCTTGACCCAGTCCATGGTGCGTTCCACCGCGCGCTTCCAGTCCGCGTAGCCCGACTCGCGGCGGTCCTCGTCCCATTCGGGATCCCAGCGGTGGGCCTGGTTCCAGTTGGCCCGCAGCTCGTCGGTGTCGCGCCAGAAGCCCACGGCCAGGCCGGCCGCGTAGGCCGCGCCCAGCGCCGTGGTCTCGGCGACCTGCGGACGGATCACGGGCACGCCCAGTACGTCCGCCTGGGTCTGCATGCACAGGCTGTTGGCGGTGACGCCGCCGTCGACCTTCAGTACGGCCAGGTCGACACCGGAGTCCTTGGCCATGGCCTCGACGACGTCGCGGCTCTGGTAGCAGATCGCCTCCAGGGTGGCCCGCGCGATGTGCGCGTCGTTGTGGAAGCGGGCCAGACCGACGATGGCGCCGCGCGCGTCGGAGCGCCAGTACGGCGCGAACAGGCCGGAGAACGCGGGCACGAAGTAGACGCCCGCCGAGTCCTCGACACGGCGGGCCAGGGTCTCGCTGGCCGCCGCGTCACCGATGATGTGCAACTGGTCCCGGAGCCACTGCACCGCGGATCCGGTCACCGCGATCGAACCCTCCAGCGCGTAGACCGGGTCCTGGCCGGCGAATTGGTAGGCGACGGTGGTCAGCAGCCCGTGCTGGGAGCGCACCGGACGGTTGCCGGTGTTGAGGAGCAGGAAGTTGCCGGTGCCGTAGGTGTTCTTCGCCTCGCCCTCCGCGAAGCAGACCTGGCCCACGGTGGCGGCCTGCTGGTCACCGAGGATTCCGCTGATCGGTACGCCTGCCAGCGGGCTGACGTCGGGCGACTGACCGTACCCGGCCGGTTCGCTGGACGGTTTGATCTCCGGGAGCATGGCGCGGGGGATGGCGAAGAACGACAGGAGTTCGTCGTCCCAGGCCAGCGTCCGCAGGTCCATCAGCATGGTGCGGGAGGCGTTGGTGACGTCCGTGATGTGCACGCCGCCCCTCGGGCCGCCGGTGAGGTTCCACAGCACCCAGGTGTCCATCGTGCCGAAGAGCGCGTCGCCGCGCTCGGCGTCCGCGCGGACCCCGTCCACGTTCTCCAGGATCCACTGGACCTTGCCGGCGGCGAAGTAGGTGGCAGGCGGCAGGCCGGCCTTGGCGCGGATCACCTCGCCCTTGCCTTCGCGCTCCAGGGCGCTGGCGATCCGGTCGGTGCGGGTGTCCTGCCAGACGATGGCGTTGTAGTACGGCCGCCCGGTGTGCCGGTTCCACACCAACGTCGTCTCGCGCTGGTTGGTGATGCCGAGGGCGGCCAGGTCGCTCGCCGCCAGATGGTGCTTGTTCATGGCGGTGGCGACGACCGAGCGGGTGCGCTCCCAGATCTCCACCGGGCTGTGCTCCACCCAGCCGGCCTTGGGCAGGATCTGCTCGTGTTCCAGCTGATGGCGGCCGACCTCGTTACCGCCATGATCGAAGATCATGAAACGGGTGCTCGTCGTGCCCTGGTCGATCGCGGCGACGTAGTCCGCCATGTCGGTTCCTCCACGCGTGATCGCTGCTGACGGCCGGCCGGGACGGCCGGTGGGACGGCTCCGTGCCGGGGACGGGATCCGGGTATCTGTCGGAGACGGCCGCGGTCACTCGTCCTCGGGCAGGATGCTGCCCGCCGGCTGTTCGGCGTGCTCCGGCAGGAACGGTCTGACGACGTAGTGGTAGACGGCGGCGCCGATCGGGCCGCCGATGAGCGGGCCGACGATGGGCACCCAGAAGTAGAGATCGCCGTACTGGTCGCGCCACGCGCTGTTGTAGCCGGTGATGTAGCTCGCCAGCCGCGGACCGAAGTCACGGGCCGGGTTGATCGCGTACCCGGCGTCGGTGCCGATGGCCATGCCGATCGCCACCACGAGGAACCCGATCAGCAGGGGGCCCAGGTTCGCCTTGGGAGCGGTGTTGAGTACATCGGTCAGCGCCATGATGACGAGCAGCAGGATGGCCGTGCCGATGATCTGGTCGCGGAGCGCGCCCCATTCGCTGATCGGGAAGACGCCGTTGCCGGGCAGGGTGGAGAACACCCCCTGGGTCTTGATGGTGTGACCCGGGTCCGCCTTGGCGAGGACTTCGGAGGAGTTCCAGCGCACCAGCAGCGCGGCGGTGAAGGCTCCCGCCGTCTGTGCCAGCGCGTACGGGGCGACCCTCGCCCATGGGAAGCCGCGGAAGATGGCCAGCGCGAGGGTCACGGCCGGGTTGAGATGCGCGCCCGACAGCCGTGCCGCGACGTACACACCGAAGGTGACGCCGAACCCCCACGCCCACGCGATGCTGTCGTGGTCGCCCAGGTCGGCGGCGACGACCTGGGCGACCACTCCCACGCCGAACAGGATGAGCACCAGGGTGCCGAGGAACTCGGCGAGCAGTTCGCCCAGCAGCCGGTGCGAGGCCAGCCGGCCCACCACTTTGGGAGCATCTGTCGTATCGGCCATTGGTCCAGCCCTTCCCGACGCGTGGGCCCGCTCCCCGTCGCGGTGCCGGTACTGCGATGTGCCGGCGTCACGACGTGTCGGTGGACCCGCTTCCGACTCACGTCTGACCCATTCGACAGGTACAGCGGCCCGGCGGCACCGCGGGGAGCCCCTCGTGCTGCCGAACGAGTGACGCGGCGCTTCCCGCCGCCCCGCGGCGGCCAAAGGCCGAGGTCATGGAGGGGCGGTGGGGCGCGGCCGTTCCACCGGGGAAGAGAAGTCCGCAGAAAAATGCCCGAGAGGACTTGAGTCGTGCTCGAATACCGGTCGAATCGTGGCCAATTCTTTCTCAATGGCACGTCAACTCGAAGTAATGGATCGTATGTTCATATTGCGGAGCCGGAATCCGCCTCGCTACGCTTCCGGGGATTCGAGAGGAAACACTCCCCTTTTCCCCATCTCTGCGGGTATTCCGCCCGGGACGTAGGACGGCCTCGCCATGACCGCTGCACGTCGCACGTCGCCCGGCAGCCAGTCCCGGGACTTCTGGCTGTACTGGTCGGCGGGCACCTCCGACGCGCTCGGCACCCAGGCCTCGGGCCTGGTACTCCCGCTGCTGCTGCTCGGTCTCGGCTCGTCGCCCGGCACCGTCGGCGTCCTGGCCTCGGTCTCCGCGATCGGTGGACTGCTGGCCGGGCCGCCCGCGTCCGTGCTGGCCGACCGGCGCTGGCGACGGGGGATGATGGTGGGATCCGCGCTGGTGGCGGCAGGTGCGATGGGTGCGATAGCCGCTGCCGCGGCCTGGGGCCGGCCCTCGCTGCTCCTTCTGTGCTCGGCCGCGCTCGTCGAGCGGGTGGCCACGGCGTGCTACGAGGCGGCCGCCCGCGGGACGCTGGTCACCGTGGTGGCGCCGGTCCACTATCCGCGTGCCATCGCGCGGCTGGAGGCGGGGGAGCAGGGCGCGCTGGTGGCCGGCCCCGCGCTGGGCGGCCTGCTGTTCCCGCTGGCCCGCTGGCTGCCGTTTCTCATGGACGCTCTTTCCTATGTGTTCTCCGCTCTCTGCGTACGGGCCATCCGAGCCGATCTCAATCCGCACCAGAAATCGGAGGATTCGCCTCCGCGCTTTACCGAAGAATTCCTGGCCGGATTACGTTTCGTGCGCAACGAATCGTTTCTTCGATTTGTGCTGCTGTGGACGGCAGGCGTCAACGGGCTCTTGACAGCGCTGTATTACGGCGCGGTGTTCAGCATCCGCGGCCAGGGCTCCGGCACCGCGTCCACCGGTCTCGTCCTCGCGCTGTCGGGGGCCGCCGGGCTGGTCGGCGCCGCCGCCGCGCCCCGGCTCGCACGGCGGATCCCCGCCGCGCGGATCGTGATCGCCGCCTCCTGGACCATGGTGCCGGTCGCCGCCGGCCTGGCCTTCGCCACCCACGCCTGGGTCTACGGCCTGCTGTTGGGCTCCGTGTCGCTGACCGTCCCGGCGGTCGCGGTCGTCCTGCACTCGCGGGCCGTCCTGGTGACCCCCGACCAGCTCCAGTCCCGGGTCGGCACCACGCTGGACACCGCCTGCGGAGTCGCCTCCGTCCTGGCCCCGGCCGCCGCCGGACTGCTCACCGACCACCTCGGGTCCACCCGTACGGCACTGCTCTGCGCGGCCGGGCTGGCTGTGCTCGCCGCCTACGCCACCGCGACCGCGGCCCGCCGGTTCCTGCCCTCGGACCACGACCCCGACCGTGAACCCGGCTCCGACAACGACCCGGCCACCGACCCGAACCACGACCCCGCCCTGCTGTCCCGTCCCCAGCCGCTGGAAGCCGGTGAGCCCTCATGAGCGATCTGCCCGCCGTCCCCGCCACCCCCGTCGGCCGGGACTCCGGACTGGGCTACCAGGTCTACCGGCCCGTGCTGCCCGCCACCTGCCGGCGGTCGCCCGGTCTGATGGTGCTCACCGGGGACGTCGACGGCCGCTGCGAGGTCTTCGCGTGGGACGCCGCCACCGGCGCCGCCCGCCAGGTCACCGACCGCCCGTACGGCACCCTGCTGTACGCCATCGACGCCGATGCCGTCATCTGGTGGTTCGACGAGGACCGGAACGGCCGCGGCACCTGGTGGATCCAGCCCTTCTCCGGCGGTCCCGACACCCCGGGGCTGACCGGCACCGGACCTGGCCGCCCCTGCGGGCTGGCCGTCAGCGACAGCGGGACCGTCGCGCTCGGGCTCGGGGACGAGCACGGACTGCGCGTCCACCTGGGCCCCCGGGGCGGCGCCGGACGCGAAGTGCTGCGCACCGACGGTCACGGCCTGCTGGTCGATCTCGCCCCGGCGGGCGACCTGCTGGCCGTCGCGCGCGGTGCGGCCGGAAAGGACGCGGTCACCCTGCTGACACCGGACGGCGCTGTGGTGGAGAGCCTGCCGGGCACCGACGGTCGGCTGTGGGCACTTGGCTTCGCCCCCGGGCGCAGCACCCCCGAACTGCGCCCCGGGCGCAGCACCCCCGAACTGCTGCTCGTCGCCGAGCGCGACGGCCGCTACGTGATCGCCACCTGGCGCGCCGACACCGGACTCGAACTGCACCGCTGGTGCTCCTTCGACACCGAGATCACCGCCCGCTGGTGCCCGCAGGGCCGCACGGTACTGGTCCGCCAGGACCGGCACGGCCGCAGCAGGCTGGTCACCGCGGACCTCGACCGGCGTGAACTGGCGCCCGTCGCCGTCCCCGTGGGCACCGTGCTCGACGCGGCCCCGCAGCCCGGCGGCGATGTGCACTACCTGTGGACCGACGCGCTCACCCCGCCGCGCACCCGCTCCCTGCTCGGTGCGCCGCTGCCCGGTCTCGAGGCGGTACCGCCGCCGATCGCCGGCCGCGCCGACGATGTGTGGACCCAGGGTCCCGACGGCCCCGTACACACCCTGCTCACCGTGCCCAGCGGCACGGCGGGACCGTACCCGCTGGTCTTCCTGGTGCACGGCGGCCCCGCCGCGCACGACCGGGACGCCTACGACCCGGCCGTGCACTCGCTCGTGGAGTCCGGCTTCGCCGTCGCCCGCGTCAACTACCGCGGCTCCACCGGCTACGGACCGCGCTGGCGGGCCGCGTACGGACAGGGCGTGGGACTGACCCAGGTCGCCGATCTCGCGCTGGTCCGCGCCGACCTGGTGCGCCGCGGCATCGCCCGCGCGGACGCGATCGGCCTGTGGGGGACCTCCTGGGGCGGCTACCTGGTGCTGCTGGCGCTGGGCACCCGTCCCGACCTGTGGCAGGCGGCCGTCGCGGTCAAACCGCTGGCCGACTGCGCGACGGCGTTCGCGGCCGGCACCCCGGCGCTGCGCGCCCTGGACACCGAGCTGTTCGGCGGCACCCCGCTGCAGGTGCCCGAGATCTACGCGCGTTCGTCCCCGTCGAGTTACGCCGCCTCGGTCCGGGCACCGCTGCTGGTGGTCGCCGCGACCCAGGACGCCAAGTGCCCGCCGGAACAGGTCGAGACGTATCTGGCGGCGCTGCGCGCCTCCGGCGTCCGGCACGACGCGCTGTGGCTGGACAGCGGCCATGACGGGCACGACGGCGGCGACCACGTACAGGTGCTGCACCGGGCGCTGGTCTTCCTGGACCGGCATCTGCGCGGCCCCCGTCGTCCGCAGCGCGCCGCGTACGAAGAGCTCCCCGCCCCGTCAGGGGTGGGGGCCAGGGGACCGGCGGCCGAACCCGCCGGTTCCACCCGCCGGAACGCAGAGAGGAGGTAGCCACCATGCAGAAGGACGTCATCCACAACGATCCGCTCGAGGACGAGGCGGAGAACCGGAAGCCGGGCGTGGGGGTGGTCATCAGGATCCCCTTCCGTAACGCCGACGAGCCGGAGAACAGCTGAGTCCGGAGGCCGGCCCGGCTCAAGCCGCCGGGCCGGCCCACTCCGCACCACCCGATGCACCCCGTTACCGAATCCCTGTGCTGAACCCCTGTGCGACGAGGAAGAGAAGAAGCCGTGCGCGTACTCCTGGTGAACATGCCCTGGTCCCCCATCGACCTTCCGTCGCTCGCGCTGGGCATCCTCAAGCGCAGCGTCGACGAGAAGACCCCCGGAGCGAGTGCGGAGGTGTTGCACGCCAACCTCGAATACGTGGACTGGATCACCCGACGGCGGGAGTTCACGCTGGAGGACTACGAGTACTTCTCGCTCTCCTCCTACTTCATGGGATGCGGCGACTGGGTCTTCTCCGCCGCCCTGTACGAGGACCCGCAGTGGCGGGTCGCCGAGTTCACCGAGGCGATGAAGGGCCGGCTGCGCAAGGAGCGCATGGCCATGACCCTCGAACTGCACGAGGACGCGGCCGAGTTCGTCCAGCTGATGGCCGACCGGATCGTGGCGGCCGAGCCCGACGTCGTCGGCTTCACCTCGACGTTCCAGCAGAACACCGCGGCGCTGGCCGCGGCCAAGTACGTCAAGCGCATGGCCCCGCACATCCGCATCGTCATGGGCGGCGCCAACTGCGACGGCGCGCAGGGCGAGTCGGTGCACCGGAACTTCCCGTTCGTCGACTTCGTGATCCGCGGCGAGGGCGAGCAGACGTTCCCCGCGCTCCTGACCGCGCTCCAGGAGGACACCGACCTGACGAAGGTCCCCGGTCTGTGCCACCGGGTGGACGGGCGGAGCGTGGCCAACCCGATGAGCACCGTGCCGATGCCGCCGGCCGCCATCCTGCCGCCCGACTACACCGGCTACTTCGAGCGGCTGGCCGCGTCGAAGGCCCGGTCCTGGGTGGAGCCCAAGCTGGTGGTCGAGGGCGCCCGCGGCTGCTGGTGGGGCGAGAAGCACCACTGCACGTTCTGCGGCCTCAACGGCTCGTCGATGCAGTTCCGCAGCAAGAGCCCGGACACCTTCTACGAGGAGATCATCGGCCTCGCAGAGAAGCACAAGGTGCTGGACATGTACGTCGTCGACAACATCCTCGACATGGGCTACCTCAGCACCGTCCTGCCGTGCATCATCGAGAGCGACTACGACCTGCGCATGCACATCGAGATCAAGTCCAACATGCGCGTCAACCAGCTGCAGATCCTCGCCGACGCCGGACTGATCTATGTGCAGCCCGGCATCGAGAGCCTCAACAGCCGGGTGCTCGACCTGATGGACAAGGGGGTCAGCGGCACCCAGAACGTGCGGATGCTGCGCGACGGCGCCGCGGTGGGGCTGTCCATCTCCTGGAACTACCTGCACGGCTTCCCCGGCGAGACCGCCGCCGACTACGACGACGTCATCGCCCAGATTCCGGCACTCGAGCACCTCAACCCGCCGGTCGACCTGTCGGCGCGGATCGCCATCGAACGGTTCAGCCCCTACTTCAACAAGCCCGAACTGGGCTTCTCCGAACTGCGTCCCGCGGAGCCCTACCGGCTGACGTACGACCTGCCGGAATCGGAGATGCTCGATCTGGCGTACGTCTTCGACGTGCCGCCGCGCGGCGTGGGCGACGAGACGGTCAAGCCGCTCAACGACGCCCTTGCCGCCTGGAAGACGAACTACCGCAGCAGCCGTCTCACCCACGCGGACCTCGGTGACCGCGTCATCCTGGTCAACCGCCGGCGCGCCTTCGACTGGACCACCCTCGAACTCGCCGACCCCGTCCAGGTGTCCGCGTTCCGGCTGCTGGAGCAGCCGCACGCGCCGGCCGCCCTCACCCGCAAGATCGCCGCCCGTAACCCGGGGGTGGCGGTCACCGAGGCGTCGGTCGAGGAGCTGCTGCTCGAATGGCGCCGGCTGGGAGTGGTGTTCACCGACGGCGGCCAGTACGTCCACGTGGCGCCGCCGGCGGTCAACGAGGACATGCTGCGGCTGGACTTCATGCGCTACGCCCACCAGGTCCGGCAGGTACAGCCCCCGGCCCTGGTGTGACCGGCCCCGGCACCTTCTCGTCGCTGGATCAGCACCGGCCCCGCACACAACAGCACCAGCGTCCGCGCACGCGAAGGAGACTCCGTTGAGCATCACCACCGACACCACCCGGCCACCGGCCACGCTGACGATCACCGCCTGGCGCGACCACGATCCGGCCGCCTGCGAGCTTCCCGGCATGCTGCTGGGACGGCTGGAGGTCCAGGGCGGCGGATCGGCGGCGGTCCGGCAACTGTGGGACCAGGGCGCGCGCCGGGTCGAACTGCCGGGCGTCGTCGATCTGACCGACCCCACCGCGGCCGCGGACACCGTCCGTACTCTGTGCCTCATCCGCGATCTGACCGCCCGCGCCGTCTACGTCGACTGGCGGCTGCGCACCGGACCGGATCCGGAGGCCTGGCTGCCGCTGAACCATCTGCACCCGCCCCTGGAGGTGGAGGGTCCGCCGGACCCCGAGGAGGTGGTGCGCCAATGGCGCGACGGGCACTACCTGTGCAAGTGCATCTGGCGCAACGGTCCCGGCTTCGTGCAGATCCGCGACCGGCGCTGGGGCGAACTGCACCGCTTCACCGCCGAGGAGCCGCACTACCACCGGGCGATCACCCTGCTGGAGCACGGCGCACCGGCCGCGGAGCTTCCCGCGGACGTGCTGGCCGACTTCCGCGAGGAGCGGCTGATCGGTGAGGTCGGCGAGCTGGCGTGGTGGCTGCCGTACCGGATCCAGCGCTGGATCCACACAGCGATGGTGGTGTGAGCTCCGCTCTCCTTCAGCTGGTGTCGTGGCGGCCTCCTGCGCAGGCGATCGATCGTAACGATCGGAAAGCGATCGATATGATAGAGGCGTAGAGTGCGGTCATGTCGTGAGCGGATCGCACACGGCCGGCCATTGCTGCCGCGACCAGGGGGAATCCAATGCGGATGCACGTCGACCAGCGTCATGAACTGGTGCTGAAGCTCGTCCGCGAACGGGGCAGTATCCGGGTCGCCGACCTGGCCGCCGAGCTGGGCGTCTCCTCCGTCACGCTACGCCGGGACGTGGAGACGCTGGCCGAGCAGGGTCGGGTGCGCAGGCTGCACGGATCGGTCGTCTGGCCGCACGATCCGCAGGCCGCCGACCGGGCCGCGCCGAGCGCTCCCGCCGCCCCGGCCGGCGGCGGCCAGGGGCCCGTGATCGGCATGGTCGTGCCCACCACCGACTACTACTTCGCGGCCGTCGTCGCCGGCGCCCGCGAGGCCGCCGCCGCCCGTGGCGCGCGCCTGGTCATCGGCCTGTCGCAGTACCTGCCGCACGAGGACCGCGCGCAGGCCGCGCGGCTGCTGTCGACAGGCGCCGACGGGCTGCTGCTCACCCCGAGCTGGGGGCACGGCGTGCCGGAGCCCGGCCAGGAGGAGTGGATCGCGCAGCAGGGCGTTCCCGCCGTGCTGGTGGAGCGCTGGGCGCCGCTCGGCAGTCCGGCGGCGGCGCTGGACCGAGTGCGTACCGACCACGCGCACGGCGCCGCGCTCGCCGTGCGCCATCTGGCCTCGCTCGGGCACCGTACGGTCGCGCTGGCCGCCCAGGAGAGCCCGACCGCCGTGCAGTTGGCCATCGGGCACGCGGCCGCGGTCGAAGCGCTGGGACTCGACCCGGCCCCCCGGTCGCCGCTGGAACTCGAGCCGTCGCGCGACGAGTCCGACCGGTTCGACCGGACGTTGGAGTACCTGTGCGACGCGGTCGGCAAGCACGGGGTGACGGCGACGCTGGTGCACAGCGACGCGGACGCCATCGTGCTCATCCCACGGTTGCAGGCGCGCGGTGTGCGGGTGCCCGAGGACCTGGCCCTGATCGCGTACGACGACGAGGTCGCGGGTCTCGCGGATCTGCCGCTGACGGCGGTCGCCCCGCCGAAGCGCGTGGTCGGGGCGCTCGCCGCCGACCTGCTGCTCGACCGGCTCGCGGAGCACTCCCAGGGGGCCCCGGCGCAGCCGCGCCGGCATGTGGAGCTGCTGCCGGAGCTGCGGGTACGGCAGTCCTGCGGTGCGGCGGCCGGTAGCACGCTGAGCGAGTGATCGCAGTTATCTGATCGATATTCGATCTAGACGATCGAATCACTCATTCGCTCTTGACGGCGATCGATGTTGCGCAAATGATGGCCTGCATTCACCTCATCTGTCGGGGTCACCGTAGGAGCACGCGCAATGAAGCCCATCTCCCAGCCCACCTCCCGTACGACCCGTCTCGCGCTCGCGGCCGTTGTGGCCTCCCTCGCGCTGGCCACCACCGCCTGCGGTGGGGACAAGGCCGCGGCCGGCGGCGCCGCGCCGGACGCCAAGCCGGTCACCCTGACGTACTGGGGGTGGGCCAAGGGGGCCCAGGCGACCGTCGACGCGTTCAACAAGACCCACAAGGACATCCACGTCAGGTACTCGGAGATCGCCGGGGGTCCGGACGGATACTCCAAGATCACCAACGCGGTCAAGGCCGGCAACGCCCCCGACGTGGCGGGGATCGAGTACACCCAGCTTCCGGAGTTCGCCAGCCAGGGACTGCTCGAGGACCTGACCGAGCGGGCCGGCGACACCGTCAAGCAGAAGTTCCCGGCCTCCATCCAGGACCTGGTGACCTTCGGCGGCAAGACCTGGGCCGTGCCCTACGACGTCGCGCCCCAGCTGTACTACTACCGCACGGACCTGTTCCAGAAGTACGGCATAGCCGTCCCCAAGACCTGGGCAGAGTTCAAGACCGCCGGCGAGAAGCTCCAGCAGGCCGACAAGAACGTGCACATCGCGTCCTGGCCCGACAACGACGCCGTGCTGCTCGCGGCCCTCGCCTGGCAGGGCGGCGGCAAGTGGTTCAGCACCGAGGGCGACGCCTGGAAGGTCGGCATCAACGACGCCGCGTCCCAGAAGGTCGCCTCCTACTGGCAGGGACTCGTCGACAGCGGCGTCGTCAACTCCATCCCGGCCGGCAGCGAGGACGAGACCAAGGCCAGGACCTCCGGCACCGTCGCCAGCTTCCTCGGTGCCTCCTGGAGCGCGGGCGGCATGACCGTCGCGATGCCGAAGCTGAGCGGCAAGTGGGGGATCGCCCCGCTGCCCACCTGGGACGGGAAGCCCGCCAGCGGCGGCTACGGCGGCACCACGTACGCCGTGCCGAAGGGCAGCAAGCACGTCAAGGAAGCGGCCGAGTTCTCCCGGTGGGTCACCACGGACGCCGCCGCCGTCACCGCCCGCCTCAGCTCGCTGACCTCGCCGAGCAGCGCCCTGCCCGCCAACGTCGAGATGCGTGACGTGGCCGCGAAGGCGTTCAAGGGCGGGGCCTACTACGCGGGCTTCGACGTCTACAAGATCGCCGGTGCGCAGGTCGACACCATCGTCCCGGGCTGGACGTTCGGCCCCGTGCAGATCGCGACCAACACCGCCATCACCGACGCGGCGGCCAAGGGAAACCTGACTCAGGGACTGACGGCAGGTCAGGCGTCCGCCGAGAAGGGCATCAAGGAGCGCGGGCTGAACCTGGTCAAGTGACCGCCGGGCCGGCGGGACCGCCCGCCGGCCCCGTCGTCCGGTCTCCGGCCACCCGCCGGGCACGCGCTGACGTGCCCGGCGGGCCCCACTCCCCACGACCCCGCTCCCAAGGAGTCCCCCGTGGCAGTACCACTCGCCCGGACCCCGCGCCGCCGCGCCGCCGCCCGACCGGGCCAACGCGGCGCCGTGACCGTGCTCCTGGTCCCGTTCTTCGCCCTGTTCGGCCTCGTGATGGTGGCGCCCATCGGCTACGCGGTGTGGATGAGCCTGTTCCAGGAACGCTCCTCCGGTCTCGGCTTCGGCGGCACCGAACGCGTCTTCTCGGGCCTGGGCAACTACTCCAGAGCCCTGTCCGACCCGGCGTTCCGTACCTCGTTCCTGCACATCGCCGTGTACTGCGTCGCCTACATCCCGGTGATGATCGGCGGCGCGCTCGTCCTCGCGCTACTCCTGGACTCCGCCCTCAGCAGGGCGAAGCGCTTCCTGCAGCTCGCCCTCTTCCTGCCGCACGCGGTGCCCAGCATGATCGCGGCGATCATCTGGATCTACCTCTACACGCCGGGCCTCAGCCCGGTCACCGGCTGGATCGAGAGCCTCGGCGGCAACTGGGCCTTCTTCTCCGCCGACCACGCGCTCTCCTCGATGATCAATATCGCGGTGTGGCAGTGGATCGGCTACAACATGGTCATCTTCTACGCCGCGCTGCAGGCCGTCCCGCGCGAGACGCTGGAGGCGGCGGTGGTCGACGGGGCGGGCGAACTGCGGATCGCCTGGCAGATCAAGGTGCCGGTGATCCGCTCGTCCGTGGTGCTGACACTGCTGTTCACCTGCGTCGGCGCGGTCCAGCTCTTCAACGAGCCGAAGATCCTCTCCAGTCGGGCCTCCTCCCTCGGCTCGACCTGGTCACCGACCATGTACATCTTCAAAGCCGCCTTCGAACGCCATGACTACGGTCTGGCCGCCGCGTCCTCGCTGCTGCTGGCCCTGGCCGCCGCCGCACTCTCCTTCATCGTCAGCAGGATCGGAAACCGGGGGAAGACGGCATGAGCACCCTTGATCTCGACGGCCGCCAGGCCGTCCCCGGCACGCTTCCGGCCACCCCCGTTCGCGAAGGACCCGGGCCGGACCACCGCCCCACCGGACGCTCCCGGCGCCGGCGCCCCACCGGCGCCCTGCTGTCCCGGGCGGCAGTCAACGGCCTGCTCGCCGTCGCCGCCCTCTACACCCTGATGCCGCTGGCCTGGCTGCTGATCGCGGCGACCAAGGACCACGGCGATCTGTTCGGCACCGGCGGCTTCACCCTCGGCGCGTTCCACCTCTTCGACAACCTCCGGGCCGTGTTCACCGCCGACGGCGGCATCTACGGCCGCTGGCTGCTCAACAGCCTGCTGTACTCGCTCGTGGGCTCGCTCGTCTCGACCCTCATCTGCGTGGCCGCCGGATACGCCTTCGACAAGTACCACTTCGCGGGCAAGGACAAGCTCTTCGGTGTCGTCCTGGCGGGCATCCTCGTACCCGGCACCGTCATCTCGCTGCCCATGTACCTGCTCGCCTCCGAGGCCGGCCTGGTCAACACCTACTGGGCGGTGCTGATCCCGTCCCTGGTCAACCCGTTCGGGGTCTATCTGGCCCGGGTCTTCTCCGAGGGCTACATCCCGAACGAGGTGCTGGAAGCGGCCCGGATGGACGGCGCGGGCGAGCTGAAGACGTTCCGGACCGTCTCGCTGCCCATGCTGGCGCCGGGCTTCATGACCATCTTCCTGTTCTCGTTCACCGGCAGCTGGAACAGCTTCTACCTGCCGCTGATGATGCTCAACGACCAGCACCTCTACCCGGTCGGCCTGGGCATCTACAACTGGAACACCGTCGTCGTGAACAACCCCGAGTACTACAGCCTGGCGATCACCGGAGCCCTCGTCGCCGTACTGCCCCTCATCGCCGTCTTCATCGGCCTGCAGCGCTTCTGGCGCTCCGGCCTCACCGCCGGAGCCGTCAAGTGAACCGTCCCCGCACCGTCCTGGCCATGAGCGCCGAGACCCGGGACTCCGTCCTCGACCCGGCCGCGCTGCGCCGGCTGGAACGCACCGCGCAGATCGACACCGGCCTGCTGGCCGTTGACTTCAGCCCCCGTGACACCGCGCTGACCAGGGCCCTGAGCGAAGCGGAAGTGCTGTTCACCGGCTGGGGCTGCCCGCCTCTGACGCGGCAGGCGCTCGCCGGGATGCCCCGGCTGCGCGCCGTCGTGCACGCGGCCGGCTCCGTCAAGGGCCATATGACGGAGGCGGCCTGGGAGCGCGGCATCACGGTGTCCACGGCCGCGGCCGCCAACGCGCTGCCGGTCGCCGAGTACACGCTCGCCGCCGTCCTGTTCGCCAACAAGCGCGTCCTGGCGGGCGCCGAGGCCTACCGGCGTACCCGCGACCGGGTCCGGTTGCTCGAACATTTTCCGACGGTCGGCAACTACCGCCGCACCATCGGCGTGGTCGGCGCTTCCGCCGTCGGCCGCCGCGTCATCGAACTCCTGCGGCCGTTCGATCTCACCGTCCTCGTCCACGACCCGTATCTCGAACCGTCGGAAGCGGCCCTTCTGGGCGCGACCCCGGTCGAGCTCGACGACCTGGTGCGGCGCAGCGACGTGGTCACCATCCACGCCCCCGAACTGCCCGAGACCCGGAACCTGTTCGACGCCGCCAGGATCGCCCTGATGCGGGACGGCGCCACGCTCGTCAACACCGCGCGCGGTTCGCTCGTCGACACCCAGGCGCTCACGGCCGAACTCGTCTCCGGCCGCCTGCACGCGGTCCTGGACATCACCGTCCCCGACGTCCTCCCGGCGGGCTCCCCGCTCTACGACCTGCCGAACGTCCTGCTGACCCCGCACATGGCCGGCTCGCTGGGCGGCGAACTGCGGCGGCTCGCCGACACGGCCATCGATGAACTGGAGCGGTACGCGCAGGGGTTGCCCTTCGCGCACCCGGTGCACGCCGCCGCACTCGTGCACTCCGCCTGATCCGTCTCGTCCGCCACCACCGGCCACGTACGTTCCGCCCGAGAGGAAACCCCGTTGTCCGAGCCGTCCCAGCCCGCATCCACGCCGGAGAAGGCGCGCCGTGTCCTGGTCGTCGGGATCGACGGTGTCCGTCACGACGTCCTCCTCGCGCTCCCGACCCCGCACATCGACGCGGTCGCGGCCGCCGGCTTCCTGGCCGCCGTCGAGGTCGCCGACGGCACGCCCACGATGTCGGGGCCGTGCTGGGCCACGATCACCACCGGGGTCACCGTCGACAAGCACGCGGTCTGGAGCAACGACTTCTCCGGGAACCGGCTCAGGGTCTTTCCCGACTTCGCCACCCGCCTCGCCCGGCAGGACGGCAGGCGCACGTATGTCGCCGCCGGCTGGGACCCGCTGGTCACCGTCGCGAACGGCGGGCCACTCTTCGCGCACCCGTCCCGGCTGAGCTACAGCGCCCCGGCCGCCGACACTCCCCAGGCGTGGGAGGACTGCGACGAGCAGATCACCGAGGACGCCGTGCGGGTCCTCGGTACCGACGACTCCGAGGCCTCGTTCGTCTACCTCGGAGCCCCGGACGAGACCGCCCACTTCCTGGGCTGCGGGGCGGAGTACGAGCGGTCCGTCGTCCGGGCCGACGAGCGGCTGGGCCGCATACTGGCCGCCGTTCGCCACCGGGCCGGCTACGACGACGAGACCTGGACGGTGATCGTGGTGACCGACCACGGCCACGTCCGGGCCGGCGGCCACGGCGGTCGGTCGGGCGCGGAACGCACCGCCTGGGTGGCCTGCTCAGGACCGGACGTCACTGCGGGCCGCACCCCGGACCGGGTACGCCACGAGGACGTGGCGGCGCATGTGTACGCGGCCCTGGGGCGGACCGCCGACCGGCACTGGACGCTCGACGGACGTCCGTTCACCGCGGCGCCGCGCGCGGTGCTGTTCGACATGGACGGCACCCTCGTCGACACCGAATCCCTGTGGTGGCAGACGGTCGCGGCGCTCGCCCAGGAGCTCGGCCACGAACTCGGCGACGCGGACCTGCCGGCCGTCCTGGGCCGGAGCGTCCACGACACCGCCGCCCATCTGCACGACGTCACCGGCACCGGCCGCGAGCCGGCCGGGCTCGCCGCCGAACTCGACCGCCGGTTCCTCGCCGCCGTCCAGGAGCGGACCGTCGCACGGCCCGGTGCCGTCGAACTCCTCGACCTGCTGGAACGCGAGGGCGTTCCGGTCGGGTTGGTGTCGGCGTCGCCGCGAAGTGTCATGGACGCCGTACTGAAAACCCTGGGCGCGTACCGCTTCCAGGTCACCGTCGCCGAGGGCGAGACCCCCGCCACGAAGCCGGCCCCCGATCCGTATCTCGCCGCCGCCGGGTCACTCGGCGTGCCGCCCGCCGCCTGCGTCGCGGTGGAGGACACCCCGGTCGGGGTGGCCTCGGCGGAGGCCGCGGGCTGCGTCGTGCTCGCGGTGCCGTCGCTCGCACCCATCCCCGCGGCGCCCGGCCGGACGGTGCGCGGCAGCCTCGAAGGGATCGACTTCGACTGGCTGAGGACGCTCGTCGCCGCGGGGAACGCGTCAGGACCCCTCAGGCAGGGTGGTTGAAGTAGCGGTCACCCTTCTCGATGAGATGGGACGAGTAGATCCAGCCCAGAGCGGGCTTGCCGCGGAAGAGTCCGACGTAGTGCCGGGCGGTGTCGACCACGACGGGCCGGGCGAAGCAGGCGAACTGGTTGCGCTGCTTCTCCTCCGCCCACGCCATCGCGGCCGGATCGACGCGCTCGCTGACGAGGACGGGGAAGACGGCGACCCCGGTCTGCAACCCCACGGGGAGGCCGCCCTTGTTCTTCTTGGCGAAGCTCAGGGTCTGCGTGGTGAACGTGTCAATGGTGGCGGCGGTTATCTCGGGGACGGCCGCGGCGATCGTGAACACATGCAGATTGGTGGCCATCCAGCGCAGCCGGAAGTCGGACCGCCGGCCGACCAGCACGCGGACACCGGACCAGTCCTGCCACTGCGGGTTGCAGCCGTCGGCCGTCAGCCGGCTTTCCACCGCGGCCAGATAGTTTCGTGGTGACTCTTCGCTCATGGACGCGATTGTCCCCGGAACCGCCGCCCCCGTGAAGATCCCGGGAGGGGCGGACCCGAACCGGGTCCGCCCCTCCGTACGACCGGGCGGGCTCCGCCCGTTACACGGAGGAGGAGGCGGGAACCTCGGACCGCGCGGGGGTCACGGAACCGGTGTCGTTGCCGTCGTGCGAGCCGGAGGCGAAGACCGCCGCGGCCGGTGCGACGGCCGTCGCGGTGTTGTTGGCGGCGATCCGCCCGAACAGCGCGTCGAGCGACCAGCGGCCCGGCCCTGCGACGACGATCAGCAGAAACGTCCAGGCGTACAGCGCGGCCGGCTCGCCGCCGTTCTGGATCGGCCACAGGGCGTGCTGCTGGTGCTCGGTGAAGTACGCGTAGGCCATCGAGCCGGAGCAGATCAGCGCGGCGTACCGGGTCCCGAGGCCGAGCATCACCAGCCCGCCGCCGACGAACTGGATCACCGCCGCGTACCAGCCGGGCCACGTACCGGCCGCGACGGTCCCGCCGCCGAACGCACCACCGAGGACACCGAAGAGCGAAGCGGCGCCATGGCACGCGAAGAGCAACCCGACGACGATCCGGAACAGCGACAGCACCTGCTCCTGAGCGAGGGCGGCCGACGTCCGTGAAGTGGAGAAACGCATGGGGGGTCTCCTACGGCAGAAAGGGAGGTACCGATGCGGGAAGAGTAGGAAGATTGGTTGAAGCCGGGCTTAAATCCCGTGCGGCACCCGTGTGTCGCCGACCGCGGTACAGCCGAATGGTGGAACGGCGTGTTGACGCCCACGGCATGCCACCCCACCGCCAAGGGCGCGGGGGCACGGCTCAGTGCGGGAACGTACGCGGCGGCCGCTGCCGGGGCAGGTCGTCGCGGAACTCCGCTATTCGGCTGCTGATCTGACGCACGAGCTGGGTGTCCTCGATGCGGTCGAGGTAGCGGGAACGGCGAGCGACACCGTCCAGATCGAACGAGAAGTACAGGGTCATGAGGGGGTTGATGAAGAGTTCGGAACGCCGGGTGCGGTCGGTGAACCGCACATCGCCGAACTCCCCTCGTACCGCCGCGGCGATCGAGCCGTTGACGATGCTCGGGTGCACGGCGGTCTCCGCCTGGGCATGGGCCACCGCGTCCAGGTACAGGGCGCCCTCGGGGGTGTCCCGGGGGACGGACAGCGCCCCGAGATACGCGCCGTCGCGGTCGAGAGCGGCGATGTTCTCCAACACGTGGGAGTGGTTCACCCCGTGGTACGCGTCGATGCCGAAGCCCAGGCACACGACGAGCCGGTTCGGTACCGCGAGTCCGCGCACGGCCGCGAGGCTCGCCATGTCCTCCTCCGGCGTGCCGAGCCCCGACTCGTCGCCGCGCATGAGGATGTCCGTGCCCCCGTCGACCAGCACGATCGCATCCACGGCGAGGTGGCCGACCAGCGCCTCGTAAGCCGCCCGCAGCGGCTGCACCCCGATCGACGGGAAGGCGTACACGGTCTCCGGCATGCCCTGCCGCCGCAGCCAGCGCGCCAGCGTCCGCTCGGGAAAGTACTCCGCGGCCGACACGGTGTCCGGCCCGATCTCGGCGACGTCCGGCGCGAGCCACACCTCGGAGTCGAGCCCGTGGAGATCGCTGAACGAGAAGTTCGCCAGGTGGACGTCCTTGCCCTGGGCCCGGAGCGCCAGCGCCAACGGCAGACCGGCGTACACATCGAAGCCACCGCCCGCGCCGGCGATGAGCACCCGGCGGGCCGGTCCGAGGCGGGCGAAAAGGGGCGGTACGGCAAAAGAGGACATGGCAGGGGATCGTACCGGCGTAGCCGGAACCCGGAGGTGCTGTGGTGTATCCCTGGGCGTGGAGGACGGATCCGGCGCTGCCCGGACGCCGTCCCCGCATCACCCGAAGGGAGCCGCCGCCGTGGCCACTGTCCTGCGTGATGCCTGGAAGACCCTGGTCCCTGATCTCGACAGCCGGCATGGGCCGCTGCCACCGCTGCTCCTCGCGCTGACCGTCGTCACTGGGCTCGTCGACGCCTTCAGCTATCTGGTGCTGGGACATGTCTTCGTGGCCAACATGACGGGCAACGTCGTCTTCATGGCCTTCTCACTGGCCGGTGCCGAGGGCTTCTCCCTGATGGCCTCGCTGGTGTCGCTCGCCTCCTTCGTCGTGGGGGCGGTGATCGGCGGGCGGAGCGCCAACCGCTTTCCGGACCACCGCGCACGACTGCTGCTCGCGGCGACCGCCCTCGAAGGCGTCCTCGTCCTGGCGGCCTACCTGAGCAGCGAACTGACCGCCGATCCACCGTCCACGGCCGCCCGCTATCTGCTCATCGTTCTGCTCGGCCTGGCCATGGGCGGGCAGAACGCCGCCGCCCGACGGCTGGGCGTCCCCGATCTCACCACCACGGTCCTGACGCAGACCATCACCGGTATCGCCGCCGACGGGCGGCTCGCGGGAGGCACCGCCGGCAAGACCGGCACCCGTGCCCTGTCGGCGATCGCGATGTTCCTGGGAGCCGTGGCCGGCGGGCTGCTCATCCACAACTCCGACCCGGCGCTGCCGCTGCTGATCGCCGTTCTGACACTGGCGGCGATGGTCGCGGTGGCGGCTCTCCAGGTCCGCTCCACGCGGCCCTGGATCGCCGCCTGACGCCACTGCGCGTCCGCTACGCGTGCGGAGGCGGTGTCACTCCGTGCCGTGCACCGGCCGCCAGAGCGGGTACATCGCCTCGGGGTCAAAGGGCAGGGCCAGCGGCTCGCCGAGATCGGTGTAGCCGTGCCGCAGGTAGAGCTTGCGGCTGGCGGGGCTGGTCGCCTCCAGATAGGACGGGCGGCCGGCCCGGTCGAGCGTCTCGTGGTGCAGCCGGAGCAGCAGCGAGCCGATGCCGTTGCCCTGCAGGTCCGGGTGGACGACCAGGAACGCCAGGTGCTCGTAGTCGCCGAGATCGGTGGGATGGGCGCGCTCCATGGCCTCATCGAGCTCGTGGAACCGCCCGACGTGCTCCTGGCACGCGGCCGACAGCAGCTCGTCGTAGCCCTCAATGGCGGGGGAGGGCTCCGGGAGCCAGACCGCGGCGGCCCGCAGATCGTCGGTCACATGGACCGTGCCGTGGCGCAGCGCGTGTCCGACGAGGATCCGGAAGAAGTGCGGGAAGATCGCCGGGTGCCGTTCGCGCACGGGGACCAGCCAACTGTGCAGCGGCAGTTCGTCGAAGACGGTCGCCAGGAGCCGGGCGACGGTCTCCTCCTCGGCGATGACGGCCTGTCGGACGGATATCCCGGTCACGCGCGCACTCCTATGGTCGGCTTCTGGCGGCCGGCCCAGATCCTATCCGCCGTCCGTCGGCAACCGGTCATCGACCAGGGCGACTTCCCCGTCCGCCCCGGGCCGGCGGGGGAGGGCCGGTGCCGATTCCGTAGACTCCGGTTTCGGAACGGGGCCGCCGTAGCGGCCGCCGCACAGCCGCTGGGCGGGACGACGTACGCCTGAGTCCATGAATGCGAGGCAGACCGATGACCGCCGATCAGCACCCGTACCCCCTCATTCCCGGCACCACGGGTTCGGAGACCGCCGATTCCGTCGACGAGGCGCACGCCGTCCGGTCGTCGGTCCGCCGGGACGCGCGGGGCATGGTGCATCACGAGGCCGAGGAAGCGCTGGCGAAGGCCCGGTCCGAGGAGGACGGCGGGGAGCACGGTGAGGACGGCGAGGACGGTCCCATCAGCCCGGCGGTCGAGGAGTGGGAGCGCATCGTCGATCTGCTCACCACGCACGCCGGCCCCTACGACCCGGACTCCGATCCGTTCGTGCAGGGCGAACTGACCGCGCACGCCAACCGGGCAGCGGCCCGGCGGACCGAAGGCAACGGCAACACCAACGGCACCGACGGCACGGACACCGGCGAAGCCGGCGCCGATGACGCCAGGGACACCCTGTTGCGCGCGCTGGCCCGTACCGGGGTACGGGACGGAGCCGGCAGCGAGAACGAGTCCGTGGTGTCCCGGATCGTCCAGGCCGACCCGGCCGCCGCGCTCGCCGTGAGCCGCTGGCTCGACGCCGCCTTCGCCTCCGGCCGCGCCCGGACCGAGGACTGAGGACCGGCCTTCTCCAGGGACCTAGCGCCGGCCGAGCAGAGCCATGTCCGCCTCGTCGAGTACGAGGGCGCCCGCCGCCATGTTCTCCGCCAGGTGGGAGAGCGAGCCGGTGCCGGGGATCTGAACGATCGAGGGCGAACGGGCCAGGCCCCAGGCGATGGCCACTGGGATCGCGGTCGCACGGTGCCGCTGCGCGACCTTGTGCAGGTTCTCGTCGGAGAGCGGGCTGTGACCGCCGCCGAGCGCGAAGAACGGCATGAAGGTGAAGAACGGCATGAAGGTGCAGGAACCGGCGCGCGAAGCGTGGGGCACGGCAGTGGAATCCCGGGGCCGAGCAGTGCGGGAGGGCCGCGGGGTTGGCTGCCGGGCCGGGCGGTCCGGCAAGGGCCGTCCAGTTGGTACCACAGTGTTGTGCGCCGGCGTGGGCAACGCCGTGTGGATGAGGCGGGAAACCGTATGGGGCTCCGGAGCCGGCAGGCGGCTCCGGAGCCCCACGCACGTTTCCCCGAGCCGTGGCCGGTTGTCCGTCCGCCCGGGACCGGGCGCCGGGGTCCGGTGCGGAGCTCAGGGGGAGGAGACTGCACCAATGACAGTTCAACGCCGCCCGCTGGGCACCGGACCGCTCCCCGACACCGATCCGGACGAGGGGCGGGCCCAACGGGCGATGACGCCCGCCGAACGCGCGGCCGCGGAAGCGGCGAGAGCGGCGGTGGAGGAGCAGCTTCCGGCGGAACCGGCGTCCGCGAGGCGCCCGCTGGGCGACGGCTCGCAGCCGGACGCCTGATCCCGGGCCGCCGCCCCCGAAACCCCTGACGCATCGGCCGGCCGTCAGGGGCCGGGCGGCGTGGCGGCCTGGAGTCGTCCGGGTAGGGACTGTTCTCGCCCGGGCTCCGCGGATCACCCGGGCTCCGGGTCACCGGGCCCCGGACCGCCCGAGCCCCGGATCACCTGGTTCCGGTCATCCGGGTTCCGGATCACCCTCCGCGCCGTCGCCGTGCTGCTCGTACCAGCGCCGGATCCGTTCCATCTTCCAGATCACCGCCCGGTCGATCTCCTCCACGCTCAGCCCCGTGGCGGCCGACAGGGTGTCAGGACCGATGAGGTCCTCGGGGCGGCCCTGCAGCGCGCGGCTGATCTTTCCCGCCCACAACTCCTCGGCCACGAACGGGCGCCTCCGGTACTCGTCCCGCAGTGCGGTCAGGTGCTCGGGCGAGCAGACGACGATCAGCCGCTTCCCGTCCTTGCCCGGATCCCGGGCATGCACCGCCGAGGAGTCCGGCACCAGATCGAGGCGGCCCTGCGCACCGATGCGCTGGCCGCAGAGGTCGCAGATGTCCGGGAACGGTGCGGGCTCGTCCGATGCCATACCCAAGGGCTACCCCGAAGTAGCGCGCCGATAGCGGCCCACCCGCCGGCGTGGGGTGGTCACGGGGGCGCTCGTCGCGGGCCGGGCTCCCAGCGCCCACGCGGCCCGGAATCCCCACTCTAGAGACATGGGATGTCTCAGTCCAGCCCACCCCTGCCTCGATGGAGACAACCGCGCTTCCTTTTGTTCAAGATGGCATCGCACAAGCGATATTGGCCACTTGCCTTGGGGTTCGAGGGCGACGTAGAGTCCGAGCGAAAGTCGAGACATCGGATGTCTTCCAGGCTCCGGTTCTCCACTGCCCGCGCTCCACACCCCGGCCGATCAGAGAGAAAAGCTCCGTGAAACTGCTGCGCTTCGGCGCCTCCGGCCATGAGCGGCCGGGCGTCCTCACCGACGAAGGTGCGGTGCTCGACCTGTCGGCGCTCACCTCCGACATCGACGGGGCGTTCCTCGCCTCCGGCGGTCCTGACCGGGTCCGGACCGCGCTCGCCGCGGGCACCCTGCCCGTCGTGGACGTCACGGGGCTGCGGGTGGGTGCCCCCGTCGCGCGCCCCGGCAAGGTGGTCTGCGTCGGCCTCAACTACCGCGGTCACGCCGAGGAGACCGGCGCGGCCATCCCGCCGCGACCCGTGGTCTTCATGAAGGATCCGGGCACGGTGGTCGGGCCGTACGACGAGGTACTGATCCCGCGCGGATCGTCGAAGACCGACTGGGAGGTCGAGCTCGCGGTCGTCATCGGCAGCCGGGCCCGCTATCTGGAATCGCCGCTGCACGCTCTCGACGCCGTCGGCGGATACGCGGTCAGCAACGACGTCTCGGAGCGCGAGTTCCAGCTGGAGTTCTCCCCGCAGTGGGACCTCGGCAAGTCCTGCGAGACGTTCAATCCGCTGGGCCCCTGGCTGGTGACGCCGGACGAGGCCGGCGACCCGCAGAAGCTCGGCCTGCGGCTGTCGGTCAACGGCACGCAGCGGCAGAACAGCGCGACCGGCGACATGATCTTCGACGTGGCGTATCTCGTCTGGTACCTGAGTCAGTACATGGTCCTGGAGCCCGGCGACGTCATCAACACCGGCACTCCGGCGGGGGTCGCCCTCGGCCTGCCGGGGACCCCGTACCTGCGCCCCGGCGACACCGTGGAACTCGCCATCGACGGTCTCGGCGCGCAGCGTCAGACGTTCGCCCAAGCGTGAGAGGCCCGTTCATGACGCCGACCACCGCCCGGATCACCGCGGTCGACACGTACGACATCCGGTTCCCCACCTCGCGTGAGCTGGACGGCTCGGACGCGATGAACCCGGATCCCGACTACTCCGCCGCGTACCTGATCCTGCGCACCGACGCCGGTGACGGGCTGGAGGGCCACGGGTTCACCTTCACCATCGGGCGGGGCAACGACGTGCAGGTCGCCGCGATCGACGCGTTGCGCGGGCACATCGTCGGCCGGCCCCTCGACGCCCTGTGCGCCGACCCGGGATCATTGAACCGCGACCTGATCGGGGACAGCCAACTGCGCTGGCTCGGCCCGGAGAAGGGCGTCATGCATATGGCGATCGGTGCCGTCGTCAACGCGGTGTGGGACCTCGCCGCGAAGCGCGCGGACAAGCCGCTGTGGAAGCTGCTGTCCGACGCCGACCCAGAGTGGCTCGTCTCCCAGGTCGACTTCCGCTACATCGCCGATGTCCTCACCCGTGAGGAGGCGCTCGGCCTGCTGCGCCGGGCCGCGCCGGACCGGGCCGCGCGTGAGGCGGACCTGCTGCGACGCGGCTACCCCGGATACACCACCTCGCCCGGCTGGCTCGGCTACTCCGACGAGAAGCTGACGCGGCTCGCGCGGCAGGCCGTCGCCGACGGCTTCACCCAGATCAAGCTGAAGGTCGGCGCCAACCTCGGTGACGACATCCGGCGGCTGCGGGCCGCCCGTGCCGCCGTCGGTCCCGACTTCCGGATCGCCATCGACGCGAACCAGCGGTGGAACGTGGGCGAGGCCATCGAGTGGACGAAGGCGCTGACCGAGTTCGACCCGTACTGGGTCGAGGAGCCCACCAGCCCCGACGACATCCTCGGCCACGCGGCGGTGCGCGGCGCGGTGGCGCCGGTCAAGGTCGCCACCGGGGAGCACGTCCAGAACCGCATCGTCTTCAAGCAGCTGCTGCAGGCGGAGGCGATCGACATCCTGCAGATCGACGCTGCCCGGGTCGGCGGCGTCAACGAGAATCTCGCGATCCTGCTGCTCGCGGCGAAGTTCGGGATCCCGGTGTGCCCGCACGCCGGCGGAGTCGGACTCTGCGAGTTGGTGCAGCACCTGTCGATGTTCGACTACGTCGCGCTGTCCGGTACGACCGAGGACCGGGTAATCGAGTACGTCGACCATCTGCACGGGCACTTCGAGAACCCGGTCGTCATGCGGCGCGGGCACTATGCCGCGCCGCTGGCACCCGGATTCTCCGCCGAGATGCTTGCCACGTCGATCGAGGAGTACACCTATCCGGACGGCACCTTCTGGGCCGCCGATCTCGTCGGCCGGGAGACCGCGGCATGAGTGACCTTTCCGTCGGGAACAGACACAGCCGGGAAGAGACACGGAACGGGCCCCAGCAGGATCAGGCCTGACCACGAACAGGCACGGAGGGAGACCCGCCATGAGAGTCGCGCTGCACACGAAGGTCCGCGAGGACCGCATCGAGGAGTACGAGGCCGCGCACCGGCAGGTGCCGGAGGAACTGGTCACCGCGATCCGCGCGGCCGGTGCCACCTCATGGACGATCTGGCGCAGTGGCACCGACCTCTTCCATGTCCTGGAGGTCGAGGACTACGCGGCGATGATCGCCGAACTGGCCAAGCTCCCGGTCAACGTTGCCTGGCAGGCCCGGATGGGTGAGCTGACGGAGATCGCGCACGACTACTCGGCGGGCGGCTCCGACGCGTCGCTGCCCGTGGTGTGGGAGCTGTGACCCGGATGCGCATCGTCGATTCCCATCACCATCTGTGGGACCTGGCGGTCCGCGACCAGGACTGGATCACGGGTGACGCGCTGGCCCCGCTGCGCCGGAACTTCGCCCTGGCGGACCTGGAGCCCGAGGCGCGTGCCGCCGGAGTCGAAGCGACCGTCGTGGTCCAGACGGTCACCGTCCCGGAGGAGACGCCGGAACTGCTGGCTCTCGTGAACGGCGACAACCTGGTCGCCGGTGTGGTGGGCTGGGCCGACCTGACCCACCCGGGCATCGCCGACACCCTCGCCGCCCTGCGGGAACTGCCGGGAGGCGACCGGCTCGTCGGCATCCGGCACCAGGTGCAGAGCGAGCCGGATCCGCGGTGGCTGCTGCGCCGGGACGTGCTGCGCGGGCTGGCGGCCGTCGCCGCGGCGGAACTCGTCTACGAGCTGGTGATCCTTCCGCACCAGCTGCCCGCCGCGTACACGGCCGCCGAGCTGCGGCCCGAGCTCACCTTCGTCCTCGACCATCTCGGCAAGCCGCCGATCGCGAGCGACGAACTCCGACCCTGGGCCGATACCGTGCGCCAGCTGGCCACGCTGCCCAACACCGTCTGCAAACTCTCCGGGATGATCACCGAGGCCGACTGGGACACCTGGACGACCGCCGGTCTCGCACCGTACGCGGACACGGTGCTCGACGCGTTCGGCCCGGACCGGCTGATGTTCGGATCGGACTGGCCGGTCTGCCGGCTGGCCGGCTCGTACGCCCAGGTCGTCGCCACCGCACGGGAGCTGACCGGCTCCCTCGGCCCGGCCGAGCGCGAGGCGGTCTTCTCCGGCACCGCCACCCGCGTCTACGGCCTGTGACGGAAGCGGACCAGGAGTGGGCCGGGAGCGGGACCAGAATCGGGACCAGGAGTGGACCCGCAACCGGCCACCCGCCCTTCCAAATGGCTGATGGCTTGGAAAACCATTAGGAAGAGGTTTACAGTCGGGACCATGGACACCTCGGATCCGCAGCCCGGCGCGCCGCTGCTCGGTGAGCCGCTGCCGGTCGAGCTGATGAACACCGTCCGGGCCGACCGGGACGGTCTCCATGACGCGCTGGCCGACACCGACGACCTGGCGCGATGGCTGCGAGCCGTGGCCCCGCGCTTCGAGCCCGCGCTCGCCCTGGACGAACCGGCCGCGGCTTCCGGGCCGTCGCTGCCGGCGCCGCTCCTGGACCGGTATCAGCAGCTGCGTGACGCGCTGCGGCGGCTGGCGGCCGTCGTCACCGAGGACCCCCGCCCGGCGGCGGCCTCGGCGGCTCCCGATCTCGCGGCGGCGGTGGAGGCGGTCAACCAGGCCTGCGCCTACGCGCCCGAGTGGTCGCGGCTGGTGTGGCCCGAAGGGGGAACGCCGTCCCTCGCCACAGCCAGTGCGCCGTCACACGCCACCGCGGCGGCCGCAGCCCTGTCGCGGATCGCGGAACAGGCCGTCCAACTGTTCGCCGGACCGGACCGGGGAGCGCTGCGGGCCTGCCGGGCTCCCGGCTGCGTGCTGTATTTCGTGCGGGCCCACCCCCGCCGGGAATGGTGCTCGGCGAACTGCGGCAACCGCGCCCGCGTCGCACGCCACTACCAACGGCACCACGCCGATTCCCCCGCGTAGTTCGGTCGGGGCACGACCCGGCCGGCTGAACGGCCGGCCGGCCGGGTCGTGCGTCACTGATCACGAGCAGCTGATGATCAGCGAGGTGATGACGGTGCAGGTGCGGGTGGCGCTGTTGTTGGCGGAGTTCAGGTCGACCGGCGCACTGGCGGTGCGGGTCGCGGTGACGCTGTAGGGCAGGTTGAGCGACAACAGGCCCACGGGGACGGTGAAGTGGCGCGTGGCGGCGGCGCCGGAGGCCAGCGTTCCCACGGTGCAGTTGATGTGGCCCGCGCTGACACCGCAGTCACTGGAGGTGGCGGTCATCGGCGTGGGCAGGGCCGCGGTGACCGCTGCGGAGGTCAGTGCGGAGGGACCGTGGTTGGTGACGGTCAGCGTGTAGTTGATCTTCCCGCCGAGCAGTCCCGGCGCGGGGCCGGCCACCAGGGGGACACTCACATCGGCGGCGGCGTAGGTGAAGTGGTCGGCGGCACTGACGGCACTGGTGCCGGCCGGTGTGGTGACCCGCACATCCACCGTGCCGACCGTGCCCGCCGGAGCGACCGCGGTGCAGGAGGTCGGCGAGCAGGTGACGGCGGTGGCGTTGTGCCCGGCACCGAAGGTGACCGCGGTGGCGTCGGACAGGGCCGTACCGGTGATGGTGACGGTGGTGCCGCCCGCGGGCGGGCCCGTGTTGGGGCTGACCCCGGTCACGACGGGCGGCGGAACGGGCGCGACGGTCGTACCGATCGCCACGCCGATCGGGTTGCGGCCGACCGCGGTGGTGGTGGCGCCCGCGGCGGTCGCGGTGTCGATGACGGAGGCGGTGTTGGAGCCGAGGTTGGCGACGTACACATGGGCGCTGTTCGGGGTGACCGCCACGGCGGTCGGGCTGGAGCCCACCGGTGTGGTGGCGACGACGGAGTCGGTGGCGGTGTCGATGACCGACGCGGTGTTGGAACTGACGTTGGGTAGGTAGACATGCGCACCGTCCGGTGCCGCCGCCACGCCCTGGGGGCCGAAGCCGACGGGAATGGTGGCGGTGACGGTGTTGGTGGCGGTGTCGACCGCCGACACCGTGTTGTCGCTGGCGTTGGCGACGTAGGCGGTCGTGGCACCCGCCGGGACCGCGTGGGCCGGGGCGGCAACCGCCGTGAGGCCGGTGAGGCCCAAGGCGGCCGACGCGGCCAGTGCGGTGAACCTCTGACGCCTTCCGGGATGCGGATTTCTGGCGAGACCCTGGCACTGCCTGGCGAATTACGGACCGTGTCCACCCGCGCGGGTGGGCGCGCCCGGGACCCGGTTCGGTGCTCGGTTCGTGGCGGCCGGGACGATAGGCTGATCAACGCCACATGCCGCACTTCCGGCGTACGGTCGCGGCCGGGGGGCCGTCCGACCGGCCGGGACGGCAGGGGGAAACCTGCGACCGATGGACGGTCTCTACGCCAACTACATGCACCGGCCTGCCCTCGCACTGCCTCCGGGCACGAGGGCCGGGGAGGATCCAACGTGTCACGCCAGGTACACACCGTCGGTCCGGACCGGCCGGATGCCTTCCGCACCATCGGTGAGGCCCTGGAACGGGCCCGGTCCGGAGCCGTACTGCGGATCCTCCCGGGCAAGTACGAGGAACGGCTCACCATCACCTGCTCGGTGACCCTGCTCGCCGCCGAGGGTCCCGGCACGGTGGAGATCGCCCCCCGGCACGGAACCGCCCTCACTCTCCTCACCGACGCCGTCCAGCTGACCGACCTCGGACTGCGCGGCTACGATGCCGAGCTGCCGGTCGCCGACACACCGCGCGGCCAGCTCGCCATGGACGGCTGCGACATCACCGGCTCCGCCTGGACCGCGATCCTCAGCCGTGCGAGCGGCTCGCTGGCACTGCGCGACTGCCGGATCTCCAACTCGACCGGTGCTGCCGTGGTGATCACCTCTGGCGCGGAGAGCTACCTCGAAGCCTGCGTCATGGAGAACCTGGGCACCTCCGGTGTGGTGATCGCCGAACGCGGCAGCGCGACGGTACGCCGCTGTGTCCTCCGCGACGCCCGGGGGAACGGCATACTCGCCAACGGCGAGGCGCAGGGCGTCGTGGAGGACTGCCGGATCTCGGGAACCGAGAAACCCGCGGTGGCGCTCGAGGGCGAGAGCGCCCTGCGGGTCGTCAGGACCGAGGTGCACGACGCGGTGGTCGGCGTCTACATCACCTCCGGCGGCCGCAGCGTCCTGGAGGACGTGTCGGTCACCGGAACCACCGGCCACGGCTTCGTCCTCACCGCCGGCACCGCACCGCACCTCACGCGCTGCCGGAGCGAACGCACCCGCGGCCACGGCCTGCTGGTGACGGACCGGGCCCGTGGCACGTTCGAGGAGTGTGTGTTCCACACCGCCGAGGGCGCGGCGATCCGGGTCGCGGGACCGTCCTCGCCGGTGTTCACCGGGATCCGGGTACAGAACAGTGCCGCGGTCGGCGTGCTCCTGGAAGAGGAGTCGGCCGCGGAGTTCGACGGACTCGACGTCGAGGGAGCCGGGGAAGCGGCCGTCCGCGTCCGGTCCGGCGCCGCTCCGGTGCTGCGCCGCGTACGGATATCCGACGGCGCGGGACCCGGGGTCGAGGTCACGGCCGGCGGCCGCGGCCGGCTGGAGGACAGCAGCATCGACCGGTCCGGCGGAGCGGCGATCCGGGTGGAGGTGCAGGGCACCCTCAGCGTGGCCGGCACCGTGGTGCGCGCGCCGGAGGGTTTCGGGGTGTCGGTGGGGTCGTCCGGCACGGTCACGCTGCGCGACTGCGATGTCGAGGGCGCCGTGGCCGGGGGCGTCCTGGTGGAGGACGGGGGAGAGGTCGCGGCGACCCGCGTCCGGGTGGAGAGGTCCGGAACCCACGGAGTGCTGGTCGCGGCCGGCGGCCGCGCCTCGTTCACCGCATGCGAGGTGTCGACGAGCGACGGTGACGGGATCAGGGTGCAGAGCACCGGGCCGGTGACGATCACCGCCTGCTCCGTACGGGAGAACCGGGACAGCGGACTGCGGCAGACGGTGGCCGGCGAACGGCTGGTCGTGGCGGAACTCGACAGTTCGGGCAACGGAGTTCCCGACATCTGGGGCACCCCCGAGGCCGCGCGGGAGGCGGGCGGTGGCCGGCTGCCCGCCGGGACGGCACCCGCGCCGGTTCCCGGGCGCGCGACCGAGGGTCCGATCGGCGAACTGGAGGCGCTGATCGGCCTGGCCGGCGTCAAGCAGCAGGTGCTGACACTGATCAATCTGAACCGGCTCGCGCAGCGCCGGGCGAGCCTGGGTCTGCCGCTGCCGCCCATGAGCCGTCATCTGGTGTTCGCGGGACCGCCCGGCACGGGCAAGACCACGGTCGCCCGGTTGTACGGCAGCATCCTGGCGCAGCTGGGCGTTCTGCGCTCCGGTCATCTGGTGGAGGTGTCGCGGGCGGATCTGGTGGCGCAGGTCATCGGCGGCACCGCGATCAAGACCACTGAGGCGTTCACCCGGGCGCTGGGCGGTGTGCTGTTCATCGACGAGGCGTACACCCTGCTCTCGGACGGGAAGGGTTCGGGCGCCGACTTCGGCCAGGAGGCGATCGACAGCCTGGTCAAACTCATGGAGGACCACCGCGACGACGTTGTGGTGGTGGCCGCGGGCTACGGCCCCGACATGGAGTCGTTCCTGGCGTCCAACCCGGGACTCGCCTCGCGGTTCACCCGCAGCATCGAGTTCGTCGACTACACGACCGACGAACTGGTCACCATCGTCGACAGCATGTGCACCGCGCACCGCTACGAACTGGATCCGTCCGCCCGTGAGGCGCTCGTGGTGTGTTTCGACCGGATCCCGCGGGACGCGCTGTTCGGCAACGGCCGGACCGCGCGCAAGACCTTCGAGGAGATGGTCGACCGGCAGGCGTTCCGGCTCGCGGAACTGCCGGACGCCAACGAGCGCGACCTGACGCTCCTGGTGGCCGAGGACGTCGGGGTCTCCACGGAGGACGACACCGCCGGAACCGCCGGGCCCGGACCGCTGGACAGGCTCCAGGCGATGGTGGGTCTGGCCGCGGTCAAGCGCGAAGTGACGGACCTGGTCAATCTGCTGGCGACGACGAAGCGCCGGACCGAGGCCGGGCTGCCGGGTCCCCGGATCAGCAACCATCTGGTGTTCGCCGGGCCGCCCGGCACCGGCAAGACCACGACCGCCCGGCTCTACGGGGAGCTGCTGGCCTCGCTCGGGGTACTGCCGCAGGGCCAGTTGATCGAGGTGTCCCGGGCGGACCTGGTCGGCCGCTACATCGGGCACACCGCGCAGCTGACCCGGGAGGCGTTCGACCGGGCGCGCGGCGGTGTCCTGTTCATCGACGAGGCCTACGCGCTCACCCCGGAAGCGGGGAGCGGCTCGGACTTCGGGCAGGAAGCGGTGGAGACCCTGCTGAAGCTGATGGAGGACCACCGGGACGAGGTGGTGGTGATCGCGGCCGGCTACACCGAGGAGATGGACCGCTTCCTGGCGTCCAACCCCGGTCTGGCGTCGCGGTTCACCCGGCATGTGGAGTTCGAGAACTACACGTCGGAGGAACTGGTCACCATCGTCCGCGACCACGCGCTGGCCAACGGGTACGAGTGCGCTCCGGGAACCGCGGCCGTGCTGACCGAACTCTTCGACGCGGCGCCCAGGGGCAGATCGTTCGGCAACGCCCGGCTGGCGCGGCAGACGGTCGAGGCGATGATGACCCGTCAGGCGGGCCGGGTGGCCGCGCTGGCGGAGCCCGATGTCGAGGATCTGCGCATGCTGCTGGTGAAGGACATTCCGCCGGCCGGTGCCCGGCACGGAGTCGGCGGATGAGTACGAACGGCGGCCGGACGGAACCGGCCAACCGGCGCGACCCCGAGGAACACTGCGTGAATGCCACCGTCCCCGCCCGTCCGCGCCCCTTCGCGCAGCGCCGCTGGCCGGCCGCGGCCGCCGGTGCGGTCCTGCTGACCGTCGCCGCCGTACCGTCCGTGGCGTCCGCGGACGGGATCGACCTCCCGCCCGTCCCGACGGCGGTGGACCGGGACAAGCCGTGCACAGCTGCCTCGTCGACGGTGGCCCGCGCGGTTCCCTGGGCGCAGCAGAGCCTCGATCTCACCCATGTGTGGAAGCTCGGCCAAGGCGCTGGAGTGACGGTCGCGGTGGTCGGCACCGGTGTGTCCGGCACCGCGCCCACCCTCACCGGACAGGTGTCCGCGCTGGGGGACGCCGGTACGGACTGCGTCGGCCACGGTACGTTCCTGGCCGGTCTGATCGCCGCGCGGCCGAGCGCGGGCCAGGGATTCTCCGGGATCGCGCCGCGCTCCCGGATCCTCGCGGTGCGCGGTACGGGTGATCGCGGGGAGCCGGACGCCGGCCGGCTGGCCGCCGGTATCACCTCGGCCGCCGACGCGGGCGCCAAGGTCATCGTGGTCGGAACGGCGCTGTCGAAGGAGACCCCGGCACTGCGGGCCGCCGTGCGGCACGCGGTGGACAAGGACGCCCTGGTGGTGGCCCCCGCCGCGCCGGAGACCTCGTCACCGGACGCCGCACCGGCCCCGGCGTATCCGGCGGCGCTGCCCGGGGTCCTCTCGGTGGTCGACACGGGCCCGGAGGGCGTCAGGCCGCAGAATGCGCCGGTGCCGGAGCGGGCCGATCTGTCGGCGCCGGGCGACGGAATGGTGAGCGTGGGACCGCGCGGCGGCGGCCATTGGACGGCGTCCGGCAGCGCGGAAGCGGCAGCCGTGGTGGGCGGGGCGGCGGCGCTGGTCCGTTCGTACCACCCGGAGCTGACCGGGGCCGGGGTACGGGACCGGCTGCTGGCGACGGCGTACCCCGGAGCGCAGCCCGCGCTGGATGTGTACGCCGCGGTCTCGGCGGTGCAGCCGCCGAGCGCGCGCCCCGAGCGAGCGGTCGGGCCGCGCACGGTAGCGGTGCCTGCCGCGGTCGTGGGCGGCGGTGCGCGGCACACCGCGCTGCTCGTCGCGGGCGGTGCGGCCGGTGTACTGGTGCTTTCCGTGGTGCTGATGACCGTGGTTCCCCGGGGCCGTGCCCGCCGCTGGCGGCCGGGTACCTTCGGAGCCTGAGCACATACACCGGGACGCCCGGCCGCCGGAGCGGCGGCCGGGCGTCCCGGGATTCCTACGGTGCGGTCGCCGGCTCCTGCGGAGCGTCCGGGAGCGCCAGTTGGACCATCGTCGTCCTGCGGCGGGCGATCCGCAGCGCCCGGCCCGGCGGCAGGGTGCGCGGCTTGACGTTGCCGAACAGATATCCCTCGGCGGCCGGGCAGGACATCAGCAGGGCGGGTGTGTTGACCTCCTGCATGCGGCGCAGCAGGGCGTCGTTGAGGCCGCGGCCCGCGCCGGCCGCCGAGCGGGCGACGATCACATGCAGTCCGACCTCGAAGCCGAGCGGCAGATGCTCCAGGATCGCGTCGAACGGGCTGCGCATGGCGGTGGAACCGATCATGTCGTAGTCGTCGACCAGGACGAAGATACGAGGCCCGGTCCACCAGTCGCGCAACCGCATCCGGGCGGGGGTGATGTCCTCGCCGGGCAGCCGGGTGGTCATCGCCCGGCCGGTGCCGTCGATGAGGTCACGCAGCGGGTCGGCGGAGACCGCGTGTCCCAGCCGGTACTCCTCGGGAACGGCGTCGATCAGACCGCGGCGGTAGTCGACCACCAGGACCTTGGCCTCGGCCGGGGTGTAGCGGTCGGTGATCGCCTTGGCGACCAGCCGCAGGACGGACGTCTTGCCGCTCTCGTTGTCGCCGACCACGATCAGGTGCGGGTTGTCCGCGAAGTCGTGCCACACGGGGGCGAGCAGATCCTCGTCCACCCCGATGGCCATCCGCAGATCGCCGTCGGGTGCGGGCATTTCGGTGGCGCTGAGTGAGGTCGGCAGCATCCGGACCCGCGGGGCCGGCGGGGCATCCCAGCTCTCGGCGACCGCCTCGACGAACGCGGCCACGCCCTCGGAGAGGTCCTCGGGATCCTCGATACCGTCGATGCGCGGAAGCGCACCGAGGAAGTGGAGCTTGTCGGGCGTCAGCCCCCGGCCGGGTACCCGCGGAACCGCGGCGGCCTTGCGGATGTCGATGCCGGACTCCATGGGGTCGCCCATCCGCAGTTCGAGGCGGGTACCCGTCTGGTCGCGGACGGCGGGGGAGAGTTCGGCCCAGCGGGCGGTGGTGATCACCACGTGCACGCCGTAGTTGAGGCCACGGCCGATGACCCCGTTGACCACGGAGACCAGGTCGTTGAAGTCGTTGCGCAACGTGGACCAGCCGTCGATCACCAGGAAGACATCGCCGAACGGCTCCTCGGGGAACTCCCCGGCCGCGCGCCGCCGGCGGTAGGTGGCCATCGAGTCGATCCCGCGCTCGGCGAAGAACAGCTCGCGCTGGTTCAGCAGTGAGGTGACCTCCGAGACGGTGCGGCCGATCCGCTCGGTGTCCATCCGGCCCGCGACGCCGCCGATGTGCGGCAGGCCGGTGAGCCCCGCTAGGGTGCCGCCGCCGAAGTCCAGGCAGTAGAACTGCACTTCGCGCGGACTATGGGTGAGGGCGAGAGCCGAGATCAGGGTGCGCAGCAGGGTGCTCTTGCCGCTCTGCGGACCGCCCGCGATACCGACATGGCCGCCGGCTCCCGACAGGTCCACGGTGAACAGTTCGCGCTGCTGCTCGAAGGGCTTGTCGACGATGCCGACAGGGACCACCAACCGGGCCCGTACCTGGGGATCGGAGACGGTCAGTCCGTGTGCGGCGTCGGGCTCCAGCGGCGGAAGCACCTGGTCGAGGGTGGGTGGCAGACCCAGCGGCGGCAGCCACACCTGGTGGGCCGCCGGTCCGGCGTCGGCGAGCCGCTCCAGTGCGACGGAGAGCAGCGTCTCCCCGTTGTCGGGTTCCGGTCCGACGGGATCCGGGTCCGGGTCGGGCGTCGAGGGAAGATCGCGGGGGACCGTCCAGGAGGTGGTCCAGGGCACGATCTGGCCGGCGACCCGTGACGGTGGAATGGCACCGGCCCTGCTGCCGCGGTGCGGTCCTGACACGTAGGCGGCCCGGAAGCGGGTGAGGGCTTCGACTCCGCTCTTGAGGTAGCCGCTGCCGGGCTGCGGCGGCAGGTGATAGGCGTCGGGGACGCCCAGAACGCCGCGGCTCTCCATCGCGGAGAAGGTGCGCAGTCCGATCCGGTAGGACAGATGGCTCTCGAGTTGGTGCATGCGCCCCTCGTCCAGGCGCTGGGAGGCGAGCAGCAGGTGTACGCCGAGGCTGCGCCCGAGCCGTCCGATCATGACGAACAGTTCGATGAACTCCCGGTGTGCGGCGAGCAGTTCGCTGAACTCGTCGACGACGACGAACAGCGAGGGAAGCGGGGCGAGCGGTGTCCCGGCGGCGCGGGCCTTCTCGTACTCCAGAACCGAGGTGTAGTTCCCGGCCTTGCGGAGCAGCTCCTGCCGACGCATCAGTTCACCGTGCAGGGCGTCCTGCATACGGCCGACCAGCGCGCTCTCGTCCGCGAGGTTGGTGATGACCGCTGAGGTGTGCGGCAGGCTGTCGAGTCCGAGGAAGGTGGCGCCGCCCTTGAAGTCGACCAGGACGAAGTTGAGTGTCTCCGAGGAGTGGGTGAGGGCCAGGCCCAGCACCAGCGTGCGCAGCAGTTCGCTCTTGCCGGATCCGGTGGCGCCGATGAGCATGCCGTGCGGTCCCATGCCGCCGAGCGCCGACTCCTTGATGTCCAGCTCCACCGCGGTGCCGTCCTCGCCGATCGCGATGGGCACCTTGAGCCGGTCGGGACCCTCGGCGCGGCGCTGCCACAAGGTGGCCGGTACGTGCCGCCGCAGATCGGGGATGCCGAGCAGGGCGGTGAGTTCGGTGTCCGCGGCCATCGGCTCGCCGGCATCGGTGTTGATGCCCACGCGGTACGGGGAGATCAGGGCGGCGAGGCCACGGGCGCCGACCGGTCCCAGCGCGTCGGGGCGGCCCAGGTCGGTGGTCTGTTCCTTGCGTTCGCGGTCCGTGCGGACCAGCCCCACCGTCCCGTCGTCCACCTGGAGCCGCAGGGTGGTGCGGCCGGGCTTCCAGGACAGTTCGCCGGACAGGTCGATGACCACGGTGTTGCGGTAGCCGGGGCCGTCCGCACGGTGCCCGCCGGGAACCTTGCCGCCGTCGACGATCAGGACGGTGTACGGCTCCTCCCTGCCGGGCATGGCCTCCGGGTCGAAGGGCGATCTGGCGGTGAAGTCCGCGCCGAGCCGGTCCTCCAACTCGCCGAGGGTGGCACCCACCAACCGGGCGGGGCCCGCGCCGTCCTGCTCGCCCGGGTGCTGGGTGTGCGGCAGCCACTTCACCCAGTCCCACTCGGCGCGCCGTTCGTCACTGACGCACAGCGCGATCCACAGATCCTCGGGCGAGTGGAAGACGGCGAGTTGGGCGAGCATCGCGCGGACCAGGGCCCGGCTCTGCGCCTCGTCACCGCGCAGCAGTACCCGTGACCAGGCCCGCAGATACAGCGCGATGGGCTGGTCGGGCACGGTGCCGTAGGCCCGGATGAAGCTGCGCAGTGCGTGCGCGGACAGCGGTTCCAGGTCCTCGACCGGCTTGGTGGACATCGGTGCCAGCCGGACGGACAACCGCTGGTCGCCGACCGCGACCCGGATCTCGGCGAAGTCCTCGTCGGTGGGCCGGCGCTCCCAGAGCCGGGTGGTGCGGACCAGGGCCCACAGTCCGGCCGGCTCGGGATGGCGCCAGGCCAGGGCGAGTTGCTGTTCACCGATGGTGCGCCGGACCCGGCGCCGGGTCTGGGCCAGGTACCGCAGGTAGTCGCGGCGCTCGCCGCGCAGCCGGCGCTTGCGGTCTCCGGAGGTGCGCACCAACTGGCCGACGACCATGGCGACGGAGGAGAGCAGCATCAGGCCGATCGCCATGTAGCTCATGACGGTGGCCTCGCCGGGGCGGACGAACATCAGCAGCATCGCGACCGAAGTGAGTCCCATCGGCAGGTACATCCACATCGCCGAGGAGTTCGGCTGGGCCTCCGGGAGCGTCGGCGGCTCCTGCAGACTCAGCTCGCCCTGGGGCATGTCGGGACCCCGGCGCCGGGCAGGCCGCCGGAACAGAACCGTGCTCAAAGGGGAAGACTCCTACGGATCGGGGCTCTGTCCTGCCAAGGCGCTCACGCGCGGGGCGAAGCCATCTGCGTACTGGTTTCGCACGACGATCGATCGTCCAGGGATCTCCGCGTCACGGGTTTTCCCATGGCGTGGCGGCGGACTGCGAACGACGGGCTGGTCTGGCTGAGCCGATCCGGGGAACCCCTTCCCGATCACGGCTCAGGGAGACCGTACGTCAGGAGTGCGCCCGATGGCGAGCTAGGGTCTCGAATCACCGCTCTGTCATGATGCTGTCCGATCGTCAGGTGATCGTGAGGCAACGCCACAGCGGTAACGTGCCTCCTCATCCTCGGAACAACCCCTCATCGAAGTGTGGCGCTCCCATGACTGAATCCACGGTGGCCGGCCTGTGCCGGCTGACGGTCCGCACCCCAGAAAGGGTCGTTGACCTGGCAGTACCCGTCGCGGTCCCGATCGCCGACCTGCTGCCTGCCCTCGTCTCCTACGGTGGCGACGACTTGGCGGAGAGTGGCCTCGAACACAGCGGCTGGGTACTCCAGAAGCTGGGCGGCGAGCCGCTGGACGAGGAGAGCACCACACAGTCGCTGGGACTTCGCGACGGCGAAGTGCTCTACTTGCGGCCTCGCGCCGAGCAGTTGCCCGAGGTACATTTCGACGACCTCGTCGACGGTGTCGCCACGACGATGCGGGCCCGTGGGAACGCCTGGGACGCGCGGTGCAGCCGGGTGGTGCTCCGCGCTGTGGTGATGGCGGTGCTGGCGGCGGGTCTGCTGGCGCTCGCGCTGCCCGGCGGCGACCGGCAACTGCGTGCCGCGGTGGCGGCGGTGGCCGGAATCGTCGTGCTGGCCGGCGCCGCAACGGCGAGCCGGGCGGTGGGAGACTCCGCCGCGGGTGCGGCGATCGGCCTGATGGCGGCGCCGTATCTGGCCCTGGCCGGTGCCTTGTTGCCGTCCGGCGGCGCGGCGAAGGCGCCGGTGGGAGAGCTGCTGGGAGCCCAGCTGCTGGCCGGTTCCGCCGCCGGAGCGGGTGGCGCCGTACTGGCGGTGGCGGCAGTGGCCGCGTATGTGCCCCTGCTGACGGCACCGGCTCTGGTGGCCCTGGCGGGGGTGGCGTGGGGTTCGCTGATGCTGCTGATGGAGGTTCCCGCGTCCCATGCGGCGAGCATGACGGCCGTACTGGCCCTGGTGTTCGGCGCGTTGGTGCCGGCGCTGTCCGCGCGGCTCTCCGGACTGCGACTGCCGGCGCTGCCGACCAATGCCGAGGAGTTGCAGCAGGGCATCGATCCGCACAGCAACGAACTGGTCGTGGTGCGTGCCGCGCTCGCCGAGGAGTGGATGACGGCCCTGTTCGCGGCGGCCGGTCTGGTCTGCGGCGGCTGCCTTGCGGGTCTGCTGCTGGACCACCCGAAGCTCCCGGCCCTGATCACGGCCGGAGTGCTGGCCCTGGTCCTGCTCCTGCACGCACGCGGGATCGGCGGTGCGTGGTCCCGGCTGGCGGTGCTGCTGCCAGGACTGGCCGGCGGGCTGCTGATGGCCTGCGTCGCGTCGGCCGCGATCTCCCCGGGCACGCGACCGGTCCTGGTGGGCGTCCTGTTGGCGGTGGCGGCCGCCGCGGCGATCGCCTCGTGGTCCGTGCCCGGCCGGCGGTTGGTGCCGTACTGGGGCCGGATCGCCGACCTGCTGCACTCGATCGCCGCCGTCGCGCTGCTGCCGCTGGCGCTGTGGGTGCTCGGCGCGTTCGGCGCACTCCGCGGCCTCGGCAGCTGATCCGGTGACAGTGCGTTCCACGGCAGCGCTTCCGGCGACTACGGCTCCGACGACAACGGCTTCGACGACAACGGGGGAGGGACATCATGCAGTCCAGGCGTGATCAGGTACAGGCGCACATGTTCGTCGTCGGCAGGCTCACTTCGGGCATGCTGCGGGCGGACCCGGACGCCCCGGAGAGCCCGGTGGGCCGCACCATGCGCGGGCTGGGCGTCGGCATCGCGGTGTCGCTGCTGCTCTCGGTGGGCTTCGGGCTGTACGGCATGCTCTCGCCCGGCGGCGGCCAGTCGTTCGGAGACGGCCGGTCGCTGATCGTGGAGAAGGAGACCGGCAACCGGTACCTGCTGATCGAAGGCACCCTGCGGCCCGTCACGGACTACGCCTCGGTGCGGCTGATTCTCGGCGAGCAGCCCAAGGTGCGGACCGTCACGGTCCGGTCGCTGAGCGGGCTGCCGCACGGACTGCCGATGGGCATCGCCGGCGCGCCGGGAGCACTGCCCGCGCCCGGTGATCTCAATCAGGGCATGTGGTTCGTGTGCGCCACCACGGTCGCGGACCCGTCGGGAACCCCGCTCGCGCGGACCTCACTGAGGATCGGGACTCCGCGCTCCGGTCCCGACCCGGTGGCTGCCGGCCGGGACCCGGGCGACCAGGCACTGCTGGTGTCCGCTCCGGACGGTGCCCGGTACGTCCTGTGGCGCAATCAGCGACTGCGGCTCGACACGGCCCACGGCGCGGCACAGGCACTCGGCTACGCGTCCGCTCCTGCCCGCCCGGTCAGCGGAGCGTTCCTCGACAGTGTGCCGGCCGGCCCCGATCTGACGGCGCCGGAGATCTCCGGCGGTGGCACTTCCGGGCGCTCGCTGGGTGGAGCGGCGACGAGAGTCGGGCAGGTCTTCCTGGTCCGTCCGCCCGGTGGCCAGGAGCAGTACTACCTGATGACCACGGGTGGACTGCGGCCGGTGTCCGCGACGGTGGCGGCCCTGGTGCTCGGTGACCCGCGGACCACACAACACGCCTACGCGGGAAGGCCGGCCACGGCCCTGCCGCTGGGCGCCGACCAGTTGGCGGGCGCCGTGCCGCCCGCGACCGGGGGGACGACGGTTCCGAGTGCCTCGGACGGGCTGCCGGCGGTGCCTCCCCGGCTGCTGGCACCCGCGGACGGAGACGGACTGTGCGTCACGGTGCTGCCGGACGGGGCCAATCCCCGTGTCGGGCTCACCGTCGTGCCGGATGCGCGGGCCGCGGTCACCACGGTCGCTGTGCCCACCGGACTGGGTACCGCGCCGGCCTGCCTGCCGGTGGACCAGGTGTCGGTGTCCGCCGGGGGAGGAGCACTCGTCCAGGCGCTGGGCGCGGGCGGCGGCAGCATCGGATCCACCGCGTACCTGGTCACGGACACCGGAGTGAAGTACCGGTTGGCGTCGAAGGCCACGGCCAAGGCACTGGGCTACGACGGGACCGCCGCTCAGGGGGTGCCGTCCCGGTTGCTGGCCATGCTCCCCACCGGACCGACGCTGGATCCGGCTGTCGCCGCGCGAACGGTGACGGCTCCGCCTCTCTCCACCGGGTGCCGGGGCTGACCCGGTACAGGACCCGAGCCGCGGCACCAACGCCCGGTGGAAGGGAAGTTGACGAACGGCAGATATCAGACGTTGTCGAAGTTCGGCCGGATATATTGCGCCACGGTGGAACCGGACGGTTCCTGCGGCACTCTCCCCGGTCACATGTTTGATCATCGCGACTCCGCATGTCAGATGTGCAGCGCCAGACCTCAGACCTCAGCACCGCCCGTCAGAGCGGTGCCGACTCAGGGAAGGACTCCTCCATGGCGGAAGAGAACATCATGAACGGGCAGAAGTCGTCCGTCGCGTCGACCCGCAGCGGTATCGCGGCGCTGGAGCAGGCCTTCAGCGGCATCATGCGGATCCGCAACGACGTCAACTCCACGCAGCACACGCTCGGTTCGGGCTACCAGGGCTCCGACGGCGGCGGCTTCCAGAAGCTGCTCACCGCCTGGGACGAGCAGGTGGACGTGATCCTGCGGAACCTCGACAGCATGGTCGACACGCTCAACCAGACCATGGCCAAGCACAACGAGCAGCAGGGGTCCACGAACCAGGACATCGACTCGGCGTTCAGCCGGTCCGAGGCCGCCTTCAAGGCCATCACGGGCTGATCGCCCGACTCCGGTCGGCCAGGGCTGACCCCGGCCGAATCAGGTTCCTGACGAATCGTTCCCCCAGCACGGTGCCCGCGAACCGCGGGCACGCTCACCGAGGAGAGACCCCGTATGGCCGGCAACACGAGCGACGGCTTCATCCACGTCGACTACAGCTCCATGAACAACTCCGCCGACGACATGGTCCAGCAGACCAAGGCCATCGCGGCGACCATCGCCAGTCTCGACCAGGAACTCAGCACCCTGAAGGCCAGCTGGTCCGGTACCGACGCCGAGACCTACACCGGCAAGCAGCAGGCGTGGGACAACGCGGTCAAGGCACTGGAGCAGATGCTCACCTCGCACGCCGGTCTGCTCGGCCAGATCTCGGACAGCTACAAGTACACCGAGAACAGCCTGCAGCAGATGTGGAGTTCCGTGAAGATCGGCTGACGCCGGTCCCCCATAGCCGCGGCGCCGGCCGCCGCCCGCCCCCGTGGCGACAGCCGGCGCCGCACCCGACTCCCCCCTTCCCCCACCCTGTCAGCGGGGTCCGGACAACCAGCAGGAGCAAGTCGTGGCAGAGGCCGTAAACCTGACGCACTTCGACGGGGCGTCCCTGAAAACCTTCCTCCAGGACCACCTGATGCCGTTCGCCAATGATCTGAAGGCGATCCAGGACGACACCAGCGACGGCATCGCGTCCATGCCTCACGTGGCCGAGCGGCTGGCCGACACCAAGGCGGTTCATCTCTCCCCGCCCCTGAACATCGGGTACATGGGAAACGACGGCGGGGGCATCGTCGGCCATGCGCTGATCGCGAACACCGTGGCGGTGGCGAAGTCCGTCGGCGATGTCATGACGTCGCACGAGAAGCTCTTCAGGGACATCAACAAGGACCTCCTGGCGACGATCGACAAATACCTGAAAGCCCAGGGCGACAACCTCGATTCCATCGACGGCCAGAAATTCCTGGAAGGCATGAAGGACGTGGACCTGGACCTCGTGCCCAAGGGCCAGCCGCCGACGGTCCCGCCGACCGTACCGCCGCCGGTGACCAAGCCGTAGAACACCACCGGCCCGGTCCTTCCGCCCTGTTCCGCATTGCTTCTGGAGACGCACCGTCATGGCAGAGAAAACACCCGCCGACCCCCACACCTGGGAGGGGGCGGTCGCGTTGGTCACCGGCTTCGTCGGACCCACCCGGGAGGAGGTCGGGAAGATACCCGGAAGCAGCGAGATCCCGTGGCTCAAGGTGAACATTTCCAAGAGTTCGCCGTCGACCTCCCACACCTTGACGCTGAAGTACTGCGACGAACCGGACGGGGCGTGGAGTGTGACTCTCCTCGAACCCACCTACAAATACATCACGGTCGACTTTCCGTTCAGCGGGGCGACCCGCGGCCAGGACTTCAGCAACGGTGGCATAGCGGGGGTCTACGACTGGGGGTACGGAAACGCACTGGCCAAGCTCAAGAGCGCTCCGTACACCACCAAGGGATTCTCCGTCGGCCTCGACTACATCGTGGACGACACCGCGGCCGTCGATCTGACGAGCTTCGAGAAGACGGCCAGGGCTTTCGACCGGGCGGGAGAGTTCTTCAGGAAGCACGCGGACACTCTCGCGGCCTGGTCCAAGAGCCTGGGTGAGCCGGAATCGGCCTGGCGGGGAAATGCCGCAGGAATGTTCGCCCATCTGATCGACGAACTCGACACGGCTTATCAGAGCTACCAGAAGCAGTTGGAGCCGACCGGCTGGACCACCACCAACCATTCGGTCACCGACCCCTCGTACTCAAGCCTCACGCTGCAGGGGGACGGGCTGATCCGGGCGCAGATCGCCCTGCACACCTGTGTGGAGACCCTCCAGACCGCATGGGACAAGTGGATCAAAGCCGACAAGGCGACAGTGGCTTCCACGCTGCCGGACGGGACGGCGGGCACATCGGGTGCCCACTACCTGCCCACCAACACCACCACTGTTCTGTTGAACGAAATTGTCGACTGGGTCAATGCGAACAACACCGGGAAGATCCAGTACGGCACGTTCGTCACTACGGGCGAGAGCACGTTCAAGTCCACGACGACATGGGGAAAGCTCAGTGACATGGCCACCTGGAAGGCCATTGCGGACGAGGCGGTCAATCGCTGGAAACTGAACATCAAGGCGCAGCTCGACGCCCAGGTGGTCATCGCTCTGTCCGCGCTCAACGATGCCTGGAACGACATCAGCGACGGCAGCTCCGTCACGGGCGGCGGATTCAATCCGGGCGTGATCCACACGCTGACCCAGGACCTCGCCGACGACGTGACGAAGGGGACTCTCGACGACAAGAAGGACCCGGACGGCAACGACACCAAGGACAAGGACGGGTCCGGCGGGGCGGGCGACAAGGACGATCCAGGCGGTAAGGGCGGCCACATTCCGCCGAATCAGGTGACCTCGCACATCAAGCCGCCCGGCGGTCCCGGTCAGACCATCAAGAACCCGGACGGCAGTACCTCCACCCGTAACCCCGACGGCAGCACCACGACACACAACCCGGACGGCAGCGTGACCGTCCGCAAGCCGGACGGCAGTCAGATCACGACGGAGCGGAACGGGCAGACCCATGCAGGGGGTCCCAACGTGCTGCTCCCGCCCCCGCCGGCGCAGTCGCACATCCCTCCCGGCTCCGACCCGCGCAACCCCCTCAATCCGGGCGGCGGCGGTCCGCGGACGGTACGGAACCCGGACGGCAGCCAGACCACGTACAACCCGGCGGACGGCTCCCGCAGCACGAAGTTCCCCGACGGCACCACCACCACGATCGCCAAGGACGGCACCACCACGACCGTCAACCCGGACGGTGCCACCACGGTGCTGCACAAGGACGGCAGTGAGACCGTCACCTACCCGGACGGCACCCGCACCACCATCACCAAGGACGGCACGTCCAGCACGCACTACCAGGACGGCAGCAGCACCACCCATACCAAGGACGGGAAGCTCGTCACCACCGACGCGTCCGGCCACAGCACGGTCACCCGCCCGCCACCCGGAACCGTGGTCCACAACCCGGACGGCGGCACCACGACCTACAACGCCGACGGCAGCACGACCTCGACGCACATCAACGGGACGAAGACCACCATCGACCCGAAGGGCATCGTCACCACGACGGACCCGGACGGCACCAGGACCGTCTCCGATCTGCAGCACGGCACCTCGACGATCCGCTATGCCGACGGCAGCACGGCCGAGGTGGGCCAGGACGGCAGGGTCACCACGCACCACAAGGACGGCAGCAGCACTGTCCTCGCCCAGGACGGCACGCTGACGACCAAGGACCCGTCGGGCCACAGCACCACGACTCACCTCGGGGCCACCGACGACGGTTCGGCCGGCAACCCGGGCGGTCCCACCGTGCGCCACGGCAACGACGGGTCGACCACGACGACCTATTCCGACGGGACGGTCACCAAGAAGCTGGCGGACGGCACGGTGACCACCACCTATCGGGACGGCAGCACCTACACCACGGCTCCCGACGGCCGGGTGACCACCACACCGTCGAACGCCACCAGACTGCTGCAGGACTCCATGCACCGCAGCGGACCGTTGAACACGCCGATCCCGCTGGGCTCTTCGCATCCGCCGCCCGGCCTGGGAGGCGGCAGCGGACTGTCATCGCGGCCGGCCGGCGCGCCGGGCGAGACCGCCGGCGGGCCGGCGGTCCGCACCACGTCGACGCGTGCGTCCGGCTCGGCACTGGCGGCGGCCGAGGAGGCCGCCGCCCTCAAGGCCGGAGCCCGTCCGGCGACCACCTCCGGATCCGGAATGCCGATGATGCCGCCGGGCGGTGGCGGTGGCGGCGCCCCCGGTGCCGGAACCCAGAGCGACGAACGGGAACGCGTCACCTGGCTGGCGGCGGACGAGGACGTCTGGGGCACCGACGAAGGCGGCGCACCGGCCGTCATCGGACGCTGACCCACGCACCTCCCGTACCCCGCACCGCACAAACCGCACCCCACCGCACCCGCAGTCAGGAGGAACCACCGTGGGCAGTTCCATGGAGGAGAGCATCAACAAGTCGCTCGCCGAGTTCGAGGAGCGCCGCGCCCAGATCATGGAGCTGCAACGCGAGTTCCAGAGCGCAGCGGTCACCTCCACCAGCAAGGACCGGACGGTGGAGGTCACCGTGGACGCACAGGGCGGTATCACGGGACTGCGCTTCCTGAACACGAAGTACCGCACCATGCCGTCCGCCGAACTGGCGGCCGTGCTCATGCAGACGATCGGTGACGCCCGCGCGCAGGTGGCCCAGCAGGTGCTGGAGGCCTTCCAGCCGTTGAGTGGGAAGCAGCTCGGTGGTGGCGGTGCTGGAGGCGGCGGCCTGGACTGGGAGCAGTTGTTCGCACCGCTGCGGGCGGAGGGGATGACCACCCCGCCCGTCCGGCCCCCTTCGGGCAGTGGTCCCGCACGCACCGCACTCTCCGACGAGATCACCGAGGACGACGAACCCGCCGCCCCGGCAGCCCCTTTCCCCACCGACCGGAAGGACGAACGATGAGCGCCCTGAACGCCTCGACCCACGGCATGAAGGCGGGGGCCGTCACGACGAGCGATGTGTCCGCCTATGTCCACGAGATGATCAAAGACTTCACGCAGGGTGTCCAGGGCTGGTCCTCCTACGCGGGCACCGATGAGATCGGCGCCGCGTTCCGCGAGAAGTACGACCAGTCGGGACGCGCACTCGCGGACGCGGTCACCGGCTACGGCACCGCCGTCGAATCCAGTGCCCAGACCGTTCTCGACGGGGCCGCCCGGCTGCAGCACACCCAGAACAACGCGAACGGTGCCATGCCGCACCACAGCGGGAAGAAGTAGCACCCAGTGGCGATCCAGATCCCGTCGGAGTTCAAGTCCTTCATGGAAGTGCTGAGCGGCATGAAGATGCCCGACGGCAACGAGGACAAGATGTTCGCGCTCGCCGGCGTGCACCGGGATCTGGAGAAGCGGCTCAACGATCTGCCACAGATGCTCAACGACTGCGTGTCCTACACCGCCGGCTCGTTCAGCGGCCCGGCCGCGCAGCAGTACCGGGAGGCGATGGCGCCCTTCCTGAACAGCACCGGCATCGACTACATCAAGTCGATGTCGGGACAGGCCGCCATGATCGCCGAGTTCACCTCGGACACGGCGACCCAGATCCAGTACGCCAAGTACATGATCATCGCTCAGTGCATCGAACTGATGCTGGAGCTGGCCATCGCGCTCGCGCTCGCCTTCTTCACCGGCGGCGCCTCGATCCTCGAGTATCTGGCGAGCCGCGCCGTCGTCGAGTTCTTCATGAAGAACATGCTGGCCAGGATCCTCGGCCAGATCCTGCTGCACGAAGTCATCAGCATCGGCATGGGTGCGGCGATGGACAGCATGGTCCAGTGGATCCAGTTGCTGCAGGGCACCCGGGACCACTTCGACACCAAGTCGCTGATCGAAGCGGTGAAGTTCGGTGCCATCCAGGGTCTGATCACGCTGCCGATGGGCGCGGTGGGCGGGCTGCTCGGGAAGGGTCTCGGCAACCTCTTCGGCAAGAACATCTCCAGGGAGATCAGCAACACGGTCGGCAACACCCTCGGGAACAAGGCGTTCGGCAAGGAGTTGGGGGACATCCTCGGCCCCGCGCTGACCCGCGGAAACGGCCCGCTCAGCGAAGCGGCGGCCAACGCGCTCACCAGGAACGTCGGGAAGGCCTTCGCCGACCGGCTGGGCACCGCGGGCGAGCGGGAGATCGCACGCGCAGCAGGTGAGAAGTGGGCGAGAGAACTGCTGGGCAACTTCGGGAAGTCGACGCTGCCCGCCGCTCTGCGTACCTCGCTGGCCGGGCTGGAAGGCGTCATCGGCAAGGACCTGATGAAGGCGCTGAGCAAGGGCGTGCCCGACACGCTCGCCCGCGATCTGGCCCGCTCGTTCGGCAATCACCTCGGCCAGGGCCTGACCGAGGGCGTGACCCAGGTACTGGCCGAGGGCACCTACAACCTCATCTTCGGCGAGAACCACACCTTCGAATCGTCCGCGCTGACCTTCGGCTCCGGTGTGGTCGGGGGCCGGCTCGGGCATCTGGCGGAGACCGCCGGCAGTCATATCGGCGTCGGGCTCCACGAGAAGGTGTTCGGCGGATCACCGCAGGCAGCGGGCATCGGTACCCCTCCCACAGGGCTCACGGCGGGCTCCGGGAACGGCGGGACAGCGGCCGCCGCGACGACCGGCGGCGACACGACCACGACACAGGCCCCGACCACGACCGGCGATTCCACCACCGGAACGGGGACCGACGAGACGCTCCCCGTGCTTCCCCTCAGTGAAGTGACGGACAGCGACTGGGAGGAGTACTGGGGTGCGCCGGACGCTCATTCCGGCGCGGATGACTCCACGATGGACAAGGGCGACGGGGAGAGCAGCCCTCCTGTTCCCGTCATGGCGGCACCGATCGCCGTTCCCACGGCCTCCGGACCGGCCAGCTCGACTACTCCTACGACCCCGACGACCGCAACCCCGGGGAACGCGGGCCGGACCGTATCCGGACAGCAGGAGAAGCCCGGCGGCACCCCCGTCGCCGCGGAGACTCCCGGCAGCACCGGCACCGGCACCGGCAGCGGTACGTCCGAGGGCGGCGAGAGCTCGCCGACGCCGATCACCACGACGGACTCCTCGCCGGACCTGAACCCGGACGTGACGCCGGATGGAACCCCGGACGGGAATCCGGACGGGACGCCGGATTCCCCCCGGGTTCAGCCGGACACCGAGTCGGGGGAGCTGCAGTACCTCGCCGTCGGAGACGATCACCACACCGCGCCGCCGGAAACCGAGGCGCCCGTCTCCGTGGCCACGACGTCGGCGAACGACCCCACAAGGCCGCCCACCACGCCACCGACCGAGCCCCCCGCCGCCGTACAGCCACCGCCGACCAGGATGCTGGGAGCCCTGCCGGGCACCCAGACCGCACACGTGCCGGATGTGACCACGCCGCAGGATCACTCCCAGACCCCCGTCGTCACGGCGACGCCGGACGTCGCCGTCGTGCAGCCCCCCGTTCAGCCCCCGGTGCAGGCCCCGCCGCTCCTGCGGATCGCCGGCCGCTACTACGTGCCCACCGAGGGCCCGAGGGCGGGCGAATACACGTGGCAGAGCTACGAGGACTCGGCGACGGTGAAACTGCTGGGGCCGAACGGCGCGGAGGGCCTCACACCCGACAAGGTCACCGACTGGTTCGCGGAACACGGCATCGCGCTGCCGCCGGGTGGTATCCGGGACGCCCTGGACCACTTCCTCTACGACACCGCGCGGGACGCTCCCGTCGTCTACACACCTGATCAGGCGCGGCAGTTCAGGACGGAACTCGCCGCCCAGTCCTCGGCGAAGCACGCCGAGGCGCAGGAGCGGGTCCTGGAGGCGGTGTCAGGGCTCGCCAGGAGGATCACCGAGACGTATCCACCGGAAGAGCACGTCTACATCGGGCTCGGACGCAGTCCGGGCGCGGTGATCGCGGCACTTCAGGTGCACGCGACCACGGAGACCCAGGCCCACTCGATACCCCTGTCGGCGTTCCGCCCGGGGCCGGAGAGCCCCGGCTCGATCCAGTACCAGGCGTTCCTGCAGGGGCCCCAGCGCATACCGTCGGCTCCCTTGACGCTCGAACAGCGGGACATGCTGTTCGCTCACTTCGACGAGTTCGTCCCCGAGATCCCGCTCGGCAAGAGCGTGGTGCTTATCGACTACACCCAGGGCGGCCTCTCCCTGTTCGCGGCCGAACGGTTGCTGGGTGAGTACTTCGTCGACAAGGACCGGACCGACGTCGTCGTCAACTCCCTCGCCCTGCACCAGGACATCAACACGGACAGCATCCACCGCACCTACGCCGGGATCGGCAAGCCCCGGGGCATGTTCCAGGACCCCGGCGACTGGTTCGCGAACACGTCGGCCCGCGAGGAGTGGGCACGGCGGGTCGAACTGCTCTCCCTCCGGGCGGACGGAGAACTCGGCCCGGACGGAAAGGTGCTGGGGGAGTCCTTCAAGCACGAGGCGTTCGACGGGCTCTCCGAATTCGGCTCGTACAAACTGCTGGAAGTGGACCCGGCGACCTTCGATGCGGAGCGGCCCCGGCGCGTGGACGGTGAGCAGGCGACGGGCTACCACCAGACGCTCAAGCGCCAGCTCGGGGAGAACCAGGACGCCCCCGCCCCGATCCACACCACCAGCGAGGAGCCGACGGCACCGACCGCTCTCCACAGCCCTGACCAGGTGGGCGCCACACACCCGGACTCCCCGCACCCCGCGCCGGATTTCGGCGACCGGCAGGTGGTGTTCAAGGGTTCCGTGCAGGAGCAGATCCGGCAGGTGACGGAACGGTATCCGTGGCTGCCGGACGTGAACCCGCACCGGGACACGATCGAGGAGGCGCGGACCAACTGTCTGCTGACCGCGATCGCCACCGACATGTCACTGGCGGAGAACGTCGGCCACCAGGCGCCGCCCGCGGAGCTGAGTCCGGCCGACCATCTGGCCAACTACCGGCAGGACCGCCCTCCGCTGGCCGTGCACTCGTACGAGGACGTGGTGGCGGCGATGCACCAGGCCGGCCCCGGCGCGCGCGGCATGGTCGTCATCGGGACCGCCGGCGACCCCGTCGCGCACGTCCTCAACGTCGTTCACGACGAGAACGGCATCGTCTTCCTCGACGGCCAGACCGGCCTTCTCGCCGATCTCCCGCATGCCCCCGACCGGCTGGAGTTCTTTCCCACCCACGGCGATTTCAGCGAACCGACCACCCCGCACCATGAGGGCGTACCGGACGGCGGAAGCGGGCCACTGGGCGCCATCGTCAGCAAGAACCGCTGGCCGGCGGAGGTGCCGTCCGAGAAGCAGTGGAAGAGCTCGTCGAGTGTGGCGCTGGCGTCCCGGCCGGACGCGCTGACCGCCCTCGACCACGCCGTCACCGCCTTCCACGCCGCCCCGTCGGCCACACCGTCCGAGCGCCGGAGCCGGCTCGACGCCCTGCAGACGGCCGTCGAGAGCTGGGAGGACAAGCACCGGACGTTCACCGGCGAGGAGATCACCGAGAAGCGGGTGGGCGCGGTCCGGGACCTGCGCGGCTCGGTGGACGCGGCGCGGGTGCGGCTGGCTCTTGACCTGCGGGGTCCGCAGGCCGGCGACCCCCTGCCGTTCGTGGAGTACCGCCGGGTGGCCGTTTACTCCGCCGGTGCCATGACCGAGCGGGACGGGACGTTCCTGGGGGAGTCGAGGACGGACTACGAGGCGGCGAGGCAGGAGCTTCCCGGCTCGGCCCGCGAGGCCGACATCCGGGTCCGGATGCTGGAGACCAGGATCCGGGAGGCCCACGCCGACTTCGTGCGCAAGCAGGAGGCGCATCCGCCGGGTGAGGACCTGCTGGGTCTGTTCACCGCGCCCGAGTGGTTCTTCAAGCGACCGGAGATCCCCTTCACCCTCGGGGAGAAGGAAATGATCATCACGTCGATGCTCAACCTGAGCGCGGAACTCCCCGGGCTGCTGATCGTGCCCGGATCGACGGTGTGGTCCGAGCCGGGCACGCCCGGGAGCGTTGCCACCGACGGGCAGGTCTTCCGCGGCGACACCACGTTCAAAGCCGGTACGTCCGCTGTGCTGAACGGACGGCTGGTCCATGAGACGACGAAGAAGTCCGAGGGCATGGACGTCACGGGCTATACGCCGGACCGGGATACCCGCCGGACCATGGGCCCGGACCGGGCGGCCGTCGCGCAGAAGCGAGGTGAGGACTTCGCCCATGACTTCAACCGCGCGGGATCCGGCGTCACCGACACGGCGGCCTTCACCGTCGGAAACCGGACGATCACCGTCGAGATCTGCCTCGACCACGCCAAGAACCGGGCGTTCGACGAATTGAGCGCAGCCCCGAAGGCCGATCTCCAGATCGTTGTCTCGCACGGCGCCGCACTCACCCGTTCCGCCCTGCGGGCGGGCGGTATCGCCGTCCACAACGATGCTTCGGACCACTCCGGGAACACGGCCGGCGCCGTCCGCTCGGTGCACCGGGTCGACGACGAGGCCATGGTGCACTTCCCGCGGCCGCCGGGGAATGCCAGGCCGGCGACGGAGGTGCGTGAGTTCCACACGTACGCCGACGTGCGCAACCTCGACATGGGCATCCACGACCTGCCCGGCGCTGCCCAGCACCTCCTGGGTGCCGTGTCCGGCGGCCACCACGTGCCGACGGTGGGAGCGGAACCGGATCTGGGCACGCAGCGCGTCGTGCACGGGGGCTCGTCCGACCAGCTGACCCGCGCCGGGCTGGTGGAGCGGCACTATCCGTGGCTGCCGGGCGTGAACCCGTTCCGGGACACGATCGAGCAGGCCCGGACGAACTGTCTGCTGACCGCGATCGCCACCGATCTGTCGCTGTCCGAGGGCGTCGGCCACCAGGCCCCGCCCAGCGAGCTCAGCCCTGCCCACGACCTGGCCAACTACCGGGACCGCCCGCCGGTCACCGTCACCTCGTACGCGGAGGTCGTGGCGGCGATGCACCAGGCAGGGCCCGGGGCCCGGGGCATGGTGGTGGTCGGGACCGCCGGCGATCCCGTCGCGCATGTCTTCAACGTGGTCCACGACGAGAACGGTGTCGTGCTCCTCGACGGCCAGACCGGGCGTCTCGCCGACCTCCCGCCCGCGCCCGACCGGCTGGAATTCCTCCCCACACACGGCGACTTCCCCGAGCGGGACCCGTCGCCGCACCACGTGGCGGACGCGGGCGGCGACGAAGGACGGGAGGGGCCGCTCGGTGCGACGGACCGGGACAACCCGTCGGTCAGCACGCCGCCCAGGATGCCGTCCACCGCCGAGTGGAAGGCGTCCTCGGAGGTTTCGGGCTCCTTGAGGTCGCGGCGACTGCGGGACATCGATGCCGCTCTCGACGCCTACCACGCACCGTCCGGATCGGAGCGGACAATCACTCCGCAGGACCGGCTGAGCAGGCTCGGCACTGTACAGAAGGCCATCGAGGCCTGGGAGAGCACGAAACGGGACTTCACCGGAGCAGCCGTCGTCAGCGACCGTTCCGGCGCGGTCGCCGGGCTGCGGGGGTCGGTGGACGAGGTCCGCAGGAACCTCACACTCGAACTGCGGTCGTCCCTCGCCCCCGATCCGGGTCCTGCCCGGCGGTTCGAGCGGATCGCCGTCTACGGGGCCGGCGCCATGACGGACCGGAACGGTGCCTTTCTCCGTGAGTCGGAGGCCGCGCACGACCGCGTCATGACACGACTGCCCAGCACGGCCACCGAGGTCGACATCCGCATCGAGATGCTGAGCGACCGGGTCCGCGAGGCGCACCGTGATTTTCTGGTGCGGCAGCGGTCGGAGGCCGACCCGGACGCCCTTCTGGGGCTGTTCACCGCCCCCGAGTGGTACTTCAAGCGCCCGAAGATCCCGTTCACCCTGGGCGAGAAGGAAATGATCATTACGTCCATGGTCGCCCTGAGCCGGGAGCACCCGGATCTTCTGATCATTCCCGGGTCGACGGTGTGGGCGGAGCCGCACCCTTCCGGGAACGGCATCGTCATCAAGGCCGGATCGTCCGCGGTGCTGAACGGCCGGCTGGTCCATGAAACGACCAAGATGCGGGAGGGACTCGACGTCGACGGCTATACCCCCGGCCGGGAGGACCGCGCCGACTGGAAGGAGGACCGGAAGCGGCAGGCGCAGGCCCTGGCCAACGATCTCTACAACGGGTTCAACGCCGCGGGCAGTCAGGTCACCGACAGAGCCACGTTCACCGTCGGCAATCGCACCATCGCTCTGGAGATCTGCCAGGACCACAACAACCGGCGCGCGGTCAACGAGCGGACTCCCGCCGATGTCCAGATCCTCGTGGCGCACGGCTCCGATCTCCGCAACTCCGCTCTCCGGGACGGTGGCATCGGCGTCTTCAACGACGCCACCGACCACAGCACCATCATCGAGGACCCCAAGCCCGTGGGGGCGATGCGTCAGGTGAAGGTCGCCGACGGCGCCGGACGCCCGAACGCCTCCAGACTCCTGACGAACCGCACGCGATTCATCGAGTACGGCGATGTGGACTCCCTCTACATGGGCGTCTACGACCTGCCGGCGAACCCGGACCCCGTCCCGGGCGCCGTCGCGGAACCGGTTCCGGACACCGTTTCCTCCGACGGCCTGCTCGGCAGTGTCTGGAACATGAGCACACTCTCCTCGGAACTGCCGACGGAGACCGGCGGTCCCGGTTCCACGACGGTTTCCACCCGTCCCGGTTCCCTCGCCGACGAGACGTTCCTCGCCATCATCGGCGGCCAGGACACGGCAGCCCCGGAACACCCACAGGGCACGAAGCGACTCCGCGACGCGGACCCGGACGCGCACACCGATCCGTCGCAGGAGACGCCACCGGCCAAGCGCCCGTACACCGACGCCCCCCAGGGCGACCGGGGACTCATCGACCGCGGACTCGTGCCGCCCACCCCGGAACAGCACCGTGCCCTGAACGACCACGTCGCCTCGCTGAACCTCGCCGACGGCCAACTGCCGCACGTCACCTCCGAGTTGCTGCGCTTCGTCGCACCCACCGAGGACCGGGCGAACTGTCTGGAAGCGAACCTGTCCCTCTGGGACACCCTCGACGGCCGCCCCCGTGCGGCCGGCACGCTGCCCGGCAGCAGCCCCGAGCGGCTCGCCGTCTGGTCCCTGAGCAAGCTCCAGGGTCCCGCCTGGCACTTCGGCGAGGGCCCCCAGGGCATGGAGCAGGTCCGCACGCTCGTCCGTGACGGCGGCCCCGGCACCCGTGCTCTGGTGCTCGTCGCCGGAAACGGTGAGGTCGGGCACGCCGTCACGGTGCTGCACACCGCCGACGGGCGGATCCAGCTGATCGACCCCCAGCAGCGGACCGTTCACGACATCACGCAGGGCGACACCACCCCGCCGCTGCCCGACGACTCGTCGCGGCACAGCGTGTGGGCGCACGTCCGTGACGGTGACGGCATGCTGCTCAGGGGTGAGGGACAGTACGACGAGTCGCTGTACCACGACCATGCGGAAGGCACGTCGGGCCGTGACTTCGGCATGCTGCCCGGCGGGGAGGGCGAGGGCCTGCAACGGCTCTTCCCCCGGCGGCCGGCCGTCGAGCTTCCCGGCTGGAAGGCAGCCGCCGAGTCGTTCGAGACCCGGGTCGCGAAGCACGCCTACCGGCTGAGCAGGGGTGCCGGCCCCGCTCTGGACACCAACTCGCCGGTCACCAAGGCCCTCGCACGGCTCAAGAACGGGCTTGACGAGTTCTTCGGTACCGCGTCGGCGGCCGTATCCCTGCGGCCGTTCCTCAAGAATGACCGTGGCAGTGCGGGCCAGATCCAGCGCACCGGTCTCGCCGACGGCCATGTCGTGGAAATGCTGACGGGCGGAAATCCGCGGGAGAAGTTCACCGCCTTCTACAACGCCGCCTATTACGCCTCCAACGCGGGAACTCCCGCGGAGGACCGCGGGTTCAAGAAGGCCCTGATCGAACTGATGAGGACCGAGGACTGGGCCGCCGCGGGAAGAATGGGACTCGACGTCGACGCGTTGAAGTCCTACCGGGCGCAGCTGTACGGACCGCGGCGGGAGAACCTCCACGGTTTCCTGGAGCGGGCGCTCCCCGGGCAGGCCTACATGTTCGCCAACGATCCCTTCGCGCTGGGCAATCTGATCCTGTCGAAGGACGGTGCGACCTCGAGCCTGGTCGAGATGGTGCTCAGCCAGATATACCGCACGGCCCGCCCGGTGGACGACCACGAGTTCGGTTCCGGGAAGCTCACACCGGCTCAACTGGAGCGGCACAAGGCCGAACTCAGCGCGCGGGAACTGCGCTTCCTCCAGGACCATCAGGAGCTGGTCCGCATTCTCGGGGTTGACCTCGCCGCCGCCGAACTCGCCACCGTCCCCCGACTGCCCAACGGACTGCCCGACATCGAACAGATCATGCGCGATACGCCGGGGGCGGTGAACGTGAGGTACCGGGCGTCGGTGGAGCTGCCCGGAGCCTTCGAGAGCCATTTCACCCTCCACGAAGTGACGGTCCTGGTGGAGGCGCGGATGCGGCCGCGGGAAGGTGACCTCCCGCCGTTCATCAACGGACTTCCGGTCTCGGGGCCGGAACTGCCGCTGAGGTCGATCGGAGGCGAGGCCTACTACACGCTGGCCGAGTCCCGCTGGACCCGGGACATGGAGCAGCGCGGCATCCCCGTGATCGCGGGACTGTCCGGCACCACGACGAGAATGCTCAGCGCGTTCCAGTGGCTCAATGTCAGCGGCGCGACCCAGGCGGAATTCCTGGTCGGCCTCATCGGCTGGATGCGCCTGCACAACGACCACTCGCTGTACGAGATCCTGCGCGGCGCGCAGATGGCCGGTTTCGAGGGGGAGGGCGGCCGGAAGTTCGACCTGACCGACGCGGCGTCGATGTACCGCAGCCTCAGCGCGCTCGGACCGGCCTTCGACATGCGGACCTTCCGCGAGATACCCGTGGCCGACCGGCTGGGACCGGACAACCCCGACCCGATCCCCTGGCGGTACGGCCTGCTGCCGCACGAACTCCTCTACCGCGATGCGGCGCACAGCCCCGAAGGGTTCCTGGCGCTCGAGCGTGATCCGCTCGATCCCCAGGCGGACGATCCGCTGGAGCTGGCGACGGATCTGACACGGGAGCTGTTCGAGGAGAGCGTGACCCCCGGAAGTTCGGGAAACACCGAACTCGCCGACTGGTTCACCGCCCACCACCTCGATGCGGCGGACCTCGTGGTGACCTTCAACAAGGCGCACATCATCGCGCTGCTCGCGTACACCGGAAGCAACCACACGCTGATCAACCTGGCGATCGAGAGGCAACTTGGCGCGGACAGCAGGGTTCCGCTCCTGGACTCGATCTCGGTCGCCGCTCGCCTCAAGCTCCGGGGTTTCGTGGCCAAGGAACTGGCGGGGACGGATCCGGAGCTCCCCAGCATGTTCTTCCACGACCGGGCCGTGGCCGAGAACATCAGGGACTTCCACGCGGCTCCCGCGACCGACCTCGTGACGAGAGGCAGGCTCGAAGCGGAGCTCTACGCGAGGGTCGACGAACTCCTGCCCCGCATCGTCAAGGAGGCCAAGCTGCACGCCGACATGGCCGTGGAGGCGCTCCGTATCCTTCCCGGCGCCACCGCCGGACCCTTGTGGCGCGGTGACTGGGCGGCCGGCGCCGACACGACGTCACTCGGGGTCCTGGGTTCGCTGATGTTCACCTATTCCGGCGACACCGTGACGACCAGCAGCATCGCGAGCAGCAGCACCGACCATGACGTCGCGCTGGGCTTCGCGACCGACAACCCTTTGCTGCCCATGACGCACCGCGTGCTCCTGGAGATCACGCCGAACGGAGCCAACGGGCGGGACATCCACCCCTTCTCCGCGATCGACGGGGAGGGGGAGGTCACCTTCCTCCCCGGTGCCCGGCTCCGGATCACCGGGCGGGAGTGGCGAACGAGGTACGTCCCAGGGCCGAACGGCGCGCTGGAGCCACGGAAGTACGAGCTGATCACCTTGACGGAAGTGTGATCCGCCGCGCGCACGGTCGTACGCACACCATCGCAGGCACCGGACATCGGAGTACACGCATGACAACTGGCCGCCACGGCTGCCGCCCGCGCGTCGGACCGCGGAGCGTCGTATGACGCCGCGATGTCCCGCGCTGCCGCGCTGGTTCGGTGCGGCGGAGCGGCCGCAACCAGGAACCGACGGAACACCGGACGCTGCCGCCGGTGCCCCCGCCCCGGCGATCGGCCGACCCACCGCGGTCGCCCTGGCAGCCACCGGCCCGGGCACCGGCGAACCGGAAGCGTGCGCACCCGGCACACATCGGCTCGGCAGCACCGTGCTGCTGTGCGACCCCGGGGCCGCAGCCGAGCAGACCGACGCGCTGATCGCGCTGGCCGGCCGCGTCGAGCCGGTGCCCGGGCTGCCGACGGTGCTGGTCGCCGTGCCCGATACGGCGGCCGACGCCCTCTGGCCCGCGCTGGGCGCGGCACTGCGGCGGCTGACGGACGAGGGCTGCGAGCGCGTCCGGCTCGTGATGTCCGGAGCGGCGGCCGGGCGGCCCGGCCATGCCTCGCCGGCCCAGCAACTCGCCGACGCCTGGCGGCTCACCGTCGTGGCGCCCGACGCGCCGGCGGTCGTGACACCCGGCGGCACCCTCTTCGTCCCCGACCCCGCCTCTCCCGGCGGCGGTTGGTGGGAATGCGCCCCCGGTCTCCCGCCCGCGCCGCTCGGCCGGCGGCACCCGGCCCCGGCCTGGCAGTCCGACATCGCCAGGATCGGGACCCGTGACGTCGGTGGCTGCGTCGTCGAACAGATACCCGCGGGCCTGCTTCTGCGACCCGCCGAGTCGTCCGCCGCGGCGGCGGGCGACCTGGCCTTCGCGGTGCCCGCCGACGCGGACCGCCCCACCCTGCTCGTCGGCAGCGCCCGCAGCCGCCCCGTACCCGCCGGGGATCTCGCCGAACTGCTCGCTGCGCTGCCGGCCCGGTCCCGCACCGCCCTGCGGCTGGCGCCCGCCGACCACCGGGACCTGCTCCCGGCCGCGTACGAGGTGGCGGACCTGCTGGGCGCGGACATCGAGGTGCTGACGGGACTGCCCCTCGCCACGTCCACCACCAGTGCCGCACCGGAGGCAGCGGAGAGCGCGACGCGGAAGACGGCGGTCCGGCGGACGCAGGTGCTGGTCGGCGGGGTCGACGGGGCCGCGCTCTGGCGCCCCTTCGTCGAGTCGGTGTCCTGCGCCCCTGTCGGTGCGGACGGCATCCGCCCGCCGGACTCGCCGATGTCCTGGCGGAGCCCGCCCATCCGCGGGGCCCGCCCCATCGGCGACGGCACCTTCGATCTGGGCGACGGCTGGAACGTCCTCCTCACCCGCTGGGGCCTGTGGTTCGGCGCCGGGGACGGGCTTCCCACGGATCTCGGCGCCCGGCCGGTGAACCCGGAGACCGCGGTGGTCGTCGTGTCCGCGGCCGGTACCGAGTCCGCCCAGGACGCGACGTTCTGGCTGGCGCTGACCGATGTGCTGGACGCGTTGGAACCGGACTTCCGCGACCACGCCCTGCTGACGGCCGAGGGCGCCTTCACTTTCCAGGACCGGCACGCGCTGCGCCGACTGGCGTCCGGCCGGCGGTTCACCCTCGCGGCGGACCAGCCGAGGGGGCACGGTTTCCCGACCGCGCGCAACGAGGCCGCCGCCGTCACCGGGGCGGTACGGCCGGAACGCGGGACAGCGCCCGAACCACTGCCGACCTCCGCTGCCGCGCCTCCCACGGGAACGGTGGCCGAGCCGGCCGCCGCCGTGGCGGCCCGCTCGGTCACCGTTGCGACGTGCGGAGTTGCGGCCGTCGCCCAGGTCGCCTCATCCCAGGCATCGCTGAGCGCCCAGCCGGCCGCGTCGCCGTCCGCCACCGGCGGTGCAGCGACCCGGGAGGAAGTGTCGACGGCGGGCCGCACCGTCGTTCCCGCCCTGTCCGTGGGACATCGCCTGGAGAACGCCCGGAGCAAAGGACGATCCGAGCTGCCTGCATCCGTCCTGGCCTCGACGGCGGAGCCGCTCGTCGCACCGGACCGGACGGCTTCGCCGAACTCCGTGCCCCTCACGGGCGGGGAGTCGCCGGCGCGGGAGCCGGACGGGCAGGCAGCGGCGACACCCCCGGCGCCGGTACCCCTGACGACCAGCAGCGCCACCGTGCCCTCCTTCGGCGGGGCACAGGCGTCCGTGACCGAGCCCGCGGTAGCCGCGACGGGCGGTCCCGCGACCGCTGCGGCATCTGCGGCTGCCGTGGCCGCACCGGTAGTCCGGTCGGCCGCACCGGTCCCGTCGTCCCCGGCGTCGACGCCGTCCCGGGTGTCGCCACTCCCAGTGTTGCCATCCTCGACGCCGGCACTCCCGGTGAGTGCGCCTTCGTTCTCCCCTCCCGCCGCGGAGTCCGAAGCGGTGCAGGCGGAGTCCTGGCCCGTACCGGCCTGCACCGCTGCCGACCGGGCAGCCCTTCGTGACCTGGTCGGCGACCGCTGGGAGCGGCATGCGGGCGCGGTATCCCGGGCGATGGTCCGGATGCCGGCACTGCGGGCCCGTGACGAGGACGTGGCCAGGGTCGAACTGGGCGCCGCGCACCTCTTCCTGGGTTCCGGCGACGCCGATCCGTTCGGCCCGGAAGCCCTGGTGGCGGGCATGCGGCGCGCAGACGCGGGGACCGCGGCCTATTGGGCCTGTCTGACCGCCGGACTGCGACGGCTGCCGGTGTACCGCGGCCCGGTGCTGCGAGCCTGGGACCCCGGCACCGATCCGGCCGGCGGGCAGGAAACCGGCGGATCGCTCCTGGTGCGGGAACCCGTCACCGCGCTGCCCGCAGCCTCCGCCGCCCGGTACCTTCCGGCAGCGGTGGGGCGCTACGCGGTCCACACCACGACCGGTCGCCGCACCGGCGCCCTGCTGGGTGCGCCGGACAGCGGCGGCGCTCCCGAACAGATCGTCATCCTGCCGGGCACCCGGCTGCTCGTCTGCGCCGTCCACCCGGCCACCGGAGAACTCCCCGGGCGGCTGCTGCTCCATGAGACCCCGTCCGGCGCCGGCGGACGATCGCTGCCCGCCGCGACTCTCTCCCGGCTGGAGGAGGCGGCCCGCTGCGGCACCGACGTCGCGTCCTCCGCGACCGCCTGGCCGCGGCAATGCACCGGCCGACTCGGCTCGTACCTCTCCGCCTCGTAACCCTGGAAAGCAGGTCAGCACCATGAGTACCTCTACACCCCGGACGCCTGAGAACGAGTCAGGTGACGGAGGCGGACGTCCGGCGACGAGCGGGGAGTCAGGTGCCGAGCAGGCACGCCCCGCCGTGCTGCACGCCGCCGTGCTCCCCGTCGTCAGCGGTGAACCGGGCGCGGGCGCGCTGCTCGGCGCGGCGATGCCGGGTGCCGGTATACCGGCGGTGGCCGCCGCGACCGCTGCCGCGACCGCCGCTGCCGCGACCCCATCGACCTCTGCTACCCCATCGACCTCCGCGACCACAGCCGCGGTGCCGGTCGCTCCGGCCACCGTGGCCGCTGCCGTCACCGCGCCGGATCCTGCGACCGGCACCGTCCCCGCGTCCGCGTCCGCAGCGACCGGGGAGCGGGAGCCGGCCGCGGCAGCCGCGAGTGCTTCGGAAGGCGCGACCGCTGAGGCGACGGCTGCCGCGACCGCGACCGCAACGGCGGAGGGCGAGGCGGAAGGCGAGGCCGAGGCGGCCGCTGTGGCCGCGGGCGGTACGGGGAGCGGTCCGCGTGGGTTGCTGGCTTCTGTGCCGGGCCGTCCGGGCAAGCCCATGCTCGCGGCGGCCGCCGTGGTGGGTCTGCTCCTGGTCGCGGTGCCGTTCCTCGTCTCGGGCTCGGACGACGCTCCCGCCAAGAACACCGCCAAACTCGCCGACGGCAGCCCGATCGGCCCCGACAGCACGCTGCCGGGCCTGGTCCCGGGCACGCAGTCCTCCGCATCGCCCGGGACGACCGGTAATCCGGGCGGGGCGCCCACCCAGGCCACAGCCGGCGGTCCGCCGCAGGCCGGCGCACCGGCGGGTGACGCGCCCTCGGGCCAGGGCAACACCAACCGGCAGGCATTGCCGGACGGGCCGCCGCAGACGTCCGGTTCCGGCGGCTCCTCCGGCTCCGCCAGTTCCGGAGGCGCGTCCGGCGCGGCGCCGAACGGCTCCACCGGCGCCCCGCAGGGCCGGCCGAGCGGCAGCGGCACGACGGGCCCCGCCAACTCGCGTCCGGCGGCTTCCGTACCGGTCTTCAGCATGCTGATCGGTCCCGGTTGCGGAAGCGGCGGACTGACTGTGAAGGGCACGTACAAGGACGGCACCAAGGGCTGGCGGTACGGCAGTTCCGGCTGGATCGGCAACGGCTGCGACGGTGATTTCAACGCCATGCCGATGAGCGGTTCCGCGACCAAGGCCGACAGCGGCCAGTACGCGAGCTGGCTGTTCTCCACCGGCTCGGTGAAGAGCGGGACGTGCACGGTCTATGTGTACGTCCCGTCGTCGAAGGACATCACCATGGTGGGCGGCAACCCCGCCCACTACGCGGTCCGCGGATCGTCCTCCAGCGACCACCTCGGGTACTTCAAGATCGACCAGGCCGCGAATCCCGGCCGCTGGGTCAACGGGGGTACGTACAACATCGCGACGCCCCGGCTCGAAGTCTTCCTGGACAACCGGGGCGTGGACTGGGGCAGTGGCAACACGAACCGTCACATCGCCGTCGGCCAGGTCAAGGTGGACTGCAAGGGCAGGTGAACGACGTCCGGCCCGGCGGTACGGCACGAGCCGTTCCGCGGACCGGACGGGACGGCTTCCCGGCGGCGGCGGTGAAATCGCCGGCCCGGACGTCCGCGGGTCTGGGAGGATGGCTCATGATCGACATCACCTTCGCCCTCGGCGACATCACCGGACAGCACGCCGACGCGATCGTCAACGCCGCCAACTCCTCGCTGCTGGGCGGCGGGGGAGTGGACGGGGCGATCCACCGCAAGGGCGGGCCCGAGATCCTGGCGGAGTGTCGTGCGTTGCGGGCGTCCCACTACGGGAAGGGGCTGGCGACCGGCCTGGCCGTGGCGACCACCGCGGGACGGCTGCCCGCACGTTGGGTGATCCACACCGTCGGCCCGGTCTGGTCGCCGGACGAGGACCGTTCGGACCTGCTGGCGTCCTGCTACCGGGAGTCGCTGCGGGTGGCCGACGAGCTGGGAGCGCGGACGGTGGCCTTCCCGGCGATCTCCACGGGCGTGTACGGATGGCCGATGGAGGACGGGGCACGGATCGCCCTGGCGACGGTCGGGGCGGCGCAGACGGCGGTGACCGAGGCCCGGTTCGTGCTGTTCGACCAGGACGCCTACGACGTCTTCGCCGCACAGGCCTGATGCCCGCCGCCCCCTTGAGGGCGGCGGGCGGCGGGAGCGGGAGAGCCCGGCTCAGTCGCCGAGGAGTTCCCATTCCAGCTTGGCGAGCCGGTCCGGGTCGGCGAGGAGGTTGATCTCGGTGACCTTGCCGTTGGCGACGTTGAAGCCCATGACCGAGAACAGCTGCCCGTCGGGGACCGTGACGATCCCTGGTGCTCCGTTGATGAGCGCGGTCCTGGCGTACGGGGCGTAGGCCGCGAAGGTGACCGCCTGCTGAGCCACTTCCCGTGCGCCGCGGATGAGCCGGGAGACCTTGCCGGCCTCGGAGGCGGTGCCGATGTCGGCCCGCATCAGGACGTCGGGGTGGAGCACCGCCACCAGCGCGTCGAAGTCACCGCCGCGCGCCGCGGTCATGAAGGCGTCGACGACCTCGCGCTGACGGCTCAGATCCGCGTCGGGAGCCGGCGCCGCTCCCTGGACGCGGCGCCGGGCCCGGCTGGCGAGCTGCCGGGTCGCGGCGGGGGAGCGGTCCACGATCGGGGCGATGTCGTCGAACGGCACGGCGAACATGTCGTGCAGGACGAAGGCGAGCCGTTCGGCGGGCGGCAGCGTCTCCAGGACGACGAGCAGTGCGAGACCGACCGAGTCCGCCAGCAGCACCTCGTGCTCGGGGTCGAGTCCTTCCGCGCTGCTGATGACCGGGTCGGGCACATGGACGTCCAACGGGTCCTCGCGGCGCGTGGTGCGCGACCGCAGCGTGTCGAGCGACACCCGGGCGACGATGGTCGTCAGCCAGCCGCCCAGGTTCTCCACACCGTCGGTGCCGGCGCGGCTGGCCCGCAGCCACGCGTCCTGCACGGCGTCGTCCGCTTCGCTCAGCGAACCGAGCATGCGGTAGGCCACTGCGCGCAGATGGGTGCGGTGGGCCTCGAACCGCTCCGCGAGAAACTCTTCGTCGTTCATCGGTCACATTCTCCCGTCGCCCGGTGTCCTATCCATGACCCGCGAAGCCCCGTCGATGTGACCGGAGAACGGTCCCGGCGCGATCCTGGCACGGTCCTGGCGCGCTATTCGCTGCTCTCGGTGGTGTCGCAGGCGAGCTCCTCCGGCTGGATGATGCGGGTGAGCAGGGCGATGAGCTGCTCACGTTCCGCGGGGGAGAGAGCCGCGGTCAGTTCGGCGTTCGCCTCGTCCCCCAGCGCCTCCGTGCGCCGCAGGCGCCGCCGGCCGCTCACCGAGATGGCGATGGCGTTCTTGCGGCGGTCCTTGGGGTCGGGTGTACGGGTCACCAGACCGCGGCTCTGGAGTTCGTTGACGATCGCGACCATGTCCTTGGGGTCGATGCTGAGACTGCGGCCGAGCTCCGCCTGCGACACCGGCCCCAGCTCGGCGACGGCCGACAGGACCGCGTGATGCATCATCCGCAGGCCCTCGCGGGCGAGGGCCCCGGCGACCAGGTGGTGCCCCCGGGCGGCGGCACGCCCCAGGAGCCAGCTGGGCAGTTCACGGATCCGGGCGGGGGCGTACGGGTCTTCGGCCATGCCGTCAGCGTACCGAACAAATCATTGGGGCGCCCAATGACATTCTGATACCGTTGGGCTCACCAATGACCTGGAGGTGCGTTCATGCGGCGTGTCCGCTTCTACGAGTACGGCGGCCCGGAAGTGCTGCGCGTGGAGGAGGCCGAGGAGCCCACGGCCGGACCCGGTGAACTGCTCGTCCGCACGGAGGCCATCGGCGTGACGCTGCCCTCGGTACGCAAGGTCCGCGGTGAGGGCGGCGGAACGCCACTGCCGGGAATTCTGGGCGGGGAGGTCGCCGGAGAGGTGGTCGCGCTCGGGCCCGGCGTGACGGACTTCGCGGTCGGGGACCGCGTCACGTCCCTCACCTTCACCGGCTCGTACACCGAACTGGCCGTCGCGCCCGCCGTCATGGCGAGCCGGCTGCCGGACGGCGCGAGCGCGGTGCGGGCCGTCGCCCTGGTGCGCGGCGGGCAGGTCGCCCTCGCCGCCCTCGCCACCGCCCGTACCGCGCCGGCCGAGTCGGTCCTGATCACGGGAGCCGCCAGCGGGGTGGGGCACCTGGCGGTCCAACTGGCCCGGATCCAGGGCGTTCAGCGGATCGTCGCGGCCGTGAGCTCGCCCGCCAAGGCGGACTTCCTGCGCGCGCAGGGTGCGGACGAGGTCGTGCTGTACGACAGCGAGAACTGGGGCGAGCCCGTCGATGTCGTCCTGGACGGCGTCGGCGGTGATCTTCTCCCGCGGGCCGTGGCCGCTCTCGCGCCCGGCGGACGGATGGTCTTCTTCGGCTCCGGTGGTGGCACGGTCTCCGCCTTCGATCTCCTCGCGGGCGCCAAGACCATCACCGGTCTCACCATGGCGCGATTCTCGACCACCCAGCGGGAGTTGTACGACCGGCACGGCGAGCTGCTGTGGGAGCTCGCGCTGTCCGGGCGGCTGCGGCCCGCGGTGCACGCCGAGATCCCGCTGGCCGAGGTCGCGCGGGCGCACGAGATCATCGAGGCGCGGGCCAACCGCGGCAAGGTCGTTCTGATTCCTTGAGGCTCCCGGATGCGGGGCCGGCCGTGTCTGCAGCGAACGGCCGTGTGCTGCAGACGCAGGGGACGAGGCCCGGTCCCGCCGCTCCGCTGGAGCGGCGGGACGGACCGGGGCTGCGGGCCGTACCGGTGTCGCCGACCGATCGGGCCATCGGGCCGGACCCCGGCCGGGGTTGCGGAGATCCTCAAGCCGTGGCGCCATCAGCCCCGCGATGCCAGGGCGGCCAGCGACGCCAGCGTGCCGGGCCAGTCGGCGGTGATGCCCGGGCCGATCTGCGGTCCCGCCTCGTCGGAGCCGGCGCCGCTGATCTCCATCCGGTACACCACTCGGATCCGGTCCTGGCCGAGCCGTTCGATCCGGTGCATGGTCCGCAGCAACAGATCGCCGAACCGGGCCTCGTCGACGAACATCTCGTTCTCGACCGCCTCGGCGACGACGAGCAGTACCGGGTCGTCGCCGGGCGGCGTCATCGTGATCCGCGCGCCGGGTGCGAACGGGCCGCTGATCTCGATCTTCTCGATCTCGGCGTTCCAGGCGCCCCAGTTCTCGACGTCCGCCCAGAGCCGCCAGACCGCCTGGGGGGTGGCGCGGGTCTCGATGCTGCTCTCGTATTCCCACATGGTGGCCTCCTCGACTGGTTAATCTATCCATAGATTATCTGCGCGACGACTATCTGTCCAGCGGTTGGTGCCCCGCTTCTGCGGCGATCTACGATGCGCTGATGATCGAAGGAAACCTGGTGAGACTCCGCGCGTTGCACGCGGAGGACCTGGACCATCACGTCCGCTGGCGCAACGACCCGGAGGTGGTGCGCTGGGCCACCGGCGGCGATCCGCGCTTCGGCCCCGTCACCCGGGTCGCCGTGGAGCGCGGCTTCGACACGATGCTGGGCCTCGATCCCGCCGACTCACGGGTCTTCACCGTGGAGGACCTGGTCGGCGGCAGGCCGATCGGCATGGCCGACTACCGTGACCTCGACCCGTTCGCGGGGCGGGCCACGGTCGGCATCACCATCGGTGAACGGGACCGCTGGGGCCGGGGACATGGGACCGAAGCGCTGCGCCTGCTCGTGGGGCATCTCTTCGACACCTGCCGACTGCACTGGGTCGAACTCGACACCTGGAGCGGCAACGAGCGGGCCGTCCGCGCCTTCACCAAGGCCGGGTTCCGTGAGGAGGGCCGGCGAAGGGAAGCGGTGCTGGTGGCGGGGGAGTGGTACGACAACGTGCTGTTCGGGATGTTGCGCGAGGAGTGGCGGGAATCGTCCGGCGGTCCGAGCGGGCGCACGGAAAAGGATGCCGCTCCGATCGCGTGAGCCGCCGATTCTCCGGGAAGCGGCCGGGAAGAGACCCAGAGGAGGCGGGAAGAAGCCCTGAAGCGGTGCGGCCACGTCGATGGAGGAAATCCACCCGCGGCCGCGGGACGCGCCGATAGGCTCCGGGTCCGTAGCCCGCATTGCGCTGGGGAGTGATCGTATGCACGTATTCGAGGTACGCCGCGGCGAGCTGATGGAGTCGATAGCGGACCAGGCGGCGACTGCGGGCATCGCGGACGGGGCCATCGTGTCCCTGATCGGCGCGGTGGACGCTTTTACCGTCTCGACGATGTCCGGGACCGATGCCACGAAGGATCAGCGCACGTACTACACCTGTCCCGCCGAACTCGGCGGAACGGGGGAGATCCGGGACGGCGACGTTCACATTCATGCCGTTCTGGCGATAGCAGGCGATAAGGCCATCGCTGGGCATCTGCTCCATGCTCGGGTGGAAACGCACTTTGTGCGGGCCTACGTACTCCCCGCGCTTCCCGCATAGTTCGGGCGGCCGTCCGTGAACTCCCGGCGGGGCGCTATGCGGAGCCGGAGGGAGCTCCTATAGCGGCCCGGGCGCAGCACCGGATCGCTCTGTCGTGCTACCCGTCCGTACACGTGAGCGGACGGTAAGTGATTTCTATACGACCCCCCGCATTACTGCTAATCTGCGGCCTATGGCTCAGAAAATCGTAACCATTTACACCGACGACCTCACCGGCAAAGAGTCGGCGGAGGCGGCCACTCACACGTTCGCCGTTGATGGCGTTGTCTATGAAATCGACCTCGCCCCTGACAGCTTCGACTCTCTTCTCGAAGCGCTGAACCCCTTCATTGCGGCCGGACACAAGGTGGGCCGGAACAAGGGCGCGAGCGGACCGCGCAAGCTCGCCGGCGCCGGTTCCGAGGACACCGCCAAGATCCGGGCCTGGGCCAAGGAGAACGGCTATGACGTGAACGACCGCGGGCGCGTCCCCGCGGCGGTTCGCGAGGCATACGAAAAGGCGCACTGAAACCCGTACTCGTCTCGTCCTACGACGGCCCCGTCGCTCTTCCGGAGCTCCGGGGCCGTCGTCGTCCGTTGCCATGGCTGCCGTTGCCCGCGCAGCCGGAATTCCGCGTCCGCGACGACGAGTACCCGAAGTCCTTCTGTCGTCGGCGAGTTGCCGGGCCGCGGACGGTCCGCCACCCGATTCCCTCGGCAGGCTCTCAGCCTCTGACGGTCCGGCCCAGCGCCAGTTCGGCGAGGAGCGCCGCCGCGTCGCCCAGGACGCAGTCGTCGAAGGCGGCCTGCGGGGAGTGGTTGTACGCGGCGGTGGACGGGTCGCGGTCGGCCGGGCAGGCGCCGAGCATCAGATAGGCCGACGGGACGAGTTCGGCGACGACGGCGAAGTCCTCGGAGCCGGCGACCGGGCGCGGCATGTCGAGGTAGCGGCCCGCTCCCAGGAGTTGGCGGGCCGTCTCGGCCGCGAAGGCCATCTCCTCGGGGTCGTTGACGGTGACCGGGTAGCCCTCGGTGACGACCGCCTCCACCGTCAGCCCGTGTGCCCGGCCGATTCCCTGGACGACCAGGGGCGCCTCCTCCAGCACGCGGGCCCGCGCCTCGGGCGAGAAGGAGCGGATGGTGGTGCCGAAGACCGCCTCGTCCGGGATGACGTTCTCGGCGGTGCCGGCGTGGAAGCTGCCGACGCTGACCACGACCGGATCGAACGCGTCGAAACGGCGGGTCACCATGGTCTGCAGTGCGGTGACGGCCGCGCAGGCGGCCGGGATCGGATCCAGGGCGAGATGGGGACTGGAGCCGTGCCCGCCGCGTCCGTGCATCGTCACAGTGAGGGTGTCGGCCGCAGCCATGATCGGTCCGGGGCGGGTGGCGACCCAGCCGTTGGGCAGCTGCGAGGCGGCGACATGCAGGGCGTACGCGGCGACGGGCCTGCTCCCCGCTGCCTCCAGCACACCTTCCTCGATCATCAGCCGGGCGCCGCCCAGGCCCTCCTCGCCGGGCTGGAACATGAACACCACCGTCCCGGCCAGCTCGTCGCGCCGCTCGCAGAGCAGCCGTACGGCGCCGACCAGCGCCGCGGTGTGCAGGTCGTGGCCGCAGGCGTGCATCACCCCGGCCACGGCGGAGGCGTACGGCACGTCGTTGGACTCCTGCACCGGCAGCGCGTCCATGTCCCCGCGCAGTAGCACCACAGGTCCCGGCAGCGCGCCACGCAGCACGGCGGTGACGGAAGAGAGCTGCTTGCCGAGGGTGATCTCCAGCGGCAGCCCCTCCAGCGCGGCCAGCACCCTGGCCTGCGTCAACGGCAGGTCCAGTCCGATCTCCGGCTCCCGGTGCAGCGCCCGGCGCAGTGCCACCAGCTCGGCCTGGAGCGCGGCGGCGGACCGGCGAAGGCCGGCATGACGGTGTGCTGCATCAGTCATGGCATCTCCTGACGAGGTCGTTCTCCCATCCTCGCCGCTATCGGGCGTCTTGGCAGGGAACGTCGAGGACCGGCCCGTCGGGGCGGGCCCTGCCCCGCCACCCGGGCTCCCACATTTTCTTCCTGAGTAGCGATGACTTTCGACCGGTGCGACGGTCAATACAGGAGCAGGGCAGAACACCGACGAAGCGAGGAGAGTCCCATGCCGCGGATCACCCCCAACCTCTGGTTCGACACCGAGGGCAAGGAGGCCGCCGAGTTCTATGTCTCCGTGTTCCCGAATTCGGAGATCACGAGCATCACGCACTACAACGACGCCGGTCCGCGGCCGGCGGGAACGGTGCTGACGGTCGCCTTCGTGCTCGACGGCCAGGAGTACATCGCGATCAACGGCGGTCCGGAGTTCACCTTCACCGAGGCGGTCTCGCTGATGATCAACTGCGCCGACCAGAAGGAGATCGACCACTACTGGAGCAAGCTCTCCGAAGGCGGCGAGGAGGGCCCGTGCGGCTGGCTGAAGGACCAGTACGGGCTGTCCTGGCAGGTCGTCCCCGCCGGAATGGACGAGCTGCTGAACGACGCGGACCCCGGCCGCGCCCAGCGGGCGATGTCGGCCGTCCTCGGGATGAAGAAGCTCGATGTGGCCGCCATCTACGCCGCCGCGGACGAGGCGTAGCCGCGAACGGTGACAACTGCGGGAGCCGCGGCGCGGGCCCGGACGGACGTTGTCCGGACGCGGCCCGCGCCGCCGCTCCGACCGCCTGCGGCTCCCCGCCACTCCCTGCGGTTCCTCGCGACGAACCGGGAACGGGCTCCAAATCGGTTCGCCGGACGGGGGGTTGCTAGGGTGCGCCGGTGTCAGTTTCTTCGCGCGATTCAGCGGCCGGTGCCGGATGGCACGGCCAGGAGCCCGGCCAGTTCGAGAGCCTGATGCCGGAGCGGGTCAAAAAGCTCTCCTGGCTGAACCCGGCGACCCTGTGGAGCGCCCGCAACGGACCGCTCGCCTCCCTCTTCGGTGACCCGACCAACGAGGAACGACAACGCTGGGTGGCCGGGCAGCTAGACCGCGGGGTCCCGGCGGACTTCGTCATCGAGCGGGACGACCCGGAAACGTACTCCTTCATGCTCATCGCGGACACCGGCGAGGGCGACGCGCCCCAGTACGCCGTGGTTCCCGGACTGCTGGAGGCGGGCGAGGGCTCCCGGTTCGCGGTGCTGTCGAGTGACGTGATCTACCCCGTCGGCAGCGCCGACGACTACGGGCCCAAGTTCTTCCGGCCCTACCGGGACTACAACGCGCCGATCTACGCGATACCCGGCAACCACGACTGGTACGACGGTCTGACGGGATTCATGCGGGTCTTCTGCGAGGCACTGGCGCTGCCCGCGGCCGCCCGCCCGAAGGTCCTGTCGGCCGGCTGGTGGCGGACGCTGCTGTGGAAGAGCCCGGCGGCCGCCGACGAGCAGCGGCTGGCGGAGGCGCGCTCGCTGCGGTCGGCCCCCGCGCAACAGTCCGAGCAGCCCGGACCGTACTGGGCCATCGATTCGGGGCCGCTGCGCATCATCGGCATCGACACCGGGCTGCTGGGCGGGATCGACAAGGAGCAGGGGGAGTGGCTGCGCCGCGTCTCCCAGGGCCCCAGGCCCAAGATCCTCGTGACCGGTTCACCGATATACGTGGACGACAAGTACCATCCGTGCGCCATCGAGGGCGGCGGCACCGTCGATGAGATAGTCCGCGACGCGGACTGCCACTATGTGGCGGCCATCGGCGGTGACATCCACAACTACCAGCACTATCCGGTGGATGTGGACGGCCGCACCATCGAGTACGTCGTCTCCGGAGGCGGCGGAGCGTTCATGCACGCCACCCACATCATTCCGCGGGTGACGGTGGCCGGAGTCACCGAGCAGGATTTCCACTGCTATCCGCTGCGCGGGGACTCACTGGCCTTCTACGGCGGGCTCTACGGTCGGCGGTTGCGGATGAAACGATTCTTCGCACTCACCTCCGAGCAGGCGTCGGCGGTCATCGCCAAAAGGCTCGGCATTCCCCCGACGCGCACGACGACGGCTGCGGTGACCCTGCGGACCCGGCTGGTCGCCTCCCTTCTCGGGGTGCCCTCCCGTCCGCACGGCAGGTCCTGGTTCCGGCTCCCGGTCCGCAAGATCTACACACAGGTGCTCTCACCGGGTTCGGTGACGTACACCCCGCCGTTCTTCAAGAGCTTCCTGCGCCTGGACGTCACCCCGCAGGACCTGCGGATCCGGTGCTTCGCGGCGACCGGCTACCGCGAGCAGGAAGTCGCCCCGCCGGTCGAGGACGACTTCACGATCCCACTCGGCTGAGCGGGGCCACCGGCGGGCAGTTGGCGGGGCGGACGGTGGCGCGGTGTTTCCGCCGGTTGCCGCCACCTCCGCTCCACGGCGCTGCGACGACGGTCAGGCGCGGCGAAGCCGCCGCAGGGCCTCCTCGGCGCTGAGGGAGTCGTCGTCCTTGCTGTCGTTCCAGCGGGCGAGGGTGCTGGCGGCTGCCCGCAGCAGGTCGTCCGGCAGGCCGGCGGCGGCCGCCAGGTCGGCAGCCTCCTCCAGTTCGGGTCCCCAACGCCAGGCCCGGGCGGCCGTACCCGCGATGCGACCCGGTTCGGCGAGTGGGGAGCCGGTGAGGCGCGACGTGAGGGCGATGAGCTCCTGCCCGACGCCGTGCTCCTGTGCCATCCCGAGCGACAACGCGGCCATCACCTCGGACGTCTTCCGAAGGCCCGCATAGGCGAGTTTGAGTGCGGAGGCCTGGCCGACCTCGGCTCCGAGCACCTTCGTCGTCACGTCCGTTCCGGCGAAGAGCTTCTCCACGACGGCCGCCGCGGGCGCGAGCCCTGAGAGGTAGAGCGTCGGCGCCTCACGGCCGGACGGGGGAGTCCCGGTCACCGCGCCGTCGAGGACCAGCGCCTCCGGCAGCAGGCCCACGATCCGCTCCATGCGCTCCGGCGAGATGGCGTTGGCCTCCACGTACAGGCCCTCGAACCCGTGCGTGCCGGCCTCCCGCGCCACGTCCTCGGCCGCGGCCGGCGGGCACAGGCTGATGACGATGTCCGCCCGTTCCAGCAACTCGGCCGCCGTCGGGACGGGTTCCAGCCCGAACCGGGTGGCGCGGGCCACCGTCCGCTCACTGCGCCCGGCTCGGCACCACAGCACGGTCGCCGCGTGGGTCGCGGCCTGGGCGGCGACGGCCGCACCCATGCTGCCCGGGTGGAGGATCCCGACGATCGGCTTGGCCACGGGTGAGGCTCCTTCATAGGTGTTCGGCAGGGTGTCGATCACGTCGACGACCGTGTCGACGGTACGGGCCCGGGCGGGCTGTTCGTCAAACCGGGATCTTCCTCATGGGGCTTGTCGGAGTTGGAGCAGTTTCTGTCCGGACCATTGACAGGGCACTGCTGCGCTCGCATTCTGAGAGCGCTCTCAGCCCGGGTGGTCCGGACCACCCGGCCAGGAGCCGGCCCCCGGGCGGCCGTACCGGCCCCGACCCCCCACCTCCCCCCACGTGGTGTGCAAGAGCAAGGAGCAAGCGTGTTCGCCAAAAAATGGAAGCTGTTGGTGTCGCTGATATCGGCGGCGGTCATCGGCACAGGTCTCGCCACCATCGGGCCCATCGCGCCCGCCGGAGCCGCGATACCCGCGACGATTCCGCTCACCTTTACGAACAACTCCGGCCGCGGCGAGCAGATCTACATCTACAACCTCGGGACGCAGCTCTCGACGGGCCGGCAGGGCTGGGCCGACGCGAACGGTACGTTCCACGCCTGGCCCGGCGGTGCCAATCCCCCCGCCCCGGCGCCGGACGCCGCGATCACGGGACCTGCCAACGGCAAGTCCATGACGCTCCGGATGCCGAAGTTCTCCGGACGGGTCTACTTCTCCTACGGCCAGAAGCTCGTCTTCAAACTGGCCCTCGGCGGGCTGGTGCAGCCCGCGGTGCAGAATCCCAGCGACCCGAACCACAACATTCTCTTCAACTGGTCCGAATACACGCTCAACGACTCCGGGCTGTGGATCAACAGCACCCAGGTCGACATGTTCTCGGCGCCCTACGCCGTAGGCGTCAAGCTTCCCAACGGTTCGACCAAGTCCACCGGCCACCTCAAGCCGGGCGGATACAACGGCTTCTACAGCGCGTTGCGCGGTCAGCCGGGCGGCTGGGCCCATCTGATCCAGACCCGCGCCGACGGCACCGTGCTGCGCGCGCTCGCGCCCGGCCACGGCATCGAATCCGGCGCGCTGCCGGCCACCGTGATGAACGACTACATCAACCGGGTGTGGAGCAAGTACGCGAGCTCCACGCTGACCGTGACGCCGTTCGCCGACCAGCCGAACACCAAGTACTTCGGCAAGGTCTCCGGCAACGTCATGAACTTCACCAACAGCTCCGGCGCGGTGGTCACCACCTTCCAGAAGCCCGACGCCGACAGCATCTTCGGCTGCTACAAGCTGCTGGACGCGCCGAACGACCTGGTGCGCGGCCCGATCTCCCGCACCCTGTGCGCGGCGTACAACCGCTCGACGCTGCTCGTCAACGCGAACCAGCCCGACACGAGCTCAGCGAGCTTCTACCAGGACGCGGTGACCAACCACTTCGCCCGGAAGATCCACGCGCAGATGGCCGACGGCAAGGCGTACGCCTTCGCCTTCGACGACGTCGGCAACCACGAGTCGCTGGTGAACGACTCGAACCCGCAGCAGGCGTACATCACTCTGGACCCGTTCAACTAGGCGCGGTCCTGAGTCCTGTCGTCGCAGTAACGCCGCCCGCCCGGAAGCCCCCGGGCGGGCGGCGGCGCGTGGCCGCCGTGGCTGTCGCGGCTGTCGTCGGGTCGTCCGCCGGCGTCAGGCGGCCGGTGAGTGCGTTCGCTGCCGGTGGACGTACACATAGACGAGGTCGAAGTAGAGCTCGACCCAGGAGACCCCTTTCGCCGGAAGGCCGGTGTCGGCGCCTACGGTCCCGCTGTCACTGGACATGGACCCGATAGTAGTGATCAGCGATCACCCCACCGGACCGCCCGGGCGGCACCGCGAGCTGATAGACCTGGGGCCATGCTTCACGAACCGGACTCCGACCCCGCGACCTTGCCCGGCTTCGCCACCTCCGACGAGCCGGTCGGCGGGCGTCCGCGGGTGCTGTGTCGGCTCTGTGGGCGGCCGTTGAACGATCCGGAATCGCGGTTGTGGGGGCTGGGGGAGGGGTGTCGGAACAAGCTTGATACCCGTAGTGCGCCCCGGCCGGGGGTCAATGATGTCGAGCAGGAGCAGCTGCCCGGGACCTGACGCCGGGCCGGGGGCGGGGAGGCAGCCGGGTCAGGCGGAGGGCGGGTCTGTCAGGTCGGAGATGCGGGAGCCGTCGAGAGGGGCCTGGTACCAGACCTCGGTGGGGGAGCCGGAGCCCCAGTACTCGGTCACGACCACCGTCGCGTGGCCCGCGCCGCTGCCCTCGTACCGCACGGACCTGTCGGCCGGAACGTTCTGTGCTCGGAAGACCGGGTCGGCCACGTTCGTCTCGGCCCAGGCATCGAGCTTGTGGTTCAGCGCGGGGGTGAGGAACTCGTTGCGGACCTCGCGCGGGTTCATGGCCGGGTTGGTGCCTTCGACGGCGGCACGGTACTGGTCGTAGAAGGCCGTGACCCGCTTGACGGCGTTCGACTCCTGACGAACGGCCGCCACGGAGGCGGGCGCCGCCCCGTCGGCGGCCTGCGCCGGAAGGACCAGCAGGCCACAACTCGCCACCAGAGCCGCGGTACAGGCGCCGATCGCGGCACCTCGCGGCTTCGAGCGGTAGGTCATACGTGTCTCCTCGACGACAGGGCCTGGCGGCCGCGAACCGATCCGTTACGGACGGTGACCAGCTAACCACTCACGGACGACACCGCCCAGAGCGCCTGGGGGAAGGTGTCGTCCGCGAGCTGTGCCGTCGGAGGGTGCTGTGTCAGTGCCGACCCGTGTCGGCACGGCGGCGCAGGACGAACAGACCGCCGGCACCGACGAGGAGGAACGCGCTGGCGAGCGCCGCGATCGTCGTGCTGTCGCCGCCACCACCGGTCGTCGCGAGGACCGTTGCGCTGGAGGAGTCCGAAGGGGACGGCGTGGCGGGACGCGTGGTGGACGGCGTCGCGGAGACGGGTGTGGCCTTCGTCGGGGTCGACGACGGCTTCGCCGGCGTGGTCGTCGGCTTCGTGGGGACCGTGCAGGCGGTGTCGGGGGACGTGGGGAGAACGTCCAGGTTCTGCGCGACGAGGTTTCCGGCCGTCACCTGGACGTACCACTGATATCCGGGCGCCCACTCCACGAGGATCTTCCTGGTGACCCCGGCCGCGGTCGGGTGCGCGATGTGCACGGTGCCGAACACCGGTCCCGCCATGCCGGACGCCATGCGGAGCACCACGGAGATGTCGGCCGGAGTATCCGAAGGGTCTTTGTCCGTGACCGTGATCGCAGCCATCGGCGTACCGGTGCTCGTGTCGCACGCCGCTACGGCGTTCGCACTGAAGTCACCGATGCTGCAGGCGACGGCGGGACCGGTGGCGAGCAGAAGCGCGCCCGCCCCGGCTGCGGTGGCGGCGACCAGCCCGCGCTTGGATATCACAGATTCCTCCACACAGTTCATGACGGCGGGCGCGCCAAAGGCAACGGTGTCCGCACGGTGCCCCGCGCCATCGCGTGAACGTCGAGACCGTCAGAAACCGGTCTCGGGCACGCGGGCTTTGGGGTCGTCACTCATCGTCAACGCCTGCGCGGCTCCTGTCAACTTGGTGATCGCAAAGGTGAATGCAAAGGAACCGCAAAGGCAAAAACCAAGGCAAACAACGATGCAAGCACCGAGTCGGAAGGCCGTTTTGGGCAGGTCAGCCGATGGGGATTCCCGCGAAGACACGCCCGCGGTCGGTCCACCCGCCGTGACCGTCGCCGCCGTTCCAGCTGTACACACCTGCGGCGTTGGTGCCCGCCTCGGTGAGGACGTAGTCCGCGTTTCCGTCACCGGTGAAGTCGGCGAAGGAGACCAGTGCGGCGTTGCTGGTCACGCCCGACGCGATCCCGCCGAGCGACAACCAGCTGCCGTGGCCGTCACCGCCCCGGTTGAGGTACGTCTGGACGGCACCGCTCGCGGCGATCGCGCTGTAGTCGGCGCGGCCGTCCGCGTCGAAGTCCGCGAACCGGACTTTGGTGGCGTCGGTGGTGACGCCGGTCGCGATCTGGCCGAGTGAGGACCAGCCGCCGTGGCCGTCGCCTCCGCGGTTGAGGTAGACGGTGACCGAGCCGTTGGTGTTGATGAGGACGTAGTCCGTTCTGCCGTCTCCGTCGAAGTCCGCGAACCGGACCCTGGAGGCGTCGGTGGTGACGCCGGTGGCGATCTGGCCGAGTGAGGACCAGCCGCCGTGGCCGTCGCCTCCGCGGTTGAGGTAGACGGTGACCGAGCCGTTGGCGTTGATGAGGACGTAGTCGGCGCGGCCGTCTCCGTCGAAGTCCGCGAACCGGACCCTGGCGGGATCGGTGGTGAGACCGGCGGCGACCCGGCCCAGGTCGGACCAGCCGCCGTGCCCGTCGCCACCGCGGTTGAGGTGCACGGAGACCGCGCCGCTGCTCGCGACGGCCAGGTAGTCCGCCTTGCGGTCACCGTCGAAGTCGGCCCAGCGGACCTTGCCCGTACCGCCCGCCTCGGTCCCCGCGCCCAACGGAGCTCCGCCCACCGCCCAGCCATCGGTGAAGGCCCGGTCCAGCGCCCCGTAGAACGGCTGGGCCATGCGCCGGTAACCGGCGTCGTTGGGGTGCAGACGGTCGACCCGCTCCGCGGCGGTCAGCGCGGGCGGCTCGACGTAGCGGAACTCCTTGCCGGCCTGCTGCTCCGCGCCCGCCAGGGCCCGCAGCCGCGCGTTGTACACGCCGGTCTGCGTCTCCAGGCCGGGAGTGGTCGGGATCAGACCCATGGTGAGGACGGTGATGCCGGGCCGGTCGGCGAAGATGCGGTCGACCAGTGCGGTGAGCCGGTCCGGGGCATGGGCGATGTCGATGCCGCGGTCCAGGTCGTTGATGCCGATGTGGAGCAGCACGACATCCGGCCGCGTCCCCGCCAGCCAGCCGTCGACACCGCTGCGGATCTGGTCGATGGTGTAGCCGCTGTGCCCTTCGTTGGAGAAGTCCGGCAGGGTTCCTGAGGCCTGGGAGCCCACGAGCCGCACGGAGTAGCGGGACTGGCCGGCCACCAGGTTCCACAGCGGCAGCCGGTACGACGAGCTCGTGGCGCTGCCGACGCCCCAGGTGATCGAGTCGCCCAGCGGCATCACCCGGAGGACGGGCGGCGGGGCGGGCTGCGCGGCGTGCGCTGCGGAAGGCAGCAGCGCCAGCGCCACGGCTGCGCCGAGGGTGACGGTGAGGGCGCCGCCGATCCGCCGCGTCCTGGTGCGCGGGCTCATGACGCCGCGTTCATCAGGTCGAGCGCGCTCTGCTGCCGGGCCGCGTCCGCCGCGTCCGGTGGGCCCGACCAGCGCAGGCCGTACTGGTCCAGCGGGTTGCGGTCGGCCGCGTACGCGCGATCCGCCTGCCGGTGCAGGTAGGCGGTGAACGGATGGTCGGGCAGGGCCGCGTCGAGCCGGGCCAGGCCGCGCACGTGAGCGCCCTTGAAGGACGGGCCGTCGGCGCCGCACCCGCCCGTCTCGCAGGGGTCCCGGAGAATGCCGTCGGCGGTGTTGAGGACCGTGGACGTCGTCGCCGCGACCGCGATCCGGCGGGCCGCGGCCAGGACCGCCGCGTCGTTCGTCGCGCGGTGCAGTTCGGTGAGGCCGGCCAGGAGCGTCCCCTGGTTGTAGGACCAGACGGTGCTGCCGTTGTTCCTGCACGTGGACATGCTGATCCCGTCGTTGACGAGGTGCGAGGAGTTGACCAGGCCGGTCCGCTGGAACCAGGACCAGCCGGCCTGGGCCCGCTGCAGATAGCCGGTGTCGCCCGGAATCCGGTTGTGCAGCGCGGAGTTGAGCTGGATGTACAGGGAGTTGGGAATGGCGTTCTTGGTGGTCCGCGAGGTGTTCCACCAGACCCCGCCGCCGCAGGTGGTGTCCCAGTACGCGGCCATGTGGTCGGCGTCCGCGCGGGCGGTGCTCAGGTACCGGCTGTCGCCGGTGAGGTCGTAGGCCGCCACCCACGCCAGCCCCCACCAGCCGGAGTCGTCGAGATAACCGTTGCGGAACTGGCCGCCCTGGGCGTTGATGTTCAGGTCGTAGGTGCGCGCGACGGCGTACGTGTAGCTCGCCATGCCCGTTACACGGATGTTGTCGATGACCGCGGTCAGGGCGTTCGCCGAGTTCCACCAGCCCGTCGTGTCGAACAGTCCGGTGCCGTAGTCGTAGAACTGCATCTGCGCGGTGGCCGCCGCGGTCCGCCGTTCGCCCGCGTTCCAGGTGGAGCGCGCCCAGGCGGTGCAGGCGAAGTCCGCCCGGTCGCCGGCCTTGCCGCAGGCGCGCAGGGCGCCGACGCCGTGGGCGTTCCAGTCGTCCAAATTGTACATCGGCGTCCGCCGGCCGCGCAGGCCCGCGGGCACGGTGCCGTCCCCGAGCCGGCTGCCCGAGCTCCAGGTACGGCCGCCGTCGAAGGACCGGTCGAGCCAGACCTCATCGCCGGCGTTGCCGTTGTCGATCGACGCCCAGCCCATCGCGTCCTGGTCGTCGAAGTGCAGGGCGATGACACGGGAGAAGACGCCCGCGGTCACGGGCGCGCGGTCCTGCGGGGAGAGGGCGGGATCGCGGCCGTCGCAGTACCTGTTGCAGACGGGCGCCATGACGGCCTGGACCGGAGGGAGGGAGGATGCCTCCGGCGAAGCCGACACAGCAGGCACTGACAACGTTGTCGACAGTGCTCCGGCGAGCACGATGACGAAGAACCGGACTGCCTTCACAGGACCTCCGGAGACTTGACGGCCGGGGGAGCGACGGGCACGAAGTCGGAGAGCGCTCACAGAAGTTAATGCGGCCGAAAGGGTCCGTCAATGTGCCCGGACATGATGATCTTTCGACGGGCGGGGACCGGCCACGGCGGCGTGGTGTGATCTCGGCTGATTCGTACGCGTGTACCTTTCGGGTAGCGCTGCCCGTTCGCCTCAGCGGACGGGACCGATTGTCAGAAGGTGCCCATGTCTTCGTTGTTCTCCGAAACGCTCCGCCCGGAAACCAGCCCGAACCAGCAGTCCCCGGGACCGTCGACGGATCCGTTCCTCTCGCCGGCCCTTCTCCCGTTCACCGCGGCGGAGTCGGACGGTGAGTTCGACCAGGAACCGGAGAACGCCCCGCGATAGCCCCGGCCAGGGCATCCCCGACCGGGGATGTGCTTGTATCCAGGAACGTGATGGGGTCTGTCCCGCAGTGCTGCGGGGCCCGTTGGACCTCTGCTGAGAGCAGGAGCGGTGATGGCGAAGAGCTATCGGGTCGGTGCCGGTGCACGGGTGGTGAACCGGGTGTTCGCGGTGATGACCCGCTTCGGTATCGGCAAGGGGTACCGGCACATACTGACCGTTCGGGGCCGGAAGTCGGGGCAGCCGCGTTCGACGCCCGTCGATGTGATGGAGTCCGACGGCCGGCGCTGGCTGGTCGCCGCGTACGGAGTCACCAACTGGGTGCACAACACCCGGGCCGCGGGGCAGGTCACCATCAGCCGGGGCGGCCGCTCAGAGGACCTGCGCAGCGTCGAGCTCGGGCCGGCGGAGAGCGTCCCGGTGCTGCGCCAGTACCTGCGCGAAGTCCCGGTCACCCGTGCGTACTTCGATGTGACTCAGGATTCGACGGACGAGGAGTTCGCCGCCGAGTCCGTGCTTCATCCGGTGTTCCAGCTGCTGCCGTCCGCCTGAGGAATGCCACCGCCGGCCGCCCCGTTGAGCAGGGCGGCCGGCGGTGGGTTCATCGAGGTGCGTGGATGCTGTCAGCGGCCTGCGGGCCGGAGTGCCGTCAGCTGCTGTGCGAACGGCACCACTTGTTCGGCCGCGGCCGGGGCGGCGGCGGGCCTGCCGGCCAGCTGGTCGGCCGGCTCTCCCGCCGCGCGGGCGATGCGGGCGGCGAGACCGTCCGTCGTCGCGTCCCCGCCTGAGCCCCAGTCCTCCGATGCGGCGTAGACCGCGGTCGGCATGACGAGCGCCCGCAGATAGGCGAAGAGCGGTCGCATCGCGTGCTCCAGTGCGAGCGAGTGCCGGGCGGTACCGCCGGTGGCCGCGATGAGTACGGGTTTTCCGGCCAGCACCCCGTTGTCGAGCACGTCGAAGAACGACTTGAAAAGGCCGCTGTAGGAGGCGCTGAAGATCGGGGTCACGGCGATCAGGCCATCGGCCTGTTCCGTCGCCTCGATGGCGTCCCGCAGTGCCGCACCGGGGAAACCGGTCACCAGGTGGTTGGCGATGTCGGCGGCGAGTTCGCGCAGTTCGATGACGCGGACCGTGACCGTACGGTCCTCGTCCCGGTCGCTCAGCGCGCGCCGGGTCGCCTCACCGAGCCGGTCGGCCAGCAGCCGGGTCGAGGACGGCTGGCTCAGGCCGGCCGAGACGACGACGAGATGCACGGTGTTCATGGGCTCCTTCTCTCCGGAGGGTCGACAGGGGTCGACGGATACGACGGCTCAGGCGGCGTCGGCCGGGCCGGCCGGGTCGGCGGCCCGGTCGCGGGCGACCAGAGCGGCGTGGGTCGGGCCGTCGGGCACCCCGGCCGGCCGGGCCAAGGCGAACTCCTTGCGCAGGACCGGCACGACCTCCTCGCCGAGCAGGTCGAGCTGTTCCAGGACGGTCTTCAGCGGCAGGCCCGCGTGGTCCATCAGGAACAGCTGGCGCTGGTAGTCGCCGAAGGTGTCACGGAAGGTCAGGGTCTTGTCGATGACCTCCTGCGGACTGCCCACGGTCAGCGGTGTCTGGTCGGTGAACTCCTCCAGCGACGGGCCGTGGCCGTAGACGGGCGCGTTGTCGAAGTACGGGCGGAACTCCCGCACCGCGTCCTGCGAGTTCCTGCGCATGAACACCTGCCCGCCGAGACCGACGACGGCCTGCTCGGGGGTGCCGTGGCCGTAGTGGGCGAACCGCTCCCGGTAGAGCTCGATGAGCCGCACGTAGTGCTCCTTCGGCCAGAAGATGTTGTTCGCGAAGAACCCGTCGCCGTAGTAGGCGGCCTGTTCGGCGATCTCCGGACTGCGGATCGAGCCGTGCCAGACGAACGGCGGAACGCCGTCGAGCGGCCGGGGCGTGGAGGTGAAGGACTGCAGCGGCGTACGGAACGTGCCCTGCCAGTCGACCACCTCGTTGCGCCACAGCTCGTGCAGCAGCGCGTAGTTCTCGACCGCGAGCGGGATGCCCTGGCGGATGTCCTTGCCGAACCACGGGTAGACCGGTCCGGTGTTGCCGCGGCCGAGCATCAGGTCGACGCGGCCGTCGGCGAGGTGCTGCAGCATCGCGAAGTCCTCGGCGATCTTCACGGGGTCGTTGGTGGTGATCAGCGTCGTCGAGGTGGAGAGGATGATCCGCTCGGTGCGCGCCGCGATGTAGCCGAGCATGGTCGTCGGGGACGACGGCACGAAGGGCGGGTTGTGGTGCTCGCCGGTCGCGAAGACGTCGAGACCGACCTCCTCGGCCTTGAGCGCGATGGCGACCATCGCCTTGATCCGCTCGTTCTCCGTGGGCGTCGCCCCCGTGGTGGGATCGGCGGTGACGTCGCCGACGCTGAAGATCCCGAACTGCACTGTGCTCACCACATCCATGTAGTTGCTGATTCAACTATCACCGGGAACGACGGGGCCCGCGTCTCTATTCCCGGCCCTTTCCGCAGGTCGGGCCAGGGAACCCGCTCCCCGCACGGGCGGCTACCGAGTGTGATGGTCGACTCGTTCCCGGCGGAGCCGTCACGGGCCGGGTGATCGCTTCCGAGGCCTTGCGCCCGTTGGCCCGAAGGGGTGCGGGCCGCGGCCGGAGGCCCGCTGAGCGGCCGCACGCGGCAGGGTGACGCATCACGCGAAGATGGCGCAAACTGCCTTCCCCAAGGGCGATTTGGCCAATTGGCGCCTTTGCCTCCGGCTGCGTCCGGTGACTAGGGTGTGCGGTCTGTGGTGGATCCACCTATCCGGCGCTCCCTTCCCTCGCCCGGTTCCCCGCGCGCCGGGCGCCCCGATCACCCCGAACACTCCGAGGCAGCAGCACCATGAGTTCAGCGGCACTCTCCGCCCCGCGGTACGCGACACGCGAGACGGACGAGCGGTTCACCGCTTTGATCGGACCCCACCGCCAACCGCTTCTGCGCTACGTGCGCTCGCTCCTGCCCAGCGACCCGCAGCGGGCCGAGGACGCCGTGCAGGAGACCCTTCTGAGGGCCTGGCTGGCGTCCCCCACCGGCTCGGGGTCGCGGCGCGCCGACGGCTTCCAGCCCGGTCTGCCGTGGCTCTGCACCGTGGCCCGCAACGTGGTCATCGACTGGAGTCGCAGGGACGGTGTCCGCCCCGCCCTGCCCACCGCGTATCTGCCCGAGACCGCCGCCGTCGCGGACGACCAGGCCCGGGTGGTCGACCGCACCCACCTCGTCGAGCTGCTCGCCCCACTCTCCCGCCCCCACCGTGAGGTTCTGGTGTACACGTACCTGCTCGGATGTTCCGGCCCTGACACGGCACTCGCCCTGGGAATCCCGACCGGAACCGTCAAGTCCCGTCTGCACCACGCGATGCGCGACCTGCGACGTTCGGCCGCCTACTCGCGGGAGTGCGCGTGACCGGCCGGACGGCACCCGTCGCCGGCCCGCAGCCGCTCGCCCTGGCGATGCCGGACCGGAACTCCTGGCTGATCATCATCGGCCTGCTGGTCGCGCTGGTCCTGCTGATCTGGGTGGCCGCCCGGATCATCAAGTCCCAGGGCGGGTTCCGGCGAACGTGCCGGCGCGTCGTCTGGGAGACCCGGATGACCCGCCTCGCGTTCTCCCAGCCGTTCCGCGCCTACCGGCTGCACCGCCGCTGCGCGCGGATGCTGACGTCCTTCCTCGCCGACCCGGAGGCCCGGGTGCTCGCCGGCGCGGCGCTCGACCGCGCCGACGCGGCCCAGGGCGTCGGCTGCTACGCCCCGACCGTGTGGATCGCTCCGTCGCGTGACCGGACGCGGGTGGTCATCGCCGGCCGGGATCCGCTCGGCCCCTCCGGGGAGTGGACGGATGCCACCGACGGGCCGGGGGAGTGGACCTGGTCCGCCCCGGCGCAGGCGGAGCCGCCGGAGCCCTCGTCCGTCGCGGAGGACCGGGACCGGCTGCTGCTCGTCGTCGGTGTCGACCGCCGAGTGCCGGGGGTCGTCCTCGTCGACTGGCTGAGCGGCCCGCCCTCGCTGGTGGTCGAAGGCGACGGGCGGGTGGCGCGCAGCGTCGTGCACGCGCTGACCGCGCAGCTCGACAGCCTGCCGGACGGGCCGGAGGTCCTCGTCTCACGGGGCCTGCATCCGCGTTTTCCCGGTCCTGAACTCGACGAACTCATCGATGAGTTGTCCGTGCGCGAGCGCACGGAGGCTTCACCGGAAGTCGATCCGGACAGGGAATCGGACGGAGATACGGACGGGGACACGGACCCGGACGGTGGCTCGTACGCCGGGCTGCCGCCGATCCTGGCGTGCTGGATGCCGACACCGGAGCAGGCGGAACGGCTGGCCGTGCTGAGCGCCGAGGGCAGGGCCCGGGTACTCGTCGGCGGCAGCCTCCCCGGCTCCAGTTGGACCCTGCACGCGGAGTCCGACGGGCGGTTGCTGGGCCCCGGCATGCAGATCGACGTCGAGGCGGCCTCGCTCGGCCGGGCCGTGGGCCGCGCCATCCGGCGCCTCCGGTCGCGCGCTCGTGCCACGGCTCCGGTGACGACTCCTTCCGTGAGCGCAGCGCCTGGAGCTGCGGAAACGCCGCCGGTGGCGACGACCGCCGAAGCGACGGCCGGCGAACCCGGTTCCGGCGACCCGGACTTCACCGAACCAGCCGCCGTATCGCCCGCTGCCACCGCCGGCTCTTCGACGCGGCCCGCGGACCCTTCCCGGAACGAACGCGATCCGCTCCCCGCGACGGCCGTCGTCCCCGCCCCCGCGCCCGCACCGGACTCCTCCCCGGACCCGTACCCGTACCCGGACCCGGAAGGGGAACTGGACCCGGAACCCGCTCCAAGCGCCGCCCCGGCCGCCGCCTCCGCCGCCGTCCCAGCCCTCTCCCTGGACCCGGACCTCGACCTCGCGGAGCCCGAGCCCGCCGCCGCGCCCGCGCGGTCAGCGGGCATCTCCGCCGCGTCACGTCCCCTGCCCGCCGCCCCCGGCGAAATCCCGGATCGGACTTCTTCCACCCAGTGAGACTCTTCCTCAGCATCACTCCGGCCGAAACGCCGGACCAGGGCCGCGATCTCATGATCGACGCCACCGGCGCCACCACCGTCGGCGCGCTCGTCGCCAGACTGGCCTCTGCCGGCCGGGAGACGACGGGTGCTCACGGCGGCGATGAACTGCCCCCGCTGTATCTGGGGGACCGCCGGCTTCCCGCCGAGCTGCCGCTGTCCGCCGCCGGGGTGCGGGACGGAGCCAGGCTCGGCCTCGGTGGACCGGCCGCGCCGGAGAGCGGGGGTTACGGCCCGCTGCGCGACCTGCTGCCGCCGCCGTCCCGGTCCGCGGACGGCGAGCGGCTGCCGCGCGGCCCCCGGGTGGAACTCCAGCTGGTCGGCGGCCGGGACGCCGGGCGGGTCTGGCTGCTGGAGCCCGGCACGCACGGTGCCGGCCCGCTGCCGGGCAGCGCGGTCCTCCTGGAGGGCCGGGACGTGCCGTCGCAGGGAGTGCGGATCACCGTCCGTCCCAACGGGACCGTCCTGCTCAACACCCATCAGGCCGAGGGCGTCGCGCTGTCCGCGCCCGAGCCGCCGCCGGCCCGGCCGCGCGCCGACGCGATCCCGCTGCCGCCCGCCCCCGCCCCGGAACTGCCCGATCCGTACGCCGACGCCCATGAGCCGCTGCCGCGAGGCTGGCAGGAGTGGCCGCTCGGCGGTGAACTGGTGCTGGGCGAATTCCTGCTGCGGGTGGCGGAACCCACCGAGGCGGACGCGGCCGTCACCGTCTCCGCCGACGGCGCGTTCCTCGACTTCAACCGGCCGCCGCGGATCATTCCGCCGCTGCTGCCGGAACGCTTCGTCCTGCCGTCGCCGCCGAGCCCGCCCACCAAGCGCCCGGTGCCGCTGCTGGTGGTGTTCGCGCCGCTCCTCCTCGGCGTCGGCATGGTCACCATCCTCCATTCGTACTTCTACCTGATGTTCGCGGTCTTCAGCCCGGTCCTGGCCATCGGCAACTGGATGAGCGGCCGCAAGAGCGGACGCCGGGAGTACACCGACGGCGTCGCCAGCTACCGCGCCCGGCGCGCCTCCCTGGAACAGGACATCCAGCAGAAGGTCGACCGGGAACGGCGGTTGCGGGTGGCGGGCGGGCCCGACCCGGCCGACGCCGGACTGTGGGCGGTCGGCCCCGGCGCCCGCCTGTGGGAGCGCCGCCGCGGTCACCCGGACCATCTCGTACTGCGGGTCGGAACGGTCAACCAGTCCTCGCTGCTCACTGTCGAGGACACCTCCCGCGAGGACAACCACCGCTCCGTCAACTGGCGGATCCCCGACATGCCGGTCGGCGTCGACCTGGCCGGTGACGGTGTGCTCGGCATCGCCGGCGAGCGCGACGCGGCCCGCGCGCTCGCCCGCTGGGCCGTGGCCCAGGCGGCGATCCTGCACAGCCCCCGCGATGTGCGGATCACCGTCCTCACCGATACGGCGGGAGCCCCGGCCTGGGAATGGGTGCGCTGGCTGCCGCACGCCCGGCCCGGCCGTGGCGGTGTCTCCGCGGAGAACTCCGGCGGTCCGGCCGTCACCCTCGGCAACGACCCGGAGACCGTCGCCAACCGCGTCTCGGAACTGGTCTCGGCCGTCCGCGCCCGGATGCGCGCCCGCAACTCCGCGATGAGCGGGGCGCTGCTCAGCGAACCGGACCTCGTGGTGGTGCTCGACGGGGCGCGGCGGCTGCGTGACGTGCCCGGTGTCGTGCAGGTGCTGAAGGAGGGCCCGGCCGTCCGGGTCTTCCTGATCTGCATCGACCAGGAGGAGCGCATGCTCCCCGAGGAGTGCGTCTCGGTCTGCGTCGTCAACGCCCGGGACGTGACGCTGCGCCGCACCGGCAGCGCCGACCTCACCGAGATCCGCCCGGACCTGGTCGACACCGACTGGTGCGAGCGGATCGGCCGGGCCCTCGCGCCCGTCCGTGACGTCACTCCTGACGGCTCCGACGGTCTGCCGGACCGGGTCGGGCTGCTCGGCCTACTGGAGCTGGAGCCGCCGCGCGGCGAGGAACTGGCCCGCAGGTGGTCCAACCGGCCGGCCTCCACCGCGGCGCTGCTGGGCGTCGGCTACACCGGTCCCGTCACCTTCGACCTGGTCAAGGACGGCCCGCACGGGCTGGTCGCCGGTACCACCGGCGCCGGCAAGTCCGAGCTGCTGCAGACGCTGGTCGCCTCGCTCGCCGCCGTGAACCGGCCCGACGAGATGACGTTCGTGCTCGTCGACTACAAGGGCGGCAGCGCGTTCCAGGACTGCGTGCGACTGCCGCACGTCCTGGGCATGGTCACCGACCTCGACAGCCACCTGGTGGAGCGCGCCCTGGCGTCCCTCGGCGCGGAACTCACCCGGCGTGAGCGGATCCTGGCCAATGTGGGCGCCAAAGACCATATCGAGTACCGCGCCATGCGGCGGCGCGATCCGTCGCTGGCCGCGCTGCCCCGGCTGCTGCTGATCATCGACGAGTTCGCCACGCTGGCCCGGGACGTCCAGGAGTTCATCCCCGGCCTGGTCTCCATCGCCCAGCGCGGCCGCTCCCTCGGCCTGCACCTGATCCTGGCCACGCAGCGGCCCGCCGGCGTCGTCACCGCCGACATCCGCGCCAACACCAACCTGCGGATCTCGCTGCGTGTCACCGACAGCATGGACAGCATGGATGTTCTGGAGGTCAACGACGCGGTGACCATCTCCGCCGCGACTCCGGGCCGCGCCCTGGCCCGGATCGGACACCGTTCCGTCCTGCCGTTCCAGACGGCCTTCGTCGGAGCGCCCCGCGCGGGGAAGAGCGCCGAGGGCGAGCTGCCGCGTCCGGACGCGGCAGCCGGTACCGGGGTCGAAGCCCGACCGACGGCTGAGCCTCCCGTCTGGACCAGCGAGGTCAACTGGTCGCTGCTGGGCCGCACGGCCGCCGAGCCCGGCCCCGAGCACGCCTCGGACGCCGACGCCCCGGACCACTCGGACGACCCCGACGCCCCGACCGATCTGACGGCGCTGGTCGAAGCGATCCGGGAGGCGGCGGAGGAACTGGACGTGCCGCACCAGCCCAGCCCGTGGCTGCCGGCGCTCGAGCACGCCGTCTCGCTGCACGACCTGCCCGACCGGCCGGACCTGCCGAACGGCCGGCTGGCCGCGGTCCCCTGGGCGCTCGCCGACCTGCCGGGCATCCAGCGACAGGAGCCCCTGGAGCTGGACTTCTCCCAGTTCGGGCACTTGTACATCATCGGCACCCCGCGGTCGGGGCGCTCCCAGGCGCTGCGGACGATCGGCGGCGCGCTGGCCCGCCGGCACTCCTCGGCGGACGTGCACCTGTACGGGATCGACGCGGCGGGCGGCGCGCTCGCGGCGCTCAGCGCGCTGCCGCACTGCGGTGCCGTCGTCCCCCGGGCCGACCTGGAACGCCTCAACCGCCTGCTGGCCCGCCTCCTCGGGGAGATGGGCCGCCGTCAGGAGCTGCTGACCCAGCACGGCGTGGCCAACCTCGCCGAACTGCGCACCCTGCTGCCGGCGGCCGAGCGGCCCGCCCACCTGGTGGTCCTGATCGACGGCTGGGACTCGTTGACCGCCCTGCTCGGCGACCACGACGGCGGCCGGCCCGTCCAGGAGCTCACCGCGCTGATCCGCGAGGGCGCGCCGATGGGCGTGCACGTGATCGCCACCTCGGAACGCGCCCTGCTGTCCGGCAAGGTCGCCTCGCTCAACGACGAGCGGCTGCTGCTGCGGCTCACCGACCGCAGCGAGTACATGCTGGCGGGTATCCCGGCGAAGCTGATCCCGGCCGTGGTCCCGCCGGGGCGCGGCTGGCGCGGCGGCAGCGCCGCGGAGGTGCAGGTGGCGCTGCTCGGCGAGGTGTCGGGCGGCGTGCCCACCGGCCGCGAACAGGCGGAGGCGCTGCAGCGCATCGGCGCCGAGGCGACGCGCCGCGACCGGGACGTCCCGGCCGCCCGGCGCCCGGCCCGGGTGATGACGCTGCCGAAGCAGGTGACGTTCACCGATGCCTACGCGAAGGTGCCGGCGGCCCAGCGGCGTCCCCTGTGGGGGCTGTTGGGCATCGGCGGCGACGATCTGGAGCCGGTGGGTGTGGACTTCGCGGCGGACTCGCCGTCGTTCCTCATCAGCGGTCCTCCCGGGGCGGGCCGTTCCACCGCGCTGGCCAGTCTCGCGGTCTCGCTGCTGGCCGGCGGGACCCGGGTGGTGGCGATCACCCCGCGCGAGTCGCCGCTGCGCGGGCTGCGCAGGCACCCGCAGGCCGTCGTGCTGGAGTCGCCCGACCCGATGGCCGACGAGGTCCGCGAGGCGCTGGAGTCCGGGACCGGGCCCGCGGTCGTGCTGGTGGACGACGCGGACCTGCTCGCCCAGATGCCGGCCGCCGACTCGGTGCTCCGTGACATCGCGGCCACCGGACGCGACCGCGGCTACGGGCTGGCGGTCGCCGCCACCGCGGAGACCCTCACCTCGGCGGGCATCGGCTGGCTGGGCCAGGTACGACGGGTCCGCAAGGGCGTCCTGCTGTCCCCGCAGTCCCCGGCCGAGGGCGATCTGCTGGGCATCCGCGTCCCGTACGACCTGCTGCGCGGCCGGCCGACGCCCGGCCGCGGGCTGACCGTCGACCCGGTGTCGGGTCTGCTGGTGTCGGTGCTCGTCCCGGAGACGGTGCTGCGGGCGGACGACGCCTGATCCGTCGTCGGCCTGTCGCGGAAAACGCGCGCGCCCGCGGCCACCCGGAAAGGTGGCCGCGGGCGCGCGCGTTGCCGTCAGGCCTGGTTGGTGCTGGCCGCGATGTCGGCGTCCATCTTCTCGACGGACTCCTTGATCTTGGTGAACTGCATCGCGAAGCTGTTGATGCTCTCCACGGCCTGCTGCAGCGAGGCCGTCAGCTTCTCGTAGGCGGCCTTCATCGCGGGACTGCTCTGCTGCATGAACAGGCCGTTGTCCAGCAGCCCTTCGACGGAGGTCTTCGTCGACAGCAGGTGCGGGTTGATGTCGTTGACCGCCTGGTTCATCACGCCTGAGACGCGCAGGATCTCGGTGTAGTCAAGGTTGATGTTGCCTGCGGGCATGGTGCGCTCCCTTGGTTGTGGGGTGACCGTGGTGCCGTTCCCGGCTCACGGGTCGGGCCGGTTCCGGCCCTAGTCGTCGTCGGACGTCGTCCAGCCGCTGTCGTGGTCCGCGCTGTCGCTCTTCCACTCCTCGGTCCGGCCGTCGGTCACCACGGTCTTGGTGCCGCTGCCGTCCTCGTTGACCTCGACGGTCGTGACGACCTCGTGGCCGTTGAGGTCCACCGAGGAGTGCGTGGTGCCCTTCACGGTCTGCTGGTTGCCGTCCTTGTCGGGGCCGACGGTGGTGTAGGTGGTGTCCGAGTCACGGTGACCGGTGGTCGTGTCGTAGACCGACGTGGTCGTGCCCGTGGTCGTGCTCTCCTTGCCGTCGGGGTCCTTGGTGGTGCTGGTGAAGTGGTCGTTGGTGTTCTTGGTGTTCCCCGACTCGGTGGTCTGGCTGTTGCCGGTCGTGGTCGTGACATTGCCGTAGACATCGGTGGCGGACGAGTCGTACGTGCCGTCGGCGTGGTAGTTCGTGGTGTCCGTACTGGTCAGGCCGGTGTTCGTGTGCTGCGTCGTGGTGATCTTCGTCGGCTTGCCGTCCGGGCCGTACTCGTACGTGGTCGTGGTGGTGTTGCCGTGACCGTCGTCGGTGGTCCAGGTGCCGGGCCGGTCCGCGGGCGGCTTGGGCGCGTGCGGGTCGTTGGGGTCGGCGTTTCCGGCCGCGACCGCCGCCTGCCAGTCGTCCCAGATCTTCTTCTGGGTCGTGTACAGATCCGCGGCGAGCGACGCCTCCTGCTTGCTCGCCTCACCGGCCAGCCGGAAGTCCCAGTCCGCCCAGCCCCGCGCCACCCCGTCGTAGAGGTTGCCGAGCTTCTCCAGCTTCTCCTCCGAGCGCTTGAAGGAGCTCTTCCACACGGAGTAGTAGGCGCGGATGGCCGTGGAGACCGACGCCGCACCGGTCTCGTTGACCGTGTAGTCCTGCTTGCCCTCGCGCGCCGCCTGGACCTGCCCCTTGAGGGTGCGGGCCTTCTGGGCGACCTGGTTGAGCAGTTCGTAGTCGACCGCGATGTCGGGCACAGCCACTCCCGGGGGACGGAGTCGGGGACGGGACGCGTACGTAAGATCAAACGCACCCGGGATCCGAACGGTTCAGTGATCCGGATTACACCCGGCTCCGCGGCCTGTGACGTCAGCCTGTGACGTCGTTCACAGAGTGAACCGATCAGGCGCGCTCTGCGTAGACATGATGTCCGGTGCCGTGGAGCCCGGCTCTTGCCTACGGCCGATCGCCGCCAGGGGGTGCTTGAACGTGGGAACGCGTCCAGGGGACTGGAGTGCGCTCGGCCTGGACGGCGATCCCACCCCGGGAGACCCCGCCACCCTCACCGTCGTCGCCGACGCGATGCGCGATCTCGCCACCTCGGCCGGGACCATCAACACCGGGCTGAAGGAACTGCAGGTCACCGCCGGCGACGGCCAGCGCTTCATCGGCAAGACCGCCGACGCGCTGCGCGACAAGGTCGACGACCACCTGTTCAAGTTCGTCGGGCGGGTGGAGGAGTCCTTCCACACGGCGGAGACCGCGCTGCGCACCTACAGCACCGTCGTCACCAACGCCCAGGCCGAGGCGGACCAGGCGTTGTCCGCGGCGCAGGGGCTGCCGCAGGACGACGCGCAGCTGCCCGGCCTCAAGCAGCGCGCCAGTGACGCCAAGGGCGACGTGTCCACCGCGGCGAAGGAACTGCGCAAGCAGCTGCACACGGCCGGCGAGCTGATGGTCCAACCGGTCAGCGACTGCGACCTGTTCTGGGAAGTCTTCCAGTGGCTGACGATCATCCTGTCGGTGCTCGCGATCTTCACCGGCGGCATCCTCGCCGTCATCGCCTGGGGCATGAACGCCGTCCTGCTGATCAAGACGATCGTCTCGTTCAGCCAGGGAAAGGCCAGCGGTCTGGAGCTCGGACTCGCCTTCCTCGGTGTGCTCTTCCCGACGACCAAGGGCATCAACGTCGGCGCCTTGCTGAAGGGGCTGGGCAACAGCCTCAAGGGTGGCGTCAACGGCCTGGCGATGGCCGGGAAGAACATCTGGTCGCAGATCGGCCACTTCTCCACGCTCACCGGCCTGCCGAAGTTCGTCATCGCGCCCATGGTGATCGGCTCCCACCTCGGCCCCGCCCTCAAGATCGACCTGTCCGGCCTGCTGCGCGGGATCAGCAACGGTGCCAAGGGCGGCTGGAACACGATGGTCACCGCCATCCACAGCGACTGGGTGAAGTTCACCGGGAACGTCGTCGGCGACTGGGCGAAGGTCGGAACCTACGGGCTGGTCAACATCCAGCGGATGGGACGGTTCGGGATCGCCGCCCTCGTGCCGCTCAACGCCACCGAGATCGGCGTCCTCGGCTTCGGCGGCGCGGCCCGGCTCGCGTTCGGCGAACGTGTCCTGGGCATTCCCCACCCTGAGCTGCACGAACTGCTCGTCAACGCGGGCCGCACGGACGCCGCGCTGCACTTCGGCTCGCCGCTGGCGGGCGGCGGACACGGCACGATGGTGCCGTCCCCGATGGTGTCGCCGGGCGGACTGCACTTCTCGCCGGGGACGTTCAGCCCCAACTCCTCGCTGGGCTCGCTCTTCCGGCCGGGCGCGGGGTTCGGCGCGGCCGGCACCACCAACCTCGTCCACCTCGCCCTGGGCTCGATGCCCACCGTCAACCTCGCCCACCTCGGCATCGGTTCGCTCGGCACCATCCGCGGCGCCGGGCTCGACGGCCTGCACGCGCCGGGAGCCTCCCTCAGCGTCCCCACCGCGGTGAACCCCGGCTCGGGCGCGCTCAGCATCGGCGGTCTGCACGGCATCGGATCCCCCTCCGTGGTCGGCCACGCCGGCGGTGCGCCCGGCCTGCACATCACCGGTCTCGGGGCGCCGCACCCGGGCGGACTGAGCGTCGGCGGGTCGTCCCTGGTCACCCCGCCGCTGCCGCACGGCATGACGATGCTGCCGGGCGGTCTGAGCGTGCCGCTCACCCACGGCGCCGGCATCTCCGCCGGGTCGCAGCTCGTCCACAACGCGGACCTCGCGGCCGGCCACGTACGGCTCGACAGCAATCTGCTGCTGCCCGGCCACACCGCCATCGACCTGCTGCGCGACGCGCACGGCTCGTCCCCGATGGTGCACATGGACCAGGTGGTCTCCGGGGTGCACCCGGGAACGACGAGCGTGCCGCACACCGTCGGCATGGGAGAAGGCGTCACCATGGCCCGCGGCGCCGTCGGCCACGCCGAAGCGCTGAACGACCTGACCTTCCCCGAACTGCGCGCCCTGGCCTCGGGGGACGTCGCCGTGACCGGTATCCGGGCCGACGGCATCACCCTGCGCATCGGGGACTCCGCGCCCAAGACGATCGACGCGCACGCGGTGGCCAACACCGCCCCGGTCCCGCCCGCGCCCGTCGCCCATGTGGCGACCGGCTCCGTGACGGGCGTGCCCTCGGCCGGGGTGCACGGCGTCCAGGGCGAGCACGCGCTCACGGTGCCGGTGCAGCCGGGCGTCCGGACCACGCCCACCGCTCTGGCGGACCGCCCGTTGCCGTCCGTCACGCATGGGGCGGCGGTGCACCCTGCCCCCGCGCCGCGCGCGTTCAACACCCCTGGACCGCTCCCGAAACCCACCCTGTCCACGCACGACCTGGCGATGAGCCTGCTGCGTGGTGACGACGAGCTCCGTGCGCCGGTTCCCACCGGGCTCAGCGCCCACTCCGGTGCCCCGGCCGGCGTCTCCGCCAAGCCGGGACTGGACGCCGCTGGCGCCGGCCACTCCGGCTCCGCGAAGGGCGCGCTCGACCTGGTCGCCCGACCCGGCACCCCGGTCAAGGCCGACGAGGTGCCCCTACCCGGCACCCTGCACGTGGCGGTGGCCGAGGTCCCGGTGCCGCATCTTCCCCCGCGCGTGGACAAGGGCAAGGGCATAGCGGTCGATCAGCCCGCCGTGGTCACCCCGCTGCCGCCCGGCGGGCGGTTCGGTGGCCGTGCCGCGGAGTTGGTGATGAACCAGCGGATCCACGCCGCGCGGCAGATCGTCATCGGCGGCTCCAGCGGCTCCGAGGCCGTCGCGAAGCTCAACGCCTGGGCCAGGTACGAGCAGTCCACGACCAAGCTGGGCAAGGCCGAGCAACAGCTCGACCACGTGACCCCGCCGCCCGGCCAGGGCGCCTCCACCGGGCCCACCGCCGCCTACCGGACGGCGCTGGCCGACGTCGAGCGGACCGGAGCGGCCGTCGACAAGGCCGAGGACGCCCTGATCGCGCTCGGCATCGACGCCCGTGCCACCCGCATGGAGATCCGCTCCGTCACCGGCAAGATCTTCACCGACCGCGGCGGCCTGCTCGGCGGCGCCCCCTCGACCCGCCCCCGTCCGCCGCGCCCCGGCGCAGCCGACCTGAACACACCGTCACCGACCGCCTCGCACACCGCCGCCGACGACGCGATGGACGTCGACGTGCCCTCCACCGGCCCGCACACCACCGGCCGGACAGTCCCGGGCGGCTCCACCCCGCACACCGTGCCGCACCCGGCCGGCCACGACGTCACCATGTCCCCGCCCGCGCGGCACGGCGACGACGCGATGCAGATCGACACGCCCGCCCCGACCGGCGGCGCCCATACCTGGCACCCGCCGGCGGGTGCCACGGCCGATCAGCACACCGCGGTCAACGACGCCTTCGCGCACCTGGGCGGGCACACCCCCGAACCGCTGACCGCCGACCGCTATGCGGCCCTGGTGCACGGAAGCGTCGAGGAGTCCCGGCCCATCGCGTACGTGGTGAACGCGATCGTCAACTACCGGGAGCTGCGCGGCCTGCAGTCGTTCCTGGACTCCGTCACCCACAACCTGACCGGCTTCGACGGCCGGGTCGCCGTCGTCATCGGCGTCAACGGCCCGCGCAGCGAACTCGCCGCGATCCGCGGGGCCATCGACAACGCGCTCGGCGGGGCTTCGTTCCCGCACCCCCTCGCCCTGGTCGCCACCCCGATGGCACCCAGCGCCAAATTCGCGTACGGCACGGCCCGCAACGCGACCATGACCAGCGCCGCCAGCACCCATCTGGCGGAGACGATGATCAAAGAGGGTAAGCACCCCTACTTCTCGATCATGGACTTCGACGCCCACCCGCACACGGTGCCCAGCGGTGAGCACGTCTTCCGGCACTTCGACGAGGCGCTGGGCGCTCACGGTTCGCCCGGGTTCCCGCCGCTGCGGCCGCTGATGATGTCGGGCGGCTACCGCATGCCCGACACCGCGGTGGCCGGCGTCTCCGAGGACCTGGTCAAGGTCACCAACGAACGGCTCGCCGCCGATGCGGCGAAGGCCCCGAAGCCGGCGAAGGCGGCCACCGACGGGGCGGTGAAGAAGCCCAGGGTGCCCAAGGTCAAGGGCGATGTCACCGAGGACTTCCTGCCCACGCTCGACGCGCGGATCCGCCTCGACATGCGGATCCGCGACCGGCTGGCGGGCATGCACCCGCAACTGCCCTACTCCCCGGAGCCCAACCTCTTCGTCGACGCGGCCGCCGTCATGCTGCACCGCCCCGACGCGCCGCCGGTCCGGTTCGGCAACGGGGGCGCGGAGTTCCAGACCCTCAGCGAGCGGCTCAACCTGCTCAACGCGTGGGAACTGGACCGGAACCTGCCGCTGCCGGCCTTCGGCGGTGTCAGCCACATCCAGCTGTCGGACCTCCTGAGCCGGATCGACGACGCCTTCCGGACCGACCGCCCGCCGCTGAACCAACTGGAGCTCCACCAGGCCCAGGCCGTGCTGCACGACCTGGCGAACGCCGTACGCAACGGCGACCCGCTGGTCGGGGCGCTCAAGGCCGACCGGGCACCGACGGTCCTCGACGGGCTCGCCGACGCGCTGGGCCGCGGTGCCCACCTGCCGGGCGTCCCGGCGGCCGCCGCCCGCGAGGCACGGCAGATCCTGTGGCGCACCGGCGAGGCGCTCGACGCGCGGCTGACCCTGCGCGAGCTGAACGCGGCCAACCACGTCCTGCCGGAACGCGGAACCGCGTTCCTCACCGACTTCCAGGGCGCCGCGATCCCCACCGACGTGTCCCGGCTGCTGAAGGACCTGTGGAAGGACGGCACCCTTCCGCAGGACCACGCGCACATCAAGAAGCCGCTGGACCGGCTGTTCAACACCGACGCGTCGGGCGGCAACGCGCAGGCGGGCCGCAGCGGACTCGCCCTGGCCCCGCACCGCGACGACTGGATCGCGAAGCAGTACGCCAAACTGCGGCCGGACCTCAACAACGGCCGGCCGTTCGACCCTCTGTGGCCGTCGCGCCACGGCGCCGGCGACCCGCCGCGTCCCACGGCCGGGGCCCTGTCCGACGGTCTCGACCCACGGCTGGGCACTCCGGTGACGCACCCGGTGGGCACCGCGGTCTCCACCCCGCTGCCCGGCGAGGGCGCGGCGGTGTTCGCCGGGATCGACCCCGCCGAACTGCGGCTGGTGTCGCACAGCCTGGCGCTCAGCGCGGACACCACCCACTTCCTGCGCCACCTGCGGTACTTCGCCGCGGAGCACCTGCCGACCCGGGCCATCGACCTCTCACCCGGCTCGCTCTTCGCGGCGCTCGACCGCGCCGACGGAACGGCGGGTGATCTGGACCCGGCCCGGATGCTGCAACGTGCCTTCGACCGGATCGACAGCGTCGGCGGGGTGACGGCGGCGACCGCACAGAAGCGGCTGAAGCTGTTCACCGACGGTCTGAACGCCCACAACATCGGTGTCGAGGACTTCTTCGTCCGGCTCGTCCAGGGACGGATCCACCCGCCGACGGACACCCTGCAGGGTCTGCGCGCGACCGTCGGTGGTGCGCACTTCGCCATGGACGAGGGCAGCCTGCATGTACTCAGTTTCTACGCGCACGCGGTGGGCCGGGACATCCGGGTGACGGGCGGCGACGGAGTCGCCCACCTGATCAACGGGCCCACCAGCGGCAAGCGCGCCCGCGACCTCCTGGACATCACCTGGCACGACGGCCCCGGGGGCGGCGGCTGGCACGCACGGCTGTCCGACGGCCCGCCGCCGGGCGCCGACGGTCGCGGTCCGACCAAGCGACCCCGCACCGACGCGCCCGGCGGCCGGCCCCCGCACGCGCCAGGACGCCCGGACCACAGCGTGCCGTCGACGGACCCGGGCACTCAGGTCAAGGGGAAGGGCCGGGCGTCGGCCACCGCTTCGTCGTCCACACGGGGCGTGGAGCCCGGCGGCTCCACCTCGGCCGCTCCCCAGGTCACGCGCGTCGATGCCGAGGCTGCCGCATGGCGCGCGTACACCGAGGCCACCGGTGAACTCGGCTCGGCACAAAGGGCACTGCAGGCGCTGGAACGGGGGACCGGCAGCGCCGGCGCGGGCACTTCCCGCGCCACGTCCGGCGCCTCGCACGCCTACAACCAGGCGATGGACCTGATGCGCCGGGCGAACACGGCCCTGAACCGGGCCGAGGCCGAACTGGGCAGACTGGGCATCGACCTGCAGGCCGCCATGCACAATCTCACCCTCAACCCCGGCCGCCACCGGCCGCCACCGCCCTCCGGAGACGCCCCGTGACCCCGCCCCCCGCCCGACCGGCGATCCTCTACGTCGCCGATCCGGAACGGCAGCCGACGGCGCACCCGACGATCACCGCGGCCCTGAACGCCGCGGCGGACGGCGACGAGATCCGGATCGCCCCCGGCGACTACGCCGAGGCCCTGCGCGTCGAACGGAGTGTCTCGCTGCTGGCCTGGACGGCCGATGGTGAGGACGCACCCGTCCGCCACGGCCCGGTGACCGTCAACGCCCCCGACGAGGACCGGCCCGGCCTCGAAGTGGCCGCCGGCGCCAGGGTGGTGCTGCGCGGGCTGACGATCCGCGGTGGCGCGGCGAACCGTCCCGCCGTACGACTCGCCGGCGGCAGCACCGCATGGTCCGGCGGCGGCATCACCCGCGGCCGGCTGGAAGTCCTGGGCGACGCGGCGGCCCGGCTGTGCGACACGACGCTCACCGGAGCGACCCTCACCGGCGCCCTGCTGCGCACCACCGGCACCGTGCATCTGACCGACTGCGTGCTGGCCGACGCCGACGGCACCGGACTGGTGGCCGGCGGCTCCACCCACCTCGAACTGGAACGCACCACCGTACGAGGAGCGTCGGGCTCCGCGCTGCGCATCCGCGAGAGCGCCAGGGTCCTCCTGCGCGACAGCCGGATCGACCGCGCGGGCCGCAGCGGCCTGCTCGTCGAGGACCAGGGCTCCGCGCTCCTGACGGACTGCCGGATCCGGGACTGCGGCGCCGAGGCGGTCCGCGTCCTGGGCAGTTCGCCAGCCCCCGTGGACCCCGCCGGGGCCGACGACCGGACGGTCCGCGCCGACGACGGCGTACGCCTGCACGGCTGCGAACTGACCGGCTCCGGCACCGACGCGGTGAGCGTCACCGGCCCCGGCCATGTGCTGCTCACCGCGTGCGTGCTGCGCGACAGCGGCGGTTCGGGCGTGAGCGCCGGGGACGACTCCCGGGTGTGGCTCGCCGACACGCGGATCGTCCGCACAGCCGCCGCCGCGCTCCGGGTGCACGGCGCCGCCCGGCTGACCGCCGGGCAGAGCACCGTACGGGACTCGGCCGCCAACGGCCTGCTCGCCGCGGACGACGCGACGGTACGGCTGGAGGACTGCGAGGTCGGCGAGTGCCGCTTCAGCCCGGTCCACATCGGAGGGCGGGCCACCGTCGTCCTCACCAGGCTGCGGGCGTCCGGATCACCGGAGCACGGCGTGCACGTGGTCGGCGACGCGACCGTGGAGATGACGGACGGGTCGATCGCCCAGTGCGGGATGTCCGGTCTCGACATCGCCGGGGAGTCACGCGCGGAGGTACGGGGACTGAGCGTGCTGCGCTGCCGCAACGGCATCACGTCCGCGTCCCGGGGTCCGGTGCGGCTGCTCGACTGCGAGGTGACCGACGGGGAGCGGGCCGCCGTCGTGCTGGGGCCCGGCGAGATCGAGCTGACGGGCGGGCGGCTGCTGCGGCCGGGCACCGCCGGGCTCGTCGTCGAGGCGGGCGCGCGGCCACGGGTGACGGATCTGGAGGTCCGGGAGGCGGCCGGCTCAGGAGTGGTGGTGGCCGGGGACGCCGAGCCGCGGCTGAGCGGGGTCCGCATCGTCCGGCCCGGCAAGAACGGCCTCATCGTCGAGGCCGGGGGAGCGGGACTGTTCGAGGACTGCGACATCACCGGACCCGGTTTTCCCGCCGTGCACCTAGGCGCCGGGGCGACTCCCGTGCTGCGGCGGATCCGGGTCCATGACGCGGACGAGGACCTGAGCGCCGACCCCGGGGCCGATCCCGTGGTGGAGGACTGTGTCTCGGTCCGGGTGACATCCCCCCTGTGGCCCGCCGCTTCGCTTCCGGTCGCGGTGGCGTCCGGCCCGTCGGGAGCACCTGAGGTGAAGGGCTCCGGGGAGAGCGAGCCGGCCGGGGAGCCCGAGGAGAGCCTGGACAGTCTGCTGGGCGAACTCGACGAACTCATCGGACTGGCCCGCGTCAAACAGGATGTGGCGTCGCTCGTCAAGCTGATGCGGATGGTGCAGCGCCGCAGTGCGGCGGGACTCGCGGCGCCCCCGCTGAGCCGGCACCTGGTCTTCGCGGGGAACCCGGGGACCGGCAAGACCACCGTGGCCCGGCTGTACGGCCGGATCCTGGCCGCGGTCGGGTTGCTGGAGCGCGGCCACCTCGTCGAGGCCGACCGCTCGGCGCTGGTCGGCGAGTACGTCGGCCACACCGGGCCGAAGACCCAGCGGGTGTTCCAGGAGGCCATGGGCGGTGTGCTGTTCATCGACGAGGCGTACTCACTGGCGCCGGTCGGCGGCAGCGCGGGCAACGACTTCGCCCAGGAAGCCATCGCGACCCTGGTCAAGCTGATGGAGGACCACCGGGACTCGGTGGTGGTGATCGTGGCGGGTTACCCCGCCGAGATGGAGCACTTCATCGACTCCAACCCCGGGCTGGCGTCGCGGTTCAACCGGACGCTGCTGTTCGAGGACTACGACACCGCCGAACTGGTGCGGATCGTCGAACAGCACGCCGCCTCGCACCAGTACGACCTGACGGACGCGGCCCGGGCGATGCTCGACACCTACTTCGCCCATGTGCCCAGGGACGGCCGGTTCGGCAACGGCCGCTCCGCCCGCCAGGCGTTCCAGGCGATGACGGAGCGGCAGGCCTACCGGGTCGCGGAGATCGACGAGCCGACCGATGACGATCTGGTGACGCTGTCCGAGCTCGACCTGCCGGAACTCGACACCCAGCCCGCGACGTAGCGCCCGGGCGGCTGCCCCTGTCGGGTCAGCGCAGCCGCCACTTCTGGTTGGGCGTGCCCTTGCAGGTCCACAACTGGACCTTGGAGCCGCTCGCGGTGGCGTTGTTCGCCACGTCGACGCACTTGTTGGCCTGCGGGTTCACCAGGTCGCCTGCGCCGCTCATGATGAAGCGCTGGGCCGGGTTGCCGCTGCACCGGGCCAGCTGGATGAGGGCCCCGTCGTCATGGGATCCCCAGGCCACGTCCATGCAGTAGCCCATCGACCGCACCGTGCCGTCGGACTGGAAGTCCCAGCGCTGGCTGTTGGCCCCGTTGCAGCTGCCGATCTGCAGAGCGAGGCCGTCGGTCCCCGTGCCACCGGGGACGGTGATGCAGCGACCCGAACCCGTGCCGACCACGGCCGAGCCGGGAGCGATGGAGGGCTTGGGCTTCGGCGCGGGCGCCTTGGACGGCACCGAAGCCGGCGGAGCGGGCCGCGGCCTGCTCTGCGGCTGCCCCCCAGCGGCGATCGGCGGGGCCGCGACCGAACCGGGCCCGTTCGGGGCGGCGGGCGGCTGGGCCGTTGCCTGTGACTGGGGCTGCGTCCCGGAGGACGTCTGCCGCGGGGTCGCGGCGGGGGTGGTCGGGGTCCCCTTGGACGGCGCGGCGACCACCGGACGGTCGGCTGCCGCCGTCTCCATCGTGAGGTCGATATGGCTGATCAGCGGCACCGTCAGGGCGGCGATACCGACCACCGCCGCCACGGCGACGGTGGTCGCCCAGACCCGCCGGCCGGGCAGCAGCCCGCTCCGGGGCACCGTGGGGCGGCGCGCGAAGGTGTCGGAGAAGCGGGGCTCGGAGCTGTCGGGACGCTCGGAGGACTGCTTCGGGGGAAGGGACGCCACGTGGTCTCCTGTCGGGATCAGGAGGTGTGCGCAGGAGGCGCCGGCGCAATGCCATCAACCGTTCCCAGAGGGCGGGTTGAGGCACTGACCACTCGCTCTGACCTCGCTCACCGGATACGTGGCCAGTGTACCTATCTCCCGCCCGCGCCTTTCGCGGGACCCCACCGGGCGGACCCGCGGACATTCACCGGCCGTGTGCCGCGCACCCGTCCCCGCCCTGGCGCCCACGTCTCCATATCGCCCTGATCCGGACGGAGTTCTCCGGGCCCGGGTATTGACCCGCACCGTGTTGCCCATCATTCTGAACGCATGTTCAGAACGAACGTTCAGAACGAACTCGGGCCGGCCGACGTCGCGGTGATCGGCGGCGGTATGGCGGGAATGGCGACGGCGTTGCGGCTGCAGGCCGCCGGAGTGTCCACGGTGGTGCTGGAGGCGCACGGTCATGCCGGCGGGTGTGCCGGCTACTACCGCAAGCGGGGCTTCTCGTTCGACGTGGGGGCGACGACGCTGGTCGACTTCGCGCCCGGCGGGGTCGGCTCCGAGCTGCTGGAGAGCGTCGGTATCGCACCGCTGGACGCACACGAACTGCCGGGCTACCGGGCCTTCCTGCCCGACCGCGAGGTCGTACTGCACCGCGATCCGGCCGCCTGGCATGCCGAGCGGCTGCGGATGCTCGGTGACACCGACCGGCACCGGCGCTTCTGGGACCTGCTCGACCGGTTGGCGGGGACCTTCTGGCGGGCCAGCCGGTCGGGTGTGCGGCTGCCGGTCCGCGGTCCCGCCGACGCGCTGCGGGACCTGCGGGCGATCGGCATCGCCGGGATTCCGCTCGCCCGCCATGTGAACCGGACCCTCGGGGACGCGCTGCGCGCCCACGGCCTGCGGGACGACGCGGCGCTGGTCGGGCTGCTCGGCATGCTCGTCGAGGACACCGTGCACACCGGTGTCGACGACGCGCCGCTGATCAACGCGGCGCTCGGGGTGACGATCCGGGGCGCCGGACTCAGCCGGCACACCGGCGGTATGCACGGTTTCTGGCGGGTCCTGGTGGCGCACTACCGGGGACTCGGCGGCCGGCTCCGCACGGGGTGCGAGGTGTCGCGCGTCGACGGCGCGGCGGGGAGCTATCGGGTGACGACCCGGCAGGGCGTTCTCCTGGCCCGGCGCGTGGTCTGCGCGATACCCGCCGTCACCACCGCCAGGATCTGCGCCACACTGCCGGTCGCCCGCAGGCTGCGGCCGTTCCTGGAGCGCGACGCGGACGCGTCGGGCGGCGCGTGCGTGGTGTTCCTCGGGGTGCCCGACTCCGAGGTGTCCGGCCAGGAGCTGACCCACCATCAACTGCTGCAGTCGTACGACCGGCCGCTGGGCGACGGGAACAACATGTTCGTCTCCGTCTCCGAGCCGGGGGACCCGCTCAGCGCCCCGCCGGGGCACCGGGCGGTGATGATCTCCACGCACACCGATCTGGCCGACTGGGCCGGGCTCGACGCGACCGCGTACGAGCAGCGCAAGAAGGAGATCGGCGAGCGCCTCGTCACCTGTGCGCGGCGGGCCTACCCGCGGTTGGGGGAGCGGGCCGTGATCGCCCAGACCGGCACGCCCCGCAGCTACGAGCGCTTCGGGTTCCGTCCCGCCGGCGCGGTCGGCGGTCCGCGCCAGCACCTGCGCAACACCAATCAGCACGCCGTCCCGCACGATCTCGGCGGACCCGGCCTCTGGCTCGTCGGGGACTCGACCTGGCCAGGACTGGGCACCGTCGCCTGCGTGCTGGGCAGCCGCATCGTCGCCGAGGGCATGCTGCGTGAGAAGGGATCGACCCGGTGAAGCAGTCCGACCCGGTGGACCGGCCCGACGCCGTCCACCAGCCCAGCCTGGCCGAGCTCGGTGCGGACCTGCTGGTCACCTCGCGCCGGCGGCGGCTGATCGCGCTGTGCCGTCCGTTCGCGGGGGTGTCGCTCTTCGCGGTCGTGGCGTGGCTGCGCTGGTGGTGGCTCACACCGGTGATCGTCTTCGGCGTCTTCGTCTCGGTCGTCACCGTCACGCACGACGTCGTGCACCGGACGATCGGCCTGTCGGCGCGGGCCACCGACTGGGCGCTGTTCGCGACCGGGCTGGTGCTGCTGGAGAGTGGGCACGCGTACCGCGCCACGCACACCCAGCACCACCGGCTCTTCCCGCACCCCGACGACCCGGAGGGACACCCCGCCGACCTGTCGCTCCTCGGTGCGCTGCTGCACGGACCGGTGTTCCTCGTCCGCCTGTGGTTCTGGTCCTACCGGCGCGGCCGGGACCGCGGTTGGCTCCTCGCGGAGGCGGCCGTGCCCGTCACGGTGCTCGGCGGCGGCGTGGTGCTCTGGCCGTACACGCCCGGAGTGCTGGCCTACGCGGTGATGATGATCGTCGGAAGCTGGGTGTACCCACTGCTGACGGTGTATCTGCCGCACCACGACTACGGTGACACGCCGCTGACCCAGACCCGTACGCTGCGGGGCCGGATCATCCCCGCGATGTTCCTGGAGCTGACCTACCACCTCGAACACCATCTGTACCCGCAGGTGCCGAGCCACCATCTGCCGGAACTGGCGCGCCGGCTCGAGACGTACCTCGCCGCCAACGGCGTCCGGGCGGTGCGTGTTGTCTGACACCCGTGGCCGGGTACTCGACGCCGCCCTGTCCTGCCTCGTGGCGCACGGCTTCGGCGGCACCACCGCGCGGGCGATAGCGCAGGCGGGCGGCTTCGCGCCCGGCGTCATCTACTACCACTTCACCGATCTGGACGACCTGTTGGTCGCGACGCTCGCGCACACCTGCGAGGCGCGCGCCAAGCGGTACCGGGCCGAGTTGTCGGACGTGGACCGCGCCGGGCGCGCGGTCGAGGTGCTCCGGATGCTCTACGACGAGGACACCGCGGTCGGGCACATCGCCGCAGTCCAGGAGATCTACGCCGGAGCGCGACCGGGGTCGCGGCTCGCCGCCCAACTGTCGCTGGAGACCCGGCGCTGGGAGGAACTGGCGGAGGAGCTGCTGACGACGCTGCTGCGCGGCAAGCCCCTCGCCTCCGTGGTGCGGGTGCCCGTGGTGGCCAGCGCGGCCGTGGCGTTCTACCTCGGCATGGAGACCCTCACCCACCTCGACGGCGACCGGTCGCGTCCGGCGGCGCTCTTCGACCAGGCCGCTCGGATCGCCACCGTCTTCGACCGGATCCCGCGGCTGCGCCGGCGATCCTCGTAGCGCCTCGCCCGCACCCCCATTCACCGTCTGCCGCACCCGCTGTGAGACTGGCTGCCTGATCGCCGTCAAGGAAAGGCCGCTCCTCATGAAGATCCTGGTCACCGGGGCCTCCGGCCACGTCGGTGGGGAGCTCGTCTCCCAACTCGCCGCGCAGGGGCGTGCGGTGCGCGCCCTGGTGCGCGACCCGTCGGCGTTCGAGGCGCCGCCGGGCGCGGAGGTGGCCGCGGGAGACCTCAACCGGCCGGAGAGTCTGACGGAGGCTCTGAACGGGGTCGACGCGATGTTCCTGCTGGGCGGGTTCGCGGACATGCCCGGTGTGCTGGCCGGCGCGCGAGCCGCCGGCGTGCGGCATGTCGTGCTGCTGTCCTCACGTTCCGTCGTGGGCGGCAACCCGGAGAACGCCGTCGTCGCGATGCACCAGGGCTCCGAAGTGGCGGTGCGCGAATCCGGCCTGGGCTGGACGCTGTTGCGGCCGAGCGGATTCATGTCCAACACCTTCGAGTGGCAGGGCCAGCTCCGTGCGGGCGACATCGTGCGCGCGCCGTTCGCCGGGGTGCCGATCGCCGCGATCGACCCCCACGACATCGCCGCGGTCGCCGCGGCCGTGCTGGGCCGTGACGAGCACCACGGCCACAGTCACCCCCTCAGCGGCCCCGCCGCGCAGCGCCCCGTCGAGCGCGCCGAGATCCTCGCCAAGGTGCTGGGCCGGCCGCTGCGCTTCGAGGGGCAGCCCGATGACGAGGCACGGGCCGAGATGCTCGGCAACGGGGTTCCGGAGCGCTATGTCGACGCGTTCTTCCGCTTCTTCGTCGACGGCGAGTTCGACGACACCCCGGTTCTCCCCACGGTCGAGGACCTCACCGGGCGTCCGCCCCGGACCTTCGAGGACTGGGCCCGCGCTCACGCCGACGCCTTCCGGTGAGGTACGAAACGCTCGGTCACCGTACCGGTCCGCCGCGTCGGACGAGGGTCGCCGGCTGCGGCGTGATCACGCACCGAGGCGGTCGTATAAGCGGGCCGCAGGTGGGGTAGAACGGTGGCGGACATCCTGATCCGGGGTGTCCGCGGCGCCCGTTGCGGGCGGCACTGTCACGGACGAAGGATGCAAAAACGATGGCCAGCGGCACGGTGAAGTGGTTCAACTCGGAAAAGGGCTTCGGGTTCATCGCCCAGGACGGCGGCGGCGCCGACGTCTTCGCCCACTACTCCAACATCTCGGGCACCGGCTATCGCGAGCTCGCGGAGGGCGAGCATGTGACCTTCGATGTCACGCAGGGCCAGAAGGGACCGCAGGCGGAGAACATCGTCCGCGGCTGACACCCCGGGTGCGGGAAGAGACCGGCGCCCCGCCGGCCCGGTCTCTTCCCGGAACCCCGCTCTCTCCCGCAGGCCGTCCCGGGCCGCGGACGAGACGTGGGCCACATCCCTGGCGTGGATGTCACATCGCGAGTGGCCGGGCCGCTCTCAGATGGTGACCACGACACAGGGAGCACCCAGTGAAACTCACCATCTTCGCCGCGACCGGCGGGATCGGCCGGCAGATCCTCGACCAGGCCGTCGGGGCGGGCCATGACGTCACCGCGGTCGTGCGGAACCCGGCCAAGGTATCCGGACCGATACGCATCGTCACCGCCGACCTGGCCTCCGCCGATCCGGAGACACTCCAGTCCGCGATCTCCGGCGCGGACGCCGTTCTGTCCGGTCTCGGTGCCCGCTCGAAGTCCGAGGCGGGCGTGGCCTGGCAGGGGACGCGGGCCATGGTGCAGGCGATGCGGGCGACGGATGTCCGGCGCATCGTCGTCGTCAGCGCGGCCCCGATCGGCACAGTGGCCTCGCCCGGCGTTCCGAACCCGCCGAAGCACGATCCCGGCGACGGATTCCTCATGCGTCATGTGTTCGGCCCGCTGGTGAAGGCCGCACTGCGGGACCACTACGCCGACCTCGCGCGGATGGAGGACATCCTGCGCGGGAGCACCCTGGACTGGACCGTGGTCCGGCCCCCGAAGCTGACCGACAAGGCCCTGACCGGGACCTACCGCACCGCGTACGAACAGAACGTACGAGGCGGTTGGTCGGTATCGCGCGCCGACGTCGCCCATTGCATGCTCGACGTCCTCGAGCGCCCCGAGACGGTCGGCCGGGCGATCGGCATCGCCGGCTGAGTCCGAGAGCCGACAGGGCCGGTGACGTGACCGGCCATCGGCGACCGGCGAAGAACCCGGCGGAGAGCCCGGCCCGCACGGGGGGCCGGGCTCCTCGTCGTGCGGGACGACCCGTGGTTCAGCGTGGGGCGAGGGTCGTCCCGAGCCGCTCGGTGGTGTTCCCGTACGGCAGATCGGAGAGCGACAGGTCGGTGCAGAACCGGGTGACGAGGTCGGCGAAGTCCGCGATGCGCTCGACGGGCGCCAGGTGATCGGTCTCCTTGATGGTGGTGAACCACGCCGCGGGCAGCTGGGCGGCCACCTCGCGGCCCATCTCGGGCGTGGTCAGCGTGTCGTACTCACCGGTGACCACCAGGCTGGGGATGGCGGGCGACGGTTCGGGGCGGTACCACTCGTGGCGCATCAACCGGGTGTTGTGCTCGGCGGACTTGCGCAGCTCCTCGGGGCTCTGGCCGACGATCTGCTGGTAGACCAGCCGGGAGACGGCGGCGTGCTTGCGGACATGGCCGGTGCCCGGAGGGGACATGAAGCGGTCCGCGAGTTCGCGCGCGATCGGCTCCGTCTCACCGCGTTCGATCATGACGGACCAGCGCTCCATCGCCTCGGCGTAGCCGGCGGGGATACGGGTGGTCATGCCGACCAGCAGGAGGCGCTTGACGAGTGCGGGGTAGTGCTGGGCGAAACGCAGACCGATGGCCCCGCCGTAGCAGGCGGCGACGAGGTTGATGCGGGGCAGGCCGAGCTCCTCGACGAGGTGGCGGACGGCCGCCGCCAGGAAGTCGACCCCGTACTTGGCGGGCAGGAAATCGGCGGTGCCGTAGCCGGGGAGGTCGACGGTGATCACCTGGCCCAGCGGGGCCAGCCACTTCTCGTGGCGCACCCAGGAGTTGCGGTCCTGGGACGATCCGCCGAGAACCAGGACCGGCTCGGTGCGGGGGGTGCCCTGGCGCACGATGCGGCAGGTGAAGCGGAAGCCGTCGAAGGTCAGATCCCGCTCCTCCACCCGGACGGGTGGGGTCGTCCCCTGGTCTCCCAGGACTCCGTGGGCCGCCTGGGCCTGTCCGGGGAGGGTGGCGGTGGCGCCGAGCCGGTCCGCCCCACGGTCCTGGGGAGGTGCGGTGTCGGTGGACATGAAGGGCTCCAGAATTCAGGGAGGGCGGTGTGACGCCGTCCCCGGCCGCGGCGGGCGGGAACGGCGTCCGGACCGTTCCGCCTGTATGACGTGACCCGGGAGGAGTCGGCGGACAGCCCGGTGACGAAGAGCGAACGCCCAGCGCCCGCCGTGCGCTGCGTCCACGCACAAGGGGCCGATCGCCGCTTCGATCACCAATAGGTGTTCGTTGCAGTCTGTTTGCCCGGATTGGTCGGAACACCCTTTGCGGGGTTGATTCACCTGTTCAGGTGATGGGAGACGTCACTCTGGGTGAACGTTCCGAGGAGCTCTGCTGACGTTCGTCACACGAAGGAGCCATCTGCCGCGGCACTCCGTACAGGAGCTCGCGTTGAACCTCCGACCCGTTGAGGCGCCGGGCCGCGCACGCTCCCAACAGGGTCCGGGGCCCGGCGGGTTGGACGTACCGTTCTCCCAAGGTCGCTTTCGCAGCTCGCACGGGGGAATCTCATGGCCATCGACTACGTCAAGCGTCCCGCCGCCCCCAGCCCGGCGATCGATCTCGTGAAGGTGCGGGCCAGTGCGCCCCGGCTCGTCGATCTGTACAAGTCGGCCCGGGTCTCGCTGGAGAAGGCCGGGATGGCCGGTCAGCGCGCCGCGGTCTATCTGGTCCTGGACCGCTCGGGGAGCATGCGCCGTTACTACAAGAACGGCACCGTCCAGCATCTCGCCGAGCAGGCGCTCGGCCTGGCCGCGAACCTCGACGACGACGGTGTCGTGCCGGTGGTCTTCTTCTCGACGGAGGTCGACGGTGTCGCGGACCTCGGCCTGACCGACTACGAGGGCCGGATCGGCGCCCTGCACGCGGGCTTCGGCCGCATGGGCCGCACCAACTACCACCTGGCCATGCAGGCGGTCATCGACCATTACGCCGACTCGGGCGCCACCGATCCGGCCTTCGTCATCTTCCAGACCGACGGCAGCCCCAGTTCCAGGACCGCCGCCGAGCATGTCCTGTGCACCGCCGCCCGGTTGCCGATCTTCTGGCAGTTCGTGGCCTTCGGGAACCCCGACGACCGTCAGTTCGACTTCCTCCGCAAGCTCGACGACCTGCCGGTACCGGCCAAGCGCGTGGTCGACAACGCGGGGTTCTTCCCCGCGGGAGACGATCCGCGCGCCCTGTCCGATGCCGAGCTCTATCAGCGGCTCACGCAGGAGTTCGGTTCCTGGATCACCGCCGCCACCGCCGCGGGCATCATCCGCTGACCCTCGTGTCCCGAAGCAACAGGCCGGGCGCGCTCACCTCGGCGCCGCTCACGCGTCGTCCCAGCGGAACAGCCGCACCGCCAGCAGGGTGAGCACCGCGGTGAAGAGCAGCAGCCCGCCGATCGTCGGCAGCGCGTCGCCCCAGCCGCCGCCCCTGGTCAGCACGTTCTGCATGGCCGTGGACAGATGGTGCAGCGGCAGCACCGTCGAGATCGTCTTGAGCCAGCCGGGAGCGCTGTCCAGCGGGAAGAAAGATCCGGACAGGAACGCCATCGGCAGCACGATCAACTGTGCGGCCGCCGTGGCCGTCTGCTCGGTCTTCGCCCAGGATCCGACGAGCAGGCCGATCGACATGAACGCCAGCGACCCGGACAGCACCAGCGGCAGCGCGATCCACCACTGTCCGGTGAGTTTCAGCCCGTAGTACGGCAACGTCGCCACCCCGAGGAACACGGCCGTCTGCAGCAGCGCCACCAGGAGCGTCACCGCGACCGGGGCGGCGACCACGGCGGGCAGCCGCACCGGAGCCAGCCGCAGCCGGCGCAGGATGAACTTCTTGCGCCACACCACCAGGGTCAGCGCGGCCGTGAACGTGCCGGAGGTGGCGATGGCCCAGCCCAGCAGGCCCGGGGTGAGGTACTGGATCGGCTTGGTCGACAGATCCTCGACCTGGGACGCCTGCAGGACGTACGTGGGCGGAGCGTGGCTCGCGTCCTGGTTGGCCTGCTGGACGATGCCGTTGACGACACCCTGCACGGTCGCGGCGCGGGTGGCGTCGGCGACGGAGTAGCGGAGCACCAGCCGGCCGTCGGGGCCCTGGCTGACCAGTCCGTCGTCGTCGCCGTTCCTGACCTTCTCGAGGGCGTCCGCCTGGTCGTCGTCCCGGACCAGCGTCACCTCCTCGTTCAGCTGCGCGCGTTGGTCCGGCGTCATGGAGTCGAAGAGGACGACCGGGCCGTTCTGCAGCAGCGTGATGTGGGGTGCGGAGGCGCCCTTGAACAACGAGCCGAACAGCAGCAGGAACAGCAGCGGGAACAGGACCGTGAAGAACACCGCGGCGCGGTCGCGGCTCCAGCCCAGCAGTTGGGCCCTGGCGAGGGAGCGGAAGGCGGTCATGCGCGGTACTCCCGTCCGGTGAGCTGCAGGAACACATCCTCCAAGGTGGCCCCGCGCACCTCCAGGCCGCGTAGCGCGTCCTGCTCCGCGAGCAGGGCGAGCACCGGGGCCGGGGTGCGGGTGGCGATCGTCAGGGTGACGCCGTCGTCGGCGACGTCGGCGCGCGTTCCGGACCCGGCCAGCAGCTCACGTGCCCGGTCGGCGGTGAGCCGGCCGGACTCCACGGTCAGCCGGGTCGGTGCGTCCAGCTCCCTGACCAGGGTGGCCGGCGGATCGGTCTTCAGGATCCGTCCGTGGTCCATCACCGCGACCCGGTCGCACAGGATCTCGGCCTCGTCCAGGTAGTGGGTGGTCAGCACGACGGTCCGGCCCTCGGCGTTGATCTCCCGCAGCAGATCCCACAGATTGCGGCGGGCCTGCGGGTCGAGACCCGTGGTCGGCTCGTCGAGGAACAGCAGCTCCGGGTCGTGGACCAGGGCGCAGGCGATGGCCAGGCGCTGCCCCTGGCCGCCGGACAGCTTCTCGGCCGCGGTGCCCGCCGAGTCGGCGAGTCCGACCCGGGCCAGCATCGCGTCCGCCCGCGCCGCTCCGACCCCGTACAGCGAGCCGAACGTGACGATCTGCTCGCGCGCGGTCAGCCGTTCGAAGAACGCGGACGCCTGCAGCTGCACCCCGATCCGCGGCAGCAGCGCGGAGTTGCGCGGCCAGGGGCTCAGTCCCAGCACCCGTGCACTGCCCTCGTCCGGCTTGCGCAGCCCCTCCAGGATCTCGAGGGTCGTGGTCTTCCCGGCCCCGTTGGGCCCGAGCACCCCGAAGAACTCCCCGGACTTCACCTCCAGGTCGACGCCGTCGACGGCCTGGACGTCCCCGTACCGCTTGCGCAGCCCTTCGGCCGCGATCGCTGCAGTCATGGGCACACCTTAGGGGCGGTATTCGGCCCCACCGGGCTCGATCGCCTGTTCCCGTCCCACCGGTTCCGAAGCGGAACAGGAGCGTCCGGGGCAAGCGGGGGGAGTGCGGAGGCGGTGGATCGCGCCGGGGTGGGCAGGCGCAGGGCAGGCGTGAAATGGCCGGGAGGCGCTGGGTGGTGGGGTCGCCGGTCCCAGGAGGAAGGCTGACGAGGGTGATTCTCGATGATGGTTGAGCGGTTCTTGAAGGTCTCCGTCGCGAAGGGCGGCGTCGCGGAGGCGCGGGCCTGGGCCTGTGCACAGCTGGAGGGGTTCAGCTGGCCCGCGCACTGGCGGCCGGACTACAACGTGGTCGCCCTGTTGGTGTCGGAGCTGGTGACGAACGCGGTGCGGCACGCCTCCGGCGCCGTGGGCCTGCGGCTGATGTGGGACGAGCGGCGGCTGCGGATCGCCGTGGACGACTCCTCCACGGTCCTGCCCGTGGTGCGACCGGCGCGGCCGGACCTGCCCGGCGGGCACGGTCTGAACCTGGTGCAACGGCTGTCCGGCGGCTGGGGTGTGGTCCCGCGGGCCGGAGGCAAGCGGGTGTGGGCCGATCTGGTCCCGGGCTAGGCCGCCGTATCCCTGATAGCAGCGACGCGCTTCCGTACACTTGGTCCAGCTGTGGGCCCGGGCTCCCTCCGGGCCCATCAGTATGTCCGCCCGCTGCTGTCCGCCCGCTGCTGTCCGCCCACCGGTGTCCGCCGCCCGGGTGGTCCGCGTCCCTCGATTGGCCTGCCGGTGTGGCGCGACCGCGGCATCCGGGTCATGATCGGCTCGGTAGCCCCTGCTGTGAGGAGCGGATGGTCATGTCGGAGCGCAGCCGTCGCCAAGGAGCCGTAGAGGCCCCCTCCAGCCTGCCCATGGGCCACCCGCTCGGCGAGGTCGGCGACGAGTGGCTGCCCGGCGCCCCCACCCGGCCCCGCGAGGACGGCGACCGGACGGCCCCGCCCACCGGGAAGCACACCCCGTCCCGCAACCTCGCGTACGGCGACTACTGGGTCGAGAAGGACGGTGCCGACGGCGGCAGCGGCCGCAACGGCGAACGGAACGCCTGACCGCTGCGGAACGCCTGGCCGTTGCGGAAGGCCCGGCCATGGCGGAACGCCCGAGCACTGCGGAGCGGACGCCGGTGAGCCCCGGGCCACTCGCGGCTCAGGGGACCCGGACCAGGTGCACCGCCGTGCTCGCCCAGTCGCCGTGCGGCAGGTCGGGGAGCAGGCCGTACCCGGTCAGTACCGCCGCGGAGTGCACGGAGCCACTGTCGGCGTCGCGGTAGCGGGCGGTGGGGTCGAGGCCGGCCAGCCGTAGCGGCAGCCGCGGACCGCCGTGCCGCGGAGTGCGCCGCCAGACCAGCAGCAGCGCCTCGCTCCGGTCGGCCGCGGTGTACTGCACGGCGGCCGGGCCTTCGTCGACGGGACCGCGCGGCCGGTGCAGGGTGCCGTGCTGCACCAGATGACGTACCCGCTTGTACTGCGTCAACAGGGCCGCGCCTTCGGTCAGTTCGTCGTCCGACCAGCGGGTGAGGTCGCCTCCGATGCCCAGTACTCCGGCCATCGCGACATGGAAGCGGAAACGCAGCGGCACGGTGCGGCCGGTGAGCTGGTTGGGCACATCGGTCACCCAGGCGGCCATGGTCCGGGCCGGGTAGATCTGGCCGTAGCCGTGCTGGATGTGCATCCGGTCGGCCGCGTCGGTGTTGTCGGAGGTCCAGGCCTGGTCGGTGCGGGACAGGATGCCCAGGTCCACCCGGCCGCCGCCACCGCTGCACGTCTCGATCCGCAGGCCGGGGTGGTCGGCGCGCAGCCGGTCGATGATCTCGTAGAGGTGGTGCACGTACGCCGTTCCCACGCGGTCGGCGCCGTCCGGCTGATCCGGCCAGCCGGCTTCGCTGAAGGCGCGGTTCATGTCCCATTTGAGGAAGTCGATGCCGTTGTCGCCGACCAGCCGGGTCAGCCAGCCGTACGCCCAGTCCGCGACGTCCCGGCGGGCGAAGTTCAGCACCAGCTGGTTGCGCAGCTCGGTCCTGGCGCGGTGCGGGAAGTGCAGCACCCAGTCCGGGTGCGCCCGGTAGAGGTCGCTGTCCGGGTTGACCATCTCGGGCTCCACCCACAGGCCGAACCGCATGCCGAGCTGGTGCACCTCACGGACCAGCGGGGTGAGGCCCTGGGGGAAACGGTCGGGGGACGGGGTCCAGTCGCCGAGTCCGGCCCGCTCGCTGCGGCGCGCGCCGAACCAGCCGTCGTCCATGACGTACAGCTCCACACCCAGCGCCGCCGCGCGGGCGGCCAGCTTGAGCTGGCCGGGCTCGTCCACGTCGAAGGCGGTGGCTTCCCACGAGTTGTAGAGCACGGGGCGCGTCTCGTCGGCGTGCGGCAGTACGTGGGCCAGGGTGTACGCGTGCCAGGCCCGGCTGGTCGCGCCGAAACCGCCGTCCGAGTGGAGCCCGGCGAAGCGGGGCGTGGTGAACTCCTCGCCGGGGCCGAGCGGCAGGACCGCCCCGTCGTGGCCGGCGCCGCCGGTGAACCCCGCCCGGCCGTCGGGGGACCGCTGCACGGTGATGCGCCAGCTGCCGCTCCAGGCGAGGGCCGCACTCCACACCTGGCCGTGGTCCTCGGTCGCGTCGCCGGCGTCCAGCATCACCCAGGGGTTGGTGTGATGGCTGGTGATGCCCCGGCGGCTGGTGAGCGTCGTCTCGCCGAACGGCACGCGGTCGCGGTGCAGTTGGGTCTCGGCCGACCACTGGCCGGTGACATGGCTGAGCCGGTGGTCCTCCCGGGCCGGAACGGTCCACGCGGCGGAGTCGGCACGGGGCAGCGTGACGGTGTCGTCGCCGGTGTTGCGCAGCACCGTCCAGCGTTCGATCACATCGCTGTCGTCGTGGACGCGGTAGTGGAGCGCGATCTCCAGGGGGTAGTGGCGGTCGCGGAACTCCAGGACCAGTTCGGCGGCCCCGGGCGCCGGTTCGTGCACGTGGTGGCCCGTCGCGAGCCATTCGAAGGCGCGGGTCCCGTCGGCGAAGCGCACCTGCAGCGACGGGACCCCGAACCGCGCTCCGCCGTCGACGGGCAGTTCCTCACCGACGGGTGGCGGTCCCTCGAAGCTGCTGGCAGGCGGGGGCGGGGGAGTGGCGAGCTCCTCGGCCTCCGCGAGGGTCAGCCGCGGTCCCCACGCGAGGTGGCAGGGCGCTCCCGTCCCGTCGACGCGCAGCGCGTACGAGGTGCGCGGGGTGCGGAGCAGCCAGACCCCGGTGTCGGGGGCGAAGGAGATCACAGGCATGGATCCTTACGTTCAGATAGCGCCTCGAGAGCAGTCGGCAGCCAACCCCGCTTGCGATCACCTGTCAATACCCATGACGGCACCTGCATTTGGAGGTCAAGATCCCACTGGGGCGACATCTTGAAAGGAGCTTACTTCTTTCATTGACAGCGGAAAAGAACCCCCTTACGTTTCGGCCATGCACTCGTCGCCTCGTACCGACGTGGTTCCGGCAGCGACGCCGGCCGCCTCCCTGGTCTTCACCACCGTGCTGTCCCACGGTCCGCTCACCCGGATCGAGATCGGCCGGCGGACCGCGCTGTCACCGGCGGCGGTCACCAAGGCGGTACGGCCGCTGATGGCGGCCGGCTATCTCGTCGAAGGCGTGGACGAGGAGGCGCGGGCGTCGCTGGGACGGCCCGCCAATCCCGTACGCGTCGACGGCGGCCGGGCGCTGTTCATCGGCGTCAAGGTGACCGGCGACGAGATCATCGCGGTGCTCACCGATCTGTGCTGCCGCATCCGGGTGGCCCGGCACGTCCAGCTCACCGCCCGCGACCCGGGCGCCGTGCTCGCCTCCATCGGCGCACTCGTCCAGGAGCTGCTCACGGAGGCCGAAGGGTTCGGTGTGCAGGTCAGCGGGCTGGGGCTGGCGGTGTCCGGCGATGTGGACCGGGTGGCAGGAGTGGTGCGCTACTCACCGTTCCTCGACTGGCGCGACGTGCCGCTCGCGGAACTGGCCGGCACGGTGACCGGCCTGCCGGTCACCGTCGACAACGACGTCCGCGCGCTCACCGTCGCCGAGCAGTGGTTCGGGGCCGGGGCCGGCGTGTCCGACTTCGCGCTGGTGACCGTCGGTGCGGGCATCGGCTGCGGACTCGTGGTGCACGGACGGGTGGTCTCCGGCGCGCACGGCGTCGCCGGTGAGATCGGCCATCTGTCCATCGACCCGCTCGGGCCGCTGTGCCACTGCGGAAACACCGGGTGTGTGGAGGCGATCGCCGGTGACGCCGCCATCATCCGCCGGGTCCGTGAGGTGACCGGACTGCCGGTCACCGACTCCGCCCGGGCCCTGGAGCTCGCGCACCAGGGCGACCCCGGCGCGCGAGAGGTGTACGCGCGGGCCGGGGAGGCGATCGGCCGGGCCATCGGGGCCGTCGTCAACGTTCTCGGACCGGAACGAGTGATCATCTCCGGCGAGGGACTGGCGGCGTACGACCTGTTCGCCGAGCACATCCGTGTCGCCTTCACCGCGTCCGCCTTCGGTACCGCCGCCCAGTGCGACGTCATGACCCGTCCACTGCCCTTCGAGGAGTGGGCGCGCGGCGCCGCGGCCACCGCGATCCAGTCCTTCATCGGCATCGACACGTAACGCACGTCCCCCGACCCCCACGGCGTGCCCCCCACGCACACGTACGACCACCATGCCGCTCCGCAACGCCCTGCGCACGCCCATGCCCTCACAACAGGAGGTCCGACCCATGCGGTCATCCTCGTACCCCTCCACACCCCCCATGTCCGTCACCGCGCCGCCGGCCCGCCGTGCCACCCGGGCCCTGCTCGTCCTGGCCCTCGCCGCCGGCCTGACGGCGACCGTCCCGGCCGCGATGGCCTCCTCTCCCGCGGCGGCCAGGACCTCCACCGCTCCCACCACCGCCCGGGCCGCCGTAGCCGCGCCCGCCCAGAAGCCGTTCATGGGCTGGTCCAGCTGGAGCATGCAGTCCTCGAAGTACCCGGGGCTCAACCCCGACGGCGACTACAGCTACCTGACCGAGAAGAACGTCCTCACGCAGGCGGGCGCGCTGGCGTCGAAGCTCAAGAAGTACGGGTACGAGTACGTCAACATCGACGCCGGCTGGTGGCGTGACACCACATGGAAGCCGGAGTTCGACGGGTACGGCCGCCAGGCACCCGACCCCGTCCGGTTCCCGCGCGGCATGAAGCCGGTCGCCGACGACATCCACGCCAAGGGTCTCAAGGCCGGTATCTACCTGCCCGCGGGGTTGGAGAAGGAGGCGTACGGCGCGGGCAAGGTGCCGGTCTGGAACGCGCCGGGCTGTACCACCGCCGACATCGTTCACGGCGACCTGCGCACCACCAACGGCTGGGACAGCGCCTACAAACTCGACTTCTCCCGGCCCTGCGCCCAGAAGTACATCGACTCGCAGGCCCAGATGTTCGCCGACTGGGGCTACGACTTCCTCAAACTGGACGGTGTAGGACCCGGCTCCTTCAAGAGCGGTGACAACTACGACAACGTCGCCGACACCGCCGCCTGGCAGAAGGCGATCGCCACGGCCGGGCGTCCCATCCACTTCGAACTGTCCTGGTCGCTGGACATCAACCACGCCGCCGACTGGAAGAAGTACTCCAACGGCTGGCGGATCGACACCGACGTCGAGTGCTACTGCAACACCCTGGTGTCGTGGGAGAACTCGGTCGACGACCGATGGGCCGACGTGGCCGGCTGGACCCGGCACGCCGGACCCGGGGGCTGGAACGACCTCGACTCCCTCGACGTGGGCAACGGCGCGATGGACGGCCTGACCAAGGCCGAACGGCAGAGCTACGCGACCCTGTGGGCCATCGCCAAGTCCCCGCTCTACACCGGTGACGACCTCACCCGCCTCGACGACTACGGCGTCTCGCTGTTGACCAACCGCGAGGTCATCGCGCTCAACCAGGGCAGCACCCCGCCCGCCCGGCCCATCACCGCCTCCGGCGACCAGCAGGTCTGGAGCGCGAAGAACGCCGACGGCAGCTACACCGTCGCCCTGTTCAACCTCGGCAACGGGCCCGCCGCCGTGACCGCCGACTGGTCGTCCCTCGGCTTCTCCGGCCAGGGAGCGGTCCGTGACCTGTGGAACAAGGAGAACCTCGGCACGTACAAGGACAAGGTGACGCAGGCGCTGCCGGCCCATGGCTCGCGGCTGTTCACCGTCACGCCGCACGGTCCCGCGCAGCAGATGACCGGCTACGAGGCCGAGTCGGCGGCCAACACCCTCAGCGGCAACGCCGGGATCGGTGACTGCGCGGCCTGCTCGGGCGGCCACAAGGTCGGCAACCTCTACCAGGGCGGCAAGCTCCAGTTCAACAACATCGTGGTGCCGAAGGCCGGCCGCTACGTCATCAACGTCGCCTACATCAGCGGTGACGCGCGCCCGGCCCAGATCTCCGCGAACGGCAACGGGGCCACCGGTCTGAAGTTCCCCTCCACCGGTGACTGGGGGACCGTCGAGACCGTCGGTGTGCCCGTGACCCTCAAGGCGGGCAGCAACACCGTCACCTTCGACAGCGGCGACGGCTACGCCCCGGACATCGACCGGATCGACGTGCCGAAGCTGTCGTGACGACCGGGTGCGGGGTCCGACCTCCTCCGGGCCCCGCACCCCCGTCCGCACCCCCACAACGTCCCGCCACAAAACGGAGTGCACCGTGGACGACCAGAACACCGACTCATCCCCCCGCCGGCCGAGCCGGCGGGACATCCTCTCCCTCGCCGCCGCGGCGGGTGCCTTCACCGCACTCGGCAGCCTGCCCGCCTTCGCGGCCACCGCGCCGGCGGCGCGACCGTCCGAGTCCCCCCTGCTTCCCGAGGCGTCGACCACGCGGTTCTGGTACCCGGCGCCCGCCTCCGACACCGCGATGATCGAGCAGGGGCTGCCCATCGGCAACGGGCGGCTGGGCGCGCTCACCGGCAACGACCCGTCACGCGAACTGCTCCTCCTCACCGACGCCACCCTGTGGACCGGCGGCCGCAACGCCGTGCTCGACGCGGACGGCCAGTTCCCCTACGCCCGGGAGAACTTCGGCTCCTTCACCCTCCTGGGGCGGCTGACCGTCGACATCCCCGACCACGACCTCTCGGCGGTCTCCGACTACCGCCGTGACCTCGACATCAGCCAGGGGATCGTCTCCTCGTCGTACGTCCGCTCGGGAGTGACGTACGAGCGGCAGATCTTCGCCAGCCACCCGGACGACGCCATCGTCCTGCACTTCTCCCAGCGCGGTGGCGGCCGGTACACCGGAACGGTCACCCTGGCGGGCACGCACGACGAGACCACGACCACGGACGGGGCCCGTACGTACGCGTCGTTCGGTGCCGCCTTCCCGGACGGCGGACTGCGCTACGGCGCCGCGGTGACGGCGTACAGCTCCACCGGCACGGTGACCACCGACGGTGCGCGGATCTCCTTCGCCGGCTGCAAGGACCTCACCGTCGTCGTCAGCGGCGGCACCAACTACGCGCCCGACGCCGCCGCGGGCTACCGCGACCCCGCCCTGGACCCGCAGAAGCTGGCCCGGAGCAAGGTCCTCACGGCGGCCCGCCACCCGTTCACCTCGCTCCTGCACTCCCATGTCGCCGACCACCGGGCGCTGTTCGACCGCATGGGCATCTCGCTCGGCGAGTCGTCCTCCGTGCAGCGCGGCCTCGACACCTGGGAGCGGGTACGCGCCCGCGCCAGGGACGGCGAGGCCGACCCCGAACTCGAGGCGTCCTACCTGCAGTTCGGCCGCTATCTCATGATCGCCGGATCGCGTGACAGTCTGCCGCTCAACCTCCAGGGGCTGTGGCTGGACGGCAACGACCCGGACTGGATGGGTGACTACCACACCGACATCAACATCCAGATGAACTACTGGATGGCCGACCGGGCCGGTCTGTCCAGCAGCTTCGACGCCTCCGCCGACTACTGCCTGGCGCAGCTCCCGTCCTGGACCGAGCTGACCCGCACCCTCTTCAACGACCCGCGCAACCGCCACCGCAACTCCAGCGGGAAGATCGCCGGCTGGACCGTCGCCATCTCGACCAACATCCATGGCGGAGGCGGCTGGTGGTGGCACCCGGCGGGCAACGCGTGGCTGTCCAACTCGCTCTTCGAGCACTACGAGTACACCCAGGACGCGGCCTACCTCGCCAGGATCCACCCGCTCCTGAAGGGCGCCTGCGAGTTCTGGGAGGCGCGGCTGCTCACCACGACCGTCACCGACCCGGCCACCGGCAAGGACCGAGAGGTCCTGATCGCCGACAGCGACTGGTCGCCCGAGCACGGCCCCCTCGACGCCAAGGGCATCACCTACGCGCAGGAACTGGTGCGGGCGCTCTTCGAGAACTACCGCACCGCGTGTGCCGTCCTCGGCCGGGACAGCGGCCACAGCAGGACCATCGCCTCCCTCCAGGAGCGGCTGTACCTGCCGCAGGTGAGCCCGAAGACGGGCTGGCTGGAGGAGTGGATGTCACCCGACAACCTCGGAGAGACGACCCACCGGCATCTCTCGCCGCTGATCGGGCTCTTCCCCGGCGACCGGATCCGCCCCGACGGCTCCACCCCCAAGGCCGTCGTCGACGGCGCGACCGCGCTGCTCACCGCGCGCGGGATGGAGAGCTTCGGCTGGGCGAACGCCTGGCGCAGCCTGTGCTGGGCCCGGCTGAAGAACGCGGACAAGGCGTACCAGCTGGTCGTGAACAACCTGCGGCCCTCCATCGGCGGGACCAACGGGACCGCGATGAACCTGTTCGACATCTATGAGGTGTCGACGGGCCGCGGCATCTTCCAGATCGAGTCCAACTTCGGCACCTCGGCCGCCATGATCGAGATGCTGGTCTACTCCCGCCCCGGCCACATCGAACTGCTCCCCGCGCTTCCCGACGCCTGGGCGCGTTCCGGCTCGGTCACCGGCGTCGGGGTACGCGGCGGTTTCGTCATCGACCTGCGCTGGCGGGACGGCAAGGTCACCGAGGCGCGGTTGCGCAGCGTCGGCGGCCGCAGCACCACAGTGTCGTACGGGGGAGTGTCCCGCGCTCTCAGCCTCAAACCGGGCGGTTCCGTCACACTGCGGGACTTCAGCCGGTGAGCCGCCGTCCGTGGTTCCCGCACGGTGGCCGTGCGGCAGGAGTCGTCGGCGCCCTCGTCGTCGCGCTGTGCGCGCCGGCCGCCATGTCCTCGGCGTCGGCAACTTCTGCGGTGCGTCCCTTCCACCAGGTGGTGACCTGGGGGGCGAGCGCCGACCGGATGGGAACGGCGGTCGCCGACCACAGCTACCGGCTCGTCGTGCGCACCAGCGTCGGCGGCGGCAGCCCCCGGATCCGGCTGTCCAACGCGTTCGGCGACCACCCGGTGACGTTCGACAGCGTCTACGCCGGGCAGCAGAAGGACGGTGCCCAGCTTCTCCCCGGCAGCAACCGCCGCCTCACCTTCGGCGGTGGTCAGGCCGTCACGGTGCCGCCCGGCGCCACCGTGTACAGCGATCCGCTGTCCGGATCGCTGGCGGCGCAGAGCAATCTCGTCGTCAGCCTCCATGTGGTGGCGGCCGAGGGGCCGGCGACCGGCCACGGCATGGCCATGCAGACGTCCTACGCGGCGGGCGGCGACCACGCAGGCGAGGAGGGCGCGGGCAGTTGGACCGAGCGGATCGGATCCTGGTTCTACCTCGACGCGGTCAGCGTGGAGACCGGGGCGGACACCGGCGCCGTGGTCACGCTCGGCGACTCGATCACCGACGGCTGGCAGTCGAGCACCGACACCGACCGCCGGTGGCCCGACTACCTCTCGCGGCGGCTCCAGGGCGCGACCGGCATCGGCATCAAGGGCGTCGCCAACGAGAGGATCTCCGGCAACAAGGTGCTGGCCGACGGCGCCGGACAGAGCGCCCTCGCGCGGTTGCAGCGCGATGTGCTCTCCCAGCCCGGGATCCGCACGGTGTTCCTCTTCGAGGGCATCAACGACATCAAGGCGCACAGCGGCGTCACGGTCGACGACATGATCGCCAGCTACCGGCAGATCATCGACCGGGCCCACGCGGCGGGCGTCTGCGTCGTCGGCGGGACGGTGCTGCCCTTCAAGGGGTGGTCGGAATTCGATCCCGCCAGTGAGGCCGTACGCCAGGGCGTCAACTCCTTCATCAGGAGCGGCGGTGCGCTGGACGCCGTCACCGACTTCGACAAACTCCTGCGCAGCCCGTACGACCAGGAGCGGCTGCTTCCGGTCTTCGACGGCGGCGACCACCTGCACCCCAACGACAAGGGCATGCAGGCGATGGCCGACTCGGTCGACCTGACGAGCCTGCGGTGCACCCGCTGAACTCCGCCGGGCCGGCGCCGTCCTGAGCCGGCGCCGACCCCGGAATCCGACGCTCCGACGCCGGGCCCGACCGGGCCCGGCGTCCGCCGGATGTCACTGTTCGGAACTGTTCGAGAGATCTAACATTTTCCTCATAACTGTCTGCAACGCTCTTCCCTGTGCGACTCAGGATCCGCACACCAGGGGAGAGGGACGCAGATGTCAGGCGCGCGGGACGAGACGCACGAACACGACGGGGCCGCACCCGAGGAGATACCCGAGGCCACGGTCGACGGCCCGCCCGCCGCAGCAGCGCGCGGAACCCGCCGTCGGGCCAAGAAGATCGTCGCCTGGACGGCCGTCGGCACACTGGTGCTGCTGGTCGTCTCGGGCGGCGCGATCTACTACCGGCTCAACAGCAACATCAAGAGTTTCCCCGCCGAGGCGATGAGCGCGGAGCGCCCGCCCGCCGCCGTACCCGACGCCACCGGGAACACCCCGGTCAACGTGCTGCTCATCGGCTCCGACTCACGCGGCGGCGCCAACAGCAGCCTCGGTGGCGGAGAGAGCGGCACGGCCCGTTCGGACACCACGATCCTGTTGCACGTCTACGCCGACCACAAGCACGCGATCGGCATCTCCATCCCCCGCGACACCCTGGTCACCATCCCCGCCTGCCGGCTGCCGGACGGGAGCTGGACCAGCGAGCGGACCCACACCATGTTCAACGAGGCCTTCTCGGTGGGGGAGACCGACGCGGGCAACCCGGCCTGCACACAGAACACGGTCGAGAAACTCACCGGCCTGCGGGTGGACCACACCATCGTGGCGAACTTCGAGGGCTTCGCGGCGATGACGAAGGCCGTCCACGGGGTGGAGGTCTGTCTGCCGAACGACATCTACCAAGGTGACGTCAACCCGAAGCTGGGCGCCAGGGGCGATCTGGTCCTCAGCAAGGGCAAGCAGAACGTCCAGGGCCAGCAGGCGCTGGACTACGTGCGGCTGCGGCACGGCATCGGCGACGGCTCCGACATCGGCCGGATGCTGCGCCAACAGGCCTTCCTCGGCTCGCTGGTGTCCAAGATCAAGGGGCAGGGCATCAACCCCACCACGCTGCTGCCGCTCGCGGACGCCGCGACCAAGTCGCTGATCGTCGACCCCGGTCTCGCCTCGGTGGCGAAGCTGCTGGAGTTCGGCTCGTCGCTGAAGAACATCGACCTGCGCGACCTCAAGTTCCTGACCACGCCCTGGCGTTTCAGCGGTGAGCGCGTCGAGCTGGTCCACCCCGCCGTCGACACCCTGTGGGCCACCCTCAAGGCCGACCGGACCATCGACGGGCAGGACGCCGCAGGGTCGCCGACCACCCCGCCCGCGGCGTCGACACCGTCTGCTCCGGCATCGCCGTCCGGGACCCCGGGCGCGGGCGTCAAGCTCGTCGTGCTCGACGGCACCGCGACCACCGGTCTCGCGGGCAAGGCGGCGACCACCCTGGAGAAGGCCGGCTTCAGCGTCAGCGGGACGGTCACCGCCACCTCCCAGACGTACGACACGACGGTCGTCGAGTATGGAGCCGGCCGGCGCGCCGACGCGCAGAAGGCCGCCGCCCTCTTCCCCGGCGCCACCCTGTCACCGGTCTCCACCGCCGGGATCAGGCTCGTCCTCGGCAAGAACTACACCCTCGGCCAGGACGCCGCGCAGCCGACCGGAACGCCCACCGCGCTGCCCTCCACCGTCGTGGCCGACGCCCGCTCCGCGGACCAGGACACTTGCGCCAACACGGTCTTCGGGTCCGGCGGCTGACGGCCCCCGCAGGTTCTCGGCCACGCGCGCCTGACGGAGCCCGGCGGACGGTCCCGCCGGGCGAACGGCGCGATCCTGTCCGGCACCCCGCCCCACTCGGTGCTCCGAAGGTGGATGCTGGAGGGGAGGAGATGTGTCGCCATGCGTACCGGGAGTGAACCGCTGACCGCGCGCAGTGCCCTGCGCCTGCGGCTGGGACTGGCCGCGTTCGGGCTGGCCTGGGCGGTGGTGGGCGCTGTGGGGTTCGCGGTGGCGGGTCATACGGCGTGGGCGGTCACGTTCGCGGTGGTGGGAGTGGTGGCCGTCGTGGACATGCTCGTTGTGGGCCGGCACATCCACCAGGGCGCGCACTACCAACCGGGCCGGGACATTCCGCCGTATCGGCCAGACCGTGGCGGCGACACCCACCTGCGGCACCACGGCCCCTAGCCGGGCCCGCCCAGCAACTCTCCGGTCAGGACCCGCTGCAGCCAGGCGTCCGGCGGCGAACGCGTCGGGACCGGTCCGACACCGCCCGCTGTCAGGGGGCCGATGCGCCGGGCCAGGCACCGTTGGCGGCCAGGCCGAGGATCAGCGCGGCGATGTTCCAGGCGTCGTCCTCACCTCGGTGGTGGCGCCCCTCCAGCGGCAGCCCGGCGATCCGCAGCGCCTGCGCCATGCCGGGGCGCTTGCGCAGTCCGTGCGCCTCGGTGAAGACCAGCTTCGCGTTGGTGTGCCGGCTTCCGAAGGGGTACTCCGTGCCGGTCGCCAGGCACTGCCGGGTGAACTGGTGCCGGTCGTAGTCGCCCCAGCTGGCCCACGGCCGGCTCCCGGCCCGGTGTTCGGCGGCCAGCAGCCGGCAGGCCTCGGAGAAGCCGACGCCGGTGTCCACCTCGGCCTGGGTCAGACCCGTCAGTTCGGTGCAGAAGGCGCTGACGGCGGACCGTGCGGGCCGCACCAGGATGCGGTGCCGCGCGACCCGTTCGCCCGTGTCGAGGTCGACGACGGTCAGCCCGATCTCGATGATCTCGCTCACCGCCCCGGGAGGCGGTTCGCCGGCCCAGCAGGTCGCCTCGACATCGATGACGTTCAACAGTCCTGTGGCGCTGTCCATGCTGCCGAGGGTAGGAGACGCCCACCCGCAGGTCACGTCGGTTTACTCGCCTTACTCGCCGGTGGTGCCGTCGATGCACTCCCGGAGCAGATCGGCCTGACCGTTGTGCCGCGCGTACTCCTCGATCATGTGGGTCAGGATGTAGCGCAGCGAGTACACCTCGTCGCCGTAGTGCCCGGTGTCGTCCAGCGACGCGGCCGCGTCCACGATCGCGCGGGACCGCGCGCACTCCTCGTGCCAGGCCCGGAACGCCTCGTCGGGATCGGCCGAGTCGACGTCCCATTCGCTGAACCGGCCGGGCTCCGGACGCGGCCAGTAGGGCTGGACGTTCTCGTCGTTCAGTATTTTCCGGAACCAGCCCCGCTCGACCTCGACCAGGTGCCGGACCAGTCCGAGCAGCGACAGCTCCGAGGGCGGAACGGCCCTCTCCCGTAGCTGCTCGGTGGTCAGTCCGGTGCACTTCATCTCCAGCGTCTCGCGCTGGTACTGCAGGAAGGCCGTGAGGCTGGCGCGCTCGTCCGCGATCCACGGCGGCTGGGTTCTCTCGTGATCTTGCATCGGGTCATCATGCCAACCGGGGTGGCCGCTCGCCGGGATCAACCGGCCGGTTCCCGAGGCCGGGGCGCGATGCTGTGGGCGTCCATCTCGGGCCTCCTGGTTGGTTACACTGTCAAAGAATCTGCACGACTGAAGTATCTGCATGTGTGCAGATATTATTGAAGGGGAGGCTGCCCGGGATGTCAACCGTTCGCCGGGAGGACGCTCATCGCATCTACCGCCGCTACGTGGACGCGGTGGTGCTCAACGGGCAGGCGAGTGCCGAGGCCGCCGGGCTGCACACCACCGACCTGCGCGCCCTGAGCGTTCTCGACCTGGCCGGCAGCCTCACCTCCGGCGAACTCGCCGAGCGCACCGGACTGACCACGGGCGCGACCACCCGGCTGATCGACCGCCTGGAGCGCCGGGGCCTGGTGCGCCGGGCGGTGCACCCGGCCGACCGGCGCAAGGTCATCATCGAGCCGGTGGCCGGAGCCACCGGGGGCGTGGACGTCGAAGCGGTGGCCGGTCCCGCCCGCCGCCGGGTCGGCGCGGTGCTCGCCCGGTACACCCCGGAGCAACTCGACATCCTCTTCGACTACTTCGAGCACGCGGCCACGGCCTACCACGAGGCCACCGAGGAGCTGCGCAGTGACGCCGCCCGCCCGGCCGGCGTCACTCCGGAGGGTGCTCAGGAATGACGGCAGCCGGATAATTCGTGGTGGATCCCGCGCTGATCACCGATGATGGCTGGCATGTCCATCCGTGGGAGGACCAGGCAGTGACAGGCGATCGGGAGGAATCTCTCGAGGCGGCGCCGACCGGCCGGCTCGTCGAGATCGCCTGCGACGAGTCGGGTTCCGACGGCGAGAATCTCCTGGGCGGCAACACGGATGTGTTCGCCCATGCCAGCGTGCGGTTGGACGTCGCGCTCGCGGCGGACAGCATTCAGGAGATACGGAACAGAATTCACTCGCCCGCGCAGGAGTACAAGGCGAATCACCTGCTCCGCGAGAAACACCGGCCGGTTCTCACCTGGCTGCTCGGACCATCGGGACCGATCCACGGCCATGCGCACGTCCATCTGACCGACAAGGCGTTCTTCGTCGTCGGAAGGGTGGTGGACCTGCTCGTCGGGAAAGCGACGCACGCGGCCAGTGCGGGTCTGAGCCAGGACGAGGAAGCCCATTCCCTTGCCGTCGCCCTGTATCGCGAGGGTCCCCGGTCCTTCGGGCCGGAATTGTGGCGCGAGTTCCTGGAGTCGTCCAACCATCTGATGCGCACCAAGAACCTCTGGGGCACACGGACCCCGGTCGACTCGTTCTTCCGCACCATCGACAACCTTCGCAGGACCGCCGCGGGCGGGTCGGTCGACGACATCCTGGAACGGCTGGCGGCGGCCCGATCGCCCGCGGATTCCTTTCGGGCCCGGCTCCTCGACGACCCGACGGTGATTCCCGCGCTGGACCCGCTGATCCCCTCGATCGTCCGGACCGTTGCGCACTGGAGCGACGGCAACAAGCCTGTCTCCATCGTTCACGACCGGAACAACACGCTGACGGACGAGCGGATCGCGCAGCTCAAGGAGATCTTCAGCAGGCCGCACCCTGCTGATCCCGGGTACGGTCCGCGCGGCCGGCTGACGAGCGTGACGCTCGTCAGCTCCCGCTCGGACGCCCGCATCCAACTCGCCGATTTCCTCGCCGGCGTGGCGCGGAAGATCGCGTCGGACGAACTCAACCAACGGGGAGATGCGGAGCTCACCGCACTGCTGCGACCGTATGTCGATGAGTCGTCATTCTGGGGAGACGGCAGAAGCTGGTCCCTGCTGAGTCCCGTGCCGAGTGCCCGGCGATAGTGCCGCCCCAGCACCCCGGTCCTGCCGGTCCCGCCGCCGGAAATGCCGGCCACCTCGGCGGGCACCCCTGTTACCGTTGGCGTATGGAGATCACCAGGCACATCACCACCGCGACCGCGCGAGCTACCAGCTCGTCGGTTGCCGCCGCCTGACCTCACTCCTCATCCCTGGCGACCGGAAACGGCCGCCGGTGCGCTGTACGACTCCTGTTTCGCAGTCCGTGCCCACGGTTCCTTTTCCGGTCCCCACGACCCGAAGGAACCGCCGCCATGAACACCGACCGGACCGTCAGCACCTTCATCGACTTCTTCCGCGACCGCGGACACCAGCGCATCACCGGTGACTCGCTTCTCCGGCCACCCGGAGACCCGGTGCTGTTCACCACCTCCGGCATGCACCCGCTCACCCCGTACCTGCTCGGCCGCCCGCATCCGCTCGGTCAGCGGCTGGTCGGCCTGCAACGCTGTCTGCGCACGACCGACCTGGACGAGGTCGGCGACCGTACCCACCTGACCGTCTTCGAGATGCTGGGTTCATGGTCGCTCGGGGACTACGGAGGCCCGCAGAGCCTGCGCTGGGGCTACGAACTGCTGCGCGACGGCTTCGGCATCCAGCCCGGCCGGCTGCATGTCACCGTCTTCGGCGGCGACGGCCAGGTCGGCCCCGACACCGAGTCCCTGCGGACCTGGAACGAGCTGGGCGTGCCGGTGGAGCTGACACGCGAGGACAACTGGTGGTCCAACGGCCCCACCGGGCCGTGCGGACCCGACTCGGAGATCTTCGTATGGACCGGCGACACCCCACCGCAGGGCACCCCGACCAGCGATCAGCGATGGGTCGAGGTGTGGAACCACGTGAAGATGCGGTACCACCGCCACGACGACGGAAGCCTCCAACCCCTGCTCCGGCCAAGCATCGACACCGGGCTGGGTCTGGAGCGGCTCCTGACCGTGCTGCAGGACAAGCCATCGGTCTACGAGTGCGACATCTTCGACCCCTGGACGAGCACGATCTCCGGCCTGTGGGACCTGGACGAGTTCTCGCTCCGTGTCGTCTGTGACCACCTGCGGTCCAGCATCGTGGTCATCGGCGACGGCGTCCTCCCGTCGAACACCGGCCGCGGCTACGTCCTGCGCCGGCTGACGCGCCGGGTGCTGACCACCTTGTGGCGGGACGGCCCCTCGCGGACGTTGTCCGACCTCCCCACGGAGCTCTTCGAGCACACTCTCGACCACTTCCGGCAGACGGGCGAGGTCGGATCCGTGCGCGATGTGCTGCTCGACGAGGAGCGCCGCTTCTCGAAGCTGCTGGAGCGGGGCCGGCTGGTGCTGTCCCGGCAGGGGTTCGACGGGCCGCTGCGCGAGGAGGACTACAGCTATCTGCACGAGACCCACGGGCTGCCGCGTGAACTGGTCGTCGGACTCCTCACCTCCGAGGGGCGGTGACCAGAGGGCTCACCATCAGAAGACCGGCCGTCGCGGCCGTCGGCGGGCGGACCCGACGGCGAGCAGGAACCACCCCGTGTGCGGGATCCACTGCTCGGCCCAGCGCCAGGCGTCCCCCGGCGGGGCGTCGGATGGAAGGAAGGCGATGTCCACCTCGTCGGACCACCCCGAGGTGATGCCGTTGACGATTCCGCCGGGGATGTTGGGGAAGTCCGACGCGTAGTCGACGTTGTTACGGCCGCGGCCCTGGATCATCGACGCGTCGAACGGGTTGCGGCCGGTGATCCACGCCAACTGGTCGTCGGCGAACGCGCCGAGCCGGGCGCGGTCGTCCTCGGCGACGCCGTCGAGGGCGGCACACGCGGAGGCGGCCGCGGCCAGTGAGGCGATGGTGGCGTTCTCGCCCTGCCACCAGTAGCCCGTCTCATTGGCATGGGGGAAGAAGAACGCGTCCTCGGCCGATTCGCCGGCGGGCTGCACCCGCTGGCGCGGATAGCCGAACGGGTTGGGGACCGCGTGGGTGCGGCGCAGCGTGTCGAGCATGGCTTCCAGAGCCAGTGCCCGGGCCGGACCGGCCTCGGGGGAGCCGGGCAGAACGGTGGCGAACCGGGTCAGCGCGAGCACGGGCAGTCCGGCCTCGGCGGCGTGGAAGAACGGGCGTCCGGCGGCGTCCCCGGTGAACCATCCGGGGCCGTCGGGGGGTCGTACGTACCGGGTGAGGAGTGAGCGCACCCGTCGGCTGGCCGCTTCCCGGGCTCCGGTCTCCGGGGCTCCGTTCTCCCCGTCCGCGCCCGCCGCCACGAGTTCGGTCGCGGCCAGCAACGCCGTGTAGTCGTCGACGATCGACTCCGTGCCGTCGTCGAGATACTCCAGGTTGTGGGCTTCGAGATGGACGAAGCCCTGGACCGCGGCGGAGAGGTACTCGGGGCCGGTGAAGTCACCGTGGTCGTCGAGGGTCGCGGCGCGCGCCAGGGCCGCGATGGCCAGGCCGCCGCCCTGCCGGTAGGCGGCCTGGTAGCGGTCGGTGCGTACGCACTCCGCCAGCGGCGCGGTCACGACGCGCTCGTCGAGCTTCTTGGTCAGCGCGTCGAAGATGCCGGTGTAGAAGTACCCCTCCGGCGCCCGGAAGCGGACGAGGAAGTCCGCGCCCCACAGCGCCTCGTCGCGCAGCCGTGCGCCGAGGGAACGGACCAGCGCCGAATGGCGCTCGGCGATCGCGTCACGGGCGGCCATCATGGCCCACGCGCACAACGGCATCTGCTGCGGGCTCATCGTGCGGGTGTACGTGAGGTGGTTGAGGAACTTGCTGGTGTCGCCGCTCGCGTCCAGCCAGCCGCCGCGCGCGTCGACCTCCCGGCGGGTGTCGTCGCCCCACAGCACGGCGTGCCGGTCCTTCCGGTCGATCTCGCCGCTGGATCGCATCGCCTTGAAGTACGCCAGCACGTCGGACATCGTTTCGCGCTGCAGCCGGTCCTCCGCGACCTCGAAACGATCCGAGACGGTCCGGCGGCCGTCGCCGTCGACGACACGGACCGCGTAGCGGCCCGGCTCCAGGTCCTGCGGCAGCTCCACCCGCGCGAACGGGCCGCGCCGCCAACCGGGCACCGCCTGGACGGGACCGGCCGTGAGGCGGCGGACGACGAGCGCGTCGGCGGTGAGCAGTTCGACCCGCTGTGGAGGGCGGCCGTCGGGCAGGACCGCCACGACGGCCTTCGACGCACCGAGCCCGTAACCGAGATGGCCGAGCAGAACGGCCGGCCGTACGGTGCTCGCCCCGTCGTTCACGTCGTTCACATCGTCAAGGTCGTCCATCGAGCGCATCCGCGAGCACCGCCCCTTCCACCGCACCGAAGCTCTACGGCGAACCTACGCCCCTCCACCGGCGACGGTGCTGAGCGGCTGCCCGGCCGTACCGGCACCCTGCGCGGATCCGGGACACCGTGGAGCGGATATTGTCTCCGCCATGTCAGTCGATCTCGGATTCCTCTGCTCCACTTGCGGCGAGCACCACGAAGAGCTCCCGATGAGCTACTCCACCATGGCCCCGGACATCTGGGAGCCGGCCTTCGCCAACGACCCCGACAGCATCGTGTCGTTGGACCAGTGCGTGATCAGGAACCAGGCCTTCTTCGTGCGGGGTCTGATCGAGATACCCGTGATCGGACGCACGGACGTCTTCGCCTGGGGCGTGTGGATCTCCCTCAGCCGTGAGAGCTTCGCGCGGGCGAGCGAGCTGTGGGAGACCCCGGGCCGGGAGACCGAACGGCCGTACTTCGGTTGGCTGTCGACGGAACTGAGCCTGTATCCGGAGAGCACGACCGACCTCAAGACGAACGCCCACACGCGCCCCGTCGGCCGGCGCCCGCGGGTGGAACTCGAGCCCACGGACCACCCGCTGGCGGTGGAACAGCGCACCGGCATCACCATGGACCGGGTGCGGCAGATCGCCGAGGCGGTCCTGCATCCACAGCGCTGACAGGCTCGGTACCCGGCTCGCCACCTGGCTCGTGGGCACCCCATGAGATCCTCCTCGCATGCTTCTCGACACGCCCCGGCTCCGCCTGCGCCACTTCCGGCCCGCCGACGCGCGGGCGCTCTCGGCGTACCGCTCGGACCCGGAGGTGGCCCGCTATCAGGGCTGGTCCGCCCCGGTGTCCGTCGAGTCGGCAGCCGCGCTCATCGCGAAGTTCAGCGACGATCCGACCCGGCCCGGCTGGTTCCAGTACGCCATCGAGCTCAAGGAGGACGGCTGTCTGATCGGCGATGTCGGGGTGAACCTGAACGAGAACCTCATGCAGGCCGACCTCGGCTTCACCCTCGCCCGCGACCGGCAGGGCCACGGATACGCGACCGAAGCCGTGAGCGCCGTGCTGCAGGACCGGTTCGCCGGCGGTCTGCGCCGGATGTCGGCGGAGTGCGATGCCCGCAACGTGAGTTCGGCCCAGCTGCTGGAACGGCTGGGGTTCCAACTGGAGGGGCGGCGCCCCGCGTTCACCTGGATCAAGGGCGAGTGGACGGACGATCTCCTCTACGGACTGCTCGCCGACAGGCCGTTCAATCCGGATGCGCCGGCGGACGGCTTTCGCGCAGAATTCACGGATGAGCGCTGATACACCCAGGTCGCCGCAGGCGAGAGCCCTGCGGCACGTCGCTGCCCGGTCCACGGGCGGACCGCTCGACGCCGGGCTGCGCGTGACGATGAACCTCCACCCCGACCGGTGGACAGGCGGACTGCCGATTCTGCGGCGACTGGCGCAGGACGGCGTCTACTCCTCGCAGTTCGTGACCGGCACCAGCAACGGCGGCCTGACCGCCCACCCAGGCGGGGACCGGTGGCGCTGGGAGAGCCCGATCTTCGGCGGCGCCTACGACGATGCCGCCGCGCACGAGCGCCCGGTCTATGGCGCGCTCAACTTCCGTCACGAGCACATCGGTGCGGCACCGCGATTCGGCTCCTCGCACTTCCGGCTGACCGCCGAGGCCGTCGCCCGGGCCACGTTCTGCTATCCGGACAGCTCCACCGAGCCGTCCGACTTCGGCGTCGCCACCAGCTGCGCACTCGTCGAACTGGCCGCGGCCGGGAAGCTGGACGCCCTGGACGGCCATGTCGAGGCGCAGATCCACGGGCCGGTCCTGCTCGACCGCGATGTGGAGGCGTTGGTCCTCGATCCCAGCTATCGCGGCACGGAGGTGGAGGCCGAGGCCGCGCGGCTGCCGTGTCCCGTCGAATGGCACGGCGGCTTCCGGCTCACCGTCGAGAACCTGCGGCGCCACCCGGACTTCCGCGGCCAGGAGTACGTCGATCTGGGCGCCGCCATCGCGGTCGACGGCCGGCTCGATCCCCGGATCATCGGAGACGCGACCCGCACCGGCCGCTACGACGCCCAGGCGCTCAAGAAGGTCTGGCACTGCCTGGCGCGCTTCGGTGCGCCGCTCCGGCCGTCACACCGGTCAGTAGTAGCCCTTCTCGCCGTCGACGAGCTCCCGGACGGTGTCCATGTGGCCGGCGTGCCGGGCGGTCTCCTCGATCATGTGGAGGAGCATCCAGCGCAGTGACGCGGCGGCGGCGCCGAAGTCCGGGTGCTTGCCCACCGTGTCCAGCGAAAGGGACGCGATGATCTCGTTGGACACCTCGCAACTGCGCTCGTATTCCGCCAGGAGCTGCGCGAGGGGGATGTCGTCGACCATCATGTCGGCATCCTCGGGCCCGTCGTCGAACTGCGGACCCTCGGCCTTCCTGCCGAGCAGCAGGACCTCGAACCAGCAGTGCTCGACCCACCGCATGTGGGAGACGATGCCCGCGATCGTCATGTGGGGAGAGGTCGGGAGGACCGACCGGTGGGCGTCCTCCTCGGACACGCCTTCGCATTTCCAGCGGATGATCGCGCGCTGCATGTCGAGCCAGCCCACCAGTTGGGTGCGTTCGTCGGCGTCGTAGGGAGGGCGGATGCGGGGAGAAGGAGTCATGGGCGCCGACGGTATCGCAGCCCCCGGCGCGGGCGCACGGGAGTTTCCCGGGCGTACCGGTGCTCTCCGCCGGACGGATCCGGCCGGCCGCGTCAGACCAGCTCCGCCGGCCGTCGCCGCTGGTCCACCCCGGCCTGCTGCGCAACCGCGGCTACACCGGCGGGATCCTGGTCGCCGTGGCGTTCTTCGCCTCGTTCACCGGGCAGATGCTGGTCCTTGTCGGTCTTCCTGCGGGGACCGCTGGGGCTGTCCCCGCAGAACGCGGCTCTGTCCATCGCACCCCTCGCCCTCGGCATCGCCATCACGGCCGGCCCGGCCCGAGGTCTGGGCCCCGGGCGCCCGCCGGTGCGGCCCGCACTCACCGGCGGGCCGCACCGAGGGCGGTCACTCGGTGTCGACGGCCGCGGCCAGGGAGATGTCGATGTGCCGCAGCGCGGCCACTGTGAACGACGTCGCGAACTCGCCGGCCAGCCGCGGACTGAGCGAGCCGGTGCCGAGAGCGCACCGCGCGCCCTCCACGGCGAGACCGACGATGAAGGAAGCGCACAAGGTCGCGCTGGCCCCCCACGGCGGCTGCCCGTGCGATGCCGCGAACTCCCTGATCAGGTGGGCGATCCGGTCGGTGGCGGCGGTCATCAGCCGGTGCCGGGCGGCCGGGACGGTGCCAGAGGCCTCCGAGCCGAACAGGAGGCGGAACTCATGGGGATGCGCGGCGGCATAGTCGAAGAATGCGAGGGTTCCGGCGCGCACCTGGTGTTCCAGCGAAAGGCGCTCCGCCGCGACCTGGGCATCGAAGAGCTGCCGGGCAAGAGTCTCCGCGGCCCGTTCGCTGCAGCGCTTGTAGAGGTCTTCCTTGCTTCCGAAATGCGCGTACAGCGTCGGTTTGGTGGAATGGGCGCGCGCGGCGATGGCCTCCATGGTGGCGGCCAGATAGCCTGCCTCCGCGAAGATGACGCATGCGGCGTCCAGCATGTGCGCTTCTCTGGAATGGGAGGCCGCGCGTATGCGTGGCCGTCCGGTTACGGAGAGGTCTTCAGGTGATGGCGTGGCGCTCCCCGCATCGATCATGAATGGCACTTTACTCCACGGTAAAGTCGACATAGGCTTTACTTCGCGGTAATGCTGCCCTGTGCGGTGAAACCGTCAAGATCTTTTGAGTACGTATAGGTATCCCGTACTCGGCACGACCCACTCCCCCTTGGGAAGTGGCCCCATCCCATGTCCCGGCCGCCCACGCGAGGGCGTCCCGGGCCCAGTGGAGGCCCTTATGCGCCGACCTCGCCCTTCCACGGGCGCCCCCGCCGAAGCAGATCTGCTGGGGCAGCTGGGTAGTGGGCGGCATTATGAAGGCCCAGCCCTGCACCAGGACCGGTCCCTGCCGATGGTGCCGCGGCAGGATCTCCTGACGGGTGGCCCCTGGCCGTTGCCCCGTACGCCGACGGCGTGTCGCCAGGCCCGGTCGGCGCTCCGCCAGGTGCTGCGGCAATGGGGGATGGAGCATTTCACCGATACCGCGGAACTCCTCGTCAGCGAACTGGTCACCAATGCGGTGCGTTACGCGCCGGGCCCCATCCATCTGACCGCCCGGGGCGGCCATGCGCTGCGCTGCCACATCGATGACGGCAGCAGGCTGCTTCCCCGGCTGCACAACGCCCGTCCCGACGACGAATTCGGCCGGGGCCTCGCCCTGGTCGACCAACTCGCCAGCGACTGGGGTGTGGACCTCACCGACTGCGGCAAATCCGTCTGGTTCGAGCTCAAGGGCGCGAAGCCCCTGAAATGAGCGACAGCCGGACGGGCGGGTCCGGAATTAAGTTTCCTGCCGATGGCCCGGGGCGAATGGGCCGTCCAGCGCGGCCCATTGAAGCAGCATGATGGTTTTGGCGTCGGCGATGTCGCCGGACCGGATCAGGTCGAGGGCCCGGGTGAAGGGGAGTTCGACGACTTCGATGTCCTCGCCTTCCTCCGCCAGTCCGCCGCCACCCGTGTCGCGTGTCGCGGAACTGTACGGCGCCGCGTAGAAATGCAGGCGTTCGGTGACCGATCCAGGGCTCATGTAGACGTCGAAGACATGCTCCACCGCACCGATGGTGTGCCCTGTCTCCTCCGCGGCCTCGCGCCGTATCGCCGTCTCGGGGCCGTCCTCGTCGAGCAGGCCGGCGGCGGTCTCCAGGAGCATGCCGTCCGGGTGGCCGTTCGCGTAGGCGGGGTAACGGAACTGGCGGGTGAGCAGCACGGTGCCGCGGTCGCGGTCGTGGAGCAGCACGGTGGCGCCGTTGCCACGGTCGTACGTCTCACGCTGTTCGGTGCTCCAGTGGCCGTCCGAGTGCCGGTAGTCGAACGTGGTGGTGCGCAGGACGTACCAGTGGCAGGACAACAGCGTGACGTCCCGGACGACGACCCGGGGATTGCCGGTCAGGTCGAGGCCGTCCCGGTCCAGCCGGGTCCGGCCACGTCGGTCGGGTGTGTCGATGCCGGCCGTCATCGGGCGGCGGGGATCTCGTCGAGGTGGTGGAAGACCTGCTTGCCCAGCGCTTCGGCCTGGCTGGTCATCAGATCCGCCCCCGCGGAAGGTCCGCCGATGCGCCAGACCGCGTCGCACCTCGCCAACAGGCGCTCCGCGACGGGATGGAAGATCTCGTCGAACGCCGGGTCGCCGATGCCGGCGGAACCCGCGGTCTCGATCAGCGGCAGGGCCAGCGCCTCACCGGTGACGGGCAGGTGCCCGGCCCGGAACAACGTCAGGGCGGCCTGGTTCATGGCGTGGACGTTGGCGGCGAGCTTCACCGGGTCGTCTCCCGTGCCGGACCGGTAGGGGCCGGCGACCAGGATCATCAAGGGGTGGAACGGGGCGGGCATCAGGCGCCTTTCGTCGGTACGTGTGGTGCGGCAGAGGCGGTGCGTCGGCCGTTGTGCGGTGGGCGCGAGCGGCGGACCCGGTCTGATCGGACCTGGGCGGATCGGACCTGGGCGGATCGGGACCGGTCAGATCAGGTGGGTGCGGACGCCGGCATCGCGCAGTGCGGCGAGCGTGGCGGGTCCGCCGGGGTGCGTGTCCGGGTCGTCGCCGGCCGCGTCGGTGACGAAGGTGTCCACGGCGTTCAGCGGGGCGACCCGGCTGAACGCCTGCACCCCGAGCTTGGTGGCGTCGGCCACCGCGACGGTGCGGCTGGCGCGGGCCAGCGCGGTCTGCTTGACCGCGCAGTCGTCCAGGGAGAACTCCGACCAGCCGTGATCGGCGTGCACGCCGCCGATCGACATGACGAAGCAGTCGAAGGCCAGTCCGTCCACGGCCCGCAACGCCAGCGGTCCGATCAGGGACCGCTCGCCCGGACGTGACTCCCCGCCCAGCACGAGCAGCCGGATACCGGGCTGGTCCGCCAGCCGTACGGCCGCCTGCAGACTGAGGACCGCGACCGTCAACGGTGCCCGCGCGATCAGATGCCCGGCGACGTGCACGGTGGTGGTGCCCGCGTCGAGCAGTACGGTCTGCCCCGGTTCCACCAGTTCGGCCACGGCCGCACCCAGCCGGTCCTTGGTGGCGGCCTGCCAGGGCTCACGCGCCGCGAAGCCGGAACCCTGCTCGGGGAGACCGGCCGCGACCGCGCCGCCGTGCACCCTGCGCACCATCCCCTGGCGTTCCAGCTCGTCCAGATCCCGGCGCACGGTCATCTCCGACACGCCCAGCCGCCGGGCCAGCTCGGCGACCCCCATCCGCTCGGCCCCCTGGACCAGGCGCAGCGTGACGTCGAGGCGGTTCGCAGTACTCATGCCCCCAGTTCTAACATGAGTGTGTTCGTTTTGGTAGATCAATGTGAGATATGCTTGGGCCTGGCCAGGGGGAAACGTGCCGGGGCGGACGGCGGGAGTGCTCGCCGTCCGCCCCGGTTCAGGCCGTTCGCTCCGGTCCGGTCAGCCGGTGAAGCCGATCCCGAACAGGTGCAGCGTGCCGTCGGCCGTCACCGGCAGAGTGACGCCGGCGATCTGCTTGCCCGCGGTCAGCGGGAGCTTGCTGCTGAACAGGTACGTTCCGACCGTGTCCTTGGATCCGTCGCCGACGTTCCGGTACGGGGTCCTGACGACCGTGGTCGTCCCCGGGAGCGGCGTGCTCCCCCCGGCGTTCAGCGTCCAGTCGGACATGGCCAGCGTGACCTTCTCCGTGGAGCCGTCGGTGTAGGTGACGGTCACCGCGCCGCTGGTGCCCTTCGAGGGGGCGTTGATCGCGGCTCCCAGGAAGCCGATCGCGGTGGCCTTCGCCGGGGCGGCGACCGGGATGGTCTGGCCCGCGGCCGCGATGTTGTCCGGCTTGCCGCTGCCGCCCGGCCAGGGGTAGGCGATGCCGTCGGCCGTCACGGTGCCGCCCGTCTTCACTCCGGCCGCGTCCAGCGCGTTCTGCGAGTAGGCCCAGCCCTGCTCGTCGAAGCCGCCGCCGAAGGTCTTGCCGTCGGGGTACACGCCGGTCCCGGTCGCGTACGGCCACAGCGCACCCGGTGCGGCCACCGCCACGTGCAGCGCGGTCGACGGAAGGGTGCCGCCGTCGCTGCCGGTGAGACTGATCGGGATCGAGTAGGCGCCCTCGGTACTTCCCGCGGTCACCTGGAGTTGCTGCTCGGCCGGGGAGTGCGCCGGGACGGTGAGGGTGCCGCTGGAGGTCGCCATCGTGACACCGCTCGGCGGCGTGGCGGTCCACGCGACGGTCACCGGGCTGTCGGAGATGTTGGCCAGGTTCAGCGTCCCGGTCCCGCTCGCGCCCGGTGCCAGGACGAGCCCGGCGCCGGACGGCCCGGTCGCGGCGATGACGTCGCGCTGTCCTGTGCTGTCGGAGGGCGGTGCGTCGGCGGCCGCCGAGCCCCAGGACGTGTTCGGGGTGGCCGCGAGGGTGTAGTCGAGGGTCGCGCCGCCGGACAGCTTGCTGAAGCTGGTCCACGGCTTGTTCCACGCCGCGCCGTTGACCTTCAGCCCCTGTACGTACGGGCTGCCGGTGGCCGCGGCGGGAGCGTTGATCGTCACGGTGCGACCGTTGCCCAGGGTCACCTTCGCGGTCGGGAAGACGGGGCTGCCGAGCACCAGGGTGTCGGTGCCGGGGGTCTCCGGGTACATGCCCAGCTCGGACCAGACGTACCAGGACGACATGGCGCCCAGGTCGTCGTTGCCGAAGGAACCGACGGGGGCGTTGAAGTACAGCTGCTGCTGCACGTCCCGCACCGCCTTCTGCGTCTTCCAGGGCCGGCCCAGGTAGGCGTACTCCCAGGGGATCTCCACACTGGGCTCGTTGCTCAGATCCGCGTGGGTGCTGTCCGGCTCGGTGAGAGCGGACAGCAGGCCGTCCAGATAGCTGCTGTAGGCGGCGGCCCCGCCGCGCGACTGGATGAGCGCCTGGAGGTTGAACGGGACCATCGGGGTGTACTGCGCCGAGGTTCCCTCGACGAACCCGTTGGACGTGCCGGGGGTGAAGCCGGCGGCGAACTCGCCGCTGGCCAGCTTCGCCTGCAGGTAGCCGGTCTGCGGGTTGAAGACGTTCTGCCAGTCCTGCGCCCGGCCGGCGAAGGTGGAGTAGAGGTCCTTCTTCCCGAGGGACTTGGCGAAGGCGGCGATGGCGTAGTCCGCGCTGTCGTACTCCAACTGCGTCGAGACCGGCCCGTAGAAGTTGCAGCAGCCCCATGTGCTGTTGTCGATCGGCAGATAGCCCTTGGCGTCGCGGACGGCCTGGCCCGGACGGTCGCCGTTGGGGTGCGTGGCCTGCCACGTCATCGCGGTCAGCGCGTCCCCGGTGTCGAAGCCGCGGGCGCCGAACGCGTAGGCGCCGGCGATGATGCCGTCGGCGGGGTCGCCGACCATCACATAGCTCTCACCGTTGTTCTGCGCCCACTTGGGCAGGATCCCGATCTGGTGGTAGCCGTTGAGCATCGACGTGACCACGTCGGAGGTCACGGCCGGAGCGACCATCGCCATCAGCTGGGTCTGCGACCGGTAGGTGTCCCAGCCCGAGTAGTTGGCGTACTGGACGTGACCTCTGGCGGTCGTATGGATCTGCCGGTCCATCCCCATGTACTGCCCGTTGCTGTCCGAGAACACGTTGGGGTGCAGCAGGGAGTGGTAGAGCGCGGTGTAGAACTGGGTCTGCTGGTCGGTGCTGCCGCCGCCGATCCTGATCCGTCCGAGGGTCTGGTTCCACGCGTTGTGCGTGGCCTGCCGGACCGTGTTGAAGTTCCAGCCGTGGATCTCACTCGCGACGTTGCCCGCGGCGTTGGCGTCCGAGGTGTACGAGATGCCGACCTTCGCGGTGACGGTCGCGGACTTCGACGTGTCGAATCCGAGATAGACGCCGTTGGCGCCGACCACCGGCGGGTTGGAGGGGGCCTTCACCTTCGACGCGCCGGCCCCGCCGTGGGTCGTCGGCCGCTGCTTCGACGGGAGGGTGAAGTGCGCCCCGGGCGTGGCCGCCCGGGTGGTGGCGGCGGGCAGCTGCTGCTGGGGAGCGCCCAGCTTCAGCGCCTTGGCGTTCGGGTCGACCGTGCTGCCGACCCAGGTGCCGCTGCTGCTGAACGGCCGGTCGAAGCTGATCGTGAAATGCAGGGTGTATGTGTTGTTCGCGCCGCAGAAGTGGCCGCTGTCGATCGCGCCGGTCACTTCATGGTCGTTGACGATCTGCGCCCGGGTGCCGTCGATCTTGGTGGCGCCGCCGCTCAGCTTGAGCAGGAGATGGGCGTCGGAGCCGCTGGGAAAGGTGAAGCGGCCCATGCCGGCGCGGGCGGTGGCCGTCAGTTCGGTGTTCACGCCGGAGCCGTCGGTGAGTGCGTAGTAGCCGGCCTGCGCGGTCTCCTTGGCGTGGTCGAAGCCGACCGAGGTCGCGGCCAGGTCGCCGGTCAACGCACCGGTGAACGGAAGAATGGGCAGATCGCCGGCGGCCGGACATCCGGGCCCGGACAGGTGCGTCAGGCTGTAGCCGGAGATCTTCTTGTCGTTGTACTCATAGCCGCCGCCGTCGGGCCGGTGCGGGGTCGTGTCCGGACTCCACTGGACCATCCCGAACGGCGCGTCTGCGCCCGGGAAGGTGTCGACCGCTCCGGAGGTTCCGATGATCGGGTTCACCAGCGAGGCGGGATCGTCGACGAGTCCGGCCGCGTGCGCCGCCGGGGCGCCGAGCGCCTGAACCGGCAGCGCCACCAGAACGGCCGCGGAGAACGCGGCCACAGCGGTACGGAGGACGGGCGCGCCAGTGCGCCCATATCGTGTCATCACGTGGCTCCAGGAGACGATTGGGGATCTTCTAGGTGACATACGTGCGCACTTACCGAAGGCAGAGTTGTGAACTGTCCAGAACTGTTGGTCCACCGACTGACAACGTTGTCAGACCGGATCAACAAATAGTGAAGCCGCCCCCTGAGGGAAAGTCAACAAGGCCTGCCACCAACCGAGTCGGGCCACCGGTGGGTCGCCGATAGGGGGTGCGCGTGCACGCATTCGGTGCAGAACGTACAGAAGCGCGGCAGTCAAGAGGGCATGTCAGGGCGGTGGTTGGCCGCAACTGTGGGCGCCGGTGCCTGGTATTCGGAGCAATGAAGAGAGCGGCGAATTCAACGCCGCCGGGTAATGCAATCGCCGTTGCACGGGAGTCATTTCCCCGTTCTGGGGTGCCTTTATCGCGCGGGTTCGAACCGTTCGTAGCCCGGCGCCGGGACGGGCTTGGGGGACGGGCCGTAGGCGTTCGTGTAGGGCTTGCTGTCGCTCACCAGGTAGATGAGCAAGAAGATCCAGCCGACGAGCGGAATGACGCCCGCAAGGAGATACCAGGCCGACCGGTCGGTGTCGTGCAGTCGGCGCCAGATCACGGAAATGCACGGCAGAAGGGCGGCGATGCCGTACGCCGTGGAGAGGTACGGGCCGGCGCCGAGCGACGACTCGGCGACCTGCAATGCGAAGCTGATGATCATGGTGACCAGGTAGAACTGCCAGAACTCCTTGCGGCGTGCGCGCCCGCGGAAATTCAGATGGTTCCGGAGTGCTTCCAGGTACCAGTTGATGGGGTCCTCCAAGGACAGCGATGGAGCCTGTCCGTGCGGGCCAAGCCAAAGAAATCAATTTATGGGGCGGAAGTCCGCAGGTCAAGCAGTTGCCCGCCGGGCCGGAGAGGTGCGGGGGAGCGCTGTGCCGGGTCCGTTCTGGCCGGCTGAAGTGGTCGTGCCGACGGTCTGGCGTTGACGTCAGGGTCAAGGTCTACCGTCGGCGTATGCGGATCGGTGAGTTGGCGGAACGGGCGGGTGTGACCACCCGCGCCCTGCGGTATTACGAGTCGCTCGGGCTGCTGCCCGCGCGGCGCGCCGGGAACGGATACCGGTCCTACGGCGAGGACGATCTGCGCCTTCTGGCGCAGATCCGCACGCTGCAGGATTTCGGCTTCGGGCTGGAAGAGACCCGCCCCTTCGTCGAATGCCTGCGTGCCGGACATCCGGAGGGGGACTCATGTCCCGCTTCGCTGGACGTCTACCGGCGCAAGCTCGCCGAGCTCGACGACGTCATCGCGCGGCTGCGCGAGGTGCGCGAGCAGGTCGGGGCGCAATTGGCGCGCGCGGAGGTGGAGGCCACCGCGCAGGCGCCGGAGAGCTCACCGCCGCGGTGCGAATGGGCCGGATACCCGGACAACGAGGGGAAGAGGAGCTGAGATGGCGCAGGCGACAGGATTGGCCACGGTGACGGATGCGACGTTCGCCGAGGAGGTGCTGGCGGCCGAGGGACCGGTGCTCGTGGAGTTCACCGCGGACTGGTGCGGACCGTGCCGGATGATCGCCCCGGTGCTGGAGGCGGTGGCCGAGGAGCAGGCGGGCCGGCTCAAGGTGGTGCTGCTCGACGTGGATACGAATCCGGAGACGCAGGCGGCGTACGGCGTGCTGTCGATGCCGACGCTCATGGTCTTCAACGGCGGGCAGCCGGTGAAGTCGATGGTCGGAGCCCGCCCGAAGCGGCGGCTCCTCCAGGAGCTCGACGACATCCTCAACTGACCGTCCCGGCCGCCGGGCGCTCCCCGCCCGTACGCCGGCAGCCCCCGACCGTGCAGCACGGCCGGGGGCTGCCGGTGTGCCGGTCATCCGTTGGTGTTCACCCAGCCGTCGCCCCCGAAGTCCTGGCTGATCTGACACATGGCGATGTTGTAGCTACCCGACGCCTCGGCCTTCGAGATCACCTTGCCGTTGACGAGGATCGAGCACTTCACGTGGCCCCCACCCTGCAACTGCGCGGTGATCGAGTAGTACATGGGCGTCCCCAGCGGCTTCGTCACCTTCAACGGCACCTTCCCCGAGAAGCTCGACCCGGCCGGTCCGTAGGTGACCTCGGCCGTGCTGCCCTCCACCAGGTACGTCACGGTCTCCGCGGCGGCCTTCGTCTCGGCAGCCGGAGCTTTCGACGGCGGCTTTGTCGCCTGCCCGGTCGTCGCGGCCTTCTGCGAACCGGGTGCTGCGGCCGGTGCGGACGCGGTCGGAGTGCCGGCCTTGTCGTTGCTGTCCTTCTTGCCCCCGCCGGCCACTGCGGCGATCACGCCGATCACGACGCAGAACGCGGCGACCGCGATGAAGGCGGTCAGGCAGCCGTTCCTCTTGCGCCTGGCCGGTGGTGCCTGCGGCGCCTGCGGTTGTTGAGGTTGGCCCCAGCCCTGTGGTTGCTGATACGACACGATGCCCCCAAGGTCTCAAAAAGTTGAGGATTGAAGCATCTCGCCCCACATGTCACCCAGTACTCATAGTTGCCAGTCCGTGACACAAAAAACCAGGAGAGGTACGGAGAAAGGCGGATATTCGGTCATCAACCGCCTCCTGGAATGTTATTTCCAGAGTTCGGGTAGCCCGGAAAGCCGGTTCTGCCTGCCCGCCGGCCCCACTCACCCGTCCGTAGCGGTGGGGCGGGCTCGTACGTGCATGCGTTCGCCCTGTGCTCCGAACAGGCTGAGGAACTCGACCGGGTACGTTCCGGCGTTGGCGAAGCCGTGCGGGGTGCGGGTGTCGAATTCGGCGGCCTCGCCGGCGGTGAGGACGAGGTCGTGATCGCCCAGGGCGAGTCGCAGCTTGCCGGACAGGACGTAGAGCCATTCGTAGCCCTCGTGCGTCCCCTGCTCGGGGCGGACGTCGGCACCGGTCCCCACCGGGAGGATCTGTTTGTAGGCGTGCAGCCCGCCGAGGTGGCGGGTCAGGGGCACGAAGGTCTGGCCGTGCCGGGTGAAGGGGCGGGGGCGGATGCGGGGGTCGCCGGTGTCCGGCGCGCCGACGAGTTCGTCCAGCGCCACACCGTGGGCCTTGGCCAGCGGCAGCAGGAGCTCCAGGGTCGGCTTGCGCTTCCCGGACTCCAGGCGCGAGAGGGTGCTGAGCGAGATGCCGGTCATCTCGCTCAGCTGCGCCAGCGTGGTGCCGCGGTCGTGCCGCAGCGCCCGCAGCCGGGGTCCCACCGCGGTCAGTACACCGGGAATGTCGTCGTCTGCCATATATCCATTTGCCATCCCGGCAAGAAACTTTGTCAAGCGGGTGCCGATGGGATGACGATCGCGGTGAACGGAGGCGAGCGACATGACGACACACGCACAGCAGACGACGACCACCGCTGCCCTGGACGAGGAACAGCGCTACGACGTCGTGATCATCGGAGGCGGCGCCGCGGGACTGAGCGGAGCACTGACCCTGGCCCGCGCACGGCGGTCGGTCCTGGTGATCGACGCCGGACAGCCCCGGAACGCCCCGGCGGACGGCGTCCACGGGTATCTGGCGCGCGAGGGCACACCACCCGGGGAACTCCTGGCGGCCGGCCGCCAGGAGGTGATCGGTTACGGCGGCGAGATCGTGTCGGGCACCGCGGCGACCGCCGAGCGCCGCCCGGGCGGGGACTTCCGCGTCGCCCTCGCCGACGGGACCGCGGTCCTGGCGCAGCGGCTCCTGGTCACCACGGGCCTGGTCGACGAGCTGCCCGCGGTCCCCGGTGTGGCCGAACGGTGGGGGCGTGAGGTGCTGCACTGCCCGTACTGCCACGGATGGGAGGTACGCGACCAGCGGATCGGCATCCTGGGGACCGGTCCCCTCGCCGTCCACCAGGCACTGATGTGGCGGCAGTGGAGCAGCCACGTCACTCTCTTCCTGCACACCGCGCCGGAACCGGGTGACGAGGAGTACGAGAAGCTCGCCGCCCGCGACATCACGGTCGTCACCGGCGAGGTGTCCGGTCTGATGACGGGCGGCGACGACCGGCTCTCCGGCGTGCGGATGGCCGACGGCCGGAAGGTCGCGTGCCAGGCGCTCGCGATCACCCCGCGACTCACCGCCCGCTCGGCGATCCTTGCCGGCCTCGGCCTCGAGATCACCGAGCAGGAGATGGGCGGCCAGGTGCTCGGCAGCTACATCGCCGCCGATCCTCTGGGCGCCACCGCGGTGCCCGGCGTGTGGGTGGCCGGCAACGTCACCGGCCTGTTCGAGCAGGTCATCGGATCCGCTGCCGCAGGAGTGCGAGCGGGCTCGGCGATCAACGCCGACCTGACGGCCGAGGACACCGACCGGGCCGTCGCCGCCCGTCGCGCCCCCTTCTCCCCGCAGGTGGAGCGCGAGGTGTGCGAACGCGTTCTCGGCGACCGCCGGCACGGCTTGTGATCCGGCCCCACCGGATCCGAACTCATTCGGCCCAGCTACGCACCATCCCCAACGACACCGCAGATCTGACGAAGGATGCCCCGATGACCGATCACCTCGACCACGCCTCCGCCGAAGAGTTCTGGGACGCCCGCTACGGTTCCAGCGACCGGATCTGGAGCGGCAACCCCAATGCCGCCCTGGTCCGCGAAACGGCCGGACTGACCCCGGGAAGCGCCCTGGACCTCGGATGCGGGGAGGGAGCCGACGCGCTGTGGCTGGCGCAGCAGAACTGGAAGGTCACCGCCGTCGACATCTCCCGGAAGGCACTGGAGCGAGGGGCCGAGCATGCGGCGGCCGCGGGTGTGGCCGACCGGATCGACTGGCAGCGGTGCGATCTGGCGGTGTCGTTCCCCATCGGCGCCTTCGACCTGGTCTCCGCCCACTTCCTGCACTCGCCCGTCACGATGCCGAGGGAGCAGATCCTGCGCAGCGCCGCGGCGGCCGTCGCCCCGGGCGGTGTGCTGCTGGTCGTCGGGCACGCCGGATCCCCTTCCTGGGTGGCCGACAAGGGTCACGCCCCGCACTTCCCCACATCTGAAGAGGTCTTCGCGGACCTCGATCTCCCGGCCGGGCAGTGGGAGGTGCTCCTCGCGGACGTCCACGAGAGCGGGATGACCGGTCCCGACGGGCAGCCCGCAACCCGCACGGACAACACCCTGAAGCTCCGGCGCTTGGCGCAGTGATCCCCTGCCCGTAGGACTCGCCTCGCCCCCGTCGGTAGGTGCCGACGGGCCGGGTCACCTGGACAGCGGGAAGCGGCGGCAGCAGGACGGTCAGCGCGATCAGCACCGCGATGCTCAGGACACCCATCACCCCTGTTCGGTGGTGTTCGTTCGAAAGGCCATGGGTCCATGGAACAGTCGCAGTCCGCTGCGATCCGGCGGGTTTTCGACCTCACCCTGAGCGTTCGCGAACGAGCCGTCACGTCAGCGATGCCGATGAGCCGTTCAGCCGGAGGCTCCGTCGGCATCGGCGGCCTCGGCGGCGGTACGCTCGGCCCGGCGCGCGACGGCGCGCAGCACCTCGAGCCTGATGAACGCGGCACCGCCCAGCCGGATGAAGAGCCAGTAGGGGCGGAAGATCCGTCGCGAGCGGGCGTCGGTGGCCCGCACCCTGGTCTCGAAGGAGACGACGGTGGCGTCACCGTCGGGCACCACCCGCAGACTCATGGCCGCCTTCGCCCACCCCGGCTCCGCGAATCGGGCGAAGGCATCGGCGTCGCCCGGCTCGATCGGTGCGGACGGGGGCCGAAGCCGCCAGAACTTGGCGACCATGCCCTTGACCAGCTCCGCTCCCTCCACGGTGCTGAGGGTCGGCGTCGGGAACGTGTCGAGAAACGGGCCTTTGAGCCGGTTCCGGCCGGTCGTCCGCAGCAGCATCAGCCGGCGCGAGACGGGGAGTTCCTCGGCGGTGACGTCGAGCAGGGCCCGCCATACGGTGGCCGGGTCCGCCGCGATGTGCCGGGTGAAACAGGAGCGGAAGTCGTGGACCGGAAGCAGGCGGTCGAGTTCCATCGGGTCACTCCGGAGTGTCGAGCCCGGCGGCCACCGCGTCGGCCAGCCGCCGGGGCAGGTCCGACGGCGGTGTGCCGCCGAGCATGAACAGATGGACGAAGACGGTGCCGAGCAGTTGCGCGTGCGCCAGTACCGGATCGGACCCGCTGCGGATCTCACCCCGCTGGGTGGCCCGTTCGAGGATCCGGGCCAGTACGTTCTGCTGACGGTCGATGAACGTGGCGGCGAACCGGGTCGCCAACTCCGGGTCGGCGGCGATGTCGGCGATCAGCCCCGGCAGCGCCTTCCGCGCGTGCGGCGCGGACAGCAGGACGATGATCTGCTCGACGAGAGCGGTCAGATCGGCCCGCAGACCGCCGAGGTCGGCGGGCGGGGCGATCTCCGTCCCGTGCACCACGGCCACGAACACCATCTCGGCCTTGGACCGCCACCGCCGGTAGATCCCCGCCTTGCCGACCCCCGCCCGGGCCGCGACGCGGTCGATGCTCAACTGCTGGTACCCGACCTCGTCCAGGATCCCCCGTACGGCGTCACTGACCGCCGCGTCGACCTTGCCGTCCCGCGGGCGTCCTCGGTTCATGGCCTCAGCATAAACGAAACGGATCGATCCGTAAATGAACCGGCGAGGACAACGGGCCCGATGCGCCCGGGGCTCACACGTCCCGGCGCCGCACGACAACGATGGCGACGACCACCGACACCAACGCCCAGCAGCCGAGGGCGATCCAGGACCCGGTGATCGTTGCCGGGTACTTACCCGGGTCGAAGTACGGGTTGTCCGGGTTCTCCTTCAGCCGGTCCACCGCGGCGATGGGCAGGTAGTGGCCGATCTCCTTGAGGAGCTTGTACCGGTCACCGCCGAACATCAGGGGAGCGATGAACAGCAGGGACACCAGGCCGACGATCGTGGCCGTGGCGTGCCGGATGACGGCGGCGAAGGCGATGCCGATGAGGGCCGACACCGGGACGATCAGCGCGTACGCCGTGACGGCGCGCAGACAGCCGGGGTCGTTGATCGAGAGGCCGACATGGCGTGAGGCCAGCATGGCGTTGGTGCCGAAGAAGGACGCCGTCGAGATGATCACGCCCATGACGAGGGTGACCGCGGTGACGACGACCACCTTGGCCGCCACCACCGCTCGCCGGTCGGGTACGGCGGCGAACGTCGTACGGACCATTCCGGTGGCGTACTCGCCGAAGATCGAGATGGCGCCGACGCTGGCCGCCGCGAGCATCATGAGGTAGACGGCGATGCTGTTGAGACCGTGGAAGAGCGGGTCGTACCGGTACGGGGGCATCCCCGGCCTCGCGGACTGGTCGATGTAGGTCAGGTCGGTGTGGACGGCGTTGAGATTGACCGCGATGGCGACCAACGCGCTGACCACCAGCACCCAGTAGGTCGACCGGAGCGACCGCATTTTGATCCACTCGGCCGCGAGCAGGTCCACGAACCGCACCGCGGGATCGGTCATTCGCGCCGGCGGCGTTACGGCGGTCGAGGTCATCGTGCTCATCGGGGATCTCCTGCGAGGTATTCAACGCTGTCGGCGGTGAGTTCCATGAACGCGGTCTCCAGCGAAGAGGTCTGGGTCGCGAGTTCGTGCAGCATGATGCGGTGCAGGTGGGCGAGTTCGCCGATCCGGGCCGCACTCAGTCCGGCCACCCGCCCCACCGTGCCGCTCTCATGACGCACCGACGCACCCTCGGCGGTCAGTACGGTTGCCAGCGCGTCGAGTTCGGGCGTCTGCACGGTCACGCCCGTGCCGGTGCTGCGGGCCGAGAAGTCCTCCAGGCTCTGGTCGGCGATGAGCCGGCCCTGACCGATCACGATCAGATGATCGGCGGTGTGCTCCATCTCGCCCATCATGTGGCTGGAGACGAACACGGTGCGGCCCTCGGACGCCAGCCGTCGGAACAGGCCGCGCACCCACAGCACGCCTTCCGGGTCCAGGCCGTTGAGCGGTTCGTCGAACAGCAGCACCGGAGGATCACCGAGCAGAGCGCCCGCGATGCCCAGCCGCTGCTTCATCCCGAGGGAGAACCCGCCGATGCGGCGCCGCGCCGCCTTGGCCAGCCCGACCTCCGCCAGGACATCGTCCACGCGGTGCAGCGGGATGCGGTTGCTGCGCGCCAGGGCGGACAGATGCGCCGCGGCGCTGCGCCCGCCGTGCACGTCCTGCGCGTCCAGCAGCGCGCCGACATGGCGCAGTCCGCGCGGCCGGTCCGCGAACGGGACCCCGTCGACGGTGACGGACCCGCCGGTCGGGGTGTTCAGTCCCAGGATCATCCGCAGAGTGGTGGACTTGCCCGCACCGTTCGGGCCGAGGAATCCGGTCACCTGTCCAGGTCGCACGGTGAAGGTCAGGGTTTCGACGGCGAGGGTGTCGCCGTAGCTCTTGGTCAGTCGGTCGGCTTCAATCACGATGCCAACGGTGCCGGTCCGGCAACCGGTGCCGCATCGGGCCGGCGGCCACCTTCCGCAAGTGCCGAGGTGGCCCCGGGGACTACATCCACGGGCCAATGCGCAGGTGGAGGCCGGTGACCTACGATCGGGCCATGACCGTCACCCACCGTCCTCCATTGCTGAAGCGCTTGCCCATGGGCGTGTGGGTCGGCGCCTTCTGGTCGACGCTCATCCTTGTGCGCTCCTTCCAACGGCCGGACGAGTTCCGTCATCTGACCGAACTCGACGGCAACATCGAGGGTGGCCCGCTGCTCATCGTCGCGGTCGTCACCACCTTCGGCGCCCTGCTGCTGTTCCGCGCGCCGCTGGCGTCACTCGGCCTGGCGCTCGCGGGCGTCGTCGTCGCCCTCGGATCGCGTGTGGTGGAGGCGCCGATCGTGGTCTTCCTGCTGGCCGACGGAGTGGTGGGCTACATCGCGGCCACCCGCTCGCGCCGGATCTCGATCCTCGCCGCCATGCTGCCGGTCGTTCTGGTGACGGCTTTCACGGTCACCCGGCTGATACGCGAAGGGGACGCCGGGATCGCGGCGGAGGCCGCCGTCGCGTCGACCGCGGTCATCGCCTGGCTGATCGGCAACACGATCCACCAGAGCCGCGCCTACACCGAGACGCTGCGCTCCCGGGCCACTCAACAGGCGGTCACCGCCGAGCGGCTGCGGATCGCCCGCGAACTGCACGACATGGTCGCGCACAGCATCGGCATCATCGCCATCCAGGCGGGTGTGGCCAGCCGCGTCATGGACAGTCAGCCCGACGAGACCCGCAAAGCACTCGACGCCATCGAGGCCACCAGCCGCGAGACCCTGTCCGGGCTCCGGCGGACGCTGCGCGCGCTGCGCCAGTCGGATGCGGACTCGGCGCCCCTCGACCCGGCGCCGGGACTGGCCGACGTCGGACAACTGGTCGCGAAGACCAGGGAAGCCGGTGTGCGCGTCGACGTCCGGTGGCGCGGCGAACGCAGACCCGTGCCCGCCGACATCGACCTCTCCGCCTTCCGCATCATCCAGGAGGCGGTCACCAACGTCGTGCGGCACTCCGGCACCCGGGACTGCAGCGTGAGCGTCGACTACCGGGACGAGGAGTTGTCCATCGAGGTCGTCGACCTCGGCTGCGGCGGCGAGGGGGGAGCGGGGTACGGCATCGTCGGTATGCGCGAGCGGGTCAGCCTGTTGCACGGCGAATTCAGCGCCGGCCCGCGGCCCGAAGGCGGCTTCCGCGTCGCCGCACGGCTCCCGGTGCCCGCCGGGGCCGGGATGGCCGGGGTGACCGCCCGATGATCCGCGTCATCCTCACCGACGACCAGCCCCTGGTCCGCACCGGCCTGCGCGTCCTGATCGCCGACACCCCCGACATCGAAGTCGTGGGGGAGGCCGCGAACGGCGCCGAGGCGGTGTCCCTGGCCACGGAACTGCGCCCCGACGTCGCCGTCATGGACATCCGCATGCCCGTGCTGGACGGCATCGGAGCCGCGCGACTCATCACCGAGGACCCGCAGTTGCCGACGCGCGTCCTCGTCCTCACCACGTTCGACGACGACGAGTACGTCTACGCCGCGCTGCGCGCCGGAGCGAGCGGATTCCTCGTCAAGGACATGCCGCTGGAGTCCATTCTCGACGGGATCCGAGTCGTCGGCGCCGGTGACGCCCTGATCGCCCCCAGTGTCACCCGCCGCCTCATCGCGGAGTTCGCCGGCCGCCCCGAGCCCACCACCCCGCACCCCGCCCCGGTGGACGGCGTCACCAACCGCGAGCGCGAGGTCCTGACACTCGTGGGCCGCGGTCTGTCCAACACCGAGATCGCCGAGGAACTCGTCATCAGCGTCTCCACCGCAAAGGCCCACGTCGCCCGCCTGTTCACCAAACTCGCCGCCCGCGACCGCGTCCACCTCGTCATCATCGCGTACGAACTCGGCCTCGTATCCCCGCCCCGCTGACGCCTACTGCCAGGGCTTCCCGCCTTTCCCTGTATCAGGCGGCGGCCCATGCCGGGTCGCGTCCGGTGAGCGCGACGATGCGGTCGAGGAGCGGGGCGTCGGAGGGGATGGCGACGGCGGGGCCGAAGATGCCCTGGCGGGCGGGGGACTGTCCCGGGGCGGCCAGGGGCTCCACGAACTCGCGGCAGCCTTCGAGCGTTTGGACGTCGGCGGAGAACGGCTGCCCGGTGGCGCGGGCGATGTCCCAGCCGTGGATGGTCAGTTCGTTGAGGCCCACCCTGCCGATCATGCCGGCGGGCATCGTGACACCGCCGACCTCCGTCATCCCCTCCCAGGCGGCCGGATCGCGCCAGGCCTCGGCGAGGGTGGTGAGCTGCTCGGGGATGCGGGTGCGCCAGTCCGCGCCGAGCCGGGAGGCGTCGGGGGAGGGCGGTTGGGAACCCTCGCTGAGCGGCGTTTTCCGGGCGGCGATGAGGAAGGCGTGGGAGAGGCCGTCGACATGGTCGAGGAGGTCGCCGAGGGTGTACTTGGCACACGGTGTCGGCGCGGTGAGCTGTTCGTCGGGGATGGCGCTCAGCAGGTCCGCCAGTCGCTGGGCCGCGGGACCGAGGTCGAGCATCGCTGTCATGGGAGTGACTCCTTCGGCGCGTGTTCGCAGTATGCGTGGCAACGAAGGGGTAGACGGCATGGCGCCGCGGAACTCATCGGTCGCGCCGATGGTCGCGCCGATATTGTTTCGCGCGGCAGCCTGGAGGCCCCCGGACGGCCGCGTCCGACCTGGTGGAGCCCGGCCTAGTGGAGACTGCGCTGCATCCACGGCACGAGGTCGCGCTCCTCGTGCAGGAGGTACTGGTCGATCTCGCCGAGCACGAGCTGCGTGGTGAGCGTCATGCCCTCGACGGCCACCTTGCCGGCGATGACGTCGTCCAGACGGCTCAGCAGCTGAGCACCGTCCTCGCGATCGCGCACCACCGCCACGGAGGCCTTGTCGTGCCGCTCCAGAAGCGGGTGGACCGTCGCTTGTTTCGCCGCGTAGTGCGCCCGGAACGCCTCCCGGAACGCGGGCAGGCCCTCCGGTGCGCCCGTGGGAACCCTGTGCAGGTCCTGCAGGGTGGCCCGCAGGGCGCGGCTGCGGGCGATGAGAGCGTCCGTCGCGACGGTGTGAATCTCGTGCGCCTGCGCCTCGTCGTGCCGGCGCTTCTCGGCGTTGGCGTTGAATTCCGCCCCGTGCTGGTTGATCTCGTGCGGACCCTGGGGGTGGTCCTGCGACGGGCGGTTCTGCGACGCGTGGTCCTGATCCGAAGCGGTCATGGTGGGCGACACCTCCTGGTTGCATCCACTCACGCTGTCCTGGTACCCGCAATCCAGGAGCGGACGCCGCCGCGGACGCCACGTCCCCACGAATGGACGCCCGGCCGGGGCCGGGCGTGTCCAGGGTGATCGGGCCGGCTTCCGCCGCGCGCACGGATGGCCGTCCCCGGCATTCGCCGGCCCCTCCAGGACGACCATCAGTACTTTGTCCGCGTCGGATGTGGTCCCGGCGTCAGGACTCTCTCTTGTTCCTCATCATCATTCCTGCCGCCGCGAGGCCGAGCAGGCAGATGACGGCGCCGGTGATGATGTTGTTCCACATCGCGCCGGTCTCGGGGTGACGGATGACCACCCACGGGGAGACGATCAGCCAGACGCCGATCGCCGCGCACGCCAAACTCATGCCCTGCATGCGATCCGGGGCCATGGTCAGACACAGCGCCAACACGGCGACCGCGATGCCCATGATCAGGTTGTTCTGTGCCAACTGCGGGGACGTGGGCGCGAAGTGCACCGTCCAGGGCGAGATGGCGGCGTACAGCCCGGCCAGGAGCAGCAGTCCGTCGACTCCTACGATCCCCCGGCCTCCGAGCACGCGGGCGTAGCGATCACGCATTTCCGATACGTCCGGATGTGCTGCGATATCCCCCGGGCGGTGTGACACGTCGGCCATACGACTCGCCTCCTTCGGCTTATGCAAGTCTGACCGCGTTTGCGGTATCTACCGCGAGTCCATTGTGCGCCTAAGTTGCCGTTATGTGTAGGTTCTGCCGTGCCGTGCTGGCGGCCTCCGCCGGACGGGGTGTCCGACACGATGTTGGACACCATGTCCGACCGCCATTAACTTAGGAAATGTCCGATCTGGAGGGAGTGTGATTCGGAAACGCACCTCACCGGAAGGACCGGAAGGAGGAAGGAATGGCCTCGATCACCCGTCCCCGTTCGCAGCAGTCCCAGCGGCGCGCCGGCACCGAGCACGTGGTGTTCGCCGCGGTGCAGCGCCTCCTCGACGCGGGGGAGTGCTTCACCGAACTGGGTGTTCGGCGCATCGCCAGCGAAGCGGGGATCGCGCGCTCCACCTTCTATCTCTGCTTCCAGGACAAGACCGAGGTCCTGATCCGGCTGACCGCCACGATGAAGGACGAACTCTTCAGCAGGGGCGCGGCCTGGCGCCCCACCGGTCCGGGCGGCGGACCCGAGGCGCTGGCCGCCGTCTACGCGGGCCGGCTCGCGTACTGCCGGGAGCGGGCGCCACTGCTGGCCGCCGTCGCGGAGGTCGCCGCGTACGATCCGGTCGTTCGCGAGGCCAGGGCGCAGGAGATCGAGCGCTTCGCGCACCACATCGCGTCGCTGCTGGAGGAGGAGCAACGCGAGGGCCGGCTCTCCGCGGACGTCGACCCGGTGACCGCCGGACAGGTGCTCGCCTGGGGCGGGGAGCAGGTCATCGCCCGTCAGGTGACGACCGGCGGCGCGGAGGACGACGCCAAGGTCGCCCGCGAGATGGCGTACGGCCAATGGTTCGGCACCTACCGCCGCCGGCCTGGCCCTGACGGGACGCCGACCTGAGCCTGGCACCGAAGTGATCATCCCTGCGATGCTGATGCCCCGGACCGGCTGGAGGGGTGTTCGTCCTGATACCAAGCACGACGGGGAGCCGATGAGCACGCGGTCGGCACGTCCGCCCAAGGCCTTCGGCTATCTGACCGTCATGTCCGTCGTCATGATCGTCGTGGGGCTGGGCGGATTCATCATCACCCTGGTGTTCACCATCCCCGGTCACGCCAAGGTGACATCGTCCCTGAAAAGTCGCGGAGTTGAGGCTCAGGGCACGGTGACGAGGTGCCAGCAGGGCACCACCGACGAGAACGGTGCAGAGTAACCCGTCACCTGCTGGGTACGGTTCACCCCGCCCGGCGGGCACTCCGTCGAATCGTCACTCGCCTTCAAGACGGAGCGAGTGGGCGACGGCACGGCCATGGCGATCGTGTACGACCCGGAGGACACGGCCGTCGTCGCCCGCCCCTCGGACCTCGGCTACTGGAACTCACTCGTCCGGAATTCGTTGGACGTGGTTCTGCTGGCCATCTCCGCCGTCATGGTCCCCCTCGCAATCGCGGGGCTCCTTCTGCGGCGCTTCCTCTCGCGGTTCAGCCTGCGGCCGGTGCGGAACCTGGCGCCCCGCCCCTGAAAACGCCCCCTGAACGCCCCTGAGAAACGGCAGGGAAAACGGCACTGGCCGCCGGTGGTCACCGGCGGCCAGAACGTTCGAGCGGGGTGTGTCAGTGGTTCGCGACACCGTTGCCCGACAGGACCGGGATCTGGTCCAGGATGTGCGACAGCGGCTCGTCGCCCTTGATCTGCGACGAGTTCTCGGTGCACTGCTGGTTCTGCGGCGAGGACAGGACGTTGATGTCCTGCACGCTGATCGGGACCAGGCCGACGAGCGAACCGACGTTGGCCTTCGCCGGCAGGCCGATGCAGGGCTTGTTGAGCGAGCCCTGGATGAGGCCGAACGAGGGGCTCATGTAGCCGCTCGTGTAGGTGTTGCCGTACGACTGCTCGGAACCGTTGCCGTTGGTGGTGCTGGCGCCGCCCGAGTCGCCGATCGCCATCGCGGGCGCGGCCATCGCGGCGGTGGCGCCGACGACGGTGACAGCCACCGCGGCCGTGGCGAGGAACTTCTTGATCATCACAAGTCCTTTTTGTGCGAAATTGACCTGGTACCGGGTCTGCCTGATCAACTGTCCCGCGCGGATTTGGTTATGGGGCTTCACCCGTATGGAGGCAAACGAAAGGGGCCCCTGGGACTTGGAGTCCAAGTCCCAGGGGCGCCGGGGATCCTGCGTGCTGAGGTGTTGTCAGGCGGCGTATTGACGTTGATGGGTGCAGGGATCCGCGGCGAGTCCCGAGAGCTCTTCCTCCGCGACAGCCGGACCGGCCTGGAGCGCGGCGCTGACCAGGGTGATGAGCAGGTCGATGTCGGTGCGGCAGTCGAGCCGGACGGTCACCCAGCCGGAACCGTGGTGCACCCGCAGCGCGGTGGACTCGCTCAGCGCCGGCAGCAGTTTGGCGACCATGGTGCGGGACAGGTGCACCTCGGCTTCCTGCGCGCTGTGGAAATGGACTATCTCCTGGGCGCCTGTGCGCACGCAGTACTCACTGCCGCAACTGGCCCGGCCACCGGTGAGACCAGGCCAGCTCATCAGCTGTTCCCTGGCATGTCTGGCAGAGTTCATGGCATCAGCCTGCCGCAGATTCCCCGTCGCGCACAGAGGTTGGGGGCGCCATCCGGCCGCCGGTAGGCCGCCGTATGCAACGTCACTGGTCAGGGCCGCCGAATGCGGCCGAAATTCTTGCTGTGGTCGATGCCGTTCTGCCCTCCGGGGATGTGTGACCGGAGGGCGGCCGTGGGTTCGTCGAATGTCACGAAGGCTGACCTGTCCGGGTGAAATCTGCCCTGCATGAGGGTGTGCCTCGCCCCATGAGTGGTCCGAGTGTGCCTGCCGGTGGAACGTTGCCCGCTCGACGGCCCGTGTCGATGCGACCGTCCCGAGCCGAAGCCCATACAGCACGACAGCAAAGGTCTGGCATGCAGAAAATTCGAAGTGCCCTCGTCCTGGGTCTCACTGCCGCTGCGGCGATGGCCCCCACCGTGGCCATCGCCGTACCCCTGGTCACCGACTCCGGCTCCTCCCATCACCGCAGCGTGCTCCCCCGTTCCGGCCACGGCGACACCTCCTGGACCGACTGGTACGGGTGGAGCGACTGGAACCTCTGGAAGGACTGCGGCCACGGTCCGTGCGGGCCCACCGGTCACGCCGGTGACACTCACAAGGAGGAGCACGCGAAGGGCGGCTACGGCAGCGATTCCGGTGGCAGCACCGGGGGCTCCAGCTCGGGCGGCTACGGCAGCACCTCGGGCGGTTCCAGCGGCGGTTCGTCGGGCGGTTCCGGCGGGTCCTCCGGCGGCCACAGCACCGGTGGTTCGACGACCGGCGGTTACGGCAGCACCACGGGCGGTTCGTCCGGCGGTTCGTCCGGCGGGTCCAGCGGCGGATCCTCGGGTGGCACCCATGGCGGGACCACCGGCGGGACGCACGGTGGAACGACCGGCGGCTCCACGTCCTCGGGCGGTAGCAGTTCGGGTGGCACCAGCGGTGGGTCCTACGGCGGGACGACCGGTGGCAGCACGTCCACGGGCGGTTCCACCGGCGGTACCCACGGTGGGACGACCGGCGGCACCCATGGCGGAACGACCGGCGGAACGCACGGTGGCACCACGTCCTCGGGTGGTTCCTCGTCGTCCGGTGGCTCGTCGTCCTCCGGCGGCACTTCGTCCTCGGGCGGCACTTCGTCGTCCGGTGGCACTTCGTCGTCCGGCGGCACCTCGTCCTCGGGTGGTTCCTCGTCCTCCGGCGGCTCGTCGTCCTCCGGCGGTTCCTCCTCTTCGGGCGGCACCAGCACGACCGGTGGCAGCACGTCCACGGGCGGTACCTCTGGTGGCACTCACGGTGGAACGACCGGTGGCAGCCACGGTGGAACGACCGGCGGCAGCCATGGTGGGACGACCGGCGGGCTCGCCGAAACGGGTCTGGGTGGCAACGAGCTGGGGCTGGAGATCGCCGCGGCAGCCAGCCTGGTCGCCGGTGGTGTCTTCGTGGTGGCAACCCGCCGCCAGCGCCGTCAGCAGTAGCCGGCCGTTGTCCAACGGCGTCGCGTGAGCGGCGCCAGGGAGACCGTCGGATCCCCGGATCCCGTCCGCCCGGATGCGCTGAGCGCTCCGGGCGGACGGGCCGAACCTCCCGACCTCCCGCAAGAGATCAGCTGACGAATCAGCCGGCGCATCAGCCGGTGAGGTCGACCGGCACTGTCAGAAGATGCGTGCCGTTTCGTTGCCGGAGTGTCCGGCGGTGGACCCGGTGCTTCCCGTCCGGTCAGAACGGCCCGGCCGTGGGGCGCTCAGAGGTGCGCGTCCAGGAACGCCGTGAGCTGCTCGCGGGTCATCGGTCCGGTCCCGGTCGCCGTCACCTCTCCTTGGACGAGCAGGAGAAAGGTGGGTGCGCCGGTCACGCCGTAGCGCTTGGTGGCCGCGGGGCAGCGGGTGATGTCGGTCTTCACGGTGGTGAGACGGTCCCCGTACGCGCCGGCCAGTTCGCGCACGATGGGGTCCATCTCCTTGCACGCCTCCGACCAGATCCCCCAGAAGTAGGCGAGCACCGGTCCGTCGGCCCTCGCGAGGATGAAGTCGAACTCCTCGTTCTCCATCGGTTGGTGGACCCGGCTGGCCATCGACTCTCCTTGTATTGCGATCGGTACGGCAGCGATCGTCCCGGCCCGCTCCCGCGGGCTCGCTGCTGTGCCACATCACATCACGAGGTCAGTTGGCCAGCGCTCCCAGCAGGATCAGGAGGACGATCAGCGCCGCCACGATGATCATGGAGTTGCGGAGGGCGTGCGACTCCTTGGGAATCGCCGGCGGCGGTGGAGGCGGCAGAACGACGTTGAAGTCGTCCTGGCCGGTACGCCCCGCGCGCTCGCACCAGGGGCAGGCGTGCAGATGCGAGCTGTAGGTGTGGCGGGGCCGGACGGGGCAGCTCTGGACCCGGCCGCGTTCGTGGTCCAGCGCCCGCAGCCAGTCCTCGGCGGAGGGACGGGCCTGCGGGTTCGACACGCCGGGGCCGAAGGCGGCGCGGGCGAGGTTCAGCAGGGTCGGCGGCAGGACGGCCGGGTCGATGACCCCGCGCGGGACGATGATCCGCTCCGGCTGGACCACGTACGAGCAGCTGGCGGCGATGTTGTCCTTGACGGTCGACTGCGAGTCGCTGTCGTGCGGCACACCCCCGAAGGGATGGTTCCCCACCGTCAGCAACTGGTAGACGAGCACGGCGAGCGCGAAGTCGTCGCTGGCCGGAGTGGCCGGCCCGCCCTTCTGCCGCTCCGGGGCGCAGTAGTCCGCGGTCTGCATCAGGCAGGGGAAGTACTCCTGGGTGGCGGGATCGGTGAAGGCGATGGAGTCGCAGTCCAGGAACGTGACGAAGCCGTTCGCGTCGACCACGACGTTGTTGCTGGAGAAGTCTCCGACGACCAGGCCCTCGTGGTGCATCCGGGCGGTCATGAAGGCCAGGTTCCAGCTGACGCCCAGCAGGAATCGCCAGTCCACCCGCTCGGGGAACAGCCGCAGCCGCTGCGCGCGGGTGAACAGCCCGACCAGGCGGATGTGCTGCGGCTCGCCGAACCGGTTCATGGCGTAGCCGAGGAAGTCTCCGCCGGGGCTGCGCGCCGGAGCCGTCGGCCAGGCCAGCTCGGACGGCTGGGCGCGGTCGGTGGGCCGGCCGCCCAGCGGGGTCATCGTCAGCATCCGGGCCAGCCGTCGTTCCTGCTCGGGCCCGGGGGTGTCCCGGTAGAGCTTGACGACGATCCCGTCGTTGCCGACCACGGTGTACACGGCGGCCTCGCCGCCGCTCTTGAGCGGCTGCTCGGAGAGTTCCACCGGCAGGCCGTTCAGCAGAATCCTGTGCCCGGTCATGGGCGCACCGCCCTCAGCAGCGTCTTGTCGTCGGCGTTGACCGCGGTCAGCTTGTCCGACCGCAGGAGTACGGCCAGCGCCTCGTCGTCCTCGTCAGGGTCGTCACCGGGGGAGTCGAGCGTCCGCAGCATCGCGGCGACGAAGGACGCCCTTGGTTGGTGCGGCTGCCCGTCCACCCAGGTCAGGGCGATCTGCGCGAGTCCGTCCGTCGACAGCAGCACACCGTCGACCTCGGGGTCGCGGACGCAGGCGGTACGCACCCACCGCTCCGCGTCCGTCGAGGTGAGGAACACGGTCTCGTTGCTGTACTCGCTGGCCGCGGCCGGCTGGGGCAGCAGATGGAACTGCGGCACACCGTCCACGGTCCCGGCCCTGAGGACGACGAAGCCGTCGCCGACGCTGAGATAGCCGATCCATCGCGGGGTGAGCACCGCCACCGTGAGCGTGGTGGCGAAGTCGTTCGACTCGTCCCCGGTGCGCCGCAGGAACTCGTCGCGGACGTCCAGGAACGCCTCGCGCAGCGCCGCGCGCACGCCGGAGGCGGTCGGGGGCAACTCGGCGGAACGCCGGGTGAAGCACTCGACGGCCAGCTGCACCGCGAGCGCCGAGCCCTCGTCGGAGCGGGCGCGGCTGCCCGCTCCGTCGGCGACCGCCAGTACCGTCACCGAATCCTCCGGCGGTCCGGAGACCGTGTACAGCCAGGAGTCCTGGCACGGGGTGCCGGTCCGCCGGTGGCGGTAGCCCTCGACGCTGACGCCGCGGACCCGCCACTGCGCGCCGGGGCCGCCGCTGCTGTCATCGTCCATGTGTCGTCTCCCAGTACCCGTCAGTACTCTTCAGGTCCCGTCGGTTCCGGTCCGGATCAGGATTCCCAGGCGGGCCGCTGGGTCTTGAACTGACTGAAGATCTTCTCGAAGACCTCGTCCCCCGCGCCCCTCTGCTCGGCGTTGGCGCTGGCCGACATCATCTGCAGCAGCTCGCGGAACGGGAATCCGTGCAGCCGGGCGTTGAACGTCGGGGCGAAGGCCCGCAGGACCTCCTCGCCCCGGTCGGTGATACCGCCGACGCCGATCGCGTAGAGCCGGAACCGCCGCGCCCGCTGCTCCTCGGTGAGGACCGGGACGACGCGCCGCCAGGCATCGGTGGGGTGCCCGGTCGCGTCCGTCGGCAGGCCGTCGGTGACCAGACAGATCTGCGGACGGTAGAACTGCAGGCCGAGCTGGCGCAGTTCGGCCTTGCGGGCAGCGACGATCTGCACCGACAGCTCCAGCGCCTCGGCCATCAACGTGACCCCGGCCGCCTTCAGCTGCGGCGGCTGGAACAGGTGTGCGGGGACGAACGGACTGACCGGGCTGTTGTACGGCAGCAGATTGGGGCCCTGCCAGGCACTCACCCCGGCGTCGCCGAAGGTCAGGACGGCGACCTCGACGCTGTAGCTGAGGCTGACGTCGTCGTGCAGTTCCCGGGTCCAGTCACGCAGCGCCTCGTTGAGGGAGGCGATGGGCGCGCCGAGCATCGAGTGCGAGGTGTCCAGACACAGGACGAGCGGGAGGCGCTGCGCGTTGTTCTCGATCTCGATGTCCGCGTACTGGTACGGCAGGGTGCTGGCCTGCTGGTTCACGCGCACGGTCATGGGGTGGGTGTTATCGCGCATGGTCTCTCCGTCGGGTGTCGGCCGGGAAGGCGAGCAGGACGTGCGGGTCGTGGGAATCGTCATGGGGGTCGGGGCGTGCCACGTCGACGGGCCCGCCCGTCCCCGGCGCGGATTCCGCGGGCTCCGACCAGACCGCGCGGAACAGACACTCGTCGATCTCGACGTGGCCCTGCGGATGGAGGTCGGTGGCGACCGTGGCGCGACGCAGGTTTCCCGGCCGCGGTGCCCGGCGGGCTCCCGGCAGGTGCGTGGGCACGGTGGGGGCGCGGGATGCCATCGGATCGGCCTCGTGGCGGGATGCCGGGGCGTCGTGGTGTGCCGGGGCGTGGGCGGAGTGGCGGCCGGTGCCCGAACGGCGGACGGCCACCGCGAGCAGGGCGAGGAGCACCCCCAGGAGGGCGGTGATGGAGCCGATGAGCAGCCAGTTGGTGTGCTCGCCGGCCGGTGTCTTCTCGCCCGGGCAGGGGCTTGTCGAGCTGGATCCCGGTTTGGTGGTGGCCGGTTTGCCGGTCGTCGGTTTGCCGCCGGGCGGCTGCTTGGCGGGCGTCGTCGTCCTGGGCGCGGTCCCGCCCGCGGACGGCGTCACACAGGTCGGTGACGTGGCCGGGCAGTGCGCCTTCGGGTCGGCGGGCTTCGCCGGGGCCGTCGTGCAGGACGCCGGTGGGTCGGCGGGTGCCGCTGCCGCCGGCACGGCGGCCGTGAGGCCGAGCAGCAGCACCGCTGTGAGGATCATGGCGATCGGACGACCGCGCTGCGCCGTGTCGGATGGCACGAGAGGCTCCCCAGCTCCTTCTACTCGCGGATTTCTACAGTTCGAAGACGCGGTGGCACCGGGTGAACATCTGGCGTGCGTGCTCGGTCCATTTGGTGGCGAGCACACCGAACTGCTGATGGTTCATCCGGCAGGTGAGGGGAAGGGTGCAGACGCCGGCGAGGCACGGGCCCGGCCCTCGAACGTCCCAGACCGAGAGCATGGGGATCAGCTGCTCGGTGTTCCAGGCATTGGACGCCGCGGCGGCCAGAGCCAGTTGGTCGGGCTTGAGGATGTGACCGTCCGTCATGAAGGCCACCAGCAGATCCCTGGTCGCCATGAAGCGCACGGTCACCGGGTGGTCCGAGCCCGCCAGGTCGAACTCCAGCGAGATCGCGGCATCGTCCTCGGTCGACCGGTAGTGGCTCCGGTCCGCCCAGGCACGCACCAACCTCCGCCAGCTGGACCCGAGCTCCATCTCGCCGGTGGGCGCGGACTCAGAATCCGCCACGGCCCACCGCCTCTGCCACCATGCGGTCGGTCAGCCCGGCATCGAGGAGGGTCTGCGCGTGGAGCAGCAGGCAGGACGGTACGGACGTCACCGATCCCCGGCTGTGGTTACGCGCGTTGAGGTCGTCGGTGCGTACCCGGATGCCCTCGGCGACGGCGGGCGGCGGCCACGAGGGGACGGGGCCCGGTTCGGGATCGGGCTCCGGCGCGTCCGGTGCCGTTTCGCGGGGGAGGACCTCGTCCAGCAGCGCGGCTAGGTCCGGCCGGTCCTGCGGGGACTTGGCCAGGCAGCGTTCCAGCAGGGGGCGGAGCCCCTCAGGGACACCGTCCAGCGCCGGCCGCTCATGGATGATCCGGTACATCACGCCGACGCCCGAGCCGAACGGCGCGACCCCGGTCGCGGCGAAGGCCAGCACCGCCCCGAGGGAGAAGACGTCGCTGGCCTGCTTCGCCACCTCGCCCCTGAACTGCTCCGGGGACATGAACGGCGGTGTGCCCATCACCGTTCCCACCTGGGTGATCGTGTTCGCGGCGGCGCCGAACAGCGAGATCCCGAAGTCGATGACCCGGGGGCCGTCCTCGGCCAGCAGGACGTTGGCAGGCTTGAGGTCGCGGTGCACGACGCCCGCGGCATGGATCGCCTGCAACGCCTCGACCAGCCCGGCAGCCATCACCCGCACCGCCGACTCGGCCAGCGGCCCGTCCGCCCGTACCGCCTCGGCGAGTGACGGACCGGGGACGTACAACGTGGCCAGCCACGGCGGATCGCCCTGGGTGTCGGCGTCGACGACGGCCGCGGTGAAGGCACCGCTGACCGCCCGCGCCGCCTCGACCTCCCGGGCGAAGCGGAGCCGGAATTCCGCGTCGGCGGCGAACTCGGGACGCACCACCTTCACGGCCAGCGCCCGGCCGCTCGCAGACCTGCCGAGGTACACCCACCCCATACCGCCCGAGGCGAGCCGACCGACAATGCGGTAAGGCCCCACCATTAGCGGATCACTTATCGGAGTCCGCACTCCGCCCCCTGTTCACGGCTTCCGTCCCTGGCTCGCCACAGGCAGTCCGCGCCCCGCCGTCGTGGTTGCTCAGAGTGTCCCGCAAAACGCATCAGGAAGTTATGGGAACCGTCGGATATTCTCGGGATCTCGCCGTGTTCGGACCGGCATTGGCGCCTGCCCGCCGATACGGGCCGTTCCAGCTCCGTCGGTCGAACACCTGACTCGGTCCCAGGCGCAATACCGGCCCCGACCGCCCCCGTGGGACGCGCAGGTCGCAACCGGGCCCGGTTCGAGCCTCATCCGGCAGCGTGCGTGGCGCCGGCCGGGAGGATCGGTCCTGGCCGGCGTTTCGCGTGGTCTCGCGTGATCAGTGGTCCTTGGTGAGGAATGCGCCGACGAACCGGCGGATCAGTTCGGCGGCGATCAGGGCCGGCAGGGTCGGTGCCGGGAAGGCGATGTCGAGGTGGATGCGGGGTGCCAGCTCGGCGCCGAGGATGGCGACGGCGAGCAGCAGGACGAGTGCTCCTCGCAGCCGGAATCCGCGGTGGGGCTGGTGGTGGTGTTCGCAGGTGGGTTGGTCAGTGTGCCTGTGTATGGGCACTCGGCGGGTACCTCCCTGGCTCGTTGCCACTCGTCGGCCCTGAATACATCGGACGGAGGGTTGCAGCCTTCCGCCCGTAGGGCTTCTCAGAAGAATGGGGCGCCGGGGAAAGGGCCGTCCACCGGATATCGCGAATTGACGCTGATCCCCGGGCGAGGAGGGGGGTGTTTCGGCCATTCATTGCCGCGGTTCGTAGATCGAATCGTCAACAGGGCTGGTCGCAGGGGGTGATGGGCATTCGTGTCGCATATCGGCCGACCTGCTCGACCGCGGCATCCATGGGGTTAAGGGCTTGCGCGAAGCAAAATGATCTGCTGACATTGTTGATGAGACCGCGCTGAATCCGGGTCCACCGGATCAAAGCCTTGTGCGGCACCCGAGTCGGTGCCGAAGGCCGATAGCGGTCGTTTTCATGGCTGACCCCGGCCGTTGCCACTCGTCAACAGGGGAACTGCCGGGCTCCGTTGCAGCGGAGGCCGGCCGCGCCGTCATCACTCCGCAGGACGCAACCTCATGGGGTTGCCGCGCCCGGGGAGATCAGGCCGGTCTCGTAGGCGAGGACGACGGCCTGGACCCGGTCGCGCAGCCCGAGTTTCGACAGGATGCGCGCGACATGCGTCTTGACCGTGGTCGCGCTGAGGGTCAGCCGCTCGGCGAGCTCGGCGTTGCTCAGGCCGGTGGCGAGCAGGCGCAGCACTTCGAGCTCGCGTGGTGTGAGCCCTGACAGGTCGCGGTGGACGGCGGACCTGACCTCGTCGCGGTGGGCGAAACGCTCGATCAGCCGGCGGGTGATCGTCGGTGCGAGCAGCGCGTCGCCGGACTGCACCAGGCGTACCGAGGCCACCAGATGCTCGGGAGACACGTCCTTGAGCAGGAAGCCGCTGGCGCCCGCGGTGAGCGCGGCGTAGACGTAGTGGTCGAGGTCGTACGTGGTCAGGATGAGGATGCGGGTGCCGGCCGCGCCGTCGCCCAGGATCTGCCGGGTGGCTTCGAGGCCGTCCATCTGCGGCATCCGGATGTCCATCAGCACGACGTCGGGCCGGGTGCGCCGGACGGCCGAGATCGCTTCGGCGCCGTTGGCCGCCTCGGCCACCACCTCGATGCCGTCGGCGGCGAGGATCATCCGGAACCCGGTGCGCACCAGTGCCTGGTCGTCGGCGATGACGGCACGCAGGGGCTGCTGGCTCATAGGGCTCTCCACGCGCTCATACGGCTCTCCACGGGACTCGGGCCTCGATCTTGTATCCGCCGCCGATTCTGCGCCCTGCCACGAGCGTTCCGCCATAGACCGCGAGCCGCTCCCGCAGACCGATCAGCCCGCGCCCGTTGCCGCCCTGCGCGTACGTCCCCTGCGTGCCGCCGGTGTCGGTGACCTCGATCTCCAGCCACGCGTCGTCGTGGCCTATGGTGACGGACGCCGTCGAGCCGGCGGCGTGCTTCATGGTGTTGGTCAGCGCCTCCTGGACGACGCGGTAGGCGGTCAGATCGACGCCGGGTGGCAGCGGCTCCGGCGGGGGAGACAGGGCGACGGTCACCGGCAGCCCGGCGGCGCGGACACGTCGGACGAGGTCGTCCAACTGGTCGAGTCCCGGCTGGGGTTCGAGCGCGTCGCCGGTGCTTTCCGAGTGTCCGGTGCCCGAGGCCGCGATGAGGCCCATGACATGGCGCAGTTCACTCATCGCGGCCCGGCCGCTCGCCTCGACCGCGAGCAGGGCCTCCTTCGACTGCTCGGGCGCCGTGTCCATGACCTTGCGCGCCGCCCCGGCCTGGATCACCATCACGCTGACGTTGTGGGTCACCACATCGTGCAGTTCGCGGGCGATCCGGGAGCGCTCCTCGTCGATGGCCTCGCGCATCGCCTTCTCCTGTGCCACCTGCAGTTCGGCGAACCGCAGCTGGGTGGCTCTGAGCCGCAGCTGCCAGTAACGGACCACGCTCGCGATCAGCGCGACGACCAGCAGGACGAAGAGCCGGCCCGACCAGAACGGCAGTGCGGGGTCGGTGGTCCGGTCGAAGGTGGCGGCGAGCACCGCCGCGAGCGCGAAACTGCCCATCGTGGACGTCAGGTTGCGGCTGTGGACGAGGGCACTGCAGGCGGCGATGAGGCACACCACGAGGGTGAACCTGGTCGTGTAGTCAGGACCGGCCAGCGTCGCGCACATCACCACCCAGAAGACGGCGAGCGGAAACCGCCGGCGCGCCGCCAGCGGCAGCGCTGTCAGCGCCCCGAGGACGTAGGCCTGTATCGCCGGGTGGAACTCGGTGCCCGGCACGGGAGCACCGGGTGGGAAGGGCGGCCGTTCGGGCGGGAGGGGCCGGCCGGGCAGGGAGCCGGGGTCCAGCGCCGGATCGGGCCCTGCCGGCCAGCCGGCGTCGAAGTGCAGCCTGGACACCGCGAACAGCACCAGCGCCGTGAGGGCCAGCGCGAGCGCGGCATCGGTGACGACAGCCCGCCTCGATAACCGGGGAGCCTGGCCGTCCGGGCGCAGCGCGTCGCGCACCTGCCGGCGCCATCCCTGTCGTTCATCCGTTTCCACCAGCACATTGTCGGCGCCGCCCGCCCTGGGCACATCGGCCTCAGCGATCAGGGCTCCGGCCGTGCGGAGTACTTCGCAAGGATGACGCCGCGGCCGGGTCCTCCTCGTGGGCGACCCGATGTCGGTGCACCGGCCGACGCGCCTCCGCAGCGGGCGCACCTAGCTTCGGTCCTGCCAGCGGGCCGCCCGGGGGAGTCCCCCCCGAGGACGCGGCCGTTGCGACCGGAAGGACCGACACCCCCATGGGGAACGTGATCGAACTGCGTGGCGCCGTCAAACGCTACGACAACGCGGACGGGCCCGCGCTCGGCCCGCTGACGCTCACCGTCGAAGAGGGTGAGGCCGTCGCCGTCACCGGGCCGTCGGGCAGCGGCAAGTCCACGCTGCTGAACCTGGTGGCCGGGCTGGACAAGCCGACGGAGGGCACCGTGACCGTCGGCGGCACACGGATAGACAACCTCGGGGAGGGCGGGCTGGCGCGCTTCCGCCGCGAGCGCATCGGGATCGTGTTCCAGTTCTTCAATCTGCTGGACGACCTCACCGTCCTGGACAACATCGTGCTGCCGGCCCAACTGGCGGGTACGGCCCGGGGCAAGGCGGCGACCCGCGCGCACGAACTGTTGGAGACCCTCGGCATCGACCAGCACGCCCGGGCCTACCCGGGCCGGCTGTCCGGAGGCGAACGCCAGCGCGTCGCGGTCGCGCGGGCGCTGATCAACCGCCCGGCGCTGCTGCTCGCCGACGAACCGACGGGTGCGCTGGACATGGCGTCCGGGCGCGACGTCCGTGAACTGCTGATCGATCTGCACCGGGGCGGGCAGACCATCGTGCTGGTCACCCACGACCTCGATCTCGCCGAATCGTGCGCGGGCCGGACCGTCCATCTGGTCGACGGGCATGTCGCCCTCGACCGGAACAGCGGCGCGGGGGCCGTCCGATGAGCGCACTGGGCAAGGTGGTGCGCGCCGGCGTCGGACGGCGCCGGGTCCAGACCCTGGTGATGATGCTGACCACGATGATGGCGGTCACCGCGTCGGTACTGGCCGGCGGGCTGCTCGTAGCGTCGCAGGCGCCGTTCGACCATGCCTTCGCCCGCCAGAACGGCGCACACCTGACCGCGCAGTTCGACGCGGCGAAGGCCACCGCAGCACAGGTCACGGCCACCGCGCACGTCGCCGGCGTGACGGCCGCCGGCGGCCCGTATCCCGTCCTCTCGCTGCGCCCGCACATCGGCGAGAACGGTTCCGGGATGCCGCCGGGCGGCCGGATGCCGGAGCTGACGTTCGTCGGTCGTGCGGACGCCGGCGGGGCGGTCGACGACCTCGACCTCGTCGACGGCAGATGGGCGACCGGGCTGGGGGAGACCGTGCTGCGCACCCTCGACTCGCCGTTCGGCGTGGGCGACCGGATGACCTTCCCCGAGCTGCCGGGCAGTCCGACGCTGACCGTGGTCGGGCTGGCCACCTCGGTGGGCGACAGCGCCGAGGCGTGGGTGTCGCCGGCGCAGCTCACGCAGCTGACCGCACTCGGAGCCCGGCTCGAATACCAGATGCTCTACCGCTTCACGAAGGCCGCCACGGACGCCCAGATCAGCGCCGATCGTGCCGCGGTCGCCGCCGCGGTGCCACCGGGATCGATGACCGCGGCGGCGTCGTATCTGACGATCAAACTGGCCGCGGACAGGACGTCGGCGACGTTCGTGCCGTTCGTGGTCGCCTTCGGTGTGCTCGGTCTGTTCATGTCGGTCCTGATCATCGGGATCGTGGTCAGCGGCGCGGTCGGCGCCGCCACCCGGCGGATCGGCATCCTGAAGTCCCTGGGCTTCACTCCGGGCCAGGTCGTGCGTGCCTATATCGGCCAGGCACTGATCCCCACGACGGTCGGTGCCGCGCTGGGCGTCGTCCTCGGCAATCTGCTGGCGATCCCGGTCATGAGCATCGAGGGCAGCGCCTACGGCACCGGGACCATGACGGTCGCCCCGTGGATCGACATCGCCGTGCCCGCCGTCGCCCTCGCCGCGGTCGTCGCCACCGCGCTGGCCCCCGCCCAGCGTGCCGGGCGGCTGCGTACGGTCGAGGCGATCGCCGTCGGCCGGGCCCCGCGGGCCGGGCGCGGGCGGGTGGTCCGGCAGCTGCTCGGCCGGCTGCCGCTGCCGCGTCCGGTGAGCCTGGGCCTGGCCAACCCCTTCGCCCGTCCCGGGCGGTCGGGCACGATGGCCGCGGCCGTGATCTTCGGAACGGTCGGAGTCACTTTCGGCGTCGGGCTCGCCCTGTCGCTCAACGGCATCGAGAGCGGCCTCAACCAGCGAACGGCCGGCGACGTCCTCGTCCGGACCATGGGTGCGCCCCCCGACGACGCCGGAGGGGACGCGGGACCGAACAGGGCCGGGAACGGGCCTCCGGCCCTGGCCGATCCCGCCGCGATCGCCGCGAAGATCGGCGCGCAATCGGGGACCCGGCGATATTTCAGCACCGGTGAGACCAAGGTCGGCGTCGCGGGGCTCGCCGGCCGGACGACCGTGATCTCGTACCAGGGCGCCTCGTCCTGGGGCTCGTACCGGATGATCTCCGGATCCTGGTTCGACGGCCGCGGCCAGGCGGTCGTCCCGTCCGGCTTCCTCAACGCCACCGGGACCCACGTCGGGGACACCATCACCCTGACCGACAAGGGCCGCAACGCCCCGGTACGGATCGTCGGCGAGGCCCTCGACCTGCGGGACGAAGGGATGAGCATCCTGACCGACAACGCGTCCCTGGCCGGACTCGGCGCCGTCGTCGCCCCGGAGTCGGTCGAGTTCCACATCGACCTCGCGCCGGGTACCGACCCGCAGGGCTATCTGCGATCGCTCAACACCGCCCTGAAGCCGCTGGGCATCACCGCCGTACGCAACTCCACACAGACGAGCAGCACGGTGATCGCCATGGACACGCTGGCCGCGATGCTCACCCTGATGCTGGTCGCGGTGGCGGGCTTGGGCGTACTGAACACGGTCGTCCTCGACACCCGCGAACGCGTCCATGACTTCGGGGTGTTCAAGGCGCTCGGCATGTCGCCGAGGCAGACGATCACGATGGTCATCACCTCGGTCGCCGGGATCGGACTCGTCGCCGGTGTGGCCGGGGTCCCGATCGGCATCGCGCTGCACGACTACGTGCTGCCGGTGATGGGTGACGCCGCCGGTACGAGGTTCCCGGCGCAGGACCTCGCGGTCTACCACCTTCCCGTGCTGGTCCCGCTCCTCCTGGGCGGACTGGTCATCGCGACCGCGGGCGCACTTCTCCCCGCCGGATGGGCGGCCGGGACCCGCACCGCGACGGCGCTGCGCACCGAGTAGCCGGCTACGGGCGGGAGGATCCGGAACGCCGTGTCGTCCCTCCGGGACGGGCCGGGTCGGCGGGGCCCTGGCGGGGAGGGCCCCGGCCGGCCGGCCGTATGCGCCGTGCTCAGCGGGTGGCGGAACACCTGACATCATCAGGGGATGGAACGCGTTATTGGAGCATGTGACGGAGCCGCCAAGGGGAACCCGGGCCCGGCGGCGTGGGCCTTCGTGGTCGCGGACGCCCAGGGACGGCCGCAGCGCTGGCAGGCGGGGCCGCTGGGACACTCGACGAACAACGTCGGTGAGCTGACGGCACTGGAGCAGCTGCTGACCGCGACGGATCCGGCCGTGCCCCTGGAGGTCCGGCTGGACTCCACCTATACCCGTGACGCCGCAACCAAGTGGCTGGTCGCCTGGAAGAAGAACGGCTGGAAGACGGCCGCCGGGAAGCCGGTGGCGAACCGGGAGATCATTCAGCGCATCGACGCCCTGCTGGCCGGCCGCGACGTCGAATTCGTGTACGTTCCCGCGCACCAGGTGAACGGTGATCCGCTCAACGCGATCGCCGACAAAGCCGCCAGCGACGCCGCGATCAGCCAGCAGCCGAGCAGCGGAACCGGCGCCGAACTCCCCGTGCCGGATGCCGTGACCCAGGCCCCGGACGGCGCTCGCTCCGGTCGCAAGGCCGCCGCGTCGAAGCCGCGGACCGGCAAGGCCTCGTCCGGCACGATCGAGGCGAGGTACCCCGGACGGTGCCACTGCTCCGGCTCCTACGCCAAGGGCGAGTTGATCGCCAAGGTGGCGGGCGGCTGGGGTCACGCCGCCTGCGCGGAGGCGGCGGGCAGAAGCTGAGCGCGGCGGGGCTCACCGGGACGTCACGCGGACCCGATGTTCACCACGCGTGCCCAGTCGGGCGGAGAGCCCGGTACATAGTCGGGATCGTCCTGCCGGGCCCAGGACCGGGCTGAACGCTGCCGGGGGAACAGACCCACTACCGTCCGGCACGGCGGCCGTGAGCTCGGCCAGGGTGTCTGCCCGTCGGTCAGGACCACGATGACGTCCGGCCGGGACTGCGCCCGGAGCGCCTTGGCGAAGCCCGAGCGCAGATCCGTCCCCCCGCCGCCCATCAGCGGGATTCCCTCGCCCTGGCAGAGCGGGTGCACGATGCGGGCCGCCGCGTCGCACGGCACCACGGTGATCAGGTCACGACGGCCGCCCACGGCACGGGAGATGGCGGCGACCTCGAGGAGCGCGCTGCCCAGCTCGGCGTCACTGACCGAACCGGACGTGTCGATGACCACGGAGACCCGGGGCGGTCTGCACCGGAGGCTCGGCAGCACGGTGCCGGGCACCCCGGCCGAGCGCCGCGACGGCCGGCCGTAGCTGTAGTCCTCGCCCGCGCCGGAACTGGAGGCGGCCGAGCGGACCGCCGCGCCCAGCAACTCCCGCCACGGCTGCGGCGGGTGGAACACCTCCTCCGCCCACCGTTTCCACCCCTTCGGGGCGTTCCCCGGACGGCCGTTGATGCCCTCCGCCACCCGGAACCGGACCGCGTCCCGCTCCTGCTCGCTGAGTCCGTGCGCGCCGTCCGGTCCCAGGTCCCACTCCCGGTCCAGCCCGTCGGCGCCACTGCCGCAGTCCAGCCAGGCCGCGGCCAGGGTGAGCGGCCCGAGGCTGAACCGGGGCAGATAGTCCTCCATGAGCTTGCCTTCCGGCAGCCCCAAGGAGACCGGTTCGACAGCACCTTCGGGCCGGACCAGTCCGTCACCGAACGCGTCGTCGTTGATCTCGCAGTCCGCGGCGATGTTCATCCGCAGCCGTTCCCCCGGGCCGGTGAGTCCCTGTTCCCGCGCGACCCGGTCGCTGCGCCCGTGGTGGTCGCGCAGGAGGTGCGAGACCTCGTGCACCCATACCCCTGCCAGCTCCTCCACCGGCGTCCGGTCCACGAATCCCGGCGAGACGTAGCACCGCCAGTGCCGGTCGACGGCCATGGTCGGTACCCGTTGCGACTCGACGGGGTGCAGGGCGAACAGGGCGGTCGCCAGGTACGGCCGGGCCCGGGCGGCGTGCAGCCGGGCCGTGAAGAGCTTGTCGAGGTCCAGGGTCCCCGCTGTGTCCGGGATCATCGGCCTGCCTTCGTGGTGACCGAGGCCCGGGCCGCCGCCTGGTCCGCCCGCCGGGACATGGTCACCGCTCCGGCGAGCCCCTCGATCGACGCCGGAACGTCCCAGTCCGCGCGGCGCAGCGACGCGAGGGTGGTCGCGGGGACGACCACCAGGTCCGGGGCCCCGGTCTCCACCGCCCGGGCCAGGAGCTCCCATGCCGCGTTCCAGCGGGACTTCTCGGGACGCTTGCGGACCGCGTCCACCACACCGTCGAGCACGGCCTGACGCAGATCCCCCCGCTCGGGCAGCACGGCACTCGCGGGGTCGGCGAGCAGCGTCTCGGGGTCCGGGAGGTCCATCCGGTCCAGGCTCGCCAGCAGCTCCAGCCCCGGACCGTCTCCCACGGTGCCTCTGACCAGCAGGGAGAGCACCTCCCGGGAGGAGCCGGCCGCGGTCGCGAAGGCGATGAGGCACAGCGTCATCTCCCAGCTCCGGGGAGACGGCCAGGCACCGCCGCGGCGCGTCTCACTGCTGGGCAGCCGGTGCACGAGCGCGGGGCGGACGGACAGCAGCCCGCACACCGCGCGACGGGCGAAGTCCACCGCCACCGGCAGCCTGTCCGGGTCGAGCAGCGGCAGGGTCGCCCGGGGCCAGGTCCCGCCCAGGCCGCGCACCACGACCTCGTGGTCGTGCGTCCACTGAAGGTGGACGAAACGGTTGGCCAGCGGCGGGCTCAGCTCCCAGCCGTCGGCGGCCGAGGAGCGCGGGTTGGCGGCGGCCACGATCCGGACCCCGGGAGGCAGTTGCAGGGAGCCGATCCGCCGTTCCAGCACCAGGCGGAGCAGCGCGGCCTGGACGGCCGGCGGCGCGGTGGACAGTTCGTCCAGGAACAGCAGCCCCCGACCGGCCCGTACCAGCCGCACGGCCCAGTCCGGCGGGGCCATCGGGACCCCCTGCTCCGCGGGATCGTCTCCGATGACCGGCAGGCCGGAGAAGTCCGACGGCTCGTGCACGCTGGCGATCACCGTGGTCAGTGGCAGGTCCAGAGCCGCGGCGAGCTGCGTGAGAGCCGCGGTCTTGCCGATACCCGGCTCGCCCCACAGGAGGACGGGCAGGTCGGCGGCGACAGCAAGGGTCAGGGCCTCCAGTTGGTTGTCGGGGCGCGGTTCGGTCGTCGCGTTGCGCAGCAACGTCAGCAGGTCGCCGGCGACATCGAGTTGGGGGGCGCGAACCGGGTCGGAAAGGGTGTCGGGGGCAGCGAACGGAGTGCATGTGGGCATGTTTGATCACCTTTGGGTTCGTGAGGGGTCGAGCGGGGGGCAGGGGAGGGCGATCCCCGAGGTCAGCGGAGCGTCATGTGGCGCGGGTGGGAGCGGCTGTCGCGGGGACGCAGACGATCCGGGGAATTCGGGGGGATGCGGCCGGGTCCGGGGCCGATCAACCCCGACCGGTACAGCCCGTAGGTGATCCGCCGCTGCGCCGCCGTCTCCAGTTCGTCGCGCAGCGCACCGGCGCGTAGCAGCGCGTCGGGGCCCAACAGGCCCTCGACGACGGCCAGCGCACCGGCGGTGTCGCCGTGGTCCAGGCGTTCGCGGACTCCGGTGAGGCAGTCAGGACGGCGGTGCGCCGCATCGATGGCCTGCAGACAGGGAAGCGGAGTGCCGGTCAGAGCGACCAGCAGTTCCTCCCGCCGGATCTCTGCCGGGTCGTGGTCCAGTGGGGCCAGTACCCCGTCGACCAGGGCGATCCGGTGCTGAGCTCCCCGGCACTGCACGAGGCGCGGCTGTCCTGGCCGGTGCGGAGACGGGGACGGACCGGCCGGCGCATGATCCGGTACCAGCGCCGAGGCGACCAGCGGATGCAGCCGGTCGACGTCGATCGAACCGGTGCGGATCAGTTCCAGGTCGGGTGGCACCCAGGCCGCCGCGTCGGGCAGGACCGGCAGCGCGGGATCCCCGCCATCCATGGTCGCCGCCGCGATCCGCAGCGTGGGTGGCCCGCCTCCGTCCCTGTCGGCGACGAGGTCCAGGACCAGCCGATGCCGGGCCCCGAACCGCACGGCGACGGGACCGGTCGGCCGCCGCTCGGCGTGGAGCAGGATGCCGGCCTCGGCAGCCCACCGGTCAACAGCGCAGTGGCGCCCCGGTGGTACTACCGACAGCAGCTCGGTCCCCAGGAGCTGAGTTCCCGGCTGCTCAACGCCGGTCAACTCCGCGTCCATCACGGCGGGTTCGGGCGCGGGGTGGCCGTCGGCGGTCCACCGATCGGCCCCGGACCGGATCCACAGTTCACCGGTCCTGCGCGCGTCCCACAGGTGGCGGTGCAGATCGAGGCGGAACCGCCGGTTGGGATGGGGATGCGGATGGCGGGCGGTGCCGGCCTCGGAGTGGGTTCCGTCCCACAGCGCGAGGCTGATCCGCTGACCCGCGTCCGCCCAGGCCGGCGGAGTCCGGGCCACGAGGTGCAGCGGCCTTGCGCCGTCACGCCCCGCGTCGTCGTACCGAGCCAGGGCCATGGTCAGGCCCGGGCGCAGCAGCCCGTTGGGAGCGATGCGCGGCATGTGCCAGCGCAGCAGGTCGGGCACCAGATGGCGGAGGTCGGCCCGGAGTTGGGACGCGATGGCGTGGCCGTACGTACGTGCCACGGAACGCAGACGGAGATCGACGTCGATGCCTGCGGCAGCGCAGGCCCCTGCCCAGTCCCCGGCACGGCGGCGGGCGGTCGCAGTCTCGATCATGGACGGCGGCACGGCGAACTCACGCACGCGCAGCCAGAAGGAAAGGCGGGAATCCCTGTTCGCGGTCTCAGTGAGCATCAGCACTCACCTTGCGCGGACGGGTCCCCCAATCTGTGAACAGAGTGAGTCATCATCGCGGTGATCGTAGCGCTCCTGACGACGATCTGCCAGCTCCTTCCGGTCCGGGCCGACGCGCGGTCGGCTGATGTGACAGCGGCCCCGGCGCCCCTCGCGCATCCGCGAGGGGCCCCGAGGCCGGCGTTCACGTCAGGTCACCGCCACCGGGTCATGGGTAGGCGACCACGTTGCTGGGAGTGGTGTTCGAGGCGGTCAACGCCCCTGTGTCGTTGATGACATGGGTGATGGTGCCCACGCCGCCGAGCGACACGGTCAGCGCGTCATGGAACCGCACGCCCGGGGTGTTGGGAACCTCGAAGGCGTGGTAGCTGTTCACCGCCGGATTGACGTTGAAGTAGCAGTAGCTGCCGAGTCCCCACGCCTCGTGCGTGGTGACACCCGCACCCACCTTGTACGCGGCGTACCCGTTGACTCCCGCCGCGCTCATCCACGCGCCCTGGTTCGGCACGTCGTACGGCATCTCGTTCTGGAAGAAGATCGTCTTGCCGTTCTGGCCGTTCCAGATGACCTCGTGCTTCTGGTAGTGCTCGACGAACAGTCCGGTCGCCAGGACGCTGCCACCGTTGACGATCACGCCGGTGTCCGCCGTGTTGGTCGTCCAGCCGATGGTGCCGGCGTTGCCGTGGTCGGCCCGCCAGGCCCAGATGTGGTCGATGATCGTGTTGTTGCTGTTGACGATCAGGCTGGTCGTGGCCTTGCCGGCGATCTGGCCGCCGATCCGGAAGAACACGTCCTGGATGGTCGTCGGGTTGCCCGCGTGGTTGGCGGACGATCCGGCCGGCCCGACGGTCAGCAGCGCCGCCGAGTTGGTGGTGCCGGCGTCGATCAGCAGGCCCTTGAGCCGGACACCGTCCACGTCGGCGACCTGGATCGCGTCGACGCCGTTGTCCGGAACGAAGGTCGGGTAGCCGATGCCGAGGACGACGGTGTTGGCACGGTTGATGTTGAGCGTCTGGTTCAGGTGGTAGACGCCCGGGGTGACGAACAGGTTGCAGCCCTGCGAGAGCGCGTTGTTGATGGTCGCGGCGGTGTCGCCCGCCTTGACCACGTAGAACTGGCTCATCGGCTGCGAGGTGCCGGGAGTGCTGCCGTTCGCCCAGCTCGCGCCGGAGGCGTTGGTCCGCAGCGACGGGAGGAACACCCGGTACTTGCCGGTGCCGTCGACGTACAGGTACGGCACGTCACGGGAGACGGGGGTGGTGGCCAGCGTCGTCTCGGGCGGGTTGGGGAAGGTGTTCGCCGGAGCGCCGGTGGTGCCGGAGAAGACCATGTTCCACACGCCGCCGGCCCAGCTGCCCAGGTTGCTGTCCCGGGTGTACCACTGCTGCTGCGAGATGGACGCGGCCTGGCCGCTGACCTTGGTGTCGGCGACATAGCCGCCGCTCGCCCAGCCGTAGCTGGCCGGGTAGAGCTGCAGATCGCCGTGGACGTCGATGCGGCGGAACGGGGCGGCCTGGGCGACGGCCCAGCGGTTGCCGCCGACCGGGTTGATCGCCAGGTTCTCGGCCGAACGCCAGAAGTTCTGCGTCGCATTGCCCGCGTCGGAGGCGTTGAAGGCGTCCACGGTGACGTGACCGTTGATCGTCACGTCGTCCGGGTTCTGCCCGAGACCGGCCACCGAGGTGTAGAAGCCGACGTTGTCGTTGACGGCGTACGTGCCCGGCTTGAAGAGCTGTGCCACGCGGTTCGAGCTGAACTGCGCGGTGTTGGTGTCCTTCATCTGGGCGAACTGCGCGTCGAGCTGCGCCTGGATGGTGGCGCTGGACATGCTCGGGTCGTAGATGTGGACGTTCGGGCCGAAGTTCGGCGTGTCCGACTGCGTGGGGCAGCCGGCCGATGCGCCGATCGTGTAGGTCGCGCTGGCCACGGCCGAGTCGGTGAGGCCGGACTTGACGGCGATGGCCTTGACGGTGGTGGTGGCCGTGACACTGATCGGCGCGCTGTACAGCGTGGACGCGGCGGTGGGGGTGGAGCCGTCACGGGTGTAGTGGATGCTCGCGCCGGCGGTCGCGTCCGCGACCGTCACGCTCTGGGCCGACGTGTAGCTGCCGCCCGCCGGATTGAAGGTCGGTGTGGCCACCGAGCCGGTGCCGCCACCGCCCTGGGTGTACGTGAAGTGGGGCGTGTCGTACTGCGGCCCGCTCTTCTCGTAGGTGAACCAGTACTCCAGGACCGACCCGTTGGTGAGTGAGCTCACGGTCTGGGTCCAGGTGCCCGCGCTGTTGGCCATACGGACGTTCTGCTGGCCGGCGCTGTTGACGAGGTAGTGCACATCGACGTAGAGCGCGGCCGTGGTGGGTGTGAAGGAGATCTGCGCCTGCGTCGCGTTCAGTTGCGTGACGCTCTGGGTGTAGTCGGCCGCGGCAGCCGAGGCGGGACCGGCGAGCTGGCTGAGGCCGAGCAGCCCGGTCAGCACGAGCACGAGCGCACTCAGGAAAGCGACGCTGCGCTGGTGGAGACGTGGTGGCGGACGCATGCGGCCGGGAAGGGCGGTGCTGCGCATGGGTGGGGGGTCCTTTCGCCTGGTTTCGTGAAGTGAACACCGAGTCGGCGCGGAAGAAAGGTGAAGATGGTCTCGAAACTGCGGATTAGAGTTACGTGAGACCAATTAGCCTTTGATTCAAGCTATTGAAAACGCTCTCAATCTACGGATCGCCGAGACACTGGATCTGTTTAGGCAGTGTTAAGTGGCAGCGGCGAGCCGTCAAGACGATGCGCAGAATTCAACTCTTGAACGCCAACTCCGGCGAGGTGGGCCAATGTTCGGCCGCGGGCGTCATCACTTCACGGGTCGGGCGAGGGAGCTCAGGACCCACCGGTCGGTTCGAGGCGGATCAGGATCCGCCGGTGGGGCCGAGGGGGATGAGGACCCGACGGTCGGTTCGAGAGAGCTCAGGACCCGCCGGCCAGAACTCGCAGCAGGCGTGCCACCTCCACCGCGACCGCGTCGCGGGCCGGGCCGAGGTACTTGCGGGTGTCGGAGACACCGGGATCGGCGTCGAGGTACGTCCGGACCGCCCGGGTGAACGTCTTGTTGAGGTGGGTGGAGATATTGACCTTCGTCATGCCCGCCGCCACCGCCCGGATGAGGTCCGCGTCGCCGACTCCGGACGAGCCGTGCAGGACGAGCGGGACGCTGACGGCGTCGCGCAGCCGGGTGATCAGCTCGAAGTCGAGGACGGCGTCGCGGGTGTGCATCGCATGGGAGCTGCCCACCGCCACGGCGAGCGCGTCGACTCCGGTGGCGGCGACGAAGTCCCGCGCCTCGTCAGGATCGGTGCGGACGCCCGGGGCATGCGCGCCGTCCTTGCCGCCGACCTCGCCGAGCTCGGCCTCGACCCACACCTTCCGGCTGTGGCAGTGCGCCGTGATCTCCCGGGTGGCGGCGACGTTGTCGGCGTAGGGGAGCTTGGCTCCGTCGAACATGACGGAGGTGAAGCCGAGTTCCACCGCCTCCCGCACCAGGCCCGCCGATTCCGCGTGGTCGAGATGGACGGCCACGGGGACGCTCGCGGCCCGCGCGATGGCCAGCGAGGCGAGGGCGATCGGTTCGAGGGCACCGTGGTAGCGGGCGGTGTTCTCGCTGATCTGCAGGATCACCGGACGCCCGGCCGCCTCGGCGCCCGCGACGATGGCCTGGGCGTGCTCCAACTGGACGACGTTGAACGCGCCCACGCCCGCGACCCTTCCGGCCGCGTCGTCGGCGATCTCATGGGTGGGTGCGAGCGGCATGGACTTCCTCCACAGGAACGGCGGTACGGAAACGGCGGTAGGCGTCGGCGTCGAAGTCGCCCGCCGTGGGACGCAGGACGGCTGCGGCCGACAGGGCGACGGCCTCGCACAGGACGGCGGGCCACGGTGCCCCGGTGGCGAGCCCGGCCGCGAGCGCCGCGACGCATGCGTCGCCCGCCCCCGTCGGGTTGCCGGTCAGCCGCTCGGGCGGCGTCGCACGCCAGGAGCCCTGCGGGGTGATCGCGTGCAGCCCGTCGGGACCGCGGGAGGCCACGACGGTACGGGCGCCCATCGCCCGCAGTCCGGCAGCCGCGGCCGCGACGTCCTCACGGCCGGTGACGGCGGCGAGTTCATCGGTGTTGGGTTTGACCACGTCGGGGCCGGCGGCCAGCGCGGCGCGCAGTGCGGGGCCGCTCGTGTCCAGGACCGTGGCGACGCCCTTGTCGCGGGCGAGGGTGACGAGGTGTGCGTACGCGTCGGCGGGCAGGCCCGGCGGAAGGCTGCCGGAGAGCACCACCACATCGGCGTCGCGAAGGAGTCGTGTGTACCGCGCGGTGAAGGCCTCCCACTCGCCGGTCGTCACGGACGGCCCGGTCTGGTTGAACACGGTGGCATCACCGTCCTCGCGGGAGACGACCGTCACGGTGCGCCGTGACTCGCCCGCCACGGGCACCAGTTCGTCCCGCAGTCCGGCCGCCCGCAGTTCACCGCGCAGCCGGACGCCGGTGTCACCGCCGCACAGTCCGGTCACGACCGCCGGCCAGCCCAGCGTGGCGAGCACCCGGGCGACGTTGACGCCCTTGCCGCCGGCGCGCTCGTGCACGGTGTCGACCCGGTGCGAGGTGCGGGGCACGAGGCTGTCGACGAAGTACGTGACGTCGAGGGCCGCGTTGAGCGTGACGGTCAGGATCACCGTGACCCGACCCCCGCGGAACCGGCGGTGGCGCCGCGCATGGCGAACTCCCCGTCTCCGGTGCCGGCGCCGGTGCCGGTGCCGGTGCTGGTGCTGGTGCCGCGCGTCGCGGCGTCCACGGCCTGCCACGCGTACAGTCCGGCGCCCAGGCAGCCGGCCATGTCGCCCAGGGCCGCCCGCACGACGGCCGGCCGGCGCTGGAACGTCAGCCGCTGGGCCAGCCGGGCACGGACCGGCTTCAGGAGGGTGTCGCCCGCCTGGGCGAGGCCGCCGCCGAGGACGACGAGTTCGGGGCCGAGCAGCGAGGACGCGGTCGCCAGGGTCGACGCGAGCGCGTCGACCGCGCGGTCCCAGACCGCCACGGCGTCGGCGTCGCCCTGCGCCACGAGCGCCGCCACCTCGTCGGCGCCCTGGAGGGTACGGCCGGTCCGTGCGGTGAAGGCCGCCTTGATCGCGACCGCCGAGGCCACCGTCTCCAGGCAACCGCGGCCGCCGCACTGGCACTTGGCGCCGTCGGGATCGACGACCACATGGCCGAGTTCGCCCGCGTGACCGCCGGCCCGGACGGGCCGCCCGTCGCTGATGACGGCGGCGGCGATGCCGGTGCCGATGGCCACGAAGAGCACATCGCGGGCGCCGCGGGCCGCCCCCAGGACGCATTCGGCGAGCCCCCCGGCCCGGACGTCGTGCCCGAGCGTCACGGGGAGCCCCGTGCGGCGTTCGAGAAGGTTCGCGAGCGGGAGGTCGCGCCAGCCGATGTTGGCCGAGTAGACGGCGTGCGAGAGGTCCTCGTCGACGTGGCCGGGGACCACCACGCCGACCCTGCGGACCCGCAGTCCCTCGTCACGGGCCTGCCGGGCGAGCGCCCGGAGCGTCTCGGTGATGACGTCCACCACCGCTTCCGGTCCCGCTGCCCGGGGGGTCGGCCGGCGCACGGTGGCCAGCAGCAGTTCCCGGTCGAGAAGCGCGCCCTTGATACCGGTGCCGCCGACGTCCAGCGCGATCACGCACTCGCCGGCGTCCTGTCCCTCACGCATGGCGGCCCTCCAGAACGACGGAGCGGGTGAGGTTGCGCGGCCGGTCCGGGTCGTAGCCGCGGGCCTCGGCGATGGTGACCGCCAGCCGCTGGGCGCGCACGAGGTCGGCCAGCGGGTCGAGATCCCCGGCCCTGGCCCCGTGCTGGGTCTGGGTCTGGGTCTGGGAGTGGGCGACGAGCGTGCCGCCGACCCGGGCGACATCGTCCTCGAGCCCTTGCGGCAGCGAGCCGAACATCCACGTCACGCGCCCGGGTCCGGTGATGCTGATCGGGCCGTGCCGGTACTCCATGGCGGGGTACGCCTCGGTCCACGCGCCCGCGGCCTCGCGCATCTTCAGCCCCGCCTCCAGCGCCAGACCGTAGGTCCAGCCACTCCCGAGGAAGGTGAACTGCTCGGCGCCGCACACCTCGGCGGCCAGTTCCTCGGAGACGGCTCGCTCGGCGTCCTGGGCGGCCTCGGCGACGGAGCGCACCCCTGGCGGCAGCGCGCCCTCGGCCTCCAGATGGGCGCGGAGCAGGGCGAGCACGGTGGTGGCGAACCGGGTCTGTACGACCGATTCCTCATCGGCGAAGTCCAGGACCACCAGGGCGTCGGCCGCGGTCATCACGGGAGTCGCGGGGTCTGCGGTGATCGCGGTCGTGGGCACGCCCGCGGCTCGCGCCCGGCCGAGCAGGTCCAGCACCTCGGTCGTGGTGCCGGAACGGGTGATCGCGAGGATCCGGTCGTAGCGGCGCCCGGCCGGGAATTCCGAGGCGGCGAAGGCGTCGGTCTCGCCGTGGCCACCGCTCTCGCGCAGCTCCGCGTAGGACTGCGCCATGAACCAGGAGGTGCCGCAGCCGACGACCGCCACGCGCTCGCCCCGGCGGGGGAGTGCGGCGGCATGGGCCGGGAGCGATCGGGCCGCCTGCCGCCAGCAGGCGGGCTGGGTGGCTATCTCGACGGAGGTACGGGAGGGGGTGGCGCTGGGCATACGACGCTTCCTTCAGAGTTGGTGACGACGGCACTGCACTCGGGGGAGGGGTGATCGAAACTGATTCAATCATGCCTTGTTCGAGCAAATATGAGCGACTCTGCTGGTCTTGCGGAGTATTCACGAGCTGGGCGCCCAGGTCCAGCCGCCGTTACTCGAATGTTGCGAATCGGCAGGTGGAGAGCGCTTACTGGCCAGGTTGGGCGGCGTGAAGCCGGTAGTCGCCCGTGTCTGCGGCTTGCACGGTGAGCCTGATTCGCATGCGCACAGTTGTTGACTCGCCAGCGAGTCTGAGCAGATTATGTCAATCGCTCGTAGCGCCCCGCCCCCGTGCCGTACGGCGACCCCCCACCCCGAAGGAGCCACCCACCGTGGCAACCAGACTCCGCAGACCGCTCACCGTGGTCCTGAGCGCCGCCCTGATACCCGCCGGCTGTCTGCTGGGCACCGGCCCGGCCGCCGCGAACGACGGCGTGAGCCAGCCGGCGGCGAACTACTCGTCCGCGGCGACGCCCAGCACGCCCATCGCCGCCCTCCCGCCGATGGGCTTCAACAACTGGTCCCGTTCGACGTGCGCGCCCCAGGCGCCGCTGGACGGCTCCAACCGGCTGGACTACTCCTTCCAGCAGTACATGAAGGACAACGCCAAAGGGCTGGCCGACACCGGTCTGATCGCCAAGGGCTATCGGACGATCACCGTCGACGACTGCTGGATGTACCGCAACAGCTCCGGCTATCTGCACGGCGGGCTCAACTGGGGCGGCGCCACCGACGTCCGCAACCCCGCGAAGCAGCCCGGCTTCGACTACGAACTGACGGCCTACGGCGACTACCTGCACAGCCTTGGCGCGAAGTTCGGCATCTACGAGACCTCCGGCACGCACACCTGCAGCACCGCCACGCCGACCGCACCCAACCTGCCCAACGGCAGCGAGTACTACGAGCAGAAGGACGCCGACTCCTTCGTCTCGTGGGGCGTCGACCAGCTCAAGTACGACAACTGCGGCGACGAGGAGCCGGTGCAGACGCTCGACACCCGCATGTCCAACGACCTGCGGACCGCGGTCACCTCCGCGGCCGGCAGCGGTGCCACGCCCAACATCACGTTCAACATCTCCGCCCCGGCCGGCTACGGCAACGGCTCCACGAAGTTCGCCGCGATGAACTGGGTGCGCGGGCTCGGCCAGCTCTGGCGGGTGGGCCCGGACATCTGGAACTACGGCGACGGCAAGAATCCGTGGAACGTGCCGCTGGCCGGCTACAACTTCGGTGCGTACCAGAGCTTCGACAACACTCTGGAGCTCAGCCGCTACCAGGGGCCGGGCAACTGGAACGACGCCGACATGCTGCTGATCGGCGACAACGGTATGACCACCGCCGAGGAACGCAGCCAGATGGCACTGTTCTCCGCACTGGCCGCACCCCTGGTGATCAGCACCGATGCCCGTAAGTTCCAGCCGTCGTACATCGCCGCCCACCCGGCGGAAGCGGTGCACCTGAACGCGTCCGTCGCGATCCTGGGCAACTCCGAAGTGATCGCGGTGGACCAGGACCCGCTGGGCGCCGGCGGCTACCGCGTCTCCGGCGGTGGGGCCGACGCGGACGGCTCCCCGGCCGCCACGACCGGTGACGACGTCGTCCTCAAGCCCCTCGCCGACGGCAGCAAGGCCGTCGTCGTGCTCAACAAGGGCTCCGCGGCCACCAACTACTCGCTCTCCCTCGCCGGTCTCGGCTTCAGCGCCGCGGGCTGCGGCTACGACGTCCGCGACCTGTGGGCACACAGCAGCAGCACGTCGACCGGGTCGGTGCCGCTCACGCTCGGCGCGCACGACAACGCGATGCTCAAGATCACTCCGCACGCCGGCTGCGGCAGCTTCACCCCGAGCGGACAGATCACCGCTTCACGCGACAACTGGGGCAAAGCGTCGCTGTGCCTCGACAACTACCGATCCGGCACCGCCACCAACAACCCGGTCGACCTCTATCCCTGCACCGGTGGCTCCAACCAGCAGTGGCGGCGCAACTCCGACGGCACGGTCCAGCTGCTGCAGTCCGGCACCACGAACCTCTGTCTGACCGCACAGAGCGGTACGACCACCGGGGCGATCAACGGGAAGTCCGGTCAGTGGGCGGGCGTCGCCCCGTGCGGGTCCGCCGCCGGCTACCAGACCTGGACGTACAACCGGGACGGAAACCTCAAGCTCAGCGGCACCACCAAGTGCCTCGACAGCTATGGCGGGGCGACGACCACGAGCGGCACGCCCGTCGACCTGTACACCTGCGGAACCGCACCCGGCTCGCTCCAGACCAACCAGACCTGGGCGGCTCCCTTCAACGCTCCACCCGCCGCCTGACCTGACGGCGACCGGTCCGGCCCACGGGGTCCGCGGCGATGTCCAACGCCGCGGACCCCTTCTGTCGTGTGCTCTCCCGGCTGTCCCGCCGGCGGCGGGAATGCTCACCTCACTGCTCTGACCTGGAGCTAGACTCCCCCCATGCTCAAAGTTGACAGAATCGCCCGGATCCTTGATCACGTTTCCAAGGAGGGCAGTGCCGACGTCCATGTGCTCACCGAGCTGCTCGGAGTGTCAGGGGCGACGGTCCGGCGCGATCTGCAGACGCTGCACGAGCAGGGGCTGCTGCACCGCACCCGCGGTGGCGCGGTGACCGGCACGTTCAACCTGGAACTGCCGCTGCGCCACCGGGCGGGACGCCAGCAGGACGAGAAGCGGCGGATCGCGCTCGCCGCGGCCCGTCTGGTCCCGGACGGAGCGGTGGTGGGGATGACCGGGGGCACCACGGTCACCGAGATCGCCCGGGCGCTGGCCGACCGCAGCGGTATCACCGTCGTCACCAACGCGGTCAACATCGCCGCCGACCTGATCGCCCGGTCCGAGATCCGTCTCGTGGTCGTCGGCGGGAACGCCCGGACGGCCAGCTACGAACTGGTCGGACCGGCGGCCGAGCGGATGCTCGCCCAGTACAACCTGGACATCGCCTTCATCGGGGTGGACGGCCTGACCGCGAGCGAGGGCTGCACCACGCACGACGAGATGGAGGCCCACACCGACCGGGCCTTCCTGCGCAACAGTGCGCGCTCCGTGGTCGTCGCGGACAGCACCAAGATCGGCCGGGTGACCTTCGCGGAGATCTGCCCGCTCGCCGACATCGACGATCTCGTCACCGACGACAGCCTCGACGAAGCGCGGGAGCAGGCCATCGTCGAGTGCGGCGTCCGGGTGCTGCGGGTCTGACGTGGGGTAGCGGCACTCAAGGATCAGGTAGCCGCCTGAAGTTGGTCCAGACCTATTGACGGTAGGTCTGGACCAATCTACCGTGGGCGACGCTCGCGACGAGTCCTGTGCCTTCTGCCAACTCACCCACTGTCCTGCGCCCGTGGACGCCATGTGGACCCGGTGATGGTGTTCATGGAGAGACGGAGCGAAACATGATCGGTCGGACATCACGTCTGCTGGGAGTCGGCCTGGCGACGGCCTTCGCCGTCCAGATGCTCGTCGCCGCGGCGCCGAGCGCCGCACCCCAGGCCACCGTGTGCGCGGTCAAGTCGAAGCCGGCGGGCAAGGTACTCCAGGGGTACTGGGAGAACTGGGACGGCGCCGCGAACGGTGTGCACCCCCCGCTCGGCTGGATCCCGATCACCGACGCCCGCATCCATGATCACGGCTACAACGTCATCAACGCGGCGTTCCCCGTCATCCACTCGGACGGCACCGTCCTGTGGCAGGACGGGATGGACTCGACCGTGAAGGTGCCGACCCCGGCCGAGATGTGCCAGGCCAAGGCAGCCGGTCAGACGATCCTGATGTCCATCGGCGGTGCGGCGGCAGGGATCGACCTCAACTCCACCGCTGTCGCGGACCGGTTCATCGCGACCGTGGTGCCGATCCTCAAGGCGTACAACTTCGACGGCATCGACATCGACATCGAGACCGGTCTCATCGGCAGCGGCACCATCACCAAGCTGTCCGCCTCGCAGGCCAACCTCGTGCGCATCATCGACGGCGTCCTCGCCCAGATGCCCTCGAACTTCGGTCTGACCATGGCGCCCGAGACCGCCTACGTCACCGGCGGCAGCGTGGCCTACGGCTCGATCTGGGGCGCGTACCTGCCCATCGTCAAGAAGTACGCGGACAACGGCCGGCTGTGGTGGCTGAACATGCAGTACTACAACGGCAGCATGTACGGGTGCTCCGGCGACTCCTACTCCGCCGGCACGGTCGCGGGGTTCACCGCGCAGACCGACTGCCTGAACAAGGGACTCGTCGTCCAGGGCACCACCATCAAGGTCCCCTACGACAAGCAGGTCCCGGGACTGCCCGCCCAACCGGGCGCCGGGGGCGGGTACATGGCACCGAACCTGGTGTCCCAGGCCTGGAACAAGTACAGCGGCGGCCTCAAGGGGCTCATGACCTGGTCCATCAACTGGGACGGCTCGAAGGGATGGACCTTCGGGAACAACGTCAAGGCCCTCCAGGGGCGCTGAATCGGGCTTCATAGCATTGCGACGATGACCTGGCAAACGTGCAGGTCAAGAGGGGTCCGGTTTTTCGAAGCCGGGCCCCTGGTTTTTCCCGTGCTGGGATGGTGCTGGGATAACTCACCCTTCGACACCTGTCATCACCCTTGATCATCTCTACCGTGCTGGGATCGTGCTGGGACGGCTGCGAGGCCCCGTGCCGGGCCGCAGGCGTCGTTCACTGCAGACGAGGTAGACCCAGCCGGACGGGCCCGAACCCATATATTTTCGTCTCCACTCCGAGGTTCTCTGCGCTGTGCCTCTCGGCTTTGCCAGGCAGGATCACTGACCTGTGGAGCTGCCAGCGCTCTCGCAGTGCTACGGAAAACATCATTGTCGGCGTAGGCGCGACTCGCCCCTCGGAAACCTTCGTGGCTGTCTATGTGCGACGAACCCCACAGGGCTGATGACGACACTTGTCCGCCGTCCCGCGAGCCAGCCGCGCCGGCTAATGAGTCGGACGTCCTGGGAATCTGAATGAAGTAACGGAAATCCGCTATGTGCCCCGGCGCGAGGGCGGATCCGCGCCGGAGGGGAGAGGCCGACGACCTCGGCGCGTACGTCGTGAAGTTGTCCAGCTGACGGCTTTGACCTGGAGTGATGTCGCTGAACGGGGCTCTGGCCTGGGCGGATCCGTCTTTCTTTCAGACTCGTGCCCGGTTGTGCAGTTGATACTCCCCACGCGCTCCCCAGAGGCGCTCGCACTCCCCAAATTCTCCCCAAGAGGTACTGCCGTAGGAGCATCGCCTGTCCCGTCTGGCGGTGCAGGTGTGGGTCGTGCCGATTCGCTTTGCGTAAGCGCTCAGAGGAGGTGTCCGCATTCGCCCAGTCAGATGTCGCGGAAGGGACCACGCGAGTCCGTGACCTGCCGGAATGGCAGGCTGCTGGGCGCCGACCAGCGAATATGGTCTTTCGGTTGTTTCACGGTAATGCCCGTTGATGCGGCCGGAAGTCCCAGAAGAGTCCCAGGGTCGGTGGCCATTCTTGGGGCTCTGCGCAGTGGTCGAGGCTGCATCTGGGCTGGGGTTCGTGCATCGGTGCTCGGCCTGGAACGAACGGCATCGTACGTGTCTGCAGCAGCTCGACGCTGGGGCAGACAGCTTGCTGGCTGCGCGGGCATGGTAGTTACCGGTTGGTTCATGGCGTTGGCTAGGTCATCCTCGAACTACCCCCGCTCGCGCGGGGAGACCTTGATGGTTGACAGGTTCAAAGCACGCGAGTTCGCAGAATCCTGGACGCCCCTGGTGGGGAACCCGCACGGGGATGGCCGCTTTCTGCCGCGTTCCGCGGCGGGTTCGCGCGGTGACTTGCCCGGCGTCGCGGTGTTTCAGAAGCCCGTCTGAATGCAGTCACGTAATCGGGCCGGGTGGTGAGGACCGGCCAGCTCGGCCGCAGCCCGTTAGCCAGGTCCCCTCGCCTCCATAAAGAGCTGCCGTGAGTAATAAGACGACGTTTCCTTTGGCGGGGGTTGTCATTGTGTTGGTATGACGAGTCTTGCTGAGCATCTGGTCTCGGATGAGTTGTGGGAGTTGTTTCGGCGGGTGGTGCCGGAGACGGTGGTGGTGCGTCCGCAGGGCGGGGGCCGTCGGCGGGCCGGCGACCGTGAATGCCTGACCGCGATCGTGTTCGTGGCCACGTCTGGATGCTCCTGGCGGCAGTTACCGCCGGTGTTCGGGCCGGCCTGGCCCACCGTCTACCGACGTTTTGCGCGGTGGACCCAGCTGCGTGTCTGGGCCCGCCTGCACCGCGTCATCCTCGATGAACTCGGTGCTCAGGGGGGTTTGGACTGGTCACGATTCGCCGTTGACTCCGTAAGTGTCCGCGCCCTCAAAGGGGGCAGCTGACCGGACCGAATCCGACCGATCGCGGCAAGTTGGGATCGAAAATCCATCTCGTCGTCGATCGTGCCGACCTGCCCGTCTCTGTCGCCATCTCGGCCGCCAATACCCACGACAGCCTGGCCCTGCAACCGCTGGTCATGGGGATCCCGCCCGTCCGCAGCCCTCGCGGTCCGCGGCGTCGCCGCCCGGCAAAGCTCCGCGGCGACAAGGGCTACGACTATCCCTACCTGCGTCGATGGCTCCGCGAGCAGAACATCATTCCTCGCATCGCCCGGCGCGGCGTTGAGAACTCACAACGCCTGGGCCAACACCGCTGGGTGGTCGAGCGCACCATGTCCTGGCTCGGCGGATGTCGTCGCCTCCACCGACGCTACGAACGCAAGCCCGAGCACTTCCTGGCGTTCACTGCCATCGCCACCAGCCTCATCAACCACCGCCGACTCACCAAATGAAACGACTTCGTAGCCTCATTGATCTTGATGCTGCCGGGCACGGGCGGCGCGAGACCCGCTCGGTACGCACGCTCACGGTCACCGGCCTCGGCCTGGAGTCCCCCACGTCGTCCAGGCGGCGAAGATCCTGCGGCATCGCACCGACGTCAAGACCCGCAAGGTCACCCGACAGACCGTCCACGCCATCACTGACATGACCGCGCGTGAGGCATCGCCGCAGCTCATCGGCCGTCTCGCCAGGTCGCAGTGGGGCATCGAGGCCGTCCACCACGTCAGAGACGTGACGTTCGCCGAGGACGCCTCCAAGGTCCGGACCGGACACGGACCGGAGAACATGGCCACGCTGCGGAACTTCGCGATCAACACCCTTTGGGACGCCGGCCACCACAGTATCGCCGCCGGACTGCGGGAGGTCTCCTACACGCCGTTCACCCGCTCGCTCGACCTGCTCGGGCTTGCCTGACCAGCATTGCCACATGATCACCTGGACTTTGAATCAGCCCTGCCGGGCGACCCGCTACCGGCGCGATACCGTCGACCAGGGCGGGGCTCTGCGTGACGTCGTTGACGTTGGCCGCGGTGGTGATGACCTTGAGCGGGGTGCCGCGTCCGTCGCAGATCAAGTGGTGCTTGCTGCCCGTCTTGCGCCGGTCGACAGGGGACGGACCGGTGTCGGCAAAACCTCTTTCGCGCGGATGTGGGAGCCGTCCACGCGTGCCCGTGACCAGTTGAGTCCGCCGACCACGTTCAACTCGGAGAGCAGGATGCGGTGCAGCTGGTCGAAGACGCCGGCCTGCTCCCACCGTCCAGGCGGCGCCAGCAGGTCTGCCCGGAACCGAACCCCAGCTCCAGCGGCAGCAGTTGCCAGGCAATATCGTTGTAGAGGACCTACAGAATGCCCTGCAGACGGAGCCTGTCTGCCACCGGCCGTTGCTGCCGCCCTGGGGACCGCTCGGGCCAGGGCGGCAGCAACGGCTCGATCAGTGCCCACAAGTCGTCATCCACGATTCACGGCCGAGTAATCACACCATCACGAACGGCCGAATCATCTTACCGGTTACGCCCGACCAGGGCATCTCAACAAGATCGTGTTACGACCTCTCAGACCTCGTTGGTGCTGCTGCCGGGCGACGGCTTCGACCGGCCCGGGTGGTCGGTCGGGGTATCACCTAGCCAACTTGCACTGCCTCAAGATCGGCCACCGGCTTTGCAAGATCCTCAACGGCTGCCGCGCGGATCGGTGGGGCCTCGACGTCCTGACGCGCGGCGGTGGCCCTCCGGCGCCGCGCCTGCCGATGGGCCGCCGGCGGCGGGACTCAGGGCCGTGCGACGAGGCGGGAGGCGAGCCGGCCGCGGTAGTGGTCGACCACCACGGCGACCATGATGACCGCGCCGGTGATCATCTGGCGCTGGAAGTCCGATACACCCATCAGCAGCAAGCCATTGGTCAGTACACCCAGCAGACAGGCGCCCAGCAGCGTGCCGACCATCGAGCCCTTGCCGCCGGACAGCGAGGCGCCGCCAATCACCACGGCGGCGATCGCGTTGAGCTCGTAGCCGCTACCCAGGATCGGGCTGGCGATGTTGAGGCGGGCCATGTACGTCACGGCGGCGATGCCGACGGTGAAGCCCGCGATCACGAACGCGGCGACCTTCACCACGCCGGTGCGGTGCCCGGAGAGCCGGACTGCTTCCTCGTTGCTGCCGATCGCGAAGACGAGCCTGCCGAAGACGGTCCGGGTGAGTACCAGATGTCCGACCGCGACCATCAGCAGGGATATCCAGAAGAGAGTGGGGATCCCCAGCAGCGTCGAGGTGCCGAAGCGGTTGAAGCTCTCGGGGAAGTCGTACAGCGTCTTGGCGTCGGTGTACTGCAGTGCCGCGCCCCGCGCCACGTTGAGCATGCCCAGGGTGACGATGAAGGACGGCACACGCCAGCGTTCCGAAACCAGCCCGTTGACCAGCCCGCAGCCCATGCCCACCAGCGCGGAGACCAGCACGGCGAGCAGTACCGCGGCGGACGTGGACAGTCCGCCGGCCGTCAGTACGTCGCCGGAGACGACGGCCGACAGTGCCATGACCGACCCGACCGACAGATCGATGCCGCCGACGAGGATGACGAAGGTCATGCCGACCGCGAGCATCGTGTTGAGGGTGATCTCGGTGGCGATGTGCGTGATGTTGTCTGAGGTGGCGAACTTCGGTGCGGACAGCGTGAAGATGGCCACCAGGGCGAGCAGGGCGATACCGATACCGGCCTCGCCCATCACCTGCTGAGCCAGCGAGGAGGCCGGGTGCGGTTTGCGGCCGAGCGTTACGGAAGTCATGGGGTGTCACCGTTCGTGGGTGCCGGAGAGTCGGCGGAGGTGTAACCGGAGTAGGCCAGGGCGAGGATCTGTGAGCTGTCGAAGTCCTTCCGCTGCACTTCGCCGACGACGCGGCCTCGGGAGAACACGAGAATGCGGTCACAGATCCCCATGAGCTCCGGCAGGTCGGAGGAGACGACCAGGAGCGCTTTGCCGTCGGCCGCGAGGTCGACGAGTTGCTGGTGGATCTCGTAGCGGGCACCGACATCGATGCCGCGCGTGGGCTCGTCGACCACCAGGACATCGGCGCCGGCCAGCAGCCAGCGGCCCAGGACAACCTTTTGTTGGTTGCCGCCTGACAGCGTCCTGACGGGATGGCGCACCCCCGGGGTGCGCACCGCGAGCCGGTCGACCGCCTGGCGGGCCAGCCGGTTCTCCTCGGCGCGCCGCAGGACTCCACCGCGTGAGATCTTCCCGATGGCGGCCAGGGTGATGTTCGCGGCGAGGGGCATGTCGAGGACCAGACCCTGACTCTTGCGGTCCTCGGTCAGCAGGCTGATGCCATGCCGGACCGCGTGCTTGGGGGAGGCGATGCGGACCGGCCGGCCCTTGACCAGAACGGTTCCGCCCTGGCGCGGATCCGCGCCGAACAGGGCGCGCACGGTTTCGGTGCGCCCCGAGCCGACGAGCCCCGCCATGCCCACGACCTCACCGGCATGCAGGGCGAATGAGACCGGCTCGCCGCCGCGTGGGTGCAGCGCGTCGGCCCGTAGCAGTTCAGGACCCGGCTCGCGTGGCACGTGCGGCGGGTACTCGTGCTCCATGTCGCGGCCGACCATGAGTTGGATGACGTCGGCGGTGCTCGTCCCGGCCAGTTCCTGGGTGGCCACATGGCGGCCGTTGCGGAAGACCGTCATTCGGTCCCCGAGCTCGAAGACCTCCTCCAAGTGGTGGGAGATGTAGAGGACGGCGGTGCCGCGCGCGGTGATCGCCCGCAGCAGGGTGAACAGGCGAGAGGTCTCCCGCGGGGTGAGGGTCGCGGTGGGCTCGTCCATCACCAGGACCCGGCAGTCCTGCCACAGGGTCCTGGCAATCTCCAGCAACTGCATCTGGGCGATGCCTAGCCGCTCCACCTTCGTCTGCGGCCGGACCTCGAGCCCGACCTCGGCGAGCAGCTCCTCGGCCCTGCGGTGCAGTTCCTTGCGGTTGACCAGCCCGTGGCGACGCGGGAGGTTCTGGAAGAACAGGTTCTCGGCCACGGTCAGGTTGGGCAGCAGGTTGAGTTCTTGGTGCACGACCTGGACGCCGGCCTGCATGGCCGCCGCCGGGTCGGCGGGCTGGTAGGGCTTCCCGCCCAGCGTCATGCCGCCGGCATCCGGCTGCTGGATGCCGGCGAGAATCCGGACCAGGGTCGACTTGCCCGCGCCGTTCTCGCCCAGCAGGGCGTGCACCTCGCCGGGGAGCAGTTCGAGCCGCACGTCGTCGAGGGCCAGTACGCCGGGGAACTGCTTGCGGATCCCGGTCGCCTCCAGCACAGGGGCCGGGGGGCTCGGGAGTCGTGCGGTCATGAGGTTCTGCCTTCCGGCATGGGGTTCCGCCTTCCGGTCCTGGTCAGCCGAGGTCGGACGCGGTGATGACCTTGACGTCGGTCTTCACCCAGCCCTGGACCTTGTCGCCGGCGATGAGCTTCATGGCCTGGTCGATGCCGTCACCGGCCTGCTTCGCGGCGAACTGGTCGACGGTCGCGACGACGCTGCCGTCCTTGACGTACGGCCGGATGGCCTCGATGTTGTCGAACGAGGCGACCTTGATCTGGTTCTTCTTGCCCGCTGCGGCCACGGCCTTGACCGCGCCGAGCGCCATCGAGTCGTTCGAGGCGAGGATCCCCTGAAGGTCCGGGTGTGCGGTCAGCATGTTGCTCACGACGGTGTAGGCCTCGTCGGTCTCCCAGTGCGCGGTCTTGGAGTCGAGCACCCGCAGACCGCCGGCGGCGGCCGCGGCGACGAAACCGGCTTTGCGCTGCTGGGCGTTGGCGGCGCCGGGGTTGCCCTCCAGGATGACGACCTTGCCGTCTTTGCCGAGCGCCTTGGCGAGCACCGCCCCCGACAGCCGTGCGCCCTCGGTGTTGTCGGGTCCGACGAACGGGACGTCGAGACCGGCGGCCTTCAGCGCGGCGTCGTCGAGCTTGACGTCGATGTTCACGACCTTGATGCCGGCCTTCACGGCGCGCTTGAGCGGGGCGACGAGTGCCTGGGAGTCGGCGGGAGCCAGCACGAGGGCGGCGGCCTTGTCGGTGATGCACCGGTTGATCGCGGCGACTTGGCCGTCGATGTCGGTCTCGTTCTGGATGCCGCTGGCGGTGAGGGTCAGGTCGCCGCGCTGTCTCGCGTGGTCCTGCGCCCCCTTCTCCATGGTCTGGAAGTACTCGTTGCCGAGCGACTTCATTACCAGGCAGACGGTGGGCTTTCCGCCCTTCGAAGTGCCGTCGCTCGTGGCTCCGTCGCCCTCCTGGCCGCAGCTGGTGAGAGCCGTCGCGAGCAGGAGTGCGGCGGTGGCGGACAGGACAACAGGCTTGCGGATCATCGTGGACTGCCTTCCATTGGAGGTGCGCTGAGGGTGTGCCGAGGGTGCGGCGGGGTGGCCCGCCGCAGGATCTGCGGGAACGGAACAGGGTCAGGGCCTGTTGTCGCCCTCTGACGTCGCGCTTTGGCGTCGAGTCGGGCGTCGGGGTCAGAACGGGACGCCGGCGCGGAGTACCGCGTTGGCGTAGGGGGTGGCCTCGCCTGTCCTGACGACCACGCGGGCACCGAGGGTGAGTTCCTTCAGCCGGTCGTGCGGTACCCGGTCGACGCTGATGCCGGCGAACTGGCGGTCGAGACCATCCAGGAGGGCTGGGTCCCGAGCCTCTTGGGCGACGCTGGCGTGCTCGACCACAAGCTCATGGAGCACAGCGGCCAGCACCGGGAGGAACGGCGGATCGCCGCGCTGCCACACCAGGTCCACGGTCTCGGTTCCCGGCCGGACGGGAAGTCCGGGGTCGGCGACCACGAGGAGGTCGCCGTGGCCGAGCGAGGTGATCAGATGCAACAGCCGGGGGTGCCACAGCCCGTCAGGACGCATGGCGCGCCTCCGTATCTGTACCCGCACCGATACCGGTATCTGGATCGGCGTCCACCACCAGCGCGTCGACCTCGGCCCGGGAAGGGAGCGACTGCTGGGCGCCGTGCCGGGTGGCCGCCAGGGAGCCCGCTGCGCAGGCCAGACGCACGGCCCCGGGCAGCGGGCGGCCGAGGCCCAGTGCGATGGCGAGTTGCGCGCAGAAGGCGTCGCCCGCGCCGACGGTGTCGACCGCGTCGACCTTGAAGCCCGGTTCCGTGTGGAGACCTGCCGCGTCGGCGGCGACCGCGCCGGCCGCGCCGAGGGTGATCACGACGGTTGCGGGCCCCAGCAGCCGGAGCTTCTGCGCGCGTGCCGTCCACTCCTCGTCCGGGACCGTTCCGGCAGCGGCGCAGGGGGGGCCGAGCAGGCCGACTGCCTCCGTCTCGTTGACGACAAGGACATCGGTCTCCCGCAGCAGGTGGGAGAGCAGCGGGCTGGGCTCGGGCAGCGGAGCGGCGTTGAGTACGGTCAGCGCTCCGGCGGTGCGAGCCGCGCGGGCCGCGGCCAATACGGAGGGCAACGGCACTTCGAGCTGGAGCAGCACGGTGTCAGAGCGTTGGGCGGCCTTGCCGCCGGTGAGCGTGCACAAGGTGGCCTCGTCGAGGCGCCGGTTGGCGCCGGGGGACAGGGTGACGGTGTTCTCCCCGTCGTGCTGGACCACAATCAGTGCCAGCCCGGAGGACGTGTCCGGGACCGAGGCCACCGCCCGGTCGTCGATGCCCTCGGCAACCAGGGCGGCCCGGAGCTCCGAACCGTGGGCGTCGTCGCCCAGCAGTCCGACCATCAGGACCGCCGCGCCGAGCCGGGCCGCGGCCACCGCCTGGTTGCCGCCCTTGCCGCCGGGGCCGCGCACCACATCGGCGCCGGAGACCGTCTCCCCCGGCCGGGGGAGACGGGGGACGGTGACCGACAGGTCCATGTTGAGGCTGCCGACTACGATCAGTCGTTCATTCATCGCTGTGCTCCGCCGCTTTCATCGCTGTGTTCTCCGCCTGCCGGATCGGGGCAACCGCAGGAGCCGCGGGCCAGCAGGGTCACGGGCAGGACATCCCGGCTGAGCGCCAGGTCCGGGTCCTTCATCCGGTCGAGCAGCCGCTGGACGGCGGTGCGTCCGAGGGCTTCGAAGGGCTGACGCATGGTGGACAGCGCCGGGCAGGTGTAGGCGCCGGCTGCTATCCCGTCGAACGAGACCACGGCCACGTCATCGGGGACCGACAGCCCCAGTTCGGTCGCGGCCCGTAGCACTCCGGCGGCCTGTTCGTCGGAGGTGACGAACAGGGCGTCGACGGAACGGTCGCGTGAGAGCAGAGCGCGACCCGACCGGTAGCCGTCCAGCCGACCGAAGGAACCGTGCAGCAGTGGCGCGGCGTCCGGGCAGGCCTCCCAGCCGGTGCGGCCGCCGGAACCGGACCCGGCCTTGAGCCCGGCCTGCTCCAGGGCGCTGCGCCAGCCCGCCACACGGTCGACGGTGGGATGGATGCCGAGCGGCCCGGCGATGCAGCCGACCCGGCGCCGCCCGTGGGCCAGCAGGTGGTCGGTCGCCTCCTGGGCGCCGCGCACGTTGTCGACCAGTACGTACGAGGTCTCCACACCGTCGAGTTCACGGTCGAAGACCAGACTGGGCACTCCGGAACGGGCCAACTCGGCCCGCCAGGGCTGGTCACCGTGCGAGGGGATGAGGACGAGCCCGTCCACCTGCCGGTCGACGAAGGTCCTGATGTACCCCGCCTCGCGCTGTGGATCGTCCACGCTGTTGCCGACCAGGAGCGTGTATCCGGCTGCCCAGGCGTGGTCCTCCAGAGCGCGGGCCAGCTCCGCGAAGAAGGGGTTCGCGGCGTCGGGAACGACCAGACCGAGCGTCATGGTGTGGCTCATGCGCAGCGACCTGGCTACGGCGTTCGGCCGGTATCCGAGCTGCTGCACCGCCGCCAGTACCCGTTCCCTGGTCGCCGGAGCGACCGAGCGGGGCCCGTTGTTGAGTACGTAGCTGACGACCGAGGGGGAGGTGCCCGCGAGTTGGGCCACGTCCTGCCGTGTTGCCATGGTGCGGCTCCTGGAACGGTCATGGAATGGGAGGGTCCGGATGCCGCAACACGAATTGGCAACTCGTGTTGCGGCGGGGTTACGAGATTATGAGAAGCAACGCACGCAACCGCAAGAGGCCGGACGCACCGGATCGCACCGAATCACCTTGGATGACGGCAGATCGCTCCGGACGGCCGTCAGGGCCGTCGCAGCAGACCGATGTAGAGGTCCCAGAATCGCTGCATGTCCAGGTCCAGGATGAGCGTCGCCCGCTGGGTGCCCACCGGGTTCGCGGGCGCGGAGAACTCGTCCAGCCCGTACCCCAGCGCCCGCCCGTAGTCCGGACCGAAGGACGCATCCACATCGACATAGCGACTCTGCGATGTCTTGACGACCTGGGGGTCGAGGAAGACCGCGGCCGTCAGCGCGTCCCACAGGAAGGTGCTGCGCCGCGGGTCTGCCGCGAACATCGGCCCCTGAAGGTCCTTGAACATCGTCTTGACGGGAGTCGGCGCTCCCGCGGTGATCGCGTCATACTGGGCCTTGGTGTAGCGCACCTTCACGCAGACGTCATCGGGCACGATCGTCTGCTTCGGGAAGGGTGTCCGCAGTGCGATGCGCGCCGACTCGGGGTCGAACCACCAGTTGAACTCGGCCGCGGGCGTGATGTTTCCCGGCTTGTCGAAAGCTCCGCCCATGTAGATGACTTCCTTGACGAGCGGCACGATCTCCGGGTGCGTGCGTACCGCCAGCGCGAGATTGGTCGCCGGGCCCACCTCCAAGAACGTGACCTGGCGCGGATAGCGCTTCACCTGGTTCACGATGAAGTCCGCGGCGGCCGAGGTGCTGGGGTGCGTGCTGGGATAGCCGCCGTAGGGCGGGCGGGGGAGCCGGTCGTACGCGGGAGGACGGGGGCTGTCGAACGCCCCGGCCCAAGGGGCCTTGCCGTACAGGGCGTTCTCGGCGGCCAGCCGCACCTTGCGGCCGGGCATGAGCGGCTCGCCCGCGCCTGCGACGACCGGGACATCGCGGCGTCCGATCAGTTCGAGCTGGCGCAGCGCGTCCGCTGTGCCTTCCTCGACCCAGGTGTTGCCGCTGACCACCGTCACGCCCAGCAGGTCCACCGAGGGATGCTTGGCGAGCATGAACATGGTGACCGCGTCATCGTTCAGCTCACCCATGTCGGCGTCCAGGATCACCTTGCGCCGGTCGGCAGGGTGTCGCTCGTCCGCTTGCTCGGCCGCTCGCGCGGTGATCACCGGCCCCGGCGTGGGTGACAGGGTCTGGCCCGAAGCCGAGACGGTGGGCACGAGCAGGACGAGGACGAGCAGTGGACCGAGTGTTCTCTTGCGCATGGAGCCTCCTCGATATGCGGTGCGCACCGACGGCGCGACCGGCCGCGTGATTATGGGAAGCAACCCCGGCAACGGCAAGGCGCACCGCACTTCCCCCTGACGTTCGCGGCCGAAGCCGGAGGCGCGGCAGAGTGGCCGTCAGAGGAAAGTGCCTGGGAACAGTAGCGGTCACCGGTGCTGCCGGGCGGAGAGGATCCGCGGTGCGCGCCGCTCTGCAGGACGACGTGTCACGTCTCGCGCTCATCGATCGGGTCGACCTCAACGCGCAGGCGCTGACCGCCCTGCGCCCGGCCGGGGCGACAGGTGCGGACGCCCAGCCTGCTGGCCCCCGGGAACGCACGGCGCTGACCGGGCCGTCCCCGCCCCCACACTTGCAACCGGTACCGAGGTACAGGTTTACCGTCGGAGGTGTCCCCGCTCTGGGGACGTGACGACGGGAGTGAGTGCGATGAGCGATCTGGCTTGGGTGCCGCAGTCCTGCACGCTGCCCACCGAAGAGCGACCCCTGCGGGTCGCGGAGTGGGACGCGCTGTTCTCCGAGCGGCTGACCTCCTCTTCGAGGCCCGAGCCGCTGCGACTGCGCCTTGACCTGGCTAACGGGCCGGGCATTGAGGAGCGGGACCGGGATCTGGTGGCGCGCGAGAGCGGCTGCTGCTCGTTCTTCACCTTCACCACCACCCCCGGTGAGGACCTGATCGGCCTGCACATCGCCGTGGACCCGGCGCACGAGACGGTCCTGGACGCCCTTTCCGCGCGGACGGCCGACCGGGTGCAGGAGTGAGCGCGGGCCTGCGCAGTGGCCAGGTCGCCGAGGCGGCCGGGGTGAACATCCAGACCCTGCGCTACTACGAGCGGCGCGGCCTGCTGGCCGAGCCGAACCGCAGCAACGGCGGCCACCGCCTTTACAACGAGGACGCGGTGACCGCACTGCGGGTGATCAAGGCCGCCCAGCGCCTCGGGTTCACGCTGGAGGAGGTCGCCGAACTCCTGGAGGCCGGCCGCCACCGGCACGGCCGCCCCGTGGCAGGACTCCAGGAGCGCGCCGCGGCCAAGCTCGCCGAGGTCGACGCGAAGATCGCCGACCTGACCACCATCCGCACCGCCCTGACCGCGGCCGTCGAGGCGGGCTGCAACGACCTGACTGTCTGCGCCGCAAGTGCCTGCTGCCCCATCCCTTTCACCCACCTCGCCGAGGAGAACCGCCATGCCGGACCATGCTGCTGACCCCCGCCCCCACAAGACGCCGAAGGCCCTGGGCGGATTGGCCGCGCTGGCCTGCGTGGCGTGCTGCGCACTGCCCGTCCTGATCACGGCGGGCGTCGTCGGGGCCGGCGCGGGGCCGGTGGTGGGCTGGCTGCCCGCCCTCGCCATCGTGCTGGCGGTGCTCGCCGCCGGCACCTGGTGGCTCGGCCAGCGCCATGGTTCCTGCTCCTGCGCGCCCAAGACCGCTGGCGAGGGCGAGGGCGGGTGCGGCTGCCAGGCGTCCGGCGAACCGCTTAAGATCAGCGGCGCGGGCCGCCAGTAGGGTCAGCCATCTGGTTACTGAGGTTGTAGACGTGGTGTCGTGAGTGTGAGGCCGGTCGCGGCGAGGCATCCGTCGATGATGTCGCTCCGGTATTGGATCTGACGGAGGCCATGTCGGAGTCTGCGGATGAGGTGGTCCGGGTCGGTGAAAGCCGTGTTCGCCTGGCTGGCCCGGCGGAGAACCGACCAAATGCTCTCGACGGGGTTGAGATCAGGCGCGTAGGGGGGCAGGTGGTAGCCGGTGATCCAGTCGTGCGCGTCGATGAAGGCCCGCATCCGGCGGTCCTTGTGGACGTTCAAGTTGTCCCAGATGAGGACGATCGGACCGTCGAGCTGCTGGTGCGCGGCGATGAGGAGGTCGCGGTACTCGGTCCAGGCGAAGCTCTTGCGACCGCCACTCTTGTGATCCGTATGCCGTCTGGGCCGGTAGATCAGACGGGATCGTTCGCCGGGCTTGTAGCAGCAAGGGCCGCTATAAAAAAGCGGCGCTGGGAACGGCCCCGGACCCGGATGACCGGGGTCGATCCACGGCGGCCCCAGGTGCGGGAAGTCGGCGGCGTCATCGAGAACCCGGCCTCGTCCTCGAAGACGAGCCAGGTTCCGAGCGCCGCTGCGGTGGTTCCAGGTGCGGCTACACCTCCTTCACCCAGCCGGCCACGGCCGCCTGAGGAGCCCCGAGGTTTCCGGACATGGGTCCAATAGGATCTGTGTAGCAAGGAAGCGAGGGAGAAGTGGCGCCATTAAGTAAGTACTCACCGGAGTTCCGTGATGAAGCTGTCCAGTTTGCGTTGCGGTCGAGTAAGACGATCTCCGAGGTTGCCCGAGACCTTGACCTGAACCCGGAGACCCTCCGCGGCTGGGTGAAGAAGCACGAAAAGCAGCTGGAGCCGACCCCTGACACGGAGTTGACCGTGCCTGGGCGGGCTCGCTTGAAGGAGCTCGAACGGCGCAATCGTGAACTCGAGATGGAAGTGAGCTTCCTGAAAGAAGCCGCCTTAGATTCAACGGGTCAAGGCAACACTCTCTGCAGGTGTGCGGAATCCCAGGCACTTGCGCGGACGGTTGTTGAGCTTCGTCGCGATGGCGTCAAGATCGTCCTGGCTGAACGTCGACAGGTTCGTCCCCCTGGGCAGGTACTGCCGGAGCAGTTTGTTCGTGTTCTCGTTGGTGCTACGTTGCCAGGGGCTGCGCGGGGTTGCGAAGAACACGTCAACACCCGTAGCGGCGGTGAACTGCTTGTGCGCTGCCAGTTCCATGCCGCGATCCCAGGTCAGGGTGGCGTGTAGTCGGGAGTCCATGCGGGCGTAGGTTTTGGCGAGGGCGGGAACGACTACGGCGGTGTGACGGCTGGCGAGTTTCACGACGGTGAGGAAACGCGACTTCCTGTCGACCAAAGTGGCGACCTGGCTGTTGTTCGAGCCGATCATCAGATCGCCTTCCAGATGCCCGAAATCGCTGCGGTGCTCCGCCTCTTGGGGCCGCTCCTCGATCGGTCGGGCATCGATGATCTGCGAACGCCACTGGCCTTTCACCGTGTGGCGCTTGTTCTTCCGGATCGGGCGGCCAGTTCGAAGGCGCTTGCACAATTCGCGGGGAACCACCTTCCAGCGGGTGGTATAGATCGACCGATAGATCGTCTCGTGACTGATCTGCATGCGCGGGTCGGTCCCGTGATGTAGACGGAGGTGTCCGACGATCTGTTCAGGCGACCACTCCTCCTTCAGCAAGACCAACACCTGCTGCCGCAAAGCGGGTTCACGAGCAAGCAGGCAGTGCTTCGGACGCTTCGCATGAGCGAGCGACCGTTCCTGCGCGGCAATCGCCCGGTAGACGTCGCGTCCGCCGTTTTTGTTGACCTCGCGGCTGATCGTCGACACCGCACGCCCCAGGCGGCCGGCCAAAGTCCGGTAGGACTCGCCGGCACAGAGCCCGCGCGAGACCTCCTCCCGCACCCACGGTCAGACTGCCCGCGCGCGCCTTGCGGAGTGAGGGAGCGATCCCTCCGTGATGCTTGAGGACGGTGAACACCGAGCCGGGCGGCTTGCCGATCTGCCGCGAGATGACACTGATCGACTCCCCGGTCTTCCACCGCCGCCACAAGTCAACCTTCATCTCGTCCGACATCCCCGGCCGACCCATCTTCGCCATACATACCGTCCTCAACCAGCACCGTTGCGTTGATCCGTTGAATCTAAGCCCGCGCCGGCCCCGCCTGCGGGCAACGCCCCCACAACCTCAACCTGAGCCCGCGCAAGCTGGCCACCAGCGGCACGTCCGGCCACCAATCCAGTCTTCGGCCGGCAACGAATGACTAGTGGGAGGGCCGCACCGAGTACCGGATCTTGATCCCGGGTCCGGGTCCTCACGCCGGAGCAACCGGTCGGCCGCTGCACCGGCACCCCCAGAAGGGCTGTGTGTCATGACCAGGAGCGAGTTCGAGAAGATCGTAGCCGAGGCCGCTGCTCGCATACGGCGCACAGCATTCCCGGCGCCCACATGTGCGGAAGAGCGAGAGCACGCGGTTCATACCCAGCACGCCGAGTACGGCGGATCCGCCCATTAGGGGCCTTTGCCGGCAGAGGGTTTCGGCGGTTGGACGTTGCCCGGTCCACCATGTCGCAAGTGGCCCACGGCATCCGGCATCGATGGGACGTCAGAGCCGTAGAACAGCTGACTCCGATCATCTGGCGGCGCCAGGGATCCTCTGTTCCGGTTCTCATGGTCCCCCGAGGCCTCAGAGCACCACCGTCCCAGCGGTCGCGTAAGCCTTCCGAGGCTCCATCACCCGTACGAGGGTTCTGCACCGTAAGGAGTACGCGCACGGCTACGGGTACTGACGGGTGGGCGCTCGGACCAATCGGGGAGTACTGCCGTTGATGCGCAGGACGGCCCTGAATCCGTCCTGCCGCCCCGCGTGGCCCCGGCGACGAGTCGTGGCTTCAGCGGTTGCGCCGAGGGGATGGCCGGCCGTTCCTGGCCCGGGGCGCCCTGCTTCGGTGAGACGGCCAGACGCACCTCCCTCCTCTGTACCTCAGGTCACACGAGGGTGATGATGCCGTCGACCCGAGCGGAGTGGATGACCACGGAAGTCTCGCGCACGTACCGCTCACGCAAGGCAGCGGTCCGCTCGTATTCCTCCTCCGTCGCCAGCGTCTCGGCCGCTTCCCTGATCATCACCAGGATGGTCGACATGCTGGTCGCGCAGCGCGATGCCATCCGGATTCTGCAGGCGAATCCGTCGATCAGCATCCAGCCGGAGACCGACACCGCCCCCTTCGACGCGATGCGCGAAGCGCCGTCACGGTTCTCTAACGTCGCCGTCGCCGATCACTGTCCGTGGTGAGTGGACAGGCATCCATGACAGACGCCAGCCGTTCGCCAGAGGAGAGATCAGGACACTGGCTGACGAGAACCGCGTCGGATGTCGGGCCTGTACCTGCGGCACGCGTCGATTGCCGAAATCCTGAGCACGAACCGGCTGCCCATCGTCGAGATGCCGCCGACTGTGCGACATCCGGGAGTTCGCGGAGGCCGTCGGCCGCGCCTTCTTCGGTCCTTCGAGGATCCCCTTGTTCACCCGGGAGGGTGAACCTCGCCGATGCGCGGGTGATGCGAGCAATCCGCTGGGGCCGTGGCACCGAAGGGGCTGTGGACGTGCCTGCGACGGAGTGGGCGCCGAGAGAGATGGGGCGTGATGGGCGTAGAGCGCATCGACACCCGGCTGCTGGAAGAGCTCAGCGAGCAATCCGAGGACCTCAACAGCGACGCACTGCGGATCACCGGCAGCGCGTTGGACGACTTCACCGAGGCCACCGCGCCCCGGTCGCGTCGTTGGTGGCAGCGGTCGGGGACGCTGGCCGGTGTGGCGGGGGCAGCGGCAGTGCTGTCCTCCGTGCGGGCCTCGGCCACCA
>NZ_JAAIKO010000070.1 GCF_016107395.1 Streptomyces fildesensis
CCCAAGGTCATCACTCTGCATCCCGGGATAGTTCACTAATCAAGCAACGGCATTGTCCCGGCACATCGAAGTGGAACAAGATCGAGCACCGACTCTTCTCGCACATCACCATGAACTGGCGCGGCCGCCCGCTGACCAGCCACGAAGTCATCGTGAACAGCATCGCAGCAACCACCACCCGCACCGGACTTCGCGTCAAGGCCGCACTTGACACCAACAGCTATCCCACCGGCGTGAAGATCGCAGATGCGGAAATGGCCGCCCTGCCGCTGACCCGCCACGCCTTCCACGGTGACTGGAACTATGCACTACACCCCCTGAGATGCCCTGTCATCCCAGCGGCGCGGGCCCCGCAACGGGCTGACACGCAGTGGGAGCAGGCCCTGCTGTCCGATCCCGCCCTGACTGGCATGTCCCGCAGGGAACTGGACGACCTCACAGCAAGGTTGGCCCCCGACGGTGATACCCAGCGCGGTCGCCCACCCCGGCTCACCTTCCCCGAACAGATCCTGGCCACCGTTCTCCACCTGCGGGTCGCCCTGGCCGCGGAACCACTCGCCGTTCTGTTCGCCAGCAGCCGCACGGCCATGCACCGCACCCTCCTGAAAAGCAGAAGACTGCTCGGGGCCCACGCAATCACCATCCCGCCCGCGAAGACCCCACCCGCATCCCTCACAACCCTCCAGGCCCGAGTCCTCGCACTGACCGGCCAGGCCAGCAACAAGATCAAGACAACGTGTTAATGATCTGCAAGCCCTTAGCGTGTGGGGCGCGGCCTATCGGGTCTGCAGCAGGGCGTCCATGTGCCGGTCGCCGATCCGGACCCCGGCCTAGTGACGGATTCTCCACGCGGCGACTCTCCGGCGCGCCGCACCCTCGACGAGGGCGGCGGGTTCAACTCTGGATACCTCGTCGGCGGTCTTCTTATCCTCCGCAGGCTAAACGGAGATCGGCCTCCAGGGCGATTTAGCCCTGGAGGCCGATAGCTACGTGCGCCCGGAGAAACCAGCAGAGTTATATTTCAGCTAGCCGGGTTGAATCGGGTATCTAGCGCCGCGCTTTGAGCCATGCACCCGCAGTGACTGCGATCGTTGCAACGCAGAACCAGGTCAGCACGTAGAGCGCTGGCGGGAACGAACTATTTGCGATCCGCCAGCCGAGGACGAACGTGACGACTGCGATAGTCACCTGGATAGCGATATTTTTCGGTTTCACTTCTGCCCTCATCTTTTCTACCACCAAGTCCAGGTTGCACTGTGGTAGAAGTACGGGTATCCGCCCCACCACTTGAAGTGCCAACCGTACGCGAATGCGACCTGGCGGTATCTGTAGCCACCCAAGCCGCTTGCTGCCTGCGACAGGACCCCGACGATTACGCCGACGACACCCATGCAGATTGCTGCCCCGATGCCTGCCAGGGCCCAAGAGCACAGGCCACCGATGAAGCCTGCAGCACCCCACAGGTATCCCTGCATCATTTCCCGAGCCTGTTCGGTCGTGAAGCCGAAGGCGATATGTCCTTTCCAGCGAGAGAAGTTAAAGAGCCAGAACTTTCCGCTCGTATCCGAGTGGATCAGTGGGTTCTGGGCTCCGTAATCGTAGGCGTTGGAGCTACCGCCGGTCACGGGATCGGTGGAAAGAAATCGCCCGGTAGCCGGATTGTAGAGGCGCGCTCCCATGAGGACGATGCTGGAGAGGGCCTCATCGGAGCGCTGTTTGCCCCCGAGCCAGGCGTAACGGGCGGTGGGTTGTCCCGGACGCGCATTGCCGTACTCGTCGGCGTCAAGGACGGTCGGGGACACGGAGGTGTCGGCAGGTACCTGAAGGGTGATATCGCCGTGGAGGTTGGCCAGTTGCAGGATGGTTCCGCCGGTATTGGTCGAGGTGGCGACGAGGGAGCCGTCAAGACCGACGACGTTGCGGGTCAGAACGCCGGTGGAGTTGTTCTCGACGATCCACCGGGGGCTGTCCGAGTCGGTGCCGTAGTGGTTGACCTTGGTCCCGGTCTGGTTCCAGGTGCCGGCGGTGTTGGTTTCGGTGGTGGAGGAGCGGAAACGCAGGCTGGAGTCGAGGGTCCAGCTTTGACGCTGAGTGCCAGCGGTCTGCTGCTGCACGAGATCGTTGGCGTAGTAGGCCAGGGCAGTGCCGGGCAAGGCGGTGGTGCGCCCGAGGGCATCGTAGGTGTAGCCGGCGTTCACCAGACGGTCGGCGCTGTCGTAGGTGTTGGTCGTGGTGGTGCCGCCACTGGTGGTGCAGTCGGCGTTGGGCGCCGCCGTGGTGGTGGCCAACGACTTGCGGTTGGCGTTCTTGTCGAAGGCATAGGTGCGGGTTGTGCAGGCCCCGTCGGTACTGGTGTCCTGGGTTTGAGTCAGACGGCCAGCCTTGTCGTAAGCGTAGTTCTGCGATGCGGTCACCCCGGCGGTGCCGGTGTGGGAGGCCCACTGACCGTGGACGGTCTCGGTGATGCTGTCCGTGACCAGGACGGTGCTGTCGCTGTCGCGGGTGTAGGTGCGGGTAGTCGCGTTGCCTTCGGGGTCCTGGCTCTGACGCAGGGTGTAGCCACCAGGCAGCCCCTGGGTGGCGATCTGACCGTCGGCGTCATAGCGGGCGCTGAAGGTGCCTGCGACGGAGTCGGTGAGTGAGGTGGTCACACCGCGGGGGTCGATCGCCGTGTCGTAGGTGTATGTCGTAGTTGACGGCGCCGTGTCAGCCACGGTGGTGGGCCGGTCGAGGGCGTCGTACTGGGTGGTGGTGGTAGCGCCGTCGGCGTCGGTGTACGACATCGGGCGGCCGAGTTGATCGTAGGTTTTGGTGATCGTGCCTCCGGTGCTGGAGGTCTGTGTCAGCACCTGTCCGGTGGCGGTGTCGTAGGTGGTGGTCACCGCGGGCACCGTAGCTCCGAGTCCCCCGGACACGGTGACCGTCGTGGGTTGATCGGCGATGTTGTAGCTGGTGGTGATGGTGCGGGTGACGCCGTTGGCCACCTCGATGCTCTTGGTTCTCTGACCGAAGAGGCCGTACTCACTTGTCTTGGTCGGAAGTTGCGTGGGGTTGCTGCTGCCGCCGGTGATAGCGGCGGCCGGTCCGGTCTGGCAGACCGCATCGGCCCACTCCGGCCTACCGCCGCAAGGGCCAGTGCCATTCCCGGTGTAGTACGTGGTGATCGTGGTTCCGGCATCGGCGCCGTTGGAAGCGGGCTGGGTGGCCTTAGTCACTCGACCCTGGTCGTCGTAGACCGTCGCCGTGGTGATCGCCAGACCGCCCGGATCCTGGGTGGTGCTGATCGACCGGCCCTTGGCCCAGTCGTAGGCGATCGCCGTGACCTGTGGGTCGGCCACCAGATCGGGCCACGCGCGGGACTGTGCCCCGGAGGTTACCTTCGTGACCTGGTTCCGAACCGTCGCACTCCCGTCGCTGGGGCGGCCGGCGTCGTACTCCTTCACTGTGTGGGCGCGGGCGGTGACCTGGCTGCCCTTCGCACTCACGGTGGTCGCCCCACTGACCAGGTTGTCGGCCAGGGTGAGCTGATGCAGAGGTCCGTAGGTTTCCAGCCCACGGGCCCCAGCGGCGTCGAAGATCGAGGTCGACGACAGCAATTGGGCACGTTCGCCACTGGGCAGTGCGTTGATGCCCAGGTCGGTCAGTTGGCTCTTCTGCTCAGGAGTAGAGCCTTGTGCCAGTTCGAGGTTGGCAGCGCTCAGCGAGCGGACGGTGTTGCCGTATTGGTCGTATTCGGTGACCGAAATATGGTGGCCCGGGGTGGATTCATCGACCTGGCGACCAGAGGCATCCAGGTAGTGGATCCGGGCGCGGGTGTAGCTTCCGGCGCCCAAGTCGGATCCGACGCTGGAAGTGGGTACTTGGTCAGCGGGAAAGACAGCGGTGGCGTCGGTGGGCAGGTCGCTCTGACCCCAGGACGTGGTGGCCTGAATTCCCATCTCATTTGGTGCGTTTGTGCTGGTCAGCGGCACGCCGTAGACGACGGTCGTGGTAGCTGTGCCGTTGGTCTGGGTGGCGCTTCCCGGGGTCAGCGTGGATCGGGATGCCGTCAGCAGCATGCCGGCGCCCGCTGTCGGGCTGGAGCCTGCTTGCCCATACGTGAAGTGCCACGGGAGCAGACCATGGTCCTGCGTAGATGTCACGCGCCCGGAACCGTCGTAGGTGTACTGGGTCTGGGTCTGGGCATCGAACCTGGGGTCCCATTGCTGACGAAGGCTGCCGCCGATGTCGTAGCGGTACTGAGCCACGGCGGTGGCCGTCGACATCGCCGCGCCAGGGGCCGTGGCCCACAGCCGGATCTGGGAGACCTGACCGGCATAGTCGCCGAAGTCCGCGCTGGAGGTGGACCCGGTGGCGGTGGTGGATGTGGCGTAGACGAACTCCAGGACCCGGCAACCCTTGACGGAAGGATCCGCGTCGCAGGCCGCCAGGGTGGTCGCACTGGTCGGGGAGATGATCCGTTTGGGCCGGGCCAAAGTCTTGGCGCCCACGGTCACGGCCTCGGATACCACCTGCGTGGTGCTGTTCGCCAGTCCATCGACCAGAGAGCTCGACACGGTCCACGTCGTCGCGGCAGCAGCGACCTTGGAGAACGTCGTCACTGTCCCCTTGGTGTCGGACAGCGTGAAATTGCCTGAGGAGAACGTCCCCTTCAGCGCCAGTTCCGCAGCATCGGCCTCGGGGACCCAGCCGTTGCTCGCAGCATTCGCGGTGAATTTGATCGTGGATCCGTCGCTGGTCACGACATCGAGTGAGCTAGCCGAGGTCTTGCGGATCTCTGTGAAGTCCGACTGAGTGGCCTCCGCGGTTGTGCCGGACAACCATTCCTTGCCGAAGATCGCCACCTGTCCGTCCAGGCCCGCCCCGGCCTGCGGGGAACGGGAGGAAGCGGTCCGTGTCACGCTCATCCCGAAGGACGACACGTCACTGTCCGACAAGGTGTAGTCGCCAGTGAGCAGGTTCACTGAGCCGGGCCCGACGTTCTCGGTGGCCGCGCCGTCAGCGGCGCGGTCGACGATCACGCTGATCGAGTCGGAGGAAACGGCAGCATTGCCCGGTCCGGTGAAGTCCGCGCGGACCTGCACCGTGCCGTCGGGGGTGACGGTGGAAGCGGCATTCCAAGTCAGGTTCGGACTCTTGCCTGCGGTGAGTGCGGCCGGCCAGGAGGCGAGTGCTGCTCCCGCGTTGGTGACATCACCGGCCGGGATGGGTGCCCAGGTGTCGGCGTCGCCACGACGCCACGAGAAGGACACGTTGTTGTACTTGCTGCTGTCTGCTTCCGCGGTCAGAGGCACGCGGGCAGCCGTGCGGGTGCCGTCATCCGGCAGAGTGACGCCGCCGGGCCCGGCGTGGAAGGCATAGGTGACAGCTTCGGACTTGTTCTCCGCCTTGTCCGTAGTGCGGACCTGGAGGGTATTCGTGCCTGCCTTGGCCGGGGTGACATTGAACGTCACCGGGGCGGTGCTACCTCCGGTGGCCACCTTGGTCCAGGTGGTGCCGTCCAGCGACCACTCGATGCCGTTCTGGTCACCGGTCGGTGGGGTGGCAGTGAACTGTCCGGGCTGTCCGGCGCCCTTGACCCACGCGTTACTCGGGTAGTCAGTGGAGGTCACCGATGCTGGGGCAGAGGGTGCGGAGGTGTCAACGGTGAAGATCCCGTATGCCGACCACCCGAGGTTGTAGTGCGTGCCGTCATACGGGGTGGTGCGGAATTTGTAGGTCTTGCCATTGGTCAGCAGCCCAGCTGGCACCGTCACGGATGCGGGCTGGCCGGCGGGCACAAACGGTGAGGTGAGGTTGGTGCCGACCTGGGTGCCGGTGGTGTTGTCGAAGATTTGGAAGGTGCCGCTGACCTTGTCGTTGTTCGGGTCAGCGAAGGTGTCCCGCAGGAGGGGGGTCACCGTGTTGACCTGCCAGGTGTTGCTGGTGTCCTTGAAGAACGGTGGTCCGGCCTGCTGGTCGGTGCCGGTGCGCGGCCGGTAGTTGTAGGTGACGACCAGCTTCGGCGGGTTGGTGGCCGCGTTGGCGGAGTTCACCCGCTTCCACTGGGCGACGACGGATTCGCTGGAGGCCCGCAGGCCCATCCCGGAGGTGGCGTTCTTCAATGACGCCCAGGTCTGGGCGAGGGTGGTGACGTCGGCGTTGATCCATCCGTCGGGTGCCGCGGTGCACGACGGGTTGCCGCGGGTCTCCGTCGAGGTGGCGGACTTGGTGTGCCAGACCGGCTGCGCGGGCCACCGGGTGGAGGTGGATGCCTTGTCGACGTCCCACACTTCCCACGGGTACGCCGCGCAGTCGACGTTGTTGCCCGCGTGGAAGTCCCACAGGCTCAGCTTCGCGTTCGTCACCAGGGCGTCCGCGAACGGTGCGGTGTTCCAGGTGATGAAGGAGCGCGCCGTGCGGGGCGTGCCGTCGGTGTTCGTGGTGCCCGGGTTGCCCAGGTCCAGCTCGGTGTCAGTCGACTCGTCGATCGTGACGCCTTGCTGGGCGTAGGTGTCGAAGACGTTTCCGAGGGTCGCGGTGGACGGGTCCACGGTGACGGGGAACTTCGTGGCCGGGTCCTTCAGGAACTTGGTGTCCGGGGTGAAGACCAGGTCGGTCGAGCCCTTGTGTGCGACGACCTTCAATGCGACCGGTGCCTGGTGCGTGTGCTCGCCGGAGACCGGATCGACCTGCGCGTCCCACATGGTGGGGGCGGGCATCACGGCCTGCTTGTTGTTCTTCGCATCGGTGAACTGCAGACTGCCGTCGGCGAGCTGCTTGACGCTCAGCCCCTTGGTCTTCAGCGGCAAGGTATAGGCGAAGCCCCCTGCGGCGGGCCGCTGGGCGATGTCGACGAACTGCTCGAAACCGGTACGGGTGGCCTCCACGACCAGGTTCGCGCCCGGAACGGCGTTGACGTACGTGGCGCGGGTCCCGCTGAGTGTCGGCTTGGGCAGACCGCCCTTCCACTGGAGGGCGATCTGCTGATCACCCGCACCCAACGTGACCAGGTCACGAGCGGGCGCGGTGCCGGCATCGGTCAGCGAGCGGGCTGTGGTGCCGCCCCCACCGGCCAGCTTCAGGCCCCGCGGGTGGGCCTTGGGCGCGATGGTGCCATCACCGTTCTGCACCAGGTCCAGATCGACGGGCCGCCACTGGCCGTTGTCCTTGAAGCGGATCGGGCCGGCCGACAGCTCCGTCGTCAGCGAACCATTCGCGTTCACCCACGTCGTGGAGGTCTCAGAGCGCTCCGACAGTGCCTCCACCTGCTTGCCCGACAACCGCGCCGCTACCCGCGCGGACGGGATATCAGCAGCCGCCGTTGCGTAGTGGCCGGCCGCCTGCGGAGCTGACTTCTGCGGCGCGGCTATCGCTGCGCTCGCGCCGTCCAGCGTCGTGACTGCCATCGCCACGGCCAAGGACACAGCGATCCGCCGCGTCCATATGCCCCCCGGACTGGGCCAGGCGGTCCCACGCCAGGCCCTCATCCTCGTGCTTCTCATGCGTCCCTACAGTCTGTGCGCGACCCATGACTTGGGCCATTCACGCGAACCGTAACTACACACAAAAGATGGCCCTTCCTCCCAAAATGGGAGCTGGATGATCTTTACACCACCCACACATGCGAAAATTTTGCCTGTCGATGGGAACCAGATAACCAATGAGAACTATCGACAAGCCGGCAGCACCGAACCGTTCGCCGCGGCTCGCAGACGACGTAGCAGCCGCTCGCACCGCGAAGCGGTCACCAAGAGGTCGCCGATGCTCTGATCGGGATCCACTGCTAGCGTCCTGCCTGTCTTTGACATGACACATAGGGGGCGCCGTGTGCGCTGGAAGATCGAGGCAGGTCGTTGACTCGTAGACATCGCCGGTCGGGGAAGTTTCTGCCGATCGGCATCGCAGCGACGCTCATCGCGGGGTCCGTGGCGGCCATAGGGACGTTCGCGTTGGCGGATTCGTCCAGCAGCGCCGCTTCCCCGCTGGATCCGGCCACAGGGCTGCAGCGGGAGTTCGCGGACGCCGCGCAGGAATTTGACGTACCGCAGAGTGTGCTGATGGCGGTCTCCTATCACCTGACCCGGTGGGAGACGCACCAGGGGCAGCCCAGTACGGCCGGGAACTACAACGTCATGGGCCTGACTCAGGTGACGGCCAAGGATGTGGAGGAGCCGACCCGAGCGGAGCGGCTGTCGCATCTGAACATGAGTGGCGATCCGGCCCGGATGAAGAAGTTCAACCCGGTCCGGGCCCTGCAGGGCAGCGATGACCAGGCGGACACCTCCGACCCCCGGCTGCACACGCTAGACGCGGCAGCCAAGCTGACCGGCGAGACGGCCGGCTCGCTGCGCACCGACCGCGAGGAGAGCATCCGGGGCGGGGCGGCGCTGCTGGCGCAGTACGAGAAGGAAGCGACCGGCTCGCTGCCCGAGGACGCGGGCCAGTGGTACGCGGCCGTCGCGCGCTACAGCCAGGCCCCGGATGCCAAGGGCGCCCAGTTGTTCACGCAGCGCGTCTTCCAGACCATCAACCGTGGGAGCAGCCGGGTCACTGCCGACGGGCAGCGGGTCACCCTGGCCGCCGACCGGTCGGTCACGCCGGTGAAGCCGGCGAAGATGAAACTGGCTGCGACGTTCGCCAGTACCGCGGTTGCTCCGGTCCCCGAGTGCCCGTCGGGTCTGAACTGTGATTTCCGCCCGGCGGCGTTCCAGAAGAACAGCGCGGATCCGGCGGACTACGGCAACTACGACGTCACGAACCGGCCGGCCGACGGTGTCGACATCCGATACATCGTCATTCATGACACCGAGGGCGGCTACGAAGGTTCGCTGAGTGTCTTCCAGAACCCGGCGAAGTCCGCCAGCGCGCACTACCTGATCCGTGCCTCGGACGGTCTGGTCACGCAGTTGGTGCCCACCAAGGACACCGCCTGGCAGGCCGGCAACAAGACCCTCAACATGCATTCGATCGGCATCGAGCACGAGGGCTTCGCCATCAAGGCCGGGTCCTGGTACAGCGAGTCCCAGTACGAATCGTCCGCCGCGCTGGTGAAGTACCTCGCCACCCGCTTCGGCATCCCGCTGGACCGAGAGCACATCATCGGCCACGACGAGGTCCCCGGCCCGCTCGACGCCAACGTCGCCGGCATGCACTGGGACCCGGGCCCCTACTGGGACTGGAACCACTACTTCTCCCTGATGGGCGCACCGAGCGGCGACGGCGGGGCGGGCAGCCCGGTGCTGGCCGGCCAGGAGATCACCATCGCGCCGCCGTTCACGACGGCCAACCAGCCGGCCATCGTGTACTGCACCCCCACCTGCGCCACCCAGACGCCGCGGCCGGCGAACTTCCTCTACCTGTATTCCGATGCCTCCACCAGCTCGCCGCTGATCGCGGACCCGTATCTGCGCTCGGGCGCCGCGGGCAGCACGCAGGGACCGGACTGGGCAGCCAAGGCCGTCACCGGCAACCACTACGTGGTCGCGGCGGTGAAGGGCGACTGGACGGCAATCTGGTACGGCGGCCGGCAGGGCTGGTTCTACAACCCAGGCGGCCAGTTGACCGCCCCGGTGGGCACGACCGCGCAGCCGGTCGTGACCCCGAAGGCGGGACTCGCCTCGATTCCCGTGTACGGCAGGGCGTACCCGCAGACGGCCGACTACACCGGCACCCAGGTGCCCGTCCAGACCGACACCGACAAGGCGCTGACGAAGTACAGCCTCAAGGCAGGCCAGGTCTACGTGCCCGGCGGCCCGGCCGTTGCCGGGGACTACTTCTACGCCATGAACTTCGACAACAGCGCCCCCGGCGACCACACACTGGTCACCGGAACCACGAAGTTCATCCCGATTAGGTTCAATCACCGCCTCGCCTGGGTCCGAGCCGATGACGTGCAGCAGATCAGCAGCACCCGACCGGCGAGCGGTGCGACCCGTTCCGACCTGGTCGCACTCGACAAGTCCGGCGTGCTGTGGCAGTACCAGGGCAGCGGGAGCCCGAGCGCCCCGTTCCTGTACCGCTACCGTCTCGGTGGCGGATGGCAGGGTTATAACGCCCTGTTCGACCTGTCCGGGCTGCACGCCAACGGAACGGGCGACCTGCTCGCCCGGGATCCGGCGGGCACCTTGTGGTACTACAAGGCCACCGGCAACATCGCGGCCCCCTTCGCGCCACGCGTCAACGCCGGATCCGGCTGGCAGATCTACAACGCCCTGGTGGGCGTGGGTGATGTCTCCGGAGACGGAAACCCCGACCTGATCGCCCGGGATACCGCAGGGATCCTCTGGCTCTACCGCGGCACCGGCAACCCGGCGGCACCCTTCGCCACCCGGCTCAAGGTCGGCACCGGCTGGCAGATGCACAACATGCTGGTCGGCGGAGGCGATCTGACCGGCGACGGAAAACCCGACCTGATCGCCCGCGACACCACCGGCGGCCTCTGGCTCTACCGCGGCACCGGCAACCCCTCCGCACCTTGGGCCGCTCGCCTCAAGGTCGGCACCGGCTGGCAGATGCACAACCTCATCGTCGGCACATCCGACCTGACCAACGACGGCAAAGCGGATCTCCTGGCCCGGGACACCACCGGCAGCCTCTGGCTCTACCGCGGCACCGGCAACCCCGCCGCACCCTTCGCCGCCCGCACGCTCGTCACCACCGGCTGGCAGATGTACAACGCCCTCGTCGGCTGACCAACCCGCCGGACACCCCGCCGGCCATCCGCCCCACGCGCCCGCCAGGCAACCACCGCTCCCACCCGGGGGCCGCCTGGCGGGCGCACACCCTTTCCCGTAAGCGCCGCCGAAAACGGCGGTGACGTAGGTCACGGAAGACTTCTCGCGAGGGTGGGCAACTGTCCGAGCACACGCCATATGTCCGACGCATGCATGGGTGTTGAGGGATTCCCGCTTGTCCAACGTTCACCGACCAGGCCTGCAATCGGCCATATGATCAGCTCCGGCCGTCCTGCGTGTGTTCCGTCCGCGGCGGCCCTCCTATCTCTTTGGACCCGAGAGGTCTTGCATGAAGCTCCGCCGCACCCTGGTGACCGTCGCCGCGACCGCCGCCATCGCGCCCGCCGCACTGCTGTCCGCGAGCAACGCGTTCGCAGACACCGCACTTCCCGCTCCGGGCACCTCCGCCACGGCGAGCCCGAGCGTTTCGACCAGCCCGTCGGTGACGCCCTCGAACACCGCCAGCGGCGAGCATGCTCATCTGCTGGTCGGCGCCCTGGCCCATTCCGGCCGATGGCGAGCGGTTCTCGCGGAGTCCGAGGACTTCCCTCACTTGGTGCAAGGGCTCGATCAGATCGTCCGCAAACTGGGTGGAACCGCACGGCGTTGGCGTTTCGACCGGATGTCGACTGTCTGTTATCCGTCGACCGGCCGGGTTCTGCCAGCCTTCACCGGAGTCGCCAAATATTACGGTGTTGGGGTTGATATCTGCCCGCCCCGACGGGGGAACAGGAAAGGAGTCGTGGAGAAGGTCAACCACTCCGCTGCCCAGCGCTGGTGGCGTACTGTTCCCGACGGGCTGAGCGTGCAGCAGGCTCAATCCGGCGTCGATAAGCTCGCTCTGCGGATGGATCAGCGGCGTCGAAAGGTCGACGGAGTATCTACCAATGTTGCTGAACTAGCCGACTCGGAAAGCTTGCTGGAACTTCCCACGCGGCCGTTCCCTGCCGAGTTGGAGGTCCAGAGGACAGTCAGCCCGCAAAGCTTGGTGTCTTTTGATGGCAACTTCTATTCTGTGCCTCCGGGGCTGCCGGGTGCCCAAGTTAGCGTCGTGCACCGGCTCGGCGAGGACGAGATCCGCATTGTTACCGCTGGCCGTTCGGTTGTTGCATGCCATCGCCAAGCGCCGCGCGGATCTGGTCAAACCATCCGCGATGCCGGGCACGTCATCGCACTGGAGCGGGCAGTTCTGGCGAATTTCAATGACCGGGCTCCGTGTAAGAGGAAGGTCCGCCGGCCACCGACCGCGGAAGCCCTGGCCGAGGCAGATCGCCTGCTTGACCAGCAGTCTTCTGTTTCCTCGGCCGAACGGGTCGTCGTCGACCTATCCCACTATGCCGCCGTCGCTGACCAGCTACGGCACCTGCCAGCAAGGAAAGAGGAGAATGAGGATTGAGCACTCCCATGCAGATGAGCGAAGCACGCCGCTATCAGCAGCTGCGAGCCCACCTGTCCTATCTCAAACTCAACGATGCGGCGGAGGCACTCAACAGAGTCTTGGACCAATAGCGCACCGAACGCATGTCACTGACCGCAGCGTTGGAACGCCTGCTGGAAATCGAAGTCGAGGCCACCGAGACTCGAAAGCGGGCGGCAAGAGAACGCTTCGCCTGTCTGCCTGAACCGTGGACTCTAGCTGACTTCGATTTCGCCGCCCAGCCCGGCGTCGACGAGAAACTCATCCGCGACCTGGCCACCCTCCGCTTCCTGGACGACGCATCAAACGTGTTGTTCGTCGGTCCGCCGGGCGTCGGGAAAACGATGCTGTCCGTCGCGCTGGGGCGGGCCGCCGTCGATGCCGGCCACCGCGTCTACTTCACCACCGCAGCAGAACTGGCAGCCAAGTGCCACCGAGCTGCACTCGAAGGGCGCTGGAAAACCTGCATGCGGTTCTTCGCGGGCCCCAAGCTCCTCATCGTCGATGAGCTGGGATATCTCCCGCTGCCCGAGGACGGCGCCTCCGCCCTGTTCCAGGTGATCAACCAGAGGTATCTCAAATCGAGCACCATCCTGACGACCAACGTCGGGATTGCCGACTGGGCCGGCGCCTTCGGTGATGCAACGGTCGCTGCGGCGATGCTCGACCGGCTACTGCACCGAGCTGCTGTCGCGGGAATCGACGGACCTTCCTATCGACTCAGGGGCCACCAGAAGCAGGCCGATGCCCTGCGAGCGGGGGTGAATTCCCGTGTCTCCTGAGGACGAAAGCGATGGAGCCCAAGGCCGCAAATGCCTCACGTGCAGTGGGGCGTTCACCCCCGACCCCGGCACCCGGCAGATGTATTGTGCCCCTGCATGCCGCCCAAGCAGGCAGAAGGAAGAAGTGAAACTGCATGTCAAAGCTTGCCTCGCTTGCGGGGACGAGTTCACAACGCACCCGTCCGTTCGCCAAAAGTACTGTTCGCCCTTCTGCCGGCGGGAGGCGGAAAACCAGCGGGAACGGGGCCGTGACGAGGCGCGAGCGGCTCGTCACGGAGATCCACAGCCACCTCAACACGCCGTGAAAAGAACAACGTTGCCACCTCGGGTATCAACTCCAGATCTACCGCCGACGGCGACCCGAAACTGCCCTCACTGCGATCAACCCGTCACCATCGTTGCTCTTTTGGCAACGCCAGAGGTCGCCCGCCCGACAATTCCGACTACGACGCTTCCGGAGGTCACGCCCATTCGACGCGCCTGACTGTTCCGGATCAATGTGGGCCCGCCGACCAGACGGTCGGCGGGCCCACCCGCGCGCTCGGCGATCCCCACCCGCCCCACTTCATTCAGCTTTGAACCAAGTGAGGAGACGGAGCGAGCCTGGGGAAAATCACGGATCCCCATCACGGCAGACCGGCGCCCACAACCAGGCTCCCTGTACCGGCCGCCGAGCGCGGCGCGACCGTGATCCCCGACAAGGTCATCGCCCGCATCGCCGCCCGCGCCGCGCGTGAGGCCCTTACCGAGCAGACGGGTGCAGCCCCCGCACGCTTGGGACTCGCCTTGCCCCGCTCCACGGCCGCCGTCAACGAAGGAGCGGCCCGGCTGGGACTGTCCCTGGATCTGCCCTATCCGATCAACATCACTGAAACCTCCCGACAGGTTCAGCACTACGTCACCGAGCGGGTGGCCCAGTTGACCGGCATGCGCGTCACCGAGGTCACTTTGACCATCCAGCACCTGTTCCCCTCGGCTCGATGGAGCACAAAGGAGGGCAATGAACCAGTTCAGTCCATGGCACAGAAGGAAACCTGGCATGACGCGGGCCAAGAACCCCGCGCTCAGACTGAGCGACCCGCCAACACCGACGAACCGGCCACCTCTTCGGCAGTGGCGATGTTGACCAAACAACCACTGGATGCCACTCAGCCCCAGCACACCAACACCACGGACGATGGCTCACGTCCAACGCGCCGGCTGTGGTCCGCCCGCCGGATACCCGCTGCGCTGACCGCCCTCATCATCGCTGCGGGCGCCGGAATTCTGCTGTTCGACATCTCCATGGTCCGAGCCGGCCACAGTGCCGCTGCCTGGCGCAGTCGTCTCGCGCACGAACTGGCCACCCGTCCGCTGGACGACGCCTGGATGCTCACCGGCGCAGCCCTGACCGCCAGCCTTGGGCTGTGGCTGATCATCCTGGCGCTGACCCCCGGCCTGCGCCACCAATTGCCACTCAACAACCCCGGTGGCCAGAACCTGGTGCGGGCCGTACTTGACCGTGATGCCGTCGCCTTCCTGTTGCGGGATGCCGCCATGCGCGTGCCCGGCGTCAGCCGGGCCAGGATCCGTGTGCGGCGAACCCGGATCCTGGCCCACGCGGACATTCGCTTCCGCGACCCCGCCGACGTCAGGGTAGAACTCGATGCTGTTCTGCATGAGCAGCGTGATCAGCTCGCCCTGGTACATCCGCCCCGGATCACCCTCCGCCTCCGGCAACTGACGCACCTGCGGCCACAAAACCCGGTCCATAGCAGGCAGGAGGAGGCATGATGAGGCTACCCGTGGCCAATCGCATCCTGGTGGCTCTGTCTGGGCTCGCCCTGCTGGCAGGAGGCGGCCTCATCTTCGTCGGCGGGCTCGATCTCTATCGGCGCTGGCACCTGACGCCACCCGACGGCTGGCCTTTGATCACCCCCCAAGCGGTCGTGTTCAGCGCCAGCGACCGATCCCGTTGGACCAACGAAGGCTGGTGGTGGCCGGCGGTCATCGCTTCCTTGACCGTCATCGTTCTGCTCGCCCTGTGGTGGCTGTGGGCACAGCTACGCGGAGTTCACCCAGGCGGTATGCGCGTTGGAGGAGCCTCCCCAACAGAGGGTGTGGAGTTGCGCGATCATGCCCTCGCCGACGCAATCGCCGCCGACGCCCACCACCTGCCCGGCGTCCATCATGCAAAGGTGGAAATGACTGGCCGGGCCCACCATCCCAAGGCACGCATCGCCCTCACACTCAGCCCCGACTGCGAGCCTGGCGCCGTCCTGCAGGCATTGAGTCACGGCCCCCTGGAACGCGCGCGTCAGTCCACCGGATGGGGCCAACTCCCCACCCAGGTGAGGCTGCAGATCACCTCACACAAACCCCGGCGCGCCGACTAGCAGCCCGATTGACACCTCCCCGCCCGATGGCAAGGGCGGTGCCTGATTGACCCGTCTAAACCCAATATCGGTGATTTAGGTGGTTTTTCTCCTGGTCGGGCTGGCTTTGGTGGGCCCGACCAGTGCGATGGTGGGGACATCGGTTCGGGGTGGGTTGAGGTGCTCGGTGCGTTTGAGTGCCCAGTTGGACATCTTGCGTTTGATGACGCGGGGGTTGGAGCGTAACCGCCGTGGAGGTAGCAGTCGTTCGTGGATCTCACTCAGGGCTTGGGCGAGTGACTTTTTGAGTCGGGAGGGGGAAAGCGCCGCCTGGTCGGTGACGTGGCGGCGGGCGACCCGCAAAGTGCGGATGAAGGAGATCCGGTCGGGATCGCGGCCGACGTGTGTGGCCGCTTGATGCATCAAGTCGCGCAGAGCGTGGTGGACCAGTAGGAAGGCGAAGATCTCCTGCTCGACGCCGGGCGGGTGCTGGGACCGTAGGACCAGGCGGGGCCCGCCCTGGTGGGTCTTGATCTCATCGAGCGTGGTCTCGATCTCCCACCGCTGGGCATAGAGGGCGGCGAGGTCCGCAGCCGGCGCGGTCTGCGGGTCGAGGATGCTCGTGATCAACCGGTAGACGGTGGCGTCAGCACCCCGACCGAGGGTGTACTCGATCACGCGGACCCGGGTCGGGTCGGCACGGCGGTTCTTATCCCGGGCCGCGAAGATCTGCGAGATATAGGAGCCATCCTCCAGCGCGATCAGGACCGGCAGGACAGCATCGCTCTTGATACGCCACAGCAGGTCGGCGCCGGTCGCGGTCGCCGCCCGCCACAGGTCCAAGCCGCGAAAGCCGCGGTCGCCCAGCAGGAGCATCCCGGGCGTCAGGCAGACGGACAACTCCTGCGCGAGCACCGTCTCGTGGACGGCCAGGGGAGCGACCTGGGCCGCGAACACGGCATGAGTTCCGCACTCGACCAAAGCGGCGACCCTCGCCTGCGGATACGCACTGCGTCCCTGTCCCCGGCCGGTTCCCGGCCGACCAAAGAACGCCGCGTTCGCCGCCGTGTCGGGTAGGTCGAAGGTGGTGCCGTCAACGGCGACCAGCCGCCACTCGCGAAACCAGGCTCCGTCCGTCTCCGCAGTCGCCACCGGCTGGCAGATCCGGGCGAACAGGGCCCGTAGCGGTTCCGGACCCAGCCGCAGACGCGCCCGGCCAATGGCCGCCGTCGTGGGCACCCGCCAGGAGTCCCGCCAGCGGCCTTCCCTCTCCAGTCCGTGGGTGAGCAGGCGCGCGACCTCTTCGTAGCCCTGGCCCGAAAACAGGCACATGGCCAGGACGAAGTACACGACCACCCGGGCCGGCAGCAGCCGATGGCGCTGCTCGACCCGGCCGCACTCCGCCACCACCTCATCCACCAGCTCCGGCGGAAACGCACGAGTCAACACCCCCAAAGCGATCCGATCCGAGAACCGCCCACCAACCGATGACTTCACCTGACCAGGCCTTGGCACAACCCATCCAACGACCAAAACCCACTAAAGTCACCGGTATTGCCCCTAGGCGGGGAGGGGCAGCACGGGACCTTCCGACAACACGGTCATCGTCTCCGGTGTGCGCCTCGCGGTTCGGGGCAGACCTCTGCCAACCGTTGGAGGTTCCTTAATGAACCTCCGCCAACGACCCATTGGAGAGGGGGACGCGCAGTGGCGGGCAAACGACTCATCGGCGCCGCACGCGAAAAGGTCACCACCCAACTCGCCACGGACTACGAGAACGGTGCCTCGATCCGCACGCTGGCCACGCTCACCGGCCATTCCTACGGATTCATCCACCGCGTGCTCGTAGACGCCGGAGTCACCCTCCGCAGCCGCGGCGGCCCCAACAACCGCTCCCGGCCCGGCCAGCCCACAACACTCTGAGCCGTGCACCTCTTGAGGCACCCGTGCCGCGCTTCGCCCCGGCCGCCTGGCGCTCGACGCTCGCGTTGGCAGCGCAGAAATCCTGGCTGCCACGGCGGTGGAGCCAGCCGAAGCCGCAGGACGGGATGGGTTCCACGCCCTTCCCCGCACCTTGGGCTCAACGAACAGCGGCGGCCCTGCCGCACGACTTCCCGCACTGGAACACGGTCTACGGCTACTTCGCGAAGTGGCAAAAGGAAGGTGTATTCGTCCAGCTCAACGGCCTCCTGCGGGATCTCGTGCGACAGAGGGAGGGGCGGGACGGGGAGCCTTCGGCCTGTGCGATCGACGCGCAGAGCGTCAAAGCCTCCACCAGTGTTCACGCCTCGAGCCAGGGCATCGACGCAGGCGGAACATCGTCACCGACACGATCGGCATGCTCCTGGCTGTCCTGGTGACCGCGGCAAGCGTGCAGGACTCCGCCGCCGGCACCCACCTCCTCAACCAAGTCGCTGCCGAACATCCCCGCGTCCGTAAAGTCTGGGTCGACGGCGGCTACCGCCAACACCTCGTCGAACACGCAGCCACCCTCGGTATCGACCTGGAAATCACTCAACGCAGGCCTGTGAGGAGGGGTTTCACTCCGATCCCGAAGCGGTGGGCGGTCGAGCGGACCTACGGCTGGCTCATGCTCCACCGCCGCCTGGCCCGCGACTACGAGACCCTGTCGGCCCGCTCCGAAGCCATGATCCACATTGCCATGACTGACCTCATGGCCCGCCGCCTCACCGGGGAGAGCACCGTCTCCTAGCGCGACCCGACACCCCAGCCCAAATAGCAGATTCCGGGATGAAACACCGGGAGACAACGACCTCTAAGGGCATGTTTCCGACCCTCGGCAAGCTGTCGATCTGCCAGAACACGGATCGTCCCAGGCGCGTAGGGGGCGGCGGCTGAATGGCCTGGGCCCTTCGGTAGGCAGCTGCCCTGGCGCGTTGGTTGTCTGGGACGCCCGGGGATCGCTCTCCGGGGGTGGCACCGGCGTCAGCCGGTGTCTTCTCGTTTCAACGCCTCCTGCCCGGGGCCTTTGCGGGCTCCGGGGCTTACGGCGGCTCGGCGAGCGTTTTGGGTCCCCCCTATCGGAGGCGACCGTCGTGAGCTTCCTTCGCGCCGCGTCAACGATGCTCGCGGTGCTGTTCTCGTGTCGGTGTACGACCGCGCCGCACGAGTGGGAGTGGAACTTGCTGCGCGAGGGGTCAGAGCTTGGGTTTCGCTCCTTGCACTTCGCGCAGGTGCTGGCGACGGGCTCGCCCTGGTCGAGGACGACAAGCTGCGAGCCGTACCAGGCGGTCTTGTATTCGAGCTTCTTGCGCAGGCTGCCAAGGCCGGCGTCCAGGAGATGCCGGTTCAAGCGGGCCTTGACCTTAACGTTCCTGCCAGGCTTGTCCCGGGTGCCCTTGGCCGAGGCGGTGAGAGCGGTGAGGTTCAGGTCTTCGATCGCGACGTGCGTGAACCCAGTGGCGAGCTTCTTGGACAGGCCGTGCAAGAACGACGCCCGTCGCACCGTGATCTGCTGGTGCACACGGGAGACCCGGGCGGCAGCCTTCCCCCACCGCTGGGACCCCTGTTGGCAACGGGACATCGCCCGCTGAGTCTTCGTCAGTGCGGCCAGCTGTCGGCGAGGAAACGGGGGTGGTGCACGAGGGCGGTAGTGGGGTCGGCCGGATCGAGAGGGCTGGACAGGGCGGCCAGGTAGTCGGAGCCGAGGTCGACGCCGACGAGCCCGCCGGCGCGCTGGCGGGTGGTAGGGCGGCCGATCTGCTCGATACGTCCGCCGTTCTCGGCGGCCGTCTCGGCCTGGCCGCGGCTCAGATACGGGGTGCGGGTGCCGTCATCGTCGACGTGCTCCCACAGCACGGGAACGTCCTGCTGCACCTTCGCCAGCACCGAGGCGTACCAGCGGTGGCCGCCGCGGGTGACGGTCACGGACTGGATGACGGCCTGGCCGCGGTCCACGAGCCGGGCCAGGCGCTTGCCGCTGTCGTGGATGCGGATGCTGCCCAGGCCCGGCATCACCAGCCGCCGGTGGCCCTCCAGGCGGATGATCGGCCTCTTCACGTCGTGGAAGAGAGCGAACGATTCTGCGTGGCCCTTCTTCTTGAACCGGGGGTATCCGTTGCGCGGTCCGGCGCGGCGGCCGGCGAGCGAGTCCTGCCAGTACTTCCAGGCGACCTGGGCGCGGTCGAAGCCGGCGGTGAAGCAGTAGACGTTGACCTCGGGCCACCAGGGGCTGCCGCCCTCCTCTTTGGGCCGGTCCCGCTCCTTCCGTCACAGGGCGCTCGTGTCGATGGCGCTCGGCGTGCGGAATCCGGCGCTGAACGCCTCCGCCTTGAGCCCGTTCACCGTGGCGCGGGCCGCGGCCAGAAGCTCGCGTTCGCTGCCAGTGCCGGCGGAGCCCGCGCGGACGGCGGCCAGCCTGCGGACCAGTGCTTCCTGCCCGGCTGGGGGCTGCATTGCGGGCAGCGGCGGCTTGCCGGCGACGGCGAGCGTGAGGCTCTTGCGGTGGTGGTCCCACACCTTGATGCGATCGGTGAGCTCGGCGCCGTCGGCTTTGATCCGCTCCTTGGCTTCGGCTTCGCTCAGTCCCGCGTCGAGGTAGGCAGTCCGGCGGCCGGCCCAGGCCTGGTGGGATTGGGTCTTCTTGGCCAGCGCGTAGTTGTAGGCCCAACGGCAGGCCCCGGCATAGCGGGACAGAGCAGCTAGCTCGGCAACGGAGGGGTCCAGGGCGAACCGGTACGCACGCAACACCTCGGTTCCGGGCATGAACGTTCCTCCCCCCACACTTCCGTTACCTCAGGTGATCGAATCGTTCCGTACTGTAGAAGGCGGGGCAGTTGGTAAGCCAATCGGTGATCACACAGATGGGCTCATCCTGCATATGCCGAAATTGGTCGCAGCTACGAGAGTGAGACCTGGGCCCCGCGGGGGCTGGCACGAGCTGTTCCGGATAGGGCGACGGGCCGGCCAGCCGATCGTCCGCTCGACGCGCTAGCGGCGGGGCAGGACAACGAAGCTCTTGGCACCCTTGGGCCGGGAGACGGGGAGCGTAGTTGCCCCTGCCTTCGAGGAGATCAACGGGGCAAGGTGGCGAGGATGGCCTTGCCGCCCTGGGTTTTGCTGTGAACGGAGACGGTTCGGGCCAGGCGCTGGATCATGGGCCAGCCAAAGCCCCCGGTCTGGCCGGTCAGATCGGGTGTACGGTCCTGCGGATGAGCGGGGCTGGGGTCTTCGACGCGGACCTGAAGGGTCCGGCGGTCAGCGGTGAGGCACAAGGCGGTCACACCGCCCGCGTGGCGCAGGGCGTTGGTGACCAGCTCTGAGACCAGCAGAAACAGATTTTCCGCGGTGTACGCCGACGGGGCAGGCTGCAAGGAAGCGAGGAACGCCGTAGCTGTGTCCCGGGCTTGTGCCGCACGCTGCGGCCGGCAGGTGAATCGCATCTGAGGCACGGCGCTGCTGTTGCTCACGTTCTGCTCGTACACGTGGTTCACCCCATCAAGTCGTATTCCTCGTGCGGCTCGCGCTGCCTGTGGTGAGTTCGCATACCCACGTATGCGATCAAAACGCATGAGTGATCAAGAGCAGTGTCAAGTACGTCTCATGAGTTCCGAACCTGGTGTCGCTGGGGAGGGAGAGGCGGGGACCAGACATCGAGACCGGCCACACCTCACGCGTGACGCGTGGGCATCAGCCGCGAATATCGCGACACCTCAACATGCGGGCCTACCAGTCCCGAGGCCGGGAATCGGCCCGCCGTCTGCGGCGCCTCACCCCCATCAAGCGATTCCGCTGCCGTCGCAGGGTCTGATACGCCTAATCATGCGCACCGATCCCGGGCTCGTGCCCGCCTGTGTCCGCGAGATTATCGACGGTGTCGTCGAGGCCGTCCGGACTGAAGGCACCCCGCGCGTGCGGGCCTTGCTCGACGATCTCGCCCAGGTCGCCGACCCCGCTGCCTTGCTCCTGCTGCGGAGTCGGTGTGACGACGATCTGTCCTCACACGGCGTGCCGGGGGACTGTCGCGGTAACGCCCGCGTCAGCGCGCCGTGTCGCGGTGGAGTGATGGTGAGCGAGGGGAGGTTGCGGGCTTGCGTGCGTGGTCGTTAGTCGGGGGTGACAGGCACACACGCTCACCGGCCATTCCTACGCATTCCACCGCGTGCTCGTGGACGCAGGAGTCACCCTCCGCAGCCGCGGCGGCCCCAACAACCGCTCCCGGCCCGGCCAGCCCACAACACTCTGAGCCGTGCACCTCTTGAGGCACCCGTGCCGCGCTTCGCCCCGGCCGCCTGGCGCTCGACGCTCGCGTTGGCAGCGCAGAAATCCTGGCTGCCACGGCGGTGGAGCCCGCCACCCCTCCCGGGACCCGGTGACGACCCCGAACAAGGGATCGTGCCGTTACGGCGAGTGGGCAGCAATGCCACGCAGGGACTGTCCGTTGCAGAAGACCAAGGCGGGCATGCGGGCGAGGGCACCGTTCAAGGGGATTCCCAGGCGACTCTGGGGCGAGTACGGCCGCCCCGAACGGCTCACCGGCCCAGTGCAGCGGGAGCACCCGCGTCACACCCGACACCCGGCAGGATTTGGCACGCGATGGCCCCGAAGGAGGGCCGCGAAGTGATTTGGTCGCGCAAAATTCAATATGGCCGCGGGCTGACCGGTGAAGCAGCGCTGTGGCACGGACCCTCACCCAACAGGAACTCCAGCCCCTGCGGTCGTCAGGCCGGCCCACCGCAAACTGTCAGCAGCTGGCGGGCGGGCCAGCCTTCCGCGCAATCCCCCGGCCTGCCCCTACCCCGACCGGCCAGCAACCACACCATGCGAAAACGCCAGCGCCCCGACACCCCAGCCTTCCTCGCGCGCAGCCCTCCCCCCATTACCTCTCACGGATACTCAAGCAGAGGGGACACACCGGGCGCAGAAGCGGCAGCGCGGGTAGCCGGCGCCGCCGCCGTCACCTGCCGGATTTCGCCGGGAGCGGGAGAAGTCCTAGACCCGTTCGGCCGTCCGCTGCACCGTCAGTTCCGCGCCGGGCGGGCGCAGATACAGGTAGAGGGTGTAAGCGGGCTCGGCTGTCCCACGCTCCCAGCGGGTATCGACGACGGTGCAGGCAGGCCCCTCCGCCAACCAGTCCGCAGCCGCCTGGAAAAGGGGCGCGGGGTCCTGGCCGGCAAGGATCAGCGTTCCGTCGTCCTCGACGGTGACCCACAGGTCGACATGAGAGTTCACGAACGCGCCAGCACGCTCGCGCAACTCCTCCACCAACACCGCAGTACCGCAATCAGTCATCATCAGTTTGCCTTCCACGTACGAGATCAGTGACTGTACGTGTTCCCCACTTACCTACCGTCACTCCCCCGAGTTCCTCCGAATCACCGAGGTTCCCGGCCGGGGTCAGGCCGCGAGCACCATGACCCACAGCCCCGAAACCAAACCTGGGCGCCATCCCGATATTCCACCTGCGCAAGTGCCCGTAGGTTCCCTGGCTGCACGGGCGGGCTGGCGAGTTGGGCCTGCCGAATGGGAGGTCGGCAAGAGATCGACGGCCTCTTTCCAGAAATCAGCCTCCGCAGGGCCGGCGCCTTTCTAAGGGGCGTCAGGAACGCGCAGTACGGCCCGTACGCGCTTGCCCACCGGCACCCGCTCCGCCGTCACCTGCGAACACAGCCGGTTCACGATCTCCAGACCGTGACCGCCGACCCGCGTCGGATCGGGCGGAAACACTACCGGCAGGGCAGTACTGGAGTCCCATACCGTCACCACCACACTGCGGGGGCTTCCCTCGAGTTCCAGGAGGGACGGCCCGTGCGCGTACCGCTCGGCGTTGGTCAGCAGCTCGGTGACCACGAGCAGCACGTCGTAGTGGAATCGCTCGCTGACGGTCGTGGCGAAGTCCGCAGCCAGACCCTCAAGCAACTCATCGGCCAACTGCCGGGCGACACCCAGGCTGCCGGGTTCACCGCCGTAGTGCCCGGCCCGGTACAACGGTGCCAAATCCACCAACCCCTCGACCATTGGTACAGCAGCGGGAGAAGTCAGCCTCGGCCAGGTGAAGCCTCATCAATCGCCGCCCTCGAGGAGCATCCACGATGCGCCAGCTTCCCTCCGACTACCCCACCGAGCCTGCCTCAGTCCCCTTGGCGCACTCATGGTCTTACGACCTTGGGAGTAATTCACGTTGGGGCATGCTGGCCTGGCGGGTCGGCTGGTGGGTGATCACCGGGTCGTCATGCGGGCGAGGACCAGTCTCGGTTTCTGATCTCGACCCCAAATCCGCATCGCGGTGTGTAGCTCCAGGGTCCAGGCTGGAGGGGAGGGGTTCTGCTGTTTCCCTTAGTAGGTGAGCAGGGAGGAGCTATGACAGCAACGACGCGGACAAACACTCCTGTCGCCATCGAAGGTGGCGGGGTGGAGTTTCGTATGCAGGACGTCGGTGGAGACATGTCCGTTGCCTTTGTGACGTTTCCCGAGGGCACCGACATGGGGCCGGCTCTTAATACTGCAACCGCATGTGGGGGTGGTGGCCTCGGCGTTGGTAGTGGCA
>NZ_JAAIKO010000071.1 GCF_016107395.1 Streptomyces fildesensis
ACACGAAGGCAACCGGGACGCACCGATATCGCCACGTTGAATCTTTACGACTCCAGTGGGTACGGCAGCGCTCCATGCGGTCCCGGGCAGCGCGGCGCCGATCGCCTCGCCTTGGCCCACAGACCAACGGCAGGACGGGGCAGGGGTGCCGGGCCACGTCTCGCATCGGATGGCTGGACTGACGTACCGGCTCGCTGCTGACGGGCGTCCCGTAACGGCGGGGCAACGGAGATGATCTCTCATACCGTCGGTGTGGTCGCGACCACTGACACCGTCCACAGCGGCCCGGTAACGCCCATCTGGACCTGCTCGGGGCGGGCGGCGCCCACTGACGGGTGCTGGCGGTGCTGAGATTCCTGGAAGGAAACGGCTGACCCCGGGCGCCCGGCGAAGACCCGGCCGACGCCGGGGCGGCGAGGAGGTTGGTGTGCGGGGCCGACGGAACCGGGTAACGTTGTCATGTTCTTCCAGACGCCGATTTACGAGTGAGAGCGTGATGGGCCTCTGCTGACGTCCCTCGACGTCGCCGCCCGTCCCCCACCGATGAATCCGTAGATCACTTCACATCATTACCGGGAGAACCCGTGACCGTGAGCAAGAACATCAACAATCCCGTGGGCATGGGCGGCGGCCAGCGCAAGAGGCTGTCCCGCGCCGAGCGGCAGAACAACGGTCCGCACCGCAACCTCGACCGTCAGGGTGCAGCGGACCAGAAGGCAGAGCTGCTGCGCAAGATGCGCGAGAAGGCAGGCGCAGCTGAGGGCACCGGGCAGGCGGGCGACGACACCGCACAGAGCTGACGCACCGCCGCCGCAGAGCGGCACCGGGGCAGGGCCCGGACCGCGACACGCGGTCCGGGCCCTGCGGCCGTATCAGGGCTCTGCTGCCGCACCGGGCGCGGCCGGTCCCGCTCCGCTCTCAGCCGAGCAGACATAGTGAGCTGGCTTACCGAAGCGGATCAGACATCCCGGCCTCGGAGTTTCGCCGCCAGGCTGGCCGGGCGTACGGCGCCGGGGCCGAAGCGGGCGTTGGCCTTGTCGATGGCCGGGTCGATGGCGAGGCGGTTCTCCCGGACTTGGTCCAGGCTCATCTGGTGTGCGGCGGTGTGGGCGGGGCGGAGTTGTTCGGCGCGCAGGGTGAGGGATCGGACGCGGGCGCGCTGCAGGCCGAGTGCCGCGTAGAGCTCGTAGGCGGCGGCACGGATGTCATCCCCGTGTGCTGAGGCTTCGGGCAGGGGTCGGGTTCGGGTGCTGGCCGAGCGGTCGGCGTAGCGGGCCGTGAGGAACAGGGCGCCGGCGATCTGCGCCTGTGACCGTAGCCGGGAGGCGAGCTGGTCGCTGAGGCCGAGGAGTACGCGTCAGTGCTGGTCGGGGTCGAGTTCGTCGCGGTCGAAGAGGTGCTCGGAGGTGATGGAGCGGGCGACGGGTTGCGGGGTGACGGGGCGGGGGTCGCGGCCGTGGGCACGGTCGTACAGGGCCTGGCCCGTGGTCGCCCCCAGCAGCCGCTGGGTCGTGAGCAGCGGCGCGTCGGCGAGGTCTCCGACACGGTGCAGACCGTGCCGGGTCAACGTCTTCACGGTGGCCGGCCCGACGCCGGGCAGTGCGCTGACGGGTTGAGGGCGCAGGTACATGGCGATGTCGTGCGGGTCGGGGCCGATGACGGTGATGTCGCCGGGCGGCGTCACGGCGGCGGCCATGCCGGCCAGCAGCCGATTGCCCGCGATGGCGAGCGTCACCTGGACGCCGTGAAGAGCCACCACCCGTAGGCGGATCAGCTCAGCGATATCCCGGGGGCTGCGGTCGAAATAGCGCAGCGCACCGGTGAGGTCCATCTGCGCACCGTCGGGTTCCAGCGCCTGGACGCGGGGACTGATGTTCTCCAAGAGCTCCAAGAGGTGCTGGTACAGCTCGGGGTCGTCGCGCGCGTTCCCGTGGAAGTGCGCGTGCAGGATGTGGCGCTGTACCGGCTGCATGAGGGTCACCCGCCCGCGCTTCCTGGGCTGGTGTGGCCGAGTCTGGTCAGGTTCGCGGAACGGGTGCCGGCGGGCTGCAGGTCGGCCCACGGGTGCAAGGTGGCGCCGCTGGTTCCGTTGGCGAGGGTGCGCTGCGGGGGCTGGGCGGGGGTGCTTTCGGGACGGGTGGTGTCGCCCAGGAGGCGCAGGACGGCTTCGGGTCCGTCGTCGCGGCGGGCGGCGAGGGCTTCGAGGTCCCAGACCCGGGTGCCGACCACGGTGCGGCGCGGTCCCCGGCGCTGGACGGTGCCGCGGACCAGGAGCAGACCGCTGTGGAAGATGGTGTGGGCACAGGCGGGGTGGGAGTCTTCGAAGAACGCCAGATCGACCAGTCCGGAGCCATCTTCCAACGTCACGAAGATGATGCGCTTGCCGGACGCGATGGGCGGGGTCTGCGTCGAGGCGCGCACCCCCGCCACCAGGACGGTCTGGCCGGATTCGAGGGCGCCCAGGTGGGCGGCGTCGGTGGCGCCGACCTCGCGCAGCAGTCGGTGGTGGTGCTCCATGAGGTGCTGGCTGACATCAATGCTCAGGGTCTCGAGCTCGGCACCCAGCGCTTCGCGGCCGGTCATCTCGGGCAGCCCGCTGGGGGCGGAGCTGGTGCTGATGTCCTGCAGCGGTAGCTGCCCGTCACCCTGGTGGCCTCGGGCGTGGCGGTGTAGTTCGGCGATCTGCAGGAGCAGATCCCGGCGGGTCAACGAGCCACGTAGGGCGTCCAAGGCGCCGACTTCCGCGAGGCGTTCCGCGGTCGGCCGTGCCGGGCGGGCGCGCTGCCACACGTCCTGCAGCGAGGCGTAGGGCTGGGCGGCCACCAGCCGGGCGACCTGGTCGTCGCTGATGCCTTTGACCGCGGACAGCGCCAACCGCACACCCCAGGTTCCGTCGGGCATCGGCTCCACGGTGTGGGTGGCCTGGGAGTGGTTGACGTCGACGCTGAGGACGGGCACGTTGTGGCGGCGGGCGTCCGCGACGATCACCCGCTTCGGCCACATCCCTGGGTCGTGCTCCAGCAGCCCTGCGTACAGGGCAGCGGGATGGTGGGCCTTGAGCCAGGCGGACTGCAGCGCCGGCACCGCGAAGGCGACGGCGTGTGCGCGGCAGAAGCCGTAGGCGCCGAACGATTCGATGATCTCCCACACCTCGTCCAGCACCGCCGGGGTGTAGCCCCGGGCTCCGGCCTCGCGTAGGAACCAGTCGCGCAGTTTCGGCAGCCGGTTCTTGTCGCCCAGGGCGCGGCGGGCAATCTCGGCCAGGGAGCGGTCACAGCCCGTGAGGGTCGCGAGCATGTCGATGATCTGCTCGTGCCAGATCGTCACCCCATAGGTGTCGGCCAGCACCGGTTCAAGATCGGGGTGCGGATAGGCGGGGGCGGCGCCATGGCGGGCGGCGATGTACTGCGCGGGCATCCCGCCGGCGACCGGGCCGGGGCGGAAGAGGCTGATGTCGGCGATGACGTCCTGCGGGTCACGCGGCTGCAGCCGGGCCAGAAGGTCTTGTTGGCCGGGGCTCTCCAGCTGGAACAGGCCGATGGTGTCGGATGCCTGGATCAGCTTGAAGGCGAAGAAGTCATCGAGCGGCACCTGATGGCTGTCGTCGAGATCAATGTGCTGGCCGGTGGTGCGCTGGATCTCGGTGACGGCGTGCGCCATGGCGGACTGCATCCGCACCCCCAGCACATCCAGTTTGATCAGCCCGAGGTCTTCGACGTCCTCCTTGTCGGCCTGCACCATCGGATATCCGCCGGGTGTGGGTTGCACCGGGAGCCGGTTCAGGAGGGTGGCGCTGCTGACGATGACGCCGCACGGGTGCATCGCCATCCCTCGCGGCAGCGCGTCCAGTCCCTCAGCGAGCTCCCACAGCGGCCCGAACTGGCCCGCCACCGCAGCTAGTTCGCGCAGTTCCGGCAGCTCGGCCATCGCTGAGGTGATGTCGCAGGCCCGGATGTGCGGAAAGGATTTCGCGATGCGGTCCACCGTGTGCGGGGCGATACCCAGGGCCATCCCGGTGTCGCGGAGCGCGTGGCGGGCGCGGTAGGTCTCGGGCATGCCGGTGACCGCGACGCGGTCCGTGCCGAAGCGTTCGATGATGCGGTCATAGACGTCCAGGCGGCGGGCGGACTCCACATCGATGTCGATGTCCGGCAGCGAGGTACGTCGAGGGTTGAGGAACCGTTCGAAGAGCAGGTGATGTTCCAGCGGGTTGGCGGTGGCGATGTACAGGGCGTGATTGACCATCGACCCGGCCCCCGAACCACGGGCAGCCACCCGAATGCCCATCTCCCGCACATCGGCGACCACGGCCGCGACGGTGAGGAAGTACGTGTCGTACTGCAGGCCCGCGATGACCGCCAGCTCCTCCTGAAGCCTCTGCACCGCGGCCGGATCGCGGTCCAGGCCGCGTCGGACCATGCCCGCCTCACACCGCTCCCGCAGCAACGCCGCCGCCTCAGCAGGACCGGTACCCGCGCCGACCACGCCCGGCTCGGGAAAGTGCGGGGTGCCCAGCCCCAGATCGGCCACCGGATCGACCCGGCACCGCACCGCCGTGCCTGCGGTCTCCGCCATCAGCTGCTGTGCGCGCTCCGGCCCGGCACCGGCGGCTTCGGCGATGCGGTCGGCGGCCGCGGTCATTGATGCCGCGTCCTTCAGCCACCGCTCCCCCGTGTCGAGGCGCCGGCGGTCGATGGGGCGCAGCAGCCGGGCGGCGTCCAGGACGTCCGCGAGGCGGTGCTGGTCGCGGTCGGCGTAGCGGACCGCATTGGTGAGCACAGCCGGGATGGTGAGCCGGTCGGCCAGAGTCAGGGTGCGGCCGGCCAGCCGCAGCGAACCGGGTCCGGTGCCCTGCAGCCCGAACCACACCACCTCCATCCGCAGGTTGTCGCCGGCCAGGTCCCGCCACGGGGCGAGGAGCTGCTCGGCCAGGTCCTCACGGCCGGCGGTCAGGGCGCGGACGGGTTCGGAGACCGGGCCGAGCAGAACCGTCAGCCCCTCCCCCGCGTGCTGCCCCAGGGCCGACCAGGACACCACCGGCAGGCCCGCGACCGTATCCGCGTACGCGGCGGAGATCAGGCGGCACAGGCGCGCCCACCCGTCGGCGTTCTGCGCCAGCAGCGTCACTCGCAGGGGCGCCTCCACCACATGGGCACCGCCGCGCACGGGGGTCCGACGACGAAGCTGTGCCCCGAGGGGCGCCTCGCAGTGAGGTGCGACGGCGATGTCGACGCCGAAGATCGGGCGGACGCCGCGGGCGTCGCAGGCCTTGGCGAACCGTACGGCGCCGGTGACATTGTCACGGTCCGTGAGCGCCAGCGCACCCATGCCGCGCTCCGCCGCCCGGCGCACGAGGTGATCGACGTGCGCGGCACCGTAGCGGGCCGAATAGCCCGACGTGGCGTGGAGGTGCGTAAACGACGACATCCGCACCTCCAGTGCTCACCCACACGCCCTCCCCACCGGAAGCACTCCGTCGCATCTCCACCATAACCCCCCATCCGTACATTCGTTCGATTGAGACTCTCTGTCACCACTCGCATCAGCTTGGCCATGGGACTGCAGTGCGGTCGCGGGGCGACTGCGGCGGTCGTAGCGTCGACACATGAGCCGCTCAGCTGAGGGAACGGTGCGATGAAGCCGCTGTGGTCCGGGACGGTCAGCTTCGGCCTGGTGTCCATCCCGGTGCGCCTCGGGTCGACGGTCAGCAGCCACAAGATCCCGTTCCGGCAGATGCACAAGGCGGACCACGGTCCGGTGCGGTACCGCAAGAAGTGCGAACTGGACGACACGGTCCTGAACCCGGACGAGATCGGCCGCGCCTACGAGACCGCCGACGGCACGCTGGTGGAGATCACGGACGACGAGCTCGCCGCCATGCCGCTGCCCACCGCGAAGACCATCGAGATCAGCGGCTTCCTCGACATGGCCGACGTCCCCATCGCCCAGTACAACAGCCCGTACGTCCTGCAACCCGGCCCCGGCGGGGACAAACCGTACGTCCTGATGCGCCAGGCCCTGGCCCGGTCCGGGAAGGCCGCCGTGGGGAAGGTGGCACTGCACAACAAGGAACACCTCGTGCTGATCTACGCCTACGAGGACGTCCTGATCGCGCACACCCTGCACTGGCCCGACGAGATGAAGTCACCGGCCGAGGCAGCACCCACCGGAAAGGTGGAACTCGCCGACAACGAGATCAAAGCCGCCATCGCCCTGATCGACGCCTTGGGCGAAGCCGACCTGGACGCCTACGAGGACCGGTACACCGCTGCGGTGGCGGACCTGGTGCGGGCCAAGGTCGACGGCGCCGAAGTCACTCCTGCCGGCACCCCCGCGCCCGCGGCCGGGAAGGTCGTGGACCTGATGCAGGCACTGGAAGCCAGCCTCGCCCAGGCCAAGGAGAACCGCGGCGAAGACGCCACGGTCCACGACATCGCCCCCGCGAAGAAGACCGCCAAGAAGGCGCCGGCGAAGAAGACCGCTGCCAGCCACGCCTCCACGTCCGACACCCACAGCCGCACGCGCAGCACACCCAAGGCCGGCGGCGAGGGAAAGAAGTCGACCGCGAAGAAGGCAGCCAAGAGGGCCCCGGCGAAGAAGGCTGTTGCGCGCAAACGCAGTGCCTGATGCCTACGGTCAGTACCCCGTGAGGGTCGACGAGCCCAGCAAGTTTCCGGGGCAGGTCGCCGCGTGAAGGCAGCGGACCATGCCGTCCGCACCCACAGTTGGCTGCCCCAAGGCTCCCCACCTCCTGACGGCCTGCCCCTCCTCAGGCAGGATCAGTGCTGGTGCAGTTCCGGGCGCATCGGCGAAGTCCCACTGTCGCCCACCTCGCCGGCCCCCAACTCCTCGACCGGATCCTCACCCAACTCCCCACCGGATACGCCCTCCTGTTCGGCCGCGACGCGCTCACCCAAGCCCCCCAGGCGGTGTCTTCAAACGGTCTTGAGTGATGGATCATGGTCGGGTGATACGTCGACATGACCTGTCTGATGCGAGTGGGAGTTCGTCCAGCCGCTGCTGCCGGTGTCGCTGCAGGGCAGGAAGCGGATGGACGACCGTACGGTGCTCAACGGCATCGTGTGGAAGTTCCGCACCGGAACAGCGTGGACGACCGCGCGACAATCGCCCAGCTACGGCGTCCCGGTGCAGCCCGCCGGAAAACCGGCGAGCCGCACCGGCAGACCTGGGTCAGTTCCAGGACCACATCTGCCATGCCCCGCCGTTGCAGGGGAACCACATCGCCTGCCTGCTCTGCCCGCCATCCAGGCACTTGGACGCGTCGTGTGCCCAGCGGAAGCGGTAGTAGGTACGTCCGTCGACGGTGCCCGCCTTCTCGACGGTCCACCTCTGCCAGTCGCCGCCGTTGCACGAGAACAGGCCCGAGCTCTGTCCACCGTCGAGGCACTGGCCCGCGTTGTCGCTCAGTTGGTAGGTGCTGTCAGTAGTCGGGGCAATGTCCCGCCAGATCTGCACCGGGGAGCCGTTGCAGCCCCAGGTGCTGACCCAACCGCCGCCCCCGTCAAGACACTCGCTCTTCGCGAGGTTGTACATCTCGCCGTTCCGCCAGGCGGCGCTGGCACTGCCCGCCGTAGCGGCGGTGACGCCGCCGGCAAGTGCGAGCGTGGCGGCGGCCGTGGCAAGGACGCGTCGGGTAGTTCGGAGCTTGAGCATGGTGCTGGTCTCCTCAATCTGACGAATCGTGCGCTGATGGGTCTCTGCAGATGCTTCCGGTCGCACCGGGCAGGCGTGGCAGGCAACTCGGTTGGGCCTCGGCCAGCGGAGCGAACCCAAGGAGCACCTGGAGCGACCGCAAGTAATGGCGTGTCGCCGCTGGTCAGAGGTCGCGTCCCCCGAAAGGAAACGCACCCCCGTTGCCCAGCCGAAAAGTACGAAAGACGAGTCGTGCCTGGCATTGATCAATCCGGCCACCTCCCCTGGTCGCCTCAAGCGCGGAATCCGAAGGCACGCTCCGCACGCATAGCCCGCCTATTGGTCTTCGGTGAGCACCGCTACGGAGACGCTATGGACACGTGTCCGTCGGCCGTCCTGGATTCGTCCTTGATTCGTCCTAGGCGGTGTCTTCAAACAATCTTGAGTAGTGGATCATGGTCGGGTGATACGTCGACATGAACTGTCCGATACCGAGTGGGAGTTCGTCTGTCCGCTGTTGCCGGTGGCGTCGTGGATCGACCATGCCCCTGGCCCCCGCACAACTCGGACGCAGCCCGTGCCGCCGCGCCTGCCCGCCCGGAGGCCATGGCCCGCGAGCCGTGGCTGGCGGTCGGCGACGTCGCTTGGCTCGACCACAGGCGCCGGCCGGTTGCCGGGCATGAGGACCTACCCGCGGAGCGGCTGTGCCGTGACGCGGTAGTGGGAACCGCAACAGCCCGGTGACTTGCATCTGTTCGAGCGACGGACCACCGGAGTTGGAGCCGACGGAGGATCGCGGGATGATCTTCTCCGGTCCGGCCGCGATAAGGTCGGCACAACCCTCGAAAGCAGATGCGAATGGTTGTCTCCCTCGGCGCGGTCGCCGCAGTGGCCGCGATGGAACTGGGCATGGCCCTCATCCCCGGCCCGAACATGATCTACCTGGCCTCACGGTCGATCACCCAGGGCCGCCGCGCCGGGCTGATCTCCTTGGCCGGGGTCGCGGTCGGCTTCCTGGTCTACCTCGCAGTGGCCACCGCCGGCCTGGCCACGATCTTCGCCGTAGTGCCGGCCCTCTACACCGTCCTCAAAGCAGGCGGAGCCGCCTACCTGCTCTACCTTGCCTGGCAGGCAGTCCGGCCCGGTGGCGCCTCGGCGTTCGCACCCAAGGAGCTGGCCGCAGACCGGCCGCGCCGGCTGTTCACGATGGGGCTTGTCACCAACCTCCTCAACCCCAAGATCGCCATCCTGTACGTGTCGCTGCTCCCCCAGTTCATCGACCCGGCGCGAGGGCACGTAGCCGCGCAGAGTTTCCTGCTGGGCCTCGTACAGGTCACGATCGGGATCACCGTCAACTGCACGGTCATGCTGGCGGCCGGCACGATCGCGGGCTTCCTCGGCCGGCGGCCCGCCTGGCTGCGAGTCCAGCGGTACCTGATGGGCACCGTACTGGCGGGGCTGGCCGTACACATCGCTGCCGACCGCTCCAAAGCGCTGGTCCCAGCCTGACCCCACTCAAGGCAGGGCGCGGTCCCCAGGTGAGCGGGTCACCCACGCCGAACAGGTGGTGGAGGCGATCGTGCCGCAGCCTGATGTGGACAGTCGCGGCAGTCGCCTGTGGTTCGCGTTCCCGGCCGCCGCCGCGTTCCCGGCCGCCCACCTCGTCTCGCCGCAGCCGGCCGGCATCCCGATCGGCAGAATCGTGGACCACGACGGACCTCGCGCGGTCATGACCGGCGGGTCCGTCCTGGCGGTGTCGTCTGTCCTAGTGATCGCTGCCGCCTCGAGCCTGGGGACTCACCGTCGCCTGCGTCCGGATGGAACCGCATGCCCTGGGGGGAGACGAATTCGCCCTCCCACGGCAGGACGCCCGGCGAGGTCCGCGATTGCCACGTCGACTTGGGCGGAGGCCGAGAGAGCCCGAAGTTCACCCACTGCTGCAGCCCGCCCGGTCGGTCCTGGGTGCGGAATAGTTGTCGCGGGCCGGCCGCCAACTCCCGGAACTCAGGCGGCTGCCCGCCTATTGACGCTGCATACCCACGGTGATTCACTTCCAGCCTGAGAGCGCTCTCCCGCGGCTGAGGGACCAGCCGCGGCCGCCCCATCCACCACGTCCAGGGAGAGCTGTGTCTGTCATTCCCACTCGCCGTACCGTGCTGCGCGGCGCTGCCGTCGCCGCTGCGATACCGCTGGCCGGCGGCATCTCCGCCGGATCGGCATTCGCGTCGTCGTCCGCGTCCGCCTCGTCGTCGCACGAGCCCGGAAACGTTTACGGTCACAGCGCCGCAGCACTCGGCCCGAACGTCCTGGTCTTCGACCCGTCCATGGGCGACGCCGCGATCCAGGCCAAGGTCGACGCCGTGTTCGCCCTCCAGGAGTCCAACCAGTTCGGCAGCGAGCGCTTCGCCTTGGCCTTCCGGCCTGGCACGTACAACGTCGACATCAACGTCGGCTTCTACACCCACGTCCTCGGCCTCGGCGCCGCCCCCGGCGACGTGGTGATCAACGGTCATGTCACGGTCGACGCCCAGTGGTTCGAGGGCAACGGCACGCAGAACTTCTGGCGCGCCGCGGAGAACCTGACCATCGTGCCGCCGGACGGCCTCAACCGCTGGGCTGTCGCCCAGGCGTGCCCGCTGCGCCGGGTCCACATCAAGGGCAACGCCACCCTGTGGCCGAGCCCGCCCGGCAACCGGTGGTCCAGCGGCGGCTACCTGGCCGACAGCGTGGTGGACGGCTATGTCGAGTCCGGCTCGCAGCAGCAGTGGCTGTCCCGCAACGACACCATCGGCAGCTGGACCGGCGCCAACTGGAACATGGTCTTCGTCGGCGTCCAGGGCGCACCCGCCCAGTCCTTCCCGACGCCGCCCCACACCACCATCGACCGCACCCCGGTCGTCCGCGAGAAGCCGTTCCTGACCGTGGACCGGCACGGCTCCTACCAGGTCTTCGTGCCCGCGCTGCGACGTAACTCCACCGGCACCACCTGGGCGAGCGGACCGGCCGCGGGCCGCACCATCGCACTGTCCCGCTTCTTCGTGGCCAGGCCCGGCGACTCCGCCGCCGAGATCAACCGCGCGCTGGAACACGGGCAGCACCTGCTGTTCACCCCCGGCATCTACAACCTGTCCTCGACGATCCGCGTCACCCGCCCCGGCACGGTCGTGCTGGGCCTGGGCTACACGACGCTGCGCTCGACACACGGCAATACGCTCATCGAGGTCGCCGACGTGAGCGGCGTCACCGTCGCCGGTGTGCTCGTCGAGGCGGCCTCGGCGCACACCCCGGTGCTGCTGCGGGTCGGCAAGGGGCGCAGCCGGCGCCGCCACGACTCCGACCCCACCGCACTCTTCGACGTCTTCGCCCGGATCGGCGGCGCCATCGCCGGCGGCGCCGGCGTCAGCGTGCAGATCGACAGCAACGACGTCTTCTGCGACCACCTGTGGCTGTGGCGCGCCGACCACGGCCTGGACGACACGGTCGGCTGGGCGGTCAACCCCGCCGACACCGGCTTCCTGGTCAACGGCGACCACGTCACCACGTACGGGCTGTTCGTGGAGCATTACCAGAAGTACGAAGTGCTGTGGAACGGCGACCACGGCCGCACGTACTTCTTCCAGAACGAGCACCCGTACGACGTGCCCACCCAGAGCGCCTGGGTGCACGGCTCCACCAAGGGCTACGCCGCCTACAAGGTCGCCGACCGGGTCAGGGAGCACCACGCCTGGGGTCTGGGCAGCTACTGCTTCTTCAACCTCAACGCGGACATCTACACCGACCGCGCCTATGAGGTCCCCGATTCGCCCGGCGTCGTCTTCACCGACCTGATGACCGTCTGCCTCAACGGCGCGGGCGGTGGCGGCATCGTGCACTGCATCAACAACGCCGGCGACCCCGTCCAGAACGGCTTCGGGACATACAACATGAAGGCGTACGGCAACGGCGAGAGCGTCGTCTGACGCCCTTCATCGCGCCAACGAACGCCGCGGGCGGGCTCCTCGAAGGGGCCCGCCCGCGCTGGCGGCGGGGGGCAGTTCGGGGCTGACGTAGGTCAATCGCTCCCCATGGATCGCGTCGCAGGGCTCTGGTCCGGCCGATCGCCAAAGGGGACCACGATCGCGCCGTCAGCCACAGCCACTCCGTCTTCCGGCCTCAACGGCAACGACGATATCGAGCTGGACGTGCCGGGAGCGGCGACGGATGGGCAGCGCGGCAGCGCCTGAGGACCCCGCCAGCGCGTCGTGCCGATTGGCGGCCACTGCCCTGCCCGCAGAGGCTGCCCGTGCGGCGGGGCGGCCCGGCGGGCTACTTCGCGAGGAACGCTTCGGCCTCGCACTTCTTGGCCCATGTGAACGCGTTGTCGTTCACGCTTGAGTCGTCGAACGCGAGCAATCCGTCGTCCTGGACGGTGGCTTTGACGTTGTGGGAGCGCAGGCAACTCACCCAGCGGTCCGCTTTCTCCCGGAATTCCGGATCCTCTCTGGCGGCCCGCATTTCCAGGAGTTCAGGCTCCTTGCTGCCGCAGGTCTTCTGGGCTTCCGCGTACGCCGCGTCCTGGCGCAACGGCCCTTTCCAGGTGCCGTCCGAATTCTTCAACATCGTGAGCCCTTTCCTGGCCAGGCAGTCCATCCATACCTGGTTCACCCGGTCCGACTCCTCCTCGGATGTGTCGGGCCTGATGAGGGGCCGCTCGGTCTGCGCCGATGGCGATGACGACGCCGAGGGCGCCTTGTTGGGGACGGCTACGCTGGCGACTGCCGTTTCGCGCGCCTCCTCGGTCGATTCCGCCCCGCCTCCGCATGCCCCGAGCAGGCCTATCGAGGTGAGCGCGGCGACGATTGCTCGCAGGCGCGCGGCGCCTGGTGAAGGGGGCGCATCGGCAGTGTGCATGGTGTGATCCTCTCCGGTGTGTTCGATGAATCCATAGGGGTGCGGTGGGGATATGTGGTGCCCGGGCGACTGCCGCGCGGTCCGGCCGCCGGGCGAGGTGTCATGCCGAGGCCAGAGCCGCGGTCGGGGACAGCCGGGAGGCGCGGACGGCCGGATAGACGCCGGCGACGATTCCGACGAGTACCGCGCCGCAGAGCCCGGCGCTCACCGCGGGGAGCGGGATGGCCGGCGGCCAGTCCTCGTATGCCGCGTAGCCGATGGTGCCGAGCACTCCGAAAATGATCCCGGCAAGGCCGCCGAGGCCGGACAGCACGATGGATTCGGTGAGGAACTGGCTGCGGATCTGACCCCGGTTGGCGCCCAGCGCGCGGCGTAGTCCGATCTCGCGGCGGCGTTCCAGGACGGAGATCACCATGGTGTTGGCGACACCGATACCGCCGACCAGCAGCGCGACACCGGCCAGGCCGATGAACAGCCCGGAGAAGGTGGCCTCGGTGGAGCGCTTCGCGGCCAGGGCGTCCGACGGTCTGCTGACCAGTACCTGGCTCGGGGAGAGCGGGTCGATCGTGGCGGGGAGTACCGCGTGCACGTCTTCGATCGCCGCCTCCTGCGCCTGGATGAACAGCTGCGTCGGGCGGCGGTCGAAGCCGAGCGCGGTGTGGGCTGACTCCCAGCCGATCAGGACGGCGCGGTCGATCTCCGGGGCCAGCGGGACGGTCCGCAGGATCCCGATCACGCTGAACCACCGCTCGTTGATCAGTACGAGCGGCGGGCTCTCACCGGGGCGCGGATCGGGGAAGCCCAGCCGGGCCGCCGCGACCGTGCCGAGCACGGCGGTGGGAATCGTCCCGGTGGCCTCGGAGAGGTAGCGGCCGGAGCGGACCCGCGCGTTGACCAGGTCCAGGAGGTTGGACTGGGCTGCGAGCACGGTCAGTCCTGAGGCGTCCAGCGGGCCCTGCCGGTCGGTGCGGCGCACCACGGCATGGGTGTTGGCCACGGCGGTCACGGCCTTCACGGGACCGATGCGTCTGACCATCGCGACCGACTCGGCGGGGAACGCGACCGGCCGGCCGTTCGAGGCTTGGCTGTCAGCGACCGCCTGCAACCTGTCGGTGCCCAGCGCGGTCAGCTCCGCGTCCAGGGCCTTCTGGCTGGAGGCCGGGATGCCGGTGACCACGATCATGGTGGCGATGCCGATGGAGATGCCGAGGGCGGACAGCGCCGCCCGCATCCGCCGGGTGTGGATGCCGATCAGCCCGAGCCGCAGCAGATCGGCGGGCGAGAGCCGGACGGGCCGGTGCAGCGGGGTGGTCACGGAGCGCTTGCGCGGGCTCGTCGGCAGGTCGCGCATCGAGCCGCGCCGTGGGGTCGGCTTCACGGCGCGACCCCGATGGTGTCCGGGTCAGCGGTGCAGGGGCCGTCGGCGGTGTCGGTGACGATGCGGCCGTCCTGGATCTCCACCCGCCGCGGCAGTCGCGCGGCGATGTCCCGGTCGTGGGTGATGAGCGCGATCGTGGTCCCCTCCTCATTGAGCTGGGTGAGCAGTTCCAGCACGGCGCGCCCGTTAACGGTGTCCAGCGCGCCGGTCGGCTCGTCCGCGAGAACGAGCGTGGGCTCGTGGACGAGGGCCCGCGCGATGGCCACCCGCTGCCGTTCGCCGCCGGAGAGCTGGTGCGGCCGGTGACCGGCGCGGTGGGCCAGTCCGACCCGCTCCAGCGCGGCGAGCGCGAGCGGGCGGCGCCGCTTCCTCGGCACCCCGGCGTAGAGCAGGCCGGTGGCCACGTTCTCGGTGGCGGTCAGCCCCTCGGACAGGTGGAACTGCTGGAAGACGAAGCCGAGCCAGCGTCCCCGCAGTGCGGACAGCTGCCGGTCCGGCAGCGTGGTGACGTCCTGGCCGGCGATCACGACGCTGCCGCGGGTCGGCCGGTCGAGGGTGCCCATGATGTTCAGCAGCGTGGACTTGCCAGAGCCGGACGGGCCGACGATGGCGAGCAGTTCGCCGTCCTGTATCTCCAGGGAGACCCCGGCCAGGGCGCTGACCCCGCCGGGGTACTCGACCGCGGCGTCGCGGACCGACAGTACCGAAGTGCCCAGGGCCGTCACGACGACGTCACCACCTGGGTGCCCTCGGCGATCCCGTCCCCGCTGATCTCGGCCATCCCCTTGGCGATCAGGCCGGTCTTCACCGCGACCGTCCGCCCGTCGGCGGTGCGCAGCCCGTAGCCGCCTTCGCGGAGCGCGAGCAACGCGGCGACCGGAACGGCGAGCACTCCGGGCCGCGTCTCGGAGACGAACTCCACCTGGACCGGCCCCGAGTCGAGCTTCTTCACCTTGCCTGGGTCGGTGAACGAGACCGTGACGGTGACCTTCGCCGGTCCGCCGTTCCCGTTCGCCGACTGCTCGGCATCGGTGCCGATGTCGGTCACCTTGCCGGCGGTCGAGGTGCCGTCGGGGAGTTTCACGGTCACCGGGTCGGCGCGTTTGATGGAGCCCGCCTGGGAGGCGTCCACCGGCACGGTCACGGCCTTGGCCGTCGAGGTCACCTTCAACAGCGGTGCGGCGACCGGGTCGCCCACCTGGGCAGCGGCACTCTCCACACGGACCGCACCGCTGAGCACCGCTACGTCACCGGGCTCGATCACACCGGTGGACGGCACTCCTTGGGCGGTCTGCCAGCACTTGATCGCGGCCACCAGAGCCCGGGTGAGTACGCCGTCCCCGGACTTGACGCGCACCTGCGTGACCGTACCGGGGCTTCCGGTAGGCCCCGTCCCGGTCGTGGCCCCGCCGCGGCCGGTCGCGGACGGCCGGGGGGCCGGGCTTCCGCCACTGGGTGTCCCCTTGCCGGGGGCGGGTGAGGGCTTGGCCGAGGCGGTCCCGTCCGGCGCCGCGTCCGGCCCGCCGCCCGCCGATGCCGTACCGTCCGCCGGAGCGGTCACGGTGACGACCTGTCCTGGCGAGGGCTGGACCCCGATGTCGTACGTCAGGGCCCGCAGGTTCTCGGCGATCACTTTCACATCCCGCCCGACCGTGTTCTGGCCCGCGAGGCGCCGGTAGAGCGGCACGGCGCCGTAGAAGACCGGCACCGCGCGGTCGTCGACCCGATAGAGCACCTGGCCCTGGGTCACTGTGCTCCCACCGGGGGCCAGCCATGTCACGATGCCGCCCCCCGCCCCCTTGACGGTCTGCGGCTTGCCGTAGCCGAGCGTTCCGTCGAGGGACCGGCTGTCGGAGAGATCCATCCGGACGACCTTGACCGTACCCGCCGACGGATCCGCCTTGGACGGTGTGGAATTGCCGCCTTCCCCCCACGGCACACCCACCGCGATTCCGGCCCCCGCCAGCCCCGTCATCAGCACGGCGGCGACGATCCGGACACGGCGGCGCCGGCTCCCTGGCGCACTGGCGCCGATGGTGGTGGGGTCCTCCTCCGTTCCGGTGGCGGGTTCCGCCTCTGAGCGGGTCACTGCGAGAGCCCCGCGGCGATGGGGCCAAGAGGCACTCCTGCCGCGCCGCCGGAACGCCGGCCCTCGTCCGTCGCGCGGGTGCGGCCCCGGACGGGACGCCACACGGGCGGCGCGGCGGCTTGAGCGATGTCGCGGATCATTGAAGACGACTCCCAGAGTGACGCGGACACTGCCACCGGGTGCACGGACGCATCACGCGGTCCCAGGTGGTCGGAGTCGGGCCGGGGCCCGGCTCCGGGTATGGGCTCGACGATGCCGGACCGGATTCAGGGCGCCCGGCGGCTCCGGCCGGACCTGCTCCTGCTGGACGTGATGATGCCGAAGGTCGACGGCCTCGACGTGTGCCGGATCCTGCGCCAGGAGTCCGCCATGCCGGTACTGATACTGACCGCCAGCTCCACCGAGGAGGACCTGCTGATCGGTCTCGACCTCGGTGCCGACGACTACATGACCAAGCCCTACAGCCCACGCGAGTTGATGGCCAGGATCCGGACCCTGCTGCGACGGGTCGAACGCGCCGCGCCCCCGGACGACGGAGTCCTGAAAGTGGGCGCGATCACGGTGAACCCGCTCCGCCACGAAGTGCGGGCGCCCTCCGGAGAACTCGTCACCTGCACCCGTGGCGAGTTCACGATCCTGTCGGCCATGGCAGCCGAGCCCGGCCGGGTGTTCACCCGCAAGCAACTCCTGGAGCGCACCCGGGGCTGGGACGTCTCCTCGACCGATCGCACCGTCGACATGTACATAATGAACCTGCGCAAGAAGCTGGAGCCCGACCCGCGCCGCCCCGTTCACCTGGTGACCGTCTACGGCGTCGGCTACAAGCTGACCGCAGGACCCGACCCCAGCAGGCGATGACGTGGGCCGTTTCGGGGTACCGCTGCACACCAGCCTCTTCGCCCGGCTGCTCTTCGCATCCCTTCTGGTCGCGATCTGCTCGGTGGCCGCGACCACCTGGCTCGCCGTCACCACCACCACACGAGCGATCAACACGGAGCAGGGCCGGTCGTCGAAGGCCGACGCCCGCATCTACGACGCCCTGATCGGCTACTCGGCCACCCACACCGACTGGGGCGGGGTTCAGGGACTGGTCCGCGAGCTGGCAGCGGGAACCGGCAGGGCGATCACCCTCACGACCTCCGCCCGTACCCGCATCGCGAGCTCGGAATCGACGGTCCTCCTTCCGGACAAGCCATCCGCCTCCATCGACCCGCTGCGACTCGATCCGGTCCTGTCCCAGGAGAGCGACGGCCCCATCGACCCGCGCGCGGTCGGCCCCTTTCTCCTGGAACAAAAGGAGCAGGACCAGGAGCGGTTGAGAGTGCGCAAGATCACCGACTGCCTGACCTCCAGGCAGATCGCCGCCAAGGCCGTCCTCCTGCCCAGCAGACGTTTCACGATCCAGCTCACCGGGCCCGAAGCCGACAGCCGGGCGAAGCTGGCGAAGGACTGCGGCATCGACCTGCTCAAGCTGCCGTTCGGATCGGAGGAACTGCCGCTCACCCAGGTCGGCGAACTGGCCTCGGAGTGTCTGCGACAGCAGGCCAGACCACCTGTCGAGGTGTTCCCTGACTTCTCCTGGCGCTTCCGCGGGAACAGCGACAAGGAGAACTCGGACCGCGCCGCACAGGAGTGCGTGAACGACGGCCGCCGACAGCAACTCCGCCCCTACGTCTCGCCCCCCGTTCTGCTGTTCGTCTCCGATCGCGGAAATCCGGGCGGAACCTCCATCGAACTGTCGGCGGCGAACACCCTTCGGATCTCGGGCGCCGCGGGCATCGTCCTCACCGTCGCCTGCGCCGTGACCGTCCTGCTGGGCCTCCGGCTGGTCCGCCCGCTGCGCGCCTTGATCGCGGCGGCCCAGCGCCCGGCCGACGAGGCGGTGCGGGTCCCGGTGCTGACCCAGGACGAGATCGGACGTGTCGCCGTGGCCTTCAACGACCTCGCCGAGCGCAGGGAGACCCTGGAACGGCAACGCAGAGCCATGGTCAGCGACGTAGCACACGAGCTGCGCACCCCGCTGACCAACATCCGCAGCTGGCTGGAGGCGGCCCAGGACGGTCTCACACCGGCCGACCACCATCTGCTCGCCCTTCTGCTGGACGAGGCGATGCTGCTCCACCACATCATCGACGACCTGCGCGACCTCGCCGCGGCCGAAGCCGGAAGCCTCGTACTGCACCGTGAAGGGCTCCAGGTCCGTCAGGTACTGGAGCAGGTGGCAGCGGCCCATCACGGGGCCGCCGGCCCGGCAGGCGTCGCGCTGTTCATCGACGCCGCAGAGCAATTGGAGGTGTACGCCGACCCGGTGCGACTGCGTCAAGTGATCAGCAACCTCGTCTCCAACGCGATCAGGCACACACCGAACGGGGGCCGCGTCGTGCTGCGATCCCGTGTGGAGGGCGACGAACTGCTCATGGAAATCGCCGACTCCGGGAGTGGCATCGACCCGGCAGATCTGCCGCATGTCTTCGACCGGTTCTGGCGTGCGGACAAGTCCCGCACCCGGCAGACCGGCGGCAGCGGCCTGGGCCTGGCCATCACCCGCAAGCTGACCGAGGCGCACGACGGAACAGTGTCGGTGACGAGCGCTCCCGGCCTCGGCTCCGTCTTCACGGTCCGGGTGCCACGGTAGAAGCGGGGTTGTGGGACAGCCCTCAGGAGGTTCGGCGGGGGCTCCTTCGCACCGGATCCGATCGGCTGAGCGCGTTGCCGCGCTGTCGGCATCACGGTCCTGGACCTGGCCGTGGCGCGAGAGCAGACGTGGGATGCCGCAGGCTCAATATGCGGCGCACCTCAATCCGCCCGTCCGGATGGGGTGATCGCGGCCACTACGGCAGCGGCGGCCGGCCGCCGAAGTTCGACCCGCAGAATGACAAGGCTTGCGTAGATCGCGATGATCTCGGTCCGGGCCAAGAAGCAGCTTTCGCATGCAGCCGCATGCTGGTCGAAGTCCTTGAAGGCTCCGTATTTGACGTTGTCGTTCAGCACGGCGACCAGGTGACGGCAGTCCCGGCTGGGGGCCTGCGCGGCATAGGTACGGAGGTACGCCTCGTAGAGGCCACCGAGGGCTCGAGCGGACGGGGGTCCGCTGTGTCGGGGCTCAGTTCCGGTAGGGGTGTAGTGAGTCCGGCTTGTCTCCCGAGGGTGTGCAACAGGATTCTCTGCGACAGTTCGGGCAGGTTATGGAAGGCCTGCATCATGGGCGATTCGACTTCGTCAACCGCCGGCTCGGACACAGATCTCCTCCTGCGTAGGTGGGCTCTCCGGGTGGGCCCGGACTCCGCGGACAGGGCGTCCCCGCTCGGCAAATTGCGCCTTGGGTAGGGCCGGTCCCCAGGTGCCCGCAGAGAATCGACCTGTGAGTTGGGGACCTGCCTTCGTGGGCGGGGCCGGGCCGGGCAGTCCGCTGCCCGACCCGGCCCGGGTCCGAAAACCGGGCCCGAGAACAGCGTCAGCGGGCGCGATATGTGTAGACGGCGGTGGAGGCGGCGCACTCGCCGGGCGGGATCATCTCGACCCGCAGGGTGCGAGTGCGGGCGTCGTAGTCCACGCCTTCGGTCTCGAACCCGGTTCCCGCGCAGGCGGAGCGCTGCGGGAGCGGGAGGATGACGGAGACGTGGCCAGTGACGGGCTTGCCGTCGAGTGCCCGGCCGAGGTCCACCTGGAACAGCGGGCGCTCCACCGGCCACAGCGACAGGGTGCTGTCGTCGGAGGCGCACACCAGGCGCCTCGCCGAGACGAAGTCGCAGCCCTGGATGTCCCGTACGGGGTGGTCCAGGGAGATCCGGCCTGCCTCGGGAAGCTCGCCGCCACCCGCGGGCGCCCGGGTGTTGAAGACCGGTGCGGGAAAGACCAGGAGTCGGTCCTGCTGGTCCCACTCGCCCGAGACCAGCCACTGCGCGTCGGGGGAAACGGCGGCGAAGGAGTTGTTCATCCGCTCGTCGCCTTGGAGCTGATGCGTGTAGACGAGGCGCTTCCCGCCCGGGGTGGTGACGGCGAACATCTTGGCTGTCGTACCGCCATTGCCCTGGTAGGCGTCGAAGATGTGCTGGCGGGCGATCTCCGGGTCGCCGATGTGGGTCCAGCCCTGGTCTCTGAGGTCCTGGGGGATGGAGCCGCCGCCCCGGAAGAGCAGGCTGTGGTTGCTCCAGGACGCCAGGCCCTGCCCACCGGCCTGCGAGTCGACATACGAGACACCGGTCTCGGTCCACCGGTCAGCGGACGGGGAACAGGAGGCGACAGCGGTCGCCGTTCCACTGGCGGTGGCCAGGGCGAGTGCCCCGAGGAGTACGAGGAACTTCTTCATGGTTTTTCAGACCTTCGTCTCAGTAGAGAGGGGGTTGGTGCAGAACCACGTGTCGAGCCAGGGGTTGCCGTGGCCCGGCACGTGCGGAATCGGTCCGTTGGGGTCGGTCGAGGCGCCCCGGCATCCCGCCCGTTGCGCTTGCCGGCGCTGCCGCGCAGCCAGGGATGATGCTGTGCGGGCATGGCGGGTGTCTCTCTCCTCTTCGGGGGAACGGCGGGTGCTGGAGCGACAAGGAGGGTCCAGTCCGTGCGGTGGGTGCCCCGGCGCGACATGACGCGCCGGCAGGGGCGGGAGCCACATGGGGCGGGCTGAAGTCACCGTGGGCGACGCGGGTGTGGATCACCGGCAGTCGAGCGATATCGGTTCGCCGTGGTGCCCGGCAGCGCCATCACACAAGTGCCGCCGAAGAGCGACGCGGCCGCACCCGGAGCGGCTCGCACACGAGCGGGTCAGCACCTGTCACGAGAGCGCTCCGCTTCAGCGCTCAGTGGGCCGCTTCCGATCGGTGCGTGCCATCGGCTAAGACTCGGCCGGGAATTCTCATGCGCTTCATACCTTGCGGTCCGGTCGTCCAGTCGGGGTGGAGCAGCCTGCGCGCGATGGAGACGCCGACTTTCGAGATGCCGCCGAAATCCCTCCGCATGTCCGGCGGTGGCCTCCGACAGCCCCTCCCTTCACGTACACGCAACGGCCGGCCGCCCCACGGGGCGGCTGTCGGCCGGCGTCTGCAGCCTCCCGTAGCTCCGTACCTTCCGGGTGAATCGCCCCTTACTGTCAGGGGCGAGCCAGATGGCCGTCCGACGCCCGCTGGAGCGGCACCTACGGGTTGTCGAGAGAGCGTGCCTGAGGCGCAGCAGCACACCGCTGAGGGTGTCACCGTCCTTCCGGTTGCCGGGGATCATGGCACGAGCAGTGGTTCAACGGGCGGCACCTTCGCTGGCCCAGTCACGGGTCCGCCGGTGCGGAGCGCCTTGTCAGAGCTCCCTGAGAGACTTCCGACCATGACCTCGATTGATCATGAAGTGCGTACGTCGTGGGATCGCATCGATGCCTGGTTCAGGGACCGCCTCCACAAGCCCCCCATAAGACCGGCTGCGGACGAGGGTCAACTCCGCGCAGTCGAGGCAGATCTCGCGATAGCACTCCCCACCGAAGTACACGAGTGGTGGACCCTGGACGGTGTCAGCGCCGACTTCTGGATCCCTGGATCGTATGCTCCGGTGGGCTTGGACCAAGCCCTGGAGACGCGAGAGATCTGGTTGCTGGTCGCAGAACAGGAAGGGGCATCCTTCGACGCGAACGGTGAACCAGAGCCACGGTTCCTGCCGTCGTTCCTGCCGATTGCGATGAGCCCCGGCGGTGACGGACTCATCGTCGATCTGCGGCTCGGCGACTGCCATGGCGCAGTTCTCCTGTGGGACCACGAGACGTGGGTGCCCGGCGTGCCGCTGTGGAGCTCGGTGGGTGCCATGCTCCAAGACACCGCTGCCGCCCTCGAATCAGGGAAGCCGGCCTTGCTCCGGCACGCTGCCCTCGGCGGCACCGAGGAGGCCTGCGTCGCTGTCGTCGGAAACGCCGGCGAACTGGTCTGGGAAGCAGGTGAACACTGACGGCCTGCGCCCCCTGACCAAGGAGCCTTCTGTTTGACGGCTCCGGGCTCCTGCACACCCAGGGCGCGTACTTGGTTGTGATCACTAGGTGGTCCGAGTGAGGTGCACGATCCAGATATGGTGCCCCCGGAGTCAGGCATGAGGGGATCACGTTGGAGCGACGGAAGCTGATAGGGATCGGGGCGGGGCTGGCGGTCCTACCCGCCTGGTGGATCCTGCGTCAGGTGGCGAACGGGGCCAAGGGAGACTGGCACACCGACACCGCACCGCTGGAGCGGGCGTTCCCGTTGCTGGGCACGCTCACCGACGCCAAGTGGGTCAGTAGCCGTGACAACGACCGGGGCATACCATCTCCGGAGCTGGTGATCTCGGGCTTCGCCCGGCTGGTACCGGGGAAGGTTGCCGAGTTGACGGCGGCCCACGCCTTCGTCTCCGAGAGGCCGGCCGATGACTTCTCCTCGTGGTTCGAGAAGCCGCTCCAGGGAGAGGGTCCGGAGAACCCGCAGTGGACCCGGTCGCACGAACTCGACCGTGACGGCAGCGGCTATTCCACCAAGCTGTGGTTCGACCGTCGCAGCGACACCGTCCGATTCTGGGCACTCAACCCGTACGGCTAGGTGTATTGACCCGCAGGGTTGTTTGCGCGGGTGATGGGTGGGTTTCCGC